>CAWGIU010000005.1:0-135618 GCA_963822735.1 uncultured Actinomycetes bacterium
GCTACGCCCCCGTCACGGCCAATGTCTCCAACACCGTCGGCCTGGTTCCGGGATCGGCGTCCGGCGCGCTCGGCTACCGCAAGGAGCTGGCGGGCCAAGGGCGCCGGGCCTTGCCTCTGCTGGTGGCGTCGCTCATCGGCGCGGCTGTGGGCGCCACGCTGTTGCTGACGCTGCCCGCCTCGGCGTTCAAGGCGATCGTGCCCGCGTTCATCGTCATCGCCCTGCTACTGATCCTTTTGCAGAAGCGGATCGCCCGGCTGCTGGCAACGCGCCGTCCGCCCGCGCACGAGCGCGCAGGGCCGGCGGCCACGCTCGGGGTGCTGGCAAGCGGCGTGTACGGCGGCTACTTCGGCGCCGCCCAGGGCATCTTGCTGCTGGCCATTCTCGGGCTTGCGGTCCAGGACGACCTCCAGCGTCTGAACGCGCTGAAGGTGGTGCTGGCAGGACTGGTCAACCTCGTCGCCGGGGTGGTGTTCGTGTTCGCGGCGCACGTGGCGTGGCTGCCGGCGCTGCTGATCGCGGTGGGCTCGATCATCGGCGGGGTGGTCGGCGCGGTGGGCGGTCGGCGGCTGCCCGACCCGGCGCTGCGTGCGGTGATCGTGGTCGTCGGGATCGCCGCGATCGTGCGCCTGCTGACGTAGGCAACGGCTGTGGCGCGTGACCGCCGGGCCACCTCGCGCCGAGCCGCGACCTGGCGCGCCGCGGCTCGCGACCTGCTCGACGTGACATTCGGCGTTCCTCAGGCGAGGAATGGGCAAATGAGCATGCTGAGCCTGTTCAAACGCCCTCTCGCCGCTCGCGCGGCAACGATCTGGCGAATTGAGCAGGTCGCCCCCCGCGTCGCCGAGGTTAGGATCCTCCGGGGGAGCGAACTCGTCACTTCACCCGGAGGCGCCAATGGAGAGTAGGAGCAGGATTCTCGTCGCAGCGATCGCTGGCTCTGTCGTTGTCGTACTCGCTCTGATCAGCGCCGTCGGCACTTCGGCTGCGGCACAGGTGACGACTTCCGCCACGCCCGCGCCGCCGAGCTCGGCCCAGTGCGTGCAGGCCCTCGGCCTGGCGTGCTACTGGCCGCGACAGCTCCAGCGGGCGTACAACCTCCGTGCGCTGTACGCGAAGGGCTTCAACGGCAAGGGGAGCACGATCGTGATCGTCGACCCCTTCGGCTCCCCCACTATCGGCAATGACCTGCACGTGTTCGACCAGCAGCTGGGGCTTCCGGACCCGCCGGCGTTCCGGGTGCTGCAACCGGTGGGACCGGTGCCCCCATTCGACCGAACCGATGCGGAGATGCGAGCAAAGGCCGGCGAGACGACGCTCGATGTTGAGTGGTCGCACGCGATTGCCCCGGGAGCCGACATCGTGCTGGTGGAGACGCCCGTGGCGGAGACCGAGGCGGGCGGCGGGTTTCAGGCCATGCTGGCGGCCGAGCGATACGTGATCAAGCATCACCTCGGGGACGTGATCAGCCAGAGCTTCAGCCTTCCCGAGCCCAACTTCCGTGGCCCGAATGCGATTTCCCGGCTGCGCAAGACCTACGTACAAGCCGAACGGGCCGGAATCACCGTTCTCGGCGCGACCAACGATCAGGGTGTGACCGGACCTACGCCCGCCGGCAACCTCTATACCCGACGCGTCGTGCAGTGGCCGGCGACCGATCCGCTGGTCACAGCCGTCGGCGGGACCGAGCTCAGTCTCAACGCGGCGGGTGTGCGTACCAGGCCCGACGTCGCGTGGAACGACACCTGGGACCCAGCGCTTCAGCGCGCCGATGACAACGTCCCGCCGCCGGTCCCGTGGTCGACCAGCGGCGGGGTTTCGAGCGTGTTCGCCAGGCCGGCCTATCAGAACTCGGTGCGCCGAATCGTCGGCGCGAAGCGCGGCGTGCCGGACATCTCGATGAGCGCCTCGCTGAGCGGAGCGGTGCTGAGCTTCAGCGCCTACCTCGGCCAGCCCGCCTGGGGCCCGGTGGGCGGCACGAGTGAGGCCACGCCCGAGTTCGCGGGCATCGTGGCCATCGCCGCCCAATACGCGCGCAAACGCTTTGGCAAGCAACGGCTCGGGCTGATCAATCCCGCCCTCTACCGGCTGGCGCGCCAGCGCGGTGCCGGCATCGTCGACGTCACCTCCGGCAACAACACGGTCAGCTTCAGAACCGGCAACGGCACCCAGATCACAACCGTCGCTGGGTACTCGGCGCGGAAGGGGTACAACCTCGTGACGGGGCTGGGGACGATCGACGCCGCGCGCCTCATCCCCGCCCTGGCCCGGCTCGGCTGATCCCGGCGAGCCGGCTAGGCGCCCGGGCCGGACTACCATCCGCCGATGCGCGTCGCCCGCATCGTCCTCGGCCTCGTGGCAATCGTGGCCTGTGCCTGGTTCGTGGTGGGCATCAGGCAGGCGCACGACGTAAGCCAGGCCATCTCGCTCATCTCATCGGGACGCGTGACATCCCACGTCCAATTCGAGCGCGCGCTCGCGCTGCTGCGCGGCGCGCGCGCATTAAATCCGGACCAAGCGGTCAACATCCTCCGTGGCGAGGCGGCGCTCGAGCACGGCGATGCTCAGACCGCGCAGCGGATCCTGAGGACGGTCACGCGCAGCGAGCCGCGGAACCTCGATGCCTGGCTGTGGCTGGCCAAGAGCGCGGGCACCGACCGGCAGCTCTTCTTCCAGGCGCTGAAGCGCGTGCGCGCGCTCGAGCCGATCCTGCCGACGGGCTGAGCGCTCAGCCTGGCCGCGACTTGAGACCCCGAATCGGGCGCGAGGGCACGGCTTCCTCAATCCGCACGGCCGCTCGGCGCCGGAGTCGTCTTCGCTCGCTGAGCACCGCCGGCATCAGCGGCAGTGCCGCCAGGACGCCGCGCAGCTGCCAGCGCAGCCGGCCCTCCCTGAGGGCGTGCCATGCCCACCCGAGCTGGCGGTACAGAACGAGCGGCAGCCAGCGCGCCGGGAACGACTTGGCCACCAACAGCAGCGTGTTGCGCTCCACCAGGTACAGATGGCCGCCCGGCAGCTCCCCAGAGGAGCCCTCGCCGGCGTGCATCGCCACAGCCGGCTCGTAGCGGCAGCCCCAACCGGCGAGCCTCAGCCGCAGGGCCAGATCGACGTCCTCCAGGTAAGCAAAGTAGCGTTCGTCGAAGCCTCCTAGGGCAAGCAGGGCCTCGCGGCGGTAGAGCGCCGCCCCGGCGCAGGGACCGAACACCTCTCCGGGCTCATCCCAGCGGCCATCGTCGAGCTCGAAGCGACCGCGCTGCTCACACGCCCCGTCGCGACGGAGCACGTCGCCGGCGTCGTACACGCGGCTGGCGTCAGCCAGGTCCAGCATCTTGCACGCCACCGACGCGGCGCCCTCGTCGACCACGAGCGCGGCCGTCATTCGGGCCAACCAGTCCGGCGCCAGCTCAACGTCGGTGTTGACGAGCGCCACCAGCGGACAGCGGGCAGCTCGGAGGCCGACGTTGGCGGCGTGGGCGAACCCGGTATTGGTCGGGAGGGCGATGACTTCCACGTCGGGGTGCTCGGCGCGCAGATATTCGACCGAACCGTCGCGTGAGCCGTTGTCGACGACGATCGTCTGGGCCGGTGGGAACCGCTGGGCGGCGACGCTGGCCAGGAAGCCAGGGAGCCAACGCCGTCCATTCCAGTTCGGGGTCACGACGGTGACGGAGCGCCCGGATGCCGGGTCCCCTGCCTGGGGCGCAGCTTCCACGGCGATCGCCTCAGCGTCCGAGGACGCCCGAGATCCAATCGATCAGCGGATCCGGGAACGACTGGCGCCAGTCGCGAGCCCAGGCGACGTCGGCGCCGGATATGCGTCCCTCCAGATCCGAGGTGCGCGCGGCCGCCACGCGCAGTCCGTCGGCGATTCCGGCGACCGTCGCGGGCGAGGGCACAAGATTCGTCGAGATCGCGCTCACGAACCCCTCCGTCTTCGGCCCGTAGCTGTTGGTCACCGTCACGAGTCCGGCCGCCGCCATCTCAATCGCCTCCAGGCTCATCGACGGCGTCAGGTCAAGCACCAGTCCGAGGTCGTAGCCATGCGGCAGCCACGTTCCCAGATCGTCCGCCTCAGCGTTTAGGAAACGGAGCTTTGATGCCCCGCTCAGACGGAGCTCGGTACCCCCGTCGACGCCACCGAGGACATCGAGCTGCCAGCCGGCGAGGGCCGCCTCGCCAAGAGCCTCCTGCAGCCCGGCGACGCCAAGCTCAAACGTGTTCGCCCGGCCAACCAAATTCGGCCGTCCCAGGAACAGCAGCCTCCGCTCGGCTTTCGTGCTCGCGCCGGCCGCGCGCTGCGTGACCGCACGCTGGTAGCACCTCGAGCGGCGGTCGTCCTCCTCGCCTCCGGCCCGGTACACCCCGATCCGCTGGTTGCGGAAGTGCTCGCACAGTGGCTCGCTCGAGAACAGCGCGTAGTGGGGGAAGCCGTAGGACTGCTCGGCAATCGCGGCGTCGGTGCCCGTGGGCGCGATCAGCGGCTCGAACTCTTCGATCAGGTAGAGGAATGGGTGGCCGTCCAGCTCCTCCGCGGCGCGGCTGGCGATGTGCGCCGCGGCGGGCGTCGTGGCGATGAACCGGTCGGCGGGACTCACCTCGAGATCCCGCGTCTCGCGCGCAAATGCCAGCTCGACGCGACCAAGCACTCCGGGCAGGCCGCTGTGGTTCTCGATGGCGCGCTTCCAGTTCCCGCGCAACGGGCGGACCGGATCGACTGTGACGATGCGGCTGCGCAGCCCGTGCTCCGCCAGCCGATGGGCGAGGTTCAGGCTGCCGATCAGCGGCCGTGAGACGTGCTCTGGCTCTACGGTGCCGATAAGGATGTTGACGCGCTCCGGGGCGGCCGTTGTGGACGCCAGCATCAGCGGCGCGATCCGCTTCGCGAGGCCGCGCGCACGCCCGTCCGCAGGTGCCGCCTGGCCGGGATTGATCCACAGGTCAGGAGGCGGGACGGCGTCCAGGCGCAAGCGCCGCGTAGGGCGCTCGCGGACGGTTAGGGCCAGCAGGCGCCGCCAGGTGAAGGCGTAGGCCAGCATCCATTCCCCGCCGAGTGTCTCGGGCGTCCCCAGCAGCTCTCGCAGGCCCCGTCGCCACAGATTCAGTAGCGCGGTTGGTGAGCGTGCGGCCCGCAGGAAACGCCGCAGCGAGCGCCGCTTGGCGCCTGCCATTTGCGTCCCGCAGCGCATCTGCAGGATCGTCGCCAGCTGCGTCAGGCGCGAGACGTCGACGAAGTAGTGAAACCGCCAGAGCCGCACGCGCTCACGGGGGTCCTTGCGCAGATGCCCGAGCCTCTCCCCGAAGGCGATCATCCTGTTCGCCGCGTCGTGGCCCAGGACGGCATCGCCGTGCTGCACATAGTCGTACAGCGGACGATCGACAAACGTGATCTCGCCGAGGGAAAGCGCCACCAGCGCCAGCCAGTGGTCGTGGAAGTGGCCGAACTGCGCCGGCGGGAAAGGGAGCGCGCGCTCCAGAAGCCGGCGCCTGAACAGCGACGCCGCGCCGGTCACGCAGTTGGCGACCAACACCGAGAGCAGGTCGCTGTAGTTGTTCCGTCGCTTGCTCCAGTACGTGTCCGAGATCAGGGCGCCGTCCTCATCGATCACCCGCACGTCGCTGTACGCGAGCTGGGCGTCCCTGACGGCTTCGAGCAGCACGGCGAGCTTGTCGGGATACCAGCTGTCGTCCTGGTCACTCAACGCGACGAACTCCGCGCCCTTGGGAACCAGCGCCAGCGCGCGTTCGAAATTGCGGTAGAAGCCGAGCCGCCGGGGAGACCGGGACAGGACAAACCGGGGGTCGCCGGATAGCTCGCGCTCGATCGCCTCGAAGCGCCTCGGGCTCGAGCCGTCGTCGCTGACGATGCAGATCCAGTTGCCGTGGGTCTGCTCCCTGATCGAATCGATCTGGCGCCGGAACAGATCGATCGGCGGGTTGTAGGTGGCCATGCAGATGGCCACCAGTGGCCCGGAGCCCGCCGGGACAGGATCGGGCAGCGGAGCTGGCAGGGCTTGCGTGACTGTGATCGTCCCCAGGGAGGCCGTAGCCACGCGCCCGTCTTCGAGCTCCGCGCGCAGCAGCAGCTCGAACGGCCCGCGGGGGCGCCGTTCGAGCTCGACGGTCCCCCAGAAGCCGCTGCGATAACCGAGCAGGTTCGGGTCCTCAGGGGATGCCGGATCGATCTCCAGCCCGTCTGTGGCGAATACGTCAAGCTCGGGATGCAGCGCCTGGAAGTCATCGAGCCGCGGCATTCCCAGGGCCTCGACGGGCTGTTGGCGGCCGTCGAGCACGAAGCTGAGCGCGCGAACGCGACGCTCGCGGTGAAAGCAGGTGCCGCAGACGAACAGCGCCGTGCCGCCTCCCACCTCGAGCTCACGCGGCAGCGGCGAGTCAAGCCGGACGTTGAGACCGCGCCCGGATTGCCCCGATGAGCCGAGCGATTCGCTCTCCACGGTGACCAAGGCGCAGCAACGCTAGCGCCGTTACACTCCCGGCGCTCCATGGAAAGGGTCTGGTTGAACCTCGGCACCGAAACCGCGGTGCGTGCCCTGGAGCGAGGCGAGCTTCCCTGGACCCTGCACCCCGAGTGCGCCTTCGGCAGCGACCCCGGGCAGTGGGGGGCGTCGCTCATCAACAATGGGGAGCTCCTCACCGCCTGCCTTGACATTGCCAGCCCCCGCTCGGTCATTGAGATCGGCGCCTACGCCGGCGACGTCAGCACGTTCCTGCTGAAGTGGGCAGAGCCCTCAGGAGCTCGACTGTGGGCGGTGGATCCGTCGCCGCAGGACGAGCTGGTGGCGCTGGCGGACGAGCGTCCCGACCTGCAGCTGGTGCAGGAGACCAGCCACCAGGCGCTCCGGCAACTGCCACGCGCGGATGCATATGTCATCGACGGCGACCACAACTACTACACGGTTTCCGAGGAGCTTCGTCTGATCGCGGCGGGCGCGGGGCAGGACGTGCTCCCCCTGCTGCTGCTCCACGACGTGGGCTGGCCGCACGGCCGACGCGACGACTACTTCGCTCCCGAGCAGATCCCCGAGGACTTCCGCCAGCCGACGGTCGAGGGCGGTGGGTTGTTCCCGGGGATCGCCGAGCCCCAGCGGGGCGGTCTGCCCTACAAGTTTCCGGCGGTCAAACCAGGCGGCCCCCGCAACGGCGTGCTCACCGCCGTCGAGGACTTCGTCGGCGAGCACACGGCCTTGAGCCTGGCGATCCTGCCCGCGTTTTTCGGCCTAGCCGTCGTCTGGTCGCGGGACGCCCCGTACTCGGAGCAACTTGCCCAGCTCCTCGGTCCGCTCGACCGCCACCCGATCATCGAGCGGCTCGAGGCGAACCGCACGTTTCATCTCGCCGCCGTTCACCAGCAGATGGCTGAGGCGGCGGCCGCGCTCGAGTCGCTTCGCCGCCAGGAGGAGCTCCTGCGGCGGATGTTGCGCTCGAGCGCTTTCACCATCGCCGACCGTCTGTCGCGACTAAGGAAACGGGCCGGAATCGCACCCGCCGACGTGGCCGTCTCACGCGCGGAGATTCTCAAGACGCTGGCCGACGGATCGCCTGAGAGCGTTCCCGCGCCTGAGCGACGCCGTTAGCCGCCAGCTGCGGCTGCCTTCGATCTCCTCCTGCTGGCGCTGACATTCCTTGGCGCTGGCGTCCAGACGCAGTAGCTCCGTGGCCGCGAGCAGGCGTGCGGCAGCGGCTCTGGCCTCGGCCCAGCGGGCTCGCTCCTTCCACAGGGGATCGTCCGCATCCTCCGGCCCGGACTCGTCCCACAGCTCCGCGGCGCGCATGTGCGCCGCGACCCAGATCTCGATGTCCTCGATCAGGTCGAGCGAATGGTGATGGGTAACCGCCAGCTCAGCGGCAACCACCTTCTTCCCGGCCCGTCGTGCCTTTCTGCAGATGTCGAAGTCGTAGCCGTGCAGCAGCCCAATCGATTCGTCGAAGCGCAGATTGCGGACCGCCCACGGCGAGAAGCCCATCAGCACCCCGTAGACCGTGTCCACCTCGCCCGGTGATGCCGGGGCGCCGGCTTCGAGGCGGAGCTCGCCCCCGCCGAGCTCGCCGTAGCGGGTCCTCGCCGAGCTCCGCGTGACGACCCCGTCCCACCATGCGATGTCGCCGACGCCTCTGGCGCCGATGCAGCCCACCACGCCGATGTCCGGGGCCGCGAACAGCGCACGGAGCTTGGGGCAGAGATCGGGATCGACGATCTCCGCGTCCTCGTGAACGATTACCAGCGCCTCGAGCTCGGGCAGTTTGGCGGCGGTGTCGAACAGCAGGTTGTAGCCGCGCGCAACCGAACCCGAGGCAGCGTGGGCGTAGACCACCGATCCCGGCTCGACAACGCGGTCGAAGCCGGCCTTGGCGCACCGCTCATAGACGTCGGGCGCGATGATGGAGCAGCCGAACGCGATCACCGGGCGGGCGATGATACCCGCCGCCCTGCGCCGCCAGGCTGACCCCGTGAGGCCGAATTACACTCGCGCGATGATCGTCTTCGGATCTGCTGTGACCTCGCGAGAGGACTACACGCGATACGCCGAACCGGGGATCGAGCTGGCCAAGGAACCCGACTCGCTGGTCCTGGCGCATTCCGCAGCGGGCTCCATCTACCGCAACTACAACGCGATCATGGACAGGGCCGCTTCGATCGAGGGGCTCGAGGCGCTCGTCCTCCTGCACCAGGACGCGGAGATCGTCGACCCGCGCTTCTGCCACAGGCTCAGAGCGGCGCTGGGCAATCCCGAGGTCGGCGTGGTGGGCTGCGTGGGATCGCTCGGGGCCCGCACCATCGCCTGGTGGGAGGGCTCGGTTACCTGGGCCTCGTTCATCCACCGCTACAGAGAGCTCGGCGGCGGCGACTTCCCGTCCGTCACCTGGGACGAGAACGCCAGCGCTCCGTACGCTCGGCTCGGTGAGGTGGAGACCGTCGACGGGTTCGTGCTCGGGCTCTCACCGTGGGTTGTCCACAACATCCGTTTCGATGAATCGCTCGGGCAGGCGCTTCATGGATACGACTTCGACCTTTGCCTTCAGGTGCGGGCCGCTGGCCGAAAGGTGGTCACGGCGGACTTCAAGGTGGTTCACAACCACTCGCTGAACCTCGCCAGCGATCTCGAGCACTGGTCTGCGGCGCACGTGGCGGTGTCGGAGAAGTGGGACGGCAAGATGCCCGGCGTTGGCTTCGCCGGCGGCGATTGGCGCTACCGCGCTCGGCGGGCGGAGGCGGAGGCCGCGGTCACGCGCGCGGTCGCGATCTCCACGCGGATGCGGCAGGCAGCGCGGGCCAGCCAGCACGAACGGATCATGGCCGAGATGACCGACAGCCTCAGCTGGCGGCTCACGGCGCCGCTGCGCAGGATCAAGGCCATGCGACAGGGCGTCCGGAGGGACCGCGGCGAGAGACCGGAGATGTCGGCCAAGTCCGTGCTCGGACGACGGCTTGGCTAGCGCCTAGCCCGGACCTCAGCCCTCAGCGACCGGAGCACCCGCCCCGCCGCCCGAAGCGGCCGCGTCAGCGCCCAGCTCAGCGACCGCTCGTAGTACTCACGAATCCTCACCAGTTCCGAGGCAGCGTCGTCGCGCGCGACGCTCAATGCATCGTCCAGCCGACGTTCATCGCGTTCGCGGACCTGCTCCAGCTCGCGCTGAAGCTGCGTGACGTTGTGGCGCAGCGCCTCGTACTCGCGTGGATCGTCGCCCGGCCGCGCGAGCGATTCGACGGTCAGCGGGACGTCGCGCTTTCGCATCACGGCCCAGCTCTGATTGTGTATCTGTGGGGCGATCTTCAGTACCTCGAACCCGCGGCCCCAGTGCTCGCGAACCCACCAGTCGGAGATCAGCACCAGCGGCGCCCCGTCGCTGGCGGGATGGTCGTGCCGGAGCACGTTCATCCCGATCCGGTCCTCTTCCCACGGCTCCCCTGCCAGCAGCTCGGACACCCAGCGGCCCATGTAGGTGGCGATCAGCAGCCCGCCCGGTTTGAGCAGACGATGGAGCTCGATCAGCCAGGGCAGCGCGTTGTCGGTGAGATGCGTGAACACCGAGATGGACCAGATCAAGTCGAAGCTCGCGCTATCCAGCGCCAGCGGCGGCATGTACTGCGATCGCATCACGTGCAGTGGCGGGCAGGCGGTCTCCCGCAGGAGCTCGACGCTGGCCCCGTCGATGTCGACGCCCCACAGCTCGGCGTGCTCCGCCTCGGCCATGAAGTGCTTCAAGGTCCTCCCGGCGCCGCAGCCGAAGTCCATCACGCGCTTGCCCTCTAACGACCATTCCGACGGGAGCAAGTCGATGATCGCGCTTTTCGTCTCCGGGCCGAGCTGCTCCCACAGCTCGGCGAAGCGGTCGATCCAGCCGGGCTCCAGGTACGTGGACACGCCGCCCTAAGTTAGGGGAGCGCGGGGTTAGGGGCTTCTCCGGGGCCGCGCTGTAGCCCGCGCCTGGATCCACGGCAGAATGCAGCTGGTGGATTGCCCCATCAGGATCACCCGCCCCCGTCGATGGCAACCGGCCAGACACCCGACACGTTAAATCGGACGCTCACTGCGGCCGGTCCCCGGCCGGACGCAGACGCACTACGAACTGCGTATCTGGACCTGCTCAAGCTCTGTCTGTGCGATCTCGTGGGGGCGAGCACGAGCGAGGTTAGGTGGACCGACGATAAGCGCTGGTTCAGTCGTCAGCTGACCGGCGACGATCAACTTCTGGGCCGCGTCGAGGGTAAGGACTGGACCCTCAACGGTTTGAGCATGATCGGCCTGCGGCGCCTCGGCGACCTCCAGCAGTGCGTGGCCTCGGTGGTCCGGGATGAGATCGAGGGCGACCTGATCGAGGCCGGGACCTGGCGGGGCGGCGCATCGATCCTGATCCGCGCCACGCTGGATAGCCTCGGCGCAGCCGACCGCACGCTTTGGCTCGCGGACTCGTTCGAGGGATTTCCTCCGGCCGGGGAGCATGATGCCGCCGCCGATCAGAGGCTGGAGACGCAATTGGGGGGCACCGACTTCTTCGCCCCTGGATTGGGGACGGTTCAGAGCTACTTTGCGCGTTTCGGGCTCAGCACCGGCGTCAAGTTCGTCCCCGGCTTCTTCGAGCAAACGCTCCGGCATCTCCGCGATCGCCGCTGGTCGCTGGTTCGGGTCGATGCAGACACCTATTCGGCTACCAAAGCTGCGCTCGAAGCGCTGTATCCCGGCGTCGCGTGCGGCGGCTATGTGGTTCTGGACGACTACTTTCATCCCTGGCTGCCCGAGTGCCGTCGGGCCGTGGAGGACTTTCGTCTCGAGCATGGCGTCAGAGAGCCGATCCACCAGATCGATTGGAATGGCGGGCGATGGCGGCGCGAGAGCGAACCCGGTCAGCTAGACGCAATCGATTCACACAAGCTCCAATCGATCGCGGCGGCGGCGACCGCACCGGCCAAGCCGCCGCCTCGCATTCCGACCGACCGCGAGCTCCAGCTGGGCGATGAGCTGAGACGGGCTCAGGACCGGCTGGGCGCGCTGGAGGGGACACTGGACCAAGTCACCGGCTCGCCCTTTGCGGGCACCCGAGCCTGGATCAGGCGCGTCCGCACAGCCCGATCTGACTTACGGCGAAGCGCCTCGACGTGATCCGCGCGGTCCGGCTTCGATGATGACCCACGCGAGAGTGGACTCTTATCGCGTGGCGCGCCGAGCCCGCATCGAGCGTGCGCCGGTGCTGATCGAGGTGCGAGACCTCGAGAAGACATTCACCATCCCCGACCAGAAGGTCGACACCATCAAGGAGCGTGTTGTGCATCCGTTGCGGCGGGTGGAGGGTCGTCAGTTGCGGGCGTTGAGGGGGATCTCGTTTGATGTTCACCGTGGCGAGTTCTTTGGGATTGTGGGGCGCAACGGGTCGGGTAAGAGCACTTTGTTGAAGGTGCTGGCCAGCATCTACCGGGCGGATCGGGGGCGGATCCGGATGGCGGGGCGCCTGGCGCCGTTCATCGAGCTGGGGGTGGGGTTCAACCCGGAGCTGACCGCGCGCGAGAACGTGGAGCTCAATGGGGTGATGATGGGACTGGGACGCCGCGGCGCCAAGCACCGGCTGGATTCGGTGCTGGACTTCGCCGAGCTGCACGAATTCGTGGATCTCAAGCTCAAGAACTACAGCTCGGGAATGATGGTCAGGCTGGCGTTCGCGGTGATGGTCGAAGCCGACGCCGACGTGATGCTCGTCGACGAGGTGCTGGCCGTCGGCGACGCCGCGTTCGCCCAGAAATGCACGGACGTGTTCCGGGAGAAGAAAAACGCCGGCAAAACACTCGTGCTGGTGACCCACGACATGGCCACCGTCCAAGCCTTCTGCGACCGGGCGATGCTGATCCACGACGGCGAACAGAAATACCTCGGCGAACCAGAAGAAGCTGCACTTCGCTACTACCGACTCAACTTCGGCGGGGCCACCACAGGCCAAAATGGCGGCAAAGCGGTCGACGTTCCTGATGTCAACGTGCGACTCGAGGACGTATGGCTGGAGGACGATTCCGGCCGGCGCGTTGACAACGTGGAACAGGATCGGCGCCTCCATCTGAAGCTGCTGGCGCAGGCGCGCCAGGAGCTGATCGATCCGATTTTCAATTTCCACTGCCTGAACATGGAGGGGCGGTGGGTGTTCACCTTCACGGCCGGGCTCGAGGGTGGCGGCGAAGGGCCACGGCGTGTGGCTGAGGGCGAACGGATTCGGGTTGCCGCCCAGCTCGAGAACCCGTTGCTGCCGGGGCGCTACGCCTTGGAGTGCTGGATCTCGCGCAGCGGCCAGGTGGGCAATATCGCGGTGCAGATGCTCTGGTTACTCGACTTCTACGTCTATGGACTCCGTCCCGGGGGAGGGAACGTGATGCTCGACGCCGAGGTCGAAGCGGTGCTCGATCCCCCGGAAGCGGGTTGAGCCTCCAGCTGCGGCTTCAGCGGCCGCTTCCGGAGCTCCTGCCAACTGGCAGCGCGACCGCGGTGTTCCTCGTCGGAAGCTGCTTTCACCCCACCGACATGATCGAGCGGCTGGAGATAGTGCTCGATGACCAAGCGACCGCGATCGACGCCCACGGCCTGCCTCGCCCCGATGTCGCCGCCGCTCACCCGTCGTGCCGGCGCCAGAGCTTCTTCAGCGGCTTCTGGGCGACGCTCCGGGTCCCGGCTCGAGCGCAGCCCGGATCGGCTCGGGTCGCGCTGGCCGCCATGCTCGCCGGCGGCCAGCGGGCCGAGATCCCGCTCGGCACTATCGAGTTTACGTCCGCTTCCGATCGCGGCGGTGAGGACACGGTGCCCGTTCCCCGCGCACGGCTCCGGCCGGGGGCGATCGTGATCTGCATGGCGACGTTCGAGCCGGACCAGAGCCTGTTCCGCATACAGGTCGAATCGCTGCGCGCCCAGACCGACGACAACTGGATCTGCATGATCAGCGACGACGCCTCCGCTCCCTCGCATTTCGACGAGATCCTTGCTTTGGTGGGCGAGGATTCGCGCTTCGCGATCTCCCGCTCGCCGAACCGTCTGGGCCCCTACCGTAACTTCGAGCGAGCACTGCGGTCCGTGCCGGCCGATGTCGAGCTGGTGGCGCTGTGCGATCAGGACGATCGCTGGCATCCCGACAAGCTGCGCACGCTCCGGGCCGAGCTCGGCGACGCGACACTGGTCTACTCCGACATGCGCCTTGTAGAGGCCGACGGGGGCGTGCTCCGGAACACCCTGTGGCGCGGGCGCCGGAACGCGTACGGGGACCTGGCATCGATGCTCGTGGCGAACACCATCACCGGCGCCTCATCGATGTTTCGGCGCGGGCTCCTCGATCTCGCGCTCCCGTTCCCAGACTCGCCCGGCTTTCAGTTCCACGACCACTGGCTGGCGGTGGTTGCGCTAGCAGCAGGACGGGTGGCATACGTCGATCGGCCGCTGTACGACTACGTCCAGCATCCAGGCGCCGTGTTCGGCGACGTGACGCACGGGGAGCGTCCGAGCGTGCGCCAGCGGTTGGTGGGGCTATGGCAGCTCCGAAGGCAGCCCCGCTCGAGAGCCAGTTACTTCTACGGCTATCTCTCGCGTCGAACGCAGGCCCAGGTCGTGCTGATGCGCTGCGTGGACAGGCTCTCGCCGGCGAAGCGCCGCGCGCTCGAGCGCTTCGTGGCGGCCGATTGGTCGCTGCCGTCGCTGCTGTGGCTGGCGTGCAGGCCGCTGCGCGGGCTGATCGGGCGCACGGAGACGCTCGGGACCGAGCTGGAACTGGCCCGCGGAATCGCCTGGAAGCGTCTCATCGTGCTGCGGGCGCGTCACTGGCGCCACGAGCGAGGGCGCCTGTCTGATGCCAGCATCCCACCACCCCAGAGCTTCCGGGAAAAGCGGCTCCGCCGATGGCGTGGTCGCATCTGAATGCCACGCCGTGACTAGCATCCAGCGCTCAGGGATGCTGAACCTGCAGCACTCATTACAGCGAGCCGCTTTCGGCTTGGACGACGATGGCGCTCTGCTCGAGCGTTCCGCTCGCAGGGCCAAGGTGCTGGCGGGTCCGGTCGTGATCGACGTCCATGACCTGCACAAGAGCTTCCGCGTGCCGGCCGAACAGCGCAGCCCCAAGGAGCGTGTTGTGCATCCGTTGCGGCGGGTGGAGGGTCGTCAGTTGCGGGCGTTGAGGGGGATCTCGTTTGATGTTCACCGTGGCGAGTTCTTTGGGATTGTGGGGCGCAACGGGTCGGGTAAGAGCACTTTGTTGAAGGTGCTGGCCAGCATCTACCGGGCGGATCGGGGGCGGATCCGGATGGCGGGGCGCCTGGCGCCGTTCATCGAGCTGGGGGTGGGGTTCAACCCGGAGCTGACCGCGCGCGAGAACGTGGAGCTCAATGGGGTGATGATGGGACTGGGACGCCGCGGCGCCAAGCACCGGCTGGATTCGGTGCTGGACTTCGCCGAGCTGCACGAATTCGTGGATCTCAAGCTCAAGAACTACAGCTCGGGAATGATGGTCAGGCTGGCGTTCGCGGTGATGGTCGAAGCCGACGCCGACGTGATGCTCGTCGACGAGGTGCTGGCCGTCGGCGACGCCGCGTTCGCCCAGAAATGCACGGACGTGTTCCGGGAGAAGAAAAACGCCGGCAAAACACTCGTGCTGGTGACCCACGACATGGCCACCGTCCAAGCCTTCTGCGACCGGGCGATGCTGATCCACGACGGCGAACAGAAATACCTCGGCGAACCAGAAGAAGCCACCCTGCGGTATTACAGGCTCAACTTCTCCGGGACGGCGGAGCGCCCGGCCGGCATCGAGAGCGATGTGACGCTCCTCGACGCCTGGCTCGAGGACGAGGGCGGCCATCGTCTGGAGGATGTGCCGCAGGGCCAGCGCTTTCGCTTCAACCTGCTGATCAAGGCCACGCGCGAACTGCCGTCGCCCGGGCTTGAGTTCGAGCTGCTGAACGTCGACGACGTGCCCGTTGCCGGATTCGGGACGAAGCTGGAGCACCCCGACGGCAAGCCGAGGTCGCTGCGGGCAGGACAGCGCCTCAAGCTCACGGCCGACCTCCCCAACCGCCTCGTTCCCGGGCGCTACACGCTGCTCGGCTCTATCTCGCGCAGCCGCAACCAGGGCGACATGGTTCTGCACGACGTGCACCTCACCGACTTCCTGGTCACGGGGACGGACCCGATGCCCGGCATGGTGTTCGTGGACGCGGAGGTGTCGGCCACGATCGAGGCGACAAGGTGACCACGCTTCCGGAACGCGCAGGGGTCGAGCTGCGCGAGGAACCGGGAACGGCGCTGCCCGACGAGGGGCCCGTTGAGCTGCGGGACGTCCGGGGGCCCTCGGCGCTCGGGGGTGGGTGGAAGCGCTTCTGGGAGCTGACGCTTCTGATCGCCACGACCGACTTCAAGCGCACCTACTTCGGCACCGCGCTCGGCTACCTGTGGTCAGTGGGCAGGCCGCTGCTGTTGTTCGCGGTGCTGGTCGAGGTGTTCACACACGTCTTCAAGCTCGGATCTCAGATCCCCCACTATCCGGTCTTTCTGCTGTTCAACATGGTGCTGTTCGGCTTCTTCCAGGAGTCCACGGTCACAGCAGTGACATCGATCGTGAGCCAGGAGGGCGTGGTGCGCAAGACACAGTTCCCGCGGCTGGCGATCCCCATGGCAGTGGTCACTACCGCCTTTTTCAACGTCCTGCTGAACCTGATCGTGGTGTTCGCCTTCGTCCTCGGCTTCGGCGTCTCGCCGATGTGGACCTGGCTGCTGCTGCCGGTGATCCTGCTCATGTTCTGGATGGTGACGCTCCCGGTGGCGATGCTCCTGTCGTCCCTGTATCCGCGCTTTCGGGACCTGTCGATCATCTGGACGGTGGTCGTGACGGCGATGTTCTATGCCACGCCGATCCTCTACTCGTTCGACAAGGTGCAGGCGCGCTCGCACACGGTCGCCAAGCTGATCGCCCTAAACCCGCTGACGCCGATGCTCGAGCTCGCGCACAGGTGGATCATCGGTCCTGCGTCGAGCGCGCCCTATCCCGGAACGGCCGCCGTCGGCGGGCTCGGAAAGCTGATGGTCTCGGTCGCCGTGCTCGTGGTTCTGATCGTCCTGTCCGTCTGGGTCTTCAACCGCGAGGCGCCGCGGATCGCCGAGGAGCTCTGAGTCCACCCGTTCGAAGACCGGCGCCACTACTTGCGGCGCAGGAACGGCAACTCGACCCAGCGGTAGCTGGCCGCCGCCACCACGGCCGTGGCGACAAAGCTCAACACGTACAGGATCAGCGTGCGGGCGCTGTGCAGGTGCGCCAGCAGATTCAAACCCGAATCTGAGAACGACCCGCCCTTGCCCGGGGTGGCGATCAGCTCGACGATCGTCAGGTGCCAGAGATAGAAGGAGTACGAGATCACCCCCAGCCAGACGATCGGCCTGAACCGCAGCAATCGCCGGGGTGCTCCCCTGCTCGCGTCGCCGAACACAGCCGGTGCAATCAGCATGCTCACCAAAACCATCCCGAGCACGATCTTGACCGCGGTCAGGTGCAAGGACTGCCGAACCTGCGTGGTGGCGATCAGCCCGGATAGCCCTCCGTGCGGGACGAGCGCCATCATCCCCGCAAACGCCGCTGCGGCGATCAGCCAGCACACACCGGGGAGCTCATTGACTCTCCGTAGGGCGAGGCGGAGACGCACCACGTCGCGCTGCACCGCAACGCTTAGAACCGCGAACGCCATCCCGATCGCGATCCACAGGCACTCGCCCGCCAACGACACTCCCACCAGATAGCCGATCGCGCCGCCGGCGGCAGCGAGCTGCACCGCCGCGCCAGCAGCGGCGACCACCGTCAACGTCAGCAACTCGGCAGCCAGCCAGCCGCGCTCACCGAACCGGCCCCGGTCGAGTCCGGCGAGGCGCCGTATAGCCAGCGCCCAGAGCGGTAGGGCGAGGTAAAAGGTCACCTCCACGCACAGCGTCCACGCCACCGGAATGCCCCCGCCGATCGTGCGCGTCGAGTAGAGCTGCAGATAGCCGTAGTAGCGCCACCAGTCGCCCGAGAACACGCCGACGATGCCCGGGAAGATGGCCAGCAGCGTCAGCACCGCCCAGTAGCCGGGCAGGATGCGGAGGGCCCGACGGCGCGCGTAGATGCCCGTGGACGGACCGGCGCGCCCCGCAGCGTGGGCGGCCACGTACGGGCGGTAGAGCAGGAAACCAGAGATCGCGAAGAACAGCAGCACGGCCTCCCCGCCCGCCACCTCGTCGAATCTCCCTGCGATGCCATTTCCGAGCTGACCCGTGAACTCCGAGACGTGGAACGCCAGGATCCCCAGCACCGCGATTCCTCGCAGGCCGTCGAACAGGGGAAACCGGGGGTTTCCGGGTGGCGGCGCGAGCGCGGGAGAGGGCGCCTTGGACGCAGCCGGACGAGCGGTCCGGATGCCGGATTCCGGTGTCTTTGTGACCCCCACGCGTGGACGCCAGTCTAGGCACGCCCCCGCGCGTTTGAGGACTCGAGGGCTACCGCGCGACCTTCCTCAAAAAGCGGACCAGATAGTTGAAGAAGGCGTTATGCGGATAGGCGCCGGCCGGGTCGTTGTGGGCGTAGCTGCCCTTTCGGTTGACGAGCGTCAGGTTGCGCCTCGGGATGCGCGATTGCGCGGCGAGCGCCATGGCGGCGGTCAGCACCGCGGACCCGCCGAGGCGGGCGCCGAAGGCGTAGATCAAGAGTCTGCGCGGAAGCCGGCGGCCCATCGTCGACTTCAGCCCCAGGACACGCTGGGCGGGGTTGGCGGTGCCGCTGCCAACCGCTGATGAGTCGTCCGTCAGCCGCTGCGGGAAGTACCACTCCGTGCCATCGGCGCCCAGGACTCCCCGACCGGAGAACATCACCGCGTAACGCCCGATGGGGGTCAGCGCACCGACGCTGTTCCAGGCGTGGTAGCCATGGATTGTCTTGCTCGAGATGCCGCCGCCGAGGTGCGCCTGCGCCGCGATCAGCGACGGCGGCGAGGTGGCGACGTTGAGCGCGTAGCCGTACTGGGCGAGGTTCGTGACCGGGACGGGAGGCTTCAGCGCGGACGGCAGCAGCGGGAAGGTCTGGCCCAGCGACGGCGCGTTGGGCGCGATCAGGGACCCGAGCGAGCCCGTGGCGTTTAACAACCCCGCGAACGGCGCCGGGATGCCCCCGAACGCCAGCCATGGAGAGCCCTGCCCGAGCGCGGCCAGCGCCGACTGCGCATCTGCCGCGCTCTCGGGCGGAAGGCCACCACCATCGTCGTACACGAGCCCCGCCAGCTGATCGCCCCCGGCGCGACCGCCGAAGTTCCAGGTGGCGTACGCCGTGACAACCGCGCCGCCTAGCGAATGGCCACCGAGCACCACCTTGCCGCCGAGCCGCCGCGCGGTTTCGATCACGCGCCGTAGGTCGCCGACCGCAACCGCCATCCCCCACTGCTTGGCGAACGCCACATGGCTGTCGGGAATCAAGTGGAAGTGTCGCTTTACGCCGGGGTTGGACAGCCACCCGAGGTAGTAGTCGAAGAGCTGGGTGGAATTCGCCCTGCCCTCCTTGACCAGGTTCAGCTCCGACTGGTCCTCGAGCAGGTTCTCGCGACGCTCAACCGACCACACCTGCCAGCCCCTCACCTTCGAGACGAGCCACTTGGCGAGCGGCACGAAATAGGCGCTGCCCGCCGACGTTCCCGGCTCGAGCACCAGCACGTTGCGGGCCGAACTCGGACCGATCTTGATCACACCCACCCGGTCGTATCTGGCGGGCGTACCGGGAGCTGACACGCCCCGCATCCACGTGACGCGCAGCGGCTTTGCGGCCGCGGTCCCGGCGCAGGCGAGCGCGGCGAGCAGCGCAGTCACGCTCGCGGTGACAGCAATTCGCCTCACATCCGTCCTCCTCATCCGCTCGCCACGCGCACCGTACGCTCTTCGGCGCGGGGCCGGCGCCACTCGCTCGCCGAGCGTCGCGGCGAGGACTGTGCCAAGGCAATCACCTGACCGGCCAGCGCGATTGCCACCAGCGTCACGGCCGGCATCTGCCAGTCCCAGTCGAGCGGAGCATGGACAACGTAGACGACGAGCGCGGCGATCGGTCCAGCCGCCAGCTCCGGGCGCAGGCGCATCGCCCGCCACGCTGCGAACGCCACTCCGCCAACAAACGTCAACAGCAGAGCGGCCCCCACCAGCCCAAGCTCGGCCAAAGTCTGCAGCGGCAGCGAGTGCGCGTCCTGAGCTGCCTCGTCGAACGGCCGGTAGCGCAGCCAGTAGACCGCCCACCCACCGGCACCGACACCACGAATCGGCTCGTCCGAAAATGCGCGCATCGCCACCCGCCAATACGCGTAGCGGTTGCTCTGAAGGGACGTGTAGCGCGACGCGCCGCCGCTGAGCGCCACGCTGCCGGAGCGCTCCTTAGCGCCGAGGACGATCGCGCTGGCGAGCCCCGCGCAGATCAGTACGGCGGCGATTGCTGGGGCTGCACGCGGAAGCCCGAGCGGCCGACCAGAGACACGTCGCTGCAGGACCCATTGCCCGCCGGCGGCGAGCGCCATGATCACGACCACCAGCGCGAGCCCGATCGCCCCCTGCCGCTCCCGCAGGCTCTGAGAACCCGCCAATGACGTCACGCCGCGAAACGGGGCCGAAGCCGCGGACGCCAGGCCGCCGGCGACGATGGTCACCATCAGCGCGCCCAGCTGCTCACGCCGTGGGACCAGCACGATCAGGACCACGATTCCTGCCGCGCAGGCGAACAGCGCCCCGCGCGAGAACGACAGATAGAGGCCCAGGCCCAGCGGGGCTGAGGAGGCCGCGGCTGAAGCCCTCAGCCACGACGGCCGACTGGCATCCCCCACCACCCGGGCGCAGAGGACGAAGCCCAGCGCCGCCAGCTCGCCCATCGCGTTCCAGTAGGTGAGTGGCTGCTCCAAGCGACCCTCGGCACTGACCGAGCGCGAGAAGTGAAGCAAGCCCGGCAGCAGCCGGCCGGAGATGCCGTATCCGATGACAATCAGGATTCCGGCGGCCAGCGCCGGTTCCACAGCGCGCTGCCACCGCTCCCCGTTGAACAGCATCGCCGCGGCGGCCAGCCCGCCCGCGTACAGCACGGCGATCTGTCCGGCGTGATAGGCGCTGCCCGCGACCGGGGCCCAGGCGATCGAGGCCAGCGTCCAGGCAGCGAGCGCGCCGAGGCCCCCGAGCGCGGCCCAGGCGCCGCTGCCGCGCGGCAGGGATCGAGGCGTCGTGACCAGGGCCACGACCACCAGGACCCACACCCCCAGCCCTGCCCACGCGCGAGGCTCGTCGAAGTACCCGCCTGCGAAGAACGCCAGGGCCGTGGGACCGGCCAGGAGTATGGCCCGGGCGCCGGCTGCCGCGCGAGCACTCACGCGCTAGCCGTGGGCGTCCCGAACCGCGCGTCTCAAGAGCGGTCTGCTCGTCACAGGCTGGCGAGGCGCATCCTGCCGCATCCGGGTGGCTTTGGCGTGAGCGGCCGCGATCTGCTCGCGAATGCCTGACCTGAAGCCGGAGGCGTCGAAGCGCGCGGCATTCGTGACACAAGCGTTTGGGTCGATCGCCGCGTCGTCGAATGACGTGACCGCTTCGACCAGCTCATCCGCGCCGCCCGACCAGAACATCCCCGTGACCCCGTCCACCACGGTCTCCAGCGCGCCGCCCCCATGGCGCGCGATCACGGGCCGCCCGGCCGCTTGGCTCTCGACCGCGGCAATCCCGAACTCCTCCACGGAGGTCAAGATCAGGGCTCGGGCCCCCTGCATGATCTCCGCCACCGTGGCGTCCGGCACGCGGCCCGTGAACTCCACGGTCGGCCCCGCCTGGCGGCGCAGTGCGCGTGCCGCCGGTCCGTCCCCCACGACGATAAGCGGCAGCCGCAGCCGGTTGAAGGCCTCGATGGCCACGTCGATCTGCTTGTGAGACATCAGCTCGGATACGACGGCGTAGTGCCCTCTGACCGAGCCGGGCGCGAAGCGCCGGCTGTCGACCGGGGGGTAGACGACATCCGCCTCGCGCCCGAAATATGTGCGGATCCGGTCCTGGGTGGTGTGGGAGTTGGCTACGTAGCGATCGGTTCGCTGGGCGGCGATCCAGTCCCACTGCCGCCAGCGGTGAAACGCCCCTCGCATGGCCTCTCGGACCAGCGGGTTGCGCCAGTTGGCCAGCGTTCGCTCGCGATCGTTCCACGCATACCGAAACGGGTTGTGGCAGTAGCTCAGATGCAATGTGTGCCCGTCGCATAGCACGGCGTGAGCCCAGGCCGACGAGCTCGAGACCACGAGGTCGTAGCCGGAGAGGTCGAATGACTCGACCGCCGCGGGATAGAAGGGCAGGAGCGCTCGAAACGTCCTCGCCGAGGGTCGCAGGCGCTGCAGAAACGAGGTGAACACTCGTCTGTCGGCGAAGCGCCCCTCCGTGCCTTGCTCGTCGTAAACGGCGGTGAAGATGTCCGCTTGGGGCCACATGGCGCATAGCTCCAAGAACACACGCTCCGCGCCCCGCAGATCCAGCAGGAAGTCGTGGACGAGAGCGATACGACCGTGGCTGGCCGATTCGAGGCGATCGGTCACGAGCGCATCAGTCTAAGCCTCAGACGTAAGTAGATCCGCGATTGCCTGGTCGGTGAGCGCCGCCGTGCGACGCCACGAGTAGCGCGCCGCGCGGCGCATGCCGGCGGGAATCAACCTCGCGCGTAGCTCCTCATCGCAGGCCGCGGCGACCAGCGCGTCGGACAGATCTTCGGGGCTTTGCGGATCTACCAGCAGACCGTCGTCGCCGACGGTCTCCGGCAATGCGCCCCGGTTGGCGGCGACGACCGGCACACCGCTGGCCATGGCCTCGAGGCAGGGCAGCCCGAAGCCCTCGTAGAGCGATGGCATCGCCAGCACGCGCGCGCCGGCGTAAAGCGCCGGCAGGACTCCTTCGGCTACGTAGCCCAGTGCCCTCAGGCCCACACCCCGTTCGCGCAGATAGCCGCGCCCCGATCCTGCGGTCACCAGCTCGATGCCTCGCTCGCGCAGGGCCCGCGCGGCACGCTCCAGCGCGGATAGGTTCTTGCGAACCGAGGGCGTGCCGAGCACCAGCGCATACGGCCCCGATAGACCGTAGGCGCTCCGCGCGGGTGACGGGTCGACGTCCGGAGCGAAGCGCTCGTTGACTCCACCAGGTATCACCCTGGCCTGGCCCGGCGCGATGCCCAGTAGGTCGACGAGCTCCTGACGCGCGAATTCCGACACCGTGATCACCAGCCGCGCGCGGCGCGCGATCCTCGGCAGAAGCTGTCGCTGGTAGGCCACGTAGGTGCGCGAGTACGCCTCGGGCATCCGCAGCGCTGCCGCGTCGTGGATCACGACGACCACTCGCCGGTCCGCGAGCGGTGCCAAGTTCGCGGGGCAGTACAAGAGCGCGGAGCCCCCCGCTTTCAGCGGCAGCACCAGCTGCTCCCAGGCGTGACCGGCTCGGTGCGCGAGCCGGGGTGAGGGCTGCAGCACGCGATAGCGCTCGGGACGCAGCAGCGGCAGCCGCTGGACCATTTCCCGTGCGAAGCGCTCCACGCCGCCGATCTCCGCTCGGACCGCCGCGCGGGCGTCAATCGCGACGGGCGGGCTGAGCCGACCCGCAGCTTCGGCGAGCACTAAGCCCGGCGCGCGGAGCGACGCAGAAACGCGCCGGATGCCAGCAGCCCGATACCCACCAGCGCCCCGAGCACCACGTTCATCCCGGTCGCCGGGAGCGAGTTGCCGGAGGCACCATGGCCCGTTGAGGCTGAGGAGGTCGTCGAGGGTGTAGTCGTGGTGCTGGCGGTGGTGGCGGTCGAGGGACTGCTCGTGGTGGATGTGGGGGCCGTAGCGGTGGAGGGTGCCGACGAGGAGCTCGGCGCTGCACCCGAGCTCGGCGTCGAGCTCGAGGACGTGGGGGAGGACGAAGAGGACGAGGAGGAAGAAGACGAGGAGGACGGGCTGTGGCCCGTGCCCGCCAGAGGATCGACGTATTGCTGATCACCAGCCGAGGGCCCAGCGGCCAGGGCGCTCGCAGGCCCCAGCACCGCCAACGCGCCCACGATGATCAGACATGCGATCAGGGCTCTTCTCACGGGCGCAGAAGTATGGCACTACGCATCGGCGGGATAGCCTGTCGCCGGGATGCGCCTGCTAATCAGCTATTCGGGCGCTTTTGGCGGTGGCGAGCGGACCCTGCTCGAGCTGGCTGACGCCATCGGAGGGGAATGTGTCCTGGCCTGCCCCGACGGGGCCCTCGCCGCGGCCGCCCGGGAGCGGGGACTGCGCGTCTTTCCCCTTCGCTCCCGCAGCCTCGAGCTGCGACGGCGACCCGTGACGGCGGCGCTCGGACTCACCGGGCATGCGCGCGAGGCGCGCGCGCTGGTCGACGCGCTTCACCCGGAAATCGTTGTGGCCTGGGGTATGCGGTCGGCGATCGCGCTTCTCGCTGGACCCTCAGAGCTGCTGGGTGGTTCCGCCGCACCTGCGGCCACCGTCGCCTTCGGCCACAACGATTTCCTGCCGGGGCCCGCGATCGGTGCCGTGGTCCGCCGCGCGGCGGCGTCTGCGACACGGGTAATCGTTCCCTCCTCGGCCGTCGCGACCGACCTCGATCCCAGCGGGGGCCTGCGAGACAAGATCGTCGTCGTGCACCCAGGCGTCGACGTCGACCACTTCGCCCGGCTACCGCGACGAGTGGCGGAGCCGCCCGAGGTGCTCGTCGTCGGCGCGCTCGTCGCCTGGAAGCATCAGGAGCTGGCGCTTGAGGCACTCGCGCGGGCGCGCGTGCGACGGCCAGAGCTTCGGCTCCGTCTCGTCGGCGGGACGCTGGGGTCCTCAGGCCAGGCGGTGCTGAGGCGGCTGCGGGCTCGCGCGGCGCAAGGCGATCTCGCCGGTGCCGTCGAGTTCTGCGGCTCAGTGGCAGACATCGGACCACACCTGGCCCGTGCGAGCTGCCTGCTGCATTGCGCCCCGCGCGAACCGTTCGGTTTGGCGGTCGCCGAAGCCCTGGCTGCCGGCTGTCCGGTGATTGCGCCCGATGCCGCCGGCCCACGGGAGATCGTCGATCGGGGGTGCGGAATTCTCTACAGCCCGGGCGACGCCGGCGCCGCGGCGAACGCGCTGCTGGATCTTCTCGCAAGCCCTGACGAGGCTCGGGCCATGGCCGCGCGTGGCCAGGAGCGAGCTCGTTCACGTTTTGACCGCTCGTCTGCGCGCTCTGCGTTCGCGCGAGCCGTCCTGCCGGTAGTCGCCGACCATACACATCGCACGCTGACCACACGCCCCGCGCCGTCCCCTCCGGCGCCGTCTCCCCGCGTGGCCCTCGTGACGGTCACGCACGAGTCGGCCCGGGACCTCGAGCGGCTGCTGGAATCGGCGGCGCGACATCTCTCAGGTGCCCGCGTGATCGTGGTCGACTGCGGGTCCAGTGACCGCACGGCCGAAGTGGCCGGGCGGGACCACAGCGGCATCGAGGTCGAATTCGTGGCCCTCGGCGACAATCCGGGCTTCGGCTCAGGCTGCAATCGCGGCCTGCAGCTTGTGCAGGAACCGGTCACGTTGCTGCTCAATCCCGACGTCGAGCTGATCGACCGCTCGCTGCTGGGCCTGGCGGGCAAAGCCCTGCGAGACGGCTCGCCGGAGCGCCTGCTCGCTCCGCTGGTGATCTCGCCCGACGGCTCGCGCCAGGACACGGTGCATCCGCGCCCGACCTCGGCGGCCGATCTGGCGCGTGCCGTCATCCCGCCCGCGCTGGTGGCAGGCCCGCTGGCGCCGGCGCTAGCGTCGCTCGCCCCGTGGCGCGCGAAACGTCCGCGACGCGTGGGCTGGGCTGTTGGCTGCGCGCTCGTGGCGCGGACCGAGACCCTGCGTCGGCTGGGACCATTCGACGCGCGGATCTTCCTCTACGGGGAGGACCTGGACCTCGGCCTGCGGGCCACTGCGGCAGGCATCGAGACCTGGTTCTGCCCCGAAGCACGGGTGCTTCACCGACGCGCGCATGCCAGCGACCGCGCGTTCGGCGGCGAGCCGTTCGAACGTCTCGCGCGGGCCCGGCACGAGGTGGTGGCGCGGCGCCTGGGCCCGGGACGAGCTCGCCTGGACGACGTGGCCCAGGCAGTCACATTCGCCTCACGGATATCCCTCAAGCGGGTCCTGGGCAGGCCGAGCGACCGGGAGCTTCGGCAACTTAAGGCCCTCGCGCTGGTCGCCGGACCGCGGTGAGACGCCGTTGGCGGGTACCCGCGGGGACACGCCGCAGGCGGGTTCTCCTGGGTGCCGTAGTCGGAGCGGTTGCGCTGGGCGTCGTGCTCTACCTGGCGGTTGGCACCGGGGGAAGTGGCCACGGCCGGGCCGTCGTCAGTCGGCCGCCGCTCGCTACGCCCCAAACGCAGCAGTTCGGCGCAAGCGTCAACCTCTTGTTCAACATTGGCCAGGTCAGCCCGGCCGAGGTCAATGGGCAGCTCGCTGCCCTGCACGCCACCGGCGCCACGATCGCGCGCAGCGATGCCCTCTGGGAGAGGACGGAGCCCGCTCCTCCCGTCGACGGCGTCCACCACTACGACTGGACGTTCGACGACCTGATCGCCACATCGCTTGCCGCGCATGACCTGCGGTGGCTGCCGATCGTCGACTACTCGCCCGCGTGGGCACAGTCGATCCCGGGACAGGATCACTCACCGCCGCGCTCGATCGGCGACTATGCGGCCTACGCCCGGGCCTTAGCCGCTCGCTACGGAGCCGACGGCTCGTTCTGGCGCCTTCACCCCGAGCTGTTGCGGCTCCCGGCCCAGGCGTTTGAGATCTGGAACGAGCCGGACAGCTCGGTGTTCTGGGTACCCGCCCCGGATCCGGCGCTGTACGCGGAGCTGTACGCCGCTGCGCGGCAGGCGGTTCAGGCAGCGGATCCAACGGCGCGCGTGCTCGTCGGCGGTCTCGCCAACGGCCCTGGCTTCCTAGCCCGAATGATCGCTGCCGACCCGGCGCTGCGCGGCCGGATCGACGGGGTGGCGATCCACGCCTACGGGCCCACGCCGAGCGCGGTGCTCTCCAGCGCCGAAGGCACGCGCCGGGCGCTCGACGCCGCAGGACTCTCGGGCGTCCCCCTGTACGTCACCGAGTTCGGCTGGACCACCAGCCCTCCGGGAGCGACCCACTATCTGCCCGCACCCCTGCGGCCGCAGTACATCGCGCTCTCTTTGCAGGGCCTCGGTCGCGTGGCGTGCAGCTACGAGATCGCCGCCGTGATCCTCTATACGTGGTTCTCTCCTCGGGGCAATCCCGCCGACAGCGAGCAGTGGTTCGGGATCAGCCCTGCGGGCGCCGGCGGTAGCCGCGACGTCACGGCGTTCACGCAGTCCGTACAGGCCGTGCGCGAGTCGCGGCCGGCCAGCGCCGCCTGCTTTCGCTAGCCGCGCAGGGCGCAGCTTGTAGCGAGGCTTCCCTTGCGCCGGCATCGCTCGAGTGCCAGCGCCCCCTTGCGAAATGCCTTGAGCGCGGGCTTTGAGCTCACGCGGCCGTTCTGCCAGGCCAGGAGCCCCGCGAAGTTGAACGGGTATGCCCCTCGGTACTCATCACCCATCCACGTGTAGAAGTAGAAGCCCATCAGCCGCAGGCGGCTCCGGTTGGCCGCCAGCAGCGGCAAGATGGTGCTTACGTTCCGCGCCTGCCCCGCCGCCGTCGTCTCGAAGTCATACAGGCGGGTGGTCTGATGCAGCGAAGACGGCCAGGAGATCTCTCCGGCGATCAGCGGCTTGCGACTGTCGCCGCCCCGGGCCATCGCGGCACGGACGTAGCCCAGGATCTGAATCACGCCCGACGGCTGCTTTGTGAACGGGTGGACGTCAACGACGTCGAATAGCCCACGGGCGCCGGGCTGACGGTAGATCAAAGGCAGCTCCTTCCAGGCCACGTTGGCAAGCCCGCCGAGCACGACACGCGCGCCCGCATCGGCCTGCTTGATGGCAGTGTGCGCCGCACGCAGCAGGGCCACGTAGCTGGGCGCGAACGGCTGCAGGGGCCAGAACGACGTGAGGTCGGGCTCGTTCCAGATCTCCCACATCCTGATGGGGCGCGTGACAAGCTCTGGGTGCTGGCTCCAGAAGCTCCCATTCGGGCCGTAGCGCTGTACCAGCGTGGTCAGATAATTTGCGTAGGGCTGTGGCGTCGCGGGAGCCGTGACCCCCGTCGCGCGCACCGAGGACTGATCCCATGAGGGCGCGTAGATCACGATCGGCAGCACCGACAGGCCCCGGGCGTCGGCAGCCGCAACCAGCTGGTCGGTCTCGGCGAAGCTGGTCGGAACGCCTCCCGCGCCGGTCTGAAAGCCACTCGCCTGGCCCGACGGTACATCGTTCCAGCTTGCATACGGCTGGGCCGCCGACCAGTCGAAAACCGTGCGGAGGCTCTGCACCCCGTCGGCGACCATCGACTTGAACTGCGGTCCGAGCGCGACGTTATCGCTGGGCGTCACCATCGGGCCGTCGATGTTCACGCCGACGAACCCCTTCGGCACCGGCGTGCCTGCCAGCACACGCTTCGCCGCGGCCGGCGACGGAACTGACAGCCCCAGCCCGAGCGCAACGAGGGCCGGCGCCAAGAGACGGGCTAGTGCGGACAACCGAGGGCGTACCAACCGGCGGCAGTGTAGAGCCGGACTATTCCCGGCACGCCGATAGTCGGACCAAGCCCCGCGATCCGGTCAGTCGAGGTCGATGCGAACCGTTAGTAGCTCGCCTCCGGCCGCTGCGGACAGCATCCGCAGCAGGATCCCGTCCAGCCGGTAGCCCGGCCTGCCCCGGCCGAGCATGCGGTGGCGGCGGCGTGCGTCATCTTCGGGCATGGCTTGAGCAACACCGGAGCGCCAGCGCATCGTGATTCCGTCGCGCAACCGAGCGGGGCGAACCTTCACCCGCACGCGTGGGTCAGCGCGGATGTTGCGCACGTACTGCGCCCGCTCACCCAACGCCGCGACGAGCCAGAACGTGTCCCCCACAAGCCCGTTCGCCACCGGGAGCTGGCGCGGAGATCCGCTCCGGCGCCCGGTCGTTTCAAGCAGCGCATACGTGGGCGGCGCCAGACCGACGTTCAGGAACGCGCGCACTAGACGGTTGACGATGCGGTTCTGGAATAGGACGAGCCGGCGCACGAACATGGTGACGTCGAGCGTCAGTGCGGCGCCGTCCATCCTTCACGGCTGTGCGAGACCGCGTGGGCGCCGGCGCCGACCACGATGATGATCGCCAGGCCCAAGGCCAGCGAGGCGCCCGCCCCGACGTCGAGCACGAGGAGCGCCCCCGACAGGCCGCCGAGGGCGAATGCAAACAGCGCAAGCCCGCGCCGGAGCATCACCGGATCCCACAACCCCCGATTCCATTCCGTGATTGCGCCCGTGATCGTGAGCGTAAGGACCACGGTCATCAGGTCAGGCACCTTGAGGTAGCGGATCAGAGCAAGCTGGGTGCCCATCGACAGCGCCAGGACGACTACCACGCCGTCTCGTACTCCGACGGCCAGGTGTGGCCCCGTTGCCAACACGGTGACCGTGACCGCCGTGGCGCAGACCGCCTTGGTCAGGAGCACGCTGCGAAACGCTCTGCCGCGGTGTGACTGGGCCGCCCGGCATTCGCGGCCGCCAATGACGGCACCGACCGTGAAGCCCCCCAGCGACATGGCACAGATGCCCACCGCGAACCCGTTTGCACCGGCCGCTCCCAAGCCAATGAAAAGTAGGTTGCCGGTCATCGTCGCCACGAACACGTGACCAAGCCGCAAGATGCTGGTTGCGTCGACGACTCCTGCGAGCATTGTCAGCCCGAGCAGCAGCAGCGGAAGCGGCCCATCACGCTCGTCGACCACGGCCTGCAGGAACCGCTCCGCCCCAGACACACGGCCGAACGCCGGATGGCCCGTTGAGGCAGCCACGCGGAAACCCTAGTCGCCTGCGAGCTGGCTTGGAAGCTGCTGCCGCGTCCGCGGCGGGTCGTTCAGGATCAGCTGCGGCACGGTGACAAGCTGGTAACCGCGCTTCCTGAGGGCGCGGATGATCAGGGGAAGGGCGGCGATCGTCTGTGTGCGGTCTCCGCCGGCGTCGTGCATCAGAATGATCGCGCCGGGTCGCGCGCCGGCCACAGCCCGGTGCACGATCGTACCCACGCCGGGACGCAGGTAGTCGTTGGTGTCGACCGTCCACAGCACCATGAGCATGCGCAGCTGGTGGAGGATCTGGAGGGTGGTTCGGTTGTACGAGCCGTACGGCGGACGCCACAGGCGCGGAAACGGCGCGCGATAGCGACGTAGCCATTCGGTCTGGTCGAGGATCTGGCTGCGCTGGGCGCCGGACGACAGCAGCGCCATCATGGGATGCGTCTCGGTGTGGTCGCCGATCACGTCACCGATGTGCACCGCGCGGACGGTTGAGGCATGGAACCACCGGAGCATGAATCCGATCTCGAAGAACGTAGCCGGCGCATGGAAGCGCGCGAGGACATTCAGGACCTGCGGGGTGTAGGGACCAGGGCCGTCGTCGAACGTGAGCGCGATCTCGCGACGCTCGCTACCGCCCCAGCGGATGAACGACTGGCGGCGCAGCAGCCTGTCGATCGCCAGGTTCTCTTGCGCCACCAGCCTGCTGGCGGAAGCCTTGGCCCGCGCAGCCGCGGCGAGTGGGGCGGGTTTGAGGGCGACCTCGAATCGACGCTGGTGGTGACTGCCGCCACCAGCGGTGAGGATCACCACCGCCGCGATAGCGATCGCCAGCACGGCCGCTGCGCCGGCCCGCCAGCGCCGTCTGGCGCGCTGTCGCGCGGCGCGGCGCTCGCGTAGCGCATTGCCTGTCATCGGCCTGAACGGGCCTTCACTCATTGTTCGCGGACCTGGGAGGGGTGCAAGGCGGAACGACGGGGAAGATGCGCGGCGGCAGTGTTAGAGCGTACGGCTTTGCGCGTACCGGCTCCAATCATGTCGGCCCCCAGTATGGACCGCGAGCCCCGAAGCCCGTCTGGGCCCCGGGGCTCACTCCCTCTCGCCCACGCCCCCGCGTCAGCCGGCTTTGGCGAGCTGGCGGACCAGCCGCTTGCCGTTGGCCGTGCCCAGCCCACTTGCGAGGTCGTATCCAGATACGGCGTCATAGCCCTGCACCGAGAAGGGCTGGCCGGTAACTGGCGGCAACTCCTCGGTCCCAAACACAGAGTTGTTCCCGCTCGTGATGTCAACGATCCCCGAGCGCGGGCCGTGGCCACCGTTGTAGAGAGTCGGGTCCAGCCACCCGAGGTCATGCCCGGCGGCCTGATCGGAGATCGCCACGATGCCGGAGAACACTGGCGTAGCCTCGCTCGTGCCGCCGACGACATACCAGCCGGGAACGAGGCCGGCCGCGGTGTTCGTGAAGCCGAGGTACACGTCGACGCCGCCGTCGACTGCAGCACTCATCGCAACATCGGGGTTGCCACGGGCATCCCCGACGACCGACTTAACCCCATCCTGGAAGGACGGGCGGCTGAATACCGCGGACACGCCGCCGCCACCGGCAGCCGGTTCGCCGAACAGCGCAGTGTCATTCCAGACGTTGTCGGGCGCCGTACGGTTGCCGTTGGCATCAAGGTGCAGCTGAGTGCCGCCGACCGAGGTCACAAGCGGGTCACTGGACGGCCAGCTGTCGACCCGGAATGGATACCAGTTGGCGTCCCCAGTTGTGGGGTCATACGCGGAGTCGTCCGTTGCCCCGCCGTCTCCGGAGGCGCTGAGGACCGTCACGTGGTGGATCAGAGCGTTGTAGTACGCGCTGCGTAACGACAAGATCGACAGCTTGTTGGGGAACGTCTGCTCCGTCGCTCCGAAGCTCTGACTGATGACATCGCCAAGGCTGTGGTTGATGACGTAGTTCTCGGCTTCGATCATCTGCGGGAACCCCTGCACCCCAACCGTCTCGTCGACCGGCGTCTCGACCAGCAAGAGATTCGCTCCGGGCGCCATTGCGTGGGCGTACTCGACATCCAGCGACGTTTCGAGCCCCCACGACCCCATGTCGTAGAAGTTCGGGTCATAGGCGGGCACCTGTCCCGCCGGTTGGATGATCCGCAACGACGGCGGCGCTGGCAGGCCCGTTTCCTGGTCGAACGTGGCGAGGTCACTCTGAATCGTCGGCGACCCGTACGAGTCCACCAGGACGATCGTCTTGCCCTTGCCTGTGAGACCCGCCTTGTACAGCGGGTTCATTTTGTAGGCCTTCTCTAGCTGGTACGGCTGATAGCACGCGGTCCCAGTCGCCGCTTCGCATTGCGCTGTCGTCGGCGGCTGCGCAAACTTGTGTGGAACGAACTGGTGAAACGGCTCCGCCGCCGCCGTACCGCCGAACAAGAGCGCGACCGTGCTCGCACACAGGACGACCACCAGGCATGCGCTACGTCGCGAGAGCAATTGCTCCTCCCTTCCCTCAGCAGCCGGGCTTCCCCAAACCGGACTGATCACTGGACGATAACTGCGGCATTCATATCACTTCCAGCGAGCTGGAGGACCTCCGCCCGCGGCGGCTCTCAGCTCCGCGCCGACCGGGTTCGAGGGCGTACCCGTCAACTCGGTGCCCGGCTGGTGCCATCGCCGACCGTTCGACCCTGCATGTCGACCACGCGGAGCTTGTGGCCGTCGGGATCGGTGACGTCGATGAATGTGCCGAAGCGCTGTGTCTGGGGCTCGCTGACCTGGACGCCTTTTGCCGTGAGCTCAGCATGCAGGGCGCGGGCGTCTTCGCAGCGGAGCGTCACGTCGGCGGATTTGCCGATCCGTTCTTGCTTTCCCCAGCCGGCCGCGTCAGCCAGCATCAGCGCCGTTTGCGCGCCCTTGGGGGCTACCTCGATCCAACGGCCGATACCGCCCATGCCCGGCTGGTCGGCGCCCAGCTCGAAGCCGAGCGTGTCGACGTAGAAGCGCTTCGCGCGGTCCTGGTCGGCAACGTACAGCGCGACGGTGTGAAGCTCGGTGATCATGGCTCTTCCTCCTCGGTTGTGGTCTGCTCCTCTGTGGAGCTGGTGTTCGGCTCAGGAGGGCTGGTCGCCCGTTCGTGGTAGCCGGAGCGTGGTCGGAACAACTCGACCGGATTACCGGCTGGATCCTCCAGCAAGACGGTGTCGACTGAGACGCCGCCGGCAACCGCGGTGCGGAATCGCACGCCTGCTCGACGCAGCGCCTCAACCGTGGCAGCGAGGTCATCGACCCGCAGCGAGATTCGATTGTGGCCGCCGGGCTGCGGCAGGCTGCCGTCGGGCAGCACATGTGGCTCGCCGGGAACGCTGAGCAGCAGCCGCAGGTCGCCGCGGTAGAGCATCGCGAACACCGGCGACGGCCGCAGCTCCACGTCAAAGCCGAGAAGCCCGCCGTAGAACGCCACCGCAGCATCGAGATCGTCGACGAAGTAGCGGACCGTTGCCGTGTCCCGCCCAGGCACCCCTGCGGACCCCTGAATTTGGCGCAACAGCGCCGTGGCGAACTCTGCGCGGGGCTCGATCGGGACGATCGGCATCCGCAGCCGCTCAAGCGGATCGCTCATCGCGCTCCTCCTCGTAAATCCGTCGCAGGGCGGAACGCGCCCTTACCAGCAGCGTCTCGGTGGCATGGACGCTGCGTCCGAGGTGGTCGGCAACCTCCGGAACGGAAAGGCCGTCCAGGTAGCGCAGCGTCAACGCCAACCGCTGCGGCGCCGACAACTGCGATAGCGCATCGTGCGCTGCCTGCGTGTCAAGGAACTCATCCCAGGGGTCGTCCGCATCCTCCTGGTCTCGCTCGACCGCGGCCAGCCCTCGCTGCTCCCGCGCCACCCGTCGCCAGTGGTCCACAAGCTTGTGGCGCGCAACGCCAACTAGCCAGCCCACGGTCAGCTCCTGCACCCGCTGCTGCCTGATCGCAACCACTGCCGCCGTGAACGTCTCGGCGGTCAGGTCCTCCGCCACGACTACGCTGCCGCACCGGGGCAGCAGATAGCCGTACACCTGCGGCAACGCGACACGATAAATCGCCACGAGTGGATCGGGAGTCGAAGGTTGCTCCTGGATGCCGATAACCAATCATCGCTCGGCAGGCCCGAACTCCGAACACCGAACCGCTGAAAGTGGGCGGTGCCTGGCTCGGCACTCATGCCGCGGAGCTTGAAAGAGATCCTGGAGCAGGCGGGTGTGTGTCGGCGTTTGGCGCGGGTTATGCCGGCGCCAGATGGCGCTCGACAGAGCCCTCGGCGAGCGCCGTCTGACCCAGTTGGGTGGGCTTCACGCTGTGCCCGCCCGGCTCACCGCTAATCATTTGCACCAGACCGGCGCGCTCCAACAGCAGGACACTCGCACTGACCGGATCCAGCAGCTGCTTCCAGATCCCGCCGCGCCGCTGATAGGACTTCACCAGCCAGTTCGCGACCTGAAAGCTGGCAAGCCCGCGATCCGCGTGACGGACCCCGTCGGGGCCGAAGGCAGGCATGATCTCGACCGCCAAGCTGGCAACTGACAGTCCGCACAGTCGCTCAATCTCCACCCTCGCCGCATCCTTCTGAGCAGCTTTCTCCTCCCGGTTGCCGAATAGGGGAGACATGCGAGCGAACATATCATCCGACCCGCTGCGCGCAATGGGCAAACGGTGTCGGAGCCCTGGGGAAGGACTAAGATTGCGACCAGAAAACAGGCTGGGCGCCTGATTCCTGGGGGCCGGCTTCGGGGCTCGCCGAGGGGTCACTCGATAACGAGAGGTGTGGTATGGGGCTGTTCAGTCGGGACGATAAGTCGGACAAGTACGCCGCCAGCGATGCGATCGCGCAAGCGGAAGTGGACCGGCTCGTGGCGCTAACCCCCGCCGAGCTTGGCGTCGAGATGCTGGCCGCGTTCGGCCCCGACGGCGCCAAACACAAGGGCAAGCACGACGTGGCGCCAATTCAGGTCATCTTCTGGCTGATGCGCTCGGTCGGCCGAGGCGTCAGCACCAAGCCCCTCGTTCCGGTGGTCCCCAACGGCTTGAGGGCGATGGTGAACGCCGGCCTGCTCGAGGCCCGTGGCTCGGGCATCGGTACTGGCACAAACACCTATCGACTTACGCCTGTCGGCGACAAGGCGCTCGCCGACGGAACCGCAGCGTCCTACCTCAACCCGTGAGTCACGAAGCTGACACCAGTCCGACTCGTAGCCACGTCACCAAAGACGTTCTTTCGGCTCCATGATCCGGCTGGTAGATCCCCGGGATTCCTCAGTGGGCGGTGCCTGGCTCGAACAGGCGACCTCCTGCTTGTAAGGCATCGGCCGGCGTTCACAGACGGTAACCGGGGCGCCACAAGGTCCCCGCAGATCGCTCGTTTTGCCCGTTCCGTCTTAGCCGGACGTATGCAATCCGAGGCGCTGCGCATGTACCCGTTTCGTACCCGCGCCTGCGCCGCCGCCCGCCAGCGACTCGGTCACGCGCGCGAGTATCTCGCCCACGAACCGCAGCGACGGCCGCTCCCTCGCCGGGGAGCGAGCGCCGCGAGCATCGACAGACAGGAGGCTACCCATGCCCAGAACGACGACCTGCACGCATCACTGTGCGGCGTGCGGGCTTCATTTCCACTCGCTTGAAGCCTTCGACACGCACCGTATTGGGGGCTTCCGATCAGACAATCCCGCGTCGGCGCGTCGGTGCCATCACCCGCTCGACCTCGGTGGCACACTTCTGCCGCTGACGGTGGATGGTCAATGCCGACTTAGTCACGACGCGTACGGGGTTGACATGAAGCGTCAGGCGACGATTTGGGCAACGGCAAGGCAACTCGGCTCCCGGCCGTGGGAAGCCGCTCAGAGCGTTCACGTCAGGCTCAGCGAGCGGCACGCGGAGGTTGTCGTGTCACGGATGCGGCCACGTGTCGCTCAAGATGCGCAGGAACAATCGGCGCACTTGATTTTGGAGCGGGCCTGGCGGTACCTTGCGCCGGATGGAGGCGGGAGCCGCGACGAAGACGTGTCCGGCGTGCGCTGAGGAGGTGAAGGCGGCGGCGCTGGTATGCCGGTTCTGCGGTTATCGGTTTGACCGCGAGGTAGGGCCAACACCTGATCCGCCCGAGGTCGCAGTGGCACCTTCGCGCGCAAAGCTCGGCTACGTTCCGGCCGTTCGTAACGTCCTCAGCTGGTGGGTGATCTGGATCGCCATCTCGCTACTGGTCGGATGGGGTTCGTTCCACGTGCCGTGGCCGATCATTGCTGTTGTGTGGATAGGCGGATTTTTTGTCTGCATGCTCCGTGCCTATAACTACAAGTCCCGAAGGCGTTGTCGGCACTGCGGGTTCCTTCCGCGGTTACCCATGTCTGACTATCCAATCTGCGAGCGCTGCAGGAATCCCAAATGGACGTAGCGCGCGGCTCGACGCGTGCGGGTTCGCTGTAGCGCTGGGTTGCCTCTACGGCGAACCGACTGATGCGCCCGACTCGGCTGTACCAACGCGTTCTTCAACGGAGCCGGAGCTTGATCCCGGTCACGTGTCTTGGTCGCGATCGAGAACTCACATGTGAGCCTGACTTCAACGGAGCCGGGGATTAGTGACCCCGGAGACTTGGACGCTGCGGACGCGGTCGTGCACTTCAACGGGCTTCAACGGAGCCGGGTTTCGTTACCCCGGTGACCAGCTCGATTAGGTTCGAGCCGCCATCGTGCCACTCCTCGCTTCAACGGAGCCGGGACTGGGGTTTACCGCGGTGGACGGCAGGCTTGGTAGGCATGCGGGTCGGCGAGCTTGCCCACCGTGCTTCAACGGAGCCGGGATTCGTGATCCCGGTGACTGTCCCTCCCCCAAGGGACGGACTCGATCAAGATCCCGCTTCAACGGAGCCGGGGATTGATGACCCCGGTGGCCCGGCACCTCGTGACGGCTGATCTGGATGCAGATGCTGCTTCAACGGAGCCGGGGATTGATTACCCCGGTGACCAGGCCAGACCGTCGCCCCCTAAATCTCCACCAACATGCTTCAACGGAGCCGGGGGCCTGGTGACCCGGAGAGTAGGCGATGCACGGGCTCGCGTCCTGGGCATCATCGCTTCAACGGACCCGGCATCGGCGACCCGGTGACGTCGCGCAAGCGGCGCAGCGGAACCTGGCGATCATGCTTCAACGGAGCCGAGGATTGGGTACCCCGGGTGATGCCCGGATCGCCGGTCTGGTCGGTGCAGCGGTGGTAGCTTCAACGGAGCCGGGGCTTGACGACCCCGGAGACCTCGCTGGCCAAGCTGCTGGGCCCGCTGTCGCCGTTCACGCTTCAACGGAGCCGGGTTGGTTGCCCCGGTGAGAGTTAGGGTCTGGATGATTTGGGCTCTGGATAGCTCGCTTCAACGGAGCCGGGGATTGGTGATCCCCGTGTCCTTGTGATCGCCGCCGTGCCAGTCGATCTGCTCCATGCTTCAACGGAGCCGGGGCTTGGCGACCCCGGTGACGAGCCGTACTAGATGGAGTTTGACGAAATCGTCTGGCTTCAACGGAGCCGGCGGTCGTGACCCCGGTGACTGGGCGAACATCGACTCGGTGTTTCCGTAGCCCTCGCTTCAACGGAGACGGGGATTCGTGATCCCGGTGACCACGTCAACTTGGTCTACGAACCCGACTTCACGCACGAGCTTCAACGGAGCCGGGGCTTGGTGACCCCGGTGACGTCGGCCAAACCGGCACGCAGGCACCGAAGTAAGTGCTTCCACGGAGCCGGGAATTGGGAACCCCGGTGTCTAGCGGTCGTCGGGTGCCATGCGTCGGGCCCGTACGCGCTTCAACGGATCCGGGGATTGGGGCCCCGGTGACGTGGTTGCCGCCGTCAGATGCGACTAGACGCCGGGATGGCTTCAACGGAGCCGGGGAATTTGACCCCGGTGACTTCAGCGGATGGAACAGCCAGCCGATCGCTTTCAGACTTCAACGAAGCCGGGGGCCGATGCACCCCGCCATGAGCTAGACGAGGCCAGGCTCAAAGAGCTTCAACGAGCCGGGGATCGGTAACCCTGGTGACCGCGCCCAACCGAACGGCATACGACCCGGGCTACGCGCTTCAACGGAGCCGGGGGTTGAGGACCCCGGTGACTTGAGCCGGCGATCATCGCTGGCCTGTTTATGACGCTGCTTCAACGGAGCCCGGATTGTGATGCCGGTGACAGTCCCTCCCCTAAGGGACGGACTCGATCAAGATCCCGCTTCAACGCCAGCCGGGGATCGGTGACCCCGGTGGCGCCCAGCGACCCGTCAGGAGCTGACGCGGAGACCTCCGAGATCGAGCCGGTCTGGTACGGGCATTGGGAGCTTCAACGGAGCCGGCGGATTGGTGACCCCGTAAAGGGTTCGATCCGCTGGACCATCTCTATCGGTTGTCAAGGATCGCTACTGGCAATGTCGCACTCGAGCGCACCGGCTAGCAGCCCGATCACGATCGAGCTTAACGCGGCAGCCCACGCGGTGGCCAATGGCGGCGGGCGTAAGTTGGTTGCCCATCCCAGGCCTGCCCTCAGCGCTACCGGGCGGGGATGAACACGCCGAGGCCGAAGTGGCACAGCGCGCCGATCACGATTGGGCCGCGTATGGCCTGGTCGAACTCCAGCGCGACTCCGAACACACGCGCGCGCTGCAGGCGAGACTGGCCGGCCCGGACGCTGCGAAACCGATGCCAAGAACCGCGGACGAGCGCGATCGAGCGAGGCTCCGGTAGTCCGCGGCGCTGCAACTCGAGCCGCACCTGATCCTCCGGCCCGTCGCGAAGCTCACCGCCTCGCAGCTTGGGGTGGCGCACGAGCCCAAATGGGGTGAGCGACCGCCACCGTGGCGCCGGGCCGAGCAATTCAGGAAATCGCATCGTTGCGGGACGCCCGAGCGCCGCGAGTGCCAGCGGCAATGGCTCACCAACGCCCCGTAGCCGAAGCTCCGATAAGGCTGCGAGCGCTTGCACTTCGTCGTTTTGGAGGCCCTCGGGGGCCCATACTGCGAGTCGCTCTATTCGGCGACCGGCGGCATCTGGTAGCACGAGATAGTGCGCGTGGCGGTGCTGGTCGCTGCGCGGGCCATCGCTCTGGCGACCGCTCAGCGTCGGCGAGCTGGCGCCGGTGTGCCTGGCGTCGTATAGCCGTTGGAGCGCGGCGCGCAACCCCTGGGCAACGGCGACGGCCTCCACGATGCCGGGACGGTTGCCACCGCCCACATGCAGTAGGGCCAGCTCTGGGAGCGGAGCAGGGCGCGTAGACCGACTCGACGGGGGTGGATCGGGAGCCTGCACCGAATATGTGACGCGGCCGGCGCCTTCGGGCAACGGAAGGCGCTGGCGCCGCAGGTCGCTCACCGAGACCGCCAGATCCTCTAGCGTCGCGTTAGGCGCGGGACACAGCAGTTCGACGGCATCTCCTACGCTTGTCTCGTCCGCTGGCCGCGCGCATATGCCAGCTGAGGCATTTCGTCCGGTCACAAGCCGCGCGGTGCAGACGGATTCAGAGCGCCCCAGGTGGCTAAGTCTTGTCACGACGGCAGTGAGCGCACTGCGCTCGTCGTCCAGTAAGTCGGCCTGCCACCACACGACGACCTCGTCCTCGGGGGCGACTGCGCGGAAGCCATCGACAATCAGGTCTGTTCTGCCCGGTTTGGCCGGGGACCATGCTCGACTCGGCATGAAGTGGCGCGTGTGGGCCTCAATCGAGGGCGGCAGTGTGTAGTCCGGGGGCGGGGCGGCCAATAGCTGCACCAGCGCGCGGTCTGCGGTCTCCTGCTGCCCGTATAGGTCGGTGTGGGTACGAGATACCGAGTACAGCCCGCGCAGAATGCGCCATGGGCTGGGCGGCCATTCCACCGCTCCTTCGTTTACGTGCTCGCCCCACGGGTTCGCGTGGTAACGGCCGAGCTCGAAACGCAGCGCGAGCCCGATCATTTATTCCAGACGACGGTCCGCGGACCAGAGTGTTCCGTGCCCGGTTCGATCGCCGAGATCTCTGACGCGAGGTCGTCTGCGGCTGGAAGCGCGAACTGGTGGGGGCCCGTCACGGTCACTTCCGACGCGTCGAGGTCACAGGCGGTCCGCAGGCGAAGCGGCGCCTGCAGCATGCTTGCGAGCTCCCAAAGAGCGATGAGCGTGAGCAGTCGGGTTCGCTGTCCGTCAAGCCCATAGCCCCGAATCTGCCCCAGATCGATAACCGCAGATAGCACCACCTCGCTGGCGGTGTATTCCGTGCGTCCGAACGGAACAAAACCATAACCCTCGGCCGTTCCGCGGCCCTCTCCGACCTCGGGTCGCACGTCGTCGCGCTTTACGCCGCCCGAAACGACCGGCTGCACGTCGTGGGCCTCGATTGTCGCCGCTATAGCGCGCCGGATCCTGGGGTTTCCGAACGGGCTCCATTTCGGGTCGGAGAAAAACACTCCATGCAGCAGAGTGAGCGGATCGAGCTCAAACACGGCGGCGTACATCTTCCTCCAGTCCACTGGGGCACCTTTGCGCACACCGAGGCGCTCGATCATCCAGTCCTGCGCGCTGCCACCGTTGAACTCTGCATCTTTGATGTAGGCGCCTGCGAGACGGTGGGGCTCGAGACGCGAGGCGCTTAGGAACTCGCCTTCGCGGTCGCGGACCTCCACGTACGGGAGCCGCTCCAGCGGCGGACGCGGGGTCCGCGCGGCAGTATCCCAGCCCTGTTCCTCAAGCCGGTTGGCCATCGACTGGACGGATTCGACTAGAAGCGCGCTGCGAGTCTCTAGCCGCTGATCCACGCGCACTGGCCGCTGGAACTCGGCGGCACCGAGATCGGGGAATCCGGTGGGCTGAAACGTCGAGCCAACGGTCGGCTGAAGCTGGGCGTGCAGTACAACCCTTGGCGCATCGGTAAGAACCTCAATCATGCCGTCTTCTCCTGTGTAGGTGCTCGGGGCAAGGACACGCCGAGTGATCGCGCGATCCGCCTCCACTCGGAGCGGGACGGCCGCGTAAGTAGCGCCGCCGTCAGCCACTGTCCGCTGGGTGCTTGGGCGGCGAGTTCGGCCGCCGAGACGAGTGGGGCGAGGCTGGCAAGCCGAAGGCGCAGCAGTGCCTCGCGAATGACCCCCTCGACGCGATCTGCCGCAAGGCGAGCCGCCCATCCGGGGCGGGCACCAAGGCCTGCGGCTTCGTCTCCGTACCAGGCAAGCGTGAGAGCGTCAAGCGCAGGGCAAGGCGTGTCCTCGCCGCGACTACGCAGCGGGACGCGCCCGGCGCGGAAGTCGAACAGGCAGAGTCCCGCCGCGAGATCGAGGATTCGCTGGTCGTCAAGTCGCCCGAGCGCAAACACTCGCCGCGAAGATCCGTCCGCCGGCCAGCCGTAGCGGAAGCCCAAGCGGGCGCCGTCCTGCTGGCTTGCGGCGTCGAGGTGCCGGCGTACATGAATGGCCGCAAGGCGTGCGGCTGGACTTCCCGCACGCGGCACGGACGACTTGCCGTTCGAGTCAAACGCTCGCCGCTTACGTGCATCGCGGCCGGTGCCATGAAAGTAGTCGCGCACGTCGAGGGCGCCAAGCTGACTCGCAGCGAGGGAGGCAAGAGCGTAAGCGATCGCGATCTCGGGCGAGCCGTCGTCAAGGGCCGCGAGCCAGGGGCTGACAGGGATGCCGCTCAGCGGACGCAGTCCCACATCGATTGCCCAGCGCGCGGAGCGTGCAAGCGCAGATTCGACCTGACCGAGTGTCATCACGACCTCTGACGCTCGCGCCGGCTCTGGCCGTTGAACGAACTCGAACATGCGGCTGTCAAGCTTCGCGACTGCGCCTCGCACTGCGCGTGGACAGCGATCGCCGCCGGCCTGCCGCCGCAGCCGTATGACCCACGGATCAAGCGAGCGAAGCGCCCGCACTCGTGGGCGGTCGCTGACCTCGATCCGCCCGGTCGGGACCGCTAGCCGTGCCTGCCCAGCGCGCTCGAGGATTGAGTAGCGCTCAAACGCGTCGATACCCCGCGCCACTCCCAACTCGCCCGCCGCGCGCCCAAAGTCCAAGCCCGTACGCGCCCGACGACGACCCACCTGGGCGCGCGCTTCGCGGATCAGCAGCTCGACCTCGCCTAGCGCTGCGAATCTCGTCCACAGGGGAAGCCAGAGTTCTGAATAGGACTTCTCGCCGGGTGCCGCCGAGCCAAACCCGGCGGCGACGGCGTCGGCCGAGAACGGGGCCACGAGCCGCGGCTCGATCTCCCATCCGTAGCGTCGCGCGGCCCCGGCGCACATCTCGAGCGATCCCTCGAGCGCCAGGATTAGGTCCCAGGGGTTGCCGATCGCGTCCGCTTCCCCGATAGGCGAGTTGACCGGCGATGTGTCCCGCTCTAGATACGCCAGCGTCATGGCGGCCAGCGGGGCAGGGGTGCCATCGAGTGCGGCGCCCAGCAGGTCCGATGCGCGAGCTCTATCCGCCTCATCCTCGGTGATTACACACGCGACTACCGCGTTCGCGTAGTTGTTGGAGAAGTCATAACGGCCGTCGTTGCCGCCCGATCCCAGCAGCGGCGGGTAGGCAACCGACGAGCCGGCCAGGACGATTGCTGCGTCAAGCCAGTCCAGGGTCGCGTCGGGTAACCCGCGACGCAGCTCGCGCAGCAACCCCGGCTTCTCCGCCGGGGCCGGTTTCTCGGTGAGGCCGCGCCGCCGCAGGATCTCACGCGAAGCGGAGATCGCTCCTCGAAACGTCGCAAGTCGTTCGGTGGTCGAACGCTCGATCGCCCGAAGCGGCTCGGAGCGATCCTTCGGGAAGAATCCACTCCCTCCGTTCCACGGCGAGACCACCGGCGAAGGCATGTATCGCTCAAGCAAAAAGCCGTGCAGCCGGTCTGCGTCTAGCTGAGAGGAGAGCTCAAACCCACCGTCCCGCCATCGGCCTCGCGCCTCCGCGTCTGACTGGCGGGCGACGACCCGCAGGACGCCCAAACCCTTCAAGTAGCCACCGAGCGGCCTGGTACGGCAGCCGAGGAGGCGCAGCTCAGCCACCGGCCCTCCAGTCGGCCACCCTCACCAGCGCCTCTAGGGTCGCGAGGCGGAAGGGACCCAACGTCGGATCGTCGCGCAACGAGATCACGGACCGTGACCATGAATGATCGGCCCCCAGCGTCATACAGGCGAGATCGAGCTCCACTTCCCGCGTGCGGCCCAGCGGCGTCTGCACCGCCGGCAGTCGGTCGCCGTCGGCGACCCCAAGAGCGAACCGAGCTCCCTCCGGTGCATCCTCTGGACGCTGCTCGTCCGGTGCAGGCCGGATAGACAGGCGCACCCGGCCGTGATGGGAAGCCACGAGGTAGGCCACGAGTCCTCGTCCTGAGAGGTCGAGCGAATCATCCAGCAGTTGGATTGCGAGGCCGCTTGCCAGCTCGTGACGGAAGTGCGGCCGGCGGTGCCGGAAGCCTCCTCGTGCGCCGCTCTTGGCCCAAAGCCGGTTCGGATCGGCATCGTCCCCCATCGCGCGCAGGATGGTCTCCTGAAAGACAGGGTGAGCCTTGCCGAGATCGTGAAGCGCAGCGGCCAGAATCAATGCGTCCCGGGCACGTGCTCCGAGAGCCAACGCGTCGGCAAGGGCGCGTGCCGCCTCAGCCGCTCGACCGAGGTGGTCGGCGAGCTCCTGTCGCTCGGTCTCGAACGAGCCGGCGTCGCTGGCGATGCCCTCGGGCAGCACCAACGCCGAGAGTGCGGCTGGCGGCACTGGCTGCTCGAGACCGGGAGCCCAGCCCCACGCAGCGTCGTAGCCGCCCGCGGCGGCGTCGAGCAGAACGCTCGCGCCCGGGGGAACCTGTCGTCCGCGTCGCCTGATCCACGCGTCGTCCACCGGATCGAACAGCCACACGTCGCGTTCCGCGACCTGCGAAAGCGGCACGTGGACCAGCTCATCGCGAGTGGGCGCTGGCTGCTCCTCAGCCGCTAGCACGGCCGGTGACTTTGGCGGCAGCTCGCGGAAGAACACGGACGCGGTGCGATCGTCATCGGCACGGATGAACGGAGCGACATCGAGGTCAAGGCCCGAGAGGTCAGGGCTCGTATCGAACAGATCCAGCAAGTCACGGCGACGAAGCGTGACCGGATCCTCCCGCGTCTCGAACACAGCCACTCCCTCAAGCAACTGAGGCGACACCGAACTGCCGATCCTTTGCCCGAGCGCCGACCGAGCAGCGTTCAGGTCGGCGGGAAGATAGGGGGCGGCGGCACGAACGCCTCGCGCATCATCCGCGACCGGCCCGGTATCCAGCCACAGCACGGTCGCCTGCTCGTGCTCACCGCGGCGATTGCAGCGACCAAGCCGCTGGACGATCGAAGAGAACGGCGCAGTCTCGGTCACCAACACCCGGGACGACATGTCCACACCAGCCTCGACCACCTGCGTGGCGACCACGATCGTCCCAGGCCCGTCCGGGTTCACGTCTGCGAGAGCCTCCGCCAGGCGCGCCAGCCTGTCGGCGGGCCGGAAGCGGGAATGGGCGAGTACCACAGGTGGGGTGGCGTCGCTCGTTGCGCGTTCGAGCTGGCGGGCAACCGCCTGGGCACGCCCCACCGTGTTCAGGACGACAAGTGTTCGTTGCCCGGGTACGTGCGCAGCGGCGACCGCTTCGGCGATCGCCCGCGGGAGGTGAACGGCACTCTCACCGGTGACATCGGCACGCTCGAGCACCTTGCTTGCATCGAGGCGTCTCGCGAGCGGTCCCGTCCTGTCCTCGGCCGACACCGTGAGCACCCGTCCCAGCCGCGGTCGGTCTGCGGTCTGAATTGCACCGCGATCGACTGTGGCTGAAGCCCACAGCGTCTCGCACCTGTGGACGGTCCCGAGCTTCGTGCGCAGTCCATCGAGCTGCGCCGACGTCGCGCGAGCCGGACCCATCAGCTGCACCTCGTCGAACACCCAGCGGCAATCCGAATTGAGCAGACCGAAGCTCACCGGCCAGGAAAACCGGCTCTCCGCATATCCGCGCCCTAGCGCGCGCGAGACCAGCATGTCGATCGTCCCGATCAGGATCTGGTCTGCCTCTGGGCGCTCACGCCAGTCGCTGGGGTCAACCCCTCCCATCAGCACGTGGATCGGCAGCTCCTCGCGGAGCGGCCCAAACGTCGGCGCAGCTCGACCGCCACCTGCGCCGTCTGCTCAACCAGCGTACGCATCGGCAGCGCGTACACCAGCCGGCGTGGGGCCTCGCCATGCACGCGCTGATACAGCCAGCTACTCAGCACCGCCTGGGTCTTACCGCTCCCAGTCGGAGCCTGTAGCACATCCGCTCGCGGCCCGAGCGCAAGCTCTAGCTGGTAGCGATAGGGCTTCCGGCCGGTGGCCCGGCGGAAAAACGCTGGGAAGTCTGGATTGCCCAACTAGTCCCCCTGCAACCGTGCACACGCCCGAAGCGAACTCGAGTCTCGTGCTTAGCTGTGGAAGCGTATTGGATTAGCCGCGCACGGCATGCACCGCCGCCGAGTAGTCCGCCATGCCCGGTTAGTCGCTGGCAACCTGTCGGGGCTTCCGCTTCTCGATCAACTCGGCTCGTCAACCAGCCGCGCCCGGCGGCCGACACGGACGCCGGGAAGCTTCCCCGCGTCGATCTTCCTCACGGTGTGCTGGTTCAGCTTGAGGTCTCGCCGCCACCTCGGCCACCGACAGGACTCCACGAGTCCAGCTATGGAAGTGCGTCGTAGCGCAGCCAGATATGCCCATGGTCGCGTTCGACGTAGATGCGATCAGAGAATCGGTGTCGCGCAAATCGCTCGGTTGAGTTCCACGGTCCGAAGCTACAGGTGTAGACAAAGGCGGAAGGTGTGACGTGTCGGATCTGCGTACTTGGGCAATCCGCGAGCTTCTCGTGATGCACGCGGTTTGCTTGCTGGCACGTCATACCGTGCACAACGACGTTGGCCCACAGATTGCTATTCGGACAGCTGTGCGTCTTCTGACCCGCCTGCGCGCTCCCGACGAACGACATTGCGAGAAGCAACGCCGTAGTGAACAGCAGCACGCTGCGGCACCGCCACCCAACCGAAAGGCGGCAGCCGCCGACAATTCCTCTCATATCTGGCAAACCCCCAACTTCTCGACCTCGATTGGCCCCTCCAATACATCGGCAGAGCGATAGCTCGCCTTTAGTGGTCATGCGACTCCTAGCCTGCGCATCCCGAGGCGCGGATCGTGGAGGTCATTCCACCGGACGCGATGAGCTGGAGCCGCCTGCTCCTCCGTGTAGTTGCTCTCTAGGTAGCCAAGCATGCATCGGCAGCTGCTCTCGTTGCCTCCGCTCGTGACGTCGCAGTTGCTCATGAAGCTGGCCTCGGCCGCCAAGCCCCACGAGCCAATGCCTGGCCCGCTCGTGGAGGGTGGAGGCGGATTGGACGGACTGCCGGTAGACGTCGCGGGCGGACGGGTTTGAGTGGTCGTAGACGGAGTGCTTGAAGTGCGCGACGTCGTGGACGTGCTCGTAGTCGGCGAGTTCGCCTGTGCTGCTTTCTTTTCGGCCTCGCTCCATTGGGCAAGCGTGCAGTTGAAGCAGCGTGGAAGCGGTCCCGCCTGTTCATCGCGCTTGATCTTGCCCGTCGCGTATATGGGGTTGGCACGCAGGGTTTCGCGAGATAGTCGGGGGTCACCCACGTGCCGCGCACGTACTGTGCCGGTCGTCGTGGTCGGAGTACCGCCGGTGGGCTGCTGGAACTGACCGACGACGATCGTCACCGTCGAGCCCTTGTTGGCGCTGGCGCCGGAGCCGGGGCTCTGGGCGAGGACGCTGCCGTTCTTGGCCCTGTCGGTCACGGTCTTGGTCGACTGGCTGACGCTGAAGCCGGCAGCTTTGAGCGCGCTCGTGGCGGCGGCGGCGCTATCGCCCTTCAGGTCTGGGACGACGCTTGATTGCGAGGTCGGTGTGGTTGGCGAGGGGATCGTGTTTGTTGACGGCGCGCCTTGGTCGTTCCCGGTCGCAGATTGCGGGGCGGGTGGGGACGTTGGCGCACTTTCAGTGGGTGTGGCTGACTGCGAGCATGGGATGGTGTTGCCCGAGTCATCGGCGCACGTACTGCCCTCGCCACCGTGGTCAGAACATGCGCCGGACAGTCCTCCGGAGTGGCTCCAGGTCCCGTCTTGGCACTGGACGATGTAGCCGCTCCCGTTGTCGAAGTTGGCGATGCAGGAATGGGTCGAGCAGAAATCTCCGGTCGTATCGGGCTGGCTCGTGGTGATCTGCGCGGGCTCCGGCGGGCTGGCTGGCGCGGTCGGCGTGCTGGCGAGCGAGCATCCGCCAAGCGCCAAAGCCGCGGCGATCACTCCTACTGCCCTCCAGCGCCCCACTGGACAATTGTCGCTCCGGCGTCAATTGGCCCTGTCGCGTGTGTCCCGCTACTGCGCGCTCGGGTCGGGAATAAAGCCCTCCCAGACGCTCGGCTGCGGCTCCGCGGGCCGCCCGGTGTAGCCCTCGTCAACTAGACGCTCGAAGTCCTCGCGCTTGATCCGGACCCGGCGCGGACCGACTCGCACGGCTGGAAGGTCGCCTCGATCGATCCAGTTGCGCACGGTCTGCTGGTTGAGCTTGAGGATCGCGGCCACCTCGGCGACGGTGAGGAAGTCGTCCATTCCTACCCAAGCTACAGCCCGCTGGACTATTGCGTCGTGCGCGCGCGCGGCAGGCGGTTAGTGGCCACAGCTCGTGCCTGTCCCACTCCTAGAGCCTGCCGAGCAGCTCTGCCTTCTTCGCCTCGAACTCGTCGTTAGTAAGGATCTCTTGATCGCGTAGCTCGGCGAGCTTGCGAATCTGGTCGGGGATCGACTCGTTGACTGCAGACGCAGCAGGCGCCGTTGGCTGATGTGCCGCCGCCAATTTGTTGACCTGCGCCGCGAACTTCCGCGCCAGGTTGACACTCATCCCGCCGGTGCTCGTCAGCTTCTGAGCGATCGCCACCTGTGGCCCCTCGATCGTGAGGTAGGCCTGACGCGTATCGCGAAAGACGCGCTTACTGCCCGACTGATCGACGCGAGCGGTCGCGCCGATGACTGAGCCACTCCCGAACGGCGACTCAATCCGGCCATCCGCATAGAGCTTGATGGTGCGAATGCCCGGCGCATACGTCGCGATCGGCTTCTCACCGTCGTCGATGGCGTCCTGGCGAGCTTGCTGCTTGGCGGCTACACGCTCCTTGAAGGTTGGTTGCTGCGCTCGCGCCTCCTTCTGAGCCTTCAGGAATTCGCGGCCCTCCCGCATTCGCTCCCCGTAGGTCGTCGCCTTGCGCCACTCCTTAGCACTCGAATACCGGCCTTCCCAAACCCGCGGGCGGGTTGCTCTCGGAGTTACGTTGTCGTCTGGCATTGCAAGCCTCCTCCTCGTTCTCGACACACACCCTGGCGGCCCTCGTAAATCCGTCGAAGCAAGGCGAACGAATGCCGGGAACCACACATGTCGTCGTTTGCCGAGCCTGCGCTTCTGAGCTTCTGCGCTGGCAGACAAGATGTGGCAGCACTGGCGCCGCGCTGAGCCCGCCGATGATCAATCCTCGCATGACCTTCAGCGGCCGACACCGACGAAGTTCGTCCGCGCGCTTCCCTTGCGGCATTCGATGCCGAACTTGGAAAAGGTCCGGCTCACCGGAATGATCTCGCCGCTGCAATGCCAGCCGTAGACCGTGGCTGCCCCGATGTGTCGGGCCGGCGGGGTGTGGGTGAAGTACCCGAGTGAGACGCGGCGCCCCGTCGCGCACGTTGCATTGCGGACGGTGAGGTTTCCACTCAGATAGCGGCCTGCGCTGCAAGTCGTCGCGGAACGCGACTGCGCCTGAGCCGGAGCGGTCACGCTGATGGCTACGAGTCCTAAGACGACAGCCGTTGCTAAGGCGCTACGCATGGCGGTCATTGATTTGTGTTTTCCAATCAGCGGTCTAAGCGAGGGCTGTCACGACGTCGCACGCCGCTGCTACTCGGCGACGAACTCCACCATTCGTCGTCCCCCAGCGTTGGGGTGGCAGACGAACGTGATTCCGATCACGTCCCTGCAATGCCAGCCGGGAAGCGGTCCGTAGTAGGCGAACGAGCGTGCGAACCCGCAACTGACGCCCCGAGCCCTGATGTCGCTCGGTCCGGGGGCAAAGCCATCATGCCCATACTTGAACGAACCGCAGTGCGTGAGCGCTGCGTGTCGGGCCGTCCGCGCGCTCCCGGCGAACGACGTTCCCACGAGCAACCCCATGCTGAGCAGCAGCAATGCACCAAAGCCTGTAAGCCTCTGCAACGTCATTCTGCCACCCCGAAAGTCCTCGATGTCCACGGCCCCTGCGCATTCATCGGCAAAGCCATCGTTCGGCTTTAGTGGCCATGCACAGCTGAACTGCGCGATGGATTACTCGCGGGCGCCCTGAGGTTGCGCCCGAGATCGACTAAGGAAAGCCCGTGCTTTGACCGATAAGTCGATGGAGGTCCGGCGTGCGGCGGTGCGTAGTCGCGCATGTTTCGGATCAGCCCGGTTGGTCACCAGACAGAGGAGGAGGATCAGAAATGGGAAGACCCAGGCGCGTGCTCGTCGCGTTCGCCGTTGCAATCGCGGCGCTCGGCATCTTCGCGAGCGCTAACGCGAGCGCAGCTTCCCTCCCTCACTGCCAGCACGTCCGCGGGTACTACAACGTCCGGGTCAGCGGCGTGAGCTGTAAGCGGGCGACACGGATCCTCTGGAACGCCCGTCAAGGAAAGCTCCACCAAACCACCGGATGGAACTGTCGGACTACCGGACACGGCCCTGGCGGCGGTTTTCCCGCCGAGACGGTCTGCAGGAAGCAAAGGGCGATGGCAAGCGGCTGGGTCATCGATGGGCCCGCGTAGAAGGCCCTCTCAGGCGGCAAGACATCGAACGCGCTGAGGAGGCCAGATCCAGCTCTCCCGCAGGAGTTGGTGAATTGTTGAGCAGCGCATGCGGACGGCCGACTCGGCGTAGGCCTTGACCTACACGCCTCCGGCCAGGACCGATGAAATTGCTCGCTGGCGTGCCGATCGACTTGGACTCACTGCCGGGCGCGACGATTGGACGAGCCGTTGCCTATGGAGAAGCTGCGGCGCACGGATCAGCGCAAGCGCACGCCGCTGTCTGATGAGATCGAGACGTACGCCTCCGCGCCGCAAAGACCTCTTGCGATGCTGCCGTAGGATCAGTAGTGGAGCTTCGAGCGGCGGCCCGAGAAAGGAGCAAAGTGATGGCTGAGGGCAAGGCCAAGAAGAAGCCGGCGATGTTCAAGGCGATGCCGAATGACGTGAGCGATTGGGGCGATCGCAAGGGGTTCACGAACGCGGACTTCACGCGTCCGTTTCGTGTCGCCGGTGTCGAGGTGGATCTCGACTCGCTGCCGGGTGACGACTCGGATGAACCGTCATCGATCGAGCGGATGCGTCGCGCGGATCGGGCCAAGCGCGGGCCGCTTCGCAAGTGAGAGGACCTACCGGTGCCGATCGTGCAGGCGTCGCAGCATGTGTAGCTAGGTATCACGATGACTGGAAAGAAGCAGCACTACATAACGGCCGACGACATACTTGCTAGGACGAGCGATTTCGGTTGCGAGCCGGAGGTGTGCGCTGAGGAGTCCGGTGCGTGGAAGCCGTATCCGGAGCTCGACACCTATCACGACGCGTTCTCGGTGAGCGACGCGGCGGCGCGGAACTTCATGCCGGCGGCGTTTACGGACGCGCCGGGCACCAGTCAAGCCGAGCTGAGCTGGCGCAGCGCTTTCTCGTAGCGGGGGCGCAGCCGTTCCGGCTGCGCGGTCATGCGCCCGAGGTTGTGGCCGAGGTCGGCCAGTTTGACGTGTCGCGCGCGAGCTCAACGAACCGCACCGGAAGCTCACCGCTGCTTGACTTCCGCGGCACGGGCCATCGCCAGAAGCGACTCACAGTCGAGCCTCGCTCGCTTCACGGGCGATCATCTCGCCAACCGTGCGCCGCGCCGCGCTGGCGGTGACCTTGCCCGCGTCGACCTGCTCAAGCTGCATAAGGACTTCGTCCCCGAGCTTGCGCAACTCCGCTTCGACCCGCAACGTCCCCAAGTTCGTCGGCAACTTTCCGATCGAAGCGAGCAATGTCACGTAGTCGGCCATTGTCTCGCGCGCCTGACGCTTCGCGCCGATCGCCGCTGGCGCGTTCACATTCTCATATTTTGCCGCCAGCCGAACGAAATCAGCCACCGCGCTCCTATGCCAGCGCATCAGTTCCTCCAAGATCTCCGTCGGAGATTGCTCCAGCCCTGACGGCATCGCCCTAAAGTCGCGGAGGACCGAGCGCACAGACTGCTCGCTCACATCAAACTCGCTGGCGATCCGCTTGGTGCTCACACCCGCCCACGCCATGCTCACGATCGCCGCGTCACCCAAGACTGCTTTGCTGGCTGGCAGTCGCGGTCCGATAGCCCCAGCACCCCGAGCAGTCGCCGCCGCCTTTCGCGCCCGACGCTCCGCTGTGCGCGCGTTTTTCGCCTTCTGTTGCGCGACGGTTCGCTTACGTTCAGCCATCGCAGCTCAGCTTTCGCTCACGGATCGTTTTCGGTTCGTCGCCATCAGCCAGCATCGTGCCACCAACCGGCGATGGATCCCTACCCGCTTAGGTTCGAGGTCTGGTTTCCGCCGCCTATTGCGCTGCTCCCACCGAGCGCCGTTCGCATCGTCAGCGCGGTTCCAAAGAGCAGGACCTCGGCCGTCGCGGGTTCCGAGTGCCGGTGTACGGGCGTTGATCGGCTGAGTGCCGCAAACACATGACTTCGTGCGGCTGCTGACGGAGGCTATACGGGGCGGCCAAACGGGCCGCCCGCCGAGCATCTGGGATGGAGTGATCCCGAACCGAGTGCGGAATGCCGCTCGCCCGGTCAACGGTTGTCGCGGCGGCAGGATGCGCATGAGACGGGCCGGTCGCGAGCAGTTCTTGGTCGGGCCAGCATCGCGGTGCGTGGCACTAAAGACGCATCGTCGCTTTGCCGATGAATGTATAGGGGCCCGGTGGAGACCGAGAACTCTCAGGGGGTTGGGCCCTTAGACGATGCGTGTAGCTCTGGACATAGGTGGGAAGTGGCTCGCGCAGATCCGAGCCGTTAGTGCCGTAATCGTGGTGGTCGTTGGCGGCGTTTGTGCGGCATGGGCACCATCTGCTCTTGCGTCCCGACCGCCGACGCAGAGTGAGCGCGCAGCCATCCTCTCGGTGATGCCTCCTGTGGCCTATCCCCAAGGTTGGTACTACTTATCGGTTCGCGTTTCGACGATTTCATCGCGGTGGGCCAGAGTCTGGATCCGGCCCACAGCCGGCCACAAGAGTCAAGTGCAGCCTGATTGGGCTTTATTCCGCAAGGCGAACGGCAAGTGGCGGTCTGTTGACTGGAGGCGCGGTTTCGCGGCCACCGGAACTCCTCTTGCCGTCGCGAAGGACTTGAAATTCCCCTGCTGGCTAATTCGGACGTGCTGATAAGTCGGACATGGCCGCCGTACGTAGCGTCCTAGCAACCGCCGTCGTCGCGACCGTTCTCCTGCTGCTTCCCGCGGGCGCCGTCGCTCGCACGTCTTGTTCGAGCAGTTTCATCGGGCCTGGCGGAGGCGTGACGGTCAAGGCATACGCCGAGTCGGCTGTCCGCATGCGCTGCTCGACAGTTCACCAACTCCTGCGGGAGAGCTGGATCTGGCGCAGCGGGACGCTGGTATCCGGCGTGGAGTCGAATGGCACCCCGACCGACCTCAAAGGCGCGCCCGGCTATCCATGCAAGGGCAAGGTTTATGTGCCCAGTCCCAACTTCGTCCTGAGCCAGATTCAGGGTGCGACAGAAACGTGTTCGCGGGGGAGGTCGAGCTTCAGCTTCACGTGGGGACGCCGATCGCAGTTAACTGTTCCCGGGTGACCGGCTCGTGCGAAGGCTTGGTGTCGCAATGCTCTCGGCGACAGCGCTCGCTGGATGGTGAGAGTCGAGGGTTCCGTCATCGTTATCGCGTAAGGTGACACATGCGCCGCCTGCACCAAAGCTGCGCCGGGCCGTCCTTCGTGGCGGCCCGTGTCCTTTGCGCAGATCATTCCGTCCTGTCGCTCGTGTTCACTATCCCCCGACCCGTTCGGCGGGAAGGACATTGATCACGGTGCAGGCCCGATGCGCAAACAGGATGACGTAGCCCCGAGGAATACGGCACGACCGGCCTTCTCGCCCCGGCGGCGCGACCGCTGGCGCCTTGCGCGAGCCGCGCGTGCGATGTTCGATCGGAACTTCCGAGCCCGACGCCGTACGTATCGGCATGTGGCGAGCCCGGGGATGACGACCCAGGCCGAGAGCGCAGAGCTCCTCAGCCGGTACGCGAGGTGGCCGTGGGTCTCGCAACCCACCCGGACGTTTGGATTGACCGACGACCAGCGTCGCCGGGCGCCCGAACTGCTCTCGGCGACAGACCTACCGCTAGAGCTTCCTATGCGGCCGCCCGGCTACTGGGCCCGGCTGGTCCATCGTTCGCAGATCGCGCCGCGCCAAACGACCCTCATTCGCTGTCGCGTGCGCCAGATGATGCGCCGGCGTCCGCCTATGCATCGCGGCCGCGACGTGAATTGCAGCCGCCCGCGCGCTCGTACTCGCCGGGCCCCCCGCGCGGCGCGCGCAGGCTCCGGTCGTGGTTCCGACGATCACGAACCTGAGCCGCCTGGCGCAGAGCTAGGCGGCGTTTTCACAAGCCTGCGGGGTGGCGCGTGACCGACCGCCGCCCGATCGAGTTCGTCGCAGCCCGCCTCGAACAGCACGAGTGCCGGCCAAGACGCCGCGGGGACCAGATCAGAGCGTTCTGCCCCGTCCACGGCGGCAACACTCGCGCGCTACACGTCGCGGTCAACCAACGCGGCGACGTCCTGCTCGTCTGTCACTACGGCTGCGACACCGAACGGATCCTCGACGAACTCGGATTCGCATGGACGGACCTCTTCGCAGAGGGCAACCCAAGGACAAGGACTAACCCTGAAGGTGGGTCTTCCCCGTCCCAAGCACGTAAACCTTGTCCTTGGTCCTTGGGTTCCTCTCAGCGCCCTGAGTTGTATGACTTGCTCGATGCGTACGAACGGGGGGAGCTTCAACCGGAGCCCGTTCAGCTAGGGCAGCTTCCGGCGCGGGCGGGCGAGGACGATCGGCGCGTCGCTAGTGACATCGCATTGTCGATCGGGCTGCGCCGTGCGGACGGGGAGACGCGGCCGCTGCCTTACGCGGAACGCTTCTGTGCCGCGCGGATGGGGTGGGATGGCGAGGCTGGACGCGAGCGCGCTAGGCGGGTGCTGCGTCGGCTTGTGCGTTGGGGCGTCATAGATCGCGCTGGCGAAATGCAGCGTCGACCGGACATGCCGCGCGGCACCATGACGTACACCGCGCCGTCACCGCCGGCGGCGGCTGCGGGCGCGGGCGATGTTGCGCTCAAAGCTGGCGTCGAGTCGCGCGAGCAATCGCAGGATGGAGAAGCGCGGCAGGACAACTCCGTAACCGGCGACGTAATCGGCGGCGGTGAGATGCGGATACGGCGCTGGCGTCAGGTTCGGGAGCGGCACGAGCGGCAGCGTGCCGCCGGCGCTCCGACCCTCGCCGACCTGACCGACGAGGAGCTCCGGGCAGACTTCTTCGGCTCGAGGGTCGAGAACGTCGAGAAGGTCACGGACGACGACGGCGCCGGCGAAACGCCCGCGTCGGTCGCGATCGACTGTCCGCACAGTACGCACGCCGGCCGCGAGTGGAGGCTCGTTGCCAGCGATCGCTGGACGTGCGGTCTGTGCCATCCGCCGGTGGCGGGGCTCGATGTCGTGTGGGCGCGCGAGGAGGAGAAGGCGGCGTGACCACGCGCGAGACGTGCCCGTCGTGTGCAGAGCGACAGGACCGCAAGCGGTGAGCGAGCTCGGTCGCGCCCTGATTGACCAGCTCGACGCCGAGGACATCGCGAGGCTTGCGGAGCGGCTGCAGCCGTTCCTGCCCGAGCGCCAGCAGCAGCCGCCGCGCGCCGCGTACACGGTCCCGAGCCTCGCCGCTGAGATTGCCCGCTCTCAGAAGTCGATCCGCGCGGCGATCCAGCGCGGGGAGCTGAAGGCGGCCAAACGAGGACGCGGCTACGTGATCTCGGCCGAGGCGATCATCGAGTGGACGACACCCACCGTGGCATCACAAAAGCGCAGATTGCCACCGGAGGCGCTGCGAGCACCGGCGGCCGCAGGTCCGACGCTGCGGGAGGCGTTCAGAGACCTGGAGATGGAGCGCTGAAGGCGACTACGATAAGTCTTGTATCCCTCATCAGTGGGCCTGGCGGCGCTGGGACGCCCCAAGCCCGGCACCAACCGGCGGCGGTCGGTGCAATCGTGCACGCTACCCCGCCGAAGGCCCGGAGGAGGCGGCATGAGCGTTGAGAAGGTCAGACGTTCCCGCGGCTGGGTGTGGCGGGTGCGTTGGCGCGAGGCTGGCCGCAACCGCGCTAAGACGTTCTCGACCAGGCGCGACGCGCTGGTGTTCGACGCCGCGGTCCGGACCGCCCGCCGTGCCGGACGGCTTGCCGAGCTGGACGCCGGAACCGAAACGCTCGGGGAATACATCGCGACCATCTGGTCGCCGACGCACGGGATCACCCTGAGCGCCAAGACCAGGCTGCATTACGCGAGCCTGTATGACCATCACCTCCGCCCGAGCCTCGGTGCGGTCCGTCTGCGTGACTTGACGCCGCAGACCATCGCCGAGTGGCAGGCAGCGAGGCTGCGGCATGGCGCGGGCCCGGTTGCTGTCAGCCACGCACTGAAGCTGCTCGGCTCGATCCTCCAGCACGCGACGGTCGGCGGCAGGATCCCGACCAACCCGGTGCGGCGGGTAAAGCAGGCGCCGATGCCGCGCCGCGAGGAGGTCCGCCCGTTGGCGCCGGAGGTGATCGAGGCGATGCGGCGCGCCGCGGACCAGCGCGACGCTGTGCTGATCGCGTTGCTCGCCTATAGCGGCCTGCGGCCCGGTGAGGCGCTCGCGCTGCGGTGGGGCGATGTGCGGGAGAGGACGCTGCTGGTCCAGCGGGCGGTGTCGCTCGGCGAGGTCGGCGACACGAAGACCGGCGCACACCGGACGGTGCGGCTCCTCGCACCGCTCGCGAACGACCTAAGAGAGTGGCGGCTCGCTTCACGTCGTCCAGGCGATCGTGCACTCGTCCTCCCCGGCCATGACGGCACGCCGTGGACGCTGGCCGCATATCAGTCTTGGCGTCGGCGCGCGTTCAAGCGAGCGCTGACCGCCGCCGCCATCGAGCGCGCGCGCCCGTATGACCTCCGCCACTCGTTCGCGAGCCTGTTGCTCCACGAGGGCCGAAACGTGATCTACGTCGCCCGCCAGCTCGGGCATGACGCGCGCTTGACGCTCACCACCTATGGGCACGTCCTGGAGGAGCTGGAGGATGCTCCGCGGACCTCGGCGGAGGACGCGATCAGGGCCGCTCGCGAGAGCGCACGTACCCGCCTGGTACCCGCGACACCATCGGAGGGGTCGAGATGACCGCGTCCGCAAGATCCAGAAACCACGTGGCTTGCAGGGCAATCGTGCCTAATGGGCGGTGCCTGGCTCGAACAGGCGACCTCCTGCTTGTAAGGCAGGCGCTCTACCAGCTGAGCTAACCGCCCGGTGCAGCCGATGGTACGAGAACCGGGCGTTTGGTCCTCTCGACGCCGGCGATCAGTCGCGCTCCAGTGCCTGGCTCAAGCGGGGGAAGAGGTGGCGCACGCTCGGGTAGATCTCGCGATAGACATCAAACAGGCGCTCGTAGAACTGGACGCGGCGGGCGTCGGGTTCGTACGTCGGGCCCTCGCCGGACATTCCCGCGGCTGCCTCGGGGATCGAATCAAACCAGCCGATCGCCGCCGCCGCGTGCATGCCGGCGCCCAGGCTCGTCGTCTCGGCCTCGCGACACGCTGTCACCGGGCGGCGGGTTACGTCGGCGATGATCTGACACCACAGTGGGCTGCGCGAGCCGCCTCCGACCGCGAGGTAGCGGTCGATCGGCTGTTCGTGCTTAGCGACCACCCCATCGCTCATCATCCGCTGCTCGAACGCGATGCCCTCGAGGACCGCCCGGAAGATGTGGGCTTTCCCGTGGTGGCCCCGGAACCCCAGCATCACGCCCCGCGCGTAGTCGTCCCAGTACGGAGTCTGCGCCTGGTTCCAATAGGGGACGGCCAGCAGGCCGTCGGCGCCGGGCGCGACCCGCGCGGCGGCGGCCTCGAGCAATTCTTCGTTTGAGAGATCCAGTCCCAGGCGCGAAGCCTCCGTTCCGGCCAGCTTGTCCACAAACCACGACACGGTGTAGGTGCCACCCTGCAGGAGGGTCTCGAGCGTGTAGGTCTTGGGAATCGGGCCCCCCATGGTGCGGAACTCCCGCCCCCACGCGTATTGCTCGCTGTAGGTGCCCGAGACCACCGCCGTGCCCAGATTGAGGTATGCGCGGCCCGGCTCGGTGATGTTTGCGCCCAGGCCGGCTGACTGTCCATCCCCGGCTCCACCCACTACGGGAATACCGGCCGGCAGGCCGAGCTCCTCGGCGACGCTGGAGCTCAGCTCGCCCATGACGGCACCGGGCCGGTCCAGCTCTGACAGCTGGTCACGCTCGAGCCCAACCTTGGCCAGCACCTCGTCCGACCAGTCGGATGCCTCCATATCGATCAGGCCCAGAGGATCTGCGCAAGCGGAGGTCGTCCGCCACTCCCCCGTCAGCTGTTTGACCAGGAAGGTGTGAACGTCGACCACTCGGGCGGTCCGGTCGAGCACGTCCGGCTCGTGGGAGCGCAGCCACAGCAGCTTGTACAGGGCGGGGGTCGTGTCGGGCGGCTTGCCGGTGATCCGGTGGATCTCCTCGCTGCCGTACTCCTCCACCTCCTTGACCGCACGCCCGTCAAGCCACAGGATCGCCGGACGAAGGGCCGTGCCATCCTCGGCCAGGCAGGCAAACGTCTCCCGCTGATGGGTGAGGCCTATGGCCTCGATCTCCGACGCGTTGACACCCGCCGCCGCCTGGCGCAGCGCGGCTGCGGTCGAGCGCCACCAATCCTCGGCGCGCTGCTCGTGCCATCCGGGGTGCGGCATGGCCAGGGCGAACTCTTGCCTGCCTTCACACACGGCAATTCCTTCCCGGTCCCACACCACGGCCTTGGTGGCGGTGGTCGAACTGTCAACTCCAATGACGTACGTCACGCCAATCACCTCCCGGGCTCGTATCTGCATGTCGCTTGCCCGCGTTGGGCGCCGGGTAGTTCGTCATCGTGAGCAGTGACGAGAGCACGTCCGGAGGATCTCGAAGCGATCCGTTCCATGCTCCGAAGCACCTATACGCGGGATACGTTTTCGATCTTGACGGCACCATCTATCTCGGTTCTGAGCTGCTGCCTGGAGCCGCACGGCTCGTGGAGGCGCTGCTGGACATGGACCACAAGGTCGTGTTCGTCTCCAACAACCCAACGCGTGATCCTGAGGACTACGCACGCAAGTTGTCCGAGCTGGGATTGCCCACGCCCCCATCACACGTCATCAACACGGTCGTGACGACGACGGATTGGCTGGCCGCCAACACCCCCGACGCCACGGTCTATCCGATCAGCGAGCAACCGCTCAAACGAGCCCTGACCCAACGCGGGATTCGTATCTCCGAGGATCCGGCCGAGATCGACATCGTCATCTCCTCCTACGACCGGAAGTTCGACTACCGCAAGCTGCAAATCGCCTTCGACGCCATTCGCGGCCCTCGCAAAGCGAGGCTCATCGCGACGAACCCGGATCGTTTCTGCCCGTTCCCCGACGGCCATGGAGAGCCCGATGCGGCCGCGGTCACCGCCGCCGTCGAGGCCTGTACGGGCGCACACTGCGAGCTTCATTTCGGCAAGCCCGGCCCGGTAATGCTGAGTGCGATCTCCGATGCACTCGAACTCGCCCCGGACGACTGCGTGCTCACCGGCGATCGCCTGACGACGGACATCCGCGCCGCGCGCGAGGCGTCGATGGCTTCCGCCCTCGTGCTCACGGGCGAGACAGACCTTGCTTCGCTCGCCCGGGTCGCAGAGGAGAATCGCCCCGAATACGTCCTGGACCGCATCGACCGCCTGCTGCCCGAGCGGTTTTGGGACGAGCTCGGATGGTCCGCAGAGCCAGACACGACGACTGCATAGGCGCACTCCCCCGGCCGGTATCGACGGCTACTCCGAGTGTGACCGGTGGGCGCGAAACTTCTCGTCAATCTGGTTGATCTTCTGCACCTTCTTTGTCGACCCGCCACCCTGGAACTCGGCTTCCAGCCAGTGGTCGAGCACCTTCTCGGCCGCCTCGGGGGCGATCACGCGCGAACCCATGGCGAGCACTTGGGCGTCGTTTGACTTGCGAGCGCGCTCCGCGGAGTAGGGGTCGTGTGCAGTCGCGGCACGTACGCTCGGCACCTTGTTGGCGGTGATGGCCATGCCCAGCCCCGTTCCGCACACGAGCAGCGCGCGCTCGTGCTCGCCGCTGGCGATGGCTTCCGCTACCCGCGAGGCGACGTCTGGATAATCCTGCTCGCTGCCGTTGCCGTAATCCTTGACCTCGTAGCCGTTGTCCTTCAGATAACTGGCGAGGTGTTCCTTGAGCGGCGCCCCGGCCTCGTCGGCGCCGATGGCGATTGGTTGCATGTTCATCCTCCTAGCGGTCTCGAATCGTGTTCAGGCGGGGGCCGAATCCTCCTCCGCGGTCTTCTCGCTCACGCGGTGAATCAATGGTCGAAGGGCCGGATAGGCGTCGGCGTAGGCGTCAAGGAAGAACGCATAGCGCTCATGGGCGGCATCGTCCGGCTCCAGCGTGTCGGTCTCGTGCACCATCGCCTCTACGGCGTCGGTCAGGTTCGCGAACTCTCCGGCGCCCACGGCGGCCAGGATGGCCGCGCCAAGGACGACGGAATCGCCCACCTTCGTGAAGGTGATCGGCAGGCCGCTGACGTCGGCCTGCATCTGCATCAACTGGCGACTGTTCGTGAAGCCGCCGGTGGCCACTAGCTCCCGCGCCTTGAAACCCGCGTCTGCCATCGCGCGAAGGATGTGAGCGGTTCCGTAGCAGGCGCCCTCCTGGATCGCTCTATAAACGTGCGCCGGCGTGTGGTGCAGGCTCAGGCCCCAGATGATCCCGCGGGCCAGGGGATCGGTGTACGGCGTCCGGTTGCCCTGCCAATACTCGTTGACGATCAATCCGTCACAGCCCGGCGGAATCGAGGCAGCCTGCTCGTTCAGCACGTCATAGGCGCTGGTACCGCGGCGCTCCGCGTCACGCAGGACATCGGGACAGAAGTGCTGCGTGAACCACTTCAACACGGAGCCCGTGGAGACCTGGCCACCTTCCACGGTGTACTGGCCGGGAACCACGGCGTCCGTGAAGGCGCCGAAGAATCCCGGCCCGCTGATCGGTCGATCGCTCTGCCCGATGAGGACGTGTGAGGACCCTGTGATCAGGGCCATGCGCCCTGGCTTCACCACTCCCAAGCCGATCTGGCCCATCCAGGCGTCACCGCCGCCCTGCGCCACGGGTGTACCCGGCTCGAGCCCCAGCTGCTCAGCCGCCTCGGTAGAGAGCCCCTCCACCGGCTGGCCCAAGTCGAGCACCTCGGGGGCCAGCTTCTCGAAGACGTCGTCGAGCCCGGCCTCCTCGTAGAAAGCAACGGGCCAGCCGCCGCGCTCGCGGTCGTGGTACCCGCGGACCGCGGCTGTGTTGACATTGGCGGTCAGCCGACCGGTGAGACGAAACGTGGCCCAGTCGGGCGCGTCGACGAGATGCCTGGCGTCTCGGTAGGTGTCTGGCTCGCGCTCCTTGAGCCACAGGAGCTTTGAAGGCAACCATTCGGCGGACACCGGACCGCCGCCGTTGTACTTGCGCGCTGGATCTTCCGATTCTCCGAGGCGTCGCGCTTGGTCGGCGGCGCGGACATCCATCCACATGATCGCCGGGCGCAAATGCTTGCCTTTGCCATCGAGGGCCACGACCGTGCACGTGGTGCCGTCCGCGGCGACACCAGCGACCTCGCTGCCATCGATTTCCGCCGCCCGCAGCGCCTTCCCCACCGATTCGACGAGAGCTGACCACCACTGGTCGGGATCCTGCTCGGCCCAGCCGGGTCTGGGATGCACGAGCTCGTACGAGGCAGCCTCTACTGCCAGCTGGCGTCCAGCTGAGTCAAAGATCCCTGCTCGGCAGCTCTCGGTGCCGAGATCGATTCCCAGCAGGTACGGCGCTTCCGGCTCGCCGCCTGAGCTCACTTTCTCCACCGCCTCACGGCCGCCCTCGACCGGGGCACCGGGTGCGCACCCGTTTCTCCCCCGCCGTGGTGGGGCACCTTTCCCGGTATGGGATCAACGCGCGGCATTACGGGAGGTCTACCCGTCCCCGGCCCGGAACATCACCTTTCTCCGGCCCGCTCATGACCCGCGTGGCCATTCTCGGAGCTGGAGTAATGGGGTCGGCCCTGGCGGTGCCGCTGAGCGATAACGGCCACGACGTGCGGCTGGTCGGGACGCATCTGGACCGAGAGATCATCGACCATGTCAAACGGACCCGTGTCCACCCGGGATTGGAAGTGGAGTTGCCACCCGCCGTGGTTCCCTACCAGCTGGATGAGGCCGACCCGGCGTTCGCCGATGCGGAGATCGTGCTGAGCGGTGTCAACTCCTTCGGCGTGCGCTGGGCGAGCGAACAACTCGCCCGCGTAATGCCCGACGGGGCGCTGGTGATTGCCATCGCCAAAGGGCTCGACGCCAGCCAGGACGGCCGCCTGCGCATCCTGCCCGAGGTCCTGACCGAGCTCTGGTCCACGGAGCAGCGGGCGCGGGTCTCCGTTTCGGCTATCACGGGACCTTCGATCGCCGGGGAGGTGGCCGTCCGGCGCGATACATGCGTGGTGTTCGCGGGCCGGGATCCTGCATCCCTGGCCCGCCTGGCCGCGACGTTCGCCACCGACAGCTACCGGGTCTGGACCTCGAGCGACCTGGTTGGCTGCGAGGTGTGCGCTGCGATGAAGAACTGCTACGCGCTCGCCGTGGGATTGGCAGAGGGGGTGCTTGAGGCGCGGGGGGCCGCAGACAGCGCTTACCGGATGCACAACTACGAAGCCGCGCTGTTCGCGCAGGGAGCGGCGGAGATGCGACAGATGGCGGCGTTGCTGGACGGAGACCCAGAGACAAGCGGCTGGCTGCCGGGCGTCGGCGATATGTATGTGACGAGCACCGGCGGGCGCAACGTACGCGTCGGCCGGCTTCTGGGCAAGGGCATGCCTTTCGAGCAGGCGTCGGCGGAGCTGGGTAACCCCACACTCGAGGGCGCGGCGGCAATCCGTGAGATCGGAGGCGCGATAGAGACCCTGAGCCAAAGCGGTGACGTCGACCCTGAGGGCTTTCCGCTGCTGTCACACCTCTACCAGGTGATAGAGAAAGGCAGCGCCGCGGACATGCCTTGGGACTCCTTCTTCGGCGAGCGCGGCGGAGCGGCACCGACGCCGCGCGCCGCAGGCAGCAACGGCTGAGCCCGGGGACGGTTTGCTACGCCGCCGTGGCGGTTTGCTACGCCGCCGTGGCGGGTTGCTACGCCGCCGTAGTATCGTCCCGCGCATGGCTGCCGCCGGTCGCGGTCCCGGACAAGTGTTGGCTCAGGTCAAGCGGCTCATGGCGGACGCGCCCGAGCACGTTGCGGTCGGCTTTTCGCGCGTGGTGCGCGTCACTCCCCCGGAGCGGCTCGAGCAGGTGATGCGCAGTCCAGTCCGCAAAGTTGTCCTGGAGGCCATCTTCCGGCAGATGCCTCAGCGCCTGGATCCGAAGTCCGCGGCGGGGGTCAACACCGCGATCCGCTGGCAGATCACCGGTCGAGCGGATGGCGGGACGGACATCTACCAGCTCGAGATCGAGAACGGCTCGTGCCGGGTGCGGCGCGGCGAGGGCGGCCCCGAGCCGCGGGTCACGATCACCCTCGACGGCGCCGAGTTCCTACGGCTGGCGACCGCCAACACGGAACCGACGCAGGCGTACTTCAAGGGCAGGATCGCGCTTGCCGGCGATGTCATGGCCGCGGCCAGGATGCGGTCACTGTTCAGGGTCCCGGGAAGCGGTGGCTCCGGGACCCAGGCCGGCGATCAACCGGTCAGCACCGTGTCCTCGTCACGATAGGGAGGCGCGCAGCAGCAGTAGAGGACCAGCGGCTCCGCTCCCTGGTTCCAGAGCTTGTGCCTGACGCCCGGCGGGATCACCACAGCATCGCCCGAGCTGATCTCCGCCTCCTGCTCGCCCAGACGCATGCGCCCCACTCCGCGCACAAATAGGTAGATCTCCTCGGTCGTCCGGTGGTAGTGCTCGACGGTCTCGCCGCCAGCCGGGACCGTGGCCTCCGCCAGCGACTGCTGGCTGGCGTTACCCGAGGGCAGGCCGGCCAGCTCGCGGATCGTCGAGCCGTCGGCGGTGACGAAGGCCTGGCGCTGATCGAGGCGTTCGATATCCACTGCGGCCCATCCTATTCTGAGCCGGCCGCCCGCCGGTCGGGCTATGCCCGCGCGGCCGCTGAACGCTCGCTCCCCGCGCCGAGATAGGGTGGCAGCGTGGCCGCTGAGCGAACGCCAGACCGAGGGCGGCGACTGACCGTCGCCGTCACGGGCCCGACGGGCGAGATCGGCATTCCCTTTTTGCGGGCCCTCGAGGCGACGGACGATGTCGGCGAGGTCCGGGCGATGGCCAGGCGTCCCTTCGACCCCGCGGCCAGGGGCTGGCGCAAAACGCGCTACGTACAGGGCGACGTGTTGGATCGAAACGCGGTCGAGCGGCTCGTGGCCGGCGTGGACGTCGTCGTCCACCTTGCCTTCTTGATCTTCGGCGATCGCCAGCAGGCCCGCGATGTGAACCTCACCGGCTCTCGCAATGTCTTTGCGTCGGCAGTCGCCGCCGGTGCTGAGCGTCTCGTCTACACCTCATCCGTGGCCGCGTACGGTTTCCACGCCGAGAATCCTCAACCTCTCACCGAGGACGTGCCCACGGCGGGCAGCGATGAGTTCTACTACTCGGCGCAGAAGGCAGAGCTCGAAAAGACGCTGGCCCGTTCGCTCGAGGACAGCGACGTTCGGGCTTACGTCTTTCGTCCGTCAATCGTCGGCGGTCCCGATTCGCCGGCGCTTGTCAAAAGCATGCCGTACGTCAGCGCTCTGGCCAGCCTTCCTTCTCCCCTCCGCCGTCTCGTCGCCAACATCCCCACGCCGCCGCCGCTGCTGGTCGATCCCGGGACGCCGATGCAGCTCGTTCACGCAGACGACGTGGCGACGGCGCTCCTGGACGCCGTGCTGGCCGCCGGGCCGCCCGGCGTCTACAACCTCGCCGCCGACGGAACGATCACCGTGGCTGACGTGGCGCGCGAGCTCGGTTGGGTGAGCGTTCCCGTTCCCACCGCAGCCGTGGACCTCACCGCCGCGCTCGTGGCACGGGTCCCGGGACTTCCGTCGCAGGCGGAGTGGATCCAGGCGGTGCGCGTTCCGGTGCTCATGGATACGACGCGCGCCCGCACCCAACTCGGCTGGCAACCGCAGCACGACGTCCGCGCCACGCTGCGCGCCACCGTCGTCGGAGCGCGCGAGAACGGCATCGTCCGCTAGCTCAAAGGACCCTGCTCGCGCAGCGCTCTGGTCAGCTCATCGTGCGCGTCGTGGGTATCGCCGGACCGCCGCGCACACTAGCTGGTCCGCGGCAGCACGGGCGTCTCGTCCGGTCGATCGTCTCGCTCCAGCGCGAGCTTGACGAATTCACGCATCCGCCGCTTCGTGCTCTCAAGGAAGGCCCTGCGCTCACGGCCTCTGAAGATCCGGAACCCGAGGCGTACTACGGGATTGCCGATTCGTGCCGTGCGTGACCTGGCGTACACCCGGAACTCGACCTCGCCCGTGTCGATCCATTTCCACACCTGCCAGTCCATCTGTCCCATCTCTACATGGCCTTCGAGCGTCCGGTAGCTCCACCCCCAGACTGTCGCCCGCCGGTCGCCGCGCTCGACCGTTCGGTCGTACACCTCGTTGACGCGGACGCCGACGTATAGGTGAAACACGCCGAGAGCCTGGAGCTTCAGCAGCATGTTGCGGCCCTGCAATGGCGCGTGGGGGTCGTAGTAGGCACGGACGATCGAAGGATCAGCGAACTGGTAGCCACGCATCAGCCGCTGGGCCTGTTGCCAGCTGCCGGCGGGGATCGGTGGCCCGGGCGGCTCTGCGGGCAGCGCCTGGCACAGGTCGGTGGTCTGCCAGCCATGCTCAGCGTCAGAGCCATCGAGCTGCGCGGGGTCGAAGTTGAGGGCTAGCTGCGATAGCTCGGCAAGCCGTCGCTGAACATCCGCCGAGACAGCGTCACCCATCGAAGCGCTCGGTAGCGATCGTCACTCCGCCCGTCATCCGGCCACCCGCCAAGCGCACGGCGCCCTCCAGGAACGACACCCACATGTGAGCCTGGACCTCTTTGGACATGCGAAGGTGGTGGTAAAGGAGATTGGTCAGCCGGCTGCTGCTGCGGGCCCACGACTCGATCTCGAACTGCAACTCGCGGTGTTCGCCCTCGCCTGCGCGAAACTCGATCTGCCCCGCTTCTAGATGGCCGAGCAGCGTCGCAAACCGAAAGGAACGTGGCGAGCGCTCGATCACCCGCACGGGCCCGTCCCAAGGGCCCGGCATCCGCACCACGTACTCGTCTCCGAGCGCCATCTCCTCGTCGTCGCCAACGACTTTCTGAAACCGCGCGAAGCTGCTCGGCGCCGCCTTGTTGAGATGACGGGTGACCCGGTCGATCAGCTCCTCGGCCCGTAGTTCCGAATGTCGGATGCGCGTGCCATAGCGGCGGTGGAACAGGGGCCCGAACCCGTCGTGTTGGTGCTGCACTTCATCGCCGCGGACGGCATCGGGCAATGACGCAAGGCGGCCGGGGTGAGGAGAACCGCCGGTGAGCTCGGTGCGGTGCATCGGAGTGGAGCGCCACATGTAGTCCCAGGAAGTGAGACCGATGCCCACGGGCCATGTGGCGGCGGTCAGCCAACGACGGCTCGGGGTGGGACGCGCGGGCACGAGACGAACATAGCGGGCGAAGTTGGCCGCTCAGAGCCGCAAGGACAGCCCTGGTGAGCCGCTAGGCTCAACAGCGCTAGGCTGGGCCGATCGTCAGTGCAGCCCTTCAACGAATTGGGCTCCGCTCCGGCCACATGGAGCTGCTCTCGCTGGGCTCCGTGGGCCTGTGCATCGTCCTCTGGATTCGGGCCAAGACCGTGGACCAGGACGAGCGCGGCAACGCCGAGCGTCGGGCGCTGTTCGTCGGCCTCTGGCCGCCTCTGATCTGGCTGATTGGCGACTCGCTCGAGCGGCACGAGTAGAAGCCGGCCAACCCACCCTCGCCGGCACCGGTCGGGAACCGAACCGGCCCCTACTGAGTTGGCAGCTCGAGCTTCAGCTTGGAGACCTGAATCGAGAACGTCCCGTTCGAGATCCGCGCATACGGGGGATCCTGACCCAGCAGTTCGAGCTTCGGGATGTGGCCCGCCGCGAAGTGCCAGGCACCAGGATGCAGCTGGAACGTCTGGCGTCCGTCGGGAGCGCTGCCATTGATGCGATAGAGGCCCCGGGCGACGAGCGTCTCCGTATTGCTACTGGGGTCAACGTCCCACAGCCTGGCGGCGATGTACGCGAACTGGCCGGTGACGGCCAGGTCGGCGGTGACACGCGGTGCGCCCAGCAGCGTATAGCCCGCGCCGGTGGCGGCCGGCAAACGGTAGGTGGCCACACCCGGCCCCTGATCGGTGGCCGTCACCGTGGCGCAAGCCCCGCCGCCGGCGATGGGATCGATCGTCTTGGCGATCACGGGGTTACCCGCGGCAGAGAGGATCGTCTGCGACGCGGCGGAGCTGAAGTTGACCGCGTGCGGATGAAGAGCCGCCCAGCTCGAAGCCGTGTACGGGCCGCCGGAAGGTGCGGTTGAGGGACAGGTCTCCGTCAGCGCCGTGGCCCCCAGCTGCGGCGCACTGCCGGCGCCTTTGACGTAGTAGCCGAGGAAGCTCTGAATCCGGCTGGAGAGCAGCGCCAGATCGCCGGGCTTGTTCTGCGCCCGCTGATGGCCGAAGTCGCCGTCGATCAGGCCGATCGGGTCGGAGCCATTGCGCGAGCGCTCGAGGTTGTAGTAGCGCACGGCCTCATCGACCGGGAACAGGTCGTCGGTGAACCCGTTCGCCACCAGCAGCGGCGACGGAGCCACCGAACCGGTTGCGAACGCGCTGTCGAGCAGGTAGTAGGGCGAGTGGTAGCGCGCGATCTCGTATGCGATGAACTCGTCCTCGGGGTTGCCGTCGTACGGTTCGCCGGCGGAGAGGGCCCCGTACCAGGTAGTGAGGTCGGCCTCTGGATTCGTGCCCGGCGGTGCGTAGTAGCCGCTGGCGGCGCCCTCCCCGTAGAGGCCGGTGACGAACGACTGCTTCATCACGCCGAGGGGGTAGAGGTCGGCCGTCGGCGAGGTGATGGCCGTGTCCAGCGTGCGGCCGTTGGGAACAAGGGAGTAGACGAGGTCACTCCACGGAATGACGGGCGCCGCGGCGGCGATGTGGAGTGGCGTGCCCGCCGGACTGGTCCACGGACTGAACGATCCGTCCGTGTTCATCACCCGGTTGTTGAGTGTCGCCAACTCCAGTGATACGCCCCCGCCGTAGGACTCGCCGGTGACGCCGATGTGCTGGGGATCGACCACGCTCTCGTCGACCAGTAGCCCCGTGGCGAACTGGACGTCCCGCGCTTCGTAGCGTTCGTCGTCGAGGCGGATGTAGCCGTTCTGGCAGGCGACCGTGTCAGAAGTCCGCGACTGCACCGAGCCACAGGAGTCGCCGAACCCTCGCGCCACGAGTTGCAGCACGGCGTAGCCGTTCGTCGCCCAGGAGTCGGCGGTCGGGCCGTAGTACTGCGTGTCGGATGGACCGGTGGTCGGCTCGGCCCAGCCGTGGCTCTGGGCGATGAATGGAAAATCGCCGTCGGTGTCCGAGCCTGGCGCCGGGGGAAGCGTCACGTAGACCGCCAGCGGCGAGCCGTCGAAGCTCTTGAGTCTGATATCAGAGCCGCCAGGACCGTTGTTGTAGGTGCCATGGCAGACCCTGGTTCCGTCGGCCTGCGCCACGCAGGGAATCGGATTGCCGCTGACGGTCTGGCCCGCGAACACACTGGTGATCGCCGCCGACGCCGCCGACGGCGCGAGCACGGAGCAAGCGGCCGCCATGATCAGACCGCCCAGCATCCGTGCCCACCCGCGCCTCATAGGGCGCGCACTCTACTCCATTTTACGGAGTTCTAGTTAATAATCGGCGCCTTGCGGCGCCGGCTCGCTTAGCGGGTGTTCTTCTTGATCGCGCTGCGGGCCTTGCCGACGGTGTTCTTCGCCTTGCCCTTCAGTTCCTCGCCCGCGCCGCGGGCCTCGGTCCCAGGACGTGCAGAGGCTTCTCCCGTCTCGCGCTTCATGCGCCCCTTGGTCTCCTCGGCCTTGCCCTTCATGCGCTGCGTTCGGTCACCCATCGTTTCCTCCTTTTGATGCGCTTTGATCCGATCTACCCGGCATCGCTGCCTGCGAACACGAGCAGCGGTACAAGCTTCGTCGCCGCGCCCCTGGGTACCGTGGTAAATAGACATATGTCCGACAACGGCGATCAGCTTCCTGCTGCTAACGACGAGCGGACTCGGGGGCCAAGCGACCTGGGCGGTCCAGCGGGTCCGCTGACCCGGCGCCGGCTGGTATTCGGCGCCGTGTTCATCGCCGCCGCGCTCGGCGGCCTTTACTTCCTCATTCCCAAGCTGGCCGGCCTGAACCAGACGTGGGGTCAGCTCAAGCACGGCGACCCGGTCTACCTGGGCATCGGCATGGTCCTGGAGCTGCTGTCGGTTGCCGGCTACGCCCTGCTATTCGGGACCGTCTTCAGCCGCGGAATGCCGAGGATCGACTGGCGCGCCAGCATCGAGATCCCGCTGGCGGGTATCGCGGCCATTCGGCTGCTGGCCGCCGCCGGCGCGGGCGGTATCGCCGTCACCGCTTGGGCGCTCAGAAAAGCAGGCATGGAGTCGGGGACGATCGCCTGCCGGATGGTTGCCAGCTACGTGGTGCAGTACGGCGTCTACCTCGCCGCGCTGGTGATTGGGGGTCTCGGTCTGCGTCTGGGATTGTTCGCCGGCTCGGCGCCGTTTGCGCTTACGGTGATCCCCGCCCTGCTCAGTCTGGTGGCAATCGCGCTGGTGGCGAGCATGGGGTTGGTGCCCGGAGACTTCGCGCGTCGGCTCGAGCGCCTTGCGCAGCGTCGCGGTCGCGTCGGGAAGCTGGCGGCCCGGTTCGCCACGGCCCCAGCGGTGCTGGGTAGAGGAGTCCGCACCGCCATTGACATGTTCCGCGAGCGACGGATCGGCTTGCTCGGCGCCGTCGCCTACTGGGGGTTCGACATCGCCGTGCTGGGAATGGCGTTCCGGGCCTTCGGGACGAGCGTCTCAGCGGCCGTGCTGGTCATGGGCTACTTCCTCGGGACGCTTGGCAGCTTGCTCCCGTTGCCGGGGGGGATCGGCGGCGTGGAGGGGGGCATGATCGGCGCATTCGTCGCCTTCGGGCTCCCCGGTAGCAGAGCCCTGATCGGCGTGCTCGCCTATCGCGCAATCTCGTTCTGGCTACCGACGCTTCCCGGGATCGGCGGTTATGTCGCCCTCCGTCGACACGTCCATAGGTGGGAGCTAGAGGACGCGTCGTCCCGGGGTGCGTCCCCGCGGCCGGTGGAGGCCTCAGGCGGCTAGGGACCTTGGACGGGGATGAGCACGCCGATCTTGTCCTCGCTCGCGCTCCAGTGGCGCCGAACCGTCATCGTGCACCCGCGCGTTGCCTCGAGCCATTCGTGCTCTCGCGCCTCGCCGTGAGGCTGCGGCGACCGAGCCCGAGACCGACGCTCGCGTAGCTTCGGAACAGGTGCCGTTGGGCGTCCTCGAGCACTTCCTCCAGTGCGCTGACAAAGCGGCGCAGTTCGTCTTCGGGTGTCACCAGTGGCGGCAGCGCCTTGATCACGTTCATGTTGTGGCCCGCGACCTGCAGCAGGATCTGATGCTTGGCGAACAGGGGCACCGTGATCATCTGGGCGAACAGCCCCGGCTGACGGCGCTCGATCGCTTCCCACAATCTGGCGCCGGTCCGGCCGGCCGGCGGACCGAATTCGATCGCCCACATCAATCCCAGGCCTCGGACGTCGCGCACGATCTCAAAGCGATCCACCAACGGGCGCGTGAGCGCCAGAAGCAGCTCGCCGAGCTCCGCCGCGCGCGCGCTCAGCTGCTCGCGCTCGATCACGCCCAGCGTGGCAAGCGCAGCCGCCGCCGCGAGGTCCCCGCCACCGAACGTGGAGCCGTGAACGACGCTGCGCTCCATCGAGTCGAACGTGGCGTCGAACACCGCCCGGCTGGCGAGCAGCGCGCCCACGGGAACGTAGCCTCCGGAGAGGGCCTTGGAGACGGTGACCATGTCGGGCTCGATGCCCCAGTGCTCGAGCGCCAGGAACCTGCCGGTTCGCGCCAGTCCCGTCTGCACCTCATCGACGATCAGGATCGCGCCCGCTCGGCGGCAGAGCTCTTGGGCCTGAGCCAGGTAGCCGTCCGGAGCGATGTACACCCCTTTGCCCTGTACCGGCTCGAGGATGAAGGCAGCGACGTCCCCTCGGCCGAGCTCGCGCTTCAGCGCCCCGACATCGCCAAAGGGCACAGCGTCGCAACCCGGGAGCAGCGGCGTGAAGCGCTCGCGGAACTCCTCGTTGCCGTTGACGGACAGTGCTCCGAACGAGAGCCCGTGATAGCCGCGCTGGCAGTGGAGAAACCGCTGGCGTCCGGTTGCCGCGCGCGCCAGCTTCAGCGCAGCTTCCACGGTCTCGGTTCCCGAGTTGGCGAAGAACACAGCGTCGAGCGAACGAGGCGCGCGCGCAATCAGCTCTTCGGCCAGCGCACCGGCCAGCGCAGAGACGCCTAGTTGCGGAAGGTTGGGAGTGTCGGCTTGCAGAACGTCCTGGAGCCGGCGCTTGATGTCCGGATGGTTCCTACCAACGGCGAACACGCCGTAGCCCGAGAGCAGGTCCAGATAGCGACGACCCTGGCGGTCGATCAGGTATGGCCCTCTACCCTCGACCCACTCGCGATCGAAACCCAGGGTGCGCAGCACGCGTCCCAGCTGTCGGTTCAAGTAGCGCTGGTTGAGCGCCATCGCCTCCCCGGTCCGCAGCCCGAGCAGGTCGGCGACGTAGGCCCCGTCCGTGTGCTCTCCCTGGCGCCTGCCCCGATCTGACCCGTTGTGGCTCGCGGCTGACCGCACGCCGCTCACCTCTAGCCGCGCAAGACCGAGAGCAAAGCCTTCTGCGGTGCACGCACGGTCTCGTTGACGGCCGTCGGCTCGTAGCCGCAGTGGGCCATGCAGTTGTCGCAGCGTGGATCGCGGCCGCGTCCGTAGCGCTCCCAGTCAGTCTGCTCCAGCAGCTCTCGATAGCTCTTGGCATAGCCGTCGGCCATCAGGTAGCAGGGACGCTGCCAGCCGAAGATCGAGTAGCTGGGGATTCCCCAAGCGGTGCAGCTGTAGTCGGTCTTGCCCTCGAGGAAGTCCAGATACAGCGGCGAGTGGTTGAGCCGCCAGCGCCGGCGCCGCCCGTCTGCGAAGGCGGTCCGGAACAGCCGCCGAGTCTGCTCGACGCCGGGGAAGTGCTCCTGGTCTGGCGCCTTCTCGTAGGCGTACGCCGGCGAGATCATCATCTGATCGACCGCCAGCTCGTCGTTGAGGAAGTCGAGCACCTCACGGACCGTCTCGGGGGTGTCGTCTGAAAAGAACGTTGTGTTGGTGGTGACGCGGAACCCCTGGTCCTTGGCGCTGCGTATGGCGGCGGATGCCTTGTCGAACACTCCGTCCCGGCACACGGACCTGTCGTGGCGCTCGCGCAGGCCGTCCATGTGCACCGCCCAGGCGAAGTAGGGCGAGGGCTCGAACAGCTTCATCTTCTTCTCCAGCAACAGCGCGTTCGTGCACAGGTAGACGAACTTCTTGCGCCGCACCAGCTCGGAGACGATCGTGTCGATCTCCGGATGGATCAGCGGCTCGCCGCCGGCGATCGAGACCACGGGAGCGCCACACTCCATTACCGCCGAGACGGCATCGTCGACCGACATCCGACGGCGCAGGACATGATCCGGGTGCTGGATCTTGCCGCACCCGGCGCAGGCCAGGTTGCACTGATAGAGCGGCTCGAGCTCGAGGACCAGCGCATACTTATCGCGGCGCGCCAGGCGCTGGCGGAGGATGTAGGCGCCGACCTTGGCGCTCTGTCGGATGGGAACAGCCATGACCTACTTTCTTACCTCACGGGGGAGGGTAAACCGCACGCTCTCCGTGGCGACGGTCCGCTCGCTGACATCAATCGGACCCAATACTGTAAGGGCACTCACGATCCTCTGAACGATCCGCTCGGGGACGGAGGCCCCGGCTGTGACGCCGACCCGCTCGGCGCCGGCCACCCAGCCCGGCTCGATCTGCGCCTCATCGTCGATCAGATAAGAACGGCAACCGCTGCGCTGCGCGACCTCGGCCAGACGGTTTGAGTTGGAGGAGTTCCGGGAGCCGATGACCAGCATCACGTCGCAGTTTGCCGCGAGCGCGCGGACGGCGTCCTGCCGGTTCTGCGTCGCATAGCAGATGTCGTCGGAGCGCGGTCCGACTGCAGCTGGGAAGCGTTCGCGCAGACGGGACACGACGTCGCTCGTCTCGTCCACCGCGAGCGTTGTCTGTGTCAGGTAGGCCACGCGGTCGGGATCCTCGACGTCGAGCTGCTCGACTTCGTGTTCACCGGCGATCACGCGGACCCGTTCGGGTACTTCGCCCGCCGTCCCGTCGATCTCCTCATGCCCTTGGTGACCGATCAACACGATCGTGTAGCCGCCGTCGGCAAACCGCCTCGCCTCGGCATGGACCTTGCTCACCAAAGGACACGTGGCATCCACCACGTTCAGCTGCTTGCGCTTGGCGCGCTCGCGAACGGCCGGCGAGACCCCGTGCGCGGAGAAGACCACGGTCGCACCGTCCGGGATTTCCTCCAGCTCCTCGACCCAGACTGCGCCCCGTCGTTCCAGCTCCGAGACCACATGGCGGTTGTGGACGATCTGCTTGCGCATGTACACCGGAGGACCGTAGCGTTCGAGGGCGCGCTCAACGACCTCGATGGCCCGCTCGACGCCGGCGCACGCTGCGCGTGGCGCCGCGAGCTCGAGCTTCCGCGCGGCGATCGCGGCCTCCCACTCCTCGATCGCGCTCCCCACTGACTCAAGCGCCCGGGTCGCTCGCCACAGGCCGCGCGCCGTGGCCAGCGGACGCCAGAGCTCGCGCTCGGCGCTGTCGAGCACGACCCGCAGCACTACGAGCGGCCTGCCGGCCGCCGCCGGCGCGAGCCATGCCGATTCCATGTCCACCGCCAGCGCCCCGGTCGCAGCCAGCCGCGCACGGGCCGTCCCGGCGACCGGCGCGCGGACCGAGACCAGCGGCCCAACGTGGGCGCGTACCCCGTGTCGGCCGAGCATGCCCGCGATCAGTCCAGCGCCCGTGCATTCGAGCACGCGTTCGCCGTCCCGGCCGAGGATTTCCGAGGCGACCAGGACGTCCCCCGGCTCGAGGCCCTCGGCCAGAGCTCCGGCAAAGCCCGCAATGGCCAGGCCGCTGCCGGGCGTGGCGGCCAGCCCGGCAGCCGCGCGGCGTGCCCTGCGCGGCCCTATGCCCGTGCGCGTTATCTCCAGCCGCGGCGCGCCCCGGCGTAGGGCGTGCGCCTCGATGGCCATCGGCGCGGCGGCCAGCACGCGGCTCATAGCAAAGCTCCCTCAGCGGCGCGCCTGGAGCCGGCTCGGCCGGCGACGGTGCGCCCCTTTTCCAAAAATGCCAGCGCCACGCGCGCAGCTCGATGACCGGAGATCACGGCCCCCTCCATCGTCGCCGGCCAGCCGGTGTCGGTCCAAGCACCCGCCAGAGCTAGCCCGGCGATGCCCGTTTGCGGCCCCGGTCGCAATTGACGCGCACCAGGCGATGCCCTGAACGTGGCCGCACGCTCACGGGTCACGTAGAACCGCTCGAGCTTGGCGCTGCGCGCCGCTGGAAGGAGATCGACCAACGCCTGAGTGAAGCGCTGCCGGAGCCTGGCGGCGCTCGTGTCGATCTCCTCGTCGGCGGCCGACAGCGAGACGGCCAAGCACTGGCCGCGGTCCAACCCGGCGGCGGCGGTTCTGTCGAACACGTACTGGACGGGTGAGTTCACCGCTGCGACGAACTCGGACTCCAGCACGCGCCTGTCGTAGACCAGATGGAGGTTGACGATCGGCGAGGTCCCGAGCCGTGTCAGCCGTTGCGGCTCGCGAACGGCGCCCTCCGGCAGGAGCGCGGCCGACCGTTCGTGTGGGACAGCCAGAACGACGGCGTCGGCGTCGAGGCGTTCGCCGGCTCCGTGCACGGCCAGCGCCGAGTCGACCCCGAGCTCGAGGCGCTCGGCGCGCCAGCCGAGGCGCACTTCGGCGCCCGCTGAGGTCAGCTCGTGCAACGCAGGGTCGCCGTGGATGCGCTGCAGCGGCGCGCGCGCGTATCCGATGTCGCCGGCGTCGGCTCGCTGTAGGAGCCCAACCCGGAACACGAACGCAGCCGCCGCGAGCGATGCATCGGGGACGCGAAGGTTGAGCGTCGGCCGACCGATCAGCTCCCACAGCGTCTCGACCGCCTCCCGGCCTTGTCCGCGGCGCTCGAGCCAGCTTCCAAAGCTCTGGTTGTCCGCCACCGGGTCCTCCGGGTCCACACGGCCCAGCGCGAGCGCCGCGCGCGCGGCAGCGAGCCGCGCCCCGAGCCCCAGGTGCCGATAGCGCAGCAGGGAGCTGGACAGATGCAGCGGCGCCGGGAGGGCCGTTCGACGCAGCCATGCCGCCTTGGCCCCGGGAGCCAGCACCTTGATCTCCAGGCGATCCTGAAGCACCGTCTGATGCGCGCTGCCCAGCCGCTCGAGCAGGGCACGGTAGGCGCCACAACAACGCAGAAAGACGTGCTGACCATTGTCGAGCCACAGTCCGTCGCGCTCGAATGAGTAGGCAGCGCCGCCCAGCCGCGGGCGCACCTCCACCAGCGTCACCGACGCGCCGGCATCCAGGCAGTCGAGGGCGGCGGTGATCCCAGCGAGCCCGCCGCCGATGACCACCACGCGCCCGGAGTCAGTGAGGCTCATCGCACCACCCCGCTGAGGCTGCGCAGAGCCACCCAGGTCTTCTCCCACGTGGCCAGCGACAGTCCGTGCTCGAGGACCGCCGCCGGGTCCCGGTCAATGCGCTCGAGCAACCGCTGATAGATACCGCTCATCGCCAGCACGCAGGAGCCGCTGCGGGCGTCAATCAGCTGGAGCAGCTCGAGCCCTAGGCCAAACCACTCGCGCGCCCGGGCGACCTCGAAGCCGACGAGCTGTGCGAACTGGTCGCGCCGCGCGGTCAACAGCTCCTCGCAGCCAAACCGTCGGAGATCCTGCTCTGGCAGGTACACGCGTCCGCGCTCGAGGTCCTCGCGCACGTCGCGCAGGATGTTTGTGAGCTGCATGGCAACGCCGAGGTCGTCAGCGAGCGGCACAGCCCGCGCCATGTCGCTTGACCCGAAGATCGCCAGACATAGCCGGCCGATCGATCCGGCCACGCGGCGGCAATAGATGACCAGCTCCTCGAATGTCTCGTAGCGGACCTCGCGAACATCCATCTCCACGCCGTCCAGCAGATCGAACAGGGCCTCACGCGGCAGCTCAAATTGCCGCTCGGCGTCGGCCAGCGCCAGACCCACCAGGCTTCCGTTTCGATTCTCCAGCTCCGTCCGTGCGTCGGCCAGCAGAGCGAGCTTGCGCTCGGCGGTCTCATCGCCGTCGCCGATGTCATCGACCCGGCGGGCGAAGGCGTAGACGGCGCACATCGCCCGGCGCTTGGAAGCCGGGAGCAGCCGGATCCCGTAGTAGAAGTTCGCTGCCTGCTCCCGGGTCATCGCCTCGCAGTGGCGATAGGCGCCCTCCACTGAGTGCTCGCCGAGTGCGACGCTCACCGCCGTCCCCCGCTGGCCAGCGCCCGCAGTAGGTGCACCGCCCGGAGAGCTGGTCGGGGGCGAGGACTCGAGGCCAGTACCTCGTAGTCGGCAGCCCTGATCGCCTCGAGTGCCGCGCGGCCCCCGGCCACGAAAGCCGCCAGCGCGAAGCGGCGGCGTCCACGGAGCGTCAGCACTAGCGGAGCGCCATCGTCGAGCAGGGACCGGGCGCGGGCCACCTCGAAGCTCATCAACTCCCGGAAGGCCGGCGTGGCCGCGCGGCCTCTCAGCTCACGCTCGTCGACGCCGAAACGCTCCAGGTCCTCGGCGGGGAGATAGATCCGGTCCTGGCGATAGTCCTCGGCCACGTCCTGCCAGTGTTCGGTCAGCTGCAGCCCGGTGCACACCTTGTCGGAGAGCGCGAGCCGCTCGGGCGTCGCGGCGCCGAAGATACGGAGCACGAGCTCGCCGACGGGGTTGGCTGAGAGCCGGCAGTAGTCGATTAGCTCATCGTAGGTGGCGTAGCGGTGGACGGCCTGGTCGCGGCGGTTTGCCTCGATCAGTCGCCGGAAGGGATCGGGCGGCAGGCGGCAGTTGTCGACCGCGGGCTTCAGTCGCGCGATCAGCGGGTGCATCGGCCCCCTGGCGGCCCGCGATCCATCGGACCACAGACGCTCGAGATCGGCTTCGAGCTCGTCGAGCAACGCCAGACGGTCACCGGACGCCTCATCGCCGACGTCATCGACCAGCCGGGCGAAACCATAGACGGCCAGGAGATGCGAGCGCGCGCGCCGCGGAAGCACCAGGCTGGCGACGGGGAAGTTCTCGTACCGCGCCTGGGCCATTACGGCCCTGGCCGCCGGCGGCCGGGCGGGCGCGGTCGCCTGGGTCAGCGAACTCACGACGTGCGTCGTTCTCGGGCGCACCGGCCGAGCGCCATTACCGGGAACACGAGCCGGTAGAGGTGGTAGTTGATGTAGAAGTCGCCCGGAAAACCGGTGCCGGTGTAATGAGGCTCGTCCCACGTTCCATCCGGTCGCTGTGTAGCGCACAGCCACTCGATCCCCCGGGTGGCCGCCTGGGACTTCGACTCGCCGGCGGCGTGCAGGGCGAGCAGAGCCCAGGCGGTCTGCGAGGCAGTGCTCTCCCCGCGTCCGATCCAGGCGGGATCGTCGTAGGAGCGACAATCCTCGCCCCAGCCGCCGTCCGCATTCTGATGGCGCTCGAGCCAGGCGACAGCTGCCCGGAAGCGGTGGTCCTGGTGGGCTACGCCTGCTGCCTCCAGTGCGCACAGAGCCGACCACGTGCCGTAGACATGGTTGACCCCCCAGCGTCCGAACCATGAACCGTCGCGCTCCTGCTCCGCCAGCAGCCACTGCAGACCGGCGCCGGCGCTCGCTCGCGCTGCTGGATCGTCCTCGCAGGCCAAAAACTCGATCGCGTGCGCCGTGACGTCAGCGCTCGGTGGGTCGATCACCTCGCCGAAGTCACAGAACGGAAGCTTTCGCGAAAGCGTGCGGGTGTTGTCGGCGTCGAATGCCCCCCAGCCCCCATCCGCGCTCTGCATGCCGATGAGCCAGTCGGTCGCGCGGCGGAGCGCGAACTCCAGCCGCGCTGTGTCCGAGTGCGCCACGCGGCGTAGCGCCAGCGCAACCACGGCCGCGTCGTCGACGTCCGGGTAGTTGACGTTCTCGTACTCAAACGCCCAACCGCCCGGCTCCAGCCGCGGCCGGCGCATTCCCCAATCGCCGACGACGCCTGTGACCTGGCGATCAAGCAGCCATTCCGCGGCCTGTACAAGGGCCGGATCGTCGCGGTCGAGGCCGCCGTCGGCCAGCGCCAGCAATGCCAGCGCCGTGTCCCAAACCGGCGATTGGCAGGCCTCGAGCCAGCGCATGCCATCGCCTTCCACGGTGAACGAGTCAAGGCCGGCGAGGCCGGCGCGCATCACAGGGTGGTCGAGGGGATAGCCCTGAAGCGAGAGGGCGATCAGCGAGTAGACCCACGGCGGCTGAATCCCTCCCCAACTGCCGTCGGCCTCCTGGCGCTTGATAATCCAGCTCTCCGCGGCCTTCATCGCAAGATGGCGCAGCGGCGGAAGCGCCTTGCGCTCGTAGCGCCGGAGGACTTTGTCGAGGACGCCGAGCGCCCGCCCGGTGCGGCTCGAATACCGGCGAGGGGCAGCCGGCGCCGCCGGGCCGAGCTCCTCGAGCCCGAACCAGAGCGGGCACTGCGGGCGATGCGAGCACACGATCGTGAGAGCGACGATCGTCTGGCGCGCCCAGCACGCAAATTCATATGGGTTGAGTGGAAACCAGCTCGGCAGGAACACCATCTCGGGCGGCAGGGCCGGGACCTCGTCCCAGGGCCACAGAGCGAACAGCGCCATCCAGATGTGGGTGAACACGCGGGCTTCGCGCGGGCCTCCACGCTCGCGGCACCAGGCCGCCGCGCGCTGCATGTGGTGTGCTCCCGGCTCATCACCGGCGAGCCGCAGCGCCAGATAAGCCTCGACCGTGGTCGAGAGATCGCCCGGTCCGGCAAAGAAGTTCGACCAGCTGCCGTCGTCGTTCTGCTGCGAGCGCAGCCACCTCGCCGAACGCAGTGTTCGCTGCTGGTCGCGGATCCCCAGGAACTGCCTCAGCAGCAGATCCTCTGCGTCCATCGAGACATTGGTCTGCAGCAGCCCCCGCCAATGGCCGTCGGGATGCTGCAAGGAGAGCAGGTGATCGCGCGCACGCGCCAACGCGCCGTCGAGCGTCGATTCGCGATCTGTTTCGGCCGTCGTCCCAGCCGGGGCTATCACCCGTTCGAGCACCTCAACCCTTCTCAAATCCGAGTTACGGGACGCTTAACAAATACAGCTAGTGGCTGCCAGACGCCTCGCGCCGGGGTCAAAGGGCTTACAGAGCCCACTGTTTGGTCATCATCGCTCGCCCGTCAGCCGGTCGATCAGCTCGTCGAGGACCTCGATCGCCTTCGCCAGCATCTGGATATCGCGATCGCCGAGAGTGGCCATTTCCTCGTGTAGCAGCGCCCGGTACTCGGCGCGGAGCTGCTCATGCACCTCGCGTCCCGCCGCGGTCAGCTTGACCAGCACCGCCCGGCGATCGGCGGCGTCCGCGTGTCGACTCAACCACCCTCGCTCCTCCAGGCGGTTGACGAGCAGCGTCATCCCGGGCTGAGTCACCCCTTCGCGAGCCGCAAGCTCGGTTATGCGCCGGGGCCTCTCCGCCAGCGCCCAGAGCACGCCCATCTCCACGCGCGAGATCTGCACCTTGGTGCGGCACAGAAAAAGGCGCGACAGCGCTGCCGCGCGCTGCGGAAGCGCCTCGGCGATCTCCTCGAGCTGCGCCCCTCGCCCGATGCTCTCCTTCTCCGAGCGGCGCGCGAGACGTTCGGTCTGCCCGGAGCTCATAGCAAAAATATATTAGTGTCTAATAGAACCTTTCGGCACCTCCCGCCGCGCGGGCCGGGTTTCGAAACGCGGCCGCTCGGTTATGACGCCCTTGTGAGCGATCCTCAGCTTCGGCTTCCCCAGCGGCTGCTCGGCCGCCGGGTGATCGTGACCGGCGCCGGGTCAGGGATCGGCCGCTCGATCGCCCAGCGTCTCGACGCCGAGGGCGCGCGCGTCGTGGTCGCCGATATCGATCTGCAATCCGCCGAGAGCGTCGCCGGCGAACTGGGCACCGAAGCCCTGGCCCACGAGGTGGATGTGACGGCTGAGGAGAGCGTCGCCGCTCTGGTCCGCAGCGCGATCGAGCACTGGCGCGGCCTCGACGTGTTCGTCAACAACGCCGGCGTGGGGGTCGCGGCCACCACTCCCGACACGAGCGAAGCAGACTGGCGCCGCGTCCTGGAGGTCTGCCTCACGGGCACGTTCTTCGGGATGAAGCACGCCATCCAGGCGATGCGGGCCGGTCAGGGCGGCACGATTATCAACATTTCCTCGGTCGCCGCCCTGGTCGGAGTCCGCGACCGCGCCGCCTATAGCGCCGCCAAGGGAGGCATCCTCGCGCTGACGCGCGCCGCGGCGATCGACCATGTGGGGGAGGGCATCCGTGTGAACTGCATCGCCCCCGGCACGGTCGACACCCCTTGGGTGCAGCGGATCACCAGCGGCTATGACGATCCGGCCGAAGCGCGGACGGCGATGGAGGCCCGGCAGCCACACGGACGCCTCGTGACGCCGGATGAGATCGCCGCGATGGCCGCGTACCTGGCGTCTGACGAGGCCGCGTCGGTGATCGGCGCGGCGATGGTGGTGGACGGAGGAATGACCGCGCGCTGACGGCAGACGCGCGACGACGTGCGCGGCGAGGTTTTGGACCTCGCCTCGCGGGAAAGTGAACGTTCACAGGAGAGGTAACCAGGGAGGAAGCCATGGCCGATGAGCGTCAGCCACTGGTTGAGGTTCGTGATGTCAGTAAGCGTTTTCCGGGTGTGCAGGCCTTGGACAGTGTCAGCCTCGACATCCGCCCGGGAGAGGTGCACGCCGTCGCCGGAGAGAACGGAGCCGGCAAATCGACGCTGATGAAGCTGCTTTCGCAGCTGGAGAAGCCGAGTGATGGGACGATCCTCGTCGACGGACAGGAGGTGAAGTTCCGCAATCCGCGGCACGCGCAGCGCCTGGGGATCGCGATGGTGCATCAAGAGTTTGCGCTCGCGCCACACCTGACGATTGCCGAGAACCTGGCCTTGGGGCGCGAGCAGAGCCACAGCGGTCTGATCGTCCGTGGCAGCGAGAAGCAAAGGGCGCGCGAGCTGCTGGAGAGGGTGGGGCTGGATCTCGATCCTGGACGCAAGGTCTCGACGCTCTCGGTGGCCGACCAACAGCGCGTGGAGATCGCAAAGGCGCTTGCTGTAGACGCAAAGGTGGTGATCATGGACGAGCCAACGGCCACCCTCACCGAAGCCGAGATCGAAGACCTCTTCCGGCTGATCGAACAGCTGAAGGGCGAGGGGATCGCGATCTTCTACATCTCGCACCGCCTGGAGGAGGTCGTGCGGATCGCTGATCGCGTGACGGTGATGCGCGACGGCGCTGTGGTGGAGACGGTGGAAAAGGGACAGGTCGATGAGGCGAAGCTCGTCTCGCTGATGGTTGGGCGCGAGATCGACACCCTGTATCCCAAGCAGGACTGCGAGATCGGCGACGTGCTCCTGCGCGCGGAGGGCATCACCCGCCCGGGCGTTCTCGTCGACTGCTCATTCGAGGTCCGCACCGGCGAGATCCTGGGCTTTGCCGGCGTGGTCGGTGCGGGGCGCACGGAGCTGGCCAGGGCCGTGTTCGCCGCCGACCCGATCTCGGCCGGCCGCGTTGAGCTCGACGGCAACGAGCTTGAGCTGACCTCCCCCCGCGACGCGATCGCCGCCGGCATCGGCTACCTGACAGAGGACCGCAAGGGCGAGGGCCTGGCGATGCAGCTGTCAGTGGAGCAGAACGTAACGCTCGCCCGGATACCGGGCCCAGGTATCTGGATCGACCGGGGAACCGAGCACGAAGTGGCGCAAAAGCGTCGCGACGAGCTGGACATCCGCACCCCGTCGTTGCGCCGTGCGGTCGAGTCGCTGTCGGGTGGCACCCAGCAGAAGGTGGTGGTGGCCAAGTGGCTCGAGACCCACGCTCGGGTGCTGTTCTTCGATGAGCCCACGCGCGGAATCGACGTGGGCGCCAAAGCGGAGATCTTCAACCTGATGGGCGATCTCGCCGGCCAGGGTCGGGCGATCGTCCTGATCAGCTCCTACCTGCCGGAGCTGACCAACATGTGCGACCGGATCGTCGTCATCCGCGACGGTCAGACGGTCGGCGAGCTGAATCGCGAGGAGTTCGACGAGGAGCGCATCATGGCGCTCGCATCGGGCCTGGAAAAGGAGGCTGCATGAGCACCAACGTCGGAGCACCCTCGCGACCAGGAGGTGGTCTGCGACTTCCGGAGCCGATTCGCGACCGGCTGAGCAACGTCGTCTCACAGGCGACCGCGGCCGGCGGGTTGATCATCGTCGCTGTCGCGCTGGCCATCGGCTCGCCCTATTTCCTGACGTCCAACAACCTGTTCAACATCGGCGTCCAGGTGTCGATCGTGGCCATCGTGGCGGTTGGCCAGACGCTGGTCATTCTCACCGCCGGCATCGACCTGTCCGTGGGTTCCGTGGCCGGGTTAGGCGGAATCCTGGGAACGATGGCGATCGCCAAGGCGGGTTTCCCGATCGTCCCGGGGATCCTCGTCGGCCTCCTTGCCGGCGCCGGAATCGGCGTGGTCAACGGGCTGCTCGTTACACAGTTCAGGCTGCCACCGTTCATCGCCACGTTGGGCATGATGGGCGTCGCCCGGGGGCTGACGTTCATCGTCGGCGGCGAGAACGCTGTGTACGGCCTGCCGAAGAACTTCCGTCTCGTCGGCGAGGGGCAAATCGGCCCGATCCCCATGCCGCTGCTGTACCTGATCGTGATCGCGGTCATCGGACACATCGTCCTCAGCCGCACCAAGCTCGGTCGCTACGCCTACGCGATTGGCTCTAACGAGGACGCAGCCCGAATCTCGGGCATCCCGCTCAACCGCTACAAGGTGGCCGTTTACGTGATCTCGGGCGCGCTCGCCGGCTTCGGCGGAATGATCGCCGCAGCGCTGGTTCACTCCGGGCAACCGAACTACGGCGTCGGACTGGAGCTCAACGCGATCGCTGCGTGCGTAATTGGCGGGGCCAGCCTGTTCGGCGGCGTGGGCACGATCGGCGGCACGATGATCGGCGCCTTTTTGATGACCGTGATCACCAACGGGGCGGTGCTGCTCAACATCACCCAGTACTACCAGCAGGTGATCATCGGCGTGATCATCTGGCTCGCCGTGTGGTGGGATCAGGTGCGCCGCCGGCGCCTCCAGGCCGCGACCGAAGCGGAGCACGGACGCCGTGGCGGAGGAGGAGAGCAACAAAACGGCGATGGTGCCAGACCGGAAAGGGGCGCCCGTGCGCCGACATAGCATCATCACCACCGCGGTCCTCGTGCTGGCCGTGCTGGCGGCCGGGTGCGCAGTGGTCAAGGATCACAAGTCGAAGGTCACGCTCCAGAAGACGCCGCCAATTCACATCGCGGTGGTCCCCAAATCGGTGGGCCTGGACTACTGGTCAAAGGTCCATTCCGGTGCTGAGTGTGCGGCCGGGCAGCTACCGGGCGTCAAGATCACCTGGAACGGCGTCACTGACGAGACGGATGTAGTCGACCAGCTCAACCTGCTCAATAACTACATCGCGCAGGGGGTCAATGGGCTCGTCTACGCCGCGACCGACTCCACGGCGATGGTCGAGACCTCGCAGAACGCCACCAAGGCGGGCATCAAGACGGTGTCGATCGATTCGGGGACAACTCCCCAGCCGGCGAACGTTCCATTGATCGCCACCAACAACATCACCGGCGCCGCGCTCGCGGCCCGCGAGCTGGCCAAAGCAATCGGTCCCGCGGGCGGCAAAGTGGGGATCATCGCCTTCCACGCCGGCTCGCAAACGAACGATCAGCGCGTGCAGGGCTTCGAGCAGGAGCTCAAGCACTACCCCAAGCTGCATCTGGTCGGGATCCAGTACAGCCAAAACGACTACAACACGGCGCTGACGGTGGCCTCGAACATGCTCACGGCAAACCCAGACCTCAAGGGTTTCTTTGCCGCCAACGAAGCGAGCGACGTGGGGACGGTCGAGGCGGTCAGGATCGCCCACCGCGTGGGCAAGGTCAAAGTTGTGGGTTGGGACACCTCGCCGGATGAGGTCGCAGGGGTCACCGAGGGGGTCACCTACGGGCTGATCTCGCAGGATCCGTTCCGGATGGGATATGACGGCGTGCGCGCCGCCGTGGAGCTCTACCGCCACCAGGGCGACCCCAAGAACGAGAACACGGGCGCTGTGTTCGTGACCAAGTCTGATCTCAGCAACCCGCTGGTGCATCAGTTCGTCAGCCCCCGCTGCGGGTCGCCGAAGCAGATCGACGTGGGCTGACTACTACTGCGGTCGGTGCCGACGGACGCCCGCTGTAGCTAGACGTGACGACGGCCGACCCCAGCTAGACATGACTACGTCCGACTCCAGAGCGGCGATCATCACGGGCGCGGCCCGTGGCATCGGGGCTGCCTGCGCCCGCGCGTTCGCCGATGCCGGATGGGATTTGGTGCTCGTCGATCGAGACCAAGCCGAGCTCGATGCGGTAGCCGGCGCCTGTGGCGGTCGTGCGCTCGCCGTGGCCGGTGATGTCAGCGGCCGCGAAATCAACCAGGCTGCCGTTGCACTGGCGCGAGAGCGCTTTCAGCGCGTCGATTCCGCGGTGGCGAATGCGGGGGCGAGCCTCGCGCGGTCCGTAGACGAGACGACCGATGAGGACATCGACCGGCTGCTCGGCGTCAATGTCAGAGCGGTCGTCTATCTGGCCCAAGCGGTCCATGGATTGCTCCGGGAGAGCGCCGGCAGCCTCACGGTGGTGGCCTCCAAGACGGGGCTCGTCGCCCAGCCTGACTCACCGCTCTACTGCGCCACGAAGGGCGCCGCGGTTCAGCTTGCGCGGGCGTTGGCGCTCGACTGGGCACCGGAGGGGATCAGGGTCAACGCTCTATGCCCTGGGATCGTCGACACCCCCATGCTGGAGAGCTTCTTCGACCAGCTTCCCGATCCCGACCGCGCCCGCCGCGAATTCTCGGTGGCCCAGCCCCTCGGACGCTTGGCCCAGCCGGCGGAATGTGCCGCAGCGGCGCTCTTTTTGTCATCGTCTGCGGCATCGTTCATCACCGGCGTGGCGTTGCCCGTCGATGGCGGCTTCACCGCTCAGTGACGCCCTCGGGTTCTCGCAAGCCGCGGCGCTGAACGCCTCGCGCGACGCGACGCAGCTCGTCAATTCCTGGCCGCGGCGAAGCGCACCAAGCGACCGCCCCGCTCGTCGTAGAGCTTGAGCCGCAAGGTGCGGATGCCGTCCAGCAGGGTCAACGTCGGCACGTCGTGGAAGATCGGGTTCTCGTCGTGCGCGCGCTGCAGGTTGTAGTTGGGGATGCGGGAGTTCATGTGATGGACGTGGTGCAGACCGATGTTCCCGGTGAAGAACTGCAGGACCTTGGGCAGCTTCAGGTATGAGCTGCCACGCAACGCCGAGTCCTGGTAGCTCCAATCGTCCTTGCGCTCCCAGTAGACCCCCTCGAACTGATGCTGGACGTAGAACAGCCAGATTCCCGCCCCGCCGGCGAGCATCGCCGCAGGCAGCTGCACCAGCAACACGGCCTGCCAACCGGCCAGCAGGACAAGGCCGCCGACCACGGCCACGATGGCCACGTCGGTGGCAATGATCTGGCGCCAGAAGCGCCGCCGGGCCCAGGCCGGCACTAGACGGGGCTCCAGCAGCAGGGCCCACAATGGCCCGAGCACCAGCAGCACGAACGGATTACGCATCAGCCGGTAGGCGAGCCGCCCGGGCCACGGCTTCTCCAGGTACTCCGCCACGGTCAGCGTGTCGACATCACCCATGCCGCGACGATCGAGGTCGCCCGCTGTCGCGTGGTGAACCGCGTGCTCGTGCCGCCAGCTGTGAAACGGCGTGAAGACGCTCAAGGCACAGATGATTCCCACCCAGTGATTGGCCTTCCGGCTGGGGAGAAACGAGCCGTGGGCGCAGTCGTGAAAGACGATGAAGGTCCGTAGCAAGAAACCTGCGGCCGGCAGGGCGAGCACCAGGACGAGCACCGTCGAGACGGGCACCAGCAGGTACATCCCCGCCGTGAGCAGCAGGTAGGGGACCAGGGAAGTGGCTACGTCCACCACGGCTCGACCCAGATGGGGCTGGGCGTAGGGGGCCAAACGCTCGCGCCAGAACGAGGCCGGCAGCGTGTCAGTCTGCGTCAAGGATCCTCCGGTCGCCGGGTCGACGTGGACCCTACCCACTTGGGCGGCACTTGGGCGCCGGTGTGAGCGGGGCGCGGCGCATTGTACGGCCCCAAGCCGGGACTGGAGGCGTCAGGTCTTCTCGAAGACCAGCCGGTAATGATCCATCAGCTCCCGCTCGAAGCAGACGCTGTTCGAGCTGACCCCGGAGGTGAAGGCGAAGCGGAAGTCGGGACTCGTGAGCCAACGCGGGAGTAGGCGAAGCTTCAGCAGCGCCATCCGTGGGTTCCAGGCTTCGGTGCGCATGTCCCACTGGCGGATCGTCTCGATGTAATCGAGCCGTCCGCTTTCGCTCGATATCAGGCGAAAGTGAGGCGTCGCGCACTCGACGACGTGGTCGCGACCGAACGGAAGAAAGGAGCCCGGGAACGCGGCGCTCATCATCGCCAGGTACCACGCGTCGGAGTCTCTCGGCGCGTGACGGTCGATCTCCTCCACCGGAACCATGTTTCGCCCGAAGACCATCGTCTGCAGGTAGAACCTGCCTCTGTCCGGCAGGATGCCGGCCACGTGCTCAAACAGCCGACGATAGATCTCATCCTGGCGCCCGCTCTCATAGTCCTCGGGCGAGCAGAAGTGCTCAAACGCACCGAGACTCGCCGCGGCATCGAAGGGCCCGAACGTCTCGCGCGTCACCTGCCGCGCATCATTGAGGTGGACGTCCAGCCCGTGCCGCCGGCAGGAGTCCAGCTGCGCTGAGGACAGCGTCACACCGACGCCCTTGGCACCGATGTCGCGGAAGTAGTTGAGCAATCCGCCCCAGCCGCAGCCCAGGTCAAGGACGCGGTGTCCGGGCTCGATCCGCAGCTGCTCGGCGACGTATTCGTGCTTGCGCCGCTGCGCCTCCTCGAGGCTGAGGCTGAAATCGCCGTCGTATTTCGCACAACTGAAGTCCGCCAGCTCGCCCAAGCTGAGCCGGACGACCCGGTCGGTCAACGAATAGCTGAAATCGATGTCCTTGCGCTCAGCCATGACGTCGAAGCAGACAGGGGTTCACGATCGGCAAAGAGGGCTCTCCCGCGGCACCCGGGGAACATACTGAGAGCCCGGCCGAGGCGCCTGGCCGACGTCGCCGGTTAGGCTTGCGAGCGTGCCGAGTGCAGCCGGCACCGATCGGCGGACCTATGAGCGGCTCCGTGCCGCGCATCTTCACGCCGCGCGAGCAGCGCTGGACGACCACGTGGCCCGGATCGAATGGCCTCGGGAGCGAATCGCGCGCCACCGCACCGAGCGACTTCGTGCTCTCCTCGCCTATGCACGCGAGCGCTCACCGTTTCATGCCGCGCGGCTACGTGGTGTCGACCCCGACATTGCCACGGTCGAGGACCTCGCCCGCCTTCCGCCGATGGTCAAGGACGAGACCCAGGAGCAGTGGGACAGGATCGTCACCGCTCCGGGGCTCGACCGCGCGGGAGCCGAGCGGATCCTGGGGCAGCAGTCCTGGTTCTCCTACACCGCCACGGGTCAGCAGGTGTTCAGCTCGGGAGGTTCCAGCGGCGTCCGCGGCGTCTATGTCTGGGACTGGCAGACGTTCATCACCCTGGCTTGTCTCGCCTGGCGGATGCAGGCCCGCGCGGAGCGCCATTTGCCCGCTTCCGACGGACCCGCGCGGCTTGCCGTGCTGGAGGCCGGGGAGCCGCCCCACGCCAGCACGCCGCTGTTCGATTTCCCGCACTCATCGGACATGCAGTCGGTGGTTATCCCGGCCGGAGCACCGTTTGAGCACGTGCTCGCGGCAGTCGCCGACGCCCGACCCACCCACCTTGTGGGCTATGCCTCGATCGTCGGCAGGTTGGCCCGCGCAGCCCTCGGCGGAGAGCTCGCGGTTCATCCCGTCCGTGTCAGCACGAACTCGGAGCCGCTCAGCGAAGACGACCGTGACGCCATTCGCCGGGCGTGGGATGCGCCGATTCACAACCTCTGGGGCTCGACCGAGATCGGGGTGCAGGCCGTGGGCTGCGGCCTCGGAGAGGGCCTCCACGTCTGCGAGGACGAGGTCGTGCTGGAGCGTGTGGATGAGTCCGGGCGCCCGGTAGGCCCCGATCAGGCGGCGGCGCGCACGCTGGCCACCGGGCTCGCCAACTGGACGTTCCCCTTCATCCGCTACGACCTCGGTGACCAGGTGTCGATTCTGCCCGACAGATGCCCGTGCGGGAGCTCCTTCCTCAGGCTGGCTGACATCGCCGGACGCCGCGACGACGACTTCCGCTACGGCGCACGGACGGTCCCGGCAAGCGCCTTCCGGCATGTGTTGGGCACCGATCCCATGATTTCGGAGTACCAGGTACGCCAGACCCACGACGGCGCGGAAGTACTGGTCGTCGGTTCACCGGAGGTGTCGACGGTGACGCGATCTCTGATCGAGTCCCTGCGGCGATACGGATTCGGCAATCCCGAGATCCGGGTTGTGGGCGTCGACCGAATCGAGCGCCACGCGGCGACCGGGAAGCTCAAGCGCTTCGTCGCGCTCTAACGCCGGTCAGCGGTCGAGCGCGCTCAGATCCACGCGGCTCAAGCGCTGCGGGTCGGCGAGGATGTCCATCTCGACGATCTTGCCGCCGCGGACCGTGCAGCCTACGACCGAGAAGGGTCGCCCGTCCCTCGTTGAGACTGCACCGACCGCGCCGTTCACCAACGCCAGTCGTATGTCCAGCCCGATCCTCGAGTACATCTCGGCGCGACCGGCAACTGCCTCCGCCCCGCGCACCAGCTGCGTGGCGCCTCCGCCCATTTCCGCCTTCAGCACCACGTCGGGGTCGAGGACCGCCAGCAGTCCCTCGAAGTCGCCCTCGCGGGAAGCCGCCAAGAATGCCTCCACAACCTTGCGCTGCGCAGCGAGATCCGGATCCGGAGGCGGGGACGCGCCCCTCACCCGGCGGCGGGCGCGGCTTGCGAGCTGGCGCACGGCGTCTGGTGAGCGATCGACGATCGAGGCGATGTCGTCGAACGGCACCGCGAACATGTCATGTAGCACGAACGAGAGCCGTTCGGCGGGGGACAGCGTCTCCAGCAGGACCAGCAGCGCGAGCCCCACCGAGTCTGCCAGCAGCGCCTCGTGCTCGGGATCGGTCTCGTCCAAACGGTCGACGATCGGCTCGGGCACGTGGAGCTCGTCGATCGGCTCCTCACGTCGCGAGTTGCGTGAGCGCAGCATGTTCAGCGACACGCGTGCGACAACGGTCGTCAGCCACGCCGGAAGATTCTCGATCTGATCGCGATCCGAACGACTCAACCGCAGCCAGGCCTCCTGGACCGCGTCGTCCGCCTCGCTCAAGGATCCGAGCATCCGGTACGCGACGGCCTTGAGGCGCGTGCGGTGCTCCTCGAACTGCTCGGCCAGCCAGTCGTTGTCAGTCATAGGGCTCATGACTACTAGACCCGCCAGCGTGGTGTCGTGTGACAAGCGCGGCAGTCACATTCCTCCGCCGCCACGGGTCTTCGAGCTGAGAGTCGAACGACTGCGAGGTACTCGTGATGACCACTTCATATCTATCGACGCGCCGCGGCAAGCTCACGCTCGCGCTGCTGTGCGCCGTCGCGTTCCTGGACTTTGTGGACGCGCCGATCGTCAACGTCGCGCTGCCATCGATCCGACACGCGCTCCACTTTTCGGTGGCGGGGCTTCAGTGGGTGCCGAGCGGCTATCTGCTGACCTACGGCGGCTTCATGCTTCTGGGCGGACGGTTCGCGGACTTGCTGGGGCGCAGACGGCTGCTTGTCGGCGGCATCGTGGTGATCGCGATCTCCTCGCTGATCGGCGGCTTTGCCGCCAGCTCGGGCGCTCTGGTCGGCGCGCGCCTGGGCCAGGGGGTCGGCGCGGCGATGACGCTGCCCGCGGCGCTCTCGATCCTCACCACGACATTCAGGGAGGGCAAGGACCGCCACACGGCGCTCGGGGCGTGGGGCGGAGTCGGTGGACTGGCGTCGGCCGTCGGCGTGCTGCTCGGCGGGCTCCTGACCCAAGCACTCGGCTGGCGCTGGGTGATGTTCGTCAACCCGGTGGCCTGCCTGTTCGTGCTCGGCGCGGTCTTTCGGCTGATCCCCCCCGACGGCGGTAGGAAGAGGCTCGAGAACTTCGACCTCCTCGGCGCGCTGCTGGCGACGGGCGGCATGCTGTTGCTGGTCTACGCGCTGGTCAAGGCGACGGCGGTCGGCTGGGGCAAGCCCCGCACGATCGGCGAGCTCGTCGCAGCCGTCGGGCTGCTCGGCGCATTCGCGCTCAACGAGCTGCGGCATCGCAACCCGCTCGCGCCTCTGTCGATCTTCCGGATCAATGGCCTGGGGTTCGCGGACGTCACTCAGCTGGTCGCGTTCGCAGGCTTCCTGGCCATGTTCTTCTTCCTGACGCTCTACATGCAGGACGTGCTGCACTACTCGCCGATCCAAACCGGTGTCGCATACCTGCCCGTGTGCTTTGTGATCGGCGGCGCAGCGGGGGTGGCCTCGCAGCTGCTGGGGCGAGTCGGGACCAGGGCGACGATCGTCGCCGGCGCGTTGATCGCCTCCGGGGGCATCTATTGGCTGTCCCGGATACCCGTGGGTGGTTCCTACGTGTCAGACCTCCTGCCGGGGATGGTGATCATGTCGCTAGGGATCGGTCCGATGTTCGTAGCGGTCACGACGGCCGCCAACGCCGGCGTCCCGCCGGACAAGGCGGGCCTGGCGGCAGCGCTCATCAACGCCTCCCAGCAACTGGGCGGAGCGCTCGGCCTGGCCATCTTCACCGCGCTGGCGACGAGCCGGACCACCCATCTGCTGGCCGCCCACACGGCGCCGCACGTGGCGCTGAACTCCGGGCTCCAGCGCGGGCTGCTGGCGTCGAGCATCTTCCTGCTGGCGTCCGCGTTCATCGCGCTGCGGGCTACCAACACCCGCGGCGAGGAGCGTGAAGCGGCGAACGACACGCTGAGCGAACCCGCGGCCGCGTGATCCAGACACGGCAGGCGCTGCGCGCCACGGCGGACCCGTGGCGCGCACGCGCCGGGAGGCTCAGGTCTTGATCATGCCGTGCGGGTCCAGGACGAACTTCTTCGCCACCCCGCTGTCGAAGTCCTGATAGCCCTGCGGAGCTTCGTCGAGCGAGATCACAGTGGCGTTGACCGCCCTGGCGATCTGCGCCTTGTCGTTGAGGATCATCTGCATCAGCCCGTGGTGGTAGCGCATCACCGGACACTGTCCGGTGGTGAAGCTCTGTGACTTCGCCCACCCCAGGCCGATCCGGATCGACAGCGAGCCTTGCTTGGCGGCGTCGTCGATCGCGCCCGGGTCGCCGGTCACGTACAACCCGGGGATGCCCAGCTTGCCGGCCGCCCGAGTCACATCCATGATCGAGTTGAGCACCGTCGCCGGGGCTTCGTGCTCGGAGTCCTTTCCATGGCCCCGGGCCTCGAAGCCGACCGCGTCGACCGCGGCGTCAACTTCGGGGACGCCCAGGATCTGCTCGATCTGGTCCTTCGGATCGCCCTTCGAGATGTCGATCGCCTCGCACCCGAAGCTGCGTGCCTGCTCGAGCCGCTCAGGGATCAGGTCGCCGACGATTACCACGGCCGCTCCGAGTAGCTGCGCGGAATGCGCCGCCGCGAGCCCTACGGGGCCGCCTCCCGCGACGTATACGGTCGATCCGGACGTGACGCCTGCGGTGTAGCAACCGTGATAACCGGTGGGGAAGATGTCCGAGAGCATCGTCAGGTCGAGGATCTTCTCCATCGCCTGATCCTTGTCGGGGAACTTCAACAGGTTCCAGTCCGCGTAGGGCACGAGCACATACTCGGCCTGGCCACCGACCCAGCCGCCCATGTCGACATAGCCGTACGCCGAGCCGGGACGGTCCGGGTTCACGTTGAGGCACACACCCGTGTTGCCCGTCTTGCACATCCGGCAACGCCCGCAGGCGATATTGAACGGCACGGAGCAAAGGTCGCCCTCCTTGATGAACTCCACGCCCGGCCCGACCTCGATCACCTCGCCGGTGATCTCATGGCCGAGGATCAATCCCTCGGGGGCCGTCGTGCGGCCACGGACCATGTGCTGATCGGAGCCGCAGATGTTCGTCGATACACACTTCAGGATCGCCCCGTGCGGGACCTTCCGGCCCACGTTGGCGGGATTGACCCCGGGGCCATCCTGCAGCTCGAACGTCGGGAAGTCAATGTCGTGGACCTCCACCTTGCGCGTGCCCATGTAGGCAACGCCTCTGTTGTCTGCCATCTGTGCCTCTCCTCGATAGACGTATATGTGGCACGGTTGAACGGTCTGAGCGGTGGACGCGGCTCGGGCGGTAAGCGTTCTCGCTCAGTCCGTAGCTCGGCGCGTCTGCGGCCGGCGCCGGCCGGCAGCGCCCGAGCGTCGCGCCCCGAAGGCGACGCTGGTGGTTTACGCATGTCCTGACCCCTCCAGGCCCCCGCCGGGTAGCCACAATCCCGGTCACCTGATTCTCGGGCCCGCGTCACGCGCGTTCTGCCACCTCTCTTCGCTCAGGTTCCGATCGTAGCTCTACCCATCGCCTAGTTGCAATAACCGCAGTTGACGCCGGAGCGGCAGGTAAAATTGCTCCTGATTCTGGTGTGAACAGGATCGCTCGTATCCCCGGCGTAATTGCCGGCACGAGAGGCTCCGAAGGGACCAGCAAACATGACATCCGACCTTCGTCGTCAGTTGGCCGCAGCGGAAGCCCAGCTGGCCCAGCACATGGGGAGCTGGGAATACGCCTTCGCGATGGGCAGCAGCCGGGACGGTGGAAGCGAACACCCAATGCATTGGGCCACGCGCAACCACACCGACCAGCTCATGAGCCGCTGTCGCGATCTGCGCGCCCAGCTGGCCGAACACGAGGACTGACCGCCGGGGCCCTAGGCCAGGGTCGGCGTCACGCTCGCGCTGCGATCGGCGGGGTCGACCGGCTGGGGGGACGGCGCGGCATCCCGTCGGGGGAAGCACACCTCGACCTTCAGGCCGCCATGCTGCCGAGGCTTGATGTCCAGCGCAGCGTCATGGGCCGCGGCGATCGCCGCGACAATCGAAAGACCGAGGCCGAGTCCGCCGCCACGGTCGACGCGGTCGGGGGCGTCGCGCTGGAAGGGCTGTAGCAGTCGGTCGATGTGCTTGGCGGGCACGATCGGACCCGTGTTGGTGACGGTGAGCCTGGCCTCTCGGCCGCTGGTCATGACTTCGGCGTCGACGCGGCCGCTGCGGTGGTTGTAGCGGATCGCGTTCTCCACGAGGTTGGCAACCAGCCGTTCGATCAAGCGCGTGTCGCCAGCGATCACCGTGTGCTTGAGCGACGCTTCGAGCGTCACGCCTTGCGCCGTCGCCGCCCCCTCACTCGCCGTCAGCACGTCGCGGGTAAGGCCGCTGAGCTCGATCGCCTGACGCCGGTCTATTCCTCGCTGCCCCTGGGCCAGCGCGAGCAGCGCGTCGATCAGCCGCTCCTGCTGGTGTGACTCTTCGAGCGCTTGCCGGCATTGCTCCCTGAACGTTGCAACCGTCGCGGTGGGGTCGCTAAGCGCCATCTCCAGCAGCGCCCGGACGGCGGTAAGCGGCGTCCGTAGTTCATGTGAGGCGTTGGCTACGAACTGCCGCTGGGCGGCGAATGCACCCTCTAGGCGCTCCAGCAACCCGTCGATCGTGGCGGCCAGGCCTCGTAGTTCGTCGCGCGGCCCCTCCAGCGCGAGCCGCTCGTGCAGGTTTGCCTCCGAGATCCGCTGGGTGCTGGCGGTGATCGTGCGCAGGGGGCGCAGCACACGCCCCGCGACCACCCAGCCGAGCGCCCCGGAGATGATGGCCATAATCGCCAGCGCAATCCCTGATTCGATCTCGAGCTCGTGTAGGTCGGCGACCTGCTGCGTGCGCCCTACGAACTGGGCCACGGCGCCGCCGGCGCGCGTGTTCAGCAGTCGTTGGACTTGCGTCTGCGCCTGCTTTGGGTCTCTGATCTGACAAGTCGCTTCCGGTCGCCCGCGATCGACGACTCCACCGATGCTCTTATGCGGCTCGCCGGCTTTTAGGCTCGGGCGTCCGTCCGTTGCGTTCGGCACGACCCTCGCGCAGATCGGGCGACCCTTCAACGCCGCCGGTGCAGGGGTGAGGCTGTGCGCGACGAGCGCGTATGTGATCGCCAGCAGCCCCGCCCCGCAGATGAGAAACAGGCCGCCATAGATCAGAGTCAGCCGCCACCGCACGGTCGGCTTGGGATGACGCAACCTGAACACGACGCGTGCCGGCCAGTCACGCAGCCTCATCGATCCCCCCAATCCGGTAGCCAACCGGAGTCACGGTCTCGATCACTGGGGGGTCGCCGAGCTTGGCCCGTAGACGGCTGATGGTCATCCGCACCACGTTCGTGAATGGATCGACTGCGTCGTCCCAGGCTCGCTCCAGCAATTCCTCGGTCGAGACCGCCGCGCCCTGGGCCCCCAGGAGCAGCTCGAGCACCGCGAACTCTTTGGATCCGAGCGCCACCGGCTGCCCGGCCCTGGTGACGAGCCGGCGTGCAGGGTCGAGCTCGAGATCGGCGTGCACGAGCTTCGGCGGCACTGGCCGCCGTGAGCGACGGGCCAGTGCGCGGACGCGGGCGATGAGCTCCGCCAGTGCGAACGGCTTGGAGAGGTAATCGTCGGCACCGATCCCGAGGCCGTCGACCCGATCTTCGAGCGTGCCCGCAGCGGTCAGCATCAATACCGCGCTCGGATAGCCGGCTGCCACGAGGGAGCGACATACGTCGTCCCCGTGAACCACCGGCAGATCCCGGTCCAGCACGACTACGTCATAGGTGGTGACCGTGGTGCGGGTCAGGGCCTCGCGGCCGTCGAACGCAACATCGACAGCCAGCCCCTCGCGGCGCAGCACGCTCGCCACAGTGGCGGCGAGCCTCGGATGATCTTCAACTACCAGCACCCGCATTGTCGTTGCCTGGCTTGTGGGCGGCGCCGGACGGTCGTTCAGGCTCCGTCCGGCGCCCGCTGTTCCAGGATGTCCGATCGCACATAACAGCGGCGTAACAGCGTGACCGCGGTGTTAGACACCGGAGCGTAGAACGGCACCGTGCGCCACGGTCGCCCTCGCACGATCGCAACTGCCCTCGCCTGCGGTCTGTTGATCGCCGCCTGCGGATCATCGGGTAAGGCAAGCACGACGGCCACGAACGATCCAGCACTCGAGTTCGCGCAATGCATGCGCGCCCACGGGGTGACGAACTTCCCGGATCCGCACGCGGGCGGCGGCGGCTTTCAGTTCACGCCCAACTCCGGGATCAATCCGCAATCGCCCGCGTTTCAGTCAGCCCAGCAGGCGTGCCGCAAGTTCCTGCCCGGCAAGCCCGGGCCTCCCCACATGTCGGCGAGTGAGGAGCGCGCGGCACTCCGGTTCGCGGAATGCATGCGCGCCAACGGCCAGCCTGATTTCCCCGACCCGGTCCGGACGGCGCCCGGGGGCACCGCCACGCGCGTCCTGGCGCTACAGGGCATGGAATTCGCGCTAGGGGCCGGTATCGACCCCAAGTCCCCGGCATTCAGGCAGGCGGCCACGCGGTGCGGGGTGACACTCCCAGGCGGGGCTCAGGTCGCCGCGAAGCCCGGCTAGGACCCGTAACGAGCCCCGGCGATGCTCGCGAACCGTTTCAGGCACAGATCCGCGGACACCCTCAGGCAGCTGCTTCCGACCCGCCGGCGACGGCGCATCGCCGCGGCGCTGGCGCTGACCGCCGCCGTGGCTGTGGTCTTGGGGGTCGTAAGCGGGACGGGATCGTCGTCGCCGACCACATCGCGCAGCTCAGCGAGTACAGCCTCCGGTAGCGCCACCGTCCAGCGGCGCGATCTCGTCGAGACCGACACCGAGTCAGGCACGCTCAGCTATGCGAGCCCGCAGACCGTGTACAACCGGTTGAGCGGAACGGTCACCTGGCTGCCAAGCGTCGGCCAGGTCGTAAGGCCCGGCCAGGCGCTGTACAAGGTCGACCAGCAGCCCGTGCTGCTGATGAGCGGATCGACACCCGCGTACCGCGATCTGACGGCGTCCGACACTTCAGGCCGGGACATCCTCGAGCTGAATCGCAACCTGGTCGCGCTCGGTTACGACCCGGATGGGATCGTCGTCGACGACACCTGGCAGGCGGCGACCACAGCCGGCGTCGAAGCGCTGCAGGTGGCGCTCGGGGAGACCGAGTCGGGCAGCTTGTCGTTGGGGCGGGTGGTGTTCCTTCCCGGCGACCAGCTGGTCTCCACACTCGACGCCACCGTCGGTTCGACCGGAAGCTCGGGCAATGGCAACTCGTCGCCCGGAACCAGCGCCAGCGATTCCGCGCCCACTGCGGCGCCCGAGTTCGTGAGCCTGGAGACCAAGCCGAGGACCACGCCGCAGTCCAAGCCGAGCTCGAAAAACAAGTTGAAGGCGCTCGAGGCGCTAGTCGCGCTGCTGAAGAAGGAAGTCGCCGAGCTGCGGTCCGCAAATCGATCGCCGGGTGGCGGCAGCCCGTCAGGGAGACGGTGGCCCCTCGTCGCCCGGCAAGGGCAGCAGCCCCTCCTCATCCAACAGCGGCAGCCCCTCATCGTCCGGTAAGGGCAGCAGCCCCTCCTCGTCCAACAGCGGCAGCCCCTCGTCGTCCGGTAGCGGCAGCGGTGCCAACGCGACGGCGATCCTGCAGACCAACTCAACGCAGCTGATCGTGACGGTCCAATTGGATGCCAGCAAGCAGTCCGAGGCCAAGGTCGGCGAGGGGGTGACCGTTGAGATGCCGAACGGCACCACGGTCGACGGCAGGGTCAGCGCGGTCAGCCCGGTGGCCCAGAGCTCGAGCAACTCGGGCAACGGCAACGGCAGCAGCGGAACGGCAACGGCAGCAACGGGAACGGCAACGGCGGCAATGGCAACAACGGGAGCGGCAACGGCAACTCAGGCAACTCCTCTGGCTCGACGATCCCGGTCACGGTCACGCTCTCCGGTCATCAGAGCGGGGCCGGGCTCGACCAGGCCGCAGTCAGCGTGAACTTCGCACAGGCCCAGGCGAGCAACGTCCTGTCCGTCCCCGTGACGGCGCTGCTGGCGACCGCCGGCGGCGGCTATGCGGTCCAGGAAGCGTCGGCGCCGCACACCGTGATTCCCGTGGCCACGGGGCTGTTCGCGGCCGGATATGTGCAGATCTCCGGCCGCGGAATCTATCCGGGCCTGCAGGTGACGGACTCCCAGGGATGAGCGTCTCGGGGACCGTTCAAGATCCGCCCGGGAGCGGCGCCGCGGTACGACTCACGGACGTGGTCAAGCAGTATCAGGGCAACGTGTTCGCGCTGCGGGGTGTAAGCGTGGAGGTGGCCGCCGAGGAGCAACTGGCGGTCGTCGGCCCGTCCGGATCGGGAAAGACCACGATGCTCACGGTGATGGGAACGCTCGAGCGGTCGACCGGCGGGAGGGTAGATGTGCTCGGCCACGAAGTCGTGAGGGCCACGGATGGGCAGCTGGCCGGCTTGAGAGCACACGCGGTCGGCTTCGTCTTTCAGGAGTTCCACCTTCAGGACGCACTTACCGCTCTCGACAACGTCGCGCTCGGCATGCTGTACACCGGTCAGCCGCTGTTACGCCGCCGCGAGCTGGCAAAGCAAGCGCTCGAACGCGTCGGACTCGAGCACCGGACGACACACCGGCCCACGCAGCTCTCCGGCGGCGAGCGCCAGCGGGTGGCGATCGCGCGCGCGCTCGCCAAGCGCCCGCTGCTGATATTCGCCGATGAGCCGACCGGCAATCTCGACTCCAAATCGGGCGGCGAGGTCATCAACCTCCTGCACGGGCTGGCGTCCGAAGGCGCAACGCTGATCCTGATCACCCACGAGGAGAGCATCGCGGCCACGTTCCCCCGCCGGATCCAGATGCGCGACGGCGAAATCGTCTCAGACGAGCGGCGATGAGCACAGCCGCGGTCCCTCGTCCGGCCCGCATCCCTCCGGCGCGTCTGCCGATTTCACAGTTGCTCGGCACGGCATTACAGGGGCCGCGCACGAGGCGACTCCGCGCCGCGCTGTCGGCGCTGGGGATCGCGATCGGCATTGGCGCGATGGTCGCCGTAGTCGGGATATCGGCGTCGGCGCAGGCGAACCTCCTGGCGGAGATCGACGCGCTCGGCACCAACCTGCTCACGGTCACTCCGGGACAGACGTTCCTGGGCGCAAACGAAGTTCTCCCCGACACCGCGGTGCCGATGATCGACCACATGCAGCACGTCGAAAGCGCGGCAGCCATCTATCAGGTCACGAACGCCAACGTGTACCGCAGTCCGCTCGTGCCGACGTCTGAGACCGGCGGCATCGGAGTCGACGCCGCAGGCGGCTCCCTCCCCCACGTGCTCAGCGCCCAACTGTCATCGGGTCATTTCCTAGGCGCAGTGTCGGACCGCTTTCCGGAGGTGGTGCTCGGCGCGCAGGCAGCGAACGTGCTCCAGATCAGCCGCGCGGGCGGCCACGTGATGGTCTACCTCGGCAACAGCTGGTTCACGGTGGTCGGGATCCTCAAGCCGGTTCTGCTCGACTCCACCCTCGACTCAGAAGCGTTCGTCTCGCTTCCGGTGGCCGAGCGGATGTTCCAGGTCCAGCCCAACCCGACCGAGATCTACGTGCGGGCGAACGTCAACGACGTCAGTCGGGTATCGAACCTGCTGGCTCCCACCACTGACCCGCAGCAGCCAGACGGCGTACAGGTCTCGCGGCCCTCGGATGCGCTCGAGGCACGCGCGGCCGCCAAGGGTCAGTTCACCACGCTGTTGCTCGGCCTGGGAGCCGTCGCGCTGCTGGTCGGGGCGATTGGCATCGCCAACATCATGGTCATCAGCGTGCTCGAGCGCCGCGGCGAGATCGGCTTGCGCCGCGCGCTCGGTGCCACAAAGCGACACATCTCGAGCCAGTTCCTGACCGAGTCCGCGCTGCTGGCCGTGTTCGGCGGAATTGCGGGGCTGATCATCGGCGCCGGCGCTACCGAGATCTACGCACAGACCAAGCACGAGCCGTTCGTGGTCCCGCTTTATGCCCTCATCGCCGCCCCAGCCGCAGGCCTCGTGATCGGCGCACTCGCCGGTCTCTACCCGGCCGCCAAGGCGGCCCGGCTGAGTCCCACCGAGGCGCTCCGAGCAAGCTAGGCCCGTACGCCGGGAACGCTTCCCCAACCGGCGACGCCCGGAACGGAACGCCCGCTACGAGAGCGTCTTGGCCTTGATGGCGTCGAACTCGGCCTGGGTGATTGTGCCGTTGTCGAGGAGTTGCTTGGCCTTGTCTATCTCGCTCGCGGGGCCGCCGGTGCCGGCGGCGTGGCGGATGTACTGATCGAACTGGTCCTGCGCCGCCCGTGACTCTTTGGCCCTTCGCTCAGCCAACCCGGTGTGGTTGACGATCAGGTAGGTCAAGACCCCGATCCACGGAAGGATGACGATGAACACGACCCAGAAGGCTTTTTGCCAGCCAGATATGTCGTGTCGGCGAAAGATGTCGATCAGCGCGGTGATTGCGATCCAGATGAAGATCACCCACGCAAAGAAGATCAGCAAGTCCCAGAAGACGCTCAGGAAGGGGTACGACGCCGCTATGACCAATCTGGTCACCTCCGATCTGGCTGTTCGGCTCGCCTCCCTGGCCGACCGTCTGCGTGACGGTGAGTCGAAGCGTAACGCCGATTGCGGAACCTGACAATCCGGCTTGGCCTCGAGAGCGGCCAGGCGCAGGCGGGGCTCTCCGTGTACAAGGGAGACCTCCGAGCCTCACTCAACGGGACCGCTGATCTCGCGAAGTACGCGTTCGACGAACCGACCCTTCTGCTCGGTGTAGCGTTCGTAATCCGCGCCGTCCAGATGTCGCTTCAGCTCGTTGTACTGCGCCAGGAGGGCGGGGTCGCGTATCAGCGCGTCTCGAAAAGGTCCGAACAGACGGTCGTCGGTGGAGCCCGCGACCACCAACTGGACTCCGACCTCTGGCCGGCGGCTACTCGGATCCTTGAAGCTCGCCAGCGTCCGCGTCCAGTTCTTGGGCTGGTGGACCGCGTAATGACTGCCCAGCATCCCGATCGCCGTCGGGAACGTGGCCTGATCGACGCGTACGACCAGATCGAGGTCCCCTTTGGTCAGCGCTCCGGGCACCGCGGTGGAACCGACATGTTCGACCTCCGCGCCAGGCACCAGGACGAGGACAAGTTCCCGGTGCAGTTCAAACGCCGCTGTCGTCTCCTGCTCGAACTCCCGGGCCGGTGCTATCCGGACTAACGCCATCTGGAGCGTTGCTAGCGGCTTCGCGTACGTTTGAGCGCCAGGCGCCGCCTACCGATTTAGGCCCCCGCGTAGATGGCCTGCTCGAGCGCGAGCGCGGTCTCGACGATCTTCGCGTCGTAGAACGGGAGCACCTGTGTCAAGAATGTTGCCGCGATGCCCGACGCGCGGTCGATCCAGTAGTAGCAGTTCATCAACCCGGCCCAGTCGCCGCTGCCGGCGTGTCGCATCCCGGGGAGATCCTCCGTGAAAACGTGGAAGCCCAGACCGAAGCCTTGTTTGAAGGGCGCGCGGGGGACGTCGTTGCTGTATTCCGGCTGCGCGGACTTCATCACCTCCGGCAACTCGATGCCGCCGAGGTGGTCGCTGAACGCGAGCTGGACGGTCTCGGGGCGCAGGATCCGCTTGCCGTCGAGCTCGCCCTCGCCGAGCATCGCCGCCATGAAGCGGGCATAGTCGCCGGCGGTTCCGTAAGCGCCATGGCCAGAGGGCCAGAACTCGGGCTCGGCGATCGGCGCCTCGACATCCATCACCACGAGTCCTCCGTCCGGGGTCCGGCTGTGGATCGCCATCATCCGGCGGCGCTGCTCCAGGCTCGGAGCGAATGTCGTGTCGTTCATCCCGAGCGGTACGAAGAGGTTGTCCTGAAGGTAGGTGGAGAGGTCCTGGCCGCTGACGGCCTCGATCACCTGGCCGAGCCAGTCGATGCTGATCCCGTAGTTCCACTCGGTGCCGGGGTCCGCCACGAGCGGGGCTTGGAGGGCCGCGCGCAAGCCGCTGAGCGGATCCGGCAGCCCAGTCAGCTCTTGGTAACGCAGCAGGTTCTCGTTGCAGAAGCCATACGCACACCCCGAGGTGTGGGTCAGCAGGTTCCTGATCGTGGCCTGCCGCTTGGGCTCGCGTAGCCGTGGCCGATCACCGTCGAAGCCCTCGAGCACCTTCAGCTCTCCGAACGCCGGCAGCACCGAGGAGACCTCCTGGTCAAGCTCGAGCTTGCCTTGCTCGATCAGCTGCAGCGCGCCCGCGCTCCCGAGCGGCTTGGTCATAGACATCAACCGGAACATCGTCGCGGTGTCGACGGGCTCGCCGCCGTCGACGCGCAACCTCCCGGCGGTCAGCAGAGCCGCATCGCTGTCCGGGCCGGTGACGGCGAAAACCGCGCCAGGGACGACTCCGCTGGCGACGGCGCCGTTCAGGATCTCCTCTACACCGCTTGCCAGCCCGCTCGTCATAGCTCTCTCCTTTGCCCTAGGGCGGCGTCCGTAGCCATTCTATGGCTACTGATGTTTCCTCCTCGCCGGCCCCATGCGCTGCTCCATCCGCCTGACGGCTTAGCCTGCGAGACGCGATGAGATGGGTGCCCGATTTCGCCGGTGATCGTGCATCGTGGGGAGCTGAGCTCCGCGAAAGGGACGGTTGTCGACGAAGCGCTCTAGGCGCTTACGTCCCAGCGGTCACGGTCGCCATGTGAGCGGTCCAATGATCTTGTTCCTCTCTGGGTTCGAGTTCAACGACTTCTTTCACCCGCTGCGGTACTGGGGCTATCAGTTCTGGTCGGGGATCGGCTCTGACATCGGGGAGTTGTCGATCGTCGTCTCGATCATCGTCGCGGCCCTCGCGGTCCGGCGCTTCCTCCACACACACCTCCCCTGCCATACCGATGGCTGCCGAAAGCTGGGGTTCCATCACGTCGCCGGCACGCCCTATAGGACCTGCTGGCACCACCATCCGGTGCTGAGCTCCTACGAGCGTGCGACCGTCCCGCTTGAGCAGATCCACCGAGCGCACGCCGAAGCGAAACTGCAGTCCTCGTCCTCAGCTTGAGGGTCGAGCGATGAAGGCCGCCTCCTGTCCGTCAACCTGAACAGTGCCCGCCATTCATGCACCCGATGATGCCGGCGAGCGCTGCTCGAGTTCGGCATTCGCACGTTCGATCACCGAGTACACGCTCCGCTTCACCCGAATCCGCTCCTCCCCGATGGTGATCACCCAGCTGGCCCTGTTCGCCAGGGGAGCCCCAGGGGACGGCGCGACAAGCGGTAGAGAACCTGCTTTGGCTTGCGCCGGCTGCTCGCCGACCACGTTCCGCCCCGCATCACGATGATCTCGTGGCGTGTAATCGCGATGATCCGCGGCTTGTGGGCACCCGGCACGCCGATCTGGATGAAGTCGAAGAAGAGGACGATCGGGGCGAGAGCTGCAGGGACCGCCGTAGACCCGAGGAAGACATAACGGATGTCCTCTCCGGGCAGGCAGCGACGGACGTTCTCGAGCGTCTTGTTCACGAAGTAGTAGTAGTACCCCCAGCCGGATTCGAACCGGCGATCTCCTGCGTGAAAGGCAGGCGTCCTAGACCACTAGACCATGGGGGCCTAGAGGGTTAAGGTAGCGGCGAGAGGGCATCGAGTTCGGCGTCACGCCGAAGAAGGAGGCACCATGGCCGGAGAGGAGAACGTCGAGATCGCGAAGCGTGCCTACGCCGCGTTCTCGGAGGGCGACGCGGAGGGGGCGATGGAGAACATCGCCGACGACATCGAGTGGATCGAACCGGGCAGCAGCGCCATCAGCGGGACCTACCACGGCAAGCAGGAGGTGGGCCAGCTGTGGGGCAAGCTCGCCGAGAAGGACTTCAAGGTCGAGCCGCAGTTCTGGTTCTCCGACGAGCAGCGCGTCGTTGCGCTCGTCCACCACACGATCGCCGGAGAGCGGGCAGATTCGGCGGACGTGATGACGTTCCGGGACGGGAAGCTCGTCAGGTTTCAGAGCGCCGACGACACCGCGCTGATGGAGCGCATCTTCGGGTCGAAGTAGCTCGCTTCGCGACACATCTGCGCGTCCCCCAGGGCCCAACAGCCCGGTCTATCCTGAGGCCGGGCCGCTGGCGTAACGGTAACGCACGAGCCTTTTAAGCTCCGAGATCCGGGTTCGATTCCCGGGCGGCCCATGCGATCGCTTCGACCTCGACCAGCATCCGCGGGTCGATCAGCGCGCTCACCTCGACCATCGTCAACAGCGGCTTCGTTTCGCCGAGCGCTTCGGCGTGGGCCCGCCCCACCTCCTCGGAGCGAGAGATGTCCGTCACGTAGACGCGCGTCTGGATGACGTCGGCCAGGGATGCGCCGGCCCGCGCCAGCTCGTGCCGGAGCTTGTCGAACACCACAGTGGCCTGCTCGTATGGCCTCTCGCCCTGGACCGCCCCGTACTCGTCGATGGACGTCGTTCCCCCGATCAGCACGAGCGGCCCCACGCGGACCACGCGGCTGAAGCCGAACTGCCCCTCGAACGGCGACGCCGGGTCGCCGCCGAGGCGTTCCACCACCTCCGGTGCCCGGCGACCGGGGACGGGTGCCGTCAATGTCTGAAGTGCCGCCGACTGGTGAAGATCATCGCCGCGCCGGCGGCGTCGACAGCGTCGACCGTCAGCTGATCGCGCATCGAGCCGCCTGGTTGGATGATCACGCTCACGCCGGCGTCGAGCGCCAGCTGCGGCCCGTCGGCGAACGGGAAGTACGCATCCGAGGCCAGCGCCGCTCCGCGCACGCGGTCGGACCCGTCGGCCGCAGCGGCCGCCGACCCGTCATCGGAAGCGGCCGCCGCCTTCTCCAGCGCCAGCCGCACGGAATCGACACGGCTCATCTGTCCCGCCCCGACGCCCACCGTGGCCAGATGACGCGTCAGCACGATGGCGTTGGAGCGCACGTGCTTGCACACGCGCCAGGCGAACAGGGCCTCGTCCCACTCCGCCTCGGTGGGACGGCGCTTTGACACCACCTGCATCTCATCGCGCTGCTCTAGACCCGAGTCACCGTCCTCCACCAGCAATCCCCCGGTCACCTGCCGCAGCTCCAGCTGCGCGGGCGCCGGGGTGTCCTGATCGCCGCGATCATCGAGGATCCGCATGTTGGGCTTCGTCTCGAGCACTTCGAGCGCCCCCTCCTCGTAGCCCGGCGCGAACAGAACCTCGATGAACTGGCCGACCAAGGCCTCGGCCAGCACGCGGTCGATGGGCCGATTGAGGCAGACGATGCCGCCGAAGGCGGACATCGGATCGCAGGCGAACGCGCGCTGGTAGGCCTCGAGGGGGTCGGTCCCGATCGCCGTGCCGCACGGGTTGTTGTGCTTGACGATCACGCACGCCGGGACCTGGAACTCGGACAGCAGGCTGCGAGCTGCGTCGAGGTCCAGAAGGTTGTTGAACGACAGCTCCTTGCCGCCCAGTTGCGAGACCATCGACAGCAGGTGGCGTGAAGCGCCGACCTGCGTGTAGTAGGCGGCACGCTGATGCGGGTTCTCGCCGTATGGCAGCTCGAGCGCCTTCTCGTAGGCCCGCACGAACAGCGGCGGGTAGTCACCGCGCTTCTCCTGAAACCAGCGGGCGATGGCGCTGTCATAGCGAGCGGTGTACGCGAACGCCTCGGCCGCCAGGTTCTCGCGCGTGGCCGGCGCCAACCGCCGGTCGGACTCGCGGAGCTCGGCGAGCACCGCGTCATAGCTCTCGGGGCTCACGACCGGCGCCACGTAGCGCCAGTTCTTGGCCGCCGCGCGGATCATCGTCGGGCCGCCGATGTCGATGTTCTCGATCACCTCTGCCTCCTCGACTCCCCGCCGCGAGGCGACGCGCTCGAATGGATACAGGTTCACGCACACCAAATCGACGAACTCCACGTCGTGCTCATCTGCGGCCTGGAGATGCGCCGGCTCATCACGCAGCGCCAGCAGCCCGGCGTAGAGCTTGGGGTGGAGCGTCTTGACGCGGCCGTCCATGATCTCCGGAAACCCAGTCAGGTCGGTGATGGAGCGCGCCGGAACGCCTGAGTCCTCGAGCTCGCGCAACGTCCCGCCCGTCGAGACGATCTCCACTCCCAGCTCCGCCAACCCCCGCGCGAACTCCACCACCCCGGTCTTGTCGGATACCGACAGCAAGGCCCGAGCGACGCGAACCTGCTCGGGGATGATCGGCGTGGACGGGCTGCGGGCGGCCTGCTCCATCGGGATCCCGACTCTAGCGGTCAAGCGTGACGGCGAGGCTTTGGCACCTAGCGTCCGACTAGCGCTCGATAACGACCCGTCGCGGATCGGCCGGGTCGGTCCGGACCGCTCCCCGGGCGATCAGACGCACGGCTTCGGTCAGCAGCTCGTGCTCGATGGGACGGAGGCGCTCCGCGACCTCCGCGGCGCTCCTCGCGCCCGGAAGCTCGAGCGCCCGCTGCAAGATCACCGGCCCCGTGTCTACCCCCCGATCGACGAAGTGGACCGTCACGCCGAACACCTTGACCCCGTAGGCCAATGCCTGCTCAACGGCCCGCAGCCCGGGAAACGCCGGCAGCAGCGCGGGGTGAACGTTGATCACCCGGCCGTCGAACGCTTCAAGGAACGCCGGATCCAGCAGCTGCATGTAGCCGGCCAAGACCACGAGCTCCACGTCCCGAGCCCGGAGCCAGGCCGCCATCGCCTGATCCCGCCCGGCGCGGTCCGGATACTCGTCGCTGGGGAACAGACCCGTCTCCACCCCCGCCTCGCGCGCCCGCTCGAGCGCCCGGGCCAGCGACTTGTCTGAGGCCACCGCCACGATCGACACGCCGTCGCGACCGTGCACTCGGTCAAGCATGGCCTGCAGGTTCGTGCCCTCCCCCGAGGCCAGGACCGCGACCCTCATGCCGCGCACCGCCCGTCACCCGCGCCGCCGCAGACGTCGCAACACTCGCCGATCGGGCTCGCCGCGGAGCGATCGCCGAAATACTCCAGCAGCTTTCGCCGCCGGCACCCCCGCCCCTCGACATAGGACCACACCGCGCGGAACTGGGCCCAGCGCGCGCGCTCGGCGTCGCGAGCCGCGGACACGCAACGCCCGAGCAGCACGCGGTCCCAGTCAGCCACGATCTCCCCCGCGAAGCGGTTCTGGGGGGCGGGCGACGGCTTGGCGAACCCCGCCCGCGCCAGGTGACCGATCACCGCGCGCAGTGCCGCCTCGTCGTCGCGGACGCCGACCACGCCCGCGAGCTCCGCGGCCCGCAGGTCGTAGCGCCCATCCGCGCCCGCCCACCGCAGCCGCTCCGAGACCCGCTCGAATGCTCCCTCGGGAACACGGGCCCGCTGGATGAAGAACACGTGCAGCCCCTTGTCCCGCCGCTCGGAGAACAGCAGGCAGCGCGCCTGAAGACCGTCCCTTCCCGCCCGGCCCGCCTCCTGGTAGTAGGCCTCGAGCGAGCTCGGCACGCTGGCATGGCACACCGTCCGCACGTCTGCCTTGTCGATGCCCATCCCGAACGCATTGGTGGCCACGATCACCGGCGCCCGGCCCGACATGAAGCGCTCCTGAACCGCCGCCCGCGCCGCGCGATCGAGCCCGGCGTGGTAAGGCAGGACCTCGCGGCGAAGCGCGACCGCGAGCGCCGACGCCAGCTGCTCGCTTCCGCTGCGCGTGCCGGCGTAGACGATGGCCGGCAGCGCGTCAGGCGCTCCCAGCGCCGCCGCCAGCCTGCGCCGCTTGTCGAGGGCGCCCCCGCAGGCGGCGACGGCGAACGTCAGGTTGGGGCGGTCAAACCCGGTGCGCACAAGCACCGGGTCGCGCAGCGCCAGCCGCCGCACGATGTCGCCGGCCACCCGCGGCGTGGCCGTGGCGGTCAGAGCCATGGTGGCCCGCGCTTCCAGCCGCTGCGCAACCTCGGCCAGCGCGAAGTAGTCGGGCCGGAAGTCGTGCCCCCACTGCGAGACGCAATGGGCTTCGTCGACCACAAACGAACCGATCCGCACCTGCCCTATGGCCTCGACGAACCCAGGCATCGCGAAGCGCTCGGGCGCCACGTAGAGCAGCCGTACCTCGCCTCGTGCGACGCGCTCGAGCGCCGCTGCGTTCCGGGTCCCGCTCCGCAGGCCGTTGACGACCTCGACCTTCCCGGGTGCGACGCGCTCGAGCCCCGCCACCTGGTCCTCCATCAGCGCCACGAGCGGCGAGACGACGACCGTCAGCTCGCCGCGCATCAGCGCCGGCAGCTGGTAGCAGAGCGACTTGCCGAACCCTGTGGGCATGACCACCAAAGCGTCGCGGCCGGAGAGGCTGGCCCCCACGGCCGCCGCCTGCCCCGGTCGGAAGCGGCGATAGCCGAAGACCTTCGCCAGCGCCTGCTCGGGAGCTTCCATGGGGTCGGCGACCATAGCGCCGCCCCCGGCGGCTAGGGCCCTGCCGGCCCGTAGCGCTCGACTCAGGCCAGCGCGGCCTCGAGCGCGTGCTTGCCGCTGGCGGCCTCGGTCCCGGGCAGCGGGTAGCGGCCGCTGAAGCAGGCGTCGCAGTGCTCGTCGCGCGAGCCGCCGATCGCCTCGTAGACGCCACCCAGCGACAAGTAGTGCAGGGAGTCGGCGTTCAGCTCGTCGGCCACCTCCTCGACCGTGCGGCCGTGGGCGATCATCTCCTCGCGCGTGGACATGTCGATGCCGTAGTGGCATGGATGCTTGATCGGCGGGGCCGAGATGCGCAGGTGGATCTCCGCCGCGCCCGCCTCGCGCAGCATCTGCACGATCTGGCGGGTGGTGTTGCCGCGCACGATCGAGTCGTCGACCACGACCAACCGCTTGCCCTCCACGACCTCCGGAAGCGGGTTGAACTTCAGCCGCAGCCCCTGCTTGCGAAGGTCCTGGCCCGGCTGGATGAACGTCCGCGCGACGTAGCGGTTCTTGATGAAGCCGTCGTCCTGTGGCAGCCCTGCGGCCCGGGCCAGCCCGCGCGCCGCGGCGTTGCCCGAGTCAGGGACGGGGATCACCAGATCGGCTTCGACCGGCGCCTCGCGCCACAGGATCTCCCCCATCTTGGCCCGGGCCACCTGCAGCACGGTGCCGCCCATGCGCGAGTCGGGGCGGGCGAAGTAGATGTACTCGAACACGCAGAAGGCGCGCCGCTCGGCCTCGCCCACGACGCGCGCGCGAAAACCGTTCTCGGTCAGCGTGATCACTTCGCCGGGGTGCACCTCGCGCAGGAACTTCGCGCCGATCAGGTCAAAGGCGCACGATTCCGAGGCCACGCAGTAGCAGGCGCCATCGGCCGACTCGATCATCCCCAAGGCCAGCGGCCGCAGCCCATGCGGATCGCGAAACGCAACCACCGCCTCGCCGGTCATGACCACGGTCGAGAACGCGCCTCGCAGTCGCGGCACCACGTCGGCCACCGCGTCCTCGATCCGCTCCGCCGGGTGGCGCGCCAGCAGCGCGGCGATGATCTCGGAGTCGGAGCTCGAGTGAAACGGCACGCCCTCCGAGCGCAGCTCCTCGTAGAGCTCGAGCGAGTTGATCAGGTTGCCGTTGTGGGCCAGAGCCAGCTCGCGGGCGTCGTCGCGCACCACCGGCTGGGCGTTCTGCCAGTGAGAGGACCCCGTGGTCGAATAACGCACATGGCCGATGGCCATGTCGCCCAACAATGTCTTGAGCGTGTGCTCGTCGAAGACCTGCGCCACGAGGCCCTGGTCGCGGATGGCCATGATGTCGCCGCCGCGCGCCGTGGTGGCGATGCCCGCCGACTCCTGGCCGCGGTGCTGCAATGCGAACAGCGCGAAGTACGCGAGACGGGCGACGTCGTGATCGGGCGCGTAGATCCCGAAGACGCCGCACTCGTCGCGCGGGCCATCGCGGTGGTCAGAGAGCAGAGGCATGAAAGCCCTCTCAGTCAAGGGTAGCGGAGGGCCCCGTCGTGAGCCCCGCGTAGTTCGGAAACTGGCAGCTTCAGCTGACCGGCGATCTCGAGCGCTTCTCCGCCCACCATCCCGATCTGACGGAATCCGGTCAGCTGCTCAGCCGGACCCGAGACCACGAACGCCTGCCCCGGCGCCTCCGCGAACGGCTCGACGCCGTCGGGCAGCGTCACCCGGGCCCCGACGCCGCCCGCCATGCAGCACTCGGCCAGCGCCACCGCCAGGCCTCCCTCGGCGATGTCATGGGCACTATGCAGCGCCTGGGAGCGGACCCCCAGCCGGATCTTCTCCTGCGCATCACGGACACGGGCAGCCTCCGTGTCGGGGAGTGGTTCACGCGGCCCGTCACCCATGAGTTTCTCGAGCTCCGAGCCCGCGAGCGAGGGATCGAAGTCCCCCACCAGCGCGATCGCGTCGCCCTCGAGCGTGAAGCCGAGCCGGCCCGCGCGTGACGCGTCCGGGAGCTTGCCCACCATCCCGATCACCGGCGTGGGGAAGATCGCCGCCTGGGGCGACTCGTTGTAGAGCGACACGTTGCCTCCCACCACCGGGATCCCGAGCGCCTCGCAGGCCTCGGCGATGCCCTCCACGGCCTCGGTCAGTTGCCAGGCGATCTCCGGCTTCTCGGGGTTACCGAAGTTCAGGCAGTTCGTCATCCCCAGCGGCTCGGCGCCGACGCAGGCCAGGTTGGCCGCGCACTCATACACCGCCTCGGCAGCGCCCTTGCGCGGATCGCAGGCCACGCGCCGCCCGTTGCCGTCGATCGACACGGCGATCGCGGAGCCGTCGGGGAGCTGCAGCACCGCGGCGTCGGCCTCGTCGGGCCGCCTCACGGTGCGCGACTGCACGATCCAGTCGTATTGCTCATACACCGGCTTTCGGGAGCAGAGGTTCGGGGTCGCGAGGAGATCCACGAGGATGCGTGACGCATCCCCCACCCCGCGGCTAGCGCGCGATGCGCGACCGCCGCGTGGCGGGGGACGGTCGCTCACCTCCAGCTCGTATACGGGGCAGTCATCCACCAACACCTGGACCGGCAAGTCGCCGACGACTTGTTCGCCATTCATCACCCGTAGGCGCCCGGTGTCGGTCACCTCGCCGATGGGCGTCGCGCGGGTCTCCCAGCGCCGGCAGACGGCGATCACGTCGTCGACGCGCGATGGCTCGACGACGCACAGCATGCGCTCCTGGGATTCGGAGATCATGATCTCGAAGGGCTCCATGCCCGCCTCGCGCAGCGGCACACGCGAGACGTCGATGTCGATGCCCACGTCGCCCTTGCTGGCCATCTCGGCGGCCGAGGAGGTCAGGCCGGCGGCTCCGAGGTCCTGGAGCGAGACGAGCAGCTCGCTGTCGAGCAGCTCGAGACAGCACTCGAGCAGCTTCTTCTCCGCGAACGGATCGCCGATCTGGACAGAGGGGCGCTTGGCCTCGTCACCTTCGCCCAGCTCGGCTGAGGCCAGTACCGAGGCCCCGCCGATGCCGTCGCGTCCGGTCAGCGCACCCAGCAGCACGACCGCATTGCCCACCCCTGCGGCCGCCGAGCGGATCAGACGCTCCTTCGGGGCCAAGCCCAGGCACATGGCGTTGATCAGGCAGTTCTGCTCGTAGCTCTCCTCGAAGTAGAGCTCGCCGCCGACGGTCGGGACGCCGATCGAGTTGCCGTAGTGGCCAATCCCCGCCACGGCGTGCTCGAGCAGGTAGCGCGAGCGCCCGGATGAGTCCGGATCGCCGAAGCGCAGCGAGTCGAGCACGGCGATCGGCCGCGCCCCGACCGCGAACACGTCGCGCAGGATGCCGCCCACCCCGGTCGCCGCGCCCTGGAAAGGCTCGACGGCGCTGGGGTGGTTGTGCGACTCGACCTTGAACGCAACCGCTAGGCCGTCGCCCACGTCGACGGCGCCGGCGTTCTCACCGGGCCCCAGCAGCACGTGCGGACCCTCGGTGGGCAGCCGCGCGAGCAGCCGGCGCGAGTGCTTGTAAGAGCAGTGCTCTGACCACATCAGGGAGAACATGGCGAGCTCTACCTCGTTGGGCTCGCGGCCCAACCGCTCGACGATCAGCTCGTACTCGGAGTCGGTTAGGCCCAGCTCCCGATGCCGGCTAGGCGAGAATGCGGTCATCGACCTCGGCTCGCATGGACTCGAAGATCGCCAAACCGTCGCTTGACCCGGCGAGCAGGTCGACGGCGTGCTCGGGGTGGGGCATCAGCCCGAACACGTTCCCGGCGTCGTTGCACACGCCGGCGATGTCGTCCTGCGAGCCGTTGGGATTCTGGCCGGGTGCGTAGCGCAGCAGCACGCGGGCCGGCTCCGGGGTGTAGTAGCGCCCGGTGGTGTGCTTGACCGGGATCGACAGCGACGGCGGACACTCGCGCGTAAACGCCGTCTCGGCGTCGACGACCTCGAGCGACACCTGCCGGCACACGAACCGCAACGAGGTGTTCGGCAGCAGCGCGCCCGGGAGCAGGCCCGCCTCGCACAGAACCTGGAAGCCGTTGCAGATCCCGAGCACCAGGCCACCCTCCCGCGCAAACTCGATGACCGCCTCCATCACCGGGGCGAAGCGGGCGATGGCCCCGGCCCGGAGGTAGTCGCCGTAGGAGAAGCCGCCGGGCACGATCACGGCATCCACACCCTGTAGATCGCGCTCGCCGTGCCACAGCAGCACCGCGTCGCCGACGCGCGCCGCCGCGCCGAGCGCGTCGACCTCGTCGCACGAGCCGGGGAAGCGGATGACGCCGAACTTCACCGGCCGTCCTCGACGATCTCGTAGTCCTCGATCAGCGGATTCGAGAGCAGCTGCTCGCACATCTCCGGCAGCCGCGACGGATCCTCGACCTCTAGCTCGATCAGCCGCCCGACGTGAACGTTGCGCACGCCCTGAAAGCCGAGCGCCGGAAGCGCGCGCTCCACGGCCTGCCCCTGCGGATCGAGTATCCCCTCCTTGGGCCTGACGAGGACCCGGGCGTGCATCACGCCGCGGTGCGGCGCAGCCACTCCTCAAACGGCTCGCCCGTGATCCGCTCGTAGCCGTCGAGGTACTTCTCGCGCGTGCGCGCCACAACCTCCTCGGGAATCTCCGGCGCCGGCGGGGTGCGGTCCCAGCCCGTGGAGGAAGCCCAATCGCGCACGAACTGCTTGTCGAAGCTCGGCTGTCCGTGACCGGGCTCGTACTCGTCCGCGGGCCAGAAGCGCGAGGAGTCGGGCGTGCAGACTTCGTCGCCCAGCGTCAGCGTGCCGCCTGAGTCAAGCCCGAACTCGAACTTGGTGTCCGCGAGGATGATCCCCCGCTGCCGGGCATGCTCCGCTGCATGCTCGTAGACCTCGATCGATATCTCCCGCAGCCGCTCCGCAACGGCGCGGTCGCCGACCAGGCGAACCGCGCCCTCAAAATCGACTGCCTCGTCGTGCCCCGTGGTGGCCTTCGTGGTCGGCGTGAAAATCGGCTCGGGCAGCCTGTCGGACTCGCGCAGGCCGGCCGGCAGGCCGATACCGCAAACGGCGCCGGTGGCCTGGTAGTCCTTCCACCCGGAGCCCGTGATGTAGCCCCGGACGACGCACTCCACGGGCAGCATCTCGAGCTTGCGGACGACCATGCCCCGACCGCGGGCCTCAGCGGGAACACCCTCGCTCACTGAGATCAGGTGGTTTGGCACGAGCTCCGTCGTGCGCTCGAACCAGAACGTCGAGAGACCGGCTAGGACGTTGCCCTTGTCCGGGATCGGGTTGGGGTGCACGACGTCGTAGGTCGATACGCGGTCCGAGGCGACGATCAGGAGCGTGTCGCCGAGGTCATAAATCTCGCGGACCTTGCCCGAGGCGAGCAGCGGGAGATCGGCTAGAGCGCTCATGGCTCGATCGTAGCCGGTGGCGATGACGGTCCGTCAGGTCGGTTTGCCGACCCGGCGCTCGCCGCTGCGCAGCTTCTGGAGCATGACCGCCACGGCCAGCATGATGCCTTGTGCGATCTGCCCCCAGAAACTGTTGACCTGCAGGAACGTGAGGCCGCTGACGAGCGTAGTGATCAGCAGGACAGCCAGGACGGTCCCCCCGATGCCGCCGCGGCCACCGGTCATCATCGCGCCGCCCAGGGCCGCGGCGGTGATGGCCTGCAGCTCGAGGCCGGTCTGACCCGTGGTGGGCTGCGCGGACCCAGCATTCGCCGTGATCATGATCCCCACGATCGCGCACACGGCGCCGGTGAGCGCGTAGACGGCGATCAAATACTTGTTGATGTCGATGCCCGCCAGGCGCGAGGCGGTGTCGTTGCCGCCGATCGCGTAAATGTTGCGGCCGATGTCCGTGTAGCGCAACATCACACCGGTGGCGAGCGCGATCAGCGCAAACACCCAGATTGCGGTCGGAAAGCCGAAGATCGAGCCGCTGCCAAGGAAGTTGTAGAAGCCATTGCCGCCCACGTAGCCCTTCGACTGACCATTGGTGATGACCAACGCCAGGCCCTTGTAGCCCGAGAACGTGGCGAGCGTGGCGATGATGGAGTTGACGCGGCCGTAGACGATCACCACGCCGTTGATAACCCCCAGCACGACCCCTAGTCCGATCGCCGCGAGCACGCTCTCGAGCGAGTTGCCGGCGCTCGAGTAGACGATCGCACTGATCACCGACGCCACCCCGGCCTGGGCCCCGACCGAAATGTCGAGCACGCCGCAGATGATGACCACGGTCTCGATCACGGCCAGCACGCCCACCTCCGCCGCGCTTTGGCCGATGGCCTTGATGTTGGCCAGAGACGTGAACCCCGAGTTGAAACTGTCGAAGATCACCGCCAGGAGCACGATCACCCCGACCAGCACCAGGTTCTGGATGACCCCCGGCTGAAGCAGATACGCGCGCCAGCCAGACCGCCCCGTGGCCCGCTCGGCGTCGGTCGGCGCCGCAGATGCCTCGGCGGCTGGGCGGTCGGCGAACAGTGTCGGCCTCATGCCGGCTGTCCTTCGCTGAGCGCGAGTTCATCGGATAGGGCCAGGGCGAGCACCTTTTCCTCGGTCGCCTCCCCGCGCGGCAGCTCGCCCGCGATTCGCCCCTCCTTCATGACGATGATGCGGTCACCGAGGCCCAGGACCTCCGGCAGCTCGGAGGAAATCACCAGCAGCGCCAATCCACCCTCCGCCAGCTCGGCGATCGTCCGGTAGATCTCGGCCTTGGCGCCCACATCGATTCCACGCGTGGGCTCATCGAGGATCAGCACCCTCGGCCGTCGTGCCAGCCACCGCGCCAACGTCACCTTCTGCTGGTTTCCCCCGGATAGGGTCTTGACCAGCTGATCGAGCGATGGCGTGCGGACGTGGAGACGATCGGCGTATCGCTGCGCCACCGCGCGCTCCGCGCCGCGGCGGACGAAGTGAAACCGGGTGAGGTCTTTCAGCACCACCTGGGTGATGTTGTCCTTCACGCTTCGTTCCATGAACAGGGCGTCGAGCTTGCGATCCTCGGGGGCCAGACCGATGCCGGCGGCAATAGCGCTCTTCGGCTGGCGGGCGCGCAGCGGTTTGCCGTCGATCCGGACCTGGCCCTCCCGCACCGGAAGGTCGCCGACGATCGCCCGGGCGAGCTCCGACCTGCCTGCCCCGACCAGACCGGCCAGGCACACCACCTCGCCAGCGTGGACGGTGAGGTTGATGTCGCGCACGTCGTCGGTGGTCAGGTTCTTCACCTCCAGGATCGGCGAGCCGCCTGTGACGGGCCGGCGGTCGAACACGCCAGTCAGGTCGCGACCCACCATCAGGCGCACCAGCTCACCCTCCGAGGTCCCCTCGGCTTGACGCTCGGCCACCAGGCGGCCGTCGCGGAGAACCACAAGCCGGTCGGCGATCTCGAACACCTCGTTCATGCGATGCGAGACATAGGCGATCGCCAGCCCTTCCTCCCGCAGGCGCCGAATCAAGCGGAACAGCAGCTCCACCTCCGTGCCTGTGAGTGTTGAGGTTGGCTCGTCGAAGGCAATCACCCGCGCTGCCCCGGTCATGGCCCGCAGGACCTCCACGAGCTGACGCCCGGCGGACGAGAGCTCGCGGCCCGGCGTCTCCGGCTGGATCACCTGCGCGAACCCGAGCCGCTCAATGTCGTCCGCCACACGTCTGTGAAGCGCAGCGCGGTCGTAATAGCGGCCGCGCCGGGGCAGGCGACCGACGTAGACATTCTCCGCCAGCGAGAGGTCGGGCATGACCTCCGGCTCCTGGGGGATGATGCGGATGCCACGCCGGTGGGCGTCCCGCGGCGAACGTAGGTGCAGAGGCTCCGAATCCAGCATCACCCGGCCGCGATCAGGACCGTAGTCACCACCTAGGATCCGAAGCAGGGTCGACTTCCCGGCCCCGTTCTCACCGATCAGCGCAGTGACCTCGCCGCCGCGGAGCGTGACCGATACGTCCGAGAGCGCATTTACACCTGGGAAATGCTTCGAGATCCCCTCCAGTCGCAGTTCGGTGCGCTCAGTCATCCGCTTGCGGGGTCCGGCGGCGCCGGACCCCGCGTTGGGTTCACGCGCCCAAGCGTCAATGACACTTGAAGCCCGTCGCCCGCCACGTGGACTTGTTGGCCATCGACACGGGGACCGTCACGAGTTGCGGGAATTTGGCGCCGTTGCGGATGTGGTTGACGATCGCGGTGACGGCGTCGTACCCAACCTTCGAGCCGTTGAGCAAGAGCGCGGCATCCATCGCGTCAGCGGCATTAGCCCCCCATCCCTTGCACGCCACGTCGCCGCCGAGGCCCACAGACAGGATGTTGGCCGGGCTGACGCCGGCGTCGGACAGCGCCGTGACCGCGCCGGCCACGTTCTGGTCGTTGCAGCCAAGCACGACCCAGTTCTTGACGCTGTGGTAGGCGTTGAGCGTGGACTGCGTCTTGCTCTGGGCCGACTGCGGATCTCCCGACTGGCTGTTGTCGGTGTCCACCTTGATCGCCTGAATGCTCGCCGCGTTGGGCCCGCCGGTCTGACGGAACAGCTTGTCGGCATAGGTCACGCGCGGCGTGCAGACTGACGTCGAGAACTGCCACTCTTCGAGAACCCGGGTGTTGGCGGACGTCCAGCCGCTCTTCTGCTTGAACAGCGTCCCTGCCTCCTGGCCCACGTCGGTTCCCATCTGCTGGGCGTCGAAGCCGACTCTGGGCAACAGATCGTTTGGCTTGCAGCTGTCGGGGTTGGGATTGTTCGTGCAGACCTCGTCGTCGGAGGAGATCATCGGGATGTTGAACTGCTTCGCCGATTTCCAGTCCTCCGGGCCCGTCGAGCCGTCGGGGGGGACGATGATGATCCCGTTGATCCCCTGCGCCTTGGCGCCCTTAACCGCGTTGACCGTCGCGTTGTTGTCCATGTTGACGTCCACCGGCGTGATCGAGACGCCGCCCAGAGCGGCTGCCGCTGCCTTGGCGCCATTCATCTCGTCGACGAAGTAGTCCTGCGACCCCTGCTTTTGCAGGTACATGATCTTGACCGAGCCACTGTGCTTGGCGCTGGAAGCATTGGGGTTGCTAGAGCTTCCGCTGCTGACCGCTCCGCACGCGGCCACGACAACCGCCGCGGCCAGCGCGCCGAGAACCGCCGTCGCGTTGCGCAGCCGTGGCATCTTCTCCCTCTTCATTCGCGCTCCTTTGATTGGTGGACGCAGCGCGAGCCGCCTGCTATCGGTTTGCATCGCCCGCCGGTCCCCTGGCCCGGGCATGCATCGTCGATGGATTAGTGCTTGCCGACTTGGGCACCTCGCAATCTATCGAGGTGCCACCGGGCGTCGCAACGAGCGGGATCGCGCGTCAACACCTCGCGGAGGCCGACGACCGCCGCCCGCCGGCGGCCCAGACCGGCGCTGGCCAGGCTCTCTAGGTATCGACACTCGATCCGATTGCGACGGTCGAGATCGTCTGCGAGGACCAGGAAGCTGGGGACCGAGGCCGCGAAATAGTCGATCCGTTGCGGCTGCTTGGCGCGCCTGCGGGCGTAACGCAACAGCTCGTTCAGCAGTCGAGTCCCGCCCGCTTCATCTCCAAGCGCTTGCAGCGCACGAGCTCGCCAATAGCTCGTCGCCCCCGGCGGCGCGTGGCTTTCCCCTTGCGCTGCCGCGGCACGGCGAAGCCAACGCTCGGTCTCCCTATCCCGGCCGGCGGCGCGGTGCGCCAGCGCCAGGTGGTAGTGGAGCTCGTTGTCGGCCGCGAGCGGCGGCTTGCCCTCGCCAAGATTGTGCGGACGCTCCAGGCCCGCCCGAAGATGGGAGATCGCGGTGGCCGGGTCCTCTTGGGCCAGCGCCCTACGGGCCAGGCCCAGGTTGGCTTTCACCCACTGCTCAGACACCCTGCCCTCGCCCCCCTCCCAGGGGTGAAAGCGGCGGGTCTGGAGGATGCCCAGCGCCTGCTCGTGGCGACCGAGCCCGTTCAGCAGCGTGAGCAGCTCCACCGTCAGGTCATCTCGCGCCTGCACCAGCTCGGCATTGCGCTCCAGTAGCGCCAGGCGCTTCTGCACCGGCTCGCCCATCAGCCGCTGGAGCTGGTCGTATTCGTACAGCACGCGGGCGTCGGAGGGGTCGGCTCGCAGTGCTCGCCGGTAGGCAGCCCGCGCCTGGCCGCCGCGGTGAAGCACGTTGAACGCCGCGATGCCCAAATTGCGGTGGACGGTGGGGAAGTGGGGATCCAGCCGGGCCGCCCCACGCCAGAGGGCGATGGCCTCATCGTGGCGGCGCCGGTCATAGAGCAGGTTCCCCAGGTAATAGGGCGCGCGGGCGTCGGCGGGATTGGCTGCGATCGCGCTCTCCAGAACATCGATCTCCTCAAGGCGCGCCGGGAAGCAGCGATCGGGCGTCTCCGCGGACGCGCGCCGTCGCTCGGTGGCTGCCGACTGCGGGTCACCGGCTCGAGCCAGAAGCCAGCCGAGCGTGTAGCGCACCATGGGATGCGCCGCCTGTGGCGCCAGGCGCTGGAGAAGCTCGATCGCCTCCGGCAGCAGCCCGGCGGCGGCGTAATCGTGCGCGACGTCGAGCACTGTCTGTGGGTCGCCGAGAGGCTCTGTCGCCGTCTCCTCGACGGCGAGCTGCAGGTGCCGCAGCTCCTCGCGGGCCCAGGCGTCGAGGGGATCGGCGGACAGGACCGCGGCGATCTCCGCCGCCGCTCGAGCCGCGTCGCCCACCCGGCGAAGAAGCGCAGCGCGAAGTACACGCGCGGCGAGCTGGGCTCGATCGCGCTCCAGCACCCGGTCAAGGAGGTCGATGGCCTGGTCGAAGTTGCCGCGGCCAGCCGCCAGCTGCGCCCGGGCAAAGTGTCCAGGGCCTTGCCAGGGCTCGTTCCAGCAAGCTTTGGCCAGCGCCTCCTCTGCCTGCGCCGGCTCGCCCGCGTAGCGGAGCGCCAGCCCCAGCCCGTAGTAGGGCTCGCCGTCGTAGGGGTTGGTGTTGAGGCGCGTCAGCGTGGCGATCGCCGTCTCGAAATGCGCTATCGCCGCGTCGAACTCGCCGCGGCGAAGCCGCCACCAGCCCATCGCCGTGTTGCAGCGGGAGTCGGCCGGCGACCGGGCTAGCGCCTCCCGCCAGTAGTCCTCGGGATGGCGAGTGGCGTGCCGGTACTGGTCGAGGTGAAGCCCCGTCAGGTAGAGGTCCTCGAGCGTCTCGGTCTCGGCCGGGGCGGGCGGCTCCGTGGCCGGCGACAGAGAAGCGGCGGTCTGCGGCCGCAGCGGCCGGTATGAGGCCAGCAGTCGCCCGCCGGCCTCGACGGTCAGGCTCAGCGTGGCTTCGCTGAAGCCCTTCACCGGTACCCGCTCAATCACCGCCGGCTGCGCAGGGGACAGCTTCAGCGTCCGCGTGAAAAGCACGCGGTCCGGTCCCCGTTGATCCGCCCCGGCAGCACGCAGGCGGATCACCGCTCGCTCGTGCTCGGCGGTCACTGCGACGCCGATGCGAGCGTGGCCCTCGCTGACGGTCAAGCTCAGCGCCGCGTCCGGGCTCGCCGCCCGCGGGGGCCCGATGCGCTGGATCGGATAGAACCAATGGGCGAACGTCCTGGTCTCATATGGCGCGAGGAAACTGAAGTCCGGCTGGTTGTCGGTGTAGACCCCGGCCATCAGCTCGACGTAGGGGCCATCGGCATCGGTCAGCTCGCGATCCCAGGCGCGGCCGAACTCCCCGTTACCCCACGTCCATTGCTTCTTGCCGGGGGAAATCCGATGGTCCGCCCAGTGGACGAAACCTGCCTGCGCCTTGTGGTCATAGCCTCCGAAGAAGTCCTCGCGGGTGCCGACCACCATGTACGACGTGGGGACCGGAATGTTCCGATACCACCTCAGGTCCGCATCGCGCTTGCGTCGCCGTCCGTAATCGATCCCGTAGTAGCGACCGCGTGAGACGGGGAAGGTCGATACCGCGCGCTTGGCGTGGTCGGCGACGTAGTTGACGTCGGGCGGAAAGACCGATTCGTACTGGTCGTGCACGTGGACCGCCGCGTTCACCCACCAGAGGAAGGTCTTCACCTCCGGGGTGCGGTTGAACAGCCTGGCGCGCAGCTCAACGAGTGCCCTCCCCGGGCGCAGTGTGACTCCGTGCATCCCCTTCATGCGCCCCATCGGCTCGTGCTCGGAGCACCACACGGTGCGGCCCCCGTCGGTGAGATCCTCGATCGCCCACTCCACGGGCATAAACGTCGACGGTCTGTGGTGCTGGGCCCAGTTGAACTCAACGCCGCCCGAGATCCAGGGCCCGAGCAGCCCCACCAGAGCGGGCTTGATCACGTTCTGGCGATAGAAGAAGTCGTAGCCGTTGGTGCGGTCCTGGCCTACATGAATCCGGCCACCGATCTCCGGAAGCACCATCAGGCGGATGAACTCGTTCTCCAGGTGCACGGCCTCCCACTGCCAGTCGACCGCTTGGTCGGACACGCTCTCAATCAGCGGGTTGGGATACACGCGTCCGCTCGAGCCCTGGTAGACCCGTTGCTCCAGGAACATCGGATTGCGCTCCGGCTCCCCCGGGGGGTAAGTGGGGATCGTCACCGGCTCGCTCCAAGCGGCTACAGGCTGCGCCGCCAGCTCGCGAGGACGCTCCGGCAGGATCACGACTGCATGGTGGGCGGAGTCGCCTCAGCTAAGGTGCTCACGCGGCCGATGCTAGGCGCTTTCCGGCGGGCGCAATCGCCGCTTTAGCGCCTACGGCCGACGCTCCGTGCGGCCGAGCGCCCCGCCCACCTGCGCGATCACCATCAGCGGTGCGTGCATGACCTGGTCGCGGCTGACCCGGTTGGGGTCGAAGCCGGCTCCTTTCAACACTTGGTCCTTACGACGGTCGCGGTCGAACGCCGAGCGACTCGTGTGGAACCGGTAACCATCGACCTCAAAGACCACCCGCTGCCTGGGCCAGAGGAAGTCGACGGTGAAGCCTTCCAGCTTGACCTGCGTCTCGGGTACGGGAAGCCCGGCTCTCCGCACGAGGTGCAGGAACGCCCGCTCGGCCTCGGATTGGGTGATGGCTTCGGTCGCCCTGGCGGTGAGGAGGCGGCGCAGAAAGGCGGCGCCTCGACGACCGTGGGCTCGAGCTAGGACATCCTCGAGCTCGGCGAGGCGGACGATTCGCAGGACGTTTAACGCCTCGTCCAGCTCCCGCTCCAACTGACGGCTGCCCACGCTCGCCGCCTCATCGAGCAGCGTCCGCGCCGGGGATGTGACCGGAAGGCCCTGTTCTACGCGAACGTCGCGATCAAGGAGGTGACCGGTTCGATGAGCGCGGATCCCGGGTTGGCGTCGATGTCGGCGGCTGGCAATCGTGAGCTCGATGACGTCGTGTGGCGGTGTCCGCAGATTCCACAGCGCTGCAGCGCTGGAGTGGCTCAGGAGCGCGTTGGGACCGCAGGCCAGTAGCGCCGCGGTCTCTCGGGTGAGCGAAACCGGAATGAACGGGCATAGGACATAGACACTCGGATGAACGCGGGCCAGGCGGCCGCCGTCGACCAGCCGTGCGATGGCGGCGTTAGTGATTCCAGCCGCGAGGAGCTGCGCTCGGGTGATGTGACCACGCTGGCGCTCTACGATCGCGTTGATCCTGGCGTGAGGCGGTCCTGAGACGGACACGGGCGACCCCTCACCGAGGACATCAACGAGGCGCGGTTCGTCACGTCCGTTATGCGGGCGTCCTGAACCGGGGGTCGCGAGGGACGGCGCTGAGCGGTTGGTGGTGTCCGGTTCGTCGGTGGCGATGGTGTCGAGGATCCCACCCCGCCGTCCGGTCTTGCCGCCTTGCGACGCTCTTCTGACGAACTTTTGGCTAGTGCGTCACAGATGCCGGCAGCGGCACTATCTGCTCGAGCCTGCCGACGATCTCATCGGCGTAGCGGACATACGGTCCGTAGTCGAAGATCGCGTCCAGATCGAGGGTTGCGCCCGCGGGGTCGGCGCCCAGCAGCTCCCGCAGCGGAACGCGCTCATCGATCGCCCGCTGCGCCAGGCGCTGGACGATCCTGTAGGCGTCGTCCCGGCTCAGCCCCTGGTCGACGAGCGCCAGCAGCACGGCCTGGGAGAACAGCGCGCCGTGGGTCAGCTCCAGGTTGTCGCGCATCCGTCGCTCGTCGATCACCATCCCATCGACCAGGGAGATAACGCGGCGCTGCATGTGGTCAAGCAGGGTGGTGGAGTCGGGCAGGATGATGCGCTCGACGGAGGAATGCGAGATGTCGCGCTCGTGCCACAGCGCGACGTCCTCGAGCGCTGCCTGCGCGTTGCCCCGCAGCACGCGCGCCAGACCGACGACTTGCTCTGACTTGATCGGGTTGCGCTTGTGGGGCATGGCGCTCGAGCCCTTCTGCCCGGCGCCGAATGGCTCTGAGACCTCGCCCACCTCGGTGCGGGCCAGGTGGCGAAGCTCGGTCGCGAAGCGCTCCAGGCCGGCGCCGGCCAGGGCGATGGCCGACAGCAGCTCGGCGTGCCGGTCGCGGGCCACGACCTGGGTCGAGACCGGCTCTGCCTCCAGGCCCAGCCGCCCCAGCACGCGGCGCTCGAAGTCGGGAGAGGACCAGGCGTAGGTGCCGACCGCCCCGGAGATCGCGCCGACCGACGCGTGGGCGAAGGCCCGCTCGAGCCGCTGGGCGTTGCGGTTGGCCTCAAACGCGAACGAGGCCAGCTTCATGCCGAAGGTGGTGGGCTCGGCGTGAATCCCATGGGTCCGGCCCACGCACAGTGCGTGCGCGTGCCGACGCGCCCTCGCGGCGAGCGCTTCGACCAACCGCCGGGAGTCCGGCAGTACGAGCTCGGCGACGCGCCGCAGTTGGATGGCCAGGCCGGTGTCGAGCACGTCGCTGGAGGTCAGGCCGTGGTGGATCCAGCGGCCAGCGGGGCCGGCGGAGGCGGACAGCACGTCGACGAACGCCGCGGTGTCGTGGTCGGTCACCTTCTCGCGCTCGGCAATGGCCTCCACCGTGAAGCTCGCACCACGGATCGCATCGAGCTCCTCGGCACTCGGTCCGTCCATCTCCTCAGCGGCCGCCACCTCAACCCGCCGCATGGCCTCGAAGTGGGCGTGGTCCGACCAGATCTCGGCGAGCTCCGGCCGCGTGTAGCGAGCGATCACGAGCCTATGTTGAGCGATGTCTGAGCGGCGGCATCGGTCGTCGACCCTCTGGCGTGCTTGAGGAGCACGGCAATGCGCACTTTCACCCCTCCGGCGCTCCGCAACACGCGGGCAACGTCGTCCGACACGGTTCCGCTCACCACGGCGGTACCGCCGGCCGGGATCGCTGCATCGGTGAACATCACGCGCAACGGCCCGGCGGGGCCGCCGGGGACCGTGCGGAAGCTTTGCGTGGTCACCACCAGGACACTGCCCTGGCAGGCACCTTGGCCTCGCGGCAGGCAGCTGATTCGCAGGGAGGCGACGTTCGAGCTCGTCACCGACACCGCGGAGCGGATCGTCGGGCGAGCGGCAACAAGCTTGAACGTGCGTCCTTTAGTGAATGTTGTGTGTCCGGCGTCGTCGCTCTGCACGGCGCGTACCGTGTAGCGCCCATATGGGAGGCGACGCGGCCACTGCAGTGACCAGCTGGGGCCCTGGGCTCGAGCGCTGGCCTTGCCGAGGATCTTGCCGCCTACGCGGTTTCCGCGCCAGAGCTCGACAGTTACTCGCGGCGAGTCGCCGAGTGCGCTACCGGCCTGACCGAAGAAGAACGCCTTCGGGCCGGGGACCGTCGCCTGCCTGCCCGGATAGCCGAGCGCCAGCGCGGGTGGATGGACCTTGACGCGGAAGCTGAGCGGAACGCTGAAGCCGACCGCGTTCCCGGCGGCTTGAGAGGCGACCGCGGTGTAGGCGCCGTCGGCGAGACCCGGCGAGACCCTGATCGAGAAGTGACCGGAGGAGTCCACGGAGCCGGTGATTTGACGAGCCGGCGTGGGCCCGACGCTCGAGCCCGTGTAGATCGTCAGCGTCGCCTGCTTGGCGTCGCTCGAGCGAATCCCGGCCGTGCCCGTGAACGTCGGCGTGGAAGTCAGCAGGGGCTTGGACCCGGGAGAGTCGAGGGTCACTCCCGGCGAGCTGTTGTCGAGTGTGAACGTCACCGGCGCGCTCACGTTCGTCTGACCGATGGGATCGTCCTGCTGAGCGACCGCGGTATACGTGCCGCTGGGCAGTTGGCTGGTGGGAATTGCCGAGTAGGCCCCGCCAGATCCTGTCGCGGCTGTGAGTGTCTCGAGCGGCGAACCGGAGGCCGATGATCCTGAGTAGATGGGGATGGACACTGTCGGGGAAGCGTCGAAGGCCGTGCTGGCGGTGCCCGCAAACCGTGGTTGCCCGTTGGTGAATGTCGCGCCCGTCGCGGGGGCGGTCAGCGTGACGGTCGGCGTGGTGGTCTGGAGCTGGATCTGAATGTCCTCGGAGCAAGCCAGCAGCAGGCTGCTCGCCGTCACATAGACGGGACCTGTTACCGGCGAGCCGCTGGGTACGGAGTTGCCGTTCTGATCGGTGACGCTGAACCCGGGACAGGGGATCGTCCCGGCGCTGTTGGAGTAGCTCCACGTGATGGGTTGGCTCGAGTTGAAGGGATCGTTCCAGGCGACCGTCACGCTGCTGCCGTTCCCACCATTTGCCCCTGCCTGCATGACGAGGTTGCCGCCGCTTTGCTGCACCGAGTCTCCGCTCGAGTCGTCCCAACCGGGAAGGGTCGAGTCGTAGGAGAGTGGAGCCAGACCGGCCAGGAGGCTCCCGTGGTAGTAGCCCCACGCCGGCTGTCCGTACTTCTGCTGCGGGTTGGCGCCGGCGCTGGGGGAGAAGTCGCCGGGCTGACTCCAGCTGTAGGTGCCCGCGAGCGCCGCCCCTGGCGCAGACAACGCCAGCAGCGCCGCTGCGCCTAGTACGGAGGCGATCAGCCGCACAGACCCCACGGGCGGCAGCGTACCCACCCAGGGCCTTGGGTGATGCATTTGCAGCGCGCGGTAGAGCGCGGGGACGGATACGATCGCGGCGCGTGGATCTGTGTCTGATGATCGAGGGACAGGAAGGGGTGACCTGGGAGCAGTGGGTCGCGTTAGCCGGCGCATGCGAGCAGCACGGGATCGGCACCCTGTTTCGCTCGGACCACTACGTCAACCTCGACGGTCAGCATCCCGAGCGAGGATCGCTCGACGCCTGGGGAACGATCTGCGGCCTCTCGGCCGTCACCTCGACGCTGCGGCTGGGCACGCTGGTGTCCCCGGCCAGCTTCCGCCATCCGTCGCTGTTGGCGAAGCTCGCGGTGACTGCGGACCGGATCTCGGGCGGCCGAATCGAGCTTGGTCTGGGCGCCGGCTGGCACGAGCGCGAGCACAGTGCATACGGATTTCCGTTCGCCCCGACCGCGACGCGTATGGCGGTGCTCGACGAGCAGCTCCAGATCGTGCTCGGCACTTGGACGGACGAGGACTTCTCGTTCTCCGGAGAGCACTACACGCTTGACGCTCTGAACGCGCAGCCCAAGCCCGTGCAGCGCCCCCATCCGCCGCTGATCGTGGGCGGCACTGCCGGTCCACGGAGCGCAGCGCTGGCGGCACGCTACGCGCAGGAGTACAACACTGTGTTCCCGACGCTCGAGGACATCGAGGAGCGCGGCGCGACGATCGCGCAGGCGTGCGAGCGCGCGGGGCGGGAGCCGCTGCCGCTATCGATCATGACCGGCATGTTGATCGGCGCCGACGGCGACGAGCTCCGTCAGCGCGCCGAGCGGCTGGCGGAGGTGCAGGACGGCGACGCCGATGCCTTCCTCGCCGACCCGCCGCCCGCATGGATCGTGGGAACGGTAGAGCAGGCCGCCGAGCAGCTCGCGGGTCTGCGCGATGCAGGCGTCAGCCGCGTCATGTGCCAGCACCTGCTGCACGACGACCTCGACGCGATCGCCCTATTAGGACGCGAGCTCGCTCCCGGCGTGCGCTGAGGACTAGCGCCACCAGAGCACGGCGTAGGCGAGCAGCGCGGTGAGCAGCCAGGCCCCCGCCGCTGCGGCCAGCGCGATGGCGCCAGCAACGTGGCCGATCGTGAGCGCGGCCACCACCGCGAAGATCGTCAACGCGGCTCCCCCCACGATCGCTCCGCGCGCATCCGCGCGGGCGTCGGCGCTGTCCTCCTCCTTCTCGATCAGCGTGAGGCTGGCCGCGAGGATCGCCGGGAAGGCCAAGAAGACGCCTCCCACCCTGGGCCCAAAGAGCAGCGTGAGCGCGCCGGCGGCCACCGACGTCAGAGCGCCCGCGACGAACCTGTACAGGAGCTCGCGGGAACGGACCTCGGCTACCTTGCCGGCGTCAAGCGAAGGATGTTCGCTCAAGCGATCGGTGATCGTCGGCTCGCGGCGGTCGGCACTCATAAGAGCATCACCGGCAGCGCTACGAGCGCAGCGACGCCGAACCACGCGGCCATGGCGATTGCCGCCGCCCGCGGGGCCCGTGTCCTTCTGAGCAGAGGGATAACGGCGGCGGCATACGCCATCATCCCCGCACCGCCCGCGATCATCCCCACAGCGTTCCGGTGGGCGTCGTGCGGGCCCTTGTCGAGAAGCACGACGGCCAGCCCGGCCAGAGCGACTGCCGGCGCCGCGCTGAACAGACCGGCGAAGCGTTTCGGGCTCAGCCCCTGCGAGAGGAGCGCGAAGGCGACCACCAGACTCCCGCCGGCGAGCCCCTTGATCGCCAGGATGATTACGTCGTGCACGCGCTCGAGTCACTTAGCAACAGCTTCATCGTTCATCGATATCTGGCCTCCCCCTGACCGCCGTAAACGTTCGTGCAGCCGTGTTGCGGCCAGCGGCGCGGCGGGTAGTGAGCCTCGAGAGACGACAGGTGATGAGAAATGACCGATAGACAGCAGCGCCATGAGCATCAGATGGAGCAGATGCGCGACGCAGTCGACCGCAAGGCCGAGGAGTCGCGAGCCCGCGCGGAGGAGCATTCCCGGGAGGCGGCAGATCGGCCACCGGACGAGGAGAGCGTCCGCGCCAAGGGCTCAGGCCACAAGAAAAAGACCGCCGACAAGTGGAATCAGTGAGCGCCAGGCGCTCGGGGACGCCTCCGGCCTCGTCCGCCTAGCTGCCGGCGGAGGGAAGGTTCGCGCGCGACCTGGCGTCGCTCTTGGTGTGACGGCCTGACAGCATTGTGCCGTCACCGACGCGCTCAAACTACGGAGGTCGAATATGACAAGGCATTTCAATTCTGGTCGGCGTCTGGCGTGCGCTGCTCTACTGGTCCTGGCAACGGCAACGGCAGCGGCAGGCTGCGGCGGAGGCTCTTCCTCCTCAACGAAGGCGTCTTCCTCGTCGACACCGGCAGCGGCGTCCACTTCCTCCTCAAGTTCGTCGACTTCGAAGTCGAAAGCCACGAAGCCGAGCTCGAGCTCCTCCGGCATTCCTCAGGGACCGAACGCCGGTGATCGCGATGCTGACAACAACGGTGGCCCCAGTGACGGGGACGGAAACCTCTAGGGTCGGCCTTCTCGCCATCGTCGTCGTTACGGCCCTCGTCGCAGGGTGCGGCGGAGGCGGGCCGAAATCCAATACCCGTAATCCGTATAGCAGCGCTGGGACCGCGCCGGCGTCAGCGATCGGTACCTCCGAGGATGCGTTTGCCTGGCTGCGCCCGCTATCCCCGCCCGCGGGCTGGCCGTCCGCAGATACTCCCTCGGGGGCGTCGATCGCCTATCCGCCTGGATGGCGGCGGATCGCGGGAGATCCCGGCACCGCCACCGCCGCTCTCTCTACTCGCGCCAGCGCATATGTGGGCTATCTCAACCTGACGCCCCGCCAGGGCGCGGAGACATTGTCCGACTGGATCCGGTTCCGGATCGAGCACAACAGGGATGAGGGCGACCGAACCGTGCGGACACTGGCGAAGACGACGGGACGGCGGGTCGGCAAACAGACGTTTTCGTGCGTGCTCGACTCCTACACCACCGCGGTCCGCTCTGACTACGTGGAGATCGCGTGCTTGCTCAAAGGTCCAAGGTCGACCGTGGTTGTCGTCGGGGCCACGCCGCCTCAATCGTGGTCGGCAGTCTCGCCACTGCTCAAGCGCGCGATCGCCAGCGCACGGGCGTAGCCCGCACGACCAGAGGTAGGATCACTCTGTGCCCGGCGTAAGCGAGAAATCGACTCGTCTGCCGAGCGCTGGCGGTAGTCGATCCCGCCGACGCGTCGCGCTGCTGAGCGCGTCCCTCGTCGTACTCGAGATGGCAAGCACCTGGATCCGTGCGCGGCAGCCGGGCGGCAATCTCGTCGTCCGCTGCAGCGAAGGTCACCTCTTCACGACGATCTGGATCCCCGCGGCATCAATGAAGTCGCTCCGGCTCGGCTGGTGGAGGCTGCAACGTTGTCCTGTCGGGCGGCACTGGACGGTCGTCACCCCTGTGAACAAGGCAAAGCTGACCGCCCGGCAGCGGCGCCGCGCCACCCACACTCACGATCTCCCCATCCCCTAAGGGCCTTGGAGCGCCCCCTTCGCGGACCCCCCGCGTCCTCCGTACCGTCGGAGAACCGAGCGTCGGCGAGGCGAGCGCTTTCATGCCTCGACGGGAGGCAGCGGAATCTCGCACTCTCTGGCCACGCGGAAGACCAGCGCTTCGTCGTCGGGACGTCCCACAATCTGCATGCCGTAGGGCAAGCCGCCATGAGTGCCCACCGGGACCGAGATGATGGGGCCGCCCAGCTGGGTCGTGGGAACGACGCAGCCCAAGAGGCCTGACCGCAGCGGGCTACGGATGCCCCTGATCATCACATCCGCTTCCCCGTTAGTCGGGGCAGCCAGCGCGGCCGTCGGTGCCACGAGGACATGGAGCCCGCGGACTTTGTCGGCGGCTTCGGCGGCGATCCGGCGTCGCGCCTCAACCGCGGCCAGATATGCGGTCGCCAGCAGCGACCGCCCAGCTTCGAGCCGGGCGCGAACGGGTTCGCTGTAGTGCGTCCGCTGAGACTCAAACCACGGCTCGTGAACGTGCGCCGCTTCAGACTGCTGGATCACGCGGTGGACCTCGGCACTTTCGCCGAGGACCGGCAGGTGAACGGTCTCGACCGAGGCTCCGGCCGACTCTAGGCGGCGCATTGCCTCGCCGATACCGCTCGCGACATAGGGCTCGACGAGCTCCATCAGCTCCTCGACCACGCCGACTCGCAGGTTCGCAAGGGGAAGGTCGGAGCCGCTCGAGACGAGATCATCGCCAGCTCGGCTCCGCCCGGTTCGAGCCTGCCTGGCCCTCGCAAGGGCATCGAACACTGCTTCGACGTCGGCAACGTTACGCGCCATCACCCCAGGTACGTCGTACGAGGGTGCCAGCGGGACGATGCCCTCGAGCGGCAGCGCCCCCGGCGTCGGCCGAAGTCCTACCAGACCGCAGAAAGACGCCGGGACTCGAATCGATCCGCTGGTGTCCGTGCCGAGACCGGCGAGCGCCATCCCCGCGGCGGTCGCGGCGGCCGGACCGGAGCTCGATCCCCCCGATAGGCGACTTGGGTCGCGTGGGTTTCGGCAGTCGCCCCAATGCGGATTACGTCCGTCGATTCCGTACGCGAACTCGTTGGTGTGAGCGGCTCCCAGGATGACTGCTCCCGCCGAGCGAAGTAGCTTCACGACGGCGGCGTCCTCCTTTGGAAAGCGGCGCCAGCGTGCGGCTCCCGCGGTGGTCGCCAGACCTGCGACGTCGATCACTGCCTTGACCGCCACAGGTATGCCCAGCAGCGGCGGCCGATCCGGGCGACGGTCTGCGGCTTGGGCCTGCTCGAGCGCGCCCTCCGCGTCAAGCTCCAGATAGGCGTTCACGCTTTGGTTCAAGCGCTGAGCCCTGGCGATCACGGCCTTGGTCAACTCGACGGCGGAGAGGTTTCCGGCTTCGATCTCCGTCCGGGCCTCGAGCGCCGTCAGGAGCGAGGGGTCGTCAGGAGGTCCCATCGCCGCGGCACGCTAACGCTCAGGCCTCTCCGGCCGCGCCACGGCAGATCGAGACAGACGGCGGCCCAGACCGGAACTGCGTTGCGGTGGCACTACAGTAATCCCATGGCCGAGTCGGTCGAAGCCCCGCCGCTGATCACCGTCTGGAGCGACTACATATGACCGTTCTGCTACGTGGGCCTCGAACGGGCCGCGTGGCTGGAGCGCCGGTTCGGCGCGCGGATCGAATGGCGGCCGTTTGACCTTCACCCGGAGTATCCGCCCGAGGGCATCCCGCGAGCCGAGCTCGAGCAGCGCTACGGCTCCGGGTTAGTCGAGCGCCAGCGGGCGATGTTCGAGCAGGCTGGACTGCCATTCGCGGGCACACTCGAGAAGATCCCGAACTCACGCTCCGCGCTGGCGCTGGCCGAATTCGCGGCCGACCGAGACGTTCTCGATGCTCTCCACCCCCGCCTGTTCGATGCCTACTGGGGACGGGGCCGCGACATCGGCGACGAGGACGTGCTCGTCGAGGAGGCGCACGCCGTCGGGCTGGAACAAGACGAGGTCAAGCACGCTCTGCACGACGCGCGCTACACCGAGCGGGTCGAGGCTCACACTCGGGCAGCAATTGAGCTCGGAGCTGGAGGGGTGCCGGCGTGGGTCATCGATCAGCGGCTGCTGGTCCCCGGAGCGCAGCCGCACGAAGTCTTCGAGCAGGTCCTCGAGCGGCTCGGGCACGCGGCCGTGGTGGACGAGCCTTAGTCATTTGATTTAGCCAGCGGGGTTAGCCTTGACCCATGGCGCAGTCATGGCGTTCTGCTGGCGGGGACGTGTCGGGAAAGACGTTCTTGGTGACCGGAGCGACCTCTGGCTCGGGCTGAGCACCGCCGAGGCTTTGGCCAGCTTGGGCGCGCGCGTGATCCTTGGAGCCCGGGGCAGAGAACGGGGCGAGCAAGCCGTCGCCCGGGTTCGGGAGGTGACCGGCAATCGCGATGCGGAGCTCGTGGTCTCCGATCTCTCCTCCGCCGCCGGCGCGCATCAGATGGTCTCCGAGATCAGGGAAAGGTTTGATCGTCTGGACGGCCTGATCAACAACGCCGGGGTCGACGTCGGTCAGCGTCAGGTCACGGTGGACGGGCTGGAGCTGACATTTGCCGTCAACTACATGGCGCCGTTCCTGATTACCAACGGGCTGGTGGGGCTGCTTGAAGCGAGCGCCCCGGCGCGCGTCCTCAACGTGGCATCCACGGGCTATAAGGGCGGCAAGCTCGACTTCGATGACCTTCAGAGCGAGCGCCGCTTCAGCGGGCAACGCGCATACAACAACTCGAAGCTGGCGCTGATCCTGTTCACCTACGAGCTCGCGCGGCGGCTCGATCCGAACAGCGTCGCCGTCAATGCAGTGGATCCGGGCTTTGTCCGGGGTACCGGAATCGGGGCGACGCTGCCGCTGGGTTACAAGCTCATCGGGACGCTCATGTGGCCGTTCATGGCGAGCGTGCAGAAGGGTGCAGACACGATCGTCTGGGCCGCCAGCGATCCGTCGCTCGTCGGCGTCAGCGGCCGCTACTTCAAGCGCCGCAAGGAAGTTTCGACCGATGCGCCGACGCACGATGAAGCCCTAGCCCAGAGGCTGTGGGAGAAGACGGAGGGGCTGGCCACGATGAGGCGCGGATGATCTCGGTTTCCAAGGAAGCGGCTAGTCGATGATTTTGATCATGGGTGCCACCGGAATGTTCGGAAGCCTGGGCCGGGAAGGACTCGAACCTCCAATCCGGAGCAGACGGGCGGTGCCGACTCAGCTGGCGATCGTGAAGCCGATCGTTTGCGGCGTGCCGGCTTGCCCGTTGACGGTCGGTGTAGCGGTCAGCTGGTAGCGGCCGCGGGCGAGTTTCCGCCCGCCGATCCGTCCGTTGAACGTGTAGCCGTTGATGCCCAGACCGCCGGCCGCGGTAAGGGTTCCCGGGACGCCAAACGGCCGGGTGCAGGAGCGGTGCTTGCGGTTCTTGCGCGTTTGTGGCACGCAGCTGCCGCGGGACACACGACCCGGGAGCAGCCGTGTGAGGGTGAACGTGACGTGCGCGGGGCGGGTCAGCTGGTAGCTGATCTGCAACTTGATGGGCCGCGTGCAGCGTCGGTGGCGGCGGTTCGCGCGGGTCACCTTCACGCAGCGGCGGTTGACCCTCCGCCCGGTCAACGCGAACGTACGCGGCGAGACTTGGGGCGCCCAGAGCACGTCGGCTCCGAGCGAGAGCTTGGCGGCGAACCCGCTGCAACCGCAGGTGATCTGAGAAGCGCCGGTGGTGATCGGGAAAGAATTGCCGGCGACGCCTGTGACGTATGCATCGCCTGCCGCGTCGGCCGCAATCCCAAAGCTGCCCGTGGAGTAAGGGGGCTCGGCGCCTTCGCCCAGGTAGGTGGAATACAGCAGCGAGCTGCCAGCAGGGTCGAGCTTCGCCACGAACACGGATGTAGGGCCGCTGCCGGGTGAGCTGGTGTCGAACGTAGGCTGGTAGGCGCCGGGCGTGGTCGGGAACGGGCTGCCAGCGGTGCCGGTGACATACACGTCGCCTGAGGGGTCGAACGCGATTGCGCTCGCGGACGCGCCTCCCCGGCCGCCTAGATAGGTGGAGTAAACGAGCGCGCTACCCATCGGGTTGAGCTTGGCCACGAACGCGGTGGAGCTGAGGACGCCCGTGCCGGGAGGACTGGTCTGGTAGGCGCCGGAGGTGGTCGGAAAGTTCGTCGAGTCCGTCGAGCCGGTCAGGTAGGCGTCGCCGCGGGAGTCAAGAGCGATCCCGGTGCCGCGATCACCTGAACCGCCGTTTCCCCCCAGATAGGTGGAGTAGACGAGCGCGCTACCCGACGGGTTGAGCTTGGACACGAACGCGTTCGAACCGAGGCCAGCGTTGTTCTGACCGCGACCGCGAAACTTGGTCTGATAGGCCCCGGATGTGGTCGGAAACGACGCGCCAGCGTAGCCGGTGAGGTACGCATTGCCTGATGAGTCGAGCGCGATCCCGCTGCCCGACGCACCGCCGCCTCCGCCCAGATACGTCGAGTAGACCAGCCCGCTGCCCGCGGGGTTTAGCTTCGCCACGAACGCGTCGTTCAGCTGACTTGCGTAGCTATTACCGCCGCCGTACGTGGTCTGGTAGGCGCCGGCGGTGGTCGAGAACGACGTCCCCGCCTGGCCCGTCACGTACGCCTCCCCGCTTGGGTCGACAGCGATCCCGGTGGGGTCGCCGCCGCACAGGTAGGTCGAGTAAACGAGGGAGCCCGCAGGGTTGAGCTTCGTCACGAACCCATTGCCGTAGGCGGACGCGCAGGCGCTCTGGTAGGCGCCAGGCGTGATCGGAACCGACCCACCGCCTGCGACATATGCGTCACCGCTTGAGTCGACGGCAATGCCGCTGGCGGAGGTGCAGCTACTGGTCGCGTTTCCAAGCTCCGTCGAGTACAGAACCGCCGTACCGCTCGGGTTAAGTTCAGCCACAACCGAGTTGCCGGAGCCGTACTTGCACAGGGGCCCCATGGCGAGGAATGCGTCGCCGTTTGAGTCGACCGCGATCCCCCTGCCGGCGTAGTCGCCGACGTACGTTGAGTAGACAAGATCGGGGTCAACGACCAGAGCCCGGGCTTGGTCATAGCTGCCAAGGGCGAGGCGAACCGTCTCGCGGCTGACAACTAGCCGGCTTGACACGGCGTCGCGGCCCTGCTTGGCGCGCGGAGCCGGAATCCGCACAGTCGCGCCACCGAGCTTGATCACCGCTCCCCCGTGCCCGTCCGGCCTGACCGCCTGGGCACCCGCGAACCGCAACACAACCCGTCCCGGATCGGCACCCGGCGCCAGGTCGAGGTCGTACTCGAGCGTCCCCTGATGACCGTGGAAGGCGAGATCCACCCCTGGCCACGCGTCCCGATACACGATCCGGGCGAACGTCGGTGCACCGGTCACCCAGCGGTGGGGATTGTTGCCACTGAAATAGCTGGCCCGACCCGGCAGCCGCTGCTCCGCACTCGGTGAGCCCAGCGTCCCGCCGGGAGTACTGACGGTCAAGAGGCTGCTGCTCGACCGCTGGCTATGGGCCAGCGAAAGCACCGCGCCGCCTCGGCCAAGTCCCAGCGTCCACCCCGCCCCGCGCGCCACATACGCAACATCTGGCGGCGCCTGGCCACGATTCTGCGCAAACGACAACGGCAACCGCCCATATGCCGCCAACGTTCGCTGATGAGAAAGCCCACCCCGCGTGGGCCGGGCGGCCGCGTCAGCGAGCAGGCCCAGGCTCAGCGCCGCGATCCATGCCCCTGCGACAGCAAATAACGAGCACAACACCATCGAACGAACGCGACTCATCTCCCCTCCCCACCTCTCATTGCACCTCTAGAACGACAACCGGCACGGAAAAGTTGCGCCACCCCGGCGCTCGCGCTGCTTGCTTGCGGGTCGTCAGCTATCGGCCGCAGCCGAGCGCGCGCCAGCGGGCTCCGGAGCGGGGGACTTAGCTCTTCGCGTCATTGCATAGGTTGTTTGTGCGAAGACGACTGGATGTGGGGTGTTGGGGGCGGTGGCCGGATTGGGCCGCACTAGGTTTACCTCGCATCAGGGCCGGAGACCGCGTCCAAGCGAGGGGCAGACCAGGATGGAAAAGGTGGAGCGTGAACCGATGATGAGTGTGCGGCTTGGCCGGAGGATCGCTTCGAAGTCGCGGATCGCCCGCCTCGCTCTGATGGCGAGTGGAATGTTCTGCGTATCCGTGGTTGCAGCGTGCTCGAGTTCTCAATCGGGTTCGGGTACTCGATCCGGCGCTCCGAGCAGCGGTCGGCTGATTGCGTATGTGACGAACGCTGAGGACAATGGCAAGGCGCCGGGTATGGGCACGGTCTTTCCCACCGACCTCAAAACCAAGAACCTGGGCCCCGATCCAGCTCGGCCAGGGGACGGGGACCAATGACCTGATCGTTACGTCGGACAACAAAACCGGGTATGTAACGAACGAAGTCACCAACACGGTCACGCGTATAACTTTGGCTACAGGACAGCTAGGGCAACCGATTAAATTGCCGTCGGGCGCCAAGCCAGTCGCCATCGCTTTTGTGCCCCACACGAATGAGCAATGGGCATGGACTGCGAACTACGGAGGACAAACGGTTACTACTGTAAACCTGGCCACAGGACGAGTCGGGCAGAGGATTTCTATCCCCTATGCTGGACCTAACACGGTCGCCTTCGCTCCGGACGGAAAGACCTGTTACGTGGCGAACTGGGGCACAACTTCCGCGGCCGGCAACACGGTGACCCCGATCCACGTTACTAATGGTGGTGCTAGCGGTCAGGTATTGCCGTCGTTCAAAGTCGGTCTCAACCCCAACTGGATCGCGGTGGCCCAAGATGGCCGCACCGCGTATGTCGTGAACAAAGGAGGTTGCTCGCTCACGCCCGTGACCTTGGCCACTAACACTCCCGGCGCGGCCATTCCGCTCCCCGGCCCCGGCATCGAAATGGAAATACCCCCGATGGCAGCAAGGGCTACGTAGCGGTCGCCGACGAGGGCGTCAACGACGTCGTCCCATTCAATCTCACGACCACCCCGGTCACAGCAGGCTCACCCATCAAACTCCCTGCGAATACACAGCCGCTTGGATCGCCTTCACTCCCGATGGCCAGACCGCCTACGTCGTCGGCAACGGCAACAGCACGGTGACCGCAATTAAGGTTGCTGGTGACCAGCCTGGGACCCCCATCAAGGTCACAACCGATCCAGATTCCGACCTCCTGGCGATCGGGATCATTCCTGCTCGGAACTGACAGGCAGCTACCGCAACTCGCCACGATCACGGCGAAGATCCTCGACCCCCGACGGAGTAGGCCAGACGATCGCACGTTCATCCCTGCGTCGATGGCCGAACGGGTGCCGAGTAGGCCTCTTACTTCTGGCTCCTTTGACCAATCCGCGGGAGTGTCCGAGGATCTGTGTAGGAAGGAGCCACTTGGAACTCGGCAATCGTCGAGTGATCCGGAACACGGTTCGCAGCGATCACCCGATACGCGATGTCCTCGTGGGACTCGCGCTCGATCCCTCGCGAGGAGCCGTTCCCGCGCGAGCACCCCCAGACCGCCCTCTCCAAAGCGCCAATCCGGTGCAACCTCTTTCGCGTTCGAGCCCGCACGACAGGAAGAATCCGCTTAGCTCTACGCGGGCCCATCGATCACCCAGCCGCGAGCTACCTCCCGCTGCTTTCTGCAAACCGTCTCGACGGGAAAGCCGCCCCCCGGCCCGTGACCCGTCGACCTACAGTTCCAGCCGCTGGGGTGCAGGCTTCCTTGACGGGCGTGCCAAAGAACCGGCGCCGCCCGCTTACAACTCACGCCGCTGACCTGGACGTTGTAGTAGCCGCGAACGTGCTGGCAGTGAGTGAGCGAAGCTGCGCTCGCGCTACCCATCGCGAAGATGCCGAGCGCCGAGACCGCAACGACGAACGCGACGAGCGTGCTCCTGATCGAGCTTCCCATTACTGATCCTCCTTATCCGTCTGGGGGATGAAGGCGGCCTGATCGCGGACATACACCACTGAAGCGCCGCACCCCACCTGGCCGGTCAAACCTCTTATCGGCCGAAGACCGCTTTTCCTTAGCCCATCCGCGCGGGGACGCTTGGCTCAGCCGATCCCACGCGCACCCTCCAGGCTGGACTTTGACGTCAAGGTCGTGAGCGAGCGGCTCGGCCACTCGACGGTCAGCCTCGCGCTCGATCGCTACAGTCACGTTATCCCAGCGATGCAGGAGGACGCAGCGGCGAAGGTGGCCGCGATCGTGCTCGGGACGGCCTAGATGGCGCGCGTTTGCAATCGGTTTGCAATCGAGCGCATTTACCTCGGTTGCGACCGCTGGTGAACGCAAAACCCGCCTAGGCGGGCT
>CAWGIU010000006.1:0-116948 GCA_963822735.1 uncultured Actinomycetes bacterium
CGTCTATCTGTTCCCTGTCGGCGGTGAGCACCGCCCAGCAATGCGCAACCGGAACACGCACGAAGTGGAATGACTGATGCAACTCAACCGGCATACCGGTTCCAGGTGGCGGCAAGTACCGGAGCTCCAGGGCGTGGCGCCGAGGTCCTAGCGAGTCACGCGCCTCTCTCATCCCCAACCGCAAGAGCCCGTGACAGGCTTCCTCCAGGTGGCTCGGGGCAATTAGGACATCGATGTCAGCGCTAAGCGGCCGCGTCCCGTCCGGATACAGCCACAGCTCATGGCTGATTCCCTTTAGCAGCACGCAATCGACTCTGGCCTCGCGAAGCGCCTTGACGAGGCGGGCGGAAAGGGCATGCCCGGTCAGGCGGCTCAGCACCAACTGGCGATCGACGTTCACGAGTTGCTCTTATGTCAAGGCGAGTGCCGGAGCGGGCATCTCGCTGGTTGTGGTTTTCATGGTGTTGAAGACAGTCCTGACAAGGTGGCGTTTGAGGCAACGTAGTGCTTCCCGCTTGGTCTTGCCCTCGGCGATCCGACCGTCGACGTAGGCGCGGGCCGGTGGATGCGTCCGGAGCTGGGTGACGGCGATGCGGTGAAAGGCCGCGTTGACCTGGCGGTTGCCGGCACGGTCAAGACGCATTCGGATGCGCTCGCCGCTGGAAGCCGGGATCGGCGCGATGCCGGCGAGGCGAGCGAGCTTGGCCTCGGAGCGGAACCGCTCGATCCCAGCGACTTCCGCGATCAGCTTGGCTGCCGTCAACGTTCCCACACCGGGAAGCGCCAGCAGCTTGGGCTGCTGGCCTCGAACCAGCAGAAGCAGCTCACGCTCGAGCGAGGTGGCTTCGCGGGTGAGCTCCTTGATCCGGCGCAGTTGCGCGCGCATCACGCGGACGTCGGCATCCTGAGCCGCACGCGCCAGCCGAGAAGCCAGCCGGTCGAGCCACACCATCCGGTCCAAGCAGCCGATTGGGAGCTCCAGCTCGGGCCAGCGGTCGTGCAATAGCCAGCGCAGCCGCTGCTGGATCCGAGTGCGCTCAGCGACCAGGTCCTCACGATGGTCAAGAAGGAGCTTGATTTCGCGGGCCGGACCCTCCAGGACCGCCACCGAGAGTGAGTCGATCCCCTCCTCCAGCGCAGCTCTGGCAACTGCCAACGCGTCGATCGGGTCGCTCTTGCCGCGCTGCCGCGAGCCGCGCCTGCGACCCGCCATCAGCTTCGGTGGCACCCCGACCACCCGCTCGCCCCGCGCCAGCAGGAACCGCTCCAGCTTGGCTGACACATGGCGGCAATCCTCGATCGCCCACACGCGCTCTGAATCGAGCCCACGCGCCCAGGCCAGCATCCGCTCGTGTCCGGCACTCGTCGCCTTCGCCGCCTCGCTGCCACGCAGCTCGCCGGTTCCGGCGCCGACCGTCGCGAACGCATAACTGCCCTTGTGCGTATCCGACCCAATCACGATCATCTGCCTCGTCCCTTCGTTGGATGACACCGGCGAAAGCGGATCTACGGTCGACACACCTCAGTTGGGGCGAAGCCACGCTCCTATCAAGTCAGGCCGGCGATCCTCGGGCGGCGGCGAGCGACACAACTCATGCCAGTCAGACCCACCGGGTCGACACCGAGCCTATGAGTCAGCTCGCCGCCAGCCCGGGACCTACCGGCCGGGTCGACTCACCGCCCAGCACCACCGAACGTTGACACTGAGGGAGCCTAGCCAAGCTCTCACGGGCTCGAGATCACGGGCCGATGCATTACAGTCGCGCCGATGATGGGGGCAGCTTGGCTGGTCAAGCACCTCACGCGGCCACTTGCGCGCCGGGGGGTCGTTCTCGATCGGGGTCTTATCGGCAGGGTGCTCGCCTATATCCGGCCTTATCGGCGGCGGCTCATTCTGGTGCTTGTGTGCTCGGCGATTTCGAGCCTCCTGGCCGTGATTCCGGCGATCGTGCTACGCGATTTCATCGACTACGTCACAAAGCCCCACCGGGCATTCGGGCACGTTGCCGGCCTGTTCGGGATTGCGCTCGCCGTGATGCTCGTATCTGCCGGACTGGGCCTGCTTCAGACGTATCTCGCCGAGACCATCGGGCACAATGCGCTCGCCGATCTGCGTACCAAGCTGTTCGAGCACTTGGTCGGTCGATCGGTCGCGTACTCCGCCCGACGCACTCGGGGGAGCTGCTCTCCAGGGTGATGACCGATATCGCCGGGCTCGAGACGATCCTCGGGACCACGGTGCCAACGCTGATCACGAACGGTTTGCTGTCCGTGGGGCTGTTAGTGGTAATGGTGGCGTTCGACTGGCGTTTGACCCTCGCGGCACTGGTGCTGCTACCGGTCGTCATGCTGCCCGCGCGAGGCACAGCGCGGCGCACGGTGCGCGCGCGCAGGCAGGTCCAGGAGCAGTTCGCGACGATGAGCGCCTACCTCCAGGAGACGCTCGGGATTGCCGGGATCATGCTGGTCAGGAGGCCTCGGGCGCTCGTCGCTCGAGCGGGGTCGGTTCGCCGGGATCAATGAGGAGCTTCGCCGGCGTCAGGATCACCGCCGCGGTGGATTTCGCCGGCCGAACCTACCTGGCCTGGCTGTCGGTTCTTCAAGTCGTGGCCCCGATCGCCTTCGTTCTGTTCGGCGCGGATCTCGTCGTTCACGGCCAGACATCGCTGGGGACGCTCTTGAGTTTCACCACGTTGTTGATGCTGCGGCTGCTGGCAGCAGTGAACACCAGGCGCCCAGGGGATGCTGTCACTTCTTGGGTCGCTCGCGAACTGGCGGCGGGTGTCTGAGGTGTTAGATGAGCCACAGGCGATTCGGGAGCAGGCCGGAGCCCGCACGCTCACCACCGCAAAGGGCGAACTCCGATTTGATGACGTGACTTTCACTTACCCGGGCCGCGGCACCATCCCAGCGGTCGAGGAGGTCGCATTTACACCGCGGCGCCCGGTCAGCTCGTCGCCCTGGTCGGACCGAGCGGTGGGGGCGAGCCCACTAGCCAGCCTCGCGCTGCGCTTCCATGATCCCGACGGGGGACACGTCCGTATCGACGGACACGACATCCGGGAGTTCACGTTCGAGACTCTCAGCAGACTCACCGGCGTCGTGTTCCAAGACACGCATCTGCTCGATGCCCCGTTGCGAGACAACCTGCTGTATGCACGTGAGGACGCAGACGACGCGGAGCTGGCCGAGGTCATTCGCCGCGCGAATCTCCAAATCGATGATCGCCAACCTTCCGAACGGATACGACACGATCGTCGGCGAGCGGGGCTACAGACTGAGCGGCGGTGAAAAGCAGCGTTTGGCGATCGCCCGGGTGATGCTGCGTGACCCGCGGATCCTGCTGTTGGACGAGGCGACGTCACACCTCGACACCGTCTTCGAGCGCCTGGTCCACGCTGCCGTGGCCGAGCTGTTCGCCGGGCGGACGACGGTCGTGATCGCGCATCGGCTCTCGACGGTGATCGCCGCCGATCAGATCGTTGTGCTCGATCAGGGGCGGATCGTCGAACGGGGAACCCATGCGCGGCTGGCGTCGAATGGGGGCCTGTACAGTCGGCTGTATGAGACGCAGCTGCGATTCGCGGCCTAGAGGTTCAAGCTGACCTCTCAGCGCGTTGGAATGGCGGCACCGGTGCCTAGGTAAGTCCTTCTAATGGATGCTGGTAAAGCACGGCGGCTGGCACTGTCGCTGCCCGAGGTGACAGAGCAGGATCACCACGGCCGCCCCTCGTTCCGGGTCGGCGGCAAGATCTTCGCCACACTGTGGGATGAGCGGACGATGAACGTGATGCTCGACCAGCCTGGGATCCTGACCGCGGTGGAGCGGCACCCACACGCCTGCTCGGAGCGCTGGTGGGGCAAGCGGCTGGCTGCGGTGAGCGTCGATCTGGAGCGCGCGGAGGAGAGAATGCTCGCCGAGCTCCTGGCCGATGCGTGGGAGGGGAAGGCGCCGCGGCGGCTGCTGGTTGAGGCGTGGCGCCGGGTGCGGGGGGCGCGGCAGTGACCGCCCGAGGGCGGATCTTCACCTACGGACCGGCGGCGCTGGCGGTGGTGGTGGGGGTCGTCTGTGGTGCGGTGATCCAGGGCGAGACCGGCGGATTGCTGGCCACGATCCTCGGCGGCCTGGGGCTGGTAGCCATCACCGGTCTGATCTTCATGGAGGTCGGGCTCAGCGAGGACCGGGAGCGCGAGCGCGAGACCCGCGCCCGAGAGCGGGAGGTCCGTGCCCGCGAGCGCGAGGAGCGCAAGCGCGCCTGGCCCCTGCGCCAAGCGTCGCGTCTGGAGCGCCTGCGGGGTCAGCGGCGGCGGCTGCCGTAGGGGACGTGGACCTGCAGGCGGCCCACACCGCCGAGCTCGACGCCGCCGTGCTACGCCAAGCGCACGCGTTGCTCGAGGATGTGTTCGGCCAAGAGATGACCGCGGATGCCTGGGAGCACGCGCTCGGCGGCATCCACGCCTTAGTCTGGGAGGAGGGGCGGCTTGTCGGTCACGGCTCGGTCGTGCAGCGGCGCCTCTTGTATGACGGCCGCGCAGTGCGAACCGGCTACGTCGAGGGCGTGGCGGTTTCGGCCGACCGGCGCCGGCGCGGATATGGCGGGGCGATCATGGCCGCCCTGGAGCGCGTGGTGCGCGGCGCCTATGAGCTGGGGGCCCTGGGCGCCAGCGACGACGGCGCAAGACTCTACGCGGCGCGCGGCTGGAAGCCCTGGCGTGGAGCGACGTGGGCGCTCACGCCGGATGGCCGCGTGCGGACCGCGGAGGAGGACCGGAATGTCTACGTCTTTGAGGTGCTCGGACCGCTAGACACCACCTCCGACCTCGTCTGTGACTGGCGCGACGGTGATCTGTGGTGAGTCCCGAGCACGGTCTGAAGCCAGTCGGCCACGGCCTCCCGAATCGCGCCGCCGCCCCGCAGCGAATGATTCCCGGGCACCGCGATCACGCCCCGGTTGCGAGCCGCAGGCGGCATCCCGAATGGGTCACGCTGGCCCTGCACAACGAGCGTCGGCACCCGGACGGCGTCGAGCTCGGGCAGCCGGCTCTTCGAAGGATCCTCGGCACGGCCGGGTGGATGAACCGGAAATGCCAGGCACAGAACAGCTACCGCTCCGACGTCTGCTGCCGTACGGCAGGCCACGCGGGCGCCTGCCGAGCGACCCCCCGTGACCAGCGGCAGCCCCCGGAGAGGACCGTCTCTCAGCTGTGTTATGACCGAAATCCAGGACGTATCGAGCTGGCGGGCCGGCGGCTGTGAACGCCGGCCCGCCACGCGGTAGGGCTGCTCCACCAGCGCGACCGTGAGCCCCAGTGCGCCGGCCGCGGCTGCGGCGGCGGTCAAGTCGGGCGCGTCGACGCCGCCCCCGGCGCCGTGGCCCAGAACCAGCGCGGCTATGGACTGATCCGCGGCCTTTAGGCGTACGCGCGCCGGTCCGTTCGGTGTGCGCAATTGCACGGTGCTGGCGAGGCTAGCTGGGTAACTAAGCTTGTACCTGAGATGTCCTACACGAACGTAGAAGCCAGACAGCAACTGCTAGATGCGCTCGCTGACGCCACGGACCACCTGGCTCGAGCGCTCGCCTCGCTGAGCGCGGCGTACGAGCAGCTCGACGAGCAGCAGGGCGACCGGCTCGAAGGGCAGCTGTTCCTACCCGTGCAGCGTGCCTACGGCCGCGCTCAGCGCACCTACACCGCGTTTGCCGACCGGCACGGGCTGCCACGCCGCTCGTTCACAACCCCAGTTCCCGAGGCGCCGTCGACCGGCGTACGAGGCTATGTGGACCACGCGGTCGAGGGTGTGGAGGCGGCCGAGGGCGAGCTCGTGGCGCTCCAGGACTCGCTGATGCCCGTGGAGTTCGGCGATCCCGAACTCCGCAGCGGCCTGAGCGAGGTGCGCCAGCTGATCGACGGGCTGCCGGAGCGAGCGCGGGAGTTCGTGCGCGTCTTCGGGCGTTAGGTGATGGAGGAGTCCTCGGCGAGGTGCTGTTGGGTCGTAGTCGCCCCGCTACGAAGGAAGAGCAGCGGCGCTAGGGTGCGAGCCGGTTAGTGGCAACCGGCACTCCCCTCCGATCCCAGCCAGGTCCCGGCGTTCGCGCACACCGTGCGGGCCCGGTGAGGGGATGGGTGCGCGCGGTCCTGGACGGCTTCAAGCAGAACGACCTGTTGACATACGCGAGCGCGATCTCGTTCCAGATCCTGACCGCCGTCATTCCGTTCTTGCTGTTCGTGCTCGCGCTGGCCGGGGTGCTGCATTTGAACAGCGTCTGGCGAGACCATCTCGAGCCTGAGATTCGGGAGAACGTCTCGCCGGCCGTGTTCACGGTGATCTCGAATGCGGTCGACAACGTCTTCGCGTCCAAACGCCTGTTGTGGGCTACCGGCGGCGGTCTGCTGGCGCTGTGGCAGGTCTCCGGGGCAGTTCGCGCCGTCATGGGAGCCCTGGCCGGGATCTACGGTGCGAAGGGGGAGCGGCCGTTTATCAGGCGCTACGCGATCTCGTTCGTATTATCGATCGAGGTAGGGGGGTGCTTCATCCTGGCCGCGCTATGCGCGTTGCTGGCACCGTTCGTCTCCATCCAGCACGCCGGCGCCGGCCTGGGAGGTGTTCGCATTTCTGGTGCGCTGGGTCCTGACCGTCGCGCTCCTGCTGCTCGCCGTCGGACTGCTGGTCCGCCACGCCCCCTCGACACCGCAGACGCTGCCCTGGGTCACGCTCGGCGCGACGATCGTAATCGTCTCGTGGGTGATCGTCTCACTCGCGTTCTACCTCTACTTCACCAAGATCGCGAGCTACCAGTCGGTGTTCGGGAGTCTGGCCGCGGTGATTATCGTGATGGCCTACCTCTACATCTCGACCACGGTGTTCCTGTTCGGAGCCCAGCTGGACGCCATCATTCGCGCCCGGGCTGGCGGCCCCAGGGGCGTCCACCCCAATTCAGGCGAGCGTGCGTGAGGCCAGGTCTGCCCAGGCGCTAGGGTCCGGCGGGCGATGAAGATCGTCTACACGCTGACCGACGAAGCGCCGGCGCTGGCGACGCGCTCGCTGCTGCCGATCATCCGGGCGTTCACGGGGGCGGCGGGCATCGAAGTCGAGGACCGGGACATCTCGCTGGCAGGGCGCATCCTGGCCCAGTTCCCCGACCGCCTCGACGAGCAGCAGCGCGTCGCCGACGCGCTGGGCGAGCTGGGCGAGCTGGCGAAGACGCCCGAGGCCAACATCATCAAGCTCCCGAACATCAGCGCCTCGGTGCCGCAGCTCAAGGACGCGATCGAGGAGCTCCAGGGTCAGGGGTTCGAGATCCCCGACTATCCCGAGGACCCGAGCGACGACGAGCAGCGCGAGGCCCGCTCCCGCTACGACAGGGTCAAGGGCAGCGCGGTCAACCCGGTCCTCCGGCAGGGCAACTCCGACCGTCGCGCGGCGGCCTCGGTCAAGGAATACGCGCAAAAGCACCCGCACTCGATGGGTGACTGGTCACGCGAGTCGCGCTCGCACGTCTCGACGATGGACGACGGCGACTTTCGCTCGACCGAGCGCTCGGTGACCGCGGAGCGCGACGGCGAGGTTCGAATCGAGCACGCATCCGGCGGGGACGTCCAGGTGCTGAAAGAAGGCATTGAGGTCGAGGCCGGGGACGTGCTGGATGCGGCGGTCATGCACCGAGCGGCGCTCGACGAGTTCCTGGCGGAGCAGGTGACCGACGCCAAGGAAAAGGGCGTTCTGTTCTCGGTCCACGTAAAGGCCACGATGATGCGGGTCTCGGACCCGATCATCTTCGGCCATGCGATTCGGGCTTACTTCCGGAGATTTGTTCGAGCAGCATGGGGAGGCGCTGGCCGCCACCGACTGGAACCCCAACGATGGCATCGCCGCGCTGGAGCGAGCGGCGGAGAAGCTCGACGATAAGCAGCGGGAGGAGATCAAGGAGGCAATCGATGAGGCCTACAAGAATGGGCCGCCGCTGGCGATGGTCGACTCGGACAAGGGCATAACGAATTTGCACGTGCCGAGCAACGTGATCATCGACGCCTCGATGCCCGCGGCGATTCGGACCTCGGGGCAGATGTGGAATCCAGACGGGGAGCAACAGGACGCGAAGTTCGTGATCCCCGACCACTCCTACGCGGCGCTGTACGCGGAGACGGTGGATCACTGTCGCGAGCACGGCGCGTTCGATCCGGCGAAGATGGGCGCCACCTCGAACGTGGGCCTGATGGCCGAGGCCGCCGAGGAGTACGGCTCACACGACAAGACGTTCGAAATCGAAGCCGCGGGCAAGATGAGGGTCGTCGACGACCGGGGCCAGACGCTGCTGGAGCACGAGGTGGAGGCCGGCGACATCTGGCGCATGTGCCAGACCAAGGACGACGCCATCCAGGACTGGATCCGCTTGGCCGTGCGGCGGGCACGCGAGACCGGCGCGCCGGCCGTCTTCTGGCTCGATGAGGACCGGGCGCATGACCAGCAGCTCTTGAGCAAGCTGAAGCCGGCGCTCGACGAGCTCGACACCGACGGGCTCCAGATCGAGGTCAAGGACGTGGCCGATGCCACGCGCTACACGCTCGAGCGGGCCCGCGCCGGCGAGGAGACGATCACGGTCACCGGCAACGTGCTGCGCGACTACCTGACCGACCTGTTCCCGATCCTCGAGCTCGGGACCAGCGCGAAGATGCTCTCGATCGTGCCGCTGCTGAACGGCGGGGGGTTGTTTGAGACGGGTGCCGGCGGGTCCGCGCCCCGGCACGTTCAGCAGTTCCTCAAAGAGAATCACCTGCGCTGGGACTCGTTGGGGGAGTTCCTCGCGCTGGGGCCATCGCTGGAGCTATTCGCGGACAAGGAGGACAACCAGCGCGCAAAGCTGCTGGCCGGCGCGCTCGACAGGGCGGTGGGCAAGTTGCTGGAAGAGGACCGCTCGCCATCGCGCAAGGCAGGCGAGCTTGACAACCGCGGCAGCCACTTCTACCTGGCGCTCTACTGGGCCCGGGAGCTGGCATCCCAGGACGAGGACTCAGAGCTCGCGGAGCGCTTCAAGCCGCTGGCCGAGCGGCTGTCCGAGGACGAGGAACAGATCGTCTCAGAGCTGTCCGAGGTGCAGGGCTCGCGGGTGGAAATCAACGGCTATTACCGCCCGGACGGCGAGCAGGCCAATGAGGCGATGCGGCCCAGCAAGACGCTGAATGAGGCGCTGGAGTCGCTGTCCGTCGGAGCTGGGCCGCGCGCCGGCGAGTCCGGGGCCTAGCTTCCGTTCGTCCATGCGTAGTACCCCGGCTTCGGGGTCCCATCGTTGTACAGGAGCCCGCATCTCGTGCCAGGGACGCCGACCGGGTCGTCGTAGACGTGGATCCATCCAAGCGCGTAGACGAAGTTCGTTCTGTCCACGATGTGCCAGGCGTCGGTGATCCATTTCGCCTGAACGTTGAGCGTCGTGTACCAGGGAAACTCGATATCGGGACCTGTGGGGTCGCACCATTCGGACAGGAACAGCTGAATTCGCTGGTGAGGCCTGGCGAGATTGCGGTTGACAAGCCGCTCGAGGCGGGCGAGATCCGAGAACTCATACTCGTCATACGGCGAGGGCCGACTGGCCAGGTTCGGCGCGCGGTAGCTGAACGGGTTATGCCCATACAAATCAAGCCGCGGCGGCCGGCCGTTGGGCAAGCGCATGTACTTAATCCACAGGTCCGGACGGATATCGCCGGCGGTGTAGGTGTTGCCCCCGATCACTAGGTTGCGCTTGCTCACACTCTTAAGTGCGCCGTAGCTGGCGTCGAGCATTTGTGCGTACACGCGTGGGGCACGTGCTTGCGAGGGGGTCAGGCGCTTGGAATACGGCGAGACCGTCGGATCGACGGCGAAGTTGGGTTTCCTTGAGGGCTCTCCCCAGATCATCCACAGGTGCACCGAGGGATAGCGGCGGGCGGCGGCCCTCATGAATGCCGCCAGGTCGCTGGCTCTGTTCGGGGGGTAGTTCGGCGCCTGGCCGCCGTTGGCCCAAGTCGGCGTTCCGGACACCTCGAGCAGTACCCGCATGTGGTACTGAGCCGCTTGGCTGATCGCGTAGCTCAACGCGGCCGGCCACTGGTAGGCGGGATCGCCAGGATTGGTCGGGTTGCTGGGCCTGGTGGGCGCGATCTCATTCCAGCTGAGCCCGTCCTCGTAGATCCCCACGCCCATGGCGTGGTAAAGGGGGAACTCGGATTGGCCGCTGGACGTCGTTACTGGTCCCCAGATCGCTTTCTTCGAGGAGTACTTGGCGTTTGCCGCCGTGGCCAGTCGCGAGCAGCGCCAGCCCAGCGAGCAGCGCCAGCGCGCCGGGTTTCACGAGTCCTCACGACGCGCCTCGCCTGCGGCCGAGGAACGCGAACAGGCCGCCAATGGCCAAGCCTCCGAGCACCACCAGTGCGCCCCACAGCGCCACCTGGGGCACCGCTGATCCTTGATGGGTAAGGCTGGCGATCTCCTGGGGGGAGACCTGGTTTCTGCCCCCGGCGCCCGTGGCTGCCGCAACGCTGCCCGCTCCACGCCGGCGGTGTCCGCGCGGCTGCGATTTGGACCCCGCCGATCTGGGCTTTGCGGAGCCGGTCGCGGTGTGGCCTTTGGCGGGAGGGCTGATCCCCACACCGAACAGCGGTCCCGGCTGGCCGGGTGTGACGGGCTTGCCGGTCCCTTGACCCCGCGCGCTTGGAAGCGGAATCGCGTACTCCTTGCCGGCGGGGCTGCCGGGGGAGGCGTACACGCCGGGCTGGAGCGCGGAAGCGTTCGTCGCCCCGAGGGCGTAGCTGACCAACGCGATCGCAGATGCGAGAGTTGTTGCCCGGGCGCGCACCCGCGGCAAGTCTAATGGCCAGGGCTCTCGGTAATAGCCGGTCAGCTCCGCGCCCGGGCGGCAGGCACCAACCCCGGTTCGAGGGGATTCAGGGCATGGGCGTGGGCGTATGCCGAGCGCGCCGCAGCGTTATTGCCGTGGCGCGTGAGCAGGTCTCCAAGCAGCGCCCATGTGGTCCAGTTCTCGGGCTCGGTGCGTAGCGCGCTCAAAAGGTCGGCGTGGGCGTTGGGGAAGTCGTGCAGCCGCGCGAACCCGGCGGCGCGCAGCTCGTACGCCGACACGGAGCTGGGGTCGTACTCGAGCGCGGTGCTGGCATCCCGGATCGCGTCGCGAGGAGCGTCACGGCCGAGCGCATGTTCGGCTGAGGTCTGCGATTGCAGTGAGACGACGCGTGGTACGAGCGTTATGACGCCGGCGATCGTCACCGCCGCGGTCAGCGCGATTGGCAGGAGGCGGGCACGGAGGACCGGTAAATGGTCGGGTAGTGCCGCGGGGCGGGCCACGAGCGCCACGGATGCCGCGAGGGCGATGGCAGTCAAGCCGGGAATCAGGTGCATCCAGTCGACGCTCGTCTGGATCCACCACGCCGTGAACGCGCCCCCGGCGGCCACGGCGACGGTACGAGCCCACGCGTCATACGTCGCTTCACGCGCCGTGCGGACCAGTCCGACGATCACTGCAACCAAGAAGGCGGCCAGCAGCAGCGCTCCCACTAGGCCCAGTTCGGCGAGCGTCTGCAGCTCGATCGAGTGCGGCTGGGTGATCGACTCCGCCGTGCGCCGGTGGAGGTAGTAGCCGGGTTGGTAATTGCCCGCCCCGACGCCTTTGATCGGCGCAGCGGTGAACTCCTTCAGCGCCACCCGCCAGTAGTCGTAGCGGTTGCCGGCGCCCGAAAAAAGCCGAGTTCCGCCGGGGGACGGGGCTAGGTGGACGAACGCCTTGTACTGGGTCGATATGCGATGGGAGATCGATCCTGAATTCGCGGCCAGCACCACCACCACGGCCAGCACCGCCGCGCCGAGTACCGCGCCCGTCGCCCGACCGGTCACCGTCCTCGCGCGGCTTCCAGTCGGAGCCAGTCGATCCAGCGCCAGCACGGCGATTCCCCAGACCGCGCCAGCGACGATCGCGGCGATCAGGATCAGCCCGGCCGCATGCCGGGTGGTTGCGGCGGTAGCCACTCCGGTCGCCCGACTCGGGTCGTGCCATACGCGGGAGAGCGGGGAAAAGATCACCGCCACCGCCGCCGCGGCGAGGAGCATCGCCGCGCCGCGACGAGGACGCCCCGGAAGAACAGCGAGCGTCACCACGATGCCCCCGGCGAGCGCAACGCCCCAGCTCCGCGACTGGGCCATCAGCCCGACGCCGGTGAGGGCGACCAGAGCGCACATTCCGAATCCCGCCAGCGCCGGGGCCGATGGCCGAGCCCCTGCCGCTCGGCGAGCGCCAACGAGGGCCACGCGGCGATCAGCAGATATGCGGCCTGGCCGTTGACATAGCCCAGCGGATCGTTCAGGCGCGTGCCCAGGAATAGCTCCGGGCCATGGCCGCCGAGCATCCGGGCGAGGATCCAGATCGTGACGCCGAACACCCCCGCCGCGACCCCGCCGAACAGCGCCATCAGCCCGGCGACGATCGCCGCCCATGAATCCATCCGAGAACGGCGACCGTTGCCGCATAAAGCAGCCAGCGGTCGGCGGCCGTGTGCGATGCGTCGGTCGAATCGCTCCACCCGGAAGAGATCAGTGACCACAGCCACAGCCCGAGTAGCGGCACGAGCAGGGTCAGCGGCGGCCGCGGCGCCAGGCCGCTGACCGACAGCGCCAGCGCCACGCCCAGGGCTCCCAGGGCGATCGCCGACCAGGCGATCTCGTTATAGACGCCGCCGACCAGCTGGCTCAGGCCGAAGGCCACGCCGATGACGAAAAGGGCGACGTCGGCGGCCCGCGCCCTGAGGACGGGTGCGGTATCGCTGGCGCTAACCCGAGTCTGGACCCCTGCGACCATCCGGTCCGCGCATACAATCATGCCTCGTCTCGGGGCAACGTCACCAATGATGCTCGGCCGTGTCGATCGCTCCGTCGTCGCGGTCTGCGTCGTCAGCGCCGCATGGTGCCTGGCGACGCTCGCGTTCGTCATTGGGTATGCGGTCGCGCATGGATTCGTCTTCGAAGGGCCCTATGCCGGGCTGTTCGCCGGCGACCAGCTCCGCTATCTCGCCTGGATCCGTGATGCAGGCCTCCATGGACTGATCGCCGATCCCGTATCGCGTCGGCGCGCCCCACGTCTATCTCCAGCCGCTGTTCCTTATCTCGGGGTTGCTCTGGCGAGCGGGTTTGAGCCTCCAGCTGGCCTACCTGGTGTGGACCCCGATCGCACTGCTCACCCTCATCTGGGGATACGCGTCTTTCACCGGCCAATTCCTCTCGGGCCGCGAGCGGGCGGCGGCGCTGGCGCTCGCGCTGCTGTTCTTTTCGCCGCTGGTGCCGCTGTTCGACTACGGCGGGATCGTCGACGCCAACGGCGCCAACTCTTTGGTGATCGCCGCCGGCCACGGCGCGCCGTACTGGCAGGCGTGGGGGTTCCTGCCCACGGTGATTGCGCTCGGGTTGATGCCGGTGTTCGTGCTTGGCGTTCTGCGCTCAGCGCCGAGCCCGCGGGCTGTGAAGTCGACCGCGGCCGCGGGCCTGCTGGTCGGCCTGGCTTCATCCGTGGGGCGGGATCGAGCTATGTGGTGCTGGTGGGGCTCGCGGTGCTCCGGTGGCGCGAGTCGCGGCGCGTCCGCCGGGCGATCGCTGGCCTGGTCATCCCCGGGCTGGCTGTCGCCGCCCCACTGGCCTACTACGCCGTGCTGGCGCGAGTCGACCCGGCATGGTCGCTGTCCGCCTTGCGCGAGGGGGTCTCCGGTCCGTTCTGGCCGCTGCTGGTCGCCTACGTCCCGCTGTTGCTGTTCGCCCTTCCGGATCTAGGGCGTCGACGGCGGACGCCGCTCGAGCAACTGCTTATGCTGTGGCCGTTGGCGGTGGCGATCACCTACCTGGCGCTGCCTGGATCGCGGGACGCGGCGTTGGAGGGCGCAAGCCTGCCGCTCTCGGTGCTGGCGGTCCAGGGATGGCGGCGGCTGGGGGTATCTCGAGCCTGGGCGTGGGCGGCGCTGGTGCTGGCCATCGTGCCGGGAGCCTTCTATTCCGCGCACACCTTCCACGATTTGTTCTACTCGCACGACTACCCGTTCACGCTGACCTCAGGTGAGCAGCGGGCGATCGACTCACTGGCGGCCGACTCGCGGTTGCTCGGTCCCACACGACGCCACGTTGCTGGCCACGCGCTACCTCGCCGGGGCTATTCCGGCCCTGACTGGGCTACTCGATGGACAAGTCAGCGTCGGTAGCGACACGTTCTTCGCTGGGCGGGTCGGTGCGACCGGGCCGGCGCGCCTGGTGGCGGGGCGAGCGAGTCGGCGCCGTAATCTCGGACTGCCGGGCGGGCCGGGCGGATCTGGCTGCTTTGCTAGATCCACTGGGGTTCCGAGGACGGGACTACGGGTGCGCGCGGGTCTACCGGCTAGAACCTGATCACCGGGCGAGCCGCGCCCTTTCGCTGATTCGTGCAAACTGATGAACAGTGGCGTCGAAAGGGAAGTGGGTGTTAGGAGCCGGTAGCGCGGGCGAGCGATATAACGCAAGTGACATCGTCGAACGCCAGGTGACGCGTGGTCGCGGCGAGGTCCGCGCGATCGTGGCTGATGATGTGACGCTGACGTACGACGAGCTGCGCCGCCAAGTTAATCGCGCCGGCTGGCTGCTAAGAGAATTAGGGATCAAACGCGAGCAACGCCTCATTCTCGCGCTCGAGGACACCAGCGTATTTCCAATCGTGTTCCTTGGAGCGCTGCGGATTGGCGCTGTTCCGATCCCGGTGAATCCGCTCGATAAGCCTGAGAACCTCAGGCATTTCGTTGATGACTCATACGCGGAGCTCGTCGTCGCAGACGCCGCTTGTCTAGCACGCATGGTTGATGTCATAGGTTGTGACGACGTCCAGTATCTCGTGCCAAATGGACACGGCCGTGGAGTAACCGACCTGGACGAAGGACTCGGAAGCCAATCCGATGAACTAGACGCGGTGCCCACTCATCCCGACGACATGGCTTTTTGGTTCTATAGCTCGGGGTCGACGGGCATGCCGAAAGGCGTCGTGCATCTCCATCACCACATCGCGGCGGTATGCGAGAACGTCGCGCGGGCCGCACTCGCCCTCACCGAGGAGGACGTCATCTTTTGCACGAGCAAGGTGTTCCATGCCTACGGGATGGTGAGCGGGCTTGCGTTTTCACTGTGGCTTGGGGCCACCGCGGTCCTGATGCGGGATGCCCCCACAGCGGAAGCAATCCTCGCCACGGTGCGACGCCAGTAAGCCAACTGCATTCTTCTCTGTGCCGGCGGTGTACAGCGCGATTGTGCGCGAGCCGTCGGCAGACGGCGCGTTCGATTCTGTGCGCCTATGCGTGACAGGAACCGCAGCGCTGCCCTATGCGACATTCGAGCGGTGGCGGGGTCGGTTTGGTCTAGAGCTCATCGATGGGATGGGCTCGACCGAAATGCTCAACAAGTACTGCTCGAATCGGCCCGGGCGGATCGCACCGGGTACATCGGGCTGGCCTGTTCCAGGGTGCGAGCTGAGGCTCGTCGATGAAAAAGGCACTGTCCTTCGAGGTCCCGCGATCGGCGAGCTACAGGTGCATGGAGACTCGCGGGCTGCGTATTACTGGCATCGCCAGGAACAGACCGACGCAGCCATGCTTGGGGAATGGTTCGTCACCGGCGACCGTTGCGAGCGGCGCGAGGACGGGACCTACACGTACCTGGGGCGGGTCGATGACATGTTGAGGGTGGGTGGCCTGTGGGTGTCGCCCCCGAATGTCGAGCAAGCTCTGATCGAGCACGAGCACGTTGTGGACGCCGGCGTCACGGGTGTCGCGCTGGCAGGGACCAGCGGCATTGTCGCCTACGTCGAGTGCGCTGACGGCTCGGGGAGCGAGGCCTTGGCGAACGAGCTACGAGAATGGTGCAGGCAGCGATTGGCGAGTCATGAATGCCCGCACTTTGTGACATTCGTCGATGAGCTCCCAAGAACCCAGAACGGAAAGCTGCAGCGCTTTCAGTTGCGACGGTGGGCTTCAGAGATCGGTGGCAATAAGGCCAAGCTGGTGTCGGCGCTGGCCAGGACATGGTCCGGAGTTTTAGACGCCGACGTGTCGGGTGACGAGGATTTCTTCGCTCTCGGCGGCGACTCACTGTCCGCAGCCGAGCTCGTCGTGGCGATCGAGCAGGATCTCGGCATCCAGCTGAGTATGGCCGACCTCATGGCCGCCCCTACGGTGGACGAGCTTGCACACTTCCTCGCCGCTGACGGTGAACGGCGCGCGGCCAACGTTCCTGTACGCGCATCGCATGCCCGAAGCAGGGGATCATCACTTTTCTTGGTGCCGCCCCTCGGAGGGTCCGTCTTCCAGTTCAGGGCGCTAGCGGATGCAGTCGGCGACGGGGTGGTGATATACGGGATTCCGGCCTGGGAGCGGATTCCTTCCGCTTTGAGCGTAGAAGATGAGGCGCGTTACCTCGTGGACGGGCTGCGCTCAGTCCAGGAGTACGGCCCATATCGCTTGGGAGGACACTCGGGAGGCGGGGCGGTGGCTTGGGAGATGGCCTGCGTGCTCGAGGAGCAGGGAGAGCGTGTAGAGGCAGTGGTCATTCTGGACACTCTGGTCGGCAGTGGCAGGCGCGCCCGTCCGATGCCGCGGCCAACTATCCCCAAGCTGACTGCCGTTCCGCTCGGGCGACGGCTGACGGCCTACCTACGAGGTCTGCACGAGCCGCGGCTGGTGCTCCCCAGAGTGTCTGCGCGGCTTGGGCTAGCCGGTCTGATCGACAGGGTGGTGTGGACAGTCGACCTCTCAAGGCACGGCGCGGTACGACCTTCAAAGCGATATGCGTATCGCTGGGTGATGACGGGCCGGGCGCTGGAGCACTATTCCCCATCTCCTTGCCAGGCCCCGGTGATCCTCCTCCGGTCGCCGGACACGCAAGATGAGCGGTCGGACCGCATTTGGGCCGCCATCGCAAAGGGTGGATTGACTATTCAGCCTGTGGATATTCCTCATGATTACCTACTTGACGACCACTGCGCTGTCCCGTTGGCGGCGGCACTGAGGGCGGCTTGCCCGTTCATTCAAACACCTGTTGCCGCTTGAGAAGCTTCGACGATCTAAGCAACGGCTCCACGCTATCCGCCTGACGATCTCAGGTCTTCGATGCGTATCGTGTGGCTATCTCACTCAGCTGACTTAGGCGGAGCCGAATTGGCCTTGGCCGAAGGAGCAGCGGCGCTTCGCTCCCGCGGACACGACGTCTATGTGATTTTGCCCCGCCCGGGCTTGCTCCGCTCTCGACTCGATGCAGCAGCGGACGTAATCGTCTGCCGCCACTTCCCGTGGATGGGGTCTGGGCATGACGCGGTGCGAGCGGTCCGCTGGCTCCCATACGACCTTCTGGTCGGCGCTCCGATGGTTCGCACTGTCGTAAAGAAAGTCAAAGCTGACGTTGTCATCAGCAACACGATCACCGCCGCGGTGGGTGGCATGGCATGCCGCGGCATTGTCCCTCACCTTTGGTTCTTGCACGAGTTCGGCAAAGAGGACCATGGCCTACATTTTTTTCTGGGCGCCCGGACCACTATGCGCCTCATGGAGAGGCTTGCGAGGCGTTTTATCGCGAACTCCGAAACCTTGCGTGCGCATTTTGGGCGGCGGTTGCCTCCGGAGAGAATCGATATTGCGAAGTATGCGGTCCAAGTTCGGGATGTGGGCCCCGCGCCGCGTAGCGGCGAGGATGGTCGGTTCAGCATCATTGTCCTTGGAACCCGTATGCCGTCCAAAGGACAGGAGGACGCGGTCCGCAGCATACGCCGTCTCCGATCTGCGGGTTTACATGTGCAGCTTGATCTCGTCGGGGACGAGAGTGCACGCTACGGCGACATGCTGAGGCGTATCGTCAAAGACTACGAGCTCGCCGACTGGGTGCGCTTCTTACCGTTCACCGAGGATCCGCTGAAGCACCTCGCGCTCGCAGACGTCGTTCTCATCTGCTCACGCAGCGAGGCCTTTGGTCGCGTCGCGGTCGAGGCGATGAAGCTTGGTAAGCCCGTCGTGGCTACCGCCATATCAGCGAATCGCGAACTAGTTCGCGACGGTTGGAATGGGCTTTTGTACACACCTGGTGACGAGCGTGAGCTTGCGCAGCATGTTGCGTTGCTCTGCCGCCAGCCAACGCTGCGACGCGAGATCGGAGCGCGCGGACGGCACTGGGCAACTGAGCGCTTCACGATGGAAACATTTGGCGCGGATCTTCAGGGCGCGTTGGAGGCTGCCCTGTCCGGCCCCTAGCCCACGTCGCTGTCGGCAGTCGTCTTGATCGAAATCGCGCCACGACCAGCGTTGAACGGGTGGCGATGCTGTGCGAGGCGATCTTGAGAAAGCCAGACGCATGGAGAAGATCTCGACCAAAGGAAGCAGCACCTAGTCCTCCCCGGCTTCTGCGTCCGTAATCGTTCCGAATCGCGTGGAGGAGTAAAGCCCGAAGTGAACGACGCGATGATTTCGCGGCGTAGACCTCTGCTCGACGGTCGCTCACCAATGCGAGCCGGCGCCAGCGTCTAGCTCGCGGTCGAGCATCGGGAAAAGGAAGGTCAAGCGGCAGGTCGTGCGCTCGGCGATGAAGGCGCTCGAGCTGCGACGCAAATTCTCGTGCCCAAGCCGCACTCTCACGATGAAGCACCTCTTCTCTCCCCTGATATGGCGCTGAACCACGCAGTAGTGCGCCAACACGGGACGGCGGAGCTCCCCATTGATTGTTCTTGTGCTGGCGATAGAAGACCAAGCGGTCGGGCAGAAAAACAACCCCGCCAAAGGCGGCAGCAAGAAACGGAAGCCAATCGTCGTGACCCAGTGTGTCTACGTAGCCCGGAATCGCCCCGACGGCGCGTCCGACTTCGAGAACGCGCCTGTCTAGCAGTGTTGCGAAGCCCGGCGTTTGCGGAGAGAGCACTGTCGAGGTAGGTGTCGTGGCGTGCCGTCGGCGGTAGGCGGGGAAGTGCCCCAAGCGAACCTGCATCGAGGCGTCGACGATCGCCGCGGAATGCACCACTAGCAAGACATCGCGGGACCGCGCAAATTCCTCTCTGCATCGAGCGAGCTTGTGTGGCAACCAAATGTCGTCCTGGTCGCAGAATGCGATGAGGTCTGTCCGGCAATGGTCGGCGGCACTCAGGAAGCACGAGGCATGCCCCTGCCGCGAGCTAGAGCGGACGAGGCTGACAGGGAACGACGCGGTGCTCCGAAAGTCTTCGACGATATTGACGGTGCCGTCGGTTGAACAGTCGTCGTGCACCGCGAGCCGGCAAGGAGGACATGTCTGACCTGCCAGGCTCTCGAGCTGCTCGGCAAGGTAACGCTCCCCGTTGTGCGTGGCCATTGCCACTCCCACGCTGAGGGAATCAGCCGACACGTCGAGTGCTCAGGTCGATGAGGATCGGTGCTTACGCCGCACGACGGAGCTGCATGTCATACAGCCGACTGTAAAGGCCACCGCCTTCAACAAGCTGGCTGTGGGTTCCTTGCTCGACGAGTCGACCACGATCGAGCACGATGATCTTATTTGCGGCCATTACAGTCGATAGGCGGTGAGCGATGACGAGCGAGGTACGCCCGATGAACAAGTCGGCGAACGCCTCATGAACAAGGCGCTCCGAAATCGTGTCAAGGTGTGCGGTGGCCTCATCCAAAAGCAGGATTCGGGGATCGCGAAGCATCACGCGGGCAATTGCCACTCGCTGCCTTTCGCCACCACTGAGACGATATCCGCGCTCGCCAACTAGGGTGTCATACCCTTCGCGGAGCCCTGCCACGAGATCGTCAAGGTGTGCGCGATGACAAACCGACACAAGGTCGTCGTGGCTGGCGTCTGGCCGGGCGTACAGGAGATTTTCACGCAGGCTGGCATTAAAGAGAAAGGTATCCTGGAACACGACCCCCGTCAGCTGGCTGACAGTTGAAAACGTCAACTGGCGAATATCGTGCCCGTCAATCAGGACTCGGCCGCAACCAGGGTCATAGAGCCGGAGGACAAGGCTTGCAAGCGTCGTCTTCCCCGCTCCGCTTGGTCCGACTATGGCAACCAGGTCTCCGGGCTGGGCATGGAACGAGACGTCATGGAGGGCTGGAGCACCACCTGAGTCGTAGGAGAACGTCACCGACTCGAAGCGAAGCTCGCCACGAGCCGTGGGCAGCGTTCGAGCGGTTGGGCTTTCGGGAAGGGCATTTGTTTCGTCAAGAAGCTTGAAGACGCGGCTCCAGTTCGCCAGAGAAGCGAGAAGCAAGAGTCCACTTTGAGCCGCCGAGTACGTCGCGGTAGCTAGCCGGAGCACGATTACGAGCGCGAAGCTGAGCAATGTACCCAGCGTTGCCTCCTTATGGAGAACGAGATACGTCCCGAAGAAGACGAACAGGATCGGGCCAATCGTCTGAAGCGCTCCGATCAGCGCCAGATAGGCCTGGCCGGAAAGGCCAGCCTCGATTTGCCGCTGCCGAAGTTCCTGATTTAGGACGGCGAAGCGACGCTGCTCGTGACGAGACCTACCTAGCGCCTTGACGAGCATTACGCTAGCGACGCTCAGGGTCTCCTGAAGATATCCGCCGGTCAATTCCGTCTGCTCCTGCAGCCGGACGCGAGCGCGATAGGTACGCCTAGCGGTCCGACGGGCGGGAAGCGCGATGAGGGGAGCGAGCAGGAGCGTAAGAAGAGCGAGTTGCCAGTTCAACACGGTCATCACGACGAGCAGGGCGATAGCCAGCAAGAGGTTTGTGACGAGCGCGGGCAGCTCGGTGCCGAGTACGTCCTCGATTCCCGCGATATCCGTCGCAAACCGCGAGAAGAGCTCGCCAGCCCGTACGCGGGTGTAGTAGCTGAGCGACTGTTGAATGAGGTGATCGAACAGCTCTGAGCGCAAGTCGCTCATGGCGCTATGGCTCATGATCTCTGCGAGGTACGTCTCCAACAGCTGGATCCCGGCGGAGACCGCGACCACGGCGAAGGCGATCGCGAAGAGCCAGCCGACATGCGCGAGGGACCGGTGCGCACGGGTCATGTAGTCAACGAAGTCTCGGACTATGACCGCAGGTACGGCAGCGAGAGCGCCGATCAGCGCACCGCACACGATGAGCAACAAGAAGCGCCGACGATAGGGCCAGACGTAGGCAAGTGCTCGCACGGCGACGTGGCGCTCGACGACAACGCTCCGACGACGGAGTGCCCGATCTACAGCATCAAGCATGGCGCCGCCGCGAACCATCGGCCAACCGATACCTGCTACCGCTCGCCAAGAAGTCTGGGCGCTGTCTCAAGAGACTCTCGTGTCTTCACTCGCCTGAGCATGATGGCGCCGAAGCAAGATCAGTGGTTCAGGCGTCGTACGGAGAGACCGGAAGGCTAGCGTCCCACAGGGAGGAAGCCGTCGGCTGTCTAACTGCTCCTGCCCGGGCTAGGATGCCGTAATGGGCATGCGCGCAGCCCACCGTGCCTGCTGAGATGCAAAGGTCGGTGGTCCACCGGGGGCTTGTGGTCGTCCGCGAGAGATTGGCCTCTGCGACCCGTCCAGCTCGTCGACGACTTGGTCTGATCAGCATTCCCCAGGACCGACATGTGTTGGAACGCATCATCTTCCCAACGCTCTGCTCACACGCCCAGATGAACAGAATCCTGTTCGTTGGTTGCGACACCTACACCGAGCATTACGAGAGCTTTTTTGAGGGTCGCGAGTTCATAACCATCGACGTGGACCCGCGTAAAGCACGATACGGAGCGACCCGTCACGTGATCGACTCGGTCATCAATCTCGAGGCACACTTCCCGGCGGAGACTCTGGATGCCGTCATCTGCAATGGCGTTATCGGCTGGGGCCTGGATGAGCCACGAGAGATACAGCTTGCGGCAGGGGCGGTATTCAGCTGTCTCCGCAGAGGGGGTGTCTTCATCGTCGGCTGGGATGACGTCCCCGAACAGCGGCCATTGGTGCCAGAGGCTCCGATTGAGAGCGCCGAGTTCGTCCCATTTCGGCTGCCACCATTTTCAGGATCCGTCTATCACGCCGGCACGGAGCTCCGGCACGTGTACAACTTCTACCTCAAGCCTGGGCCTGATGCCCCAGCTGAGAAATAGCTCGTTGCTCAGTCTCCCTCAATGACGCCCGCAAGCGTCGAGAACAGCTCGGCGCTGACCTGGTCAGCTTGAAAACGCGACCGGGCGAAATCGGCACCAGCCTTTCCCGCAGCGCATGCGGCGGCTGGATCAGAGAGATAAATGTCGATCGCGCTTGCCAGCGCGCTGGGATCACAGGGAGGTACGAGCCGTCCAGTGATTCCGTCACGAACGGCCTCTGGTATGCCGCCGATGCGTGTGGCCACTACTGGCAGGCCTGCCCAGCTGGCCTCGGCGAGCGCCACAGGCAGGCCCTCACCACCGTGACCCTTCGCGTCCTGATAGCTCGGCTGGACGTAGACCGTGGTTCTCGCCAAGACCTGCTCGATCGCGCCAACGTGGCCAGTCATCTCTACGGGGATGCCCAGCCGACGGGCTAGATTTCGCAGCTGCCTCGGGTAATCCGCTGCGTACATCGGCGTGCTGCCAGCAAGTACAACGTTCAGCGTTGGAAAGCGCGGCTTCAACAGAGCGGCGGCGAGGATGAGATAGTGCTGTCCCTTGGTGGGTTCGAGTCTTCCGGCACAGGTCAGCGTCGCTGGTGTGGGGGAATGGCCCAACAGGAAGTCGCCCGCGAGGCGCACCGGTGGATAGATGACGGTGAGCCGATCTCGAGAAACGAAGTCGCCCGCAGCACTGCTGACCGCAACGACGCGACGGGTGCACCGTGCCAGGTTGGCGACCTGCCATTTGGGCAGCACCCGGTCGACCTTGTGCCATACGCAAGGTACGCCTGTAATCCTTGCGAGCGGAACGGAAGCTTTGGCCGCTCGGTTGCCAACGGCAAACACAACATCTGGCTGAACTGTCTGAAGTTGACGCCACAGGCCGGTCGACAAATTTGCGATCCCGCGGAGGTGGATGGACCGTTTGGAATATCGATGAGACTCGATCCCGATTTGCGCCAGCGCATCCGCGACTGGACCGTCTGTCAGGAGCACGGCGTGTGCCTTTACCCAACTCGGGCGGTGGCGTAAATGCGTCACGAGCGAAAGCTCGGCGCCGCCCGGCTCCCCGGTCGAGAGGACGCACATCACTGCGTTGTCCCTTCTCATCGCGCAGGAGCGCCGGCCGATCGACAGGATGCCCACGAATCCCGGGCCGAAGCCGAGGCCGCCACCGCCCGCCTATAGTGCGCGTTTCGTGCGTCGGCGGCTGACACTTGGTGCTCTGGACTTACGGCTATCACCTGATGCGCTCCGTGTGCGGATGCAGGGAGCGGCGATGAACGCGGGGCTTCTTCACTATTGTCCCATCGAGGCACCGAGTGCGGCCGATTGGGAGCTGGGACACCGAACGGCGACCTGGGACTTCCTCGGCGACCTCTCTGAATCGCCGCGTTACAGCTTGATTGCAGGCTACATCCGGTCTCTAGGTCCCGCAAGATCAATACTCGATGTCGGCTGCGGCCACGGCGTATTGCTCGAACACCTCGCGGATGTGGGCTTTACGCATTACGTCGGCGTGGATATCTCTGCCACGGCCGTTGCGCGAGCGAAGCGATTGGAGCGGCCAGATGGTCGAGTCCGTTTTATGGTCGGCAATGTAATACCTACACCTCCTCAACGCTTTCAGTTCGTGGTCTGTAATGAGATCTTGTATTACCTGAGGCAGCCGGCCGGGAGGCTTCTGGAGATACACGATCTCACCGAGCCGCGCGGCTATCTTGTGACGTCAGTGTGGCGACATCGCGGTCACATCGCTCTAGCTCGGCTCGTAAAGCGCTACTTTCAGCGTGTCGAGTCGGTGCAGATCACCGCGCAGTCACCTCGAGGCAAAACACGGACGGAGGTTGCCTGCTGGCGTCCCCGCGCATAGCTGCAGTCGTCGCTGCTGGGACGGCCGTGACAGGTCTTTCCGGCCGGGGCGTAAGCCGGTGACCGAATGGCGGCTGAAGTTGGCGGTCGGATGCGACCGCGGGTAAGCGCCATAGTGCCCGCCCATAACCGGCCTAAGAGCCTCGCGCGCGTGCTGGATCAGCTCGCTGAGCGACCGGTCGACGAGATCGTGGTGGTAGACAATGGCTCATCAGTTGGCCTGGCCGCCATCGCTGAGTCGCGAGGAGCGCGTTACATAAGATCCGACAAGAACCAGGGCGTTCACGCACGGAACCTGGGCGCAGTCGTCGCCACCGGTGATCTGCTGCTGATGCTGGATGACGATTCGTACCCGCGACCGGGAGCAGTGTCGGCTATGCGGGATCTGTTCATGCGCACGCCCCGCTTGGGTGCGGTGGGCGGCAAGGTCGTGGACGTGGAGGAGAATGGTTCGGCCGCGATCCGGACTGGAGAGGAAGTGGGGTCGTTCGACTGGCTTGCACGCTACGGCGCCCGGCATCGGGGAGTGGTCGAGGATATTCCGGCGTACTTCTTCGCGGAAGGCGCGAGCATGATCCGACGCGATGCATATTGGGACGTTGGCGGTTGCTTCGAGCCGTACTTTGGCGAGCTGACCGAGCTAGACCTCGCGACCCGACTGATCGCGGCCGGGTGGGATGTCCGCCACCTGCGAATTGCGGTGTTTGACCACTTGCGATCCGAAGAATGGCGTGGTGGGCTGAGGCATGACCTTCGCCTCCGAGTCCGAAACCAAATCTGGTACTTCTGGCGGCACTTTCCCGCCCCTATGGCGCTGCGGCGCGTCGCGCAGTATCTCCTCTTCGACCTAATTGAGTGTGGCTACCGAGGGATGATCGATTCCTGGCGGCTCGGGGTTGGGGATGCCTGGCGGCGGAGAGAACTGATTCGCGGTACTCGGCGCGTACTGCCCCGTGCGGTTCTCCCTCGCATAGAGCTCAACCGCGGCCGCGCTCACGCTGCCATTCTTTGGTACGCCGCTCGCTCGAGAGCTTGGCGGCCGCTGAAGTCACTGCCACTGCACCTGTATGGCTACATCACTGTACGCATCGACCGGTGGATATACGACCGACGCTTCCAACTGCCCCAGGAAGCGTCGCGACGTATCGGGCTCGACGCATTCGGAGCCGATGAACCGTGGCGCGGTGACTATCTTGGATCCCCGTGGGGTGTACTAGGCAGGTCGATTAAGCCCGACGAGGTGAAAACGACCGATGTGTTCTTGGATCTTGGGTGTGGCTTCGGTCGGGTCGTACTCGAGGCCGCAACTCTGCCCTTCAGACGTGTCATCGGAGTCGAGGTCGTGGAGCACCTCAGCGACGCCGCCCGTATCGCCGTCAGGCGAAATCAGCATCGGCTGCGATGTCCGAACGTGGAGATCGTTACGGAGGACGTCCTCGAATTCAAGGTTCCGCCAGACGTGACCTGGATCTATCTGTATGAGCCGTTCCCCGACTCCGTGGTGGAAGATGTAGTCGAGCGCATTGTGCAGTCGGTCCGGAGCGAGCCGCGAGATGTCCGCATCATCTCCCTTTCAGACCAGGATCTGACCCGCGTGCGCCACGTACGCTCTGTGGGGTTCGGACGCCGACGGGTCTTACGATTCTTGGCCGACCGGACACTCCGGATATACACCATTGATCACCGCTGAGGCAGCGCACTCGCAACCCGTTCATGGGAGCGAGAGGAGCGCATTGACGCGCAACTCACGGCTTAAGACGCGATAGAAGTCGCGATGTGCGCCGAAGAGCTAGTCCAGGCTTGGTGGCCACGACCGGCTCGTAACGGTTGTCGCGCTTGAGCCAGAACCCGAAGGCCGAGTCACGATTCTGCATGTCCTGACGCGGTAGGTTGAAGGGCTCGTTCCAGCGCCCGGTGCCTCCGGCTCGGCAGGCTGCGCGGTAACCGGCGTTGGCGCACGATTCCATGGTTTCCTGGGTCGCGCCCCCGTATGGATAGGCGAACACGGAGACGCCTCGGTCAAGCATTCCCTCAAGGTTCGTTCGGCACATTCTCATATCGTTCTCGGCCACCTTTTGATCGAGGTCAGGGAGATGGACGTGACGCAATGAGTGCCCGCCGACCTCCACGTCAGCCTTGCTCAGGGCGCGGAGCTCGTCTGCCGTCATGCAGCGCGTCCACGAAGCGTCGGGGTGTGGTTCCCCGAGCCATTCCGAGACGATGAAAACTGTGGCCGGGGCTTCGGCCGCGGCGAGAAGCGGCAAGAGGACGATGAAATTATCTACGAGACCATCGTCAAACGTCAGGGCGGCAAGTCCCCTTCCCTCGTCCTCCGAGACCCGCTCAGCGAGCTCGCCAAACGTGACCAAGCGGTAGCCCCATCTCCGTAATGTGCGTATCTGGCGCTCGAGGTCCTGCGGCCTTACGAAGAGCCGGGAGCGGTCCAGGCGCAGTGAGACATCGCTAACACCGTGATAGCAGAGCACAAGCGGAGCACGTGGCTTCAGAGTGTCCGAGGGTATCCACGGCGACGGCGCGCTGTGTCGGTGCCAAGCAATTCATTCAGGACCTTGGTTTCGTCGGACCGAAGTCCGTGACCCTTTTCGCTGCGGTGCGTGGAGGGGGGTGCGGCGTCGGCTGCGGAACCCGCCGAATGGCGTCAACCGCTCCGTGCGCAGCGCCGGCGATCTGCGAGAGGTCTTTGACCGCGACGGCCATCGGAATGCGCCACCGAGCGCTCGGACGTATCCCCGCATACCGGGCTCGTCGGAGAGGTAGGGCAATGTAAGCGACCGCCCCCGAGGCGACCAGGGCTCGTGTGCGCCAGCCACCACGCGCCAGAGCTGTTGGCCCGGCGGTCCAAGCAGCTAGCCGAACGACATGGCGGGAACGGCCCTTGGAGCGAACGTCGCCGCGGCAGTAGCGATAGAACATCCGTGCGTTGGCCGCCCAGCTTTCGGGAGGACGCCAACGAACGACCGCGTCTCGAGCCAGAGCAGCCTTGAAGCCACTATCGATCACCGACCGCACGAACGCCTGATCCTCGCCGGCGTACTGGAGCTCCGGAAAACCGCCTACGGCCCTCCATACATCGCGGCGGAACGCCATCGAACGGCCCCCGGCACGGCTCGCCAGGTACTGCCGGCCGAACAGCCGGTGGGATAGCCGAACGAGGGCGCTTGGCCGATCGAGCTCGTAAGGGACCGGATAGTGCGTCAGCGAGACGATCTGCTCGAGCTCGGTCCGTCCGTCGGCGACGAACACGCCGCCGACGATGTCGGCTTGGTCGACCCCCTCACATAGCGCAGCAAGCCATCCCGGGTCCGGACGGCATCCGGCATCGGTGCAGGCGATCAGCTCATTGCGGGCGAGCCTGATACCGATGTTCCGGCCTGCGGCGATGTTCGCGCCGGAAGCGACCGTGGCTCGGATCGGCGTATCTGACATGCCAAATCCATCAAGCGCGTCAAGCGTCCCATCGACCGAGCCGCCGTCGATAATCAGGACTTCGTCCGGCTTGAGCGTCTGTGCTGCCAGTCCCGGTAGGAGCTCGCGCAAACCATCACGGTCGTTGCGGACGGTCACTACGACCGAGACGCCCTGACGCTTTCGCTCGTCAACCTTTTCGGGCCGTCGCCCGTCGCCGACCCAGCCATGGTTCGGGCTCGTCATAACCTGCTCGAGTCCCGCACGTTCGAGCATCACCTGAACCTGGGCCCGGCTGAAACGGCGCTCGATCGGGGCCGAGAAGCGGTCGAACTGGTCGTTGACCAGGACGGTGAACGGATAGTCGGCGTACGTCTTCAGCGGGAAGACCTCCCCGAGGCGAGCCATTCCGGGTCGAGATCGCGTAGCGCGGTACGGCAAGACGACGCCAATCCAGAGCAGCGCCGAGAGCGGATAGCAGAGCTGGTGCAGCAGGGGATAGGGCATCCTCACGGTCGCCAGCCTCGTCGCGGTCACCAGCCGCAGCACTCCGCGATGCCACCGAACCTCGGGTATCCAGTAGAGATAGACGTGAAGATGCCCGCCGGGCGAGACGAACGGAACCAGGTTGGCGAGTGCTGCCTCGGTGTCGGCCAGGTGGTGCAGCACCCCGATCGACATCACCAGATCGAAGGCGTCTGGGGCAAAGGGCAGCTGTTCGGCATCCGCCTGGACGGTCATCACCTCCGAGGGCAGATTGCGCCGAGCCACGTCGATCGACCTTCCAACGTCGACGGCAACAACGCGGGCGCCAGACGCCGCGGCTTGGGCGCTGTGGCGGCCCGATCCAGCGCCAACATCTAGAACAAACTGCCCGGCCAATGAATGGGGGGTATGAGGCCGGAGATAGTCGACGAAGTTCTTCTGCCATTCAGAGCGCAATCGCCCGAACTGGGTCCATTCGTAGGCGAAGCTCTCCGCCGTCCGCTGCTTCGTTGACCTCAGGCGAAGGGGCGACGCATCGGTATCGGTATCAAGCGCGATCGCGGCCGCGGGATAGTCACGAGCTAAGCGCAGACGACCCCGGCGGTCAAGCATCCGCGGCGTACCCGCGATTAACGGATATTTCTCACCGCATGAGGTACACGCAAGCCAGCCATCTGGGCCCAGTGCGGGGTAGCCACATCGGTCTGCAATCGACGCAATTTCGACCGTCCCTCCGCACTCCAAACACCGCAGTAGCGCGAAATGCGGGCTCAGGTTGCCTTTGAGAACGGCGTACTCCGTCTAGTTAGCGGATCCTGGCTGCGAGGGCTCGGCTTCAGCGTCAGGGCTATGTCCGTTTCGGCGAAAGAGTCTCCCGAGCCTCGTGGTGCCGGCCACGCCTTTGGCCACTGGGATACCGGTCCCTACGGGGAGCGTTGCGCTTGCCGCTGGGACGCCGTATGCATAGTCGTATCGACCGGCCGGGTCCCGGGCCTCGGCCCCTGTGGCAACTGTTCCGAGCACGGTGCCACCCGCATGGCGAATTGTCCACGCGAGCCGTTCGATTGCGACCTTGTAAGTCCGGTCAAGGCGCGCAACCACCAGCGTTCCGGACGCGGCTTTAAGCAATGGGAACGCGTCAGCAACCATAAGCGCCGGGCTGGTGTCGATGACAACCATGTCGACCTGGCTGGGGAGCCACTCAAGGAGCTCCTGCATCCGATGAGACGCAAGCAGTTGAGCCGGATTGGGCGGAACCTCGCGGCCTGCGATGACCCGCAGGCGGCCGGCGCTCCCGGCCGCGAGCTCGTATGGAGTGAGTATGTCTGTCAGGGCCGCATTCCCAGCGAGACCCGATGCGAGACCCGCGTTCCCCGGAAGGCCCATCCGATCGGCCACCTGCGGATGGCGAAGATCGCCATCGATGAGGACGACGTCACTGCCGGTCCTGGCGGCAGCTGTGGCTAGACCAACTGCGATAGTGGTTTTTCCGTCCCCCTTTCCGGGACTCGCGATCACGGTCGAGCGGCGCTGTTGATCCACATTGAAGTACGTGAGTGCCGCGCGCAACGTGTGGAATGACTCGCGCTCGGCGAGCGTGCGTTTGTGGGCCGAGAACGCAGATCCCGGGATCACGCCGATCACCGGACTCTGGGTTAGGGCTTCGAGATCCTCGATCCGTCGCAGCCGACGATCGGCTATCTCGGCCAGCCCGACTGCGACTAGGCCCAGCAGTAACCCGCCGACAGCCCCGAGCACGACCGCGCTACTGACGTGAGGCGACACCGGGGATGCTACGGGCACCGCCGATTGAACGACCTGGGCGTTCGCGCCCTGAGCGATACGCAATGCTCTGTCTTGCTGAATCTCCTGGTTGAGCTCTAGGCGGAGAGTCTTGCTGCCCGGCGGTAGTGTGTTGAGCTCCGCCGTCGCCGCGACGATGGCGTTATTGAGGCTGCTCACCGCCTGCTGCGCGCGAGTGACCGCAACGGCTGATGCAAAGGCGTTGGCAATCGCCGCCGCACGATCGGGCAAGTTCGCCTTGGCCGAGACCGTGATGAAGCCAGTGTCTGTATTCGCAGTTGCGGTCACGGAGGAGATCAGTGATCTTCCGCTGACGTGCGGGGGCGGAAGTCGCCTTGCCGCCCGATCGGCCACCGCCGTGGTGCTGATTAGTGCAGCAGCTGCGCTAAGCACCTGGTCCGATGACGGGGCTCCTCCCGCAGACAACTGAGAGGCGTCCACTGCGACTGGTTGGACTTCGAGCACCGCAGTCGACTGGTAAACCTTCTGCTCCCGCGACACGACGAGGTAGACCGCGACGGGGATCGCGATGAAGATCGGCAGGAATATCCACTTCCAGCGCCACAGCGCGTGGAGATATGTGCGCGGATCGACCTGTCTGGTCGTCCCTACGTCCATTACTCCCCCTGGTTCCACGCCGTTTTGATTCATGCCTAGCGGGCCGCCACCGGTGGCGCGCCGGACGGTAGCAGGCCGCGCCGACCGTGAGCATTGGCTCCCCGAGGATCTCGGACTTCGACCGGTGCTGGCGCCCGAGACGTGACCCAAAGGATTGAGAGGATGCCTAACGCGGGGACCAGCAGGTTCGCTCGGTATCGGAAGCCCGTGCCGGCGTTACCGACGGCGATCGAGTAGCCGATCAGCATCATCAGGGTTGGATACAGTAGCGGCGCTGTTCGGCGGAGGATCGTGCCGCGGGTACGCCACGCCAGGCGGATCAACATGATCAGAAGCACGAGCACGATCAGGCTGCCTACAGCTCCAAAGCGCTGGCTCCAATCGGACACCTGCCAGGGAAATGGCTTGAATAGCAGGTCGAAGATCCGCTGAGGCAGGTGCAAGATGATGTTTGTCCGCGAGGAAAAGTTGACCGGCTCCAACGCCAGGTTGTTGCTACTTGGGCCGGTGGTCGTCAGCGCGGAGGGCGATGGTGTAACGAGCGTGTTTGCATTCTGCGAATCCTGGAGGAAGGTCTTCAGCTGAGCTGGAGCGGTCAACTTCACCACGGTGGGACTCATAGCGGCGCCGACGAGAAGTACGCCGAGAAAGACGGGCAAGGCTTGAAGCCGTCGGCGGAGATTTCTCGCCGATACGTGCAGTAGCAGCAGCAGCGATCCGGTAATCAGGAAAATCCCGATGTAGCCGCGGTCAAAGATCGCGATCAGGCATCCAGCCGCCATCACGAGGAGACCATTCAGCTCGAAGCGTCGCCAGACGCGGCTCCCCCCGAAGATCACGAGGCCTGCAGCTAGATCCAACAAAGGCTCCTTGAGGAGCGTCCCGCTGAAGAACACGCCCGACGGCTCGATGGCCCCTAGCCATGCCGTGATTCGCGCGGCGCGAGGCCCAGCCAGGTGGTAGACCGCCGCGACGACAAGCAACCAGCCCAACAGTGCGATGCAAACCTGACCCACCCGCAAGGCTCCGACGCCGAAGTCAAGTGCCTTCATCTGCATCGCAAAGACGATCACATGCAGATTGTTGGACCCCTGCTCCGAAAAAAGCGGCTTCCAACCTAGGGAGAACCACGGCGAGGCGGCCAACTGGTGAGCCTGGAAGAGATATCCGACCTCGTCCCCTCCGCGCAGCTGGGTTCCGATGCCGGTTGCGGACACGCCGGCCATTGCCGCCAACCGAAGACCGTAGCCGACATACAGAGGTCGACTGATCGATAGGCCCGGTCGAGACCGCTCGAGTCGGCGGCGGAAGCTAGACCAGAGCGCTACCGGCGAGGATCGTCGCGATGACGAGTGTCTCTAGATTGACTACGGTGTTATAGGACAAGTCTCAGCGGCCGTGCAGCTAGCGGTTCTGAGTCAGCGCCGCTGGCCGACACCCGGGCCGCCACGCCGCAATACACCGAATCATAGGCCGGGATGCCAATACCTGTCAGCGAGAGTCGCTGCCGTGCCGCCGCTCGTGCTCGCGCGGCCACGCGCTGGTCCTTCATCAGCTTGAATAGCTCGTTCACTCCACCGGCCAGAGCCGAAGTGGCCGACCCCGCGAGAAGGACTCCCACTGCGTACGCTCGGATGAGTTCATCGACATCGCCGATACCCGAGATGCAAACCATCGGTAGGCCCGCGGCCAAGTACTCGCCCACTTTGGTTGGGGAGCTCGAGATCTTCGAGAATGATGGCCGGATGAGAGCGATCGCGGCATCGGCCGCTGCGAGATATTCGCCGACCATCGACGGCTCGCAGCGAGCGATCGTCCATGAACTCGGGTCGAGCCCTGGCGTCTAGCGAACTCGCGTTCGATCAGTTCTCGGACTCGCTCTGGGTGAGGATCAGAAAGTGCATTTCCGGGCGGTGTTCCCGGGGCTATGGCGAAGAACTCCACCATCTCGCGCTCCATGTACCAGCCGGTGAACTTCCCGACGTAGACAAGGACCGTTCGGTCGACTGAGGCCCAGCCGCGCTTCGTGACCGACGACTGCGGCTCGCGCGAAGCCTCGATCTGATCGACATCGGCGCAGCATGGGATTACGTGCACGTTGTTCCTGGGCGCTTCGCCGAACAGGTAGTCGTGGACCCGCTCTGTGAGGACGACGACCGAGTCTGCTCGCCGGATCGCGTGCCGCTCCACGGCCTTGGTGATCCTGAACGGAAGCGAGTTCCGGCGCCACCTCCCCGCGTCCTCATATTCCTCCGCCATTAAGCCGCGGACGTCGAAGATCAGCCGGAACGAAGCGAGCGGCCTGGCGAGTAGAGCCATCGCCGCCGGTACGTGGCTGCGCGCGTGCAATGCCCCGAGCCGATAGCGGCGTAACAGCCACGCGGCAAGATGCGCCCAGAGAACGACACGAAGGTCGCGAGCAGGCTCGGACGCTTGTGATAGCGAAGGCCATGCCACGCGATGCCTTTCTTGGCTAGCTCTGCCCGGATCTCGCGCCGGCGCGAGCGCGTCAGGCGGCTCGTCTCGAACGTCAGCAGATGGATCGTGTGACCCAGCCTCGAGAGTCCCGCCAAGTAGGCGACGACCTGGGTCTGGACGAGCGGATCCTCGAGCGACAGGTAGCAGACGTAGAGGGACCGCAGCGCGCCCCTGTTGCTGACGCGGATGGCGTCCTCTCCCATGCTCTCGATCGATCCGTAGCGTGGCGCGGAGGTCATACGAGAACCGGATCGTGTGCGTTCGAATGGGATCAGTTCTGGCGCGCCCAGGCAGCTATCGAGATAGGGCCCTGGACACAGTCGAGTACTTCCCAGCCGTTGCGAGTCAGCTGAGCCTTTAGGAGCTCGTGCGTGTACTCCCGGACGTGATCTGCGTCAGACGAGAAGTCGACCCCGAGATCAAGCCGAATGAGATTCAGTTCGTCCTTGTCGAAAAGGGGGACCTCGACAATCAGGCGGTCGGCTGTCGAACGGAGGGTCGTAAGGCAGCCGTCCGCGTCATCTATGTGCTCCAGGACGTGGAGAAGGAGGGCCGTGTCGAAGTGCTCTCGGGGAGGCTTCATGGCGTCACCCATCCGGAGCGCCATATTTGGCGGGTTCGGAGTTCTTCGTGCTTGCGCGATACGACTTGGATCGTGGTCGATGGCGAGAACTGATGACGCCTTCTCAGCGACGAGGCGTGCCACGTCCCCCCCTCCACAACCAATGTCGATCACGCATTCGCCGCGTTCAATCCACTCGTTCAAGCGTTCTGGGATGACCGCGCTGCATGCGGATGAGAACGGAGCTCCATACAGGACACCGGCCGATTCAAAGCTCAACCGCCAGGAGAGGCTGTTCACACGGAGAAGGACCTTGAGTACCCGCTCTACGCCAATCAATTGAATGGCGAGGCCGCGTATTCGATAGACCATCGGCACGAGCAGCGATCGAGATTTCCGCCGCGGAAATGACAACTCTGCCTCAGATGGCTCGCGCTCGGGCCAGGCACGCACGTTGCGCAATCTACCTCGGTCGACGTTTAGTTCCGGAGAGCTTTGCGCAGTCGGACGGAGGGGATCTCCGCCTCGATGAAAGCCGCTCGGTGCCCAGTTATGGTGCTGCGTTCGCAACTTGGTGGCGACGGTTGGACCAGGATGTTTGGGCGTCGGATTGCCGCCGTGCGGTGCCGTCGTGGCGAGTGAGCCGCATGCTCTAGGGTGCGGCCGCGATGTGCGGCATCTCTGGAGTGGTAGATGCGGGTGGGCCTACGGATCCTGAAGATATCGACCGGCAGCTCGGCCAGCTGCGCCATCGCGGACCCGATGCGGCTGGGCGGTTCGCTTCCGCTCGTGGTGTGATCGCGCAGAACCGGCTGGCGGTGATCGACCTCGAAACCGGTGACCCGCCAATTACTGACGAGGCTGGGGAGATCGGCGCCGTGCTCAATGGCGAGATCTACAATTTCAGATCGCTCCGCGAAGAGCTGCGCCTCGCAGGTCACCGGCTGCGATCGCGAGGTGACACCGAAGTCATTGCGCACCTGGCCGAAAACCTGTCGGCGGTGGAACTGGCCCGGCGGCTGGACGGTATGTTCGCGTTTGCTGTCTGGGATGCCCGGCGTGAGCAGCTTATCCTCGGTCGGGATCGCGTCGGCAAGAAACCGCTGTACTACTTCTTCGACGGACAGCGACTTGTGTTCGGCTCGGAGATCAAGGCGGTCCTCGCGTATCCAACCGTCCCGCGCGAGCTCAACCCAAGGGCAATTCCGGCGTACTTGACCTTCGGCTACGTGCCGACGCCGGAGACTTTCTTTTCCGGCGTCCTCAGCCTTCCCCCCGGACACGTGATCAGGTACTCCCCGGGCGGGGATCCGGTGATCGAGCGCTATTGGTCGCTGCCGGTCGCAGGGGTGGACGGTGTCGAAGCGCTCGACATCGGCATGGAGGAGGCTGCGGGTCTCGTCCGCTCCGCCCTGGCGCGAGCGGTGGAGCGGCGCCTACTCGCGGACGTGCCGCTTGGCGCGTTTCTCTCCGGAGGGATGGATTCGAGCGCGGTTGTGGCGTTGATGGCAAGCGTCAGCAAGCAGCCGGTGAAGACGTTCACGATCGGCTTCGAGGAAGGCAACCGTTCGACGAGCGTCCATACGCCCGGCAGGTGGCACGGCTGTACGGCGCAGAGCACCGGGAGCGTGTAGTGCGACCGAATGCGATCGAGTTGCTTGAGCCCCTGCTCTGGCACCACGACCAGCCATTTGGAGATTCAAGCGCGATCCCAACATATCTGGTCAGCAAGCTCACACGTGAGGACGTGACAGTTGCCCTGTCAGGTGACGGAGGAGACGAGCTGTTCGCGGGGTACGAGCGGTTTGGGGCAGCACTCGCACTGCGCGGATATTGCCGGGTACCAGCACCGCTCCGACGCGGTTTTGCGGGTGTCGTGAACCGCCTTCCTCCGAATGCTCTTTCCCGCCGCGCGGAGAGCGCACAGCGTTTCGTCGCGGTTGGTGAGTTGTCGATGCTCGACGGCTACCGGACTTGGCTCAGCTTTTTCGACGAGCCACACCGCGAAGAGGCACTCTCGCTGGCAAATGACTGGGCATTGAGGGACTATGCGTCTCGATGGCAAGAGACGGCCGGGGCGCACCCGCTCGACCGCCTCCTCGCACTGAATATGACGACTTACCTCCCGGACGACCTCCTGGTCAAGGCGGACCGAATGAGCATGGCGCACGCGCTCGAGGTCCGCTCACCGTTTCTCGATGTCCAGCTGCTCGAGCTTGCCTTCCGTTTGCCCGCTGAAACCAAGCTCAGACATGGACGGCGCAAGCGAGTATTAGCCGAGGCCGTCCGCGGGCTTCTGCCGCGGGAACTCGTGGTGCGACGAAAGCGAGGCTTCGCGGTACCGCTCGACCACTGGTTCCGGCACGAGCTGCACACGTACGTTGCGTCCATGCTCGGAGCGCCGGGCGCTCGCGTGCGTAGGCACCTGCGGCCGGCATCCATCGATCGGCTGCTCGCGGAACACTCTTCCCGCGAGCGTAACCATGGTCAACGGTTGTGGGTACTGCTAGCGCTGGAGCTGTTCTTGAGGCGCGAGGGTTGGTAGTAGTGAGCCGAAGAGCCACGGAGCGCAGCAACGCTACGGCGAGGAGCTCTGAGATCTGATTCCCTGCCCACCGAAGCGTCTACGAACTAATCTCTTTACTCATTTACCACTCACAACAGCAATGCCTGAGGGCGTGAGGCTAGTGAGCCGGCGGTTGGCGGCCTGCGCGACCCGGATCCCCGCGGTAAGCGCCGGCGCGCCCACCGCAAGTCCCTGGAGACCGACGCTGCGCGTCGCCAGGCGCCGCTTGAAAAGGGCATCACCCCGTAGGAAGGGATATTCCCGCATTCCGTCCTCTGCAGCCGTTCGAATGCTGTGGACTAGGAGGAGTAAACCAATCGAATACTCGTCATACTGGGGATCTCGCCCGGCCTGGTAGTAGGACTCCACGTCTCGGAAGCGGAATCAATGCCAAGAGCAGCTGGATACCCGTCGATGTAGAGCAGCCAGAGCCGAAGCCATCCCGACTCGGCTGCCCCAGCTGCGAAATCGCGGTGAAACGCGCACGCTTCGGGGTGAACGCGAGCGAATCGCTGCCCCAGCAGCGCTGGTGGAGCTCAAACAGCACATCCATGTCCGACCCAGATTGTGCTGCAGTTGATGTCAGGCGAAAAGCAACGTCGTGTTCGTGCGCGAGTCGCCTCTCCTTGCGCTTGATTTGCCGACGCATCTGGCCCGACAGGAGCCTTACGTACTGATCCCAGCCCCCGGCCCCAAATCAGCGACGTAGCTGGGATACGACGCACGTTCGACCGCGTCCAGATGACCCCGCCATCCCTCATCTTCCGCCACGGGGCCAGCGAGGAGTAACCGGGGTGCCGCCCGACGTTGCACCAGCCAGTCGCGGAGGAGATGGCCCGCGCGGGCTCGGTCATCCGGTGCGCATACCGGGCCGACCTGGTCGGAGACCCCGTGGCCCAGGAACCGAAAGACGCGAACGAGCCGCTTTCGCCCACAGTAAAGCGGCACAATGGCGAACACGGTGCCGTCTCTCTCCCGACACACGCCGATCATCAACTCTCGCTCAGCGCCGAAGTGGCGCCACCAGGTGCGAGCCCATTCGAATGTCGCGAAGATGTTCGATTGGCGCCTGGCAAGCTCACGCCAGTCGGCATCAACTGCTGCAAAGTCAGCGACGAAATGGATCGATCCCATACTTCGATGCGTGACCGAAGACGTCAGTCAGTCGGCGCACAAATGTACGAGAGCCACACAGAATCGCTGGCGGCACTGAGATCGATCGCTTCTCCGTCCATGCCGAGCACATCGGTCACGGTGAATCCCGCATCGGCGAGCTGCTCGACCGCGACAGCCGTAGAGACGTAGTAGGTATCCGCGCGAGCCATCGACGCCTCGTCGCGGTGGATCACCCAGCCGCGCTTGTGGGCAGCCTCCAGATCGAGGTGCCGATTGGCACGCCACAGCCGGATGGCGCCTTCCAGGGCGCGCGTACCATAGTAGCAGTTCGCGCCGGGGCACGAACACTCACTCGGGGAAATTGTGGGCGGATCGGGAGTGCATTCAACGAGTGGCTGGAGAAGAAGAAGATGCCGCCATCGGCAGTAACCCGGCGAATCTCCCGGAGAACCTTTAGGCGATCGTCATGCCCAACGCAGTCGATGCCGTTAAAGCTGTAAAGCACGACATCGAACGACCCATTCCGGAAGCGGCAAGGTCGCGAGCGTCGCAGACCTCGAACCGGACGCGTTCATCCTCGCCGATAACCCGGCGGCTGATGTCGATCATGCGCGGGGAATAATCGACACCGACATAGCTTCTCGTGATGGCCGCAAATGTGAACGACGTACGCCCGCCGCCCACACCGATGTCCAACATGTCGCTCTCATGCCAGTGCCCACGCTGACGCTCCAACAGCGTCCGTTCGGGAGGATGAAGGTGCCAGTGCTGCGCGTAGTGCTCAGCAATCGCGTCGAACTTGGACCGATTCCGCTCCCAAACGCAGCGCGCGGTATCCGTGGTCACAGTATCCGCCGTTGCATCCACCCCCTTTTCTAACCATGACCCGTTCACCACTCGAGGGCCTCTCGGACGTGCTTAGTGATCCCATCCCACAGAAGCCCGTCCGGATCCTTCACCCAGCGTCGCCAATCGCCGAATCCTTGTCGCGCCAAGCGTGTGGCCTGCTTCCTGGGAATCGACTGGATCACCTCGACGATGTCCGACATGTCGGGAGCACAGAACCTGACGTTCGCCCGATCTTCGAACGGGAACATGATCTCGGCATGCTCGATTGTGGGGCAGACAAGCGTACGACCCAGCGCGAGTGTCTCGCCATGGCGAAACGTGAGCTCTCCGTAGCCGAATGGGGCAATCACGAGCTCGATGGCGCGCCAAGTCCGCAAGATAGCGGCCTCTGCCGACACTCGCTCGGATCGCCGTTTCCGCCTCCAGCCGCTGACGCACTTGTAGCCTCAGCGGTTCCGGCACGACAAGCGCGCGGCCAGACCGAGCAGTGAGTCCAGCTCTCGCGCCGGTCCAGACGCCACCACGGTGTGGATCGAACGTGCGGCTGATGAGCACATCAGATTCTTCGAGCTGGCGTACTCCCGTCTAGATCCGCCTGCCTCCTTGAAACTTGATGCTCCAAAGAAGAGGTCGGGAACAGCAGTGATCCCGATGCGGCCCGGAATCCCGGCGCGGCCGATGGCCTCAAGCGCGTCCAGTCGTTGCGTATGCGTCAAGCTCACCACTAGATTCACGCTCGGACGGGAAATGGCCCTAAGCACGCCCGATCTGAGCCCCCGTAGGAGCCCGCGCTCGATGAGATTGCGGGTCCAGGCGCTCCGTAGCGGGTTTCTGCGAGGCCCAATACGTACCCGATGACGCACCGCAGGATCTGCGTAAACGAAGCACGGCAGCGACAAGCGCAGCTTCGCGAGGTGGACGTGCTTGTACGCCGGATCCCGGGGGCCGGCAGCTTGGGTGCTGATCGGATTTGAACCGAACGGACCGAGCCGGACGTTGTACAGAGCTTTGTCGCGATATAGACCCTGCGATTTGATGAGCAATTCGACCTCGTCCAACACCCACGGCGGCGCTGCCAGCGAGAAGCCGTCGGCGCCATCAAACGCGACCAGGCGCGGGCAGATGCCTCGAAGTCGCGTCAGCGTCCGGGACCGAATCTCGTAGCCCTGCGTCGCAAGCCACTTCATCCAATCAACTGAGACCAACGCGACATCCGCCCGGTCGCTAAAGGGCAGCGAGTACGGCTCGGGAAGGAAGTCAAGGCCGAGCGCGGCTCGGTCGGGCGTTACGTATCGGATGCCTGGAGCGCAGAGCAGGATCTCGGTAAACCAACGGCCGGGAATCAGATCGAGCAGCATGCAGGTCACGGCCGATTTCTGGCTGCGGCGACTAGTCGGCATCTGCGCCACGTAACTCTAAGATCCGCAAACCAGATGAGTATCCCGGAGAGAGTTCTAATTGTCACGATCGATACGGAGGTCGACAAGGACGCTAGATGGCGTGTGTCCAATCCGCCCTCGTTCGACTCGGTGCGGCACGGCGTGCCCGAGGTTCTTTCTCCCCTGTTCAATGAGTTCGGGGCAGTTCCGACGTATTTGTTGAGTGCGGAGGTAATCGAGGACGGCTATTCCTCAGAAATACTCGGGCAGCTTGGCGATCGCGCTGAACTCGGGACGCACCTTCACGCGGAATTCGTTGACCCAGATCGCGCATTGGAGCCAGCGACGATGGCGGGGCGGTCGGCGGATGCAGTGCAGTGCGAGTACCCGCGTGACATCGAAGCAGCGAAGCTGACCACCCTCACCGATCTTTTTGCTAAAAGCTTCGGTCGCCGACCAACATCGTTTCGCGCCGGGCGGTACGGTCTCAGCGGGCACACCCTGGAGACGCTTGCGGGTCTCGGTTACACGGTCGACTCAAGTGTGACGCCTGGTCTTCGTTGGAGTTATCCGCAGATCACGCTGGACTACCGTAATTGGTCGGCCGAGCCGACGTGGGTCGACGTGCCCAGCGGCAAGATACTCGAGCTCCCCGTGGGCATTCGCCCAGGTGGATGGCCGGCACGCCTCATCCTACGAGCTCCCGAGCCGATTGCCCGCGGAGCGCGCCTCGCCCTACGCGGCCGAGCGCGCCAACGATGGCTACGGCCAACATGGGAAACCGGCGAGGCTCTCGTCAGATACGTCGACACTGCGGAGGAACGATTGCTCGTCTTAATGTTCCACAGCATGGAGATCGTGCCCGGCGCCAGCCCATACGCGGCGAGCAAGACCGACTGTGACCGGATCATCGCGGCGCTGCGTTTCCTACTCGACCATTGCGTCAGGGAGGGCATCGCCTTCGTGTCTCTAAGCCAGGCGGTGGAGCTTGTCTGAACGTGAGCGCGTTCTCACCGTCATAGATTCGTTGGGACCGGGTGGCGCAGAGCATGCGCTCCTCACGCTGTTACCAGCCCTACGTAAGCGTGGCCACGAATGTATGGTCGCTGCGCTTGGCCCTCCGCATGATCTTGCTCCCGCATTTGCGGCACGTGGTGTGGATATACAACTCCTTTGTACGGACCCGCCTCACTCTCTGTTCGCTACATGCGTTGGCCTGTGGCGGGTAATCCGCACGTTCTACCCTACGGTTATCCATGCTCACCTGTTTTATGCCGGGTTATGTAGTGCGGCGACCCGCCCACCCGATCATAGTCCGCTGCGTGTCGTAACGTTTCACAATCTCGGCTACGCCAGCTACCCTGTCTCGACCTTTCGGCGAAGGCTCCGCCGCGTGGCTGATCGATGGGCCATGCGGCGTGGAATAGATGGATGGATCGCGGTGAGCGGAGCGGTCAAGCAGCACTACGCCGAGGCCTTGGGGCTGGAGCCAATCGAAATCATCCATAACGGCGTGGATGCGGACGAGATGAGCGTTGCGCGCGGGGCGGACGGCGAGGCAATCCGTCGGCGTCTTGGCATCCCATCTGGACGCAGCCTGCTGCTTTGTGCCGGACGGTTCCGACACGAGAAGGGGCATCGCTATCTGATCGCCGCTCTGTCAGAACTCAAAGAGCGCGGGGTGCAGCCTGCGCTAGTGCTCGCCGGCACGGGGCCGCTCGCGGATGCTGTGGCGACGGACGTCGGGCATCGTGGCTTGCGCGATCAGGTCCAATTCGTCGGCCACCTCGATCACGCCGAACTGATGGAGCTGATGGCTGCCGTTGACATCGTCGTCGTACCATCGGTGCACGAAGGCCTATCGGTAACCGCGGCGGAGGCACTGATGCTCGGCAAGCCTGTCATCGCCTCGAATGTCGGCGGTCTGGCGGAGGTCGTCGAGGCCGGCATCAGCGGTGTCTTGGTACCACCCGCCGATCCAGCTGCGCTCGCAGGCTCAATCGCGAGACTGATATTGGACGAGGCGCTTCGCAAGTGCCTTGGCAAGGAGGGCGAGCGCAGAGCTATGCGGCGCTTCCGGGTCGCTGACGTTGCGGCCGCTCACGAACGGCTTTTCGAGCGCCTAAGAGACCATGATGCCGGCCGTCTCCGGCCAGCGGCGGAGCGGGCACGGCGTCTAGACTTCGAGGCATAGAGTTCGGCCAGGGACGGTTGGCGAATATGCAATCAACAGAGGGGTACGCCAGATGAGCACAGTCGCTGCTGCAGGTCAAACCACGGTCGAGTACGTCGACCGTCTGAAAGAGATCTTCGGCGCTGCGGCGAACAAGCACGAGGCTCACGCGCACAGCCGCGAGGTCGTTGCCGAACTTGCTCGGGATCCCCGATTCCTTCGAGAGGCGCTCGCGTTACACGTGAGCAAGCCGGCGAACCTCAACCGTCGCCACTATCCGGTGGTCGCAGTTGAGGTTGAGTCCAACCCCGATTTCGAGATAGTTCTGAACTGCTGGATTCCGCTGCCTGACAGAGCAACAGACGTCTCGACCAAGGCGATCCATCATCACGGCCCGATGCTGCTCACGACTGCGACCGTGTTTGGTCCGGGTTATGAGCACTGGATGCTTCGCCGGCCTGAGCCGATCGACCAGGGCCGTGACCTTTTCCGGATGGAGCTGATCGATCATGGGCGGCACGGTCTACACGAGGTGGCGTTCGTCGACGCTTACACCGCGCACGTGCCGATCTATCCCGAGTCGCTGACGATCACGGTCTGCTTGTGGAGCAATAGCTCTCGCACTACTTGGAAGGACAGCCTCAAGCGAGTGCCTGCGCTGCGGCGCAACTCGGCGATCCTCCGTCGGCTGGCAGCCCGGGCGGGGCTTGCCAAGCAGCTTGACCTCAAGGTGGACGACTACAAGGATTATCACCCCGGTGATCAAGGCTTCATCGGGATGAAGGCTCGCGATGAGTTTCCGCACATGAGCAACGAGGATTACCTCTACTCGCTCTTCAACATCATCCAAGAGACCGGGAACTCCCAGCTGGCAGCGGGAATCGAAAGTCAACTGGACCGAGCTGCCGATTTTGAGAACCCCGAGCTCCTCCATCAGCTCGTGCATGACCTCAAAAGCGGAACGCCGATTGCGGCGCGGCTGTCGCCCGGTCACTACGGTGTGTCTCACGCGAACTTTCGCACTGGGGACATCGAACGTGCCCTCGCGGCGCAGGGCTGATCGGCTCGCGCACACTCGCGTGACGGTGTAATGCCGGCAGGCTCGTCAGCTCGTCGTGCCGCAAAAACGCTGCTGAGGCCCTTGCTGGGCGACCGAGCATATGGAGTCATCCAGGCCGTCTCGGTCGCACGGGACATTCACTCTGGAGCATTCGCCGAGCCTGAGATGGATCTAGTTCCTAGCGCCGTTTTCCGTGGCGAAGCGGCGATCGATATCGGAGCCAACCTTGGTATGTACCTTCCCTCGTTGTCCCGGGCGGTGGGACCCGCGGGACGTGTGTACGCGTTCGAGCCGATTCCGTACACGGTCGCAACGATGCGCCGCGTGGTGAGACTGCTGCGGCTTCGCAACGTCGAAATCAGTGCGAAGGGGTGCGGACAGACCTCGGGCACAATGAGTCTCCGGGTGCCCCTGCAGGACTCGGGAGCCCTGATGACGGGCCAGGCGCACACGGCTGCCCGCAACGATGATCGTCCCGGTCGAGAACATCAGGTCCGCTGGGAGCGGACGAGAACGGTGCAGGTAGACATGGTCGCGCTTGACGAGCACCTTCCCGACCTCGAGAACGTTTCATTGATCAAATGTGACATCGAGGGCGCGGAACTCCACGCATTTTGCGGCGCCGCTCGGCTGATCGACCGCAACCACCCGACGGTGATCTGCGAGATCAACCCATGGTTCCTAGACGGGCTCGGGATCGCACTTCAGCAGCTCGTCGGCTTCTTCGTGGAGCGCGACTACGTGCTCTACCGCTACGAGGACGCCGTACGTCAGCTCGTGCCCATCACCGACCTGGCCACTGTCGAAGAGGACAACTACGTCCTGGTGCATCCGCAACGGTTGTCGCGCCTGTCGTCGTTCCTCGCCGTCGCTCCCGCCTCGTCCGTCTAGTCACTGCCATGCGTGTCCTGGTTCTCACCCCGTACCTCTACGACACCGCGCCCGGGCCTCGGACGAGCATCGAGCTATGGGAACGGGTGCTGGAGCCTGCCGGGATCGATTTCGAGTACGCGCCGTTCGAGAGCCGGCGACTTCACGACATCATCTACGCCGAGGGGCATCATCGCGAGAAGGCGACCGAAATGCTGGCTGGCTTAGGGCGCCGCATCCGCGACATGGCGCGCTTAGCCGACTTCGACGCCGTGCTCGTGTACCGCGAGGCCGCGCTGCTCGGGCCGGCGCTGTTCGAGTGGTGGGTCGTCAGTCGAGGAAAGCCGATCATTTACCAACTCGACGATCCTCTCTACGTGCCTTACCGGAGCCCCTCGAACGGCTACCTCTCGTATCTCAAGTTCTTTGGAAAGGTCAAGTCGATCATCCGGATGAGCAGCGTCGTGATCGTCAACTCCCCTCAGCACCGGGATTTCGCCGTCCGGCTGAACAACAACGTCTGGGAGATCCCGAGCGTCATCGACGAAACCCGCTACAGCTTCCGTCCCAGCGCCCCATCAAGCCCGAAATCCGTCTGTGTGGGGTGGAGCGGCTCCTCGAGCACGCGGCGAAACCTCAAGACGATCCATCCCGTTCTTCGTGAACTCGGTCGACGTGAAGACGTGGAGCTCCGCTTCATCGGCGGCCTGGATTTCGGTCTTCCGGATGTGCCGCACACTTCGGTTCCCTGGCACGCCGAGAGCGAGGTCGAAGATCTCCGCCGCTTCGACGTGGGGCTGGTACCGCTGCCGCTGAACGAATGGAACAAGCGGAAGTTCTACGTCAAGCTGATTCAGTACATGGCACTAGGGATTCCGGCAGTGGCGTCACCGCTGGGCGCCAATCCATATGTCATTGAGCATGGTCGAGTGGCTTCCTGGCAGCGACGCACGCGGACTGGCTCAGCGTGCTCCGACGACTGATCGGCGACAGGGAGCTGCGTGTCGAGATCGGCCAGGCTGCGGCTGAGGTCGCCCACGCTCGTTATACGCTTGCCGCGAATGCGGAGCGGATCGTTGAGTCGTTCAAGTCGGTTGATCCAACCCCAGGGCCGAGAAGCGCTGCTGTGGTGCGCGCATAGTCCTGACCGTGGACGTAAGCGCGTACACGTTCGAGGCCGTCACCGCTTGCAACATGTGCGGCGCTGCGGATGCCCGCGTTCTCGGCCGGCGCTTAGACGCTCACCAGGGACTGCGGGTCAGAAGCACCATAGGGGTCGCGACCACCGTGATGCGCTGCGAGAGCTGTGGGCTTGTGTACAGCAACCCTCGACCGATCCCGCAGCAGCTCGAGCAACACTACGACCGCGAGCCTGAGACATACTGGGCGTCCTCACACTTCTCGGCCCAACCCGATCACTTTGGCCACGAGATGGAGACGTTCAGCCACCTCTGGGACGGAGGTGGCCGCAAGCCACGCGCCCTCGACATCGGAGCGGGCTTTGGACGCACGATGACCGCCCTCGCCTGTCGCGGGTTCGAGGCATTCGGGCTCGAACCCTCGCCGGGTTTTCGTCGCCGGGCACTGAAAATAGGAATTGATCCGGGTCGGCTTCAGCTAGGCTCGCTCGAATCGGCCGACTACGAGGGCGGGGCGTTCGATCTCGTGACGTTCGGCGCCGTACTGGAGCACCTTCAGGACCCGGCGACAAGCATCACGCGGCGCTCCGGTGGACTGCGCCAGGCGGACTCATCCACATCGAGGTTCCGTCCTCAGACTGGCTGATGGCGAAGCTCCTGAATCGTGCATACCGAGTTCTGGGAACGGACTTCGTGACAAACCTCAGCCCGATGCATCCGCCCTACCACCTGTACGAATTCACAAGGTCTTCATTCGAGCGACACGCGGAGCGGAGCGGCTATCGCGTGCTCAGCTGCCGGCCTCAGGTGTGCGAGACATTCCTACCCGGTCTTGCCGACATTGTTGCCCGGAGAGTGATGCCAGATCGGGGACGGGGATGCAGCTTGAGGTCTGGCTCGGCAAGGGCTAAGGCGACCGCTACCGTCTGGCTCGTATGGCCGCCTGGCACAGACGTAGCAGAGGCGACGCGGGGGGAGAAAGACGCGGCAGCCGACTTGTCGCCTTACGCGTGGTGCAGGTCGGCCTTTTGTTCGTCTCGACGGTCATCGTGGCTCGTCAGCTGGGACCGCTTGGCCGCGCTCAATATGCACTTCCTCTCGCGGCCGCGGGCGTGGCCGGCGCGCTCGCGCATCTCTCTCTTGGCGACGCCGGCGTTCGCTTGCTGGCCCGAAACGAGGCGACTGTTATGGAGCTCAACCAGCATCTCTCCGCGGGGATGCTGGCTCTGTCCGGGCTGGCTGCGGGCGTAACTGTCGGGTATTGCCTGGCGGCACGGGGAGCGGTCGCCGATGCGAGCCTGCCAACGATCGTGCTCGCCGCAGCGACCGTCCCCTGCATTCTGGTGGGACAGGTCTCCGGCCAAATGCTGATCGCCACAGGGGATACCGCGGCATGGGCATGGGCAACGATCCTCGGCGTCCTGGTGCAATTGCTCGTGCTGGCGGTATGGATCTCGCTGACGACGCTCGATCCCACGTCTGCGATGGCCGTTGCCCTCATCGGCTTCTTCGGCACGGCGCTGATGATCTTGGGCACAGTTGCCCGGCGTGAGGGCGTCCGGGCGCTTCGTCCACGCTGGTCAAGCACGCTCGGCAATCGGATCGTCACCACCGCAGTTGGACTGCATCCGGGGACGATCGCGCTGCAATTGGGGACCCGCATCGATCTACTCATCGTCGGCGCACTCGTATCTAGGCACGCCATCGGTCTGTATTCGTTGGCGCTGACGCTTGCAGGCAGCGCCTACCTGATCACTCAGACATTGAGCCTCGGCGCGATGCATACCCAAATGCGCCATGAGCTGCGTGCGGCCCTGCGCTTCACGGCGGCATTCACCCGTCAAGCGATCGCGCTCGCGCTCGTGACATGCGCGGTTATTTCGGCCATCGCGTATCCGTTCATCACGCTTGTGTACGGCGACGTCTGGCGGGGGAGCGTGGTTCCATTCGTGATCCTCCTAATCGCAGCCATCGCGATGGCCCCCGAGGAGCCTGTGCGCCAGATGCTGTGGCGCGTCGGTCGACCATTGCAACTATCAATGGTCGCCTGCGCGGGCGTCGTGCTGAATGCGATCGCCACCGTCGCGATGGTCGGCCCGTTCGGGATCACGGGCGCCGCGCTTGGATCGGTGATCGCGTTCTGGGTCTATGCCGGGGCGATGGTCGCGATGCTGGTGCGAAACTCGGAACTGAGCGTGGGGGAGCTCATTGCTTTTCCTCGTCGCGACGACCCGCTTGTTGAGGTGCTCGGCGGCGCCGTGCGCCGTTTCCGGGTTCGTTCTTCGGGCGTGCAGGGCTAGCGCACAACCGAGGCGACATCGAGTAAAGCGCATGGAGCTGCTGCTCAAGCCGCTCAAGCGTGAACTGCTCGAGCGTGCGATCGCGGGCTGTGCGACCCATCGAATCACGGGCTGCAGAGTCGCTCAGCAGCCCGCGGACCCGTCCGCTAGGCGGTCGAGGTCATCGGGATCGGCAAGGTTGCCTGTCTCACCGTCTACGACCACACTCGCCGTTCCACCGACGCGCGTCGAGACCACGGGCAGCCGCCGCCGCTTGTGCCTCGATCAGGCTCACCGGCGTTCCCTCGTTGTCCGAGGTCTGCACGACGACGTCGGAGGCGAAGTACACCGCCGGCATGTCCCGCCGGAAACCGGCCCAGACGAGCGCGTCGCCGAGGGCAATGGCATCAGGCGAGACGCGGAGCTACTCCCGCAGCTCTCCGTCGCCGACGATCAGAAAGCGGACTTCGGGCAGGTCGCGCAGCGCCGCGGCCACTCGCAGAAAGCGATCGACGCGCTTGATCGGTACCAGCCGCGCCACCAGCGTGACGACGCGCGCATCGAGCGGGATCCCAGCTCGGCTCGAAGCCGCTCGCGCATGTCGCGCGAGCGGCACGTTGACAGTGAAGGGCGACAGGTCGAACCCGAGCGGCACGACCTCGAACTTCGACGCGGGCGCGACCCCCATCGCGACGAGCTCGTCGCGGACCTCGTCGCTGACGGCGATCAGGCGGTCGGTGACGCGCGCCAGGACCCGCTCGATTCGCCGGTAGATGGCCGCGGTGCGCGGAGAGAAGTAGCCGGTCAGCGAATGGCCGTGGTAGGTGTGGATCGAGGACCGGTCGGGTCGCGCGCAGCGGAAACGCGAGCAGCGCCGCGACTCGTCCGAGCGTCCCGCCCTTGGCCGCATGCGTGTGGACGATCGCGGGCCGCTCGCGGCGAATGATCCGGATCAGCGCGACAGCGCGGGCAGGTCGTGCCAGCCCGGATTGCGCCGCATCCACGGCACGCGCACCGGCTGCACGCCGAGCGATCGACGCCAGGTAGTCCATGTTCCCCTCGTCGGGCTCCTCGACGCCCCGGACCAGAGTGGTCGCGTAGCCGTACTCGGAGAGCCGCTGCGTCAGCGTGATCGCCTGGATCGCCGGCCCGCCGATGTTCAGCCGGGCGATGATCCGCACGATCCGCACCGGCTCGCGGCCAGTCGACGGTGTGTCCTGGGTCAAGCTGACGTCGATGCTAACCGGCTCTGCGCGGGACGCCCGCGCCGATGCCGCCAAGTCGCTCGCGACCGCGATCCCGGCGGGCCGCCAGCGCGCGGTGTCGAGCACGACGATCGCGGCGACCCCCGTCAGGAAGACACCAGCGCGAGAAGCGCCACGGCCAGGGAGCTCGAGCTCGTAGCCCAGGATCGCGATGCGCGCAGAGGCTGGCCTGGAGCAGCGCGAGCGCGACGGCCACCCGCGCGGGCTCGCGCAGCGTCGAGCAGGAGCCGGTGCGTCAGGTGGTCGCGTCCGCCGGTCACCAGCGTGACGCCGCGGCGGGTGCGCGAGAAGCTGACCAGCGTCGTGTCGAGGATCGGAAGGCCGGCCAGCAGCGCGCCGACGAGCAGCCGGCGTTGCCGGCTGAGTCGCTGCGGGCGGCGGCCATCGCCAGCGCCGCGACCAGGAACCCGATCGGCATGCTGCCGCCGTCGCCGAGGAAGATCTTCGCCGGGCCGGCGAGGTTCCACGGCAGGAAGCCGGCGCATGCGCCGGCCAGCGCGAACGCCAGCGCCGCGAGCGTCGTCTGGCCCTTGATCGCGGCCAGCGCGCCGATTCCCGCCGCGCGACCGCGGCGACGGTGCTGCAGGCGCCGTCGAGGTTGTCCATCAGGTTGAACGCGTTGACCACGCCCACGACCCAGATGATCGTCGAGCGCGAGGTCGAGCACTCCCGGCGCCGAGGTGCTCCAGCCGAGACCGGCGGCGAAGAGCGCGCGCCGGCGCCTGCCTCGGCCAGCAGCCGCCACATCGGCGGCACGGCGAAGCGGTCGTCGAGCGTGCCGAGCAGCCACAGCCAGACGGCGCAGCCGAGCAGCACGAGCAGCTTGCCGCTCGCCCCTGCGACGAGCAGACGCGGCGACCAGGAACGCCGCGAGCACGGCGGCGCCGCCGAGAAACGGGGTCGCCGCTGCGTGCTTGCGGTACTCGCGCGGGCGGTCGTAGAAGTCGGTCCGTCTGGCGACGCGGATCGCCACCGGGGTCGCCGCTGCGCGCAACACGCCGGCGACGGCGAAGCTGCCAGCCGTCGGTAGCGAACGCGCTCATCAGCTGCCCACGCAGTTCCGTCAGCGCGGAAGTGCTCGATCGTGCGCTCGAGCCCTCGCGCAGCAGCACCGCCGGCTCGTAGCCGAGCTCGGCGCGCGCCGTCGAGAGGTCGGCCAGCGAATGCCTGATGTCGCCGGCGCGCGGCGCGGCGTAGATGGGCTCGACATCGGCGTCGAGCAGGTCGCGCAGCTCGGCGACGAGGCGGTTGAGCGTCACGCGCTCGCCGCAGGCGACGTTGTAGACCTTGCCCGCGACGCGCGGGCGCGTCCATCGCGAGCAGGTTCGCCTCGACGACGTTCGCGACGTAGGTGAAGTCGCGCGACTGCTCGCCGTCGCCGAAGATCACCGGCGGCTGGCCGGCGAGCAGCGCGGTGATGAAGTTCGGGATGACCGCGGCGTACTGGGAGGTCGGGTCCTGGCGCGGGCCGAACACGTTGAAGTAGCGAAGCGCGACCGTCTCCAGGCCGTACACGCCGTGGAAGCTGCGCGCGTAGCCCTCGCCGGCGAGCTTGGCGGTCGCGTAGGGCGAGATCGGGACGGCGGGCTGGTCCTCGCGCTTGGGCGCCGTCCCGCGCTCCGGAGCCGTAGACCGACGACGAGGAGGCGCACACCACGCGCCGGACGCCGTGGTCGCGCGCGGCGAGCAGGACGTTGAGCGTCCCGATCACGTTGGTCGCGTTGCTGGTCAGCGGATCCTGGACCGAGCGCGGGACCGAGGGCAGCGCCGCCTGGTGGAAGACGACCTCGCAGCCGGCGACGGCCTTGTTCGCGCGCTCGTAGCTCTGGATGTCGCCCTCGACCAGCTCGATCTCGTCGCCGAGCCTGGACGTTCGAGCGCCGGCCGGTGGCGAAGTTGTCGAGCACGCGGACCTCGTGGCCGCGCTCGAGCAGCGCGCGGGCCAGGTGCGAGCCGATGAAGCCGGCGCCGCCGGTGACGAGGACGCGCGTCCGGTCATGTGACCTCCATCGGTGCTCGGCGGCGTCCGGTTTCGGCCGCCAGCTCCCCGCGCTGGAAGGCGATCACGTCGTCGAGGGCGTCGTCCAGGGTGCGTCGGGGCGCCAGTCGATGAGCTGCTGGAGCGCGGTCGTATCGGGGCGGCGGCGGCCCAGCTCCTCGAAGCCCTCGTCGTAGGCCTCGTCGTAGGGGACGAAGCGGATCCGCGAGTCGAGTCGGCGCGCTCGATGATCCGCTGCGCAAGCTCGAGGATCGTGATCGGCGCGGGCTGCCGATGTTGAACGCCCGGCCGGTGGCACGCGGGTGGTCGGCGACGCCGATGATGGCCGTCGACGGCGTCGTGGACGTGCAGGAAGCAGCGCGACTGGGTGCCGTCTCCGTACACGGTCACGTCATCGCCCGCGATCGCCTGGCGGACGAGCCGTGGGACGACCATCCCGTAGGCGCCGCGCTGGCGCGGACCGATGGTGTTGAACAGGCGGACGACGGAGGCGTCGGCGCCATGCTCGCGGTGATAGCCGTACACCAGCGCCTCGCCATAGGACTTGGCGATCGCATAGGACCAGCGGCTCTTGAACGCCGAGCCGAGGATCCGGTCTGACTCTTCGTGGAGCGCGCCGTCCGAGTTCTTGCCGTAGACCTCGGAGGTGGAGGCGAACAGAAGGCGCTTGCCGTGCCGTGCCGCGGCCCGCATCACGACGTCGGTGCCGTGCACGATCCGCCGCAGCGTCTCGAGCGGATGCGACAACCAGCTTCACGCCCACCGCTGAGGCGAGGTGAAGGCAGCAATCGCAGTCGGCGACCAGCCCATCGACGAGGTCCTCGTCGGTCACCGAGCCCTCGGTGAAGCTCCGCCGAGCCGCTGGCCGCCAGATGCTCGACATTCGCGCGCGTCCGGTGGAGAGATCGTCCAGGATCATGACCTCGTCGTTGCGCGCGACGAGAGCGTCTGCGATGTGGGAGCCGATGAACCCCGCTCCCCCAGTAATCAGGTACCTCAAGGCGAAATGACCCCCGTGTCCTTTCAGAAAGCCTTGGACCCCCCCGGCAGCGATACCTCAGCCCCCGGGTCGGGTCCCCACCAGCCCGACGAGGTTGTTAATGAACCGCGGCAAGGCTAACGGCTCAGTAAAGCCCTCGCAACAAAAACTGGTGAACTGTCGCAACTCTGACGGGGCGTGGCGCGGCGAGGCCCACCCCTTCGGCGCCAGCGACCTTGCACACGCCACGCCACGTGAAACACAGCGCTGACGGTCGCTCGACCTACACCTTCGGGCTCGATCGAGGCTCAGGAGAACGCATCCACTAGCGCGCTCCGAAGTCTCGGGAAGGCTGTCAACCACGCGTGGGCGGGCAAAGGCGAACATCGGCCGCGCTGCGAGGTCCAGCAGGGACCGCGACTCAGCGTCGAGCCTTCGGTAGGTTCGGTGTGCGGCAAGCACGGCGATTCGTTCTGACGGCGGAACGCGCGTGATCGTGAGACGCTCGCCCCAGCCCAGGACGACGCAGCCAATCACCGGTTGCGATGCCGGGGCGGGCGGCAGACTCAGACGTGCGCGCTGTCCGTCGCGGACTTGTACTTGTCGTTCATTGGCACGCGCGGCGGCCGCCGCTCTGAGATCGATAGTCCGCGGGCCAGCGAGCACCCGGTCGCGGTCGATGACCGCGAGATCGTCCGCCATCACTGTGACCCCGAAATGCTCGACCAGCCAAGCTAGCGTCGTGCTCTTACCCGACTCCTTGGCCCCGAACAGGAGTACAGCTCCCGAATCCGTCGCGAATGCTCCGGCATGCAGTGCCTCGCGGCCTCGCCATTGCCAGGCCAACGCCGCGCCCGGCGCGAGATACGGGTGCAGCAAGTCGTCATCGCCGGGGATCCTCGGGAACCCATAACGGATCACGTCCTCACCACGGCGTGCCAGCAACCTGGCGCCTTCGAGCAGCGCTATGTCCGCGGACGCCCCGTCAACGCGCGAGGGCGAGCGATCCGCCGGCATCTGGATCGCAGTGACGTGGAGGGCTGAGGAGTCCGTGGTCTGCGGCTGCATCCATCGCTCCGCGCCTGGAATCCCGCGGAGCCGGAAACCGTACGCCCCGAGGTGACTCATTCCTCAGCCTTCCCGAGCAGCGCTTAGGCCTTCGTCTCTCGATCGCCCAGGAGGAGGCCGCGCCCGCCGAGCCAGTCGAGGAACCAATCGACATCGCGCGCGGCAACCGCGGGCGCCAGGTCATAGGCCTCACGCAGCCTGGAAGCCAGCGATGCACGCGTCGCTCCGGCCACGAGCAGCGGCCACAGAAGCGCACCACTCCGGTTGATCGCCAGATAATGGGAGTTGCGCAGGTCGAGCACCAGGACCTCGCCGTCGACCAAGCGCCACTCGACCGCTCCACCGTCAAGGCGTTCGACAGCTCCGCTCACGTCGCGATATTAGTAACGCCGGGTTGTCTGTGTAACTCTTCCGAACGTGATCGCCCCCGCCGGTATGACGGCGCTCGAGGTCGCCGTCGGTTTGCCGTTCGGCGAGGACGGTGAGCCAGCGGTTCTGGTTCGCGACGGTCCTCAGGACCCGGTCGTCGCACTCGAGCAGTCGATGCTGCCGGCGCTGCGCCAGGGGCCCTGCCTGGTGGCGTTCTCGGGGGGATGGGACAGCGCCAGGGTGCTGGCCTGTGCCGTGCGCGCAGCGCGCTCCGAGGGGCTGGAGCTGCCGGTTCCGATCTCGATGCGCGCCCGCGGCGAGCTCGACGTGCGTGACCGCGAGCTGCCGATGGGCCGCCAGGAGCAGCTCGTCCGTTTCCTCGGCATCGCCGACTGGGAGCGCGTCGAACTCGGCGAAGATGTCGATTACCTCGGGACCGTAGCCGCGGGCATGCTTTGCCGCCACGGGGCGATGTTCCCGGCGAACGTCCACCTGATTGCCCCGATGCTCGAACGCGCCCGGGGCCGCACGCTGATCGTCGGACATTCCGGCCGCGACCTGCTGGAGTTCTGGCGCGGGCGCTGCGTGTGCGACCTGCTTGCGCGCCGTCGGCGACCCGATCGCTTGGCGCTGGCCGAGGCGGCGATGGCTGCCGCGCCATGGCAGCTGCGTGCACTGCGCCTGCGGCGCACGATCGAGCCCCCGGCATGGCTCACGAACGAGGCGCGGGAGGTGTTCATTCGCAAACGAGCTGACGAGCTGGCAGGCGAGCCGCTGTTCTGGACAGAGGCCGTGGCGCGCGCGTCGGTCAAGCGGTGCCTGCGCGCCACCTGGCAGAGCTTCGCCAAGCTCGCCGAGGACCACTCGGTCACGGTCGAGACGCCGTACAGAGCACTCGAGTTTCTCAGCGCGCTAGCCCGCGCCGGTGGTCGCCTCGGCTGGGGCGGGGAGGAGGAGTTCTTCCGGCACTTCGATAGTCGCATCCTGCCGCCGCTCCACGCCCCGTCCCGGCGGGCGCCGACCGCGCCCCAGCCGACGGGATCGGATCCCTTCTGGGGACCGGCGGCGCGGGCTTTCGCCGAGACGTGGGACGGGCGCGGTCTCGATCCAGCGCTCGTCGACGCCGAGACGCTGCGCAGCGCATGGCTGGATGGCCACCACCAGGCGGCGCTGCTGCTGCAATCCGCCTGGCTCGAAAGATCTGCCGCCCCTCAGCCGGTGTAGACTTCCGCGCCGGGCCATGGGCGACTGGAGAGGAGGCGACTGGTATGGACGAGACGGTGCCGGAGCCGCGCGCTGACCTGCCGGAATCGGGGCAGCCTCCGTACGAGCCGCCGCTGGGCGTGGATCTAGGGTCAGTAGGCGCGCTCACGCAACTTCCGACCAAGTCGGGCGCAAACTCAGACTCTTTCTTCGGTGCGCCGGAGCCCGGGAGCGTCCTCGGACCCTGATCGCACCGCCGCGCTGACGACCGCCCGCGCCTGGTGGACCGCCCCTCTGCCAGCCGGGCTTTCACTCCTTGAGACCGCACTGGGGGGCGCCGCCGGAGAGATACCGGAGCGGCCGTCACCCGCCACCCCGGGGGCGCGGGAGCCGCATGTCGCGCTGGCCTCCGCGCTGCGGCCGGCACTGCGTCGGCCGCCGTGCCTGATCGCGTTCTCCGGAGGGCGCGACTCGTCGCTGCTGCTATCCGCTGCGATGCGCACATCGCGAGCGGACGGCCTGGCCAAGCCAATCCCGATCACTGTCACCTTCGCCGGCGACGGAGCTACGGACGAGCGTGCCTGGCAGGAACTCGTGCTGGCGCATGTGCGGGCCGACGACCGTGTCACCGTACAGCTCACCAACGAACTCGACCTACTTGGAACGCTCGCCCGTAAGGCGTTAGCGCAGATCGGCCCGTACGAACCCGCGAACGCTCACTTCATCCTGCCCCTGCTGCCGCACGCCAACGGCGGATCGCTCGTGCTGGGCGTGGGCGGCGACGAGCTGCTCGCGCCTGGGCGCTGGGGACACCTGCACCGGCTGCGCCATCAGCCGCGCGCTTGGCCGGCGTTGCGAGCGCTCGCGGCGCTTGCGATCGCGACGGCGCCGGTCCGTTTGGGTGGCGTGTGCTTGGTCGTCGCGCGCCCGAGCTGCCGTGGATCGCGCCGACCGCGCGCCGCCAGGCTGCCCTCGTGTGGGCGCGAGAACACGCCGATCCACCGCGCTTCGATGCGCATGTGCGGCGCGCGGCACGCTCGCGCGCGCTGCACAATGGGCTCACGACGCTGCGACGGCTGGCGGCGCCTCACGGCGTCGAGGTCCATGCGCCACTGCTCGACGACGCCGTGGTCGAGGCGCTCGCGCGAGCCGGTGGTGCTCTTGGCTGGGGTGGACGCTCCGGAGCGACGCGCGCGCTCGCGGGGCCGGGCGGGCTACCCCAGTCGTTGCTCGAACGCCAGGGGAAGGCAACCTTTGACGGGCCGTTTTGGGGGCGGGAGAGCCGAGCGTTCACCACGCGCTGGAGCGGCGAGGGCTTCGACCCGCGCGTGATCAACGCCGAGGCACTGCGTGCCGCCTGGCAAGCCGAGCGGCCGGATTTCCGTTCTGCCTTGCTCCTGCACGCTGCCTGGTACCACGACGCTCTCGATGTGGCGAGTGAGGAGATTCCCCACGGCGATCAGTAGAGCGCGAGCGTTCCCATGCGACGCACGTGTCGCAGGCACAGCTCATAGACGCCGAGCGCCAGCGGCAGCACGACGGCTGCGGTGACGAGCAGGGGCAAGAGCGAGCCGCCTTCGATCCGGCCCGCGAGCAGCGCTTCGCGCGATGCTTGAAGCGCCCAGTAGACCGGGCTCAGCTTCGCTAGGGCGACGAGACCGGCGGGCAGCAGGTGCACCGGGAACCAGACGCCGGACAGGATCGCCAGCAGCGAACCGAGCATCGTCGCGACGCTCGGCAGCTGCTTGAACATAAGAGTGGCCGCGGCGAGCACGACGCCTACCGCCGAGATCGTCGCGATCAGTCCGGCGAGCGTCAGCACCACCACCGCGAGCTCCGCGGGCCCGCCATGCAGGCCAAGCCCAAAGGCGAGGACCGCGATCACGAGCAGCAGGATGGCTTGGAAAAGCGCCGAAAGGATGTCGTAGGCGGTCGCAGAGAGCAGCGTGACCGATGCGGGCGTCGGCATGCTCAACACCGCCTCGAGCGTGCCGATCGACTGCTCCGAGCGCAGTCGGGTCGGCGCCGAAGAGATCGCCGCCTGAACGATGCGCATCACCATCAGCCCCAGTACCACGAACGCGAAATAGGACGTACGGATGCCGGCCGCGTGCGCAAACGTGGCGGGCTCAACGACACGGCTGACGCGAAAGATGACGAACAGCGCGGCCACCGCGGCGATCATCTGAAGGGCGATGCCGACGCGATAGGAGCGCGCGACCGCGAAGTCGCGCCGCACATATGCGGCGATGACGCCGATCATCCGTAGCCGTCTGCAGATCGAAGCGCGGCCTCGAGCTCCGCCGACGCGGCTCCCGATGGATGCTGGGCCACCAGTTTCCCGCGCTCCAGGATCCCGCACCGAGCGCCAAGCGCCGCCGGTTCGTGCAGGTCGTGCGTCGCGATCACCACGGTAAGACCGCGGTCCCGCGCTGCGGTACGTAGCGCGGAGCGCAGCTCCTCGGCGGCCAGTGGATCAAGGCTGCGGGTCGGCTCGTCGAGCAGGAGGACGCTCGGCGCTCCGAGCAGCGCGCGCGCCAGGGCCAGGCGCATGCGCATTCCGGTAGACCATTGACCGACGGGCTGCGAACTTGCATCGCCCAGTCCGACCTCCTCCAGCAGCCGGCGCGCATGGGCGCGGGCGGCGCGACGCCGGAGCCCGTGCAGCGCGGCGAAGAACTCAAGATTCGCCTGCCCTCCGAGCCGCCAGTAGTGCGAGCGCTCCTCGGCCAACAGCAGCCCGACCCGGCGGCGTACCGCGTCCGGAGCCGCCAGCACGTCGATGCCGGCAACCGTCACCGAGCCGACGTCCGGAACGAGCGAGGCCGCCATGATCCGCAACAGGGTTGTCTTGCCGGCACCATTGCGACCGAGCAGCGCGACGATCTCGCCGTGGTTCACGGCGAGCGTGACGTCAACCAGCGCCGCGGTGGCACCGAAGCGCTTGCTCACGCCCGTCAGCGACACGGAACTGCTGCTCGAACTGCCTGTGGCCGGCCGGGTGGCTGCGAGCACGGACGGCATGTTCACACAGGGAGCTAGAGCTCCGCCAGACGCGCGAACCCCTGGCCGGCTGGGGGCAGCACAGGCTCGCGGGCGATCTCGACCCACGCATGGGCGGCGGTCTTTTCGTCCGGGTCCAGTGCGAGCACGATGCGCGCTGCCGCACCGCGGCGGGACAGCAGCCTCAGCAGCACGAGCGATTCCATCAGGCAGGAAGGACTGCCCGGCAGGAGGGCCAGCAGTCGCTGCGTCGCTTGGCCCAGCCGCTTGGCGTCGGCGACGGCGGCTGCGTCCTCGACCATGAGCGGGGCGCCGCTTCGAGCGAGCTCGACGGCAGGGACTATTCCGTCCCGTTCGAGTCGGCGGCGCAGGCGTGGGTAGGCCGCCAGCACCTCGAGTGCCACGAGGGCGCGCCACCCTGCGCGGAATCGGGTCGGACCCGCGCCGGCAAGGCCACTGCGGATACGCGCTCGTCGCCATGCGCGCAACGCCGCTGGTAAGCGCGCGGCGACGATGAGCGGACGCAGCGCATAGCTGGCGGCCAGGCCGAAGGGTCCGCCTTGCGCGAACGGAAAGCGACGACGGCGCATCACCCCTTGGGAAGGCACGAGTTCGCGCAGCAGCGACCACACGAACCCGCTCCAGCTGGTGGCTTCGCTGAGGCGCGCGAGGCCGTGCGCGGACGGCGTCGCTTCCAGCGCCAGTTCGATGTCGATCCGAGAAGCCGACGGCAGCAGGAGCCGGGCCGCGATAGGGCCACCGCCGGCGACCGCACGGAGCCCGGCGGCGAACGCATCGACCGCGCCGAGCTCGGCCGCGAGCTCGGCCGCTGCGCGCCAAGTCTCGAGTTTCTCCTGCTCGATCGCCATCGCCAACTCGGCGAGCGTGCGCGAGCCATGCCCGTCCGCGACGGCGTGGAGTACGAGCAGAACCGCCAGGGCTGCTCGTGACGGGATTGCGACTGTCTCGCCGGCGAGCGTGGCGGTCTCCGCGTGGCCGTGCAGGATGCGCCAGCAGCCCTCGGGTGAAACCGTGACGAAGTGAAAGCTGCGGTGCAAATCCACGCTCAAATCGCCTGCCACCGGCGGATCCCACATCGCAGCGTGCTTCGGCGGCTGACTTCTGGGGCGCATGCCGCGAGCCAATAGCACCTCTGCGGCGGTGTCCCAATGCGAGGTCGGAACCAGCAGGTCGACGTCGCCGACTGGGCGCGTCGCCCCAGGGGGGTACAGCCAGCGGGCGACGGCGGGGCCCTTGAGCAGCAGCGACGAGACGCCCGCGTCCCTTAGCGCCCGTACGATCAACGCCGCCTGTCGATCCAGCTCCAGCGAGCGGAGCGCTGCGTTGGCAGCCGGCGTAGGGAGGGTGATCACGGATTAGGCGTAGTTGATGACGGGGGGCGGAGGCTTACCCCTTCGGCGGCAGCGACCTCGCATACGCCACACCGCGTGAGACCCAGCGCTGAAGGTCGCGCTTGGTGCGGGCGCCCTCCGGCGCGATGCGCAGCCAGCCGTCCATCGCCCGGCCGCGCATCTCGAAGCGCGCGGCGTGCGGCTTCTGCACCAGCTCGTCGGTCTCGCTCGGGGTCGCAGCGCAGCAGTAGCCCGCCCCGGCCGCTGGCGCTGACGGCCATGTGGCCGGCGATCATGAAGGCCAGTCCGCCGAACATGCGCTGCTCGGTGACGCCGTCCTCGTCCGCCAGTACCTCGCGGATGCGGTTGGCGAGCTCCTCGTCGTAGGCCATGTCCGGATTATCTCCGAAGGCGCGTCTGCCGTCTTCGTCGCAGCATCAGATGCGTCCTATTGATATCATCACTCATCATGCGAACTACGCTCGATCTCGATCCGAGTGTGCTGCGCGAGCTTCGCCAGCGGAGCCGGCGGGAGCACAAGAGCATGGGGCAAGTGGCGTCAGAGCTGCTCGCCCCTGCGTTGGTCCAGGAGCCGAGCGAGCCACCGCCGGTTACGTGGAAGACGTGGAATGCTGGTCGGTCACGGGTCGACCTCGAGGACAAGGATGCGCTCTGGCGGCTCCTAGACGAGCCGCCGGCCGAATCGCGCGGATGAGCGTCACAGTCGCCCCCAGATGAGCGTCACGATCGACGCAAACATCCTCGTCTATGCCTGGAACGAGGCGGATCCGGTCCACCTCCGCGCCCGCGACCTCATGCTGAGCCTGCTACGTGGCCCCGAGCTGCTCTACCTGTTTTGGCCCGTACTCATGGGCTACCTGCGGATCGCGACGCACCCGGCGATCCTCGCGAATCCAGCGCCGGTTCCAGAAGTAATGGATAACGTCGCGGCGATGCTCGGCCGGCCCCACGTGCGCACCGCGGGGGAAGAGGACGGATTTTGGAGTCTGTACACGGGCATCGGCGAACAAGCGCGAGGGAACGCCGTCCCGGATGCGCACCTCGTCACCCTCATGCTCCAGCATGGTGTTGACGTCATATATACGCGCGACCGGGACTTTCGGCGATTCGAAGGCATAGAGCCGCGCGATCCGTTCGTTTGAGGAGACTCAGCGACCCTCTGCCTGCCTGAGCCGGCGCCGCTTTCCGGTGAGCTGCCACGGCCCGGGCGTGATGTCGAGCAGCATGTTGACGACCCAGATGATCAGCGTCGCCGCGACGAAGGTCCAGAAGCCGTGAATGTGGAAGCCGCTGACGATGTCCTTGGTGATCACCAGCATCAAGAGCGAGACGAAGAACCAAGCGATGCCCAGAGTGAGGATCGCCAGGGGCAGCGTGACGAGCCTCAGAAACGGCTTCAGCACGGTGTTGAGAACCCCGAATACTGCCGCCGCCGCCAGCAGCGAGCCGACGTTCTTGGTGTGAACCCCGTGCAGCAGGGCGGCGACGATTCCCAGGACGATCGCGTTCGTCAGCCAGGAGATGGCCAGCCGCACTGGCAGCGACGGGCCACGATGAACCGGTCTGAGACTTCATCGCGAGCGCTCACGGGTTGAGCGTACGGGTCAAGCGGAAGTAGGCTCGGTCAACGCAAGCACGTCGCTGCGGTCGATGGGGCGCCCAGCGGCGCGCTTCATCGCGATCAGATCATCTCGCCCGGCGACGAGGACTGGGATGTCGAGCTGGACCTCCAGCGCGCGAGCGCGAAGGTCTGGATACGGCGCCGCCCCTGGTGGACCGAGGTGCACGTCGATCCCGCCGGCGTCGGTGTCGAGCTCGAGCACCCCGCTGGACGGGATCCGCACCGGGGATGGATCCTGGGCGCCGACCGGTCGAGCGCCTAACTCCGCCAGTGCAGCACGAAGCCGAGTCAGATTCTCGGCGCCCGGTTCGGGTACGAGGTCGACGTCCTGGGTGGTTCGTGGATGCCCGTGGGTCTGGACCGCGAGCCCGCCGATCAGGACGAAATCAACCTCGCGTTCGTTCAAGACCCGCAGGATGACGTCGGCCTCGAGCGGAATCTCTCGTCGGGTCACGGGCTGTTCCGCCGCGCTCGAGCCCTCGGGCCGCCGTCAGGCTCGCCCCGTGCCCGGGCGCCTTCCTGCGCGAGCCGGCCAGCGAGACGGTTCCAGCTGATCGCCAATGACAGTCGCTCACCGGGAGAACGCTGTCGAAGCGACGCTAACCGCGCGAGGTCGTAGTCACCATGGACCCGCCGAACGTCGAGGTCGACTTCCTCAGCCCATCACGGCCAGAAGACGCTCAAACGTTTCGAACGTCGGCGACAGCTCGCCGCGCTCCAGCCGACTTATCGCTGCCTGTGTCGAGCCGGCACGTCGGGCGAGCTGTTTTTGCGTAAGGCCGTTAGCGCAGCGACGGTCGCGGATGAGCGCGCCGGGATCCATCCCAAAAAGATACCGGATCAGGTATGCCAGCTGTCGGCGCGTGGCGTCCTACTTGCGCCGTGAATCCAGATTCACTAGGCTTTTCTGTGAATCCAGATTCACAAGGAGCCAGCATGACCGCCACCGACGTCCTCGACCCCTCTCGCACGGTCCTCAACCAGCCGCCCCCGCTGCAGCCGGTCAACCTTTTCGAGATCGACCTGCCGCTGCAAGAGGCGCTCCAGCGCGAGGGTGGCGGCTGGGGCGTCGATCGGGCGCGGGAAGCCGGTGCGGTGGCCGGCAGCGTCGAGGCGCTCGAGCACTCGCGCCGCGCCGAGCGCAACCTGCCGGTGCTGCGCACGCACGATCGGTTCGGCAACCGCATCGACGAGGTGGAGCTCGACCCTTCCTGGCACTGGCTGTTGCGTGGGGCGATCGAGCGCGAGCTGCACGGTCTGCCCTGGCGCTCCGAGCAGCCCGGCGGGCACCTGGTCCGCGCGGCGCTGTTCACGCTATGGGGCAACGCCAACGACGGGGTCATGTGCCCGGTGTCGATGACCTACGCGGCGATCCCCGCGCTGCGGGGCGGCGCGCCGGAGCTGGCCGCCGAGTGGGAGCCGCGGCTGACGCTGCCCGACTACGAGCGCGGCGCGCTGGCGGGCATGGCCATGACCGAGCGCCAGGGCGGCTCCGACGTGCGCGCCAACATCACGCGCGCCGAGCCGGTGGACGGCGGGCACGGCGAGCCGGCCGCAGGCGACCTCTACGAGCTCCACGGCCACAAGTGGTTCTGCTCCTACCCGCCGTGCGACGTCTTCCTGGTCTTGGCGCAGGCGCCGGGCGGGCTCTCGTGCTTCCTGGTCGAGCGCGGTTCGGGCATGGAGTTCCAGCGCCTCAAGGACAAGCTCGGGACGCGCTCGCTGCCCTCGAGCGAGGTGGAGTTCCGCGGCGCCTACGGACGTCTCGTGGGCGAGGAGGGCAGGGGCGTCCCGGCGATCATCAGGATGGTCAACCACACGCGGCTCGACTGCCTGCTGGGGGCGACGACCGGCATCCGGCGCGGCACGGTGGAGGCTATTCACCACGCCCGCCACCGCTCGGCGTTCGGCGCCACGCTGGCAGAGCAGCCGGCGATGCGAAACGTGCTGGCCGATCTGGCGATCGAGTCCGAAGCCACGACCGTCGCGGCGATGCGGATCGCGCGCAGCTACGACCTCGACGAGGAGTCAGCCTTCCGCCGCTTCGGCACCGCGGTCATGAAGTACTGGGCCTGCAAGCGGGCGCCGGCGCACGCCGCCGAAGCGCTCGAGTGCCTGGGTGGCAACGGCTTCGTCGAGGACTCGGGGATGCCGTTGCTCTACCGCGACGCGCCCCTGGGCTCGATCTGGGAGGGGTCGGGCAACGTCGCGGCCCTGGACGTGCTGCGGGCCATGGTCCGCGCGCCGGACGGGCCGGCGGCGTTCCTGGAGGAGTGCGAGCTGGCGGCGGGCGGCGACCGCCGCCTCGACTCCCACCTCGAGCGCCTGCGCCGGCAGACCAAGGACCTGTTCGGCTCCGCCGACCCCCAGTTCGAGGCGCGGCGGATGGTCGAGAACCTGGCAGTCGCGCTTCAGGCCTCGCTGCTCGTCCGCCACGCTCCCGCCGCCGTGGCCGACGCCTTCTGCGCCGCACGGCTGAACGGCGAGGGCGGCCGCGTTTACGGGACGCTGCCGGGGGGAGTCGACGACAAGGCGATCATCGAGCGGGCGCTGCCGGCATAGCGATGAGTGACGAGCTGCGCTACGAGGTGACCGGGCCGGTCGCGCGGATCACGCTGAACCGGCCGCGGCGGGGCAACGGGCTGACGCGCCCGTTGCTCGAGGCCCTGGAGCAGGCCGTGGAGCGCGCCGACCTCGACCCGGCAGTCCGCGTGCTGCTGCTGGCCGGCAGCGGCAAGGGGTTCTGTGGCGGCTATGACCTGGTGGAGTCGGCTGAGAACCGCGGAGCGACGGAACGGGGGGCTATGGCCGGGTCCCCGCTCGACCCAATAACGATCATGAAAAACCACGACCCGAGCCAAGCCTGGGACCCGATGGTCGACTACGCGATGATGAGCCGCAACGTCCGCGCGTTCATGTCGCTGTTTCACTGCACCAAGCCAGTGGTGTGCAAGGTGCACGGGTTCTGCGTGGCGGGCGGGACCGACCTGGCGCTGTGCTCGGATCTGCTGGTGATCGCCGCGGACGCCAAGATCGGCTACCCGCCGGCGCGCGTGTGGGGCTCGCCGACCACCTCCATGTGGGCCCACCGCCTGGGCCCCCAGCGCGCCAAGCGGCTTCTGTTCACCGGTGACTCGCTGAGCGGGGCGGAGGCCGCCGAGTGGGGCCTGGCGCTCGAGGCGACACCGGCGGCGGAGCTCGACGGCCGCGTGGAGGAGCTGGTGGAGCGGATCGCGCGGGTGCCGCTCAACCAGCTGCAGATGATGAAGCTGCTCGTCAACCAGTCGCTCTACGCGCAGGGGCTTCACGCCACGCAGCTGGTGGGGACCGTGTTCGACGGCATCGCCAGGCACACGCGCGAGGGCTACGCGTTCCAGGGACTGGCGATGCGCGAGGGGTTCCGCGAGGCCGTGCGTCAACGCGACGAGCCCTTCGGGGACCACCGGCGATGAACGCGACGCGCCAGCGGCTGCTTGAGGCGGCGCAGGAGCTGATCGAGGAGGGGGGCTACGGCGCGGCCTCGGTGGTGGCGATCGCTTCGCGGGCCGGCCTGGCGGCGGGAACGCTCTACAGGCACTTCGGCTCAAAGCAGGAGCTGTTCGTGGAGGTGTTCCGCTCGGTGTGCGACCGCGAGGTGCGGGCCATGCGCGCGGCCGCGGTGGCGATGCCCGGCGAGGCCGCGGAGGTAGAGCGCTTGGAGACGGTGTTCGCGGTGTTTGCGGAGCGCGCGCTGCGACGGCGGCGGCTGGCGTGGGCGCTGCTGGCAGAGCCGGTGGACCCGCTGGTCGACGCCGAGCGGCTGGCCTACCGGCGGCGCTACGCGGCGCTCGTGGCCGACGTGCTGCGGGCGGCGATCGAGGCGGGCGAGCTGCCCGAGCAGGACGTGGAGCTGACGGCGGCGGCGCTCGTGGGGGGCTGCGGCGAGGCGCTCGTCGGGCCGCTGGCGCCGGTGGGACCGGGGCCGCGGGTGAGCGACGTGCTGGGGGCGCTGCGGGCATTCGTGCGCCGGGCGGTGGGTGCGGGCGAGCCGGTGGTGGCGCGGTGAGCGAAGCGGTCAGCGTCGAGCGGCGGGGGGAGGTGATGACGGTGCTGCTCTCGCGGCCCGAGCGGCGCAACGCGGTGGACGGCGTCACCGCTCAGGCGCTGGCGGCTGCGTTCCGGGCGTTCGAGGCCGATGAGGAGGCACGCGTGGCCGTGCTACACGGTCTGGGGGGCGTGTTCTGCGCGGGGGCGGATCTGCACGCGGTGGGCACGGCGGCCGGGAACCGGGTCGACGAGGACGGCGACGGGCCGATGGGGCCGACGCGGATGCGGCTGTCAAAGCCGGTGATCGCGGCGGTCGCCGGGCATGCCGTGGCCGGAGGGCTCGAGCTGGCGCTGTGGTGTGACCTGCGCGTGGCCGACGAGACAGCCGTGTTCGGCGTGTTCTGCCGGCGCTGGGGGGTGCCGCTGATCGACGGCGGCACGGTGCGCCTGCCGCGTCTGATCGGGGTCGCGCGGGCGATGGACATGGTCTTGACTGGACGGCCCGTGGAGGCAGAGGAAGCGCTTCAGATCGGGCTCGCCAACCGGGTCGTGCCGGCGGGCTTTGCCCTGGAGGCGGCCCAGGAGCTGGCGGCGGAGCTGGCGCGCTTTCCGCAGACCTGCATGCGCGAGGACCGGCTCTCGCTGCTGGAATCTTTTGGGCTCGGGGAGCGCGACGCCTTGGCCAACGAGTTCCGGCACGGGCTGCGTTCGCTGGCGGATGTGGCTTCGGGGCTCGAGCGCTTCCGGGGCGGGAGCCGGGCGGCACGGGGCGTTTGAGTAGGGCAGCGCACGCGCTGCATTCGATCTCGACTGAGGGTTGCATGGGGACCGCGCGGCGGCGTTTGAGCCGCTGCCGTAGGGTCGCAGTGGCCGTGCGAGCACTCATCGACGCCGCCACCCTTGCGGACGTCCTCGGCGCCGGGGACGCTCGTGCAAAGCCGACGATCCTCGACGTCCGCTGGGAGCTGGGCGAGCCCTCGCAACGAGAAGCAGTTCGTGGCGGGACACATCCCCAGTGCGGCGTTCGTCGATCTGGATGCGGAGTTGTCCGGGCCGCCTGGGGAGCGGGGGCGCCACCCGCTGCCCGAGGCGGGGGCTTTCGAAGCCGCGATGCGTGGCGCGGGCGTGTCGGGCGGACGCGAGGTGGTCGTGTACGACGCGGGGACCTCGATTGCGGCGGCCCGTGCCTGGTGGCTGCTGCGGTACTTCGGTCACTCGAAGGTCGCGGTGCTCGACGGTGGCTTGCCCGCGTGGGTCGCGGCCGGTCAGCCGGTGGAGCGGGGTGCGGCGGAGGTTGCGGAGGGCGACTTCATCGCCAGACCGGGCGCGATGCCGCTGCTCGATGCAGACGACGCGGTGCGCGTCGCTGAGCGAGGCGTGCTGCTCGACGCGCGGGCGCCCGAGCGCTTTCGCGGCGAGGTCGAGCCAGTCGATCCGGTGGCCGGTCACATCCCCGGGGCGCGCAACCGGCCGAGCTCTGAGAACGTGGGGCCCAAGGGAACGTTACGCGCGCGCGAGGAGCTCCGGGCTGCGTTTGCGGCGCTGGGTGTGGAGCAGGGCGTCCCGGTCGGCGCGTACTGCGGTTCCGGCGTCGCCGCCGCGCAAGAGGTGCTGGCGCTGGAGCTGGCCGGGTTTCAAGCGGGGCTCTACGTCGGCTCCTGGAGCGAGTGGGCCAGCGATCCGGGGAGGCCCGTGGCGCGAGGGGAGTGAGGGGCTCGAGGGGAGGCGGGCGCGGCGCGAGGGGAAGGCGGGCGCGGCGCGGGGGCGTGGGGGCCGTGCTGGGGGCGTCAGCGGTCGCGGCGCTCGCTCAGGTCACGGTGCTCCCCGCCAGCAGCACCGTGACCACCTGCTCAGGGTCGTCGTACATGGGCACGTGACCGCAATCGGTCAGCGCCACCACGTCGGCCGCGGGGATCGCGCGCTTGGCGCGGCGCGCCTGGCGGGGCAGCAGCAGCCGGTCACGCTCGCCCCAGCCGATCGTGACGGGCACCGAAATCTGATCTCCGCCGACGAAACGCTCGGGATACGTGACCGCCTCCAACGTCTCGTCGAACCAGGGCGCGTGGGCCAGCGCCCGGATGCTCTCGGCGGCGTCGTGGGGAGGCACCCGGCGCGGCTTGGCGACCATCTGGCCGAACGCCAGGGCGCGGGCGACCTTTGAGCGCATGAGCCGGTCTGCGTATGGGCTGAGCGCCCGCGCGACGGCCACGCTGACCTTCAACGTCCGGCGGGCGTACACCGACTCGCGGCGGTTGAAGAAGCCGCCTGGAGATAGGGCCGTGGCCGAACGAACGTTTCCCCGCTTGGCCAGCTCCAGCGCCAGCCAGCCGCCCAGGGAGTTGCCCGCCACGTGCGGGCGCTCGAGGCCGATCTGGTCCATGAACTCGCTCACCAGCTGGGCGAGCGATCCGATGCCGGCGGGCGTCCCCGCCGGGGGCATGGGCGAGGCGCCGAAGCCCGGGAGGTCGAGCGCGATCACCTCGCGTTCCGCGGCCAGCGCGCCGAGGACGGGCTCCCACACCTGCCAGCGGCTGCCGATCCCGTGGATCAGAAGGAGCGGCTCGCCGGTGCCGGCGCGGTGGTAGTTGAGCTCCATGTCCCCGGACTCTATCCGCGCGATTGGGCTGCAAATCAAATGCCGCCCGCACGTTACGAGGAGTAGTTTGTACGGAGTGGCAGATGCGGCGCGCGCAGCGTCCACACATACTCTTGTACGAAACGTCTAAGCCGCCGGAGGGAAACGTCGATGGCAAGCACGGAGACCCGAGCCCCCAGCGCCCAAGGAAGCCTGCAGGAGCTGGCCAAACGCCACCTCTGGATGCACTTCACCAGAATGTCGGCCTACGCCGAGCAAGAGGTGCCGGTAATCGTCCGCGGGGAGGGCTGCTACGTCTATGACGAGCACGGCAAGCGCTACCTCGACGGGCTCTCGGCGCTGTTCTGCGTGAACATCGGCCACGGCCGCGCCGACATCGCCCAGGCCGGCGCCGACCAGGCGGCCGAGCTCGGCTTCTTCACCAACTGGTCCTACGCTCACCCCCGGGCGATCGAGCTGGCGGCGAGGATCGCCTCGCTGGCACCCGGCGATCTCAACCGCGTGTTCTTCACCAGCGGCGGCTCGGAGGCCGTGGAGTCGGCGCTCAAGCTCGCCCGCCAGTACTTCAAGGTCACGGGCAAGCCGAACAAGACCAAATTCATTTCTCGAGAGATCGCCTACCACGGCACCTCGCTGGGAGCGCTGTCGGCCACGGCCATCACCGCGCTACGCCAGCCGTTCGAGCCGCTCACGCCCGGCGATTGCCACGTGCCGGCTACCAACACCTACCGGCTGCGCGAAGAGCTGAGCGAGGACTGGTTCGCCGAGGCGATCGCCGAGCGGATCGAGTTCGAGGGCCCCGACACCGTGGCCGCGGTGATCCTCGAGCCGGTGCAAAACGCCGGCGGCTGCTTCACGCCACCGGAGGGGTACTTCCAGCTGGTACGCGAGATCTGCAACGCCTACGACGTGCTGCTCATCTCCGACGAGGTGATCTGCGCCTGGGGGCGGCTCGGAGAGTGGTTCGGGTGTGAGCGCTACGACTACCAGCCGGACATCGTGACCACGGCCAAGGGCCTGACGAGCGCCTATGCGCCGATGGGCGCCATGATCGCCTCGGACCGCATCGCGGCGCCGTTCCTGCAGGGCACCAACAGCTTCACCCACGGGTTCACCTTCGCCGGGCATCCGGTGTGCGCGGCGGTGGCGATGGCCAACCTCGATGCCTTCGAGCGCGAGGGCATCCTCGAGAACGTACGCCGGCACGAGCCCGAGCTCCGCGCGATGCTCGAGTCGCTGCGCGACATCCCGATCGTCGGCGACGTCCGCGGCGCCGGCTACATCCACGCCATCGAGCTGGTCAAGGACCAGGAGACCAAGGAGTCCTTCTCGGACGCGGAGTCAGAGACGCTCCTGCGACGCTTCCTTTCCGGCGAGCTCTACCGCCGGGGCCTGATCTGCCGCGCCGACGACCGTGGCGATCCGGTCGTGCAGCTCTCCCCGCCGCTGATCGCGGGGCCCGAGCAGTTCCAAGAGATCGAGTCGATCCTGCGGCCGCTGCTGACGGAAGCGGCCGAGCGCATGGCCGTGGGTGGGCGCTAGCCGATGCTGACGCATCAGGGGGCGCTAGCCCGTGCTGACCGTCAGGGAGCTCATCGCCGGGCTCGAGCTCCCGGTGCTGGCGGGCGAAGGCGGGCTCGACCTGCCCGTCCGTTGGGTGCACATCTCGGAGCTGCTCGATCCCACGCGGTGGCTGTCGGGCGGCGAGCTGCTGCTCACCACCGGCATCCAGCTCGACAGCTCAGAGCGCCAGCGGGAGTTTGTCGCGCGGCTGGCCGACCACCAGCTGGCGGGTCTGGGGGTGGGGACCGGGTTCCGCTACGACCGCGTTCCGGAGGCGATGCTCGAGGTCGGCGCCGAGCGCGAGTTTCCGATCTTCGAGGTTCCCTACGAGGTCCCGTTCATCGCCATCACCGAGGCCGCCTTCACCGAGCTCGTCAACGAGCAGTACGGCGTGCTGCGCCGGGCGATCGCGGCCCATGAGAGGCTGGAGCGGATCGTGCTTTCAGAGCGCGGGCTCGAGGCGCTGGGTAGCGCCCTGGCCTCGCTGGTGGGGGGCTCGGTGCTGGTCTTCGACGCGCGCGGAGAACTGCGCGTTCACCGGGGATTCCGCCGGGCGCTGGAGGAAGAGACGGTCACGGCGCTCCGGCGCGAGGTTCACCAGCACGCCGGGCGCCGGGACGGACGAGCCTTCGTGCCGGCCGTCGGAACCGAGGACGGCAACGGCCTGGCGCTGCCGGTCACAGCCGACGGAGCGCCGCGGGTCGGCGCGCCGGAACGGCCGCCCGAGGCGTGGCTGGTAGCGCTCAAGGATGCAGGCTCCTTGACCGACTTCGATCGCCTCACGCTGCACCAGGCGGTGACGATCGTCGCGCTCGAGCTGCTGCGTGGCCGAGTCGCCGGCGAGACTGAGCGCCGCCTGGCCGGCGACGTCCTGCGGGCGCTGGTGAGCGGCGAGCTCCACGGAGAGGACCTGGCGCGGCGGCTCGCGCCCTTCGGCGTGCGCGATCAGGTGGCCACGATCGTCGTCTCCACGCCCGAGGAGGGGCGCGGAGCGACCGCCGGTCCGCTCGACGCAGCGCTGAGCGAGGCGCTGCGAGACGAGGCGATGGCCGCCCTGGTGGCGTCCACCGACGGGCTCACCTGCGGCCTCATCCCCGGGATGCCCGAGGATGAGCTCTTCGCCTTGACGCGGCGGGTGGCGCAGCGGCTGGGGGAGTCGCCCGACGCGCCGGTCCGCGTGGCCGCCGGCCGCGCGGTGCCGAGCGGCCGCGCCCGGCGGAGCTTTCACGAGGCCCGCTGCGCGCTGGAGGCGGTGTCGCTGGGATTCGACGGCCGCGTCTCGAGGGACGACGGGGCGGGGGCTGCGGACACGATCGCCACCTACAAGCAGCTGGGCTCGTTCCAGCTGCTCCTGTCGCTGCAGGACGAGGAGGCGCTGCGGCTGTTCTGCGACTCGATCCTGGGGCCGGTGGAGTCGAGCGAGGGCCGCTATGGAGGCGAGCTGATGCGCTCGCTGGAGGCATTCATCGAGGAGAACGGCCAGTGGGAGCGCGCGGCCAAGCGGCTCTACTGCCATCGGCACACGCTGCGCTACCGCATCCGGCGGATCGAGTCGCTGACTGGGCGAAGCCTCCAGAGCGCCCGCGACCGGATCGAGTTCTGGCTGGCGCTGCGGGGACGGGAGCTGGTCGGCCGGGCACCGGCGACCGTCGGCTATCAACCCTCGTCCCCGCGCGCCGAAGCGCCGCTGGAACCCCCGCGCGCTGAAGCGCCGCTGGAGCCCGAGGCGGTCTAGTGGCCCGGGCCGGAGGCAACCACTAGTGATCGTCGGTGTCCCCACCGAGGTCAAGCCCGACGAGTACCGCGTCGCGCTGACCCCGGCGGGGGTACGCGAGCTGGCGGACGCCGGTCACCGGGTGCTCGTCCAGAGCGGCGCGGGCATGGGCTCGGCGATCAGCGACGAGGCCTACGCGAAGCAGGGGGCCACGGTCGTCCCCGATGCCCTGGAGCTGTTCGGCGGCGCCGAGCTGATCGTCAAGGTCAAGGAGCCACAGTCCGCGGAGGTGGAGCTGCTCGAGTCCAAGCACACGCTCTTCACCTACCTCCATCTGGCGGCGGACCCGCTGCTGACACGGGCGCTGATGGCCTCGGGGGCGACCTGTCTGGGCTACGAGACCGTGGAGGACGAGCGCGGACGCCTGCCGCTGCTGGCGCCGATGTCGGAGGTGGCGGGCAAGATCGCCACCCAGGCCGGGGCGTTCATGCTCGAGAAGCCGCTCGGCGGCCGCGGCATCCTGCTCGGGGGCGTTCCGGGCGTGGCGGCGGCCAACGTGATGATCATCGGCGGCGGCGTCGTGGGCATGAATGCCGCGTTCATCGCGCTGGGGATGGAGGCCACGGTCTATGTCTACGACCGCAACATCGACCGCCTGCGGGAGCTCGATATCGCGCTCAGCGGCCGCGCCGACACCTGCTTTGCCACCACGCTCTCGATCGAGGAGCGGCTGCCCGACGTCGATCTGGTGATCGGCGCGGTGCTCGTCCACGGCGCGCGGGCGCCGCGGGTCATCTCCCGAAGCCAGCTTCAGCTGATGAGGCGCCAGGCGGTGTTGGTCGACGTCTCGATCGACCAGGGCGGCTGCTTTGAGACATCGCGGCCCACGACTCACTCCGATCCGGTCTATGAAGTGGACGGGATCACGCACTACTGCGTGACGAACATGCCGGGCGCCGTGCCCATCACCTCGACCTATGCGCTCACCAACGCCACCATGCCCTACGTCGTCCACCTGGCCTCGGAGGGCGTACTCGGCGCGATCTCCCAGGACCCGGGGCTGAAGCTGGGCGTCAACGTGGCGGGCGGCCAGGTGACCTACGCGGGCGTCGCCTCGGCCGTCGGCGAGCCCCACGTCCCGGTGGACGAAGCGCTCGGTGGGGTGAGGGCGGGGGCGTAAGACGTCAGACTCAACCCTTGCTGCCCCGCCGGCGTCGCAATGCTGCCCGGGCGATGCGGGCGTAGTCGAGACCCTCGGCGCGGGCGCCCGCTCTCGTGTGGTGGGCATGAAGGCGCCTCAGCATCACGACCTCGGGCAGCACGGTCGCTCGCAGTCCGGCTTCCGTGGCCCGCGCGTACCAGTCCATGAACTCGCCGATCATCCAATCGGTGTCGAAGGGGCCGACCCGGTCGAAGGCGTCGCGCCTGATGAGGAGCGTGCCCGTACTGATGCCGCGCATCGGACGCTCGGGGCAGACGATGGCCGCCCGCTCGGCCGCGGTCAGTTCGGGGCTGTGGAACTGGCGCACGTGCGCGAAGACGAGGTCGAGTTGGGGTTCGCGCTCGAACGCCGCCACCTGGAGGGCCAGTTTCCCGGGTATCCAAAGGTCGTCGGCATCGAGGAATGACAGGAAGGCCCCGCGGGCCAGCTCGACGCCCTGGTTGAGCGCAGCGGCGAGGCCGCGGTGCGGCCGGCGGACGCAGTGGAGGCGGTCGCCCATGGCCCGGAGGATGTCCGGCGTGGAGTCGGTCGAGCCGTCGTCGACCACGATCAGCTCCAGCTCGGAATAGCTCTGTGAGCGCACGCTGCGGAGCGCCTCGGCCAGGTAGCGCTCGCCGTTGAACACGGGCACGATCACGCTGATCTCCGGCCCGACCGGCGCTCCGCGACTGCTTCCGACCGTCGCGCTCACCGTGGCCGCCGCTGCCGCGCCACCGACTCCCGCAGCAGTCGCAGCAGCTCGCGGTTCAGGTCGCGAGCGGCGAAGTAGGACACGTTGGTGTCGTGCACCCGCTTTCGCACCACGACCTCGGGAACGACATCGCCAACGAGTCCCGAGTCCTTGAGGCGTGCGAACCATTCGATGTCGCCGGCGATCGTGTAGTCGGTGGGAAAGACTCCGATCTTTTCGAATAGCTCGCGGCGGGCCAGGAGCGCGCTCGGCATGTAGGCGATGAACTCACCCTCCAGCAGGTGCGGACGGAAGCCCGGCGGCGTCGGCATCCCCGGCTCCATGACGTAGCGCACGAACGTGATGACGTAGTCGACCTCGCGCCGGCGGCGCAGCAGCGCCACCTGCTTGGCCAGCTTGTCCCTGGGCCAGCGGTCGTCGCTGTCCAGGAACGCGATCAGCTCACCTCTGGCCGCGGCCAGCCCGACATTCCACGCATCGGCGAAGCCGCTCCGGGCCTGGGTCAGCACCCGCACTCCGGCGAACGAGCGGGCGATCTCCACCGAGCGATCGGTGGAGCGGCCGTTGACGACGATCGTCTCGCGCTCGCGGTACGTCTGGGCGGCCACGTCCCCGAGCGCGTCGGCCAGGAACCGCTCACCGTTCTTGACCGGGATGATGATGCTGACCAGCTCGCCGGCCACCCCGTCAGCTCCCGAAGATGGCGGAGAACGCGCCCGAAGCCTTGACCACGAACGCCTTCTCTCCTTCCTGCTCTCGGACCGCGCGCCGGCCTACACGGAACGGGTCGTGCGACGCGCCGCGACCGCTCGTGAACCCGGTGCGGTAGCCGGCGGCGCGAGCGTCCGCGCGCACGTGCTCGTCGTGGCGACCGTAGGGGTAGGCCAGATCGCGCACCTCGCGGCCAATGATCGCACTCAGCCGCTCGCGTGCAGCCGTGAGCTGCCGGCGACGCTCGGCGCTGGCGATTCTCGTGAGCTCCACGTGTTCGAAGCCATGGCAGGCAACCTCCCACGGCCCTTCCACCGCCTCGCGCAGGGCATCGGGGGAGGCGATCTCGAGCCGCGGAGACCCGCTGTGCTGGAGGTCCCAGACATTGTCCTCGCCCAGATGGGCGACGGGCGCGAAGGCCACGGCGGTAAGGCCGTTGTCGTGCAGCAACGGCGTCGCGGCTTCGAGGACGTGGGCATAGGCGTCATCGAAGGTCAGGAGGACCTCTCGCGGCGGCTGCCGCGGACGGGCCAGGGAGAGGTAGAACTCGTCCAGGGTCAGGGTGCGGTAGCCCCGGGCACGCAGGGCCGCGAGCTGCCAGCCCAGCCGATCGAGGCCCACGAAGAGGTCATCGGCGCCCGTGGGCGACTCGCCCACGGCGTGATAGAGGAGGACCGTAGCCATCGCCTGTGCGCGCAATATCTAGCATTGGCGGCGTGGGGGGGATGCTGACCGAGCTGCCACCGAGCCGCGATGCGCTGGCCGGCTATGCCGAGGCCTTCGCCCAGGCCGTGCAGCGGGCCCCGGACCAGCTCGGCTCGCAGCAGCTGCGGTGCGGCCGCGGGTGGATCGAGCTGTGCTCGGTCGGTCGCGATCTCCACCGCCTGATCGCCCGGCCGCTCGTTGCCGCCGCCTCGCGAGAGGAAGCGCAAGGTGCGCGGCTGCGCATCGACGTGTGGGACGGCCAGGCATGGGCCGGCGACCCCGCGTTGACTCGCGCCTGCGACGAGCCTGGCGTGCGCTACGGAGCCGGCGGTGAGCAGGTCGCCTACTCGCAATGCCGCCGCTACCTGCGCTACACCGGCCCTGGGTTTGCCTTCTGGCTGGACCGCCTTGAGGCGCGAGTCGTCGGCCGCTGCGATTCAGCCGGTGCGCTCAGCTGGTGGAATCGCAGCCGCCCCCTGCAACCGCTCATCGGCACCTGGCTGCTGGACGGAGGTGCAGTGACCGTTCACGCCGCCATGGTCGCGACCGGAAGGCGGGCGGTGCTGCTTCCCGGGTTGACTGGCTGCGGTAAGTCGACGTGCGCGCTGGCCGCCCTCGAGGCCGGCCTGGACGTGCTCGGCGATGACTTCGCCTCGGTAGCGATGACGGAGAGCTCCGCGGAGGGCACCTGCGTCTACACGACCGTCAAGCTGACAGGAGAGGCGGTGGACCGTCGACCTGCACTGGCGCGACTCGTGGAGCCTTACGGCGAGGGGGAGGGGCTCCTGTACGCCGCCGAGCTCGAGCCCAACCCGATCGTGACCTCGAGCGACGTGGCGGCGATCGCCTTTCCCCAGCTGTCGTCGGGGCGGCTCAGCCGGGTGACGCGGTTACCGACCGGTCGCGCGCTGCTCGCCTTGCTGCCGTGCCTGCAGCCGGTTGAGTCCGGTCACGTGGGCGGTAGCTTCGCTCTGGCTCGCGCGCTCGTGAAGCGGCTTCCGGCCTTCCGGCTCGAGGTTGGCCATTCGGCAACGGATCTCGCCGCCGTGCTGCGTGAGCTATGCGGCCGCGCACAGTGAGCGAGGCGCCAGAGCAAGCCCAGTCGCTGGCGCCTTCGCCGGACGCGGCCCAGCAGCGCCGCAGCGCCGACCATCTGCCGTGCCCGTGCGAGGAGCTCGTCCTCGGCGGCACGGTCGACATGCCCCGCCAGCTCGGCAAGCGCCTGGTCGGGGACACAAGCGCTTAGCTCGTCTCTCAGCCATCCCAAGAGCAGCGCGGCGGGGGCAGCGGTGCGTAGCTCCACGGCGCGCGCAACGGTGTCACCCCAATCGGGGGGCGAGGCTCGCAGCAGCACGTTGGCGTCCACCGCCCACTGCGATGAGCGCCGGGGCGATGCAACGGCGTGCGCGCAGAGCCATAGCAGCTCGTCGATCGGCTGCAGTGTGAGCGCCGCAGCGCCGGCCACCTCCTGGCTGAGGCAGCGCGACCAAGCGCTCTCCAGCGCCGCGGGGGTCGCTGGGGCCGCGGCGGGACCGGCGTGCAACTCCACAGGTAGAGCTGAGCCGTGCAGGAGCGACGTGTCCAGCTGCGCGCAGCCACCATCGTCCAGGAGAGCCTCGCGCGCGCGGGCGAGGTCGGCGGGACGGATGAGCAGGTCCAAGTCGTGGCAATGACGAAGCCCAGGCCGCTCGTACGCTGTGTGGGCGAGCGTCACGCCACGGAGCACGATGGCCGGGATCGCGGCCCGCTGCAGCGAGGACAGGACCTCCCGACAGGCCGCGGTCACGTGGCGTGCCCGCGCCGTCTCGCGGGCGGCGGCAGCACGGACCAGCGGTCGCAACGGTGCCTCGAGCTCGATCCTGCCGCAGTGAACGCCTTCGTCGAGCATCGACAGGAGCGTCGGCAGGCCCAGGTCCTCCCGCCACTGACGGTCCAGCGAGCCGTCGATGGCGGCGAGCCAGGCGGCCAGGGCGGCGTGAGCCGGCCGGCCGGCCAGCAGGGCCGCCCGCAGGAGCGCCGTCTGGCGCTGAGTCGGTAGCAGCACCGAGGCGGCATCCCGGACGGTCGGCGCCAGACGTACTCTTCCCGGTCGTTGGTTCGATAAGACGAGGCTCACGCGGCCGCGCTCCCATGTGCGCCAGCAAGCCGACGGAACAGGTCCTCGTAGGCGTCGGCGTTCCGCTTGGCCGTCCACCGTCCGAGCGCTGCCCGTCGCGCCGCGTCGGCCAGATCGCAGGCGAAGCCGGAATCGGCCACGAGCTGGACGACCGCGTCCGCTAGGGCATATGGGTCATCAGGCGGAACGAGCTGGGCCGTCTCGCCATGACGGAGGATCTCGGCCAGGCCGCCTACCGAGCTGGCCACGACCGGTCGGCCGGAGAGAGAGGCCTCGAGCGCAAACAGACCGAAGCCCTCGCGTCGCGAAGGGACGACCGCGACGCTGGCCCGGGCCAGGAGCCGCTGGACATCGGGTGGGGCGACCCACCCCAGGAAGCCGACTGCGTCTGACAGGCCCAGCTCGGTCGCCTGGCGCTCCAGGGCGACGCGCTCGGGCCCGTCGCCCGCGATCTCGAGACGCGCCCGGGGCAGGCGCTCGAGCACTCGGGGAAGCGCCGCGATCGCCACATCGATTCCCTTCTCGGGCCCCAGGCGCGCCACGCACAGAAGTACCGGCGGGTCCATGACAGGGCGCACCGGAGCCGCTGCCGGTGGTTCGATCCCGTTGGCGATCACCGAGGCTCGGGCTGGATCGACCCGCCATTCGCGCACCAGTTCGGCCAGCGTGGACTGCGAGCACGCGGTGATCCAGCCCGCGCGCTCGATCACACGATCCAGCGCCGCGGCCCCCTGGAGCTCGAGACGCAGCCAGGGACCGTGGAAGCTGAGGAGGATGGGGGCCGGATGGGCCTCCTCGGTCGCCGTGGCATAGCAGGTGGTGGCGCCCAAGAAGACAGCATGGACGACATCCGGACGGAAACGATGTCGCAGTGCGGCCACGGCCTGGCCGGAGCGCCTCACCTGGTCGATCCGAGCCGCCCGTGAGGAGCGGACGATCGGAAAGCGATGGATGGCCACGCCCTGGAATTCGCCGCGGCTGGGAAGCCGGCCTCCGCCGTCGTCGGTCACCACCGTGACCTCGTGGCCGCGGCGGCACAGCTCGGGCAGCAGAGCCGCACCCGCGACCTCGATTCCCCCGATGTAGGGCCAGAAGCGCTCGGTGAGGTGGAGGATCCGCATCAGGTAAGTCGGCGGCTCACGGTTGTCATGCGATCCCGGCCAGGTTCATTTCCAGCACCCCTGCCGCCGCCTCGGACAAGGGTCGCGGCAGGCGGGACGCTTCGCGCTCGGCCAGCTGGATCTGGCCGAGCGCGCGGGCAGCACGAGCGAGGTACGCATGCACACGCCAGTGCTCGAGGCCCAGCCGAAGGACAGCCGAGAATTCGCCAGCCGCGAGCGCGGGTCGGCCCTGGCGCTCTAGGATCAGCCCCGACCAGAGCCGCAACCAGGGATCGTCCCCGTAGCGGCGGCGGTAGTGCAGAACCCCACCTCCGCCGGGATTGGCCATGGCAGGCGAGGACCCCCCGATCGCCCGCTCCGCGGCCAGGAGGGTGGCCTCGTCTGTTGAGTCCAGGCTGGTTGCGAACGGGCCGGCGGAGGCACCGAGCGAGGCGACGAAGCACGCCGCGCCGGGAGTGGCGGTGGCTGCGGTGTACGAGCGCGCGGGCCAGGTTCGGGCGCGCTTCGGCGCTCGCAGCAGCTCACGGTAGATACCGTCCCAGCGGTCGGCGGCCGCCTGCGGCAAGCAGTTGGCCCGGGCGTGCGTGTGAGCCGCACGTCCGAGCCGGCGGCGCAGGGCGGGATCGGCGTGCAGCGCTTCGATGGCAACCGCGTATTCGTGTTCGTCGGCGGCCACGATCCCGGTCACCCCGTGCTTTATCAGGTGTGTGGGGCCGAACGGCAGCACGACGGCCGGCACGCCCGCGTACATCGCCTCCTGGACCACGATCTCCGAGCTGGCGCCGTTGTCCTCGCACAGGGGATAGCCGAATACGTCGAGCTCGGCGAACACAGACGCAACGTCCTCCACGAAGCCGCAGAGCTCGAAGCGGTCGCGGACTCCCAGCTCGCGTGCGCGCTGCGCCAGGGCGGCGAACCCGTCACCGCTGCCACAGACGACAAACCTGACGCCGGGCACCCGTATGCGGGCGCTCATCTCCACGTAACGCGGGTGCATCTTGGCGAAGTCGACGGTGCCGATGTAGCCGACCCGAAAGCCGTTATGAGGGCGGGGCTTGAAACTGTGGAAGCGCTCCCGGTCGAGGGGAGCGGGGATCGTCGGTACCGGCAATCCGACGTAGGTTGCCGCCCGCGGAGACGTGGCGATTGTCATGTCGGCGAACTCCACCAGCTCGCGAGTCAGAACGTGCGGTGGCATGTCGCCTCCTGTGGCGCACCGCACCACCATCCGCATGGGCGGCAGATCTCCGCCCAGGAACTCGTACAGCTCCGGCGTGTTCCAGAAGTGGACCTGGACGATGTCGGCGGCTTCAAGCTCGCTGCGCACGCATGCCGGGTCGGCCCGATCTGCCACCACGCCCATGCCGCGCGCCTCGGCCAGGGCAACCATCTGCTCGGCCGGCGGCTCCAGTGAGAGCAAGCGGTGAGTCCCGGCGCCCCTGGCCACGAGCTCCGCGGCCGTGGTCACTAGCTCGCGGCCGGCGCCGCCCCGCGAGAGGCACTGAGTGACGTGCAGGACCAGCGGCGACAAGCCGCTCAGGCGCTTGGTGGCTGCTCGTCGCTGGCGGGCGGGTGGATGCCCGCTACCACCTGACCTCCGGCGGGGGCTCGACCTCAAACTCGTGCACAGGGTCGAGCAGCAGCAGGTCCTGCATATCGCTGTGCTTACCCAGTACGGGCATGACGAACGGCCGGGAGTCGGGCCTGGCGAGCAGCCTGTCGTCGCCGACGCCACCAGCGCTCTCGTCCCCGTCCGCGGCGACGATGATCTCCTCGGCCAGCAGGTCCTGCACTAGCCCTTCCGCCGCTGAGCGAGCCGCACCGGAATCGAGCCCGTAGCGGGTCATCAGGCCTCCGCGAAGCTGATCCGGAGTGGCGCCGCGCTCGACCAGCTCCAGGATATAGGCACCTACGTGGTTCAGGTCGTAGTAGGTACCAGTGTCAAGGTTGACGATGATCGTCTCGGCCTCCACTGTCTCATGGATAACCGGGGGGCTGTTCATGCGAAACCGGGTTGTGCCCACGGTGCCCTCCTCCGTCTCTAACAGTCTCCGGAGCGGCAAGTATATGGGCCGGGGTGGCCCCGGGCAGCCCTATCGCCTCACCGACCGAGGAGTCCGCTCCCCCGTCGGATTGGGTAGCCGTAGCGCCCGACCAGCAATCCACAGCCTGCGAGGGCTACCAGTAATCTTCATCGGTCTCGGAGGGCTGAGGCCTGTAGCGTGCTGGCATGTCGACCCAGGCCTCGTTGAAATAACGGCGCTGCCAGTCGGGGTCTTGCCGCCAGCGTTCACCCAGGATGCCGAACACCACTTGGAGGTGACCGCCCAGGGAGATCGCCACCTTGCCGCGCGCCCTTATCGAGCTCGCAAGCGGAATGCCCAGGCCGCCCGCCGCGATCAGGGCAACGTCGAACTCTCGCTCCGCGACTTCTTCGATCACGACGTCGAGGAGTTCGAGGCACGTCCGGTAGCGTCGTCTCGTCGCTTGGGCGAAACCGTAGGGCAGCTCCACGGCCTCGACCGCCTCGGGGTTGAACCACTTCTTGCCGGTCTTAGTCCAGACCGCCTCAAACGTCTGCTTGTTGGCTCGATCACGCAGCAGCTTCGCAAATGGGCAGATCAGCAACAGCCTCTGACCGCGGAGATGCGGGAGATAGCAGCGCGAGTCGTCGCTCGGGCACGAACGATCGGGCTGCTGATCCTCCCAGCGAACCAGCTCCCGACGCCAGTTGAGAAAGCGCAGGATCTCGAGCTCGATCGGGAATGCATCTGCAAACAGACCCAGGCAGTCGAGCTCGAGCACGTGCCGCGAGTAGACGCGGCTGAACTCGCGCATGAAGGTACGATCGGTCGGAAACAGGCCAGCGTGCCGCAGCATCTTGTGGGCGAGCACCTGCTCATAGGCGCGGAGTCTGCGACCGTCGGTCTCACGCTCAAGTACAAGCGGGTAGAAAAGGATCGCGCGCTCGGTCCCCCCAAGCTTGCCGGTCGCCCAGGGGCGCGAGTCCCGCATCGCGTTTGCTACTCGGTCGGCGAACGCAGACTGCGGAATCAGGGGCTGGCCCCATTGGCGCTCAAACCAGCATCGTTCGCGCTCACCCGGCCGGCTGTTGCGCTTGGCGCTCAGCACAGCGACGTGGCGCGGCGGACAGGGGATCTCACGGGGTCACCCATGAGCGGCTCCAGCAGCCCGCGATAGAACGCGAGGCTGCGCTCCAGATCGGAGACCACGAGATCGAAGTGGTCAACGCCGCTTCCGCGCACGGCCAAGACGCTACGCGATCGCCACTCTTCGGGGCGGCAAGAACGTCAGAGGTGCCCTGCCGTTCCTGGGCTGGCGTTTCGCCAGCAGCGCGTCGGTGGGCCCGTGCAACGGCGCGGGCCACGCCAGGCGCTCTATCAGCGCTCGGTCGCTATCGGCCTTGGCTCCGGAGCCTGGAGCGTGACTTCGGGCTCCGGGTCGGGCGGCATCTGGATCGCTGAGCTAATCGACCACTCCAGATGATGAACCGCTTGCATGGTTCGTGCAGCGGCGTGGTGATTTGCAGCACGCGGCGAGCGTGGTGACCTTGATCTCCCCCGCCGTCGCCTACGCTCCCGGCCATGCCGGACCTTCGCGAGCGCTGGCGGACCGGCTGGCTGGAGGCCACGGCGTACGACTCGGTGATCGAGCACGAGCGCCTGGCGCAGCCGCTCGGGCGGCTGGTGTGGGGCATCGACGCCGCGGTCTTCTATCGCGAGCTCACCCGGCTTTCCGAGCTGCCGGACGGCGCTGCGGTGCTCGATATTCCATGCGGCGGGGGCGTCGCGTTTCGCGGACTGCGTCCCACCCAGCGGCTGCGCTACGTCGCCGCCGACCTATCGGCGGTGATGCTGAGGCGGGCCCGCGGCGAGGCCGAGCGTCGTGGCCTGAACCAGATCGAGTTCACCGAGGCCGACGTCGAGCAGCTGCCGTTCGAGGAGGCCACGTTCGACCTGTGCATCACCTACACGGGCCTTCACTGCTTCCCCGACCCAGCGGCCGCGGTGCGCGAACTCGGTCGCGTCACGCGGCCGGGCGGCGAGCTCCGCGGCACGACGGTTGTGAGGCGCGCAGGACTACGACAGGACGCGCTGATCCGCGCGGGCCAGCTGGCCGGCGTATTCGGACCGGGCGCCACCAGCGCCGAGCTGGTGTCCTGGCTCACTGACGCCGGGATGACCGATGTCGAAATACGACGCGACGGCGCGCTCTGCTACTTCACCGCGCGCCGCCGCGTTTGAGCGCGCATATCCCTGCCGCGCCAACTGATAGCCGATTTACGGGTTCGCCATGGCCCCAGGCGCATCGCCCGGAATGCCAGGCGCATCGCCCGGAACGCCGGCCGCATCGCCCGGAACGCCGGCCGAGCGCGTCTGCTCATCCTGGAACGGCGGGTACGTCTCCGTCAGCAGCAGCAGATATGAGTCTGAGCGCGCGGTGTAGGAATTGGCGAGCACCATCAGGTCAAACAGATCCCGCGGCAGCTTGCCGGTGATCACGATTACGAACCACGCGAAGACCGCACCAATCTCCAGGAGAAGGTTGATCACGTAGCGCACGATGAGGATCGGGATCGCCAGGATGAACCGGAAGAAGGTCTTCAGCCGGCTGTACTCGGGAAGCGGCCCGGCGAACTGCATCCGCACGGGATAGGAAGGATCATCCCCGATAGCGAACGGTGGATACCGGTCGCATAGCAGCACCGTGTAGGCGGTCGCGCGGGCCACCACCCGGTTGAAGCCGGCGAGGAAGTCGTACAAGCCCTGTGGATAGCGACCGGTGATGACGACCGCAAACCAGGCGATGATGGCCCCGATCGCGGCCACGATGCCGAATACGTACAGATAGATGAACAGCGGGATAGCCAGAATCAGGCGGAAGAAGGCTGTCAGCCGGTCTCGACGATCGGCATAGTCGGCCTCAAACGTGACGGGATAAGTCACGACGGTGCTCCTCTCTTTGAAATCGCAATGCGATTGCCCACGATGCCCCTGCGGTCGTGCCAGGTCAGCTGGTCACAAACGCCTTTGTAGCGAATGATACTCGTTTGCCTACACCTGCCTGGTCATCTTCGGTGAATCTGCGCAAGAAATTCGAAGCGGGGGAACAAAATTGGAAGATCCCGGGCGGTGGTGCGCGAAAACCGGGTGTGTCGGGGGCTGCTTCCCCTCACCCCGCCAGCGCTCGGGCCCGTGCCCGCGCCTCCGCCGCAGCCCGCTGAGCCAGCACCGGGCGCGCGGCGGCCGCCGCCGACTTGGCCTTCGATGCCGCCAGCGACCGTGCCTGGGCCAGCGTCGAGGGCGTCAGCTTGGCGACCAGGGACTTCAATTCGCCCGCGGACTGGCTTCGGGCCAAACGTAGGGCCGCGGTTTGCGCCTCTTTATACGCGCGCGTGAGAGCCGCGCCGCGGGCGGCGTCGGTGGAGGCGCCGCGGGCGCACGCGCGGCGGGCGGTGACGGCCGTGCGGCGCACGGCCACAGGCCGATTGACGACCGCCTGCTCAACTACCTTCTCCGACACGCTGGCGCTTACCGCCTGGCCCCCGACCCTGGCCCGCTCCGTGACCGCCACCGGCGCTGAGGCGCTGATCTGAGCGTGCACGGCGGAAGTCGCGGTCGCCGTCGCCGGCGCGCGCGAGGTGACGCAGACCCGCGCCGGCCCGGAGCGGAACAGGTTCGGAGTGGTCTGCGCTCCGCCCTGGCCGCCGGAAGAGCGGCCAGCGCCGCCGCCGCTGGCCAGCAGCAGGGCGCCGCCCAGCACGGCGGCGATCAGCACCAGCAGCAGCGCGAACCGCGGCCGCCGACGGCGTGAAATCGAGCGCCGGCCGCGCGTGGCCGGGCCATTTGGAGCGTCGCTGGGCATGAACAGAGCAGATTCTGGCCCCTGCTACGCTTCCGCCCGCAATGCCGACCACCAGCCAGCTGATCCGCAAGGGCCGCACCGCGCCCAAGAAGAAGCTCGACACGCCCGGCCTGAAGTCCGGCAAGGGTCGTAAGAAGAAGGTCGCCGCGCCGCAGCGGCGTGGAGTCTGCACGCGCGTTCAGACGACCACGCCCAAGAAGCCGAACTCGGCGCTGCGGAAGGTGGCCCGTGTCAGGCTGACCAACGGCATGGAGGTCAACGCCTACATCCCAGGCGAAGGGCACAACCTCCAGGAGCACTCGGTTGTGCTGGTGCGCGGCGGTCGGGTGAAGGACCTGCCGGGTTACCGCTACAAGGTGATCCGTGGCGCGCTCGACGCCGCAGGCGTCTCGGACCGCAAGAAGTCGCGCTCGCAGTACGGCGTCAAGGCCCGCTAGCGGATGCCGCGCCGCGCAGCAGCGCAGATCCGCAAGATCGAGGCGGACGCGGTGTACCGCAACCGCCTGGTCCAGCAGGTCATCAACAAGGTGATGCTGGACGGCAAGAAGTCGGTGGCCGAGAAGATCGTCTACGACGCGCTCGCGATTCTCGCGGAGCGCAGCGGCTCAGATCCGGTGCAGCAGCTGGAGGAGGGCATCAAGGCCCTGACCCCCACGCTCGAGGTTCGCTCGCGGCGCGTCGGCGGCGCCACCTACCAGGTGCCGGTGGAGGTTCCCGCCCGCCGGGCCCGCACGCTGGCCGTGCGCTGGCTCGTGCTGTTCGCGCGCCAGCGTCGCGAGAAGACGATGGCCCAGCGCCTGGCGCACGAGCTGCTGGACGCCCAACAGCAACAGGGCAACGCCTTCAAGCGCAAGGACGACGTGTACCGGATGGCCGTCGCCAACCGGGCGTTCGCGCACTACCGCTGGTAGAGGTTTTAAACCGCGAGGGCCGCCCACCGCACGGGACCGGGGGCTGCGGCAGGTCAACCCTCGCAGCTCGTAGGCTAGCCATTTGTTCGGAACCTGAAGCTTCCCGGCGGGCAGCTGTCAGGATCCGGACTTAAGCCATTGGCGGAATCGGCTCGGCAGCTCACCGAGACCGCTCGCGGCGTCCCGCTCGGGCGCGCGCGGCGCTCCGCCCGGCGCCCCCAGAAGCAGCCCGCATCCGCTGGCGATGATCAGCAGGATCGCTCCCAGCGTCTCGATGTAGAGCCCGACCTGGGGCTTGGCGCCGGCGAGCGCGAAATGGCTGCCCGAGTTGCCGACGACGCCGGTGGCCTGGGCGTCGGGCAGGTCGCCGATCAGCGCGATCAGCAGCGTCGCCAGGCCCAGCGCGCCCAGCGCGAGCAGCGCCACGCGGCTGCCCATGACGGAGGCCCCATAGGCCAGCGCCACGGCGACCAGGGCGATCAGGATCAGCGCGTAGGCGTCGTGCGAGCCGGTGCTGACCGACTTGATGAACGTGTCGCCGTTGGTTGTGGCCACCCGGTAGAGGGTCATGAACTCGGAGGCGATCAGCAGCACCGCCCCGAGCACGGCGCCGCCCAGAACCCCCGCTCTGAGCGCCACCGACCAGCCCCTGTTCACCCGCCTTCGCACCCGGTCCGGGCGCCCGTCACGATCGCCTGAAGCCTCTGGGGATCGCAGAGGGCCTCTGCTATATTTGGTTCTCGTCTCGGGTGGCGTGCCGCTCACGTGTGCTCGCCCTCGAACGCGGAATATCCAAGTGATGGAGACCCCGAACTAGACAACCGCCCGGAGCCGACACGAACGTCGTGAACGGGCCCGCTGGGCCCTTTTTTATGCCCGCGGACGGCCCCCAGAGAACCGAAGCTCATGCCTCGCACTTTTGACCTAGAGAAGATTCGCAACATCGGGATCATGGCGCACATCGACGCCGGAAAGACGACGACGACTGAGCGCATCCTCTATTACACAGGTCGGACCTACAAGATGGGGGAGGTTCACGAGGGCGCGGCCGTCATGGACTGGATGGCCCAGGAGCAGGAGCGCGGCATCACGATCACCTCCGCGGCCACCACCGCCCAGTGGCGGGACTACCGCATCAACATCCTCGACACGCCGGGCCACGTCGACTTCACCGTTGAGGTCGAGCGCTCGCTGCGCGTGCTCGACGGCTCGATCGCGATCTTTGACGCCGTGGCCGGTGTCGAGCCCCAGTCGGAGACGGTCTGGCGCCAGGCCGACCACTATCGCGTGCCGCGGATCGCCTACATCAACAAGATGGACCGCATCGGCGCCGACTTCGAGCGCTCGGTGGAGACGATGGTCGAGCGGCTCGGCGCACGCCCGGTGCCCGTGCAGCTGCCGATCGGCTCCGAGGCCGAGTTCGCCGGGATCATCGACCTGATCGGGATGAAGGCCATCATCTACAAGGACGAGCTCGGCAAGGAGCAGGAGATCATCGACATCCCCGCCGAGTACGCCGAGCAGGCTCAGGCGGCGCGCGAGCACCTGCTGGAGGAGGTCTCCAACTACGACGACGAGCTGGTGGAGATGATCCTCGAGGAGCAGGAGATCCCCCACGACAAGCTCAAGGCGGCGATCCGCAAGGCCACGCTGGCCATCCAGCTGACGCCCGTGCTGTGCGGCTCCTCGTTCAAGAACAAGGGCGTGCAGCCGCTGCTCGACGCGGTGCTCGACTACCTGCCGAGCCCGCTCGACGTGCCCCCGGTGGAGGGTGTCGAGCCGGCCAAGGGCTCCAGCAACGGCGATGAGCGGCCGGCCGTCCGCCACGCCGCGGACGACGAGCCGTTCGCGGCGCTGGCCTTCAAGATCATGGCCGACCCCTACGTCGGCAAGCTCACCTACTTCCGCGTGTACTCGGGCAAGCTCGAGGCAGGCTCACGCGTGCTCAACGTCAACACCGGCCGAACCGAGCGGATCGGGCGCATCCTGATGATGCACGCCAACGACCGCGAGGAGGTCAAGGAGGTCTATGCCGGCGACATCGCCGCCGCCGTGGGCATCAAGCAGGTCACCACCGGCGACACGCTGGCCGCCCCCGATCGGCCGATCAAGCTGGAGACGATCGAGTGGCCGGAGCCGGTGATCAAGGTGGCCATCGAGCCCAGGACCAAGGCCGACCAGGAGAAGATGGCCACCGCGTTGGGGCGGCTGGCCGAGGAGGACCCCACCTTCCAGGTACGCACCAACGACGAGACCGGCCAGACCGAGATCTCGGGCATGGGCGAGCTGCACCTCGAGGTGCTGGTCGACCGCATGCTGCGCGAATTCAAGGTCGGCGCGAACGTCGGCCGGCCCCAGGTCTCCTACCGGGAGACGATCAAGGGCACGGCGCAGAACGTCGAGGGTCGCTTCGTGCGCCAGACCGGCGGCGCCGGCCAGTACGGCATCGTCTACATCGACGTCGAGCCGGCCCCCGGCGAGGGCTTCGACTTCGTCAACAAGGTCAAGGGCGGCTCGGTCCCCACCGAGTTCATCCCCGCCGTGGAGAAGGGCGTGGAGGAGGCGATGGAGAACGGACCGCGCGCCGGCTATCCGATGGTCGACGTCCGTGTCACGCTCGAGGACGGCAAGTACCACGAGACCGACTCCAGCGAGATCGCCTTCAAGGTCGCCGGGTCGCTGGCGCTGAAGGAGGCCGCCAGGCGCGCCAAGCCGGTGCTGCTGGAGCCGATCTTCGCCGTCGAGGTCGTCACCCCCGAGGAGTTCATGGGCGACGTGATCGGCGATCTGAACCGCCGCCGCGGCCAGGTCCAGGGGATGGAGCAGCGCGGCAACGCCCAGGTGGTGAGCGCGTTTGTGCCGCTATCCGAGATGTTCGGCTACGCGACGGACCTGCGCTCCACGACCCAGGGGCGCGCGACCTACACGATGCAGTTCGAGCGCTACGACGAAGTGCCGGCCAACATCGTGGAGAAGGTCGTGGGCGAGCTGCAGCCCGCATAGCAGATGCAGCGGACGGAAGTTATATTTGAAACGTTCGCCCTCAGGGCGGACAGAACCCGGAAATAGAAGGAGCGGAATCAAAGTGGCGAAAGCCAAGTTCGAGCGCGACAAGCCCCATGTCAACGTCGGGACCATCGGTCACATCGACCATGGCAAGACGACGCTGACCGCTGCCATCACCAAGGTGCTGAACGAGAAGTACGGCGGCACCGAGATTCGGTCGTTCGACTCGATCGACAACGCTCCTGAGGAGAAGGCGCGCGGGATCACGATCGCCACCTCCCACGTCGAGTACCAGACCCCCAACCGCCACTACGCGCATGTCGACTGCCCGGGTCACGCCGACTACGTCAAGAACATGATCACCGGCGCCGCCCAGATGGACGGAGCGATCCTCGTCGTGTCCGCGGCCGACGGCGCGATGCCCCAGACGCGCGAGCACATCCTGCTGGCCCGCCAGGTCGGCGTCCCCTACATCGTGGTGTTTCTGAACAAGGCGGACATGGTCGACGACCCCGAGCTGCTCGAGCTGGTGGAGGTCGAGATCCGCGACCTGCTCTCCGAGTACGAGTTCCCCGGGGACGACATCCCGTTCGTCACCGGCTCGGCGCTCAAGGCGCTTGAGGGCGACGAGGCCGAGGAGGCCAAGATCCTGGAGCTGGCCGAGGCGCTCGACGCCTACATCCCCGAGCCCACCCGGGACCTCGACAAGCCCTACCTGATGCCCGTCGAGGACGTGTTCTCGATCACCGGCCGCGGCACGGTCGCGACCGGCAGGATCGAGCAGGGCGTGATCAAGACCGGCGAGACGGTGGAGATCGTGGGGATCAAGGACACGACCTCGACGGTCGTGACCGGAGTCGAGATGTTCAAGAAGATCCTCGACGAGGGCCGCGCCGGCGACAACGTCGGCTGCCTGCTGCGCGGCACCAAGCGCGAGGACATCGAGCGCGGCCAGGTGCTGTGCAAGCCGGGCTCGATCACCCCCCACACCCAGTTCAAGTCCGAGGTCTACGTCCTGAAGAAGGAGGAGGGTGGCCGTCACACCCCGTTCTTCACGGGCTACAGGCCGCAGTTCTACTTCCGCACCACCGACGTCACCGGCGTCGCCAAGCTCCCCGAGGGGACAGAGATGGTCATGCCCGGCGACAACATCCAGATGGAGATCGAGCTGATCCAGCCGATCGCCATGGACCAGGGTCTGCGGTTCGCGATCCGCGAGGGCGGCCGCACGGTCGGCTCGGGGGTCGTCACCGAAGTCATCAAGTAATTAACGGGGCGGCGTGGCCCTGAAGGGCCCGCCGCCCTTTTTTGTCAAACAGATACGACCTTCTTTGGGGCGGGCCCCGAAGCCCGGGGCCCGCCTCGTTACGTGAGCAGCTATGGCCACGATTGCCCAGAACAAAATCCGCATACGGCTCAAGTCCTATGACCACTCGGCCATCGAGACGGCGGCCAAGGAGATCGTCGAGACCGCGACGCGCACCGGCGCGTCCGTGTCCGGGCCCGTGCCCCTGCCCACGGAGAAGAACGTCTACTGCGTGATCCGCTCGCCGTTCAAGGACAAGGACTCGCGCGAGCACTTCGAGATCCGCACCCACAAGCGACTGATCGATATCCACCAGCCGACGCCGAAGACGGTCGACTCGCTGCAGCGTCTCGACCACCTGCCGGCCGGCGTGGACATCGAGATCCGCCTGGCCTCCTGAGGTTTGGGATGGCTGCGATCCTGGCGCGGAAAGTGGGCATGACGCAGCGCTTCGGCGAGGACGGCCGCGTCGAGCGGGTGACCGTGCTCGAGGCGGGGCCGTGCCCGGTGACCGGCATCCGCACCTTCGACCGCGACGGATACGAGGCGGTGCAGCTGGCCTTCGGCCGCTGCAAGGAGAAGGCCCTGACCCGTGCTGAGCTCGGTCATCTGCGCAAAGCCAACGCCTCGGCGCACAGGACGGTGGCCGAGTTCCGTGACGAGGCGGGCGAGCTGCGGGTGGGCCAGACGGTGACGGTCGGCGACGCGTTTTCGGCGGGCGACCGGGTGAAGGTGTCTGGTCTCGCCAAGGGCAAGGGCTTTCAGGGCACGATCAAGCGCCACAACTTCAAGAGCGGGCCGAAGTCGCACGGTTCGCACAACGTCCGCGCGCCGGGCTCGATCGGCGCCTCGGCCACGCCCTCACGCGTCTTCAAGGGCCTGAGCGGCCCCGGCCGCATGGGCGGCGGGCGGATTACGCAGCGGGGCCTGACGGTCGTGGACGTGCGTGGCTCGGACAATCTGCTGCTCGTCCGGGGCGCGGTCCCCGGACCGCGTGGCGGTGTCGTGGAGGTGCGCAGCGATGCCTAGAGAAGCGCCGGTGCTCGGCGGCGGCAGCGTGTCGCTTGACCCCGCGGCGTTCGATGCCGGCTTCAACATGCCGCTCGTCCACGAGACCGTACGCGCCGAGCTGAACGCGCGCCGGCGGGGTACGGCCTCGACCTTGACCCGCGGCGACGTCCGCGGCGGCGGTGCCAAGCCCTGGCGCCAGAAGGGCACCGGCCGGGCGCGTGCCGGGTCCTCGCGCTCGCCGCTGTGGGCGGGCGGCGGCACGACCTTCGGACCTTCGCCCCGGAGCTACACGGTCAAGGTCAACCGCAAGGCGCGGCGCGGCGCGCTGCGAAGCGCTCTATCAGAGCACGCCGGGCGCGGGTCGTTGGCCGTGTTCGACGCCGCTGCGTTTTCTGAGCCCTCGACGGCCCAGGCCGCGGGGCTGGTGGCCGACTGGGGCGCCGAGCTGCCGGCGCTCGTGTTGCTCTCCGCCGACGAGGCCGCCGCCGGCAAGTCCTTTCGGAACCTGGCGCGGGTGTCGGCGATGCCGGTCGAGGACGCGGGCGTGGCGGACATCGTCGCCGCGGCGTCGTTGCTCGTGGCCCAGTCGGTGCTGGAGTCGCTGGTGGCGCGGGCTGCAGGGTCGGCGGGCACGGAGGAGGCCGCCTGATGGATCCCAGCCAGGTGATCATCCGCCCGATCGTCTCCGAGAAGACCTACGCCCTGGCCGAGGCCGGGAAGTACACGTTCCGGGTGAACGAGAAGTCCCACAAGACGCAGATTCGCCAGGCGGTCGAGCAGCTGTTCGACGTCAACGTGGTCGAGGTCCGCACCGCGTCGGTCAAGAGCAAGCCCAAGCGCCGCGCCTACACCTCCGGCCGTACTCGGCAGTGGAAGAAGGCCATCGTCCAGGTACAGGCCGGCCAGACGATTCCGATCTTCGGGACGGCGCTGGAGGCGGGCGAATGAGGGCGCTGCGAAGTTATATGGCGCCAGACGCCCAAAACTTCCATGAGGGCCGCCGCTGATGCCGATCCGCAAGCCAAAGCCAACCTCGCCCGGCCGGCGCTTCGTCAGCTATCCGGACTTCCGCGAGCTGACGCGCTCCGAGCCCGAGAAGTCGCTGACCGAGGGGCTGAAGAAGTCCGGCGGGCGCAACGTCCACGGCCGCAAGACCTCGCGCCACCGCGGCGGCGGCGCCAAGCGCCTGTACCGCAAGATCGACTTCAAGCGCCGCAAGGACGGCGTCCCGGCCAAGGTGGCCCACATCGAGTACGACCCCAACCGCTCGGCATACATCGCGCTGCTGCACTACGCCGACGGCGAGAAGCGCTACATCCTCGCCCCGCAGCGGCTACGGGTGGGGGCCACGGTCGAGTCCGGGCAGAACGTGGACATCCGGGTCGGCAACTCGCTGCCGCTCCAGAACATGCCCTCGGGCACCGTGGTGCACAACGTCGAGCTCATCCCCGGGCGGGGCGGGCAGATGGCCCGTGCCGCCGGCGCCGGCGTTCAGCTGCTGGCGAAGGAGGGCGACCGCGTAACGCTGCGGCTGCCGTCCGGTGAGATGCGCATGGTGCGGGGCGAGTGCCGGGCCACGGTCGGCGTTATCGGCAACGCCGATCATCAGAACGTCAAGATCGGCAAGGCGGGGCGCAAGCGCCACATGGGCGTGCGCCCGCAGACCCGCGGCACGGCGATGAACCCCGTCGACCATCCCCATGGCGGTGGCGAGGGTTCGACGACGCCGGGCCGCCACCCGGTGACGCCGTGGGGGGTGCCGACGCTCGGCTACCGCACGCGCAAGAAGCGCAAGGCGTCAGATCGATACATCGTCCGCGGCCGGAAGCGAGGTAAGAAGCGGTGAGCCGCTCGAGCAAGAAGGGGCCGTTCGTGGAGGAGCGGCTGATGACGCGGATCGAGGCCATGAACGCCTCGGGCGAGAAGCGGATGCTGCGGACCTGGTCGCGCACGTCGACGATCTTCCCCGAGATGGTCGGTCACACGATCGCCGTCCACGACGGGCGCAGGCACGTGCCGGTGTTCATCTCGGAGTCGATGGTCGGGCACAAGCTCGGGGAGTTCGCACCAACGCGGCTGTATAGAGGGCACGCGGGAACCGGTCGGAGAAGGTAAATGGCTGAAGAGACGCCCGACACGCCCGAAGAGAAGCCGGCTGAAGAGACGCCGGATACGCCCGAAGCGAAGCCCAAGGGCCGGCGGCGCAGGCGCAAGCCCGCAGCCGAGGCGGAGGCGGCCGCGCCGGAGGCGGCGAGCACCCCTGAGCCCGAGGCCGAGGCGGAGGCGGCAGCCGACGAGGACGAGGTCGAGCCGACCCCTGAAGAGGTTGAGGCCCAGGAGGAAGCGGCCGACGTGGTGCTCGAGGCCGAGGCGGAGATCGACGAGGACAGCGAGCCAGCGGCCGACGAGGAGCCAGCGGCCGAGGAAGAGCCCGAAGCCCAGCAGCCCGCGCGACCGCGGCGTGTGCGACGCCGCCGCGGCGCGGAGGCCGAGGACGAAGCGCAGCCGCCCGCTGCGCCCGCTCCCAGGCGCAGGCGCGCCGAGCGTGATCCGAACCTGCCTCCGCCGGTCGTCCGCGCGCAAGCCAAGTACGTGCGCTCATCGGCGCGCAAGGCCCGGCTCGTGTGTGACCACATTCGCGGAAAGAGCGTGGAGGACGCGCGAGCTATCCTCGCCCATGCGCCGCGCGCGGTCGCGCGCGATTGGAGCAAGTTGCTCGAGTCGGCGGTCGCCAACGCGGAGCACAACCACGAGCTCGTCGGCGAGGACCTGTTGATCAAGGCGGTCCAGGCGGACGAGGGTCCAACGATCAAGCGCTACCGCCCGCGCGCCCTGGGAAGGGCGACGCGGATCCGCAAGCGCACCAGCCACTTGACGATTTTGCTTACACCAAAGGACTAGCCCATGGGTCAGAAAGTTCATCCCGAATCGCTGCGCGTGGGCTACATCCACGACTGGAAGTCCAACTGGTTCAACGAGCGCCACTTCGCCGACTACCTCCATGAGGACACCCAGATCCGCGGCCACATCATCCGCCGGCTGTCGCACGCGGGACTGTCGGACATCACGATCCGCAAGAACGCCACCGAGGTGGAGATCAACATCAACACCGCGCGGCCGGGGATCGTGATCGGCAAGTCGGGCTCGGAGGTCGACCAGCTGCGGCGCGACCTGCACCGCATCACCGGCAAGCAGGTCAAGGTCAACATCCTCGAGATCAAGCGTCCCGAGCTCGACGCCAGACTCGTAGCGCAGTCGATCGCCGAGCAGCTCCAGAACCGGGTCGCCTTCCGCCGGGCGATGAAGCGTGCGCTGACGAGCGCCATGCGCTCCGGCGCCAAGGGCGTTCGCGTGCAGGTTTCCGGCCGCCTGGGCGGCGCCGAGATGGCCCGCACCGAGGGGTATTCGGACGGCCGCGTGCCGCTGCACACGCTGCGCGCCGATATCGACTACGGCTTCTACGAGGCGCGCACCACGTTCGGCCGGATCGGCGTCAAGTGCTGGATCAACAAGGGCGAAATCATGCCCGAGGGCTACACCGGCGCCGATTTGACGAGCATGGACGAGCCCGCCCAGCAGGCTCCGGAGCGCGGCGGTCGCGACGGCCGCGGGCGCGGCGGCCCAGGCGGCGGCCGCGACGGGCGTGGCCGCGGCGGCGGCCCCGGCGCGGGACGCGGTGGTGGCCCCGGTGGTCGCGGCCGTGGTGGTCAGGGTGGTCCCGGTGGTCGCGGTGGTCCCGGCGGTCCTGGTGGTCCTGGCGGCGGCCGTGGTGGTCCTGGTGGTCAGGGTGGCGGCCGTAGTGGTCCTGGTGGTCAGGGTGGTCCCGGCGGCGGCCGTGGTGGTCAGGGTGGTCCTGGCGGCGGCCGTGGTGGTGCCGGGGGTCCCGGCGGTCGTGGCGGCCGTGGTGGTCAGGGTGGTCGCGGCGGTCAGGGCGGTCAGGGTGGTCGTGGTCCTCGCGGCGGCGGCCGTGGCCCAGGCCAGGCGCAGGAACAGCGCCAGGCACCGCAGCAGGCCCCAGCTCCCGAGCAACAGCAGGCGCCGGCTCCCGAGGCACCGCCCACGCAAGCCCCCGAGGGTGCTAGCTGATGCTTTCCCCGAAGCGCGTCAAGCACCGCAAGCAGCACCGCGGCCGGCGCGGCGGCCTCTCGCGCGGGCAGGTGAAGGTCCAGTTCGGCGAGTACGGGCTCAAGGCGCTCGATAACGGCTGGCTGACCAACCGCCAGATCGAGGCGGCCCGAATTGCGATGACCCGCAAGATCAAGCGTGGCGGCAAGGTGTGGATCAACGTCTATCCGGACAAGCCCTTCACCCAGAAGCCCGCCGAGACCCGTATGGGCTCCGGCAAGGGCTCGCCCGAGGGCTGGGTGGCGGTCGTCAAGCCGGGCCGCGTGATGTTCGAGCTTGCCGGGGTGCCCGAGCCGCTGGCGCGCGAGGCCATGCGCCTGGCGGGCCACAAGCTGCCCGTGCGCACCAAGTTCGTCATGCGGGAGGAGTTGTGAAGACCAGCGACCTGCGCGATCTGAGCGACGGCGAGCTGGTGGAGCACATCGGCACGACGCGCCGCGAGCTGTTCGGGCTTCGCTTCCAGCACGCCACCGGCGAGCTCGACAACACCGCCTCGCTGGGCCACGCCAAGCGCGAGGTGGCGCGCGCGCTGACCATTGCACGTGAACGAGGAATCCAGATCCATGGCTGACGAAGAGACACCCGAGACAACTGAGCCCGCTCCCGACGAGCAGTCGGCGGCTCCGGCCGAGGCTGCGTCCGCGGAAGCTCCCGAAGCAGCGGAGCCCACCGCCGAGGCTGCGCCGGAATCCGCCGAGCCCGGGGAGGTCCTCGCCCCCAAGGAGCGTCGCCGTCGCGCCCGCGCCGACAAGGCCGCGGCCCGGCCTGCCCGGCCGCAGCGCAGCCCCGAGGAGCGCCGGTCCGAGCGGGCCAGCGAGCGAGAGCGCAAGCGCGAGCTCCGGCGGGCCGGTCGCCTGCGTGCCCGCGAGAAGGCCCGTGCCCGGGCCGGCGAGCGGCGCGAGACGACACCCCGCGAGCACGTCCCCGGAAAGCAGAAGACGCGCCAGGGCGTCGTGGTCTCCGACCGCGCCCAGAAGACGATCACTGTGCGGATCGACACCACGCGCCGTCACCGGCGCTACGAGAAGATCGTGCGCACGTCGGGCACGCTCCACGCTCACGACGAACGAGGCGAAGCGGGGATCGGCGACACGGTGATCGTGCGCGAAGCGCGGCCGCTGTCGCGGACCAAGCGCTGGCGGCTGGTGCGAGTCGTTGAAAAGGCCGAGTAGCGGTGATCAAGGCTGAATAGCGGTGATCCAAAACGAGACACGGTTGCGCGTCGCGGACAACAGCGGCGCCCGAGAGATCCTCGTGATCCGCGTCAAGGGCGGATCGCGTCGGCGCTACGCGGGGATCGGCGACGTGGTGACCGCGACGGTCAAGCAGGCCATCCCCCAGGGCGGTGTCCGCAAGGGCGAGGTCGTGACCGCCGTCGTCGTGCGCACCAAGAAGTCCTATGGTCGCAACGACGGCACCTACATCGGATTCGACGAGAACGCCGCCGTGCTGATCGACAACCAGAACAACCCGCGGGGAACGCGCATTTTCGGGCCCGTGGCCCGCGAGCTGCGCGATCGCAACTTCATGAAGATCGTCTCGCTGGCCCCGGAGGTCCTCTGATGCGCCTCTTCCAGGCCCCGGAGGTCGGCTGATGCCCAGGATCAAGCGCGGCGACGAGGTGATCGTGACCGGCGGCAAGGATCGGGGCAAGCGCGGCCGCGTGCTGCGTGTCGACCCGCGCCACAACCGCCTGTACGTCGAGGGCCTGAACATCATCAAGCGCCACCAGCGTCCGCAGCAGGTGGCGGGCGCGCAGCGTGCCGAGCAGGTGGGCGGCGTGATCGAGAAGGAGGGCCCGATCCACGTCTCCAACGTGATGCTGCTCGACCCCAAGGACAACAAGCCCACGCGGATCGGCGTTGAGATCGAAGACGGCAAGCGCTACCGCGTCGCCAGGCGCAGCGGAACGAGGCTCGACTAGTGCCAACTGCACGTCTCAAGCAGCGCTACCTGGATGAGATCCGCCCGGGGCTGATCGAGCGCTTCGGCTACTCGTCGCCGATGCAGGCGCCCAAGATCGAGAAGGTGACGGTGAACATGGGCGTCGGCGACGCCAAGCAGGACTCGAACATGCTCGATGCGGCCACCCAGCAGCTGGCCACGATCACTGGCCAGAAGCCGAACGTGCGCCGGGCGCGCAAGTCGATCGCCCAGTTCAAGGTCCGTGAGGGCATGCCGGTGGGCGTGGCGGTGACGCTGCGTGGGGAGCGCTCCTACGAGTTCCTTGACCGGCTGATGTCGGTGGCCATCCCCCGCATCCGTGACTTCCGCGGGCTCTCGCCGCGGGCCTTCGACGGCCGCGGCAACTACTCGCTTGGGATCCGCGAGCAGATCATCTTCCCCGAGATCGACTACGACGCGATCGACCAGATCCGCGGCCTGGACATCACGATCACCACCACCGCCGCCAGCGACGAGGAGTCGTTCGCGCTGCTCGAGGCGCTCGGGATGCCGTTCTCCAGGGAACGCCGCGACGGCGCACAACAAACGTAAGAGAAGGAGCCGATGGCCAAGACCTCACAGGTAATCCGCGCGCAGCGGACCCCCAAGTACAAAACGCGGGCCTATTCTCGCTGCCGGCGCTGCGGCCGCTCGCGCGCCGTGTACAGGAAGTTCGGCATCTGCCGCATCTGCCTGCGCGAGCTGGCCCACAACGGCTACGTCCCAGGGATGACGAAGTCGAGCTGGTAGATGAGCGAGCGAAGCGAGCGATGACCCCATGTCGATGACCGATCCCGTATCCGATTTCCTCACGCGGCTGCGCAACGCCGCCGCCGCCCAGCATCGTGACGTGGCGATGCCGCACTCGCAGCTGAAGCGAGAGCTGGCGCGGATCCTCTCCGAGCAGGGATACATCGAGGCCTACGAGGAGCGGCCCGCGGCGGCCGGCAGCCCCGGCGGCCAGCTCTTGGTGACGCTCAAGTACACGGCCGAGCGCCAACCGGTGATCAGCGGGCTGGAGCGGGTCTCGAGGCCCGGCCGGCGAACCTATGTGGACCACGACCACATCCCGCGCGTACAGGGCGGGATGGGCACAGCCATCATCTCCACCTCCAAGGGAGTGATGACCGGCCACGACGCCCGCCGCGAGGGAATCGGCGGCGAGGTCGTGGCCAAGGTCTGGTAACAAGCACTGAGATGTCCCGGATCGGCAAACAACCAATTCCCGTGCCCGCGGGGGTGACCGTGGCGATCGAGCCCGGTCGCGTTTCGGTCAACGGCCCCAAGGGCGAGCTCTCAGAACGCGTGCCGCGCGACATCAAGGTCGAGCAGCAGGGTGAGGAGCTGCTCGTCACCCGTCCCACGGACCGCGGCGAGCATCGCGCGCTCCATGGCCTGACGCGCTCGCTGGTGGCGAACATGGTCCACGGCGTGACCGACGGCTTCGAGAAGCGGCTCGAGATTCAGGGCGTGGGCTACCGCGCGCAGCTGCGCGGCCGCGACCTGGAGCTTGCGCTCGGCTACTCGCATCCCGTGTCGGTGAAGGCCCCGGACGACATCGATTTCGAGGTCCCCCAGCCGACCCGGATCGTCGTCAGGGGCATCAGCAAGCAGCACGTGGGCGAGGTTGCCGCCTACATCCGCAAGCAGCGAAAGCCCGAGCCCTACAAGGGTAAGGGGATCCGCTATGAGGGCGAGTACGTGCAGCGGAAGGTCGGGAAGCGGGCATGAGCCAGACCACCAAGCCCCAGCGCAGGCTCAAGCGCCGGCGCCGCGTGCGGGCCAAGATCCAGGGAAGCGCCGAGCGGCCGCGGATCTCGGTATTCCGCTCAAACCGCGGCATCTTCGCCCAGCTGGTCGACGACGACACCGGGCGCACGCTGGCGGCGGTCAACTGGACGGAGTCCGATCTCAAGGATCTGGCGCGGCTCGACCAGGCCCGCCGCGCGGGCTCGGCGCTCGCCGAGCGCGCCAAGGCCCAGGGGGTGGAGCAGGCCGTGTTCGACCGCGGCGGCTATCAGTACCACGGTCGCGTCCGAGCGTTCGCCGAAGGTGCCCGCGAGGCCGGGCTGGTCTTCTAGCTACCCTGGATCAACCTCATGGCCCGCGAACGCAATGTCTCAGGCGCAGGACTCGACCTCCAGGAGCGAGTGGTGGAGATCAACCGCGTGGCAAAGGTCGTCAAGGGCGGCCGGCGCTTCTCGTTCACTGCCCTGGTGGTGGTGGGGGACGAGCGCGAGGTGGTGGGCATCGGCTACGGCAAGGCCAACGAGGTCCCGGTGGCGATCCAGAAGGGGGTCGAGCGGGCCAGGAAGAACCTCTATCGGGTCCCGAAGCACGGCTCGACCATCACCCATCAGGTAACCGGCATCTTTGGCGCGGGGCGCGTGCTGCTGAAGCCCGCCTCCCCCGGTACCGGCGTGATCGCCGGCGGCGGTGTCCGCGCGGTGCTCGAGCTGGCCGGCATCAACGACATTCTCTCCAAGAGTCTCGGCTCGCAGAATCCGATCAACTTGGTCAAGGCCACGATGGCCGGGCTCGAGTCGTTGCGGACCCCGGACGAGGTAGCCGAGCTGCGCGGGCTGTCGATCAACCAGGTCCTGGGGCTGGGCGGTGGTAACGGAGACGGCGCCGAGGCCGAGCAGCCCGCCGAGGAGGCCACGGCGTGAGCAGTCTGAAGGTCACCCAGCGGCGCTCGCTGAACGGCTCCAACAAGAGCCAGCGCGAGACCGTGCGCTCCCTGGGGCTGCGGAGGATCGGGCAAACGGTCGAGGTCTCGGACTCCCCGCAGATCCGCGGCATGCTCCACAAGGTCAGGCATCTGGTGCAGGTGAGCGAGGGTGGCTGAGTCGGAGCGCATAGGGCTGCACAACCTGAAGCCGGCCCCCGGCTCGCGCAAGGCGCGCAAGCGCGTCGGCCGCGGCGAGGGCTCGGGCACCGGCAAGACCGCCGGCCGTGGCCAGAAGGGCTGGGGCTCGCGCTCGGGCGCCAAGCGTCGCGACCGCTTCGAGGGCGGCCAGAACCCGATCCACATGCGGATGCGCAAGCTGCGCGGTCCGCACATGAAGAAGTCGATGCCGTTCGAGCCCTTCCGCACCCACACCCAGCCGATCAACCTGGCCGCGCTCGAGGACCGCTTTGAGTCAGGGGAGTCGGTGACGCTCGAGGCCATGGTCGCCAAGGGCCTGGCCACACGCAAGGGCGTCCCGGTCAAGATCCTGGCCAAGGGCGAGCTGTCGAAGTCGTTGACCGTCCACGCGCACGGGTTCAGCAAGGCCGCGCGTGAGCGGATCGAAGCCGCCGGCGGCAGCTGCCAGACGATCGAGTAGTGCTCCGCCCATGATCTCGACGATCCTCGGCGCTTTCAGAATCCGCGAGATCCGCAACAAGCTGCTGTTCACGGCGGCGATGCTGGGGCTCTACCGCCTGGGCACGCACGTCCTGGCGCCGGGGATCAGCGCCAGTGCCGCCAACCAGATTGGGAAGAACCTGGGCGGCAACGGGATCCTCGGTCTGCTGAACCTGTTCTCGGGCGGTGCGCTGACGCGGGTCGCAATCTTCGCCCTGGGGATCATGCCCTACATCACGGCCTCGATCATCCTGCAGCTGCTGACGGTCGTCGTGCCGTCGCTTGAGAAGCTGCAGAAGGAGGGCGAGGTCGGCCAGGCGCGGATCACCCAGTACACGCGCTACCTGACCGTGGGACTCGCGTTCGCCCAGTCGATCGGCTACGTGTTCCTGTTCAAAAGCCTCGAGTCGCAGGCCGGCGTGACGCTGATCACCAACTTCAACCTGGGCAAGGTGCTGCTGATCGCGATCTCGCTCACGGCGGGGACCGTCCTCGTGATGTGGATGGGCGAGCTGATCACCCAGCGCGGGATCGGCAACGGCATCTCGCTGATGATCTTCGCCTCGATCGTGGCCCGCATCCCGAGCGGCCTTCAGTCCTGGTGGAACAACCCCAACGCGACCTTCAAGGTGGCGATGCCGTTCATCGCTCTCGGGGTCGTGGCGGCTGTAGTGTTCGTGCAGGAGGGCCAGCGCCGGATCCCGATCCAGTACGCCAAGCGCGTCATCGGACGACGCATGACCCAGGGCGGGCAGACCTACCTGCCGCTGCGCGTGAACATGGCGGGCGTCATCCCGGTGATCTTCGCCGCCAGCGTGATGGCCATCCCGCCCACCGTGGGCCAGCTGTTCGCGAAGAACCAGACCCACGGGTTCGCCTACGGCCTGTCGACGTTCTTCAACCCCGGCGGCTGGCACTACGTGCTCGGCGAGTGCATCTTCATCATCCTGTTCACCTACTTCTACACGGCGGTGACGTTCAACCCCGTCGACCAGGCGGACAACCTGAAGAAGTACGGGGGTTTCATCCCCGGGGTACGACCAGGTAGGCCCACGGCCGAGTTTCTCGACCGCATCCTGGCTCGCCTGACTTTCCCAGGAGCCTTATTCCTGGCCGCAATCGCGGCCTTGCCAACGATTCTCATCAGTCAGACGAACGCCAGCTTCGCGTTCGGCGGAACCTCGATCCTGATCGTGATCGGCGTGGCGCTCGACACGATGAAACAGCTCGAGGCGCAGCTGATGATGCGCAACTACGAAGGCTTCTTGAAATAGGCGCGCGTGGTGCGCAGGCGCGCACCCGCGCGCCCGTTATAAGCTGCGGCCGTAATGCCGGAGCTCAACCTGATTCTGTTCGGGCCACCCGGTGCCGGCAAGGGGACGCAGGCGGACCGGCTGCGAATCGACTTTCGACTGCCGTTCATCTCCACCGGCGACATGCTCCGGGCCAATGTCAAGGACGAGACCGACCTCGGCCGGGAGGCCAAGAAGTACATGGATGCCGGGGACCTGGTCCCCGACGACGTGATCGTCAAGATGGCCGCTGAGCGCCTGGACGAGCCCGACGCTCAGGACGGCTTCATCCTCGACGGCTTTCCCCGGACGATCGACCAGGCCGAGGCGCTCGACAAGCAGCTCTCGGAGATGAAGCGCCGGGTGACGGCGGCGATCCTGGTCGATGTGCCCGACGAGGACGTCGTCCGCCGCCTGTCGGGCCGCCGCGTGTGCGTGAAGTCCGGCCACAACTACCACGTCGAGTTCGATCCCCCCAAGCGCGAGGGCGTCTGCGATCAGGATGGCTCGCGTCTGATCCAGCGCGACGACGACAAGCCCGAGGTCATCCGCAACCGGCTCGAGGTCTACCACAAGCAGACCGAGCCACTGATCGAGTACTACGACAAGCAGGGACTGATGCGGCGCATCGACGGCACCCGCAGCCCGGAGGAGGTCCACGACCACATCCGGGCGGTGATCGCCACGCTCCGCATGGAGGACGACGTCTAGGAGTGAGTTAGGTGATCATCAAGAAGAGCCCAGCCGAGATCGAGCGCATGGCGCGCGCCGGCGTCATCCTGGTCAGGACGATGAACCTGCTCGCCGGGAAGGTTCGCCCCGGGGTGACCACCGGCGAGCTCGACGCGGCTGCTGAGAAGTTCATCCGCTCGCAGGGAGCCGAGCCGGCGTTCAAGGGCTATCGCGGCTTCCCCGGCTCGATCTGCGCTTCACCCAACTCGATGATCGTCCACGGTATCCCGGGCGGCTACGCCCTGGCTCGGGGCGACATCCTGTCGATCGATATCGGCGTGGTCTTCGACGGCTGGGTGGCGGACGCCGCACGGACCTTCGCCGTGGGGCCGGTCACGCCGATCGCCAGCAAGCTGCTGCGGGTGACGGAGGAGTCGCTGTTCGCGGCCGTCGAGCAGTGCCGGACCGGCAACCGCCTGGGGGATGTCTCCCACGCCGTGCAGTCACACGTGGAGGCGGCCGGGCTCTCGATCGTGAGGACGCTCGTCGGCCACGGCATCGGCCGCGACATGCACGAAGACCCCCAGATACCCAACTACGGCAACCCCGGCACGGGCGTGCCGCTCGAGCAGGGGATGGTGCTCGCCGTCGAGCCGATGGTCACCGCCGGGCGCCACGGCGTCCGCCAGGGCGAGGATCACTGGGCGATCTACACGCAGGACGGCTCGCTCTCGGCCCATTTCGAGTTCACGGTGGCCATCACCGCCGGCGGGCCGCGCATCCTCACGCCCTGGCACGAGGCGGGTAACGGCCGCGCGGCGGCGTGAGCACGTTCGTTCTGCGGGCGATCCGGTATTCACGTTGAGCACGCCCAATCCCATACTCTGGGCGGTAACCCGGCAGGGAGTGACCTGATCGCGGGCACGCTGTCGAATCCGCTCACGGACGTGCACTCGCCCGGCGCGCGAGCGTCTGAGGATGATCTCAGCCTGCTGCGCGCCTACGAGCCGATCGTGCGATTCACAAAGGGGGAGTTGTTCTTCCCCACAGCGGTCGAGCCTTACATTGCTCAGTGCAGCCTCTGGGCGGGCGATGACCAGGGTGAGGTGAGCTGCGTCGTCCCGCCCGGCGAACTCACGATTGACCGCCTGTGCGAAGCAGCCGCACGCCATCGGGACCGCGCATTGTCCCTGCGCTTCGTGCGAGCGCCGTTGAGTCGCAGCGAATATCGTCGCTGGCGACGCATTCCGCGTGAGCAGCTCGGCGGAACGATGCGCTTCACCACCACGGGGATGTTTGGGCGCCTGGTGGAGGCCGGCTTTCGGGCCACGCTGCTACTTCGGGGGACCGTGGCCTCCGGGCTTGCGGCGGCGGCCGAAATCGCTTACCGCGAGCATCTGGAGTCAGATCGCTTTACGTACTACGGCAGGGTGGCGCGAACCGGAGGTTTTGTCTGCCTGCAGTACTGGTTCTTCTACGCCATGAACGACTGGCGCTCCACCTTCAGCGGCGTGAATGATCACGAGGCCGACTGGGAGATGGCAACCGTGTACCTCGCCGAGCAGGCTGAAAAGCCGCCGTGTCCGGCCTGGGTCGCGTTCTCGTCCCACGATCACCACGGTGACGATCTGCGCCGTCGCTGGGACGATCCGCAGCTGCGTCGGGAAGGAGACCATCCGGTGCTTTTCCCCGGCGCTGGTTCGCACTCGGGAGCGTTTGTTCCCGGCGATTATGTGATCTCAGTCGATCCACCGCAGCTGCGAAAAGTGGTGGCGATCGCCCGTCGCCTTCAGCGCCTGCTCGCCCCCTGGCGCGACGACACACGTCCGGCATCGGGGGTCGGCATCCCCTTCGTCGACTACGCGCGGGGTGACGGGAAGACGATCGGTCCCGGCCAGCGAGCCCATTGGACAGCCGTGCCGATCAATGACCACACGCCGTGGATACGCGACTACCGGGGGCTCTGGGGACTCGACACCGAGGATCACTTCGGCGGTGAGCAAGCGCCGTCGGGTCCACGGTATGAACGCGACGGATCGATCCGGTCCGCGTGGGCAAACCCGCTCGGGTGGGCCGGGCTACTCAAGGTCGCGCCCGACCAGGAGCAGGAGAGAGGGCTATTGGCCGATCGGGTCGCTGCCCTCGAGCGCCAGATCTCTGAGCTGGACAAGACGATAACCGCGCGGCGCATCGCGCTACGCGAGCTGAGGGTTGAGGTGCGCTCGCTCGATGCCCACGACTACGCTTTGTCGCCGGCCGCCAGTCGGCGCGCGGAGATGGCAGAGCTCGAGGCCAGCCTCGATGAGTCGATCGCCGGTCGGGCGCGGCTGGCCGATGAGCTTGGCCTCCATCGCGACACGCTCCACCGCCCGCTGGCTAGGGAAGATCCGCAGGCGCATATCAAGACGCCACAGGGGCCACACACCGAAGAACAGCAGAGACGCACCCGCTTCCTGCGCTTCTGGGCAGCGATCAGCACGCCCCTGCTGCTGGGCCTCGTGCCCGTAATCCTTCTGGCCCAGCCGCTCACGTGGATCACCACCCTCGTCGCGCTCGCGGTGCTGTTCGTCGGGGTCGAGGCATTCGCGCGCCGGCGCTTCCTGTCCTTCGTAGCCAGCACACTGTTGCTGGTGGCGACGATTGCGGCCGTCGTGATATTCGCGCGGCTAGGCCACGAGTATTGGAAGTACGCTCTGTCGGCCTTATTCGGCGCCGCTGCGCTCGCGCTCCTCATCGGCAACGTGGGCGATCTGAGCCACGGTTGGCGCCGTGGCGGGGTGATCGGTAACGACCCTGATCCGCACGACGCTGACGGCGGACCAAACAGCTAGATTTGACGGCCGTCAGCCGGCGCCCGCTCTGGAGCAAGACCGCGCCCGTCAGGACGGGATATGGGCCGGCAGCGCGCGGGCCGGGGCCCTAACTCTCGGAAATTCCGCCCTGCTAGTATCGCGCGTTGGGCTTGCAGCGCGTCTATTCGTGCTGCTTGCCAGTCCTCGGCGCGGTAGCGGCGACCTGAAGCGGTCGCCAGAGCTGACGCCGCTGGAACATTTCGAGATCTGGTCAAGTGAAAGAAGCGAGTGTGAAGGTACGACCCTCGGTCAAGCCAATGTGCGAGAAGTGCAAGGTCATCCGTCGTGACGGACGGGTGCTCGTGATCTGCTCGAATCCGCGACACAAGCAGCGGCAGGGCTAGCCATGGCGCGGATTTCAGGAGTCAATATCCCGCTGAACAAGCGCGCGGAGGTCGGGCTGACCTACATCTACGGGATCGGCCGCTCGGCCGCGAACGAGCTGCTGGCGGAGGCCGGCATCGAGCCCGATCGCAAGGTGCGCGACCTCACCGAGGACGATGTCATCAAGCTACGCGAGCTGATCGACAGCAGGATGATGGTGGAGGGGGATTTGCGCCGCGATCGCCAGCAGAATGTCAAGCGCCTGCAGGAGATCGGGTCCTACAGGGGCCTGCGGCACCGTCGCGGGCTGCCGGTCCACGGCCAGAACACGAAGACCAACGCCCGCACGCGCAAGGGTCCCAAGCGGATGCAGGTGGCCGGCAAGAAGAAGGCCGCCAAGAAGTAGATGCCGGCACCTCGGAGACCTCAGCGTGGTCGGCGCCGGGTACGCAAGAACATCCCGGTCGGCCAGGCCCACATCAAGACGTCGTTCAACAACACGATCGTCTCGCTGACCGATCAGGAGGGCAACGTGATCGCCTGGGAATCCGCCGGTGGCGCCGGGTTCAAGGGCTCGCGCAAGTCGACGCCGTTCGCAGCGCAGGTGACGGCCGACGCCGCGGCTCGGAAGGGCATCGAGCACGGGCTCCAGCGCGTGGAGGTATTCGTCAAGGGCCCGGGCTCCGGTCGCGAGACCGCGATCCGCTCGCTTCAGGCGGCGGGACTCGACGTCTCCGCCGTGCGCGATGTGACCCCGCAGGCCCACAACGGCGTGCGGCCGCGGAAGCGGAGGCGAGTGTGATGGCGATCGCTTTCCCCAGCCGGAGGCCCCGCTGATGGCGCGCGACACCGGAGCGCAGTGCAAGCAGTGCCGCCGTGAGGGCCAGAAGCTATTCCTCAAGGGCGAGCGCTGCCTGACCGACAAGTGCGGCGTCGAGCGGCGCTCCTATCCGCCGGGGGAACATGGGCGGGGCCGTCAGCGCCAGAGCGAGTACCGACTCCAGCTGCGCGAGAAGCAGAAGGCCAAGCGTTACTACGGCGTGCTGGAGAAGCAGTTCCGGATCTATTACGACAAGGCCTCGCGCCAAGGCGGCATCACCGGCGAGAACCTGCTGCGGATGCTCGAGTGCCGCTTCGACAACGTACTCGTCCGCCTGGGATTCGCCGCCTCGCGCCGGCAGGCTCGGCAGCTGATCCTGCACGGTCACTGGACCGTCAACGGCCGGAGGGTGAACATCCCCTCCTACCAGCTGCGGGCCGACGACGTGATCGCCATCCACGGCGGTTCCACCGCCACGCAGGTGATCCGCGACGCGACAGAGCTCACCGGCCAGGTGCCCGCCTGGCTACAGGCCGACCACGACGCCTTGACCGCGAAGGTGCTGCGCCGGCCGGAGCGCCGGGAGATCGCGGCGCCGGTGCAAGAACAGCTCATCGTTGAGCTGTACTCGAAGTGACCCCAAGCTTTTCGCCGTGCTGCCCTGAGCGGTTCCGCACGGCGACTCGAACCGCCCCAGGCGGCGGCAGGAACCCACGACGTTAGGACCCCCGATGCTCGACTTCCAAGTCCCCCGAATCTCCTCAGAGTCAGTAGACGACAACAAGGGCTCGTTCACGATCGAGCCACTCGACAGGGGCTTCGGCTACACGTTTGGCAACTCGTTGAGGCGTGTGCTGCTGTCCTCGCTGGCCGGCGCTGCCGTGACGAGCGTGCGGATCGAGGGAGTGGCGCATGAGTTTTCGACCATTCGCGGCGTCAAGGAGGACGTCACAGACATCGTCCTCAATCTGAAGGGCGTCGTCTGCCGCATGCACTCGGACGCGACGGAAATCGAGGCGCCCCTGGTCGTGACGGGTCCGGGTGAGATCACGGCCAAGGACATCGACCTCCCGTCGGGCGTCGAGATCCTAAACCCGGACGCCCATATCGCCACGCTGGAGAAGAAGACCAAGCTCGAGGTGTATCTGACGGTCGGTCGCGGCCGTGGCTACCGCCCGGCGGAGGAGAACAAATCCGCCGACCAGCCGATCGGCGTAATCCCCATCGACTCGATCTTCTCGCCCGTGCGTCGTGTGGCCTATAACGTCGAGCAGGCTCGCGTCGGGCAGCGGACCGACTTCGACAAGCTGACGCTGGACATCGAGACCGACGGCTCGATCGACCCCCAGGCCGCGCTGCGCGAGGCCGCCGAGATCCTGATCTCGCAGCTGGCGATCTTCACCGACGCCGACCGCGTGGTCGAGCTGCGTGACACGGGTGGACCCGGCGTGCTCGAGGCCGGCTTCGCCGCCGGCGGCACCGGAGCGCCGTCACGTGCCCCGAACGCCATGGACGACATCCTGATCGAGGAGCTCGAGCTCGGGGTGCGCTCCTACAACTGCCTGAAGCGGGCCGGGATCCAGACCGTCGGCGATCTGGTCACCAAGACCGAGGCCGAGCTGAACGCGATCCCCAACTTCGGCAAGAAGTCGATCGACGAGGTGGTCGAGACGCTCAACGCGCGCGGACTGTCATTGCGGGAGGATTAGGGGCTAGGCACGTAGCCACCCCGATCGGGGCGAGGCACCGTAACCCCCCGAGCGAGCTTGTGCAGATCAACACATGCGTCACCAACGTCAGCGATACCAGCTAAGTCGTAGCGCCTCGCACCGCAAGGCGCTGCTGATGAACCTCTGCAAGGAGGTGATCGCGCACGAGCGCATCCAGACCACCGAGACAAAGGCCAAGGCGGTAAAGCCCGAGGTCGAGAAGCTGATCACGCTCGGCAAGCGGGGCGACCTCCACGCCCGCCGCCAGGCGCTCTCCGCGCTGGGCCAGGACAAGTTCATGGTCTACAAGCTGTTCGAGGAGATCGCGCCGCGGTACTCCGAGCGGCCGGGCGGCTACACGCGGATCCTGAAGCTTGGACCGCGGCGCTCTGACTCCACCGAGATGGTGCTGCTGGAGCTGGTCTAGCGGTCTCGCGGCTGCTACTCGAGTACGACGGGGGCGGATTTGCCGGCTGGGCGCGCCAGCCGGGACTGCGCACGGTGGAGGAGGAGGTCTCGCGCGCGCTGGGCACGCTGCTGCGCTCGGCCGAGCTGGTGCCGCTGACGGTGGCGGGGCGGACCGATGCCGGCGTTCACGCCCTGGGGCAGGTCGCGTCCTACGGGGGTGAGCCGGTACCGGTGTCGGGGCTGAACGCGCTGCTGCCCGAGGATGTAGCGGCGCTGGCGTGCGACGCGGCTCAGGGCGGGTTCGACGCCCGCCGCGATGCCACCTCACGCGCCTACTGCTACCGGCTGCTGATCCGGGCCGGTCGCGGTGCGCTGCTGCGCGGGCGGGCGCTGCATTGGCCGCACTCGCTCGATGTGCGCGCGCTCGAGGGGTGCGCGGCGGCGCTGGTCGGGACGCACGATTTCACCGCCTTCACGCCCACCGAAACCGATCATGTGCGCTTTGAGCGCGACGTGTACGCGGCGTTCTGGCGCTGGGGCGCAGGACTCGAGGAGAGGCTGCTCGAGTTCTGGATCGAGGCAGACACTTTCATGCGCCACATGAACCGGGTGCTGGTGGGCACGATGCTCGAGGTAGCGCGCGGTGCGCGGCCGCTGTCGTCGTTTGAGGCGCTGCTATCAGGACGCCCGCGGGCCGAGGCGGGCCCGACCGCGCCCGCCCACGGCCTGTATCTGGCGGCGGTGGGGTATGGGGGAGAGAGGGTGCTTGGAGGTCGCTCGTCCTAGACGGGACGGCGGTCGTTTAGTCCGAGCGGGGTGGCGCTCGGTGAGGGCCGTCTACGTCTGAGGGTGGAGCCCAGGGGGTCGGACACCCCCGATAGTTCTACTGCCAGATCACCCCGCGAGCCGATGACACGGCGGCGCTGGGGCGCGATCGTGTCTGCTCATGAACCGGTCACAGACGCGCCGCCTGAACGGTCACATAGATGAGTCCTCCCTCAAACGAGGGTCTCAACAGGCAATGAGCACCTCAATGACAGGTTCATCTCACACCAATTCGCACATCGCTCGGCGCCTGGTCACCGTGGTGCTCCTGAGCGTGGCGATCGGATCGCTGCTGCTTGCCGTTCCCGGCCTGCAGGGTGTCTCGAGGCAGATCTCCCAGCTTGACCCCGCGTGGGTGGTCGCTGCCGTGGCGCTCGAGCTCGGCTCGTGCCTGGCGTTCGTCGTGATCTTCAGGCAGTTTTTCAATCGCGTACCCCCGGTCGCGGCGCGTGAGCTCGCATGGGTCGAGCAGGGCGCGGGGGCGCTGTTGCCCGGCGGAGGAGTCGGCGCGCTGGCGCTCGGCGGATGGTTCCTGCGGCGGGAAGGCGTCTCCAGGCGACAGGTCATCGAGCGCTCGAGCGCGTTGTTCTTCCTCACGAGCGCGGTCAACGTGTTCGCCCTCGTCGCGGCGGGTGGGCTGCTCGCCATCGGCGTCGTCGATGGCCCGCATGACCTCCTGCGCGCCGGGCTACCTGCTCTGGGCGCACTGGCCGTGGTCGCCGTGGTGCTGGTCGTGCCGCTGCTGAGCCGGCGGACAGGGGTGGGGCGGCGGACGGGCTGGCTCGCCGACCTCGTGGACGGGATCGACGGCGCCCGTCACTCCCTGGTTCGTCCGAGCTGGCGGATGCTGGGCGCGCTCGGCTACCTCGGGTTCGACATCGCCGCGCTCGGCGCGACGTTCGCGGCCACCGGACATCCACTGCCGATCGCTCCCCTCGTGTTGGCCTACCTGCTCGGTTATCTGGCGAACCTGGTGCCGATCCCAGGCGGCTTCGGCGTCCTCGAAGGTGGTCTCGCGGGCGCGCTGATCGTCTACGGCGCCCCGGCCACCCAGGCCACTGCCGCGGTGATCGTCTACCACGTGATCGCATTCTGGATCCCGAGCCTCGGCGGCCTGCTTGCCTACACGCTGCTGCGACGGCGGGTGGGGCGGGCCGCGGCGGAGCGGGAGCGGGAGCCGGAGCGGGGGCCGGGGCCCGCCGTGGGGGCGCGCTCGGGGCGGAGGCCCGCGTTGGCGGCGGCGTGTGAGCCCGCGGCGGGGCGCCTGGCGCCCGAGCCAGCCTGTTAGGGCGAGCGTCACGCGTGGGTGACGAGGCGTCACCGGTTTGTGACCTCTGGGGCCGGAGGGGGCGGGATCGCGGCTACTCGGGGCTCTTATACGCAGAATGCCTTCCCGAGGGCTCGAAAAACGCAGCAAGGCCGCGTCGGCCCCGACCGCTTGGCGACATAAGCATCTGGGAGATGCTTATGTCGCCAAGCGAGTCCCGATAGCCGAGGTTTGTTGCGTTATTCGACGATTTGGCCGCGGCGACCCCGCGGTCGCTTGGATCGCTGGCAGACAGCTCGGCCTCATCACGGCGCTTCAGCTCAGCCGGTCTGGGCTCAGCCGGGCCGAGATCTGGTTCCGGGTCCGGCATGGAAGGCTGCATCGAGTCCACCGGGGCGTGTATCTGGTTGGACACTCGCTACCGCCCCCCGGTGCACGGGAGCTGGCCGCCGTCCTCGCGTGTGGCAAGAACGTCTTTGTCAGCCACCGCGCGGCAGCCGCACTGTGGGGGCTTGCCGAAGACCAGGCTGCGCTGGTCGACGTGACGGCGGTGGGGCGCGGCTGCCGATCGCGCTCCGGGATCGCCGTTCATCGCCTGCCGGAGCTCGATCCAGGTGACCGATCGGAGAAGAGCGGCATCCCGGTCACCTCTCCGGCCCGCACGTTGCTCGACTTCTCGAGCCGAGCGAGCGCCGATGAGCGCGAGCGCGCGATCGCGGAGGCATACGCCCTCAAGCTGGTCACTGAATCGGCGCTGAGAGCGGCGATCGCCCGAGCGCCACTCCGACCGGGAGCGACCCTCCTGGGAGCGGAGCTCGACCGCGAGGGTGGGCCTCGATGGACGCAGTCCGAAGCCGAGCGCCGAATGCTTCGCCTGATCCGCGACGCGGGACTGCCGCCGCCGCGCACCCAGGTGCGCGTCGCCGGCTGGCCGGCCGACTTTCTCTGGGCGCAGCACCGCCTGATCGTTGAGGTGGACGGCTACGACTACCATGGCCATCGCGCCGCCTTTGAGCGTGACCGAAAGCGTGATGCCGCGCACGTCCTGGCTGGCTATCGCGTCATCCGCGTCACCTGGCGGCAGCTGAACGACGAGCCGCTGGCCGTGGCGACGACGATCGCCCGGGCGCTCGGGCCTTGACTGCACCGCCCTCTAGGATCAGCCCGATGCGTGTGCTGCTGACAAACGACGACGGGATCGAGGCCGAGGGACTTCAGGCCATGCGGCGGGCGCTGCTCGAGCTGCCGGGAATCGAGCTCGCGGTAATCGCGCCCGACGGCAACCGCTCCGCGATGGCCCGCTCGATCACGACGCGGCGGCCCTTGTGGGTGCAGGAGGTCGATTTCGGTGATGGCACAGTCGGTTACGCCACCGACGGCACGCCTGTGGATTGCGTGCGCCTCGCGCGCTTGGGGCTGATCGCTGACTTCGACGCCGAGCTGGTCGTCTCGGGCATCAACCACGGGTCGAATCTGGGCGACGACATCACGTATTCCGGGACGGTGGCCGCCGCGCTCGAGGCCATCGTGCTCGGCCTGCCGGGCATCGCCGTCTCGCAGCAGTCCGGCGCCAAAGAGCTCGACTTCCGCGCGGGATCGGGCTTCGAGTTCTCCGTCGCCGCCCTATTTGCATCGCGGCTCGTGGCCGAGCTGGAAAACGTACCGCTACCGACTGGGACGCTGTTGAACGTGAATGTCCCCGCTGGCGAGCCAGAGGGGGTGGAGGTGGCGCGGCTGGGGAAGCGGGTTTATAGCGATGAGTTGGCGCTGATCGAGGAGGGGTCCGGCGGTCGGCGCCAGTACCGGATCTATGGCGACGCCAGCTACGAGCGTGACGAGACCGGTACGGACTTGGTGGCGGTGGCGAGGGGGAAGATCGCAGTAACGCCGATCCATTTCGACCTCACAGACCGTGATGGGCTGAGCGCGCTCCAGCGCTATGACCTTGCGCGCCTGGTCGCGCCGGCCGCGACTGAGGTAGAAGGGTGAGCGGGCCGGCGGCGAGTGAGAGGTAAAAGGGTGAGGGGTCCGGCGGCGAGTGAGGTAGAAGGGTGAGCGCGCGGACGGCCTGCGAGGTGGACCGGTGAGCACCACAGGTAAAGAGGCTGCTCCCGCCAAACGCGTCGCCGAGCTGCGCCGGCAGCTCGAGTACCACGGCTATCGCTACTACGTCCTCGACGACCCAGAGATCGGGGACGACCAGTACGACGCGCTGCTGGACGAGCTGCGCGCTCTGGAGGCCGAGCATCCGGAACTGGTGACGCCCGATTCGCCGACTCAGCGGGTGGGTGGAGAACCGGTATCCGACCTGGTCAAGGTCCGCCACCCACAGGCGATGCTGTCGCTGGGCAACGCCCGCTCAGAGGAGCAGCTGCGTGCCTGGATCCAACGGATGCGGAACTTCCTGGCCCGGGAGGGGATCGCCAACCCCAAGTTCGAGTTCGTGGCCGAGCCGAAGATCGACGGACTAGCGATTTCGCTGATCTACCGCGACGGCGTGTTCGAGCGCGGGGCCACGCGCGGCAATGGGGAGATCGGCGAGGATGTGAGCCACAACCTGCGGACGATCCCTGCGATTCCGCTGCGACTGGAGACCGATAACCCGCCGAGCCTGGTGGAGGTCCGGGGCGAGGTGTACATGTCGTTGCCGGACTTCGCGGGGCTGAACGAGCGCCGCGCCGAGGCCGGCCTGTCGACATTCATGAACCCGCGCAACTCGGCTGCGGGAACGATTCGGCAGCTGGATCCCAAGCTGGCGGCGGAGCGGCCGCTGTCGTTCTGGGCCTATCAAGTGGGTGCCACGGAGGGCCTGAGCTTCAGCTCGCAGTGGGAAGCGCTCGAATGGCTGAGGGAGCAGCGCTTCCCGGTGCACCCGGACGTCAAGCTGCTCGGAAGCGAGGAGGACGTCGTCGCCCAGTGCCGGGCTTGGGAGGAGCGTCGAGGATCCCTGGACTTCGAGATCGATGGCGTGGTGGTCAAGCTCAACGACGCCGAGCTGCAGCGGCGTCTGGGCGTCGTCGGACGCGAGCCGCGCTGGGCCATCGCCTGGAAGTTCGCGCCCACGACCGCAGTCACCAAGCTGAAGGAGATCGGCTGGAACCCGGGCAAGTTCGGCGACCTCCACCCCTACGCGATGCTCGAGCCGGTCCAGGTGGGCGGAGTGACGGTCAAGCTGGCAACGCTCCACAACGAGGAGGACCTGGCGCGCAAGGACATACGCCCCGGCGAGGAAGTCATCGTCCTGCGAGCCGGCGACGTCATCCCGCAGGTGCTATCGCCTGCGCCTCACGTCGCCGAGCGCAATGACCGCCCGCCCGTCCCTACCCCGCCCAAGAACTGTCCGGTGTGCGGGACGCCGACCGTGAAGGACGAGAACTCGGTCTTCACAAAGTGCCCCAACCGCGACTGTCCCGGCCGACGCTGGCAACTGCTCAAGCACTTCGTGGGGGCAATGGACATCGATGGGCTGGGCGAGAAGCAGGTCAACTTGTTCATGGAGCTGGGGTGGGTGAGGTCCGCCGGGGACTTCTATCGGCTGAGTGCCGAGCAGATTGCGTCGCGGACGGGTTTCGGCGAGGTCTCCGCGCGCAAGCTCGTGGACGCGATCGAGCAGTCCAAGGGTCAGCCGTTCGGGCGAGTGCTGTACGCGCTCGGGATCGAAGAGGTGGGCTATGTCACCGGCCGGGCTCTCGCCCAGCAGTTCCGCTCGATCGATGCCCTGCTCGACGCCACCCCGGAGCAGATCGAGCAGACACCGGGCGTCGGGCCGAAGATGGCCCAGTTGATCCACGGCCAGCTGGCCGATCCCCAGATGCGCTCCCTGATCGAGGATTTGCGTGCGCAGGGGCTTCAGTTCGAGCAGGAGGGGCCGCCTCCGGGCCAGGGCCCGTTGGCCAACAAGACGTTTGTGCTCACGGGCACCCTGCCGACGCTGACGCGTGAGCAGGCGACGGAGATGATCGTCGGCGCGGGAGGCAAGGTCACGGGCTCGGTTTCCCGCAAGACGGACTACGTCGTGGCCGGCGAGAGCCCCGGCTCGAAGCTCGCTCAAGCCGAGCGACTGGGGGTCACCGTGATCGATGAGGACGGCCTGCGCGAGCTGCTTGCGACGGCAGGCGATCAGCCGTCGTAGCCCGCGACGGCCGTCAGCATCTTGGCCTGGGGCACGGCGTGCACGTAGTTCGGGTTGCGGACGGCGTCGGTCATGAACGCGTACGCGAGCGTATGCCCGTCCTCGGCCTGGCAGTAGCCGGCTACGTTGGCCGTGTCGTTGAGAGTGCCGGTCTTGCCCCGGCAGTGACCCTTGGCGATCGACCCACCGTCCACGTTCTGAAGCGTCCCTGTCTCGCCGGCCACCGCCAGCGAGTTCACGAAGTTTGAATTCCCGGCCATGCGCGTCAGCAGCGTGACGACGTCTGTGGGGGTGGTCGAGTCATAGCGGGACAGGCCCGAGCCGTCATTTAGGAGCGGCGCGATCCCGAACGCGCTGGCCATCTCGGAGCTCACCACGGAGGCGCCCGCCGCGGTGCTGCCACGGCCAGCAAACTGGGCCCCGATGTCCTTGAGTAGGGTCTCCGCAAAGTAGTTGTCGGAGGGGGTGTTGGTCAGTTGGATCAGGCTGGCGATCGTCGGTGAGCGAACGAGAGCCAGCTGCCTGGCGGTCCCCGGTGCTTCGCCGACCGAGATGCGCGTGCCTCGTGGGACCCTGACACGGGCCCCTTTAAGCGCCGCGGCAAGCTCCTGAGCTGCATACAGATTCGGCCTTGCCTGGTAGAGCGTGCCGCTGGAGTTCAGCCATCCGCGGTTGTAGGACAGCCCGTCGAGCACGCCCTCGACCTCGATCGACGGTGCATAGCCGGTGGCCGGCGTGCCTTTCAGCGAGTCGAAGTAGGAACCGTCGCCTACGATCGTGCCTCGGATTGACTTGATGCCCGTGGCGTGCACAAGGTTCGCCACCAGGTGCTGCATCGAGGCTCCCGTGCCGTAGTTGGCGCGGTCAAATCCGCTCGCGCCGAACGTCGGGTCGCCGCCGCCCTTGAGGTAAAGCGTCCCCACCCACGTTCCGCCGGAGGTCAGCGTCCCTTGCCCCAGCACCTGAGTCGTGAGCCGCGTGGCCGGACCGAAGCGAAGCAGCGCCGTTGAGGTCGTGTAGAGCTTCTCCACCGAGGCCGGCAGGTGACCCACTTGCGCGCCGGACGCGAAGAGGACCGCGCCGGTCGTCAAGTCCACCACGTATGCCCCGCTGGCGCCCCCCGCGGCGTGTACGTCCTGAGCGAGGGCCGTGTCCAAGGACTGCTGCGGGGTCTGGGCCAGGGCACCTGCCGGCGCGGAGAGCGTTGCAACCGCTGCGGAGAGGATGGCAAGCGCCACGACGGGCGCTGCCACTCGGCTGCGGACCCGGAGCATCGTCGATACCTAACAACCGAGACGGCGAAAAGATGCGCTTCGAAGGGCGGAAAATGCGCGAGGCGGGACCCGCGGGCGGCGCCTTCAGCGCCCGCGCGGTCCTAGAATCGTCGACGTGACCGCCAGGGGGCAGACGCCCGCAGTGGACCATGTCCCTAAGGCCCAGGACCACGCTGGTGGGTAGGGTCGTCAAACTCGACCCGGCGAGCGAACGCGGCGCCCGCACGGGAGCCCGGTCGTCACGCCCGCGGCGGAAGCGCTCACGATCGGCCCTGGTGCTTGGCGGCGGTGGATTCACCGGTGGCGTGTACGAGATCGGTGCGCTTCGCGCCCTCGATCTGCTGTCCGTGAACCGCACGGTCAACGAGTTCGACGTCTATGTCGGCACGAGCGCCGGGTCGTTTGTGGCCGCGGCCGTGGCAAATGGCGTGACGCCCGAGGAGATGATGCGGGTGCTCGTCCAGCAAACTCCGACGCCCTACCCTGACGCGCGGTTAGGCTCACTGCTAAAGCCCAACTACGCGGAGTTCTTCTCGCGCAGCCTCCGGGCACCTTGGCGTCTGGCTCGGCTCCTTCGCACGCTGGTCGCCGAACTCGGCCAGGTGTCGGCGGTCGACCTCGTGGTCGGATTGGCGGAGGCGCTTCCGTCCGGCCTCTACTCCAGCGACGGCGTAGAGCGCTATGTGCGCCGCATCCTGTCGGGTCCTGATCGCGTCGACGACTTCCGCCTGCTGGCCAGCGAGCTCTACATCGCCGCCACCGACCTTGACACCTGCGAGCGGATCGTCTTCGGGGCCGAGGGTTGGGATGACGTGCCGATATCCACCGCAGTCGGCGCCTCCACGGCGCTCCCGATGATTTACAAGCCGGCCAAGGTCAGGGACCGGGAGCTGATCGATGGGGGCGTGCTGTCGACGACCAACCTCGACATCGCAGTGGAGGCCGGCGCCAAGTTCGTGGTCGTCGTCAACCCGCTGGTGCCGTTCGTCAACGACTTCGAGAAGCGGATTCCGACGCCCATGGGCCTCCGGCCTCGCCGGGTCTCCGATATGGGCTTTCCCCAGATCGGCTATCAGGCGTTCAAGTTGCTGGCCTACCAGCGACTACACGAGATGACCAAGCACTGGCGAGAGCGGTATCCGGGCGTGGACATCATCCTGATCGAGCCTGAGCCGAACGACGAGCTGATGTTCGAGACCAGCATCCTCAACTACACCTCGCGCGTCGACATCGCCCGTCACGGGTTTCAATCGGTGACGCTGAAACTGGCCCACGAGTACGCCCGCTACAAGCGGATCTGCGCCCGCCACGGCATCGAGATCTCGGCTGGCCGGGTACGGAAGGTTGTCAGGCACTTCGAGGCCGAGCGCGAGCAGACGAACGCTTGGCGGAAGATCCTGGAGCAGACGACGTCTGCGCTGCTCCGGCAGTCCGGCCCGGACTAGCGACCCTCAGCCAGGCAGCTATGCCCGTGCGGGCTGGGGATTCGACTGTTTTGCGACCGGGGATTCGCGGAGGCTGCAGAGGAACAAGCTCTTATCAATCCGACCGTTGAAGATCGGGACGCCCATCTCGATGCACTTGGCGATTACGTCTTTGCGTTCTAGTCCGGACTCTCGCGCAAGCTCGGTGGGCGTCAGGTGATTGGCCATGAAGCTGTTCCTCCTTTGCCGCTTATATGACCCAACAGTATGCCGTGCCGGCTGGACGGACTCAACGTCTTCACTTGGGTTTCTTTGCTTCAAGCGGGAAAGCAACCTTGTCCGGCGGCGTGGCACGTCCAGTTGGCGGCCGCCGCGTCCGTCTCCCGAGCGATTTGAGCGACCGAGGCTGAAAAGTTTGGTTTGCCACTGGATGCGGTTGGTAATAAACGTTACAGTTCAGCCAACCCCAGTAGGGCCCAGCAGAAGGGGTTTCATGTCAGCGCTCAAATCGTCTCAGTCAGCACCGGGGCGCGACGAGACGCAACTCGTCGCGGCGGTCAGGCGTGGCGACGACGACGCGTTTGGCGAGCTCTACGGCCGCTACGGCGAGCGCATCACTGCTTATGTCGCCAGCAACGTGGGCGATCACGCCCGGGCCGAGGACATAGCCCAAGAGGTCTTCATCTCCGCACTGCGCCGGATTCGAGCCACACAGCGCGCAATCGCGTTCAAACCCTGGATCTACGAGATTGCCCGCAATGCCTGTATCGACGAGTTCAGGCGCAACCGCCGCGCGCGGGAGGTCCCTCTGCAGTTCGACGATGAAGGCGACGACCAGGACCGGCGTCTCGTGTCGAGCGTCGCGTCGCCAGACGCCGCGCTGGAATCCCGCCAGCAGCTCGACGACCTCCGCGGCGCATTCCGCGGACTCTCCGAAAGTCACCACAAGGTCCTCGTGATGCGCGAGCTCGAGGGGCTTTCCTACACCCAGATCGGCGAGCGGCTGGGGATGACCCGGCCGGTGGTGGAGAGCACGTTGTTCCGTGCCCGCCGGCGCCTCGGCTCCGAGTACGAGGAGATCGCCAGCGGGCGGCGTTGCGAGCAGGTTCGAACCGTGGTGGATTTGGGTGCCGAGCGATCGCTGCGCTCGCTCGGGATCCGCGAGCGGCGCCGGCTGAACCGCCATCTGTCGCACTGCCAGCCGTGTCGGCGCTATGCCCACGCCGCCGGCATGGACGTCCCGAGCCTTGGCAGCGGCATCATCGGCAAGATCGCGGCGCTGCTCCCAATCCCGGGCTTCCTGCGCTGGAGCCGCCTGGGACGCGGTCACAAGCTTGCGTCCACCTCGACACACTCCGCTCGGGCGGCGCAATCGCTACAGACCGCGGCGCAGCTGGCAGATCCGAGCTCGCCCGGCTTCGGGCTCGGCCAGGTGGCCGGGGCCGTGGCGGCGCTTGCTGTGGCCGGAGGTGGGGTGTTCGGCGCCCTGAACATCCCGGCGAGCAAACATGCCGTCCGCCACGGGCAGGCGATCCGCACGGCCGCCTTCACGACCTCGCCGTCCGTTGTCGATCGGCCACAGCCCCTGGGGATCGCGGCCGCGGCTGCCGGGAACCCTCACTTCCGCCTTGGTCCCGTTGCCTCCCACGGTCGGCCCAGCGTCACCCACTCCGTTCGGCGGAGTCAGGTGGCCTCGGCTGGGGGCCGCCTGTCTCAGACGGTGGGCCATCCCGCGAACGAAGCGCCGGGTCCGCAGCAGACTGCCTCCGCCCCCGTGACCCCGTCGGTGTCCTCATCACCATCATCGTCGCCTTCGTCATCGTCGAATACGACGTCGCAGCCGTCGACAGTCGGGCGTTCCGGGTCCAGAGTCTCAAAGCTGACCGGCGCGGTGGGCTCCACCGTGCCCGCCGCCGGGAATGCGCTCGCATCACCCGTTCAGACTGTCTCCCAAGTGGGTTCCGAGGCCCTGTCGGGCGTGAGTGATGTCGGTTCGCAGGTCGTCGATACCGTCCAGGGCTTGGTGAACGGGGCCACGGGCGGCACCGGCTAGGCCGGCTTCGGTCGTCACGACTGCCGCAGTTGGGTCCTCGCGACCAGTGCGCTCTTCGCGACCAGGCGCTCCTCGCGACCAGCGCGCTGCCCGCTCCTCGCAACCAGCGCTGGCTGTGGTGGCTACGCGCCACGCGTCGTATGGAGCAGGCTGGTGGTGTGGAATACTGACTCGATCGGGGCGTGGCGCAGCCTGGTAGCGCGCACCGTTCGGGTCGGTGAGGTCCCCGGTTCAAATCCGGGCGCCCCGATATC
>CAWGIU010000007.1:0-251977 GCA_963822735.1 uncultured Actinomycetes bacterium
GCGGGATCCCGAGTCGAGCGGCCATGTGCATTCCTTGACTCTCTAGCTCGTTGACGGTCTGCTCAAGGTTGCTGACTCGGTAGACCAGAACCGGCTGGCTTCTTCCCAGGTGCTCTGCCAGCAGCACGACAGGCGGAGCCTCGGTCAGATTGACCGTCGCAACGCGTGTCCCGAACGCCTCGATCGCGAACACCAACCTAGCGCCGGTGCGGCGCCTGCCAGCCGCCGTCTGGCAGCCTTCCCGCGGTGCCGCCCCCGCCAGCCCACGCGTCCAGACGTCGCCGGCTCGTGGGGAGAGCCGCCATGGTGCTCGTGGCGATTGCGGCCGTGGTCTTGATCATCGTCGAGTCGGGCGGCAGCAGCGGCGGGGAGAGCACTGTTGGGTCAACCAGCCTGCAGTCGATATTCCAGGACGATCAGTACCTCCTCTACTCGAGCACGCCGGTCGTGGAGCGCACGCTTGACACGCTGCGCTCACTCGGCGTCGATCGGCTCAGGGTCACCATTCTGTGGCGCGCGATCGCGCCGGCGCCCGACTCTCCGACCAGGCCGGCGGGTTTCAGCGCATCGGACCCGGCCAGCTATCCGCGCGCGGCATTCGCCCCCTACGACCGGCTGGTGGAGCTGGCGCGTGGTTTGGGGATCGGCGTGGACTTCAACGTCACCGCCGCCGGCCCGCTGTGGGCGATGGGCGGACGCTCGCCGCAGGCCCACTACGCCGATGTGTACAAGCCCTCGGCGGCGGAGTTCGAGCAGCTTGTCACCGCGGTCGGCCATCGCTACGACGGGTCCTACACCCCCAGCGCCGCGCAGCGTGCCGCACTGAAGGCGGTGGGAGTACGCCCCTCCGGCCGGCTGCCGCGCGTCAGTTTCTGGTCGGTGTGGAATGAGCCGAACCAGCCGGGCTGGCTTTCGCCGCAGTGGCGCGTGGTCGGCGGCGCGAAGGTGATGCTCGCGCCGGTGCTCTATCGCAGCTACGTCGACGCCGCCTGGACAGCGCTCGCCGCCACCGGCCACACCGTGAATAGCGACACGATCCTCGTCGGCGAGCTGGCGCCCGAAGGCGGCGGCGGTGCTGCTCCCGCCGAGCAGCCGATCGACCCGCTGGGCTTCCTGCGAGCGCTCTACTGCGTGGACTCGAGCTACCGGCCGCTCACCGGCTCCGCGGCGGCGGCGCTGGGCTGTCCCCGTGGGGGAGATGCCAAGGCGTTTGCCTCGGCCCATCCCGGCCTGTTCGATGCCACCGGCTTTGCCCATCATCCCTACTCGTTCTTCCTACCACCCAACGTCGGCTATTCGTCGAAGGCGGCCGATGCAGGGTTTGTGCCGCTGGTCCAGCTCTCGCGGCTCGAACACGCCCTGGACAGCATCTACACGGCCTATGACGTGAGCCGCAAGATCCCCATCTACCTGACCGAGTACGGCTACGAGACCAACCCACCGAACCCGTTCCGCGGCGTGAGCCTGGAGCGTCAGGCGCAGTACATCGACGAGGCGCAGTACATGGCCTCGCAGGATCCGCGCGTGCGCTCCATGTCCCAGTTTTTGCTCTACGACGCACCGCCGGATACGAGCTTCCCACGTGGAACGATCGGCTACTGGTCGACGTTTCAGACCGGACTGGCGTTCGCGAACGGAGCCCCCAAGCCGTCGTTGTTCGCCTACCAGTTGCCGCTCTGGATTCCGTCCTCGACCTTCAGCGCCGGGAGTTCGGTGCTCGTGTGGGGCATGCTCAGACCCGCGCCCCACAAGTCCAAGCAGCACGCGCAGATCCAGTGGCGGGGAGCAGGCGGCGCGTACCGCGCCCTGACCACGGTCTCGACGGACAACTACAACGCGGTCTTCGCCGTGCACATCAACCCGCCCGGCAGCGGCTCGGTAAGGATCGCCTGGCGCTCCCCGGGGGGCCAGATGCTCTATAGCCTGCCGGTGAGCGTGAGGGAGGGGTAGGGCCGCGCGCGCGGGGGAGGCCGCGCGGGGGCGGGGCGGGCGCGCGGGCCGGGGTGGCCGGGCGGGCCGCGGCCCCGCGCGGGCGGGCGCGCGGGTCAAGCATGCCCCGGATGGGGGGTCTAGCGAAGTTATATGGCGCCAGACGACCATAACTTCGCAAGACCCCCGAATCGGACCCAGGATCAGTCCGCGTCCGCTAACCGCTGCCTGGTGACCTGGGTGGCCTCCGCCGCACTCGATCGACGAGCGCCAGCCAACCTCCCGCGATCCGGTACTCGCCCTCGTCCCACGACTGGAGCCAGGCTGGCGCCCATCGGGGCTCCCAGCCGGTGAGGCGCATCGCCACGGCCGCTGCGGCCAAGAGCAGCACGACGCCGAAGAAGATTGCCAGCAGGACGATCGGTAGCGGCACGCCGGCGCTCGTCGCCGCCGGCAGACGGGGCAACGCGAGACGCGCATTACCCGAGTCCGCGCCCACCGCAACGGCACCGCTGTGGTTCCGCGAGCACGCTCCGGACGCGCGCTCGGCGAGCGCGTTGCTGATGGCGTTAGTGAAGTCCGCGAAGTACTGGGCGGCGTAGGTGTCGGCGCTCTTGAGAACGCCCTCGAGCTGGGCGCTCGAGAAGCTGCAGGGCGGAATCGAACCCGTCTGCTCGTAGACGTTCAGCAGGCGGTTATAGGTCGACTCGGCACTCGCGGGCGACGCCCACAGGGCCAGCGCCGTAAGCGAAACGGCGAGGGTGGCGATCAGGCGATAGGTGCTGCGCACTGCGCTGACGTTACCGGGAGAGCGACAGCCAGCGGTCGAGTGGCAGCGACGCAGCGGCCCGGGCCAGAAGCTCCGGCTCGGGGCGTGCCACCGGCGGCAGCGTCTCCACCTCCACCGCGCCGAGGCGCGCGATCGTTTCGTGGTTTGAGCGCTCCAGCATCTGCGGCGTATCGGGCCAGGGGGTCAGCACGACGGCGGCCACCGCCAGCGAAGCGGCCCTGGCGGCCTCGAGCGTGAGCAGCGTGTGGTTGATCGTCCCCAGGCCCGGTCGGGCGGCGATTAGGAGCGGCAGATCCAACATCTTGGCCAGGGTGCGCACGTCATCGTGCGGCGACAGCGGCACCAGCAGTCCGCCGACCCCCTCGACGACAATCGCCTCGGCCTGGCGCGCGGCGTCGCGCACCGTGTCCGCCAGCGCCGCCGTCGGAATCTGCCGGCCGGCGAGCTCGGCCGCCAGATGTGGCGAGACCGGCGGGCCGTACGTGACGGGCGCCACGTCGTCGGCGCTGCCGCCCGAGGCCCGGGCGAGCAGCTCGTGGTCGGCAGGCCACTGGGCGGGCGCCGGTTCGTCCAGCCCGGTCATGACCGGCTTGCGGGCTAGGACGGAGACGCCGCGCGCGCGGAGCGCGGCCACGATCGCGGCGGCGAGCACCGTCTTGCCGACGCCCGTATCGGTGCCGGTGACGAACAGGCCGCGCAAAGCGCGGCTAGCGATCCGCGTCGAGCTTGCGCACTACGCCGCCCGAGCGATCGGCGGTTCGTCCTCGAAGTCGAACACCTCCGGTGCGATCGGGGGTTCCGCGATCGGCGGCCCGTGATCGAAGTCCGCCCCGTCGCGGCCGTCGACTTCGTCCGCGGCCTCGAAGTCCCCGTAGCCGCTTTCGGCGGCGACGGGCAGCGCCTGGCGGGGGTCGAAGCCCTGGGCTCGCGCGGACTCGGCCAGGGTGTGGGCAGCCGCGCGCAGCTCCTCCTCGCGGTGGGAGGCCATGACCGCCAGACGGAGGCGAGAAGTCATCGGCGGCACCGTCGGTGGGCGGATCGCCTGGGCGAAGATGCCGCGGGTCAGAGCGGTCTCGCAGATCGACGTGGCGAGCTGCGCATCACCGACAACCAACGGCATGATGTGGGTCTGGGATCCCCGGAGGTCGAAGCCCTCGCGGGACAGCTCGGAGCGCAGCGCGGCGGCGTTGGACTGAAGCTTCCGTACGCGATGCGGTCGCTCCTCCAGCAGCTGCAGTGCGGCCAGCGCCCCGGCAATTGCCGGCGGCGGCGGGGCGGTGGAGAAGATGAACGTCCGCGCCGCGTTGATGAGGTAATGCGCCAGTTCCTGGTCGCAGGCCACGAACGCGCCGTAGGAGCCGAGCGCCTTGCCCAGGGTGCCTACGATCACGTCGACTTGATCCTCGAGCCCCGCGTCAGCCAGCGCACCCCGTCCGCCCGGCCCAAGCGTGCCTGTGCCGTGGGCCTCATCGACCATTGTGCGGATCCGGTGGCGCTGGGCCAGGTCCACCAGGGTCTGCAGTGCTGCCACGTCGCCATCCATGGAGAACACGCTGTCGGTGACGATCAGCGCGCCGCGGCCCTCGGCCCGGCGGATGCCCCACGCCAAGTGCTCGACATCGCGGTGGTAGTAGACGAACGTCTCCGCGCGCGAGAGGCGGCAGCCGTCGATGATCGATGCGTGGTTGAGCTCGTCGGAGAAGACGACGTCTCCCGGACGCGCCAGGGCCGCGATCACGCCCGCGTTCGCCAGGTAGCCGGAGCCGAACAGCAGCGCCGCCTGGCGGCCCTTGAACTCCGCCAGCCGCTCCTCGAGGCGGCGGTGGATGGTCATCGTGCCCGAGACGAGCCGCGAGGCGCCCGCGCCGACTCCCCAGCGCATCGCGGCCTCGGCCGCCGCCTCCCGCACGCGCGGGTGGTCGGCGAGGCCCAGATAGTTGTTGGAGCACAGCAGCAATGCGGGCTTGCCATCGACGAGGACGTGGGGACCCTGGGGCCCCGAGATGAGTCGCGTGCGTCGCCGCAGCCCGAGGGCTTTCAGCTCCTCGAGTCGGGCGGCGATCTCGATCATGCGGCGCGGGCAGCCGTTTGCTCGCCGGCATCCCTTTGCTGGCCGGCGGCTGTTTGTTGGGAGGACTTCGGTCCTCGGTTGGGCGCGCCATCGGGGCGTGGCGGCACGACTCGCTTGGGCGAGAACCGCAGCTGACTCGAAGGGTCCCACAGGCGGACCTCGAGATCGGGGGTTGCCTCCTCACCCGGGGCCGGCGCGCCGTCGAGCGCGTCCGCCACCACATCCGGCGTCTGGCCGTTGAGCCAGCCGTCACGATTGTCGGGCCGCGGGTTGGAGCCGTTGTCGGGCTGGCGGGCGACGTTCAGGCCCAGCTCCTCGAACATCGCCCGGTCGTCCTCAGGGGCGTTGCCGAGCGTGGTTAGGAAGTTCCCCATCATCACGCCGTTCAGGCCGGCCTTGATGGCCTGAGGCTGCAGCTCGCCGAGGTTCTCGGTCCGCCCTCCGCACAACCTGAAGAGGGCGTCCGGGAGGATCAGCCGAAAGATCGCGATCCACTTCACCGCCTCCCAGGGATCGATCAGCTCGCGGTCGCCGAACTTCGTCCCCGGACGAGGATTGAGGAGGTTGATAGGGACGCTGGTGGGATCGATCTCAGCCAGCTGGAAGGCCATCTCCACGCGCTGCTCACGGCTCTCTCCGAGGTTCAGGATGCCTCCCACGCAAGTCTCGAGACCGGCCTCCCTGACGGCGTCGATCGTGCGCAGACGACCTTCATAGCGCACGGTGCCGGAGACCTCCGGGTAATAGGACTTGGCGGTCTCAACGTTGTGGTGGACCCGCTGGATGCCGGCGTCCTTCAGTGCCCTCGCCCGCTGCGAAGACATGTGTCCGATCGACGCGCAGCGCTTGAGGTTGGTGTGCTCGGCGACCAGCCGGGCGCCCGCCAGCACCTTCTCGAAGTCGCGCCGCGATAGCCCCTGCCCCTGGGTGACCATGCAGAAGCGGTGGGCGCCAGCGGCCTCGGCGGCGCGCGCGTGCTCCAAGATCTGGTCCGGTTCCATCATCGCGTGCATCGGCGTGTCCGCCTCCGCATAGCGCGACTGGGCACAGAAGCCACAGTCCTCGGCGCAGCCGCCCGACTTGGCGTTGACCAGCGAGCACATGTCGGTGGCGTCGGCGAAGCGCTGGCGGCGTACCTTCCAGGCCCGCTCGACGAGCGCTTCGATCGCCGCCAGATCCTCCAGCTCGCCGAGTTCCAGCGCCTCCGCGGGAGTGATCAGGGGCGGCATCGCGCGCACTGTAGGAGGTGCCTCGGACGGCTCTGTAGGCTCGAAAGATGGCGTTGGCGTTCGTCTTCCCTGGCCAGGGCTCCCAGAAGGTGGGGATGGGGTCGGAGCTTCGAAGCGAGCGTCCGGAGCTGTTCGAGCGGCATCTGGGGATGGCCGATGAGATCGCCGGTCTGCCGATCTCTCAGCTCTGCCTGGAGGGTCCGCTCGAGGACCTGACGAGGACGGAAATTGCACAACCCGCGCTCTTCGCCGTCGGGCTCGCGGTGGCGGAGGCCGCGGCTGAAGCCGGCATCCAGCCCGACTTCGTCGCCGGGCACAGCCTGGGCGAGTACACCGCGGCGGTCGTGGCCGGGGTCATGAGCGCCGAGGACGGCATGCGCGTGGTGTGCGAGCGGGGGCGGCTGATGGCCGGCATCCAGTCAGAGCGTCCCGGCGCGATGGCGGCGGTCATGGGCCTCTCGATCGAGCAGGTGGAGCGGCTGTGCGAGCAGGCAAGTCAGGTGGGGCTGGTGAGCGTCGCGAACCTGAACTCACCGACGCAGATCGTGGCCTCCGGCGAGGAGGCGGGCGTGGAGCAGCTGATTGCGCTCGCGGAGGAAGCCGGCGCCAGGCACGCGCTTCGCCTCCAGGTTGGTGCCGCCTTCCACACCGAGCTGATGGTCCCGGTCCACGCGCGGCTACGGGAGACGATCGAGGGGGCGTCGTTCGCAGCGCCCAGGGTGCCGCTGGTGGCGATCTCGTCGGCCGATGTCCTGCGCTCAGCGGACGCCATCCGGGAGGCGTTGCTCGCGCAGATCATCACCCCCGTCCGGTGGGTGGAGGTGGTTCAGACGCTGGTCCGCTCGGGCGCGCGCTCCTTCCTCGAGTTGGGGCCGGGCCGCGTACTGAGCGGACTGATTCGCCAGATCGAGCCGGAGGCGGAGGTCCGGGCGGCCGACAGCGCGCGCAAGCTCGACGAGTTCGCCGCCGCGCGCACGTAGAATGCCTGTCCGATGAGCGGCCAAGTCGGGACCGCCACCAATCCGCTGCGGGTGGCGATCGTGGGCTCCGGACCAGCGGCGTTCTATGCCGCGGGGCACCTGCTCAAGAGCAAGGCCAATCCCGACCTCGTGGCGCAAGTCGACATGCTCGACCGGCTGCCGACGCCGTGGGGGCTCGTCCGCGCCGGAGTGGCGCCCGACCATCCCAACATCAAGGCCGTCTCCCGGGTGTTCGAGAAGACGGCTGCGCTGCCCGGGTACTCGTTCTACGGCGGCATCGAATTCGGCCGGGACGTCGTCCGCGAGGACCTTCGCAGTCGCTATCACGCCGTGATCTATGCGGTCGGCGCCCAGACCGACAAGCGGATGAACATCCCCGGTGAAGAGCTGCCTGGATCCTGGGCGGCAACCGACTTCGTCGCCTGGTACAACGGTCATCCGGACTTCCGGCACCTCGACTTCGACCTGACCTGCAAGCGCGCGGTGATCGTCGGGGCGGGAAATGTGGCCCTCGACGTGGTGAGGATGCTGGCGCTGACGCCGGAGGAGCTGGGGCTGACCGACGTCGCCGACCACGCCCTCGAGGTGCTGAGGGAGTCGGCGATCGAGGAGGTGGTGCTGATCGCGCGTCGCGGCCCGGCGCAGGCGGCCTTTACCAACCCTGAGCTGCGCGAGCTCGGCGAGCTCGCCGACGCCGACGTAGCTGTCGATCCCGGCGACGTGCAACTGGATCCCGACAGCGAGCAGGCCATCGCCGCCCAAGGTGAGCTGACCGCCCGGCGAAATGTCGAGATCCTCCGTGAGTACTCGCAAAGGAAGGCTGCAGGGAGGCGCCGGCGCGTCGTGTTGCGGTTCCTGCACTCCCCTGTGTCGATCAGGGGTGAGGACCGCGTCGAGGCCGTGGAGCTCGTGCGCAACCAGCTGGTGATCGAGAACGGAACAATCCGTGCCTGGCCGACGGAGGAGCGCGACATCGTCGAGGCGGGCATCGTTTTTCGGTCGATCGGGTATCGGGGGGTCCAGCTCCAGGACGTGCCCTTCGATGAGGCACGTGGCACGATCCCCACCGAATCCGGGAGGCTGATCGACCCCGACCAGGGCCGTGCGATTCTTGGCGAGTACGCGGTGGGATGGATCAAGCGCGGGCCCACCGGCGTGATCGGCACAAACAAGCCGGACGCGCAGGAAACGGTGACCGCCCTGCTCGAGGACCTCGGCCAGGACCGGCTCCCGGATCCCGCCAATTCAGCCCCCGACTCGCTGCAGAACCTGTTGCTGGAGCGGGACATCGAGCACGTCTCCTATTCGGCCTGGCAGCGGATCGACCAGGCTGAGCGCGCCGCCGGCGAGCCAGCGGGGCGCCCGCGCGTCAAATTCTGCACGCTCGAGGACCTGCTGGGCGCCGCCCGGAAGGCTGAGACGGTCCGCGCCTAGCGCTCTCAGGCCAGAAGCTTCAAACCCACGCAACCGATGAGTTCCGCCGTCGCGTGCGGTCTTCTCCCACAAATGACGAGCAAGGAGACCGAGATGAACTCAAACAGCCGCTGGGTGGCGCTTGTCGTCCTGTGCGTGGGGATGCTGATGATCGTGCTCGACGTCACCGTCGTGAACGTCGCGCTGCCGTCGATCCAGTCGGAGCTTCATTTCTCGCAGTCGAGCCTGGCCTGGGTGGTCAACGCCTACCTGATCGCATTCGGTGGCTTGCTGCTGCTGGCGGGACGACTGGGCGACCTTCTCTCCCGCCGCGGTGTGTTCCTCGCCGGGCTGGGCGTGTTCACCGGCGCCTCGCTCGTCTGCGGGCTGGCCGGCAGCCAGGCAGTGCTCGTGGCCGCCCGCTTCGTCCAGGGCATCGGCGGCGCGATGACCTCCGCCGTGATCCTGGGGATGATCGTGACCATGTTCCCCGAGCCCCGGGAGCAGGCCAAGGCGATCGGCGTGTACGCGTTCGTGGCCTCGGCCGGCGGCTCGATCGGGCTGCTGGTCGGCGGTGCTCTGACACAGGCCATCGACTGGCATTGGATCTTCTTCGTCAACGTGCCGATCGGCATCGTGACGGCGGTCCTCGCGCGGCGCCTGCTGAAGCCGGACGCCGGCATCGGGCTGGAGCGCGGCGCGGACATCCCCGGCGCTGCGCTGATCACCGGCGCGCTGATGCTGGCCGTGTACACGATCGTCAAGCCGGCCGCGGACTACGGCTGGGGCTCGGGCCGGACGCTGTTGCTTGGGGCCGCGGCGCTGGCGCTGCTGACCGGGTTCGTGGTGCGCGAGTCCCGGGCGGCGAACCCACTGGTGCCGCTGCGGATCTTCCGCTCGCGGAACCTGTCGGGTGCGAACGCGATCCAGGCGCTGACGGTGGCCGGGATGTTCGGGATGTTCTTCACCGGCTCGCTCTACCTCCGCCGCGTGCTCGGCTACGACGCGCTCCAGATCGGCCTGGCGTTCATGCCCACCACGCTGCTCATGGGAGGGCTCTCGATTCGCTACTCCGAGCGCCTCATCACTCGCTTCGGCGCCCGGGGCACATTGATTCCCGGTCTGGTGCTGATGGCTGCGGGGCTGCTGCTGTTCACGCGATCGCCGGTGCACGCCAGCTACGTGACCGACGTGCTGCCGACGCTGCTGCTGCTCGGCGCGGGCGTAGGCGTGTCGTTCGCCGCGCTGATGACGCTGGCCATGTCGGGCGCGGCGCCCAGCGAGGCGGGACTCGCGTCGGGGCTGGTCAACACGACCGCTCAGGTGGGCGGAGCGCTGGGATTGGCCGTGCTCAACACCCTGGCCGCCACGCGCACGCACCACCTGCTGGCGCATGGCACGAGCACCGCCGGCGCGCTCACCGGTGGATACCACCTCGCCTATCTGGTGGCGGGCGGGCTGGTGATCGTGGCGCTGGCGATCGCGGCGGTGATCCTGCAGCCCGCGGCGTCCCGGCAGCCCGTAACGGCCCCGGTGGCCGAGGAACCCCCGGCTATCCCATGCCCAGACGCCGCATAGTCACCCGCGGCGCCGCATCAGGGCATGCGTTGGCCCGGCGGCAGTCAGCGGCGTAGGGCTCTCCAGGTTCTCGCTGACATAGCCGAGCTGCTGCATCAGCTCGATGGTCTCCGCGTTGGCGCCGTGAAGCTCGCAGATCACCGTGATGGGCTTGGCGCTCAGTGTCCGGCGCAGCCCCCGGAGGGCAGCCGCCTCGTAGCCCTCGACGTCGATCTTCACCACGTCCGGGGCGGGAATCTGGCCGGCCTCGATCGCGTCGTCCAGCGCGATCAGCCGAACCGCGATCTCCGCCTCGGCCTCGGGGTGGGCCCCGCGGTCGGTCAGGTGGGACCAGCTCAACTCGCGCGGCACCGACAGCCGCCCCACGCCGTTGCGATCGCTGACCGCGACTTCGTGGACGCGAATCGCAGGAAAGCCATTGAGCGACGCGTTGGTACGGATCGCCTCGACGTTGGCAGCCACGGGCTCGAATGCCACTACACGACCGGTGGGGCCGGCGAGCCGGGCGGCGAGCAGAGAGAAGAATCCGAGGTTGGCGCCGACGTCGAAGACGACCATTCCCGCGGCCACAGAACGCCGCAGCGCCTCTTGGACCTCGGGCTCCAGCACGCCCCGCACAAGCCCGTAACCCTGCCGATGGCTGAGCGGCAGACAGCGACCGGCGAGGCGCAGGCCGAATCCTGCTCCGCCCCTGACCGTGACCGATCCTCCGCTCAGAAGCTTCTCACCGGCCCGGATCGCGAGCCGCCCGCCCCAGGCCCCCCGGGCCCGCACGAGGCGCTCGCTGCCGAGGTAGGAGGCGAGCAGAAAGAGCCAGGTCCGCCAAACGTCGGCGCTCCTCATGCGCGTCGCCCCCACCGCCATTTAGAGGTAGCCGGCGATCACCTCGGCGATCGCACGGGCGCCGGCGGTGCCGAGCGCCAGGGTGTAGTGGTTGGTGTCCGGCACGGGCACGACCCGCCGATGCTGGGGCGCCTCCGCCGCCCAGGCCTCGACCAGCTCCCGCGGCTGGAACGGATTGGGTTCGTCAAGCAGGCCCCGTTCTGCGTACAGATGCGTCGCCGGAACCTCGAGCCGGTGGGCGGCCTCGCCGCTGCGCAGCACTTCGAGCGCGTCGTGGCGCACGGCTTCCTCCACCACCGCAGAGCGCAGCTTGGGCGGCTCGCCGACGAGGTCGTGGTCGGCATAGGCGTCGAGATCCTCCGGGTGCACGGCGTCGTCGGCGAACGCCGGATGCGCTCGCCACCACTCCCGGTAGCTCTCGCGGTCCGGGAAATCGATCCTCAGCCGGGCGATCGCGGGGCCGAGCACCCGGTCGGCGAAGCCCTCCTCGTCGATCTGCTCCGCGCCGGGTTGCGTCAACCCGCCATCGACGAGAACCGCCGCTTTCACGCGCTCTGGATGATCGGCGGCCAACCGAGCGACGATGTAGCCGCCGAGCGAATGGCCCGCGGCGACCACCCGCTCGGAGCCGAGCGATTCGAGGACGGCGAGCAGGTCGCGGACGTACCGTTCGATCCCGTACGGCGCGGGCAAGCCGTTGCTGGCGCCGCGTCCGCGCAGGTCTGGGGCCACCAGCGTGGCGCGGCCTTCGAGCGCGCGTGCCACGGGGACCCAGTTACGGCTGCTGGCCGAAATGCCGTGGACGGCCAGCACCGGCGTGGCACCGCTTCCAAGCCGGAAGGTGGCCAGCGAGCCACCCTCCACGGCCACGTCTGCCCGCTGGATTGCGACGTCCAAGTCAGCGGCCCTTCCACTGCGCCGGGCGCTTCTGCGCGAACGCCTGCACACCCTCGCGGAAGTCCTCGGATGAGAAGCATGCCCGCCGCAGCTCGATCAGCTCCTGCTCCACCAGCGGGTCGAGCTCGGCACGGCAGTCGAGCATGGCATTGATGACGCGCTTGTTGCCAAGTTGCGCGAGCGGCGCGTTCGCCGCCAGCTCACTCGCCAGGCTGACCGCTGCCGACGCCAGACGGTCCGGTTCGGTGACAGTGTTGACCAGCCCCCACTCGCGCGCGGTGACCACGTCGATCGGTCGACCGACCAGAAACAGCTCTCGAGTGCGGGGCGCGCCGATGCTGTCGATGAACTTCCTGATACCCGTATGCGAATAGACCAGACCGAGCTTCGCCGGCGGCATGCCCAGCCTAATCGTGGCCGCGGCGATGCGCATGTCGCATGACAGCGCCAGCTCCAACCCACCGCCGATGGCGTGGCCGTTGAGCGCAGCCACGGTGGGGTAGGGGTAGCGCTCCAGTGCGTCGATCGCCGCCGCGAACGGATGCGCCACCAGCTTCTCGGCCTCATCGGCGAACACGCTCTGGGGCAGATCGCCGATGTCGTAGCCGGCCGAGAACGTGCGGTCCTGGCCGGTGACGATCAGACAGCGGGCGTCGAGCTCGGGGATCTTGGTGGCGAAGCCGTCGAGGATCGCGTGGTCGAGCGCGCCGCGCTTGCCCGGATTGGAGATCGTCAGCCGGGCCACGCCGGGCGCCGGCTCATCGACGCTCAGCGTCCCGCTGACGTCCGACTCGCTACTCGAGGACAACGAGCGCGTCTCCCTCCGACACCGATTGTCCCTCCTCGCAGAGAACCTCCTTGACCATCCCGGGGTCCTCGGCTTCCACCGGCATCTCCATCTTCATCGATTCCAGGACCACGACGGTGTCGCCTTCATCGACCTGGTCGCCGACCTTTACCTCGATCTTCCACACGGTGCCCGTGATGTGGGCTTCGACCTGCGGCAAGTCCGCCTCCTCAAGCTCGGGGGGAAGCGTGAATATAAGGGCCGCCGGGCTGCCCGTTCGAGAGGGCAGCCACGGCGGCCCCGTTAAATCAGGTCACCGCGAACGTCGCTGGGTCCGGTCCGATGCGCTCCGCCTCGTCGAGGCCGGAGATGGCGTCCATGTCCTCGTCCGAGAGCTCGAAGTCGAAGAGCTGGAAGTTCTCCTCGATCCTGGCGGGCGTGACCGACCGGGGGATGACCACGTTGCCGAGCTGGATGTGCCAGCGCAGGATGACCTGTGCCGGCGTGCGCTCGTAGTTGGAGGCGATGTCTCTGATCACGCGCTCCTCGAGCGCCGCGCCGCGGCCCAGCGGACTCCATGCCTCGGTCACGATCTGATGCTCCTCGTGGAACGCACGCAGCTCGGGTTGCTGCAGGCGGGGATGAAGCTCGATCTGGTTGAGGACCGGCGCCACGTCGGTCTCTCCGATGATCCGCTCCAGATGCTCAACCTGGAAGTTCGACACTCCGATCGAGCGTGTCCGCCCCTCGTCCCGCAGCTCGATCAGCGTCTCCCAGGTCTCCACGTAGCGGTCCTGGGAGGGGACGGGCCAGTGGATTAGATAGAGGTCGACGTAATCGCCGAGCCGCGAAAGGCTCTCCTCAAACGCGCGCCGCGTCTCCTGCCGGCCGTGGTCGCTGTTCCAGACCTTGGTGGAGACGAAAATTTCGTCGCGGGGGACACCACTGCGGGCGATGGCCTCGGCCACCTCGGACTCGTTCTTGTACATGGCCGCCGTGTCGATCGAGCGGTAGCCGACCTTCAGCGCCTGAAGGACGGGGTCGACCGTCTCCCCCGGCGGAACCTCGAAGACCCCGAAGCCCAGCTGCGGGATCTGATGACCGTCGTTCATCTCGATTATCGGGACTTGTGCTGTCATGGTCCCTATACATTCCCGCGAAGGCGTGTTCCTAGCCATCAACCCGTAGTGCCAGACGAACTCGACATTGACCTCATCGCGGCCTCGCTGCGGGCCAACCACAGCGACGTCGAGTCGTTCGTCGAAGCGCTCAGCGTCAAGCTGGAGCAGGCGCTCCCGGGCCGGGTCCGCACCTGGCGCTGGCGCACGCGTCTGTTCGGCCCGAAGGTGGTGCAGCGGATCGCGGTGGATCTTGGGCCCGAGCGGTTCGACCTGCGCTACCGCAGCGGTGCGCTCGAGGCGCAGCGCGCCAAGCTGTCCGGCGGGATCGTGCTGAAGAGCGAGGCGGTGGCGCCGGACGAGTGGCTGCGGGCAGTGGGTGCAGCACTGGCCGAAGAGGCACAGCGCAGCGCGAGCGCCCGCCAGGCGCTCGAGCGCCTGTTGATGAGCTAGTGGCCCCTGTGCATCGATATTTACGGACGGAACCACTAGGAGGCTGATGACGATGGGATTCCTGAGACGCGACGACGACGAGGCCATCGAGGCGCAGGCTCCGCCCGCCCCGGCGCCCGGCGGGGCACCGCACGCCGGCCAATACGAGGCCGGCTCGCTTGCCGGCATCCCGGACTCGGGCCGGGAGCGCATTGCGCGGATGAAGCAGGAGGTGGCGCGCGGCTTCTTCACCAGCGACCTGTCGGTGAACGAGTTCCTGCTCGTCAAGCAGTCGGGCTTTGAGCCCATCGGACTGGTGCTCGGCAGCTCGATCTACCACATCGGATTCCAGCAGGCGATGTGGAACCAGAGCCAGGAGATGGTCGTTCTGACCCAGGCCATGTATCACGCGCGCGAGCTGGCGATGACGCGTATGGAGGAGGAAGCCGACCAGCTCGGAGCCGATGGGATCGTCGGGGTCCGGCTCGACATCGGCCGCTACGAGTGGGGCGCCGACCTGGCCGAGTTCATCGCCGTGGGCACCGCGGTGCGCCACCGTGGCGGCGAGCTGCACCGGGCTCCGAACGGGCGTCCGTTCACCTCCGATCTGAACGGCCAGGACTTCGCCACGCTGCTGCGGGCCGGCTACCGCCCGGCCGGCCTGGTGATGGGCAACTGCGTCTATCACGTCGCCCGCCAGGGGATGCTGGCGTCGCTTAGGCAGATCGGCCGAAACGTCGAGATGCCCAACTTCACGCAGGCGCTCTACGAGGCCCGCGAGCTGGCGATGGAGCGCATGCAGGCCGAGGCCGATGAGCTTCAGGCGGGCGGCATCGTCGGGGCCCGGATCGTCGAGCGCAGTCACGGATGGGGCTCGCACGTGATCGAGTTTTTCGCCATCGGCACGGGAGTGGTGCCGACCACCGACGAGCATGTGATCGAGAAGCCGGAGCTGGTGCTGCCGTTGACGGGCTAGAGCGTCACGGCTTCGGCCTCGCGGGGTAAGCAACTAGAGATGCCCGACGTCGAGCTCAGGCCGCAGGTCTACAAGGACCAACGGCCCCAGGAGTACTTCGACCGCTTCCACGAGTTGGTGCGCTCGAAGGAACCCGAGGCGAAGGTGTACGAGGTCGTTCGGGTGCTCACGGTGCTGCACTCGCTGATCACCTTCCGCGCCCGGGGCATCGATTCCCACAACGTCCCCACCGGTCCGGTGATCCTGGCACCCAATCACGCATCGTTCATGGATCATTTCTTCACCGGCGCGTTCATTCGCCGCCGGGTGCAGTTCATGGCCAAGTCGCAGCTGTTCAAGGGTGTCGGGGAATGGATCTTCAGCCACGGCGGCGTGTTTCCCGTTCGCCGCGGCCATCACGACGAGGAGGCGTTCATCACCGCCTTCAGGATTCTCGATCGAGGCGGCGCGGTCGTCATGTACTGCGAGGGCGGGCGCTCGCGAACGGGTGCCATCGCCGAGGAGGCGCGGCCCGGGATCGGGCGCCTGGCGCTCGAGTCGGGCGTGCCCGTGGTGCCCGTCGCGATCCTCGGCTCCTACCAGATCCGCAACTGGAAACGGCTCCAGTTCCCGCGGGTGACCGTGTGGTACGGGCCGCCGTTTTGCTTCGAGCGGATCGAGGAGCCTTCCCGCGAGGAGCAGCAGCACGCGGCGCAGGCGATCCTGGAGCGGATCAGGGGCATGCACAGCGAGCTTCAACGCCTCGGTCATCGGGGCGCACTCAAGGCCGCGCGTGAGCGGAGAGGCCGCTGAGCGCCGACGGACATCTTCGGGCGCTGGCGGACGGCAACCAGATGCCGGCGCTGGGACTCGGCGTCTGGCAGGTCCCTGATGGTCGCCAATGCGTCGACGCGGTGCGCTGGGCGCTGGAGGCCGGCTACCGGCACATCGACACCGCGCAGGCCTACGGCAACGAGCAGAGCGTCGGCGAGGGTCTGCGCCAGAGCGGTGTCCCGCGCGAGGAAGTTTTCATCACCACCAAGTTCTATCCCGGCGGCAGGGTGCTCGGGCGCCGGCCGGATCCGGCCAAGGAGATCGAGCAGAGCCTTCGCCGGCTGGGGATCGATCAAGTCGACCTGTACATCATCCACTGGCCGCAGGGCGGACCGACCTGGGCCTGGCCGGGCATGGAGCGGGCGCACGAGTTGGGACACGCTCGCTCGATCGGCGTCTCGAACTTCTCCGCCCGTGAGCTCGAGGAGGTCCGCGCCCAAGCCCGCGTTGCGCCGGTGGTGAACCAGGTCCAGTTCAGCCCGTTCGAATACCGAGAGAGGTTGCTTCAGGCCTGCCGTCGAGCCGATGTGGCGCTGGAGGCCTACAGCCCGCTTGGTACCGGTCGCCATCTGCGCAACGAGAGCGTCACCCGGATCGCCGAGCGCCTGGGACGCACGCCGGCACAGGTGCTGCTGCGCTGGTGCCTGGAGCACGAGCTGGTGGTGATCCCGAAGTCGACACACCGCGAGCGGATCGAGGAGAACTCAGAAATCTTCGACTTCGGGTTATCGCCGGACGACGTCGCCGAGCTCGATGCGCTTGACCGCACCGGTCGCACCGACCGGGCGCGGGAGCACAAGTGGTGGTGAGCGCGCCGGGGGGCCCGGTGCGCTACGCCGTCGCCACGGCGGCCGCTGCGTCCAGTCCCAGCTCCTCGACCGCGGTCTCGCGCATCTTGAACTTCTGCACCTTGCCGGTCACGGTCATGGGGAAGGAGTCGACGAATTTCACGTAGCGAGGGATCTTGTAGCGGGCGATCTTGCCTTCGCAGAACTCGCGCACGGCCTCCTCGGTGAGGCCACGCGCCCGGCCGCTGGATGACCCAGGCCATCAGCTCCTCGCCGTAGCGCTCGTCCGGGACGCCGATCACCTGGACGTCGGCGATCTGCGGATGCGCGTATAGGAACTCCTCGATCTCCCTGGGATAGATGTTCTCGCCGCCGCGAATCACCATGTCCTTGATCCGTCCCACCACGCGGACGTAACCCCCGTCGTCCATCGTGGCCAGATCGCCGGAGTGCATCCAGCGGGCGGGATCGATGACCTCCGCCGTACGCTCGGGATCGTTCCAGTAGCCGCGCATAACCAGGTATCCGCGGGCGCAGAACTCCCCGGCCTCACCGCGCGGGAGGGTGTGCCCGGTCGCGGGATCGACGATCTTGATCTCCGTGTGCGGCATGACCTGGCCTACCGTCTCGCAGCGGTGCTCGAGCGTGTCGTCGATTCGCACCTGCGTCGACACCGGCGAGGTCTCGGTCATGCCGAAGGCGATCCCGATCTGACGGATGCCCATGTCGGAGTTGACGCGCTTCATGACCTCGATGGGGCACGGGGAGCCGGCCATGATGCCGGTGCGTAGCGAGCTCGTATCGAACTGGTCGAAGCGCTCGTGCCCCAGCTGGGCGATGAACATCGTGGGCACGCCGTAGAGGCTCGTGCAGCGCTCGGCCTGTACCGCCTCGAGCGTGGCCTCGGGCTCGAACGCCGCGGCGGGGTAGACGATGCATGCCCCGCGCGTGGTGCAAGCCAGGTTCCCCAGCACCATGCCGAAGCAGTGATAGAGCGGCACGGGGATGCACACGCGGTCGGCCTCCGTGTACTGCATCAGCTCGGCGATGAAGTGTGCATTGTTGAGGATGTTGTGGTGGCTGAGCGTCGCTCCCTTGGGAAAGCCGGTGGTGCCGCTCGTGTACTGGATGTTGATTGGGTCATCGAAGTCGAGAGCCGCGCCCCTCGCGCGGAGCTCGTCAGGCGCCGGCGGCGTCGCTGCCAGCTCCTCCCACTCCTCCGAGCCGAAGAACACCGCGCGCTCCAGCGCGTGCAGATCGCCGCGCGCCTCATCCACCATCTGGCGGAAGTCGGCGCCCTTGAGCCCCTGCGCGGAGAAGATCCAGCGGCAGCCGGACTGTCCCAGCGCGTAGCGCAGCTCCGAGAGCCGGTAGGAGGGGTTGATGTTGACCAGAATTACGCCGAGCTTTGCGGTCGCGTACTGGACCAGTGCCCACTCCGCCACGTTCGGCCCCCATACGCCGACGCGGTCGCCCTTCTCGATGCCCGCGGCCACTATGCCGCTGGCCAGGGCATCGATGGCGTCGTTGAACTGGGCATAGGTGAAGCGGAGGCCCTGCTCTCGAGCGACGAGCGCCTCCGCGTCCGGAACCCGCTTGACCGTCCGCTCAAGGTTCTCGCCGATCGTCTCGCCCAGCAGCGTCTCCTCACAGGCCCCGTGCGCATAGGACAGCATCTTCCGCTCCTTTCCTCGACTCTCGCCATCTGATCCTACTGGCGCCACGGGGCAATGAAATAGTGTCGGTGTGAGCTATCTGCGGCCGGAACTGCTGGGCGAGCGATCGATCGCGCTGGGCGGCGCCGTGCCGGCGACCGTCGTGGCGCGCCTGTCTTCGCTGGGCGCACGGACCGTCGTCTGCGAGCAGCTGGAGGACGAGGCGGTTCTCGAGTGGGCACAGGCGGAGGCGCCGCTCGATGCGCTCGTCTGCGGAGGCTGGTCACTGGCGACGTTGGACCAGGCCTGGGCGCTGATCAGAAGCGTTGCCAACGGAGCGCTGATCCCAGCGTCACGGGGGGCGGTCGTGCTGATCGCGCCCGCACCCGGCCAGGTCGACCACGCCGAGGCGGTGCGCGCCGCGCTCGAGAACCTGGCGCGGACGCTCTCGGTCGAATGGTCGAGATTCGGGATCACCGTCACCGCGATCACCCCGGGACGGCAGACCAGCGACGAAGATGTGGCGACACTAGTCGCGTATCTGTGCTCGGTCGCCGGACGCTACTTCTCCGGCTGCCGGCTGGATCTGGGCGCGGTCCGAGAGTAGTCCCTCGGCGTAGGCAGTCGCGGGCGGCGCCGGTTGGGTGCTGGCGGGCCGCGCGCGGAGCCGTAAGACTTCCGGTCGTGGGCGAGCGTTATGTGCCGGCGGCCGGCCGTTCTGTGTTCACGCCGCTCTTCGATGCGGTCAACGCGATCACCATGCGCGAAGGCCGCTGGAGGCCTCTGATCGTTGACCGTGTCCGGGCTGCCGGTGCCACCCGGGTTCTCGACCTTGGCTGCGGAACAGGCGCGATGACGATCGAGATCGCGCAAGGACTACCCGAAGCACAGGTGATCGGCATCGATGGCGACCAGGACGTACTGGGGCGCGCGAGCGGCAAGGCGGCTGCTGCTGGCGTTGAACTGGAGCTACACGAGGCCCTCGCGGACCGCATTCCGCTTCCTGATGCCAGCGTCGGTTGCGTCGTGAGCACATTGGTCTTCCATCATCTCCCTCCCACGGTCAAACGCGATGCGCTCAGCGAAATCCGTCGCGTACTCGTTCCGGGCGGGTGTCTCTTGATCGGTGACGTCGGGCGCGCTCAAGACCCCGTCATGCGCGCGGCGTTCTTTCTGGTGCAACTGCTCCTAGACGGCTTCGGCACAACGACGGAAAACGCACGAGGCGAAATTCCTCGCCTCATCGCCGAAGCGGGATTCAACGACGTGCACATCCGCTGTCGCATTCGAACCGGGGGCGGCACACTCGAGCTGATCGAGGCCACGAGCCAGCATCGATGACGCTCGGGCCAGTGCGCGTTGCGGTGACGGAGCGCGGCAGATCGATCAGATCAGCTGCACGCTGGTGATCGGCAGGGCGCGCTGCCAGACTAGATGCTGTGGGTGCCCACCTGTTGGTCTTCGTTGGCGTGGCGGCGATTGTGATCGTGGTACCGGGCCCAGATACCGCGGTGGTCACCAAGAACGTGCTCGTCCATGGTCGTCGCGCCGCGCTCGGCACTTCTTTGGGCGTTAGCGCTGGTCTATCCGTTTGGACGCTCGCTGCGGCGGTGGGGGTGGCATCGGTGGTGCGTGCGTCCGCTGTTGCTTTCACGGTTTTGAAGCTGATCGGCGCGTTGTATCTCCTCTGGCTTGGCCTCCAAGCGCTCCGCGCTGCCGGTCGCACACGGTCCGGCGCGCTCCCCGCCACATCGAACAAGCGGGCGATGGGCGCACTCGGCGGCTTTCGACAAGGGCTCCTCAGTGATCTGGCCAACCCCAAGATCGGCGTTTTCTTCACCAGCCTCCTGCCTCAGTTCGTTGATCCCGGGCACGCCGTGCTGATTCCGTTCCTGAGCCTCGGCGCCGTGTTTGTGCTCATGACTGCGCTATGGCTGCTCGCGTATTGCCTGATCGCCGCGCGGGCAGCGAGGACCCTTCAGCGCCCTCGCGTCAAGGCCGCGATGGATCGGATCACCGGCATCGTGCTGGTCGGCCTCGGCTTACGCGTTGCGATAGAGCACCGCTGAGGCCAGCAGACCGTCCGCCCGACCGGGGACAACCATGTTTCGTGCCCCCGATGAGTCCACCGCTGGCAGCGAGTCTCATTTCCAAGCTCGACGCCCACTCAGTAGGAGATGAACATGATTGGACCGCTTAGCAACGCTCACACCGTCACCAAGCTCCCCGCTCAGGACCTCGAACGGGCCCGCGCTTTCTACCGCGACAAGCTCGGCCTCGAGCCAGTCGAGGAGCGCGAGGGCGGCCTACGCTACCTGTGCGGTCCGACTGAGTTTCATCTCTTCAGCTCATCCGGTGCGCCGTCGGGAGCATCGACCCAGATGGCATTCGAGGTCGAGAACCTGGAAAGGACCCTGGCAGATCTGCGAGCCCGGGGCGTCACCTTCGAGCGCTTCGACATGCCTGGCTTCGCGACGAGCGGCGACACGATCGCCGCACCCGATAACTACCCCAGCAAGGGCACCGGCGAACTCGGCACGTTCTTCCACGACAGCGAGGGCAACCTCATCGGAATCGGACAGCCAACCTGAGACGAGCCTAGGCGCCGGTGTCGATCGCGACGTCGAAACGCTGGGCGCCTTGATGGCGACCGAAGCACGCGGTGACCGGTCCTGCCCACTCGGTGGTGGGCAATGCCGTCAGCTGTCCCCGGGCCAGGGGCGGTTGAGCGCTGGTATCAGCGCTCCGGCGAGGCCGCGGACGAGTCCGACGAGCAGGTCGAGCCAATCGAAGGAGTCGCGCCACAGCGTGATCCGCCCATCGATCACGTCGAAGCGGCCGTAAACCCAGAGGCGCTGCTCGACTCGGCCGAAGATCAGTGCGTCGGTTCGTTCGGTGAGCACGGTGTGGCCGCTGGTCGCGACGGTGTGAAAGTGGACGCGGAACCCAACCCATCCCCGCTCAAGCGCGGTGCGGAAGAGGCGATCTATCCGGGCCCGACCGCGGATTGTCGGCAGCGAGACGTTCGTGTAGACGACGTCGTCCGCCAGAAGCTCGAGCGCGTGATCGAGCTGGCCGGCCTGGAGGGCAAGGAGGAACGATCGGACGATCTCGCTGGGCTCGATCGGGCGCGTGGCGCTGGTTTCGGCGGTGGCGGTGATGGGCCGATCCTACAGGTCGAGGGAGTCCCGGCGATTGGTTGTCTTCGGCCAAGCCGCCCCTGATCGCCGTAGCGCCGACGGTTGTGGGAAGTTCTGGTCGTCTGGCGCCATCTAACTTCTCAAGCCCCTGGCTCGCTGCAGTGACCGGGCCGGCCAAGCCGTTGTCATAGGTTGACAACAGGCGCCTCCCCGCCGAGCTTCCGCGACAGCCACCGATCGAACCAACACCCCCGTTCGCTGGACCAGGACTTGTGCTTCCCCGGGATCGAGCAGGTTGGTCGGTATCCCACGCAGAGGTGGCGCTCACTGGCCTCTACGCGGATTTGTTCGCGGGCGTTGGGAAGGAATCCTCCCAGTTTGGTGTCTTCCACTTGGTACAAGCGAGGAGGCTCCTCGATCAGGCCGCGAGACCCGTCTTAGCTCCTGCGGGCTCGCGGCCTTTTCATCGACTGCAGACTGTCGCTCAGGGGCTACAAGCAGGCAGCGAATCCCCTCCGCCTGACCGTCCTCGGCGCCGGTCGGCTGAGGCTGCTGGTTTCGATCGTTGCGGCAGCGAGTCAAATGTCGGCGAACGGGGAACTCGTCGACTCGGATTTCGTCCCCCACTAGTCGAACGTTGACACGTACCCGCATACCCCCGGTAGGTGACGGAGAGCGGGCTGTCGTCGACGGCGCTGCTAGAGGAGCCCGTCCTACTCAGGTAGCGTCTCCCCCGAGCCGCCCAGCTCCGCGGGGAAATTCTTGATTGGCATACGTTCTCCGGCCCTATGTGCGATCAGAAGCGATGAAGTCGCCGGGTGATCCTGAGAGTGGCCGGCCCTTCAGCGCTCGGAGCTCACCCTCAGCGCCAATTTGTGCTCTCGCTTGGCGGCCTGGTAGTCGGCCAGCGCCTGCGCTGAATCCACGTTGCCGAGCGTGGGGTGTGAGGGCACGAGCGCTCGTGCCGCCTCGACGCCGAAGTGGTTGAACAGGACCGATCCGAGGGCCTTGACCTTCATCTCGCCGAATCCCGGCAGCGCCGCGATCCGGGTCCGCAGGTCGTAACCGTCGCTGGCCTCGGTCCAGACCCGCGCAGCGTCGCCGTCGTATTGGTCGCGGATGTGGGTCGCCAGCTCGTGCACGCGTCGCGCCATCGAGCCCGGGAAGCGGTGGATCGCCGGGCGCTCGCGGAACACCGGCTCGAGGTCGGCCGAGGCAAGCGCGTCGGCATCGAACGCTCCGAGGCGGTCTCGGAGCGCGAGCGGTCCGGAGAAGGCCTTCTGCACCGACACCTGTTGGTCCAGCGCAAAGCCCACGAGCAGCGCCAGCGCATCCGTGGCGATCATCGCGTTGGCCTCGTCGGAGTCCGTGAAGTAGAGCCGCTCGGGCACGGCTTGATCATAGTTCGGCTTAGACTGCGATCGATGCAGGCCAGGCCGAACGTCTGTGTGATCGGTGCGGGGGTTAGTGGTCTGACGGCGGTCAAGGCGCTCGGTGACTGGGATGTCCCCCACACGTGCCTTGACGCCTCGGACGACATTGGCGGTAACTGGTACTTCCGCAACCCCAACAAGCGCTCGTCGGCGTACCGCTCGTTGCACATCGACACCTCGAAGACGGCGATCGGCTTCGAGGACTTCCCGATGGACGGGCGCTACCCCGACTTCCCGCACCACACCGAGATCCTCCAGTTCCTACGCGAGTACGTCGATACGTTCGGCCTGCGGGAGCGCATCCGGTTCAACACCACAGTCAAAAACGCGCGTCGGCTCGAAGACGGCGGCTGGGACGTCGATGGTCAGCGCTTCGACGCCCTGCTCGTATGCAACGGACATCACTGGGATCCGGCTTACCCCGACTTCCAAGGCACCTTCGATGGCCCCACGCTGCATTCCCATCACTACATCGACCCCACCGAGCCATTGGCGCTCCAGGGCAAGCGGGTGCTGGTGGTGGGGATCGGCAACAGCGCCGTCGACATCGTTTCCGAGCTTTCGCGCAAGGGGGTCGCCGAGCGCGTTTTCATCTCCACCCGCAGCGGCGCTTGGGTGATCCCCAAGTACGCCTTCGGCCGTCCCGTCGACACCGTCGTGAAGACCAACCCTCGTCTGCCGCTCGGCCCTCAGCGGCGCTTGGCGCGGCTGCTACCGCCACTGCTATCCGGACGGATGGAGAACTTCGGGCTGCCGACTCCCAACCATCGCTTTCTGGAGGCCCATCCCACGGTCTCCAGCGAGCTGCTGCTGCGACTGGGATCGGGCGACGCCGTGGCCAAACCCAACGTGGCCGAGCTGCTCGCGGATCGCGTGCGCTTCGCCGACGGCTCGGTCGAGCAAATCGACGCGATCATCTACGCGACCGGCTACAAGATCAGCTTTCCGTTCTTCGAATCCGACTTCATTTCCGCCCCGGGCAACGTGCTCAGGCTCTACAAGCGCATGTGGAAGCCGGGGTTCGATGATCTGGCCTTCATCGGTCTGGGGCAGGCGATACCCACGATCTTCCCGTTCGCCGAGTGTCAGGCGAAGCTCGCCGCCCGGTGGCTGGGGGGCGACTGGGTCCTGCCGACGCTGGCCGAGATGGAGGCCGAGATTCGGCGTGACGAAAAGCGCCACACCAAGCAGTTCACACCGCGCCCGCGTCACACGATGGAGGTCGACTACTGGGTCTACGAGCACGATCTCCGCACGCGGGTCGTACCAGCCGGTCAGCGGCGGGCGAGAGAGCGCGCAGCCGCGCTCGCTTAGGCTGCGAGCGCCGCGACATGCGCCTTCAGCCAGGCGCAGAGATCGTCCATCACGCGCTCGCGCTCCGGCTCGTTGAGGATCTCGTGATAGAGCCCCTCGTAGCTCTTGAGCATCTTCTCCCCGGAACCGATCCGCTCGGCGAGCATCACGCTGCCCGCCGGCGGGCAGAGCTGATCAGCGGTGCCGTACATGATCAGCGTCGGAATCGTGATCTCCTTCACGGCATCGGGGAACGACTCGACCGCACGCCCCAGCTCGGCCACGGTGCGTACGGGAAGCCTTGAGTGGTGGACTAGTGGGTCGGTGCGGTAGGCATCGACGACGGCTGGGTCGCGGCTGATTAGCGCCGGGTCGATCGCGAATAGCGGCAGCCGCGGTGTGAGCGCCGAAAGCATTCGGGCCATTGCGCGCGTCGTCGGGGAGGCAGCCTCGAGTGCGGCCAGAGGTGCTGACAGGATGAGCCCCGCCAGGCGGTCCTGATGGAGCATCGCGTGGCGCACGGCGATCGTGCCGCCCATGCTGTGGCCGATCAGAAACGTCGTCGCACCGGCGTGCTCTGCTGCCGCGAGCACGATCAGCGCGTCGAGGTCGGCCACCACACGATCGAGTCGGTCGACCAGCGCGCGCCGGCCATCCGAGCGCCCGTGGCCGCGGTGATCTAGCGCGTACACGGCATAACCCTCGTCTACCAGGCGGGCGGCTACATGGCCGTAGCGGCCGGAGTGCTCGCCCGCGCCGTGAGCGAGAACGATCGCCGCGCGGGCCTCGCCGTCCGGCAGCCAGGATTGCCTGTAGAGGCGCATGCCTCCCGCGCCGGTGAGTTCGCCTTCGCGGTGGTTCACGGCCCGGGACTTGAGGTCACGTGCTCGCTCTCGCCAGCCCACGGCACGACGACAGCGTCCTCCAGTGGTGCGTCGCGAGCCGCCACGTACTCGGCCGGTTCGGAGTGGGAGACGTTCTCCAGCAAATGCGTTTCACGCGGAGGGACGTAGACCAGATCGCCGGGCTCCAGCGTCAGCTCGTGCTCCAGATGGTCGCCCCACTTGACTCGCAAGCCGCCCGAGAGCATGTAGACCGCGCTCTCGCAATGCTCGTGGTAGTGAGGCTGCGACTGCGCGCCGGCGGGTACACGAAAGATGCCCATGTAGATGTTCTGGGCCCCGGCGGTGGCCTGCGAGATCTCCGCCCCGCCCACAACGCCCCGTGGAACCTCGCGGTCGGGGCCGGGCTTAACAACCCTCATGGCCCGAGTCTACCGGCGCCACTTCGATTTGAAGCGGCGATTGTTGGGCGGCCGCGTGGTCGACCTGGAGCGTTGAGTGCTCGACGTTGAAGCGCCCCTCCACGAGTCGCTGCAGCTGTCGTCGGACCTCGTGGCAGTCTGCGCCGGGGCGCACCACGACGTGCGCCGACAGGGCTGGAAAACCGGAGGTCACCTCCCATACGTGCAGGTCGTGCACCTCTACAACCTCGGCATGCGCAGCCAGCGCGCGGCCGATCTCGTTCGGTTTGATGCCCGCCGGCGCGGCTTCCATGAACACCCTGCCCGAGGCCATGATCAGGCCGTAGGCGGCATGGAGCATCAGCGCGGCGATGATCAGCGACGCGATCGCGTCGGCGCGTCCAAAGCCGGTGGCCACGATCACCGCACCGGCGATCCCCGTCGCGATGAAGCCATAGAGGTCGGTGAGGATATGGCGGTAGGAGCCCTCGAGCGTTGAGGCTTCGTCCCTCGCGGCCCGAAAGGACACGCGCCGCCAGCAGGTTGACTAGGACGCCGGCGCCGGCCACGGCCAGCACCCACACGCCGTGCACGGCGGGCGGCGAGACAAGCCGCCTGATCGCCTCGTAGATGATCAGCAGGGCGAGCACCAACAGCGTGATCCCGTTGGCCTGGGCGCTGAGGATTTCCACGCGGCCCAGGCCGTAGGTCATCGCTCCGCCCGCGGGCCGCCTGGCCAGCCGGGCGGCCCCCAGCGACAGGGCCAGGGCAGCCGCGTCCGTCAGCATATGGGCGGCATCAGAGAGCAGCGCCAGCGACGAAGCCAGGATGCTGGCCGCCACCTCCGCCGCCATGAACAGCAGGATCAGCGCCAGCGCAAGCTTGAGCGCGCCGCGCTCGGCCTCCCGGTTGGGGACGTGCGAGTGCACGTGGGCCATCAGCGGGTGGGGATCAGCACGGCGTGACCATCAGTTAGAAGACGGGTCCGCCGGCATCCGCGCCACCAGCGCGTAGCTTCCCCCCTTGCGCGTCAGCACGTTCGACCACAACCCCCGCGGCTCGTCCGAGAACGCGTCGTCCAGCCTCGCGTCCTCGACGATCCAGTCGTCACGCTCGAGCTCGGCTTCCAGCTGTCCCGGTCCCCAGCCGGCGTGGCCGACGAAAGCCTTCGCCTGACGGATGCCGACGGACAGCTCCTCCGGTGATGAAGCGGTTCCGAGCACGCCCACGTCGTCGAAGGCTGTCAGCGCCGCCTCGCCGGGATCCTCAAACTGCGCCAGCACGATAACCGCCGCCGGCTGCACGGGACCACCGATGAACAGCAACTCGTCTGCACCGATCAACTCGTCGAGCTCTTCGACGGCCTCGCCGATCGCCGTCTCCGAGGGTCGGTTGAGGACCAGTCCCAGAGCGCCTTCCTCGTTGTGCTCGACGACCAGCACCACGGTCCGCCAGAAGTTCGGATCGAGCAGCGCCGGGCCAGCGATCAAGAGCTTTCCCCGGGCGGAGTCCATACGGGCTCAGGTTACCCGCGGTCAAAGCTGTCCCGGACCGGGCTGTGCGCGAACCGCGCAGCGCCGAGTGGCCGGGTTAGGTCGCCTGTTCGCGTTCCGGCTGGTGCTCGACAAGGCCCGGCTGCTCGGCGACCTTCTCGCCCGCCAGCCTCTGCTGGGCGTCTTGGGCCAGCCTGCCGGCCTCCTCTGCCTCCGCGGGGCGCTCGAGGTCCAGCCCCGCCAGTTCGGCTATGACCTCGAACAGATCGATGCCCAGGCAGATCTGCGGCGGCTCTACGGCGTTCCCGCGGGCGGCGTGGAAGAGCTGCTGCTCACGCCAGACCTGCACGCGGACACCGGTGCTGGGATCGACTGTGATTCTCATCGCGGGCTTAGCGGCGTCCAATGACGCATGGAACTTGCGAAAACCTTCCCGGCGGCGGCCAGCTGTAATCACGCAATACGAACGCATGGCCGCTTTACGCACACGGCGGCTCTAGGCCGCTGGGCGGACGCGGTATCAGCCGGCCGGCGCGACGCGCGGCGCCAGCTCGCCGGAGGGCCCCGCGCCCATCAGTCGCCGAAGCGACGAGGGCGCTATGAACAGCGGAGCTTTGCGCTCTTCAGGTCGCGCGCCATCAGCGGCGTCAGGTCGTACACCTGGCCTGCCGCCGGGACTCGCGGCGTCGGCTGGGGACCGAAGTCGTACAGGTCGACGTCCATCCCGAACTGGAACTTCGTCCCGGAGGCGCACTCGGGGAATGACATCCCCAGCCGCCGGACCAGCCCGGACTTGTCGACCCAAACCGCCATGGGGATCGTGTGCAGCCCGATCGCCGCCTCCAGCGAGTGAACTCCGCGGGCCACCGATGCTCGCTGGGCGGGGGACACCAGGTTCGGATAGCGATCGAGGTCAACCGTCGCCTGGTAGCCCGTGGTCTTGACTCCGCGCACCGTCAGCGTTCCCAGTGGCTTGGTGTTGGAGCTCACAGCACGCAGGTAGTCGACGAACTGAGATGGGTCGGTTGCCGTCGGCAGCGAGCTCAGCCCGAAGGCGCCCATCTCCCGGCTGACGTCCAGCTTGACCCACGGCTTGCCCCCGGTGGCACGCGCGAGCGTCGGAATCGCGTCTGTGCGCAGGTAAACCGTCAGCCCCGACAGGAGCTCCGAGAACTGCAGACGGCTTCCCGCGACGTCAAAAGCGGCGGTCATCTGTCCCACTCGAGCGGCGCGGTTGAACGACCCCCCGACCAGGATGTTGATCGGCCCCGTCCGCGTGCTGCTAATCGTCATCGTGCCCGCGAGCCGATATCCAGCCGCTTGGGCGGTGGTGTCCGCGGCACGGATCACGGTGACATTCGAGTTCTTCTGGCTCGAGCCGCATCCAGCTAGAACCGTCGCCAGGCAGGCGGAGACGGCCAATCCTGCGAAGAGCCCCTTGCTCACTGCGCTGATCGTAGCCACAGAGGTGGACTGAAACGCTCAGTGCTCGCTTTGCGCACTACAACCCCAGCGAACGTCCCAAAATCTCCTTCATGATCTCGTCCGTTCCGCCGCCGATCGGCCCGAGACGGGCGTCACGGGCAGCCCGCTCGATCTCGTATTCGGCCATATAGCCATTACCGCCGTGGATCTGCAGGCACGTGTCGATCACGTCGAATGCCGTGCGCTGCGTTTGGAGCTTGGCGATCGTCACCTCTCGCACTGCGTCGCCTCCCGCCAGGTAGCGGCGCAGCGCGTGATAGGTGATGGCGCGCCCGCTCTCGATCTGCACCGCGATCGCGGCCAGCTTGTGGCGGATCACCTGGAAGTGGCCGATCTCGCGACCGAATGCCTTGCGCTCGAGGGCGTAGTCAAGCGTCTTCTCGAACGCCGCCTGCATGCCGCCGAGCGCGCCCAAAGCCATCAACAGACGCTCCCACTGGAAGTTGGCCATGATCAAGTAGAAGCCCTGGTCCTCGCCGCCGAGCAGGTTCTCCTCCGGGACGAACACGTCGTCGAAGCTGATCAGTGCGGTGTCGGAAGCGTGCCAGCCGAGCTTCTCGAGCTTGCTGGAGCTGACGCCACGGCCCCGATCGACGATCAAGAAGGAGATTCCATGGTGGCCGCCCTCGGCGCTTGTCTTGACCGCCGTCACGAGCGCATCGGCCCGGACGCCGCCGGTAATGAACGTCTTTGACCCATTGATGACGTAGCCACCTTCGACCCTCGCGGCGGTGGTCCGAATGGAGGCCACGTCGGAGCCGGCGTCAGGCTCAGTTATGGCCAGCGCTGCGATCCTCTCGCCCTTGATTCCCGGCACCAGATAGCGCTGCTTCTGCTCCTCGGTTCCGAACCTCCAGATCGGCGGCAGCGCGATCCCGATGTGGGCGCCGATCCCGGCCGCCAGGCCCCCGGAGCCGCAGCGAGCCAGCTCCTCGGTCAGGACGGCGTCGGCGATCAGGTCGCCGTCGCCGCCGTACTGCGGTGGGAACTTGAGGCCGAGGTAGCCGAGCTCGGCCATCCGCTTGAACACGTCGTTCGGAAACCAGCGTGCCTCCTCCCACTCACTCGCGTGCGGATGCAGCTCGTTCTCCACGAACCGCCTGACCGCAGTGCGAAACTCCTCGTGCTCTTCGGTGAAGGGCGGGATCGGACGGCGCGCCCGGGCGACGGTGTCCATCGGCGGCGAGCCTCGGCGCTAGTTCGTTCGCTGGACCGGGACCCCGAACAGGCGATCGAACGCCACGTTCGCCAGCCATGGGAGCTGCCCGGCTGCGTTCCCGCTGGGCGCCGTCAGATCGAGTGACAGCTCCGAGCCGTTGCCCGCGGAGAAGAAGGAGAGCTGCTCATGGGGTACGCCGGAGATCGTGATCGAGCGGAGGTAAATCGAGTAGTCGTCGTCGTACAGCAAGATCGAGAAGACGCCGCTGGTGTTGTTGAGCGCACTGGCGTCGGACTTCACCTGCTGCGAGGACAGGCCGGCCTTGAAGGACAGTGACAGGGTCCTCGATGCGCCTGTGTATTGACACTGAGAAGCCGAACCCGAGCTCGACAGCTGGCCGAGCAGCGGACTCAAGTCGGTCGTCGTCAGGAGCTGGCACCCGCTTGTGGCCTGCGGAGTGCTCGAAGGCACAAGCGTGGGGCCTAGTACCGCCGATGCCGCGCCGCTCAGATCACCCGTCCAGCGGGCCATCCCGCCAGATAGCGACAGACCCGAAATCGTCGAACCGAAATCAAGCGACACCGATTGTCTGGTGTTGCCGTTGGCGCCGGGCGCATATGTCGCGACCAACTGGCGGACGGTCGGCGCCGGCGTCTGTGGCTGGGTATCGTCGACGGTGTACAGCTCCGTGACCCAACCATTTGCCGCCAGGGCGTACGCGGTCATGACGGGCACGGAGGCGCAGGTCGAGCCCGACGCGCACACTGCGAGGTCACGCAGGTCGACGCGTCGATGCCCGGCATCGAACACGTACAGGGTTGTGTCCGTGCCGCTGGCCGTCAGCGGCCCGACGCCGAACGGCACCGCCGTGGCCAGGAAAAATCCGACGAAATTGCCGGCCACTTGCAGGCGCGTGACCTTCGGATGCACGTTTCCGGTCTCCGTGTCGACAACATGTGCACTCCCGAATCGGGAAACGCATACGTACACCCGAGTCTTCACGTGGCGGTTCTGGCGGGTGAGGGTGGTCCAGATGACGACCTGGCCCCTCTTTCGCGCGAGCACGTCGTGACCGGGCTTGCACCTCGGCGCGGCGCTCGCGGGTGCGGCGAAGGCGGCGAAGGCGGCGACGAACACCAGGGCCGCGAGGCCGTTCCCCAGGGCCGCGAGTCCGTTTCGCATCCTGGCGAAGAAGCCTACGGTGGTGCGGATGCGCGGGTCAAGCTCCAAGTGCCGTTTACGCCCCGACGCTACAGCCCGTACGAGCGCCCGATTACGTCGAGCATGATCTCGTCCGTGCCGGCGCCGATGCGGTTGAGGCGCATGTCACGCCACACGCGCTCGACGCCGTATTCCTTCATGTAGCCGTTGCCGCCGTGGATCTGGATGCACTCGTCGGCCACCTCGACCGCGATCCGCGCCGCATAGAGCTTGGCCATCGAGATCTCGCGCACCGGGTACTCGCCGTTCTGAAAGCGCCAGGCAGTCGTGTAGACCATCTGCCTGGCGGTCTCGATCTTGGTGGCCATCTCCGCGAACTTGTGACGGATCACCTGGAAGTGGCCGATCTCACGGCCGAACGCCTTGCGCTCGAGCGCGTACTGAACGGTGCGCTCGAATACGTGCTGGGCGCCGGCTACGCAGCCCGCGGCGCCGATCAGCCGCTCGCCCTGTAGCTCCCACATGATGTGGTAGAAGCCCTTCCCCACCTGGCCCAGGACGGCCGATTCGGGAACGCGCACGTCCTGGAAGGCCAGTAGCGCGGTGTCAGAGGCGTGCATGCCGAGCTTCTCAAGGCGCTTCTCACGAATCACGCCAGGGGCGTCCATCGGGACCAGGAAGAGCGTGAAGCCGTCGTAACCGGCGTCGGGGTCGGTCTTCGTGACGAGCACGATCACGTCCGCGCGGTGGCCGTTGGTGATGAACGTCTTCGATCCGTTGATGACGTAGTCGCCGTTGTCCCTCACCGCCCGCGTCTTGATGCCGGACACGTCGGAGCCGGCATCGGGCTCGGTGATCCCCAGGCAAAGGATCTTCTCGCCCCTGATCGACGGCACCACCCACTCCTGCTTCTGCTCCTCGGTTCCGAACGCCAGGATCGGCGGCATGGCCATATCCGTCTGCACCGCCAGGCCCATCGCCAGGCCGCCGCAGTGGGCGTGCACGATCTCCTCGGCCAGCACCAAGCTCGAGTAGTAGTCGCCGCCCTGGCCGCCGTACTGCTCGGGCTTGTCTAGACCCAGGAACCCGAGCTCCCCCATGCGGTTGAAGACCCAGTTGGGAAAGGTTTCCTCCTCCCATTCCTCGGAATGGGGCTGGAGCTCCTTGATCACGAAGCGGCGAATCGACTCCCGCAGCTGCTCGTGCTCGTCGGTGAAGATGAAGTGCCTGCGCTGCCCCTGAAAGTCGGGCTTGGTTACGTCGGCTGCGGTGGTGGTCATGAGAGGGAACGGTATCGAGCGCTCGGGCGAAAGTAAACAGTAGGACTTCCTACTTCCTACTCTTGGCGGCCGGCAGAGTGGCGATCAGGACCGGTTGGCATCCCCGTCCCACTGGTAGCGTGCCGCCATCGCGTACGAGACCCTGAACTACGAGGTCGTCGACGGAATCGCCACGATCGCCCTCGACCAGCCCGAGACGCGCAACGCGCTCTCGGACGAGCTGCTGTCGGAGCTGACCGCGGCCTTCGAGCAGGCGCGCGACGACGACGCCGTGCGCTGCGTGGTGCTCACCTCGACACACGACAAGGTGTTCTCGAGCGGCGCCAACCTCGCCGGCTTTGCGGCCCAGGTGCCGCTGGTGCACAAGCACTTCGGCACTGAGCGCTTCCCGCGCCTGTTTCGGCTGATCGGCGAGCTGGGGAAGCCCTCGATCTGTGCCGCCAACGGGCACGTGCTGGCAGGCGCGCTGGGCATCGCCCTGGCCTGCGATCTGATCATCGCCCGCGAGGGGGCGCGCTTCGGCACGCCGGAGATCAACGTCGGCGCGTTCCCGTTCATGATCATGGCCCTGATCTACCGCAACGTGCCGCGCAAGAAGTGCACCGAGCTCTTACTGCTCGGCGAGCAGATATCCGCGGAAGACGCAGAGCGGATCGGGATCGTCAATCGCGTCGTGGCGGCCGAGCAGTTCGATGACGCGGTCAAGGAGTGGGCGACCAAGCTCGCCTCTAAGTCGCCGGCGGTGATGAAGCTGGGCAAGGACGCGCTCTTCCGCCAGCAGGACATGGCCCTGGCCGACGCCTTCGACTACCTGCGTTCCCAGCTCACGATCGCGCTGTCGAGCGAGGACATCGAGGAAGGGGTCAAGGCCTTCTTCGAGAAGCGCGATCCGGTCTGGAAAGGGCGCTAGCGCTGGAGTGAGTACTTACTCAGTGGGCCGCGGATAACGCTGCCGATCCGGTTCTGGCCTGGGCGAACGTGATCAGCTTTCCCCGCTGCTCGTCCCACAGCTTCAGCCGCACGGCGCGCAGCCCGTCCCATAGCGAAAGCGTCGGCACGTCATGGAGGACCGCGTTCTCGTCGTGCGCGCGCTGAAGGTTGTAGTTGGGGATCCGCGCGTTCAGGTGGTGGACGTGGTGCAGTCCGATGTTGCCGGTGAAGAACTGAAGGGGCTGCGGGAGCTTCAGATAGGAGCTGCCCTTGAGCGCGGCCTCGCCGTAGCTCCACTGCTCGCCTCCCTGCCAATAGGCATCCTCGAACTGGTGCTGCACGTAGAACAGCCAGATGCCGATGGCGCCGGCGAGCAGCGCGGCGGGGGCCCAGACGAGCAGGAAGGTTTGCCAGCCCATCAGTAGCACCAGCGCGCTGATGACCGCCGCCAGCGCGATGTCGGTACCCACCACGCTGTGACGGAATCGGGTTCGCTGCGAGCGCGTGGGCACTCGGGGGCCGATGATCATCGCGAAGATCGGGCCGAACCCAAACATCACCACCGGGTTGCGGATCGCGCGGTAGGCGAATCGCCCGCGCCACGAACGCGCGTGATACTCGGCCACGGTCAGCGTCGGCAGATCTCCGACTCCACGGCGGTCGAGATCGCCGGATGAGCCGTGATGGACGGCGTGGTCGTGACGCCAGCGAAGGTATGGCGAGAGGACGAGCAGGCCGGCAAACGCCCCGACCCATGCGTTTGCTCGCTTGCTCTTGAACAAGGATCCGTGCGTGCAGTCGTGGAAGACGATGAATGTTCTCACCAAAAACGCGGCGGCCGGCACGGATAGGGCTAGCACCAACAGGGGCGAGACGCCCCGGACGAGATACATCAGTGCCGACAAGGCCAGGTACGGCAAGATCGAGGTTGCGAGCTCGAGCATCGTGCGACCCAGACGGGGCTGGGTGTACTGCGCAAGGGCTAGGGGAGATGGCGGTGACTGCGGCATGTGCCTCCTAATACGGCATGTGGACGTTGCTGGGCAACGCCCCCACCAGCCGCCGGTCCGGGCCGCCTCGAGCGCGAGTGCCGCTGCGCCGAGCCGCTGGCGGCCGCGCATCATGGCGCCGCCGCCCAACCCGACCTGGCAAGGCTACCCAAATGCGGTAAGCATTATGTAAGTGCCCGGGCGCAAGGTTCTTGACGGGCCCCCCGGTGGTTGACAGAGTAGGAAGTAAGACGTCCTACTTCCTGCGATGACGACCACCGACCAGAGCCTGCTGCGCCCGCTAGCCGAAGACCTGGCGACGCGGCGGGCGGCGATCAAGCAGGGAGGGGGAGCGGAGAAGGTCGAGAAGCAGCATGCGGCCGGCAAGCTCACGGCGCGTGAGCGCCTCGAGCTGTTGATCGACGAGGGCACGTTCGTCGAGCTCGGGCTCCAGGGGCGGCCGCACTTCTCGCAGCGGGCGATGGAGGGTCGCGAGGCGCCCGCCGACGGCGTCATCACCGGCTACGGCAAGATCAACGGCCGGCTGGCGGCGGTCGCGGCGTACGACTTCACGGTCATGGCCGGCTCGATGGGCATGACCGGCGAGCTCAAGGTCACGCGGCTGCGCGAGCTGGCACTCACCAAGCGGATCCCGATGGTCTGGTTGCTCGACTCCGCGGGCGCGCGGATCCAGGAGGCGGTGGGGTCGCTGTTCGCGGGCAGCGGCTATCTGTTCCGCGAGGAGGTCGTGATGAGCGGGGTGGTGCCTCAGGTGGCGGCGCTGATGGGCCCGTGCGCGGCGGGCACGGCGTACATCCCGGGCCTGGCCGACTTCGTGCCAATGGTCAAGGGCCAGGGCTCGATGGCCCTGGCAGGGCCGCACCTGGTTCGCGCCGCGGTCGGCGAGGACGTCACCCAGGAGGAGCTCGGCGGTTCGCGTGTGCACTGCCGGCGCTCGGGGGTCGGCGACCTGGAGGTGGCGGACGACCGGGAGTGCATCGAGCGGATCAAGCAGTACCTGAGCTACTTCCCCTCGCACTGCGAGGAGTCGACGCCGCTGCGCCCGACGGACGACCCCGTCGACCGCGGCGATGAGGAGCTGCTCGACGCCCTGCCGGAGTCCAACCGCAAGCCGTATGACATGTATGAGGTGATCCGGCGGATCGTCGACGACGGCGTGTACTTCGATTTGAAGCCGCAATGGGCCAAGACGATCATCACCTGCCTGGCGCACTTCGGCGGGCGCCCGGCTGGGATCGTCGCCAACCAGCCGAAGCAGCTCGGCGGCATCCTGGACAACGACTCGGCCGACAAGGCCGCACGGTTCATCAACCTGTGCAACGCCTACGGCATTCCGCTCGTGTACCTGATGGACGTGCCCGGCTTCATGGTCGGAACCAAGGTTGAGGAGGCGGGCATCATCCGCCACGGGGCGAAGATGCTCTATGCCACCGCCAACGCCACGGTGCCGAAGATCACCGTCGTGCTGCGCAAGGCGTATGGAGCGGGCTATTACGTCATGTGTGGACGGGCGTATGAGCCGGATCTGATCGTGGCCTGGCCCAGCGCCGAGATCAGCGTGATGGGGGCCGAGGGCGCGGTGGAGATCATCTTCCGCAAACAGGTCGAGAGCGCCGAGGACCCGGCGGCCAAGCGCCAGGAGCTGATCGACAGCTTCCGCAAGATCATCGACGTCTATGTCGCGGCCGGCAACGCCATGATCGACGACGTGATCGACCCCCGCGAGACCCGCAAGACGATCTGCCGAGCGCTCGAGCTGGCTGCGTCGAAGAAGGTGGAGCGTCCCTGGAAGCGTCAGGGCGTGGTCCCGGTATGAGCCGCCCGCACGCGAGATCCGTGGCGCGGACATGAGCCTCGACGCCCCGGCGGTTATCACCTGCGCCATCTCCGGGGCGATCGCCAACCGCGACCAGTGCCCGGCGATCCCCTATACGCCACAGGAGTACGCCGCCGAGGCCCGGCGGATCGTCGCCGAGGGCGGAGTCCACATACACATCCACGCGCGCACGCCGGCGGGTGCCCCCTCCTACGAGGTCGAGGACTTCCTCGCGATCAAGGAGGCGATCGTCCAGGAGGTGGGCGACGCGGCGATCATCAACTTCTCGACGGGCACGGTCGGCGTTCCCGTGGAGAAGCGAATCGCGTATTTGGAGGCCGGGCACCCGGAGGTCGCGGCACTCAACATGGGCTCGATGAACTACGCCAAGTACTCGCGAAGCCGCAAGGACTTCGTGTTCAAGTTCGTATTCGCCAACCCGTTCGAGGAGATCATCGAGCTGCTGCAAGCAATGCGTCGCCTGCAGATCAAGCCGGAGCACGAGTGCTTCGACCTGGGGCACGTTGGCTCGCTGGCGCCGCTCGTCGACATGGGCTTGCTCGAGGCGCCCCTGCACGCAGACTTCGTGATGGGCGTGGTGGGCGGGGTGCCCGCCACCGCCCTGAACTTGGCGGCGATGGCCCGCAACATGCCGGCAGCGCCAGCCGCGGGCCCCTCGCACCACTGGGGCGTAATCGGGATCGGCCGCGATCAGTGGATGCTGGTTGCCGCAGCGCTGACGCTGGGCGGCTCGATCCGCGTAGGGCTCGAGGACAACTTCTATCTCCCGGACGGCTCCATGGCCCGCTCCAACGGCGACCTGGTGGCCAAAGCAAGGCAGATGTGCGAGGACGCGGGGCGCCGACCGGCGACGGTCCAGGAGGCGCGCACGCTGCTCGGCATCCGCCCGTGGGCCCCGGAGGCCGCGGCGGCGTGAGCGCGGACCCGGAGGCCGCGGCAGCGTGAGCGCGGGCCCCGGCGGGCGCGGCGGCGTGAGCGAGTTGCCGCTCGACGGCCTGAAGGTCCTCGACCTCTCGCGGCTTCTGCCCGGCGGCTTCTGCTCGTTGCTCCTGGCTGACTTCGGCGCCGAGGTGATCAAGGTCGAGGACACCGGCATGGGCGACTACGTGCGCTGGGCGCCTCCCTACTACGAGGGTGCCGACGAGACGGCCCGCAGCGCGCTGTTCCTGGCGCTCAACCGCGGCAAGCGCTCGATCCGCCTCGACCTGAAGTCAGAGCAGGGTAAGGAGGTGCTGCTGCGGCTGGCGCGCGAGGCCGACGTGCTGCTGGAGTCGTTTCGTCCCGGCGTCCTGGACCGCCTGGGCGTCGGCTACGAGCGCCTGCGGCAGGACAATCCAGGGCTGGTCTACTGCGCGATCACCGGCTACGGCCAGGACGGCCCGAATCGTGACCGCTCGGGGCACGACATCAACTACCTGGGGCTGGGCGGGCTGCTGGCGCTGACCGGTGAGCGCGACGGACCGCCCATACAGTCCGGGGGCCAGATCGCCGACATCGGCGGCGGCGCACTGATGGCCGTGATCGGGATCCTGATCGCCCTGCGCGAGCGGGAGCGCTCGGGAGAGGGTCAGCTCGTCGACTGCTCGATGTTCGACGGCGCACTTTCGTGGCTGGCGATGGTGGCCGCGCAGAGCCTGTTCAGCGGCCGCTCGCCGCGGCGCGGAGAGGTGCAGCTTGCGGGCGCGCTGACGTGCTACCGACCCTACCGCTGTGCCGACGGATACGTGGCCCTGGGGGCGCTCGAGCCCAAGTTTTGGAGCGCCTTCTGCCACGGCGTGGGACGCGAGGACCTGCTGGCGGGGGCGTTCGACCCCCCGGGGTCTGAGACGCACACAGCGGTCGGTGAGATCTTCCTGCAGCGGACCCGGGAGCAGTGGCGGGCATTCGCCTCCGAGCATGACTGCTGCCTGGAGCCCGTGCTGGAGCTCGACGAGGCGCTCGACTCAGAGCTCGTGGCGGCCAGGGAGATGGTTGCCGAGCTGACGCAGCCGGGCGCGGAGCGTCCGGTCAGGCTGTTGGGCGTTCCGGTCAAGCTGAGCCGCACTCCCGGTGATCCCGCGCGCGCCCCCGGCCCCGCTCTGGGCGAGCACACGGACGAGGTCCTGCGCGCGGCCGGCTTTGACGATGAGCAGATCGCGGCTCTGCACGAGGCCGGCGCCGTCGCCGGGCCGGCGGCAAACGCACAAGGGTCGTTCATGGGGGGCTGAGATGGCTGCCGCGACTCCAGGCATGCTCAAGATGTCAGAGCTCGCCGAGCGCTCCGGCGTCAGCAGCGGAACGATCAAGCACTACCTGCGCGAGGGCCTGCTGGGCAACGGCGACCAGGTCAAGCGCACGTCGCGCAACATGGCCTATTACCCCGAGGATTTTGTAGAGCGGGTCCGGTTGATCAAGCGCCTTCAGGAGGAGCGCTTCATGCCCCTGCGCGTGATCCGCGAGGTGATGAGCGCGGACCCCGAGCGCGCGGCGCGGTTGATCGAGCTCGAGGATCGGATCTTCGATCTGGCGATCCAGGCCAACGAGACCGGCCGCGTCTCGCGGACCAAGGTGCGCGAGGCCTACGACGTGCCGCGCAACGTGCTGGATCGCCTCGAGGAGCTCGACATCCTGACGCCCAACGCCCGGGGCTACGACGCCGACGATGTGGCGATCATCGAGGCCATCTCTCGCTTCCGCGCCGGCGGCTACGAGGAGGAGATCGGTTTCACGGTCTACGACACGCTCCGCTACCGCGAGGCACTCGAGCCGCTCGTGCAGGAGGAGATCCGGGTGCTGCTAGACCGGCTGGCGGGCAAGGTCGAGGTCGAGCGGGCCGTGGAGATCATTGCCTCCGGCGCCGAGCCGCTGCGGGGGCTGATCGGCGCCATGCACTCAAAGCTCCTGCTGGCGGCGCTGCGTGCTCAGCGCAGCGAGCGCTAGTCCCGCGCAGGGCAAGCCGGGCTGGAGATCAGCCGTACAGCGCGTCGAAGCGCTCGGCGTACTTTTCGTGGACCACGCTGCGCTTGACCTTGAGCGTCGGCGTCAGCTCGCCCGTCTCCTGGCTCAGGTCATGCTCGAGGATGAAGAACTTCTTGACCTGCTCGACCTGGGCGTATTGGGCGTTCGCCCGGTCAAGCTCTGACTGGATCAAGGCAACGACGTCGGGATGGCGGGCCAGCGCCGCGCACGCGGTGTCCTCGATCCCCCGCTCCCGGGCCCAGGAGACGATCTCCTCCTGGTCGAGGGTGATCAGCATGGTTGCAAACGGGCGCCGGTCCCCGTGCATCACCGCCTGGGAGATGTAGCGCGTCTGCTTGAGGTCGTTCTCGAGGTTCGCCGGGGTGAGGTTCTTGCCCCCCGCGGTGATGATGATGTCCTTCTTGCGGCCGGTGATGTAGAGAAAGCCGTCCTCGTCAAGGCGGCCAACGTCACCGGTGTGAAGCCACCCGTCGACCACGGCCCCGAACGAGGCGTCGTCGTTCTTGTAGTAGCCCTGGAAGATGTTCGCCCCCTTGAGCAGGATCTCGCCGTCATCGGCGATCCGGATCTCGACGCCCTCATGCGCGCGGCCGACGGAGCCGAAGCGGTGTTCGCCGGGGCGCATGCCGGAAGCGGTGGTAGAGGTCTCGGTCATCCCGTACCCCTCCATCACGGGCACCCCGGCGGCGTAGAAGAACTCGAGGATCTCCCTGGCGATCGGCGCTGCGCCGGTGACGGCCTCGCGCAGGCGGCCCCCGAATGCGGCGCGGACGTGCTTGAACAGGCGCTCATCCGCTTGGTCATACGCCGCCTGCAGCTCGGGCGGGACCGCCTCGCCGGCGTGCTCGAGCCCCCGCACCTTCAATCCGAGCTCCGTGGCCCTCGCGATCGCCCCGCGGTCTGCACCCGCGGTGACGAGCGTGTACAGCTTCTCGAAGATGCGGGGCACCGAGGGGAGGTAGGTGGGATGGACCTCCGAGAGCTCGGGGATGATCTTCGTCGTGTCGCCGCCCCAGTAGGCGATCGGAACGCCGCGGTCGGCGCTGACCAGCATCAGCAGCAGCCCGAATGCGTGCGCCAACGGTAGAAACAGGTAGATCAGATCGTCCTCGTCACCCACGATGCCCCGCTTGTTGACCATGTCGAGCACTGCCCGATAGTTGCCGTGGGTGAGAACGCAGCCCTTCGGCGGCCCGGTCGTGCCCGAGGTGTAGATGAAGGTGTAGGGATCCGCCTTCGTGACCTTCTGGGTGCGGGCATCGAGATCGGTCTGGGGCAGCAATCGGCCCCGTGCGCGAAGGTCCTCAAGGGCATCGTCGATCACGATGATGTGCCGGAGCTTCGGCAGCCGGCCACGGACCGCCTCGACCTTTGCGGCCTGCGAGGAGTCCTCGCAGACAATCGCCACCGATTCTGAGTTGCCGGCCACCCAGGCAACCTCCTCGGGCGAATTGGTGGGGTAGATCGGCACGACCACCGCGCCCGCGGCGCTGATCGCGAAGCTGCACCAGGCCCACTCGACCCGTGTCGTGCAGAGGATGCTCACGCGCTCGCCGGGCTGGATGCCGAGATCGATCAGGCCGCGTCCGACCTCGGACACGATCTTTCCCAACTCGGCGAAGGTGATGTCTCGCCATTCGCCATCGACCTTGCGCTTCTGCCCGGCGCGATCGCCGAACAGCTTCACCGAGCGCGGCAGCAGATCAGCGATCGTGGCCGACCCGGTGGTTTCCAGCGCGGTGGCGGATTGCACAGGCTCATCGTGACAGGAACATGGGCCGAGCAGGCCTCGATGTCCGCCCGCGGCGCGGGCGCAATATCAGCGATGAGTTTCGGCCCGGGCGCCGGTCTCATGTGGCATGAACCCTCACCTCACTCAACTTTCAGCTCACAGCCACATCGACGATCTGAGGCGGAGCGCCGATCTCCACCGGATTGGAGCCCGCGCCGGCTCGAAGCGCGTTTCGTTGTTGGTGCGCTTCACGACGCGGCGCCGCCGGCCGACGGCCCGCCCGGCCCACGCCACCGCCTAGGACTGATCACCCGGGAAGCCAGGCATCGCGGAACATGACCGCGACGCCTGGCTCGACCCGTTTGCCCACTATCGTGCGCAAGCTGATCGGCGCGGTGCACGCCGAGCTTCCGCTCACGGCGTTAGGCGGCCAGGGCACCGCGAGGAAGCCAGCGTGACCGAGCCTGAGAGAGAGACGGCCGTACGGGAGAAGCAGGCAGTCGCACCGGAGCGACACTGCCCCGCGCGCGTGGCTGTCACCGGCGCCGCGGGAAACATCGGCCGAGCGCTGACCGAGCATCTGCGGGCGCGCCGCTATCCGCTCACGCTGATCGATCTGCCCTCAAGCGGGCTCCTCGCGGGCGCTCCCGGGGAAGCCGTCGTTGAGCGCGATCTCGCAGAGCCCTCGTCCGCGGAGCTCTTCGCGGGATGTGAGGTCGTCGTTCATCTTGCTGCGGACCCAAACGCGCACGCCAACTGGGAGAGCCTGCTGCCGGCGAACATCGTCGCCTCGTACAACGTCGCTGCGGCGGCCATGGAGGCCGGCTGCCGGCGGCTGATCATGGCCTCGTCGGTCCATGCCGTGAGGGCCGCGACGCGGCGTCCGGTGCGCCCCGAGGATGCGGTTGCGCCGGCCAACCTCTACGGGGTCAGCAAATGCTTCGTAGAGGCGCTCGCGTTTTGGAGCGCTCACAGCTCGGCGATGTCGGCGGCCGCCGTGCGGATCGGCGCCTACCAGACGCCCGAGGACGCGCAGGCGAGCAACGCAGGCTGGATGGCCGATCTGTTCATCGCCTCCTCGGATCTGATGTCGCTGCTGGAGCGCGCGATCAGCGCCGAGTACCAGTTCGCGCTGCTACACGCCGGCGCGCCCGGTGAAGACGTGCTGCTGGACACGGCGGGCACCGAGGACCTGCTCGGCTGGCGCGCCGAGCACCGCTTCCCCGACCGCTAGCTGGCCCAGCCGCGAGAGCTCGCCAGGGACAAAAAGGGCCGGCGCGCTTGGCGCCGGCCCTTGCCAACTCGGATTGAGCTGAAACTAAGCGGCGATCGGCTCGCGCCTTCTCGCAGGCTCGCTCTGAACCTCGAGCGAATGCACAACGCGCTCGGTTGTGAACTCGTGCACGGTCAGGCCGATGATGGCCAGGCCGATCAGAGCCAGCGCGCCGGCGAAGCCGAGCCACATGACGGTGCTCAGCCCGAAGACCAGACTGGCGACGATCGTCCAACCACCGACGATGCCGGCGGTCAGGCTGACCACGCGCTGGACGAGGTTCTTATCAAGCGCCAGCGTGCCAAGGCTCAGGACGGTGGCCCCGGTGGCGATCGCGAAGACCAGCCACTTCACGGCCAGCAGGTCGAAGGCCTGCGTCGCCACTACGAGGAAGCCGGCGATCAGCGCCAGCACCAGATTTGACAGATAACGAGTGATCATCGAATGCCTCCTTGTTGGGAAGCGCTCGCTCGCCGCAGACACCGCTGAGGCATCCGGGCGAGTGGTGCTCTGTGTGGTTTCTTCGGTCCTCATGCCTTGCAGTCTATCACTTCCATAGGTACCCTAAACAATAGGAACCCTAAGTGAGCAAGAACTCTGACAGCACCGCAGGCAAGCACCCCAGCGCCAAGGGCTTCAACGAGGCCTGGGATGCCTTCGTGCTGGCGATCAGGCGCCGCCAGGCGCGCGGCCAGGCGGGCGAGGGGCTGACGCTCTCCCAGTACTACCTGCTGCGGCCGCTGGAGGGCGGGCGCTCGGTGCCACTGTGCGACCTCGCCGATGCCGCCGGGATCGCCGGACCGACGGCGACGCGTGTCGTCGACGGTCTCGAGCGGGGAGGGGACGTACGCCGAAAGCGCCCGGCGAAGGACCGACGGACGGTGCTGGTGTCGCTGACCGCGCAGGGACGCCAGCGCCTGGCCAGCAAGCGCCGGCAGCTCGAAGAGCGGCGCGCGCACCTCTACGAGCAGCTGGAGCCCGACGAGCGCGAGCAGAGCGAGCGTCTGCTACGCCACCTGGCCGAGCTGGTGGGTCACCTGTAGATCGTCAGTGCGCTTGGCCCGTGGGTGGGGCGCCACCCGGGCCGATATCCTTGACTGACTGGTCAATCAGGATTTGCCCGGACGGGATGGATAGATGCCGCCCGGCCGGGGTGAAGAGATGTCGCCCGACCGGGATGGAGAGATGCGCGCCGGCGCCGTTCAGCTTAACGCCACCGAGGACACCGCCCGCAACCTGGAGCGAGCCGATCGCCTCGTGCGCGAGGCCGCCTCGCGCGGAGCCGAGTTCGTGGTCCTGCCGGAGAAGTGGAGCGTCCTCGGCAACGGCGAGCAGCAGCGCGCCGGGGCGCAGGAGCTCGACGGCCAGGCGATCCAGTGGGCACGGCGGACCGCCGCTGAGCTGGGAATCGATCTCGTGGCGGGGTCGATCGTGGAGCGCGTGCCGGGGAGCGAGAAGACCCTCAACACAAGCGTGCACGTCGGCCCCGACGGAGAGCTCAAAGGCACCTACCGCAAGCTGCACATGTTCGACGCCGAGGTCGAAGGGATGCAGTACAAGGCGTCCGCGCACGAGCAACCGGGCGAGGAGATCGTCGTCTCGGAGCTGGCCGACGGGACCCGTCTGGGACTGAGCGTCTGCTACGACATCCGCTTCCCCGAGCTCTACCGCGTGCTGGCCGTGCGCGGGGCCGAGGTCGTCTCGGTCCCGAGCGCGTTCACGCTCGCCACCACGCGCGACCACTGGGAGGTGCTGCTGCGGGCCCGGGCGGTGGAGAACCAGTGCTTCGTCGTGGCCCCCAACCAGATCGGCACCCATCCCGGCGGCTACCGCTCGGGCGGTCGCTCGATGATCGTCGATCCCTGGGGGCTGGTGCTGGCCACCGCGCCCGACGCGGAGACCGTGATCGTCGCCGAGCTCGACGGCCAGGTGCTGCGCGACGTACGACGCCGCCTGCCCGCGCTGACGCACCGCCGGGCGCATGTGTACGGCTGGGAGACAACCGAGCTGGAGCCCACCTGATGGCCACCCCCCAGCGCGCGCCGGTTGACAAGCGGCGGACGATCCTGGATGCGGCCGTGCGGGTGTTCGCCCGTCAGGGTTTTCACACCTGCCGAGTGTCTGACATCGCCGACGAGGCTGGCGTGGCCTACGGCCTCGTCTACCACTACTTCAACTCCAAGGAGCAAATCCTCGACACGCTGTTCCTCGAGCGCTGGGACGTGATGCTGCAGGCGATCGCCGCTGCCGACGCCTCCGAGCACTCGCCGCGCGAGAAGCTGCGGGCCATCGCGGAGTTCATCATCGAGTCATACCGCTATGACCCGGAGCTGATGAAGGTGATCATCGTCGAGGTCACGCGCGCGGCGAACACGTTCGGCCGCACGCACCTGGCGAAGATCCGCGAGGCGTACTCGCAGATTGGGGCGATCGTGGCCCGGGCGCAGGCTGAAGGGGCGTTCCGCACCGAGGTCAGCCCCGAGTTCGCCGCGCTGGCGTTCTATGGCTGCGTGGAGCAGGTGCTGACCGGCTGGATCTTTGAGCACGAACCGGTGGGCGCTGAACGGCTGGAGCGGGCGAAGAGCGAGATCGTAGAAACGATCTGTCAGGGCCTCGAGCGCTGACCCCGGAGTCCGACTTTGCGCGCCCGCTGCGGTTAGCGCCCCACCCCGCGGGGTACACGTTTTGGTGAGCGTCTGATTGAATGCGCCGCCGATGAAGGAGAGCCCACTTGTCAAGCGACTGATGTGGTCGGGGTTGCTGGCCGGCACCGGCGCGCTTGCGACAGTCGCCTCAACACGCGTGGCGAGTGTGATCTGGAAGCGCGTGTTTGGCGAAGAACCGCCCGAGTGACTGAGTCTTCCGAGCCATCCGAGCAGGTCGACACGCCGGCTCCGGTCGAGCCAGCCAACGCCCCCCCGCCGGCGCCCGAGCCGCCAACCGTGGCCTCGGCGCCGACGCCGTCTTCTCCGCCCGCCCCCGAGGCACCGCTGGCCACGCCGGCCACGCCGCCCCCGAGCTCGTTTGCACCGGCCGCGACCAGCCCTTCGCCGACCGTCGCACCTGCGCCGCCGCTGGCCTCACAGCCGCCCAGCGCCAGCGACGGATCGGGCCAGAGCTTGGTCGAAGAGCGGCCCGAGGTCCTCGCCGGTGCGGCCTTTGCCGGGGGTTTCCTAGTGGCCCTGATCCTCAAGCGCCTTGGCAACTGATCCCGGCAACGAGAACCTGGCACGCGCGGTGACCGAGGTCTCCGAGCGGATCTCGGTCCTGGTCCGCGAGGAGATCGAGCTGGCCAAGGCGGAGACGATGGAGAAGGTCTCGAGCCTGACTCGCGGGGCAATCGCGGTCGCCGCCGGTGCGCTGTTCGGCTTCTTCGCGCTGATCCTCGGCCTCGCGACCCTGGCCTGGGGCCTCAACGCCATCCTCACCAACTCCGCCGGCAGCATCTGGCTGGGCTTTGCGATCGTCATGGGGATCCTTATCGTGCTGGCGGTGGGGGCGTTCCTGTTCGCTTGGCGCAAGCTCAAGGTTGGCGCGCCGACGCCCGACATGGCCATCGACGAGGCCAAGAAGATCCGGGCCACCGTCACGACCAAGTCGGGGACCTGATGGCCGCCCGCTCAGCAGAGGAGATCCGGGCCTCGATCGAGCAGAACCGCCAGGAGCTCGGGACCTCGATGGAGAGGCTGCGGGGGGAGGTGGTGCGAATCACCGACTGGCGCGGGCAGCTTCGCCGCCACCGGACGCCGGTGCTCGTTGCAGCGGGCGTGGCTGGGTTCGTGCTCGGCGGCGGCCTCGCCGCGCTCGGTGGCCTCGCATCGGGCGGCGGCAGCGAGCGCAAGCAGCGGCGCGCACTGAAGCGCGGCTGAGCAATCCGCGCCGGGGCATGGCTCCGACCCCGCGGCCCGGCCGCGCACGGGATCGGAGCTAGCGGGGTCTAGACCTCGAGCAGCTGCCGCTGAGCGCGCTCGCCGACGTCTGCGTGGGAGGAGGCGACGCAGACTGCGAGCGCCAGGATTACCACGGCGATCCAGGCCGCTGCTGCGATTAGTCCAGCCATGAAAAGCATCGACGTGGTCCTCCAGAGAGCCGCTCGAGGCCCGGAGCATCGCCTCGTCACTCCGTCAGGAGGCATGTTCGGAGCTTTGGTGGAGGTTTCCTGCCGCGATTGCGGCAAAGCAGGCGAACTTTCGTATCAAATAAAGGACCGCGGCAGGCCTCCGGCGCCGAGCAGGCCCGGCCCGACATGGGTCCCGATCACGGGGCCGATCTCGGAGACCGCCGTGGGGCCGACGCCGAAGATCTGGATGCCCCTCGCAACGAGCTCCTCGGCCTGGTCCGGGGCCTGGATGTGCTGCACCATCCAGGCGTCCCGGCCCTCCTGCTTGCACAGGGCCAGCAACTCGACCATCCGCTCGAACGCCCGCCGAGAGGTACGAACCCGCTCCACGGGCGTGATTTCCGACTCGACCGTCAGGATCGGCTTGATCCTGAGCGCCGCGCCGAGCCACGCCTGAGCGCCGGCGATCCGGCCGCCGCGACGCAGGTATTCGAGCGTGTCGATGGCGAACCACATCTTGAGCCCTGCCCGCGCCGCCCGTGCCCGATCGGCGACGGTGGCGGCGTCCTCGCCCGCCCGCGCCCCGGCCGCTGCTGCCAGTACGACCAGGCCCTCGCCCCCGCAGGCGCTGGCCGAGTCGATTACGTGCACCCGGCCGCCGCGGTCGCCGAGCGCCTCTCGCGCCTGCTCGGCGGACCCCACGGTCCCCGACATGCCTCCCGCCAGATGGATCGAGACGATGTCGTGGCCCGAGTCGAGCAGCGGCTCGTACACGCCCAGGAAATCTCCAACCGACGGCTGCGAGGTGGTGGGCAGGCCGCTCAGGTCTCGCAGCTGACGGTAGTAATCGTCGTAGTCGGAGATCTCGGCCTCGCGCAGGGCGCTGCCGTTGCGGTGCACGTAGAGCGAGACGAGGTGGATCTCGTTGGCCGCGATTTGCTCCGGCGGCAGGTAATGGCAAGTGTCGGACACGATCGCGACCGGCATCCGGCGCAGGCTATCGTCCGCCAGCGATGGCCACCCTCTACCGCTGCACCACGCCCACCAACTGGCTATGTCCCTGCGGCAAGGTGGCGCGGACGCTGGCGCGCGACGGGATCGCCTACCAGGAGGTCCGGATGCCCCAGCGCCGCTCGCGCAGGCCCGAGGTAGAGGCCCTGACCGGGCAGCGCCGAGTACCGGTGCTGGTGTTGGACGGCGAGCCGATCTGCGACTCGCGCCGGATCGTCGAGCACCTGGAGTTCATCAAGAACAGGTAGGCCGGCGAACATGTTCGCCGGCCCCGGGCCGATCATGATCGGCCCGGCGGGTCGGCACATGTGCCGACCCGGTCCACATTCATAAGCGCGGGTCGACCACCCATTTGCGCGCCGGACCGCCACTCGGTGCGGACAGCGCGTCGGCCAGCTGCTCGAGGGCGATCGTCTGGCCGCGGAGCGCCCGCCACTCGACATCGCCGCGGGCCAGCGCCTGGAGCGCGGTGTCGACCTCGGCCGGCGAGTGGTGAAAGGCGCCGCGCAGCTCGAGCTCCTCGTAGTGAAGCGGTCCGGGGTCGAGCTCGACCGTGCTGCCCGAGGGGCAGCCGCCCACCAGCACCACGGCGCCGCCCGGCTTGGCGGCTTCTACCGCAGCCCGCCAGCTCGCCGGACGCCCCACCGCCTCGAACACCAGCTCGTGGCGCTCCAGCGCCTCGACCGCTCGGGCGCCGAGCGCGGCTGCCTGCTCGCGGCGCTCGGGGTGGCGGTCGGCGACGGTCACCGAGCGGTGCTGGCTCAACAGCAGCGCGCACAGCATCAGGCCCATCGAGCCGCCACCCAGCACGCCGACGTCAACGGCCTCGGAGCCGCGGTCAACGGCGTGCACCGCCGCGGCCAGCGGCTCGGCCATGGCGGCCGCCTCTGCCGGCAGGCCGTCGGGGATCGGATGGAGCGCCGCGGCCGGTGCCGCGATCCGCTCGGCGAAGGCGCCCAGCACCCAGCGCGGATGGCGGCAGATCTGGGGGCGGCGCGCACGACAGGGCGCGCAGCGGCCGCAGGCCAGCGAGTCGGAGACCAGGACCCGCTCACCGCTGTCGAGGCGCACGCCGGCCGTCTCGTGGCCCAACGGGCAGGGATAGGGCGGCAGCACGGGGTGGCCCTCGCGCCACATCTTGACGTCGGTGCCGCAGGTGGTCGCGGCCTGAACCTCGATTATCACCTCGCCCTCGGGCTCCGGTACCTGCTCCACGCGCAGGTCCCGCGGGCCGTGCAGGATCGCCGCCCTCACGGCACGACGACGGCCTTCAGGGCCTCGCCGCGCCGCTGGAGGTCGAGCGCCTCGGCGGTGCGCTCCAGCGGCAGGCGGTGCGTGATGAGCATGCCTGGGTCGAGGATCCCGTCTGAGAGCAGCTCGAGCGCGGCGCGCATGTCGCGGGGGCCGGCGGAGTAGCTGGCGGTGACGGTGAGCTCGCGCAGAAACAGCGAGGCGCCGTCGAGCGCCGGCGGCTCGCCGGGCGCCGGCGGCGCGTACAGGCAGAGCGTCCCGCCGGGGGCCAGCGCCACCGCGGCGGCGGCGATCGCTTCGGGCTTGGGGGTGCAGACCACGGCCACGTCGACGAGCTCGTTGCCGTGGCGCTCGGCCCCGAGCGTCTGTGCCAGGTTCAGACGGTCGGGGCGAAGCTCGCGCACCCAGACGGCGTCGATCGCCCTGGCGTGGGCGGCAGCGATCTGGAGCAGCCCGTTGACGCCCGCGCCGACCACCAGCAGCGCGTCGCCGGCGCGTAGGCCGGCGCGCTCCTGGGCGCGCAGCACGCACGCCAGGGGCTCGATCAGCGTGGCCTCCGCCGGGTCCAGCCCGTCGGGCAGCGGCAGGAGCTCGGAGACGAGGTCGGGTCCGACCTTGAGGCGCTCGGCAAAGCCCCCAGGCTCAAGGTGGGTGGAGCGGAACCGCTCGCAGAGCGTCTCGTGTCCCCGCCGGCAGCGCCGGCACTCGCCGCACGGCGCGTGGTGGTGGATCGCCACCCGCTGGCCGACCTTGACGTGCTCGACGCCGTCGCCGACCGCACTGATGATCCCGGCCGGCTCGTGGCCCAGAACCGCCGGCAGCTTTCTCTGCACGTACCAGTCCATGACGTCCGAGGCGCATACGCCGCAGGCCAGCACGTCGCACACGACCTCGCCCCGTCCGGGCACGGGGTCGTCGGTCTGCTCGATCGCCACGCGGTCGAGCGCCAGCGAGCGGGCGACTCTCATCACGCCGAGCTCACGCCCCGCTCGGTGACCAGCGCGGTGACGAGCTTGGCCGGAGTGACGTCGAAGGCCGGGTTGCGGCACTCGGTGCCGGACAGCGTCAGCTCCGCGCCGGCGACGGTCCGAATCTCCTCGGGGTCGCGCTCCTCGATCTCGATCTCGGCGCCGGAGGGGCAGTCGGGGTCGATGGTCGAGCTGGGACCGGCGACCACGAACGGGATGCCGGCCGCTTTGGCGGCCAGGGCCAGCCCGTAGGTGCCGACCTTGTTGGCCACGTCGCCGTTGGCGGCCACGCGGTCGCAGCCCACGACGACGGCGTCGACGGCACCCGAGGCGATCAGGCCCGGCGCAGCCGCGTCGACCACCAGCTGGTGCGGGATTCCCAACCGGCTCAGCTCGTAGACCGTGAGGCGCGCGCCCTGCAGCAGCGGGCGGGTCTCAGTGGGGAGTGCGAGGTCCAGCGACCCGCGCGCCGCGAGCTCGGCGATCACCCCCAGCGCGGTTCCGCGCCCCGGCGCCGCCAGCGCGCCGGTGTTGCAGTGGGTCATGACCCGCCGGGCGCCGGCCAGGAAGTCGGCGCCGTGGGCGGCGATCGCGGCGCTGGCCTTTCGCTCGGAGGCCTCGATCGCTCTGGCCTCGGACAGGGCCGCGGCCGGGTCGCCGTCGGACGCGGCGGCCTTGACCCGCTCGACCGCCCACGCCAGGTTGACGGCCGTGGGGCGCGCTGCCTTGAGCAGCTCTGAGGCCCGCTCCAGCGCTTGCCGGTCGGTGCTCAGCTCCAGCGCCAGGCCGTAGGCGGCCGCCACACCGATCAGCGGCGCGCCGCGGATCGCCAGCCGTTTGATGGCCTCGGCCACCTCGGCTGCGCTTGTCAGTGTCAGCTCGCGCTCTACGAACGGCAGCACGGTCTGGTCGAGGACGTGCAGCGCGCCGTCCTCGTAGCGCAGCGCCTCGATCCCGTGGCTCGACCCGGGGGCTGCCTCAGCCACCGAGGGCGTAGCGCGCGATGTCATTGGCAAGTGTCGTTTCGGTGTCGTACTGGCCTGTGTGAACGTCCAGCACCTTGCCCGACGGGCTGATGTAGATGGTGGTCGGCATGCCCTCGATAGAGGCCCAGGGACTGAGTTCGGTGGACGAGGCCTGGTAGCTCGGGTAGCTGACGAGATGGGTCTTCAGGAACGAGCGCGCGTCAGATGCGGCGTCGTTGGTGTCGACGCCGACGAAGGCCACGCGCCGCCCGAAGCGCGCGCCGGCGGCGGCGAACAGGGAGAACTCGCTGCGGCACGGCGGGCACCAGGAGGCCCAGGCGTTCACGACCACGGGATAGCCGCGCAGCGATCTCAGCCGAGCTTGGAGCGCACCGGCAGAGCCCAGCAGCTGCCCGGCCTGGGCGTGGAGCTCGGCCAGCGCTCCGGGAGAGCCCTTGAGATCGCGGCTAGTGGCCTGGACACTCGGCGGCGTGGTCTTGGGCACGGCGCTGGCCGGGACGTTGCGGTCCATCAGCCAGTAGAGGTCGTCAAGCGCTTCGGGGGCCGTCCAGGGCAGCTGGGGGTGCGTGAGGTTCTGCCGGCCCTGGTCGTTCAACAGCTGGTGCAGTACGGGCGAGAGGTGCGAGACCTGCGGCATGCCCTCCTCGGCGATCCGCTCCTGGCCTGCTGGGTCGATGAAGAACAGTGCGTCGGTGTGTTGGACGTCGAACGTCTCGGGCTTGTGCGTGAGCCAGTCGACGTCCGGGGGATTGCCCTGCGGGACCTTTTCGTAGTAGACGCCGAAGAAGTGCCACAGGCGGTGGATCTCGGCCTGGCTGCCGGTCAGCATCGCGAAGTCGGCGCCGGTCAGCCGGCGGTAGTCCTCGATGCGAGAAGGCGAGTCCCGCCAGGGATCGACCGTGGCCTCCGCTACCACCACCTGGTGGGCCAGACCCGCCTGGCGGACCTCCGATTGGAGGTCCATCAGCGCCCCGGTGGTCATTGGGCACACCTCGTGACAGAGGGTCATCGAAGGCGCCAGCACGACCCACTTGCCGCGCCACTGGCTGAGCGAGAACGGCCTGCCGTTATCGTCGACGAGCGGCATCGGGGGGACCTTGCGAACGTTCTGCAGGGCGGTGCCGGTGGCCAGCGGGGCGGGGGCGGACGCGGCGGCGGTGCTTTGCTGGCTGTGGACCCTGGCCAGGACCGAGAGGAGCGCCAGCAGGGCGACGAGCACGACCGTGCTCGCGATCGCAAATCGGCGCACCACGCGAGGCGTCACGCGACATGAGGTTAGCCTTTTGCGTCCCCAGATCGCGAGGTCGAGATCCAGCTAGCGAGGTCGAGATGAAGCTCTCAAACGAATGGATTGACTACGACGGCCCCTCGGGGTCGGTCTCCGCCTACCTCTCCCGGCCCGAGTCGGCGGCCGGCCCGCTGCCGGCGGTGATCGTGATCCAGGAGATCTGGGGAGTAGACGAGCACATCGCGGATCTCACGGAGCGGTTTGCGGCGGCGGGCTATCTGGCGCTGGCGCCGGATCTGTTCTCAGCCGGAGGCGGTCGCCCGCCGATGCTGAGCTTCGAACGGGTCGGGCGGGCCAAGGAGTTCCTGAACACGCTTCCGCCGGGCGAGTGGGGCTCGATCGTGGGCGATGAGGAGCGCCGGCGCGAGGCCCTGTCCGCGCTGCCTGACGGCGAGCAGGTGGGGGAGACCCTGGGCGCTCTGTTTGGCGGGCTGGCGCGCAATATCGATGCCTACGTTTCGAACCTGCGCGCGGCGGTGGAGTTCGTGCGCTCACACCCCGCTTCGCGAGGCCGGGCCGTGGCGTCGGTGGGCTACTGCATGGGCGGCGCCCTGTCGGGCCGGCTGGCTTGCGAGGAGCCCGAGCTGGCGGCGGCGGCGATCTACTACGGACAGGCTGCCTCCAGCGAGCAGGTGGCGCAGATCCGTTGCCCGATCCGCGGCTTCTACGGGGAGGAGGACGAGCGGATCACCTCGGGCGTGCCGGAGTTTGAGTCGGCGCTGAGCGACGCTGGCGTGAACCACGAGCTGCGCGTGTATCCCGACACGGGCCACGCGTTCTTCAACGACACACGGCCCAGCTACCGCCCCGAGTCCGCGCGCGACGCCTGGGGACGCACGCTCCAGTTCTTCGCCGAAACGCTCGACCCCGTGCGGGTGGCGGCGGTCGCCTAGCCCGCGGGGTGGCTCGGACGGGCGGGCGGCAGCCGCAGGCTGCGCGGCCGGAAGGGTCGCGGCTAGCCCGACGGCAGGCTCGGAGCCCTACAGTCGGTTCTCGATGCCCAGCGGCTTAGCGCCGGGCTGCGCGGGCTCCGGGGCCGGTGGTACCGGCTGCTCGCCCGGGTCTACGCCCAGCGTCCCCTGAAGCTCGCCGCTCTCGTACATCTCCATCACGATGTCGGCGCCGCCGACCAGCTCTCCGTCGACGAACAGCTGGGGGATCGTCGGCCAGTTGGACAACGCTGAGAGCTCCTGACGGATGCGCGGATCGGGGAGGATGTCGACTGCCGCAAACGGCTTGCCCACCGACTGCAGGACCGCCACCGTCCGGGCCGAGAAGCCGCACATGGGCTGCTCGGGCGTTCCCTTCATGAACAGGATCACCGGGTTCTCGGTGATCGCCTGCTGGATCTCGTCGCGGAGGGGATTCGGTTCGCTCATTCTGATTCTCCCGCCTGGGTCTGAATTGAGAGTGCGTGGATGCGGCCGCCCAGCTCGGCCCCGAAGACGTCGTACACGAGCCGGTGCTGGGCGATGCGGCTCAGGCCGCTGAAGGCCGCCGCCGTCACGACCGCGTTGAAGTGGTGACCGTCGCCGGAGACGGTCGCCGAGGCGCCCGGGATCCCGGACTCGATGCGGGCCTTCAGCTCCTCGGGCGTGGCCACGGTCGACTCTGCGGACATGGTCACAGCGTAGCGGCAGGGTGGCTGGCGTTTGGGGGGCGTGCCGGGGCGAGTGGCTCGGGGGCGGCCCGCTCGGGGTTTGGCGACGAGTCCGGAGCTTTTGCGGGCGGCCCGCTCGGGGTTTGGCGACGGGTCCGGAGCTTTTGCGGGCGGCCCGCTCGGGGTTTGACGGCGAGTCCGGCTCGACGATTGGAGATTTGTAGCGGTATCCGCGACGGAGATCCCACTCTCAGCGGGGCGGCTCGGTTCGGGGCTCGCTAGGAAGCCGGGTCACGGTGGTGACCGCGCTCAGCCCCCGGCCCCGCGGCTCGCATGCCGCAGGGCCCGCGCATCCATGGCTGCCCGGCCCCCGCGCCCGTGGCTATACTTCGTGAAGCATGATCAACCTAACCGACAACGGCGCGGAGAAGGTCCGCGAGTTCTTGGCGGGACAGGCGGCGGTTGCGGAGACCGCCGGGCTGCGGGTCGGCGTGCGCGGCGGTGGCTGCTCGGGCTTCCAGTACGCGCTGGCGTTCGATGAGCAGCACGACGACGACACCGTGTTCGAGGACAAGGGCATCCGGCTGCTTGTCGACCGAGCGAGCCTGCCGTACGTCAAGGGCTCGGTGATCGACTTCGTGGACGGCCTTCAGGGCGCGGGCTTCAAGGTCGAGAACCCCAACGTCATTGCAGCCTGCGGCTGCGGCTCCTCGTTCCGCGTGGCGGACGAGGAAGAGGTCTCGGCCGTCTAGCGCAGCGGGCTCGGCTGGCGCCGGGCCTCCGACTGACGCCCGGATTCGTCCGGCTTCCGACTGACGCCCGGGGTCGCCCGGGTTCGTCTGGTCCCTCCGACCACGGCTCGGGAGAGGGTGGGCGGAAAACGCGCCGGCCCTGAGCCCTCAGCCCAGGGCCAGGACCTTCTTGGCCCTGAGCGTGATGAGCATCGAGACGGTGTACCGGCCCGAGTTCATCTTGCGGGGCACGTCGCATCGTCAGCGTCGCCTTGCCGCCCGAGACCGGCGCGCGTGCGGCGAATGCCACGAGCAGCTTTCCGCGTGTTATTCGCATGGTGACCGTGCCGCGGACTCCCGATCCGGCCTTGATCGTCAGCGTGCAACGGAGGTGCCGCTGGTCGGCAGCCGCTTACAGGCGACGTTCGCGCCACGGACGGTCGAGTGCGTTGGGCCCGCAAGGGCCAGTTCCCGAGCTGCTCTTTAGGACTTGGTCACGAGGCGGCCCGTCCAGTCGATGCGGTTCAGCAGTACGGGCTGGTCGTGGAAGTAATCATCAACTGCGCGACGCGCGCCCTCGAAGTGACCGTAGTCGTCGATGATCAGTACGCCCCCTTTGCTTAGACGAGGGTAAAGGTGCTCCAACTCGTGTCGCGTGGGCCCGTACCAATCGGTGTCGAGCCTGAGCAGGGCGATCTCTTCCGGCGCCTGCGCTGGAATGGTCTCCTCAACCAGCCCCTCGACGTAAACGACATTCTCATGACCCGTCGGGGCCATATTGGCCTTTACTTCCTCCAAGCTTGCCGTCATCCCGTACGGGCGGTCACCACCAGCATCCCGGCCGCCGTACCACTCGTCGTGTTCGCCGGGGTAAGGGAAGTCAGCGAACGTGTCGTACAACCAGATGCGCCGATTGGCGCCGATCGCTCGCAGCGTATGGGCGGCTAGTGCTGCGCTCCCCCCCCGATATACGCCGCACTCGACGATGTCTCCCGGGATGCCTGCAGCGACGATGTAGCGCAGGCTCTCGTACAGCGCGTAGTCACGTTCGGCGGTGGTCACTGAAAACGGACGCACCTGCTCACGCTCCCACAGGAAGGCGGGCGGGAGGTCCGACTGCAAGACTCCGCTCGAATAGCCGTCCAGTAAGGAGTCTCTCCGTGCAAGGATTTCAGACGTTCGCTCGTTGAGAAGTGCGAATCCGTCGATAACGTTTTGGCGCGTTTCACTGAGCACCACGAGCACGGTTCGGACGGTCCGCCGCCGCCAGCGCTGACGCGGATAGTTCCAGGCGGCGATGATCTGGTCGCGAAGTTGCTTTTTCACTGAGATCTCCCTGTTTCCGAGATCATCGCCAGCGCACCGTATCCGAATCTGGATGCGCCTTCGGGATCCGCGCGGCACGAGGTTGTCCGAAGCAGATGGACTTATTGCGGGCGCAGCGGGACTAGGACCGGCTACAGGTGTCCATCCCCGGTGGCCATCGCTACACCGGAGTGGCGTCCAGCGAGCGCCAGAGGAACAAGCAGGCCAGTGTGCGGTACGGGCGCCATGGCTCGGCAATCTCCGAAAGTTGCTGCGGTGCAGGGAGTTCGTCGAGCCCATAGCGGACCTGGACCGCCTTGCGGATGCCGAGGTCACCTACGGCCAGGACGTCCGGGCGCTGGAGGTGGAACATCAGAAACATGTGGGCGCTCCAGACGCCGAGCCCCCGGACGGCGATCAGCTCGGCGATCACCTCCTCGTCGGGCAACTCCTCGAGGCGCTCAAGCTCCAGTGAGCCGTCGACTACGTGCTGCGCCAGCGAGCGCAGGAACGAGACCTTGGCGCGCGAGAGCCCGGCGGCGGCCTTGAGCTCGTCAGGGTCGTCGGCCAGCACCTCGGCCGGCGTCGGCGTGCGGCCGCCGAAGCGCTCGGTCAGACGGTTGTAGATCGAGCGCGCGGCTTTGGTCGAGAGCTGCTGGCCGACGATGGAGCGGACCAGCGCGCCGTAGTGGTCGTGGGGGCGCCCGGCCCGGCGGTCCCCCAGCCCGTCGGGGCCGACTTCTTCGATCAGCGCTTTGAGGACAGGATCAGCGGCGCGCAGGTGCTCCACGGCCGCTGCCTCCGCCCGGTCCTCGGGCCAGAGCTCGTCAGCGTTGGGCGGCATCGCTCGTAAGGCCTAGCCGGTGGCAGCGCGGGGCAACCGCGGGCGTCACGGCTGGCCGGCGACCGCGCCCGGCACGCCGGTGTTGGTTGAGTATGCGGGCTGGATCTTCGTCTCCGGCCTGATCTCGTGTACGGCCTGCGCCACGGCGATCGCCGACTCGGCGAAGCCGGTGGCGATCAGCTTCAGCTTGCCCGGGAACGTCGTGATGTCGCCGCAGGCCCAGACGCGGTCGAGCGAGGTTTTCATCACCTGGTCCACGACGATTGCGCCCTTGACCACCTCGAAGCCCCAGTCCTTGAGCGGGCCTAGGGCGGTCTTGAACCCCAGCTGCAGCAGGATGGCATCGACCTCAACCTCGAGCTCGTGCGCCTCGTCCTCGGAGTGAAAGAGGCGTACCCGCTCGACGCTGCCGTTGCCGTAGACCTCCTTGATCTGAAACGGCACGTGGAGCGCGACATCGCCGCGGTCGGCCGCCTCCAGCACCTGCCCAACGGTCAGCTCGTGCGCGCGGAAGGCCTCGCGACGGTGAACGAGGCGCACCTCCGCGGCCGTGTCGAGCAGGTTGATGACCCAGTCCATCGCCGAGTCGCCGCCGCCGACAACCATTACCCGCTTGTCCTTGAACACCGCCTTCTCGCCGACGATGTAGTGCGCGCCGCGACCTTCCCAGGGCGTCATGTCAAAGCCCGGAAGCTTCTTGGGCTCAAAGGCGCCGTGACCGCCGGCCACGATCACTGTCCGCGAGCGCAGCTCGCCGCGATCGGTGTGCAGAACGACAACGTCCTCCTCCCAGGAGATGGTCTCGACGGTGGTGTCCAGGTGCACGGGGACATCGAATTGCTCCAACGTCTGCTCTCGCAGCAGCTCGACGAGATCGCGTGCCAACACTCGCGGGTGGCCGGGCACGTCGTAGATCCACTTCTCGGGATAGAGCGTCGTCAACTGACCGCCCAACTCGGGCAGGGAGTCGACGATCCGTGATGAGGCTTCGCGCATGCCCGCCCAGAACGCCGTCGACAGACCGACCGGACCAGCGCCGATCACCGTGATGTCGCGCACCTCGTCGAAGTCGTGGGCGAGCCGCTCTGGGCTCGTGATGTCGCCGACCGGGGGGCTCACGTCGACTCAGTGAGCGTCAGCGCGGCGCCGTCCAGGGCACCCAGCGCGCGCTCCACCGAGCAGGAGATGCAGGTGAACGTCGGTGTGTCCCGCAGCGTGTACGAGCTCGCCTCGGTTGTGCGCAGGCGCTGGACAAGATCCAGGAAGTCGGCCGGATTGTCGGTCTCGAAGGCGACCACGAACTCCTGATCGTCGAGACCGAACGAGTAGCTGGTGTTGAGGTCAACCGACGGATACTCGCGGCCGATCTTGATGTGCTCCTGCATGATTCGCCAGCGCTCGTCGGCCGCCAGCGCGTACCAGGCGCGCGTTTTGACGAACGGATAGACAAAGAGGTACTTGCCGTGGGCGGGACGAACCTCTAGCCGGGACTCATCTGAGTACTCGGAGGGTTTGGTCATCGCCAGCAGCGAATACTGCACCGTGCACCACTTCATCAAGCCGCTCTGGGCGAGCACCACATGGAACTCGTGGATGCGCTCCAGGTTCTGGGCCTGGCTCAGCAGCATCAGCTCGGCGTCTCCGCGCGTACCGACGAGCGAGAAGGCGCGCAGCAGGTGTCCGTCGGCGAAGTCTTCGCAGGCGGCGATGAATTCCCGCTTGTCAGCGGCGCGCAGGTCGTCGTCGCGCCGCCGCCAGGCCGGGTCGACCTTCAGGAACGTGTACTTGACGAACTGGCGCGTGCGTTCGGGCACTCTTCTGATGATACGCAGCGTGCCCCGAGCGGCCGCAGCGGCATGTCCCCGTGACCCAGCCGCGGCACCGGGTTACTGACTAGGATGGGATATATGCGCATCGCCCTGGTTTCTCCCTATTCGTGGACATATCCAGGGGGGGTCACCAGACACATCGAAGCGCTGGCCGAGCGCTTCATCGCCGATGGTCATCACGTGCGCGTACTGGCACCGTATGACCCGCCCGGCCGTTTCTCGGGGTCGCTGCACCGCGGCGCCCGTCCGCAGCAGCTCGGGGCACCCGACTACCTGGTGCCGTTGGGGCGGACAGTGGGATTCAAGGCCAACGGTGCGGTCTCGAACCTCTCGATCACGCCGTACGGCTACGCCACCATGCAGCGAGAGCTCAGAACCGGCGGCTTCGACGTCGTCCACGTGCACGAGCCGATCGCGCCGGTGATCAGCTGGGTCGCCACCGACAGGGCACAGCTTCCGACCGTTGGCACGTTCCATGTCCACTCCACCAACGCAATCACCAACGGCGTGGCCAGGGCGCTTGGCGCCGGCCGCGTGTTCAACCACCTGCACGTGCGGATCGCCGTCTCGGAAGCCGCCGCGTGGACCGCGCGCCGCTTCTTCGGCGGCCACTATCGCGTGATCCCCAACGGCGTCCACGTCGACCCGGAGCGGGCGCGCCGCGCTGCGGAGCGTCAGCCCGGTGAGGCGCTGCGGATCGCGTTCGTGGGCCAGGCCGTGGAGCGCAAGGGGTTGCCGCTGTTGCTGCGCGCCTTCGAGGCGCTGCGGGAGCATGTCCCCTGCGAGCTCACGGTGATCGGTCCCTCCGCCGAGGAGCTCGCGCCGCTGATGCTCGACGGCCGTGGCGTGCGCGCCCTAGGGAAGGTCGATGATCAGGAAAAGCAGCGCGAACTGGAGCGAGCCGACGTGCTGTGCGCGCCGTCGCTGGGCGGCGAGAGCTTCGGCATGGTGCTGACGGAGGCCTTCGCCGCGGGCACGCCGGTGATCGCCTCGGACATACCCGGCTATCGCGATGTGGTACGCGACGGCGTCGACGGCGTGCTTGTCCCGCGCGGGGACCCGCGCGCGCTGGCCGAGGCGCTCCGCGACCTTCATGAGGAGCCGGCGCGGCGAGGTGCGATGGCCCGCGCTGCAGCCACTGATGTCGAGCGCTTCGCCTGGCCCCACGTGGCGGCCGAGGTGCTCGCGGCCTATGAGGACGCCGCGGCGACGCCCGCGCCTCAGGGCGTCCTGCAGCGGACGGCGGTCGGGGTCGGAGCTCGTTCCGCGGATCTCAAGCCCATTGTGCGGGCCCGGCGGATCGCGCCGCTCGAGCCCCCTGCATTGCGTCCCGGACGATCGCCGGTTGCCAAGCTCGCGCGGCGTGTGGCGGTGAGCACCGTGTCGTTGGGCTGCCTGGCGCTGGCGGCATTTGCGCTGCAGAGGATCGGCGTGGGCCACGTTGTCGCAGCGCTGATCAAGTCCTCGCCCTCGCTGGTGCTGCTGGGACTGGGGTTGATGTGTGGTGCCATGGTGCTGCGCGCCGTTTCCTGGCACGCAACGCTGAATGCCGCGCTACCCCGTGCGCGGCTGAAACTGGCCGACGCCATGCAGGGCACGTTCATCGGCGTGCTGATGTCGGCGACGCTCCCGGCTCGGCTCGGTGAGCCCTCGCGGGCACTCATCGTCGCCCGCCGGAGCGGTCGCCCGCGGGACGACCTTCCGGTGGTCCTGGGGACACTCGTGTCCCAGACGCTGCTCAACGTCGCAGCGCTGGCGGCGCTGGGGGCCGTGATGTTCACCTCGGTCGCGCGCCTGGGGAGCCATCAAGACGCGCTGCTGATCACTGCCGCGGTGCCCCTGGCGGCATTCGTTCTCGCGTTCCTGGTCCAGACACTGCTGGCGCCGCATGCCGGGGGCTCGGGGCAGCTCTCGCCCGGCCAGGCTCTCGTCTCGCGGATGCGCCAGGCGCTGGCGCGGGTCAGGACGGGACTGGCGGTCTTTCGTCACCCGCGGCTGGGCTTGACGGCGGTGTTCGCTCAGCTGAGCGCGTGGGCGCTCCAGTGTCTGGCGTGCTTCGTTCTGTTCCGAGCGCTGGGGGTCGACAGCCACGCCGGCTTCGGCGCCGCGGCGGCGGTGCTGTTCGCGGTGAACATCACCGCGGTGCTGCCGATCACGCCGGCAAACATCGGCGTGTTCCAGGCCGCCTGCGTCGTTGTGCTGCACGCCGGCTGGCACGTGGGCATTCCGGCGGCGGTGGCGTATGGCGTGATCCTCCAGGCCGTTGAGGTGTCGACGGCGATCTTGATGGGAGCGCCCGCCTTGCTCAAGGAAGGCATGTCCTGGCGGGAGGTCAAGCTGCGGGTGATGCACGCCACGCCGGTCACGCTGCCCGACCGGGCGGCGCGGCGGGCAGAGGGGGCGCTGGAGACGCGCGGGTAGGGGGGTTCACCCTCCCGACGTCGAAGCCGGTCCGGGCGGCGGGTGCAGGGGCAGGATCAACGGCGCCAGCGGCGACTGGTTGAAGTCGAAGTCCGCGGCCATGTTCCCCAGCCCAGGGAGGCTCTCCCGCACCGTGGGACGAGGATCGGGGCGACCGTCCGTGGTGGGGTCGAGCCGCTCGCCGTTCAGGAAGTCGTCCTCGATGAACTTGTTGATGGAGTCGAAGCTGAGCGTCTGATGATCGATGTAGCCGGGACGGGCGTACGGGCTGATGACGATTGAGGGGACGCGCAGGCCGAAGCCGTTCCTGTCGACCTTCGGCGGGACCACTTGATCGTAGAAGCCGCCCCAGTCGTCCCAGAGGAGAACGACTGCTGTCGAATCCCATTCGGGGCCGCGCATCACCGTGTTTATGAGGTTGGTGACGTAGGCCTGCCCGTTGTGCAGATTGGCCGGCGGGTGGTCCGAGTGGGCCTGGTCGGGGACGATCCACGAGACGGTGGGAAGCGTGCCCGTGCGGGCGGCGGTGAAAAAGTCGGAGGTGGCTCGGATATTGGCCAACTGGTTGTCCTGCCGGACGTCGGTGAACGACGGCAGCGGGTTCCAGATGTTGGGGGTGCCCGCGCTGAGCGGCGCGCTCCCGCAATTGGCGTTGCCGCCGTCGCAGTCGGGCTGACCGCCGGGCGTGACGTAGTAGGCCCAGCTCACGCCGTGCTTGTGGAGCAGGTAAGTCATGTCGGTCCAGGCGTAGTTGAAGCTGCGGGCCGTCGCTTGAGTGGCCCGGGCCTGGCGCCGCACGATCAAGGCGCGGCAGGCGCCGATGGCGCGCTGCAAGCGGGTTCGCCGGGCAGCCGCCGAGAGCGTAAGGCGCCGGATTACCCGCTCCTGCACGCACCTGGTGTAGGTCCCCTGTGAAGTTCCGCCCACCGCGGCGGCGGCGGCGGTAGTGATCTGTCGCGTGTGAAAGCCGCCCAGTTGGTCGTTGTTGTGGCAGCTCTGTGGGTCTCCAGCGACACGGCAGTGCGCCGACCACTCGGAGACCATGAACAGATGCGAGGGAAGACTCCAGGACGCGTCTGACTGGAACATGTGGTCATCGAGCGTGAAGTGCTCGGCGTAAGCCCAGTAGTTCGGGATTTCCCGCGAATCGTGGTAGCCCATGACGTCGGACGATGAGCTCGTAAAGCAGACGGAGGAGGCCCCGCCACAGCCGCGCCCGCCGTGCGACTCAGACTCCCTCACGAAGCCGTCCATCAGCCCGCCGTCGATGTCCGCCGCGGCGGCGCCCTGTCCGTGTGCGCCACCCCCGTTGACCAGCGACGGATCGTGGTAGGGCTTAGAGCACCCGCCGGCCCGGGGGTTGGGGACGCATGGAACGGCGCCCGGGTTGCCGGCCAGCCCTGGGATCCCGTCGGCACCCGGGTAGGTGCCGAAGTAGGAGTCGAACGAGCGGTTCTCCTGAAAGACCACGATCACGTGCTGGATCTTGTGGATCCCCTGGGGCGTTGGCGCGGCGACGGTGGCCGGCAGCCGCGGGCGGCCAGGTTTCTTGATGTGCTTTCCGCCGCCGCAGGCCGCCAGGCCGCAGACCACTATGGCGGCCAGCAGCAGAACGCCGCCGAGCCGTTTGAAGGACGCCAGCATGCCGGCGGAAAAGCTACAGGCAGGGCTTAGGGGACTCTAAGCGCCCCGCGCGGGTTGGCCGAAGCTAGGCCCCGGCCATCGCCGGCTCGCCCTCACCGGCCTGCTGGCCGCCGGCGCCGTCGTTTTCCGCGCCGACGGGGTCGGCGTCGGTGAGCTCTGCCAGACGAGCGGGGTCCTTGTTGGTGCCGGCGATCAGCTCATCCGTGGCCTGCCCCTCGGTCTTGGGCAGGAACCCCGACTTCATTCCGAAGTACACGGCTTGGGGGTGGTGGGCGATGATCGCCAGCGTAGATTGCTCGGGCTCGACCGCATAACCGCCGGAGAGCCGCAGGCCGATCGACGGCGCGTCGAGCAGGCGGAAGACCTTCTCGTGCTCCGCCTGGTCGGGGCAAGCCGGGTAGCCCCACGAGTAGCGCCTGCCCTGGGCCGGCGAGATGCCGAGTTCCGTGCGCACCCTGCTGTGAAGCCACTCGGCTATGCCCTCGGCGCACTGGACGCCGAGGCCGTGCACGAACAGCTGCTCTGCGAACTCGCCGTCCTGCTCGAGGCGAGCCATGAGCTCCGTGACCTCGCCGCCCGCGGTCACGGCCTGAAGCGCGACCACATCCGTCTGGCCCGAGGCGAGCGGCCGGTAGAAGTCGGCGAGGCAGATACGGTCGTGTTTCGGCTGGCGGGGGAAGACGAGGCGCTCGAGCTCGCGCTCGCCGGGCGCCTGCGGATCCCACACGATCAGCTCGTTGCCCGCGGAATTACAGGGGAAGTAGCCGAGGATTGCGCGGGGATGAATGTACGGCGGCCGCTCCGGCGAGCCGTGTAGCGCCTCGCGCCACATGCGCTCCAGCCGGGGTTGGAAATCGTCACCTACGAGCCGCTGCCACTCCTCGCCCTTTACGCCCCGGCCGCCCCAGTGCAGCTTGAACAGCACGTGCGTGTCGAGGTGGTGAAATACCTCGTCGGTCTCCACCTCGATCTCCCGCGCTCCCCAGAAGGGCGGCTCGGGGATCGGGACATCGATGGAGGCCCCGCTGCGGACTGAGGCGTCATCCAGCGGCGGGAGGTGGGAGGTGTCCTCCACGGGCTGCTCGCGCAGCTTGCGCGCCGCCTCGCGCGTGTCGCGCACCAGTACCTCGCGCCGGTCCGGCTCGATCAGCTGGTCCATCTTCGCCAGGCCCTCGAACGCGTCCTTGCAGTAGAAGACGCCCGGCTCGTAGGTCTCGTCGGAGTCGTTGCCGCCGGGGTAGAGAATCCGCAGGCCGAAATTGCGGTTGATCGCCGCGCCGCCCACCAGCACCGGAAACTTCAGCTCCCGCTCGTGCAGCTCCTGCACGCACGCCGGCATCTGCTTGGAGGTCGAGACCAGCAGCGCGCTCAAGCCGATGGCCGTGGCCTCGCGCTCGACTGCGGCGTCGAGGATCGTGGAGATCGGGACCTGCTTGCCGAGGTCCACCACCGAGTAGCCGTTGTTGGTGAGGATCGTGTTCACGAGCGACTTACCGATGTCGTGCACGTCGCCGAACACCGTGGCCAGGACCACCGTGCCCTTGGTGTAGCCCTCGATCTTGTCCAGGTACTGCTCGAGCTGGGCTACGGCGCGCTTCATCACCTCCGCCGACTGGAGCACGAATGGCAGGATCAGCTCGCCGGCGCCGAACTTGTCGCCCACCTCCTTCATCGCCGGCAGCAGTACGTCGTTGAGTGTCGGCACTGCGCCGATCTTCTCCACCGAGCGGTCGATCCAGTCCTCCACGCCCTCCTTCTTGCGGCGCAGGATGTGGAAGTGGAGCGCCTCCTCGGGCTCCATGCCCTCCGTCGGGTCCTCCTTCTCGGCGGCCTCCTCCGGGCCCTTGGACTCGAAGTGCGCGATGAACCGCTCGAGCGCGTCCTCGCGGCGGTTGAACACCAGATCGTCGGCCAGCTCGCGCTCGTTCTCGGGGATCTCGGGGTAGGGGGTGATGTGGTTGGGGTTGACCATCGCCAGGTCGAGCCCGGCCTCGACACAGTGGTGCAGGAACACGCTGTTCAGTGCGCTCCGGGCGGGAACACCGACGCCGAAGGAGACGTTCGAGACCCCGAGCGATGTCTTGACGCCGGGAATCTCGGCCTTGACGCGGCGGATGCCCTCGATCGTCTCGATCGCGCTCGGCCTCCACTCCTCGTCCCCGGTCGTCAAGGTAAAAGTCAGACAGTCGAAGATCAGCGCCTCGCGGTCGAGGCCGTGCTCGTCGCAGCACAGCTCCGTGATCCGCTGGGCGATCTCGAGCTTGCGCTCGGCGGTCTTGGCCATCCCGACCTCATCGATCGTCAGCGCGATCAGCGCCGCGCCATGCGCGGTGGCCAGCGGGACCACGCGGTCCAGCTTGTCGCGCCCGGCCTCGAGGTTGATCGAATTGACGATCGCACGCCCCGGAATCTGCTCCAGGGCGGTCTCGATCACGTCGGGTTCGGTGGAGTCGACCTGGATCGGAGCGGGTTGCGTCAGGCTGATGCGCTTGACGAGCTGGCGCATCTGCTCCCCCTCGTCCTGTCGCTCGGTGAGGGCAACGCAGAGGTCGAGCACGTGCGCGCCACCGCTCACCTGGTCCTCGGCTACCACCAGCAGCCCGTCGTAGTCGTCCGCCAGCAGGAGCTCCTTGGCTTTGCGGCTTCCCTGGGAGTTGACGCGCTCGCCGACGAGCGTCGGGCGCGGATCCTGCACCAGGGGCGTAGCGGCGATCATCGAGCTCACGTACGGAGGGCGCCTTGGCCGGCCGCTCGCCGGGGGTCCGGCCGCGCACCCGCTCGGCCAGCGCCTCGATGTGCGCGGGGGTCGTGCCGCAGCAGCCGCCGACGATGCCCACCCCGTAGCGCTCGACGAATTCCCCCAGCGCGGCGGCAAGGGGCTCCGGTTCCTCGGGGAAGATCGTCTCGCCATTCGGGCCCTGCTGAGGGAGACCGGCATTGGGAATGCAGTGAACGGGCTTTGAGCAGTTCTCGCCGAGGAAGCGGATCGCGTCGCGCATGTCCTCGGGCCCGGTCGAGCAGTTCAAGCCGATGACGTCGGCGCCCAGGGCCTCGAGCGTGGTCAGCGCCGAGTCGATGTCGGTGCCCAGCAGCATCTTGCCGCCCTGCGGGAGGAGCGAGACGCTGGTCTGGATCGGGAGGCTGCGTCCGAGCTGCTTGAACGCCTCGCGCGCGCCGAACATGGCCGCCTTGACCTCGAGGATGTCCTGCGCCGTCTCGATGATGATCAGATCGACGCCGCCCTTGACGAGCCCGCGGGCCTGCTCCTCGAAGATCCCGACCAGCTCGCGGAAGCGGATCTGGCCCAGCGTCGGATCGTCCGAGGCCGGCAAGAAGCCTGTGGGGCCGATCGCGCCGGCGACGAAGCGCTGCTCGCCGGCCGCCTTGCGGGCGATCTCGGCCGCCTTGAGGTTGATCTCCTCGGTGTGCGCTTCAAGCCCCCACTCCGAGAGCTTCAGCCGCGAGGCCTGGAAGGTGTCGGTCTCCAGCACCTCGGCGCCGGCCTCGAGCATCGATGCGTGGACGCCCTCGATCACGTCGGGACGGTTCAGAACCAGAACCTCATGGCAGCGGCCGGGAAGCCTGTAATCGTCTTCGAGGCTCAGCTCGAACTGCTCGAGCGTGGCCCCCATGCCGCCGTCGAAGACGACGACGCGCTCGCGGGTGGCTGCCAGGAAATCGGGCATCCGGCCATGCTACCAGCGAAACGCCAAACCTTGACACGAGCGTGGCAAGGTTTGGTTAATGGGTTCCGGCGGGACGCTCGCGCGCCCGCCGGGACGCATTTTTGCTACGGGCTGGCGTTGAGAGCAGCCCGAGAGAGAGCCAGGTGAATCCGGAGCATCGGCAGCTCGGTGCGAGCGTTAGTGAACCTCAGCTACCCACGAGCGGGCGGCCGGTCATGAGGGAGGTTGCTTCCCAACCGCCCAGACGCTTCCTCCTGCCTCGCGGAGCGCTCTTCGTCCTCCTCGGCCAGCTTCTCGCTCGCCTCGGCCTCGCGCCGCAGCTCGGCCAGCGACAGCCCCTCACGCAAAAGCGCGGGTACGCCGAGCCCCACAGCGGCCGCGATCTCCACGGCCTGAAGTATCAGGCCGTAGGCCAGGCCCTGGCTGGCGCCGACCCCGAACGGCGCCAGGACCGCAATGCACGCGGCCTGAAAGACGCCGACGTTGGAGGGCGTGATGGGCACGATCGCCGTGACGTTTACTGCCAGCAGCACGGCAGCGGCGGCGATCAGGTTGGCGTGGTGCTGTAGGCCCAGAGCCAGGATCACTGCGTAGCAGGCCACCCATTGCAGTGCCCACGCGCCGAGCTGTGTGACGCTCGCGTGCGCGGCGGCGCGCGGGCGGCGGAAGACGATCAGGCCACGCCTGAAATGCGTCAGCTGGTGATAGACCCACTGGGCGCCGCGGCGGAGCCAGGAGACGCGAGAGTTGGCCGCCCGGCGCAGGGCGGGGGGGCCGCCGAGGGCGATCAGCGCGATGACCACCGGCACCCCCACGGCGCCGATGATGGCCTCCGCTCGCGCTCCTGAGAGCGCCGCGCCGAGCAGCGTGACGATCGCGAGGATGGCCAGCGCCAGCAGGTTCATCAGCGTCTGCGAGACGAGCGTCCCCAGCACCAGGGCCACGTTGCGCGATGGATCGCCCAGCCGCCGGGCCACCACCAATGCGCGTGCCGCCTCGCCCAGGCGCCCCGGCGCCACGGTCGAGCCCAGCATCCCGATCATGATCCCCCTCCTGGCGACGGCCCGACCGAGGTGGGTTTCCGGAAGCGCCGCCCGGATCACAGCGAACCAGGACTCCGCGCGTGCGACGAAGGCAATCGCCATCAGCGCCAGCGCCAGGAAGGCCCAGCCCAGCTCGGTATGGGCCAGCCGGCTGCCGACCTGCGAGGGGTTCAGCTTGTCGATCGCCAGCACGACCAGCCCCGCCACCACCGCCACGGTGACGATGCCCACAAGCCAGCGCACGCGCGTTGCCGGGCGCCGGCCGAGCAGAAGACGAGCGCGTCGAGGCGGAGACGCCATACCGGAGATTGGAGCAGGTTGGCACGTTTGAACGCGATCTGGGCGCGTCGCCGAGCCATTCGTGTGAGCGCTCACATTTGTGGGTAGAGCCGGCGATGTAACCACCGCTCGCGGTCCCCGGCTCACCGCAAGCAGCAGAGAAGGGAGGACCCATGCAGTACGCCTTTCGTGACCGTGCGAGGCTCCTGGCCACGCTGTCGGTCACTGTGCTTATCGCAACCGGTGTAGCGTTGCTGGCGATGGGAGGTTCGGCCAGCGCGCGCGGCGGCAAGGGCAGGAAGCCCGGGGGCACATCTAGGGGGGCGGGGCTCAACATCACGAGCAGCCGCTGGGGCACAGCCGCCAATGGGCAGGCCGTGAGCCTCTACACGCTGACCAACGCCCACAAGATGAGGGTCAGGATCTCGAACTACGGCGGCGTGGTTCAGGCAATCTACCTCCCGGACCGCCGCGGGCGCGTGGCCGACGTGGCACTCGGCTTCTCGGACCTCGCGGGCTACGTTCAGAACAACGTCTACCCCCAGCCCTCCGGAGGTACGGGAACGACGTACTTCGGCGGCATCATCGGGCGCTACGCAAACCGGATCGCCAATGGGCAGTTCACGCTGGATGGCGTGACCTACCACCTCCCGATCAATAACTCGCCGAACACCCTCCACGGCGGGCCTAACTCGTTCAACACCCAGGTGTGGAGCGCGACCACGGCAAGGGTTCCGGGCGCCGTGGAGCTGATCCTGAATTACACCGACCCCGACGGCTACAACGGCTTCCCCGGGGCGGTCAGGGTGCAGGTGACCTACGCGCTCACCAACTCCAACCAGCTGCGCATCCACTACAGCGCCACCACCACCAAGCCGACCGTGGTCAACTTCACCAACCACACCTACTTCAACCTGGCCGGTGAAGGCTCGGGCGACGTGTTCGGTCAGCTGCTGCGGATAAATGCCAGCCGCTACACGCCGATCAACTCCAACCTGATCCCCACCGGGACGATCGCCCCGGTGGCGGGCACGCCGCTGGACTTCCGCCGGCTGAAGCCGATCGGGCGCAACATCCGCTCGAGCTTCGGGCAGCTGCTCCTCGCGCACGGGTATGACTTCAACTGGGTGCTTAATGGCTCAGGGATGAGGCAAGTGGCGTTCGCCGAGGATCCGCTAAGCGGTCGCACGGTGACCACGTTTACCGACCAGCCGGGGCTGCAGTTTTACTCCGGCAACTTCCTGGTCGGTGACTTGGTCGGCACGAGCGGGCATTCCTACCGGCAGTCGGACGGGTTCACGCTGGAGACCCAGCACTTCCCGAACTCGCCCAACCAGCCGAACTTCCCCTCGACCGTCCTGAACCCGGGACAGACGTTCGACTCGACGACGGTCTACCAATTCGGAGTGGCTGGCCGACGTCGGTGAATTGATACGGGCGGCCGCGCCGCGCCAGCGGCGCCGGCCGCCCTTTTTTAGTGCTGTCCGTAGTCGCCGAAGCTCGTCCAGCTCAGAGCTCGATGAGCTCCAGGTCAAGGAGTTCGGCCAGTCGCCGCCAGCGTCCGGCGTGCTCGCCGAGGTTGAGCACGAAGTGATGCGGCCCACCGGAGCGCAGCCAGTCATCGATGAAGGGCTCCATGCCGCCGCGCGGGCGAAAGTGGAAGTGGTGCATGTCGACCTTCGGCAGCTCGGGGGTGTCCAGCACTTCCCCCTGGCCGACCAGCAGCCGCCAGTAGTCGCCCTCCAGCGGCACGAGGGCCGCCGTCGTGGCGGGCCCCGGCTGGGCCGCGAACACGGGCGTGGGCGGATTGTCAAGGTTGCCGATGCCCAGCTCGCGATCGATCAGGCGCACGGGTCGGTCGTGGCGGGCGACCGCCCAGTTGCCCTCGCCCATGTGGCTGATCAGCACGGAGTCGAGCTCCCAGTCCATGGCGTACATCTCCGAGAAGTGCGCGTTGCCGATCAGCATCTGCGCGGCGCACATCAGGGACGCGGTGTTCGTGTCGCCCTCGGCCGCGTAGCCGAAGCCGTCGGCCATCAGATCCGAAGCCGCCAGCAGCGGCAGCTGCTGGAAGCGCCCGTCGCCGCCGATCGAGTCGAAGTGGAACGAGAAGCCGGTGTGCGAGCCGTCCGAGAGCATGGAGCGGAGCGCGAGCTCCAGTCGCACCGCGTACGCGTGGCGGGCATGCGGCAGGTCGCCGGCGACCTCAAAGCGCTCACGCTGCTGGGCGATGAGTCCCTCGACCTCGGCGTCCGAGACGTCTTGCACCAGCGCCGCCAGCCTGCCCAGGTCCTCGCTTACGACCGTGGGCCCGATCCGCCTGAGCAGCGCCGGCGGGTCATAGAGGATGTCGCCCATGCCGTTCATCGGGTAGCCGAGCAGCGCGATCCGCGTGGTGCGAAGCGTGGTCGTCGTGCGCGCGGCCGCGGCCCAGTCCGCGAACGCTCGCTCGAAGCGCTCCGAGCGCCAGTCGCCGGTGATGACCGAGAACGGGACGCCGGCGCGGAGCAGAGCGTTGGCCTGGTCCTGGGCCCCGTGGATGCCCTGGTTGTAGGTGAGCATGTCCATGTCCCAGTCCTCGGTGACCGAGCGCTCGGGCTGGACGTTGAGCAGCGCTAGGGGGACGGGCGTCTGAAGCAGGGGGCGTACGGAGCGCATCGCCGGCCCGTAGGTGAGCATCACGATGGCGATCCCCTCGACCCCGTCCGCCAGCAACTCGCGGGTGATCGCTTCGATGTCCTCGCGGTTGCGGGCCGGGCGCAGGAACAGCACCTCGGCCGCGTCGCCCAGACGCGCGGCGAGCTGCCGCGCATAGTCGGCCTGGTGCTCCGTGATCCCGGGGATCATCTCGTCGTAGAGCTCCTGCATGACCCCCAGCAGGCCGATCCGAGGTCTCACGGGTGGTTCCGTCCGTTAGTAGCGGTTGGGGCGCCGGTCTCGCTCACCGCTGGGCGGTCACTGGCTGGCGTCGGGCGTCGTCTCGGCGTCCGCGGAGGCGGGTGCGCCGTTGCCGGTGTGCTCCGCTAGCCGCGCTCGACGGTACTGCTCGACGACTATCTCGTTGAGCTCCTCAATCGAAGTCTTCGCGGTGGGTCGGTCGAGCGCGATCACTCCATCCTGGATCAGGGCGACGCGGTCGCAGGCCTGGAACACATGGACGTAGTTGTGGAGGATCATGATGATCGAGACCCGGCCTTCGGCCTTCAGCCGCTGGATCAAATCCAGGATCATGGCCCCCTCCTTGGCGCCCATCGCGGCCAGCGGCTCGTCGAGCAGGATGATGTCGGCCTGGCTGGAGATGGTGCGGGCAACGGCGATCGCCTGGCGCTGGCCGCCGGATAGCCGTGCCACGGGCAGATTCAGCGACGGGATGTTGATCCCGATCTGGTCCAGGGCCCGGCGCGCGTCGCGTCGCATCAGGGCATTCGAGAGAAACGGGATCGGCGTGTGGACGCGCTCTCGGTTCAGAAACAGGTTGTGGTAGACCGACAACTCGTCGATCAGCGCCAGGTCCTGGTAGACGGTGTCGACGCCGTGCCTGCGCGCGTCGTCGACGCTCTTGGGAGCGAAGGGCTCGCCCTTCAGCCAGATCGTGCCCGAGTCCGGCTTGTGAAAGCCGCACAGGATCTTCACCAGGGTCGACTTGCCGGCGCCATTGTCGCCGAGTAGACCCAGCACCTCACCCTGTCGCAAATGGAGGTTTATGTCCCGCAATGCGGTGATCGGGCCGAAGCGCTTGGCGAGATGCTCTACGCGGAGAACGTCGTTGTCCGCCGTCGTCGGACCAACTGGTTCCGGGTCCAGGGCAGAACCGTCAGCCACGTCCCGAGCCCCTGCGCACACGCTGGATGTAGGTGTTGAGAGTCATGGCGATGATGATGGCGATCCCCAGGTACAGATCTTCGTAGTTGGCGCTGACGCCCTTTACGGTCAGCCCGTCGTTGAGGATCCCCAAGAACAGTGCGCCGATCAGCGCTCCGACCACCGTGCCCGAGCCGCCGGTCATCAAGGTTCCGCCGATGATGACGGCGGCGATCGCCAGCAGCAGGTCCTGGTTGGACCCCGATGGATCCGGTGAGGCGCTCGACGTCCGAACGGCCTCCAGAATCCCGGCGAACCCGGCGAACATGCTGGAGATCATGAAGTTGCGCAGCAGCACCAGCCGGACGTTGATGCCCGCCTCGGCGGCGCCGAGCTTGTTACCGCCAACGGCGACCGTGTAGAGGCCCCAGCGCGTGACGCTCAGTACGACTTGGAGCAGCGCCACGATACAGAGCGCCCAGATCAGCTCCGAATACGTGCCCCCCCCGAAGATCTGAGCGAACGTAGGGACGTGCACGATCGAGGTACCGGGGGTGGTCACCTGCTCGGAGTGCGAGATGATCAGCGTCAGCCCCTCGAGGAAGAACAGCATCGCCAGCGTGACCACGAACGACGTGATCCCGATATAGGCGATGAAGAAGCCGTTGATCGCGCCGATGATGACGCGCGATCACCAGCGCCAGGATCAGGCTGGGCACAATCGGAATCCCGGCGTTCGCCAGCTTGACGTAGACGAACGGGGTGAACAGATAGAGGGCACCGATCGACAGGTCGATCTCGCCCAGCGTCATGACGAAGACCTGGCCCGCGGCCATGATGGCCAGGAAGCAGAAATAAGGCAGCAGGTTCTTGAAGTTGCTTCCGGTCAGGAAATGGTTGACGCTGACAGAGAAGTAGATGAAGGCGATGATCGTGACGACCACGATGCTGCCTTCGCGAAGCGTCAAAAAACGCTTCAGCCATCCGGGGGCGCCGTTTTCGAACGGCCGCCGCTTGGCTGGCTTGCCCGGCGGGGTAGCGCCGGCCCGAGCGTCGGAGGTGGACTCGACCGCCATATCTCGAGCTGCTCGCGAAGCGAGAGACCCTAACTAGGACTTTTGGACGCCCGGACCGGTGCCCGTGCCCTCGTACTTGCTCTTCGTGCTGCTGTAGGGGAGGACCGTCGAGCTGTTGAGGAACTTCAGCCCGGTGTCGACCTCGGCGATACCGGTCAGATGCTGCGAGACGTTGAACATGTATAGCTGGAGGATCGGGAGAAAGCCCTGCAGGTAGGGCTGCTGGTCGATCGTGAAACTGATGTAGCCGGCCGCCAGCAGCTGCTCGGTGATCGGGGTCAGGTCGTAACCGCCGCCCTTGACCTTGCCCTTCAGTCCCTGCTTCTGGATCGTCTGGGCGACTCCCTGGGTGGAGCCGGCATCGACGGCGAACATCCCCTTGACATTGGGATGACCTTGCGCGTAGGAGTTGATCTTCGTGAGCTCGCCCGGCACGTCTGCGCCGGTGGCGATCACCGAGGTCGTGATCGACGGGGTGCTCTTTAGCGTCGCCAGCGCGCCGTTGATCCGAGGCTGGATGTTGGCCGAGCCTGGCGTCGCGATGAACAGGGCCACCGGCCCCGAGGGGACCAGGCTGGCAATGTGCGAGCCCATCTCCTGTCCGGAGAGGTACAGATCCTGGCCGATGTAGGACAGGCGGCCCGTGGCCGGCTCATCGGCGTTGTAGGCCACGACCGGGACGCCGGCGGACAGCGCCGAGGCGACCGGCTTGTTGAAGGCGGTGGGATCGATCAGCGAGGTGGCGATGCCGTCGGCCTTGGCGCTGACGGCGCTATTGATGGAGTTCACCATCTCGGACACGTTGCTGGTGGCCGAGCCCGTCCAGGTGTAGGAGCACCCAAGCAGCTTGCAGGCGTCCGCGGCGCCGCTCTGCGTGGGGGTGAAGAAGACGTTGGTGGTCACGTGGTTGACCATCACAAAGTGGTAGCTCTTGCTCGAGCCAAAGATTCCGGACGCGGCTCCACTGCCCGACGCGCTGGCCGAGGACGTGGACTTGCTGGAGGAGCCACACGCCTCGAGCGCGAAGGCCGCCAGTCCCGCGGCGCCGCCGGTGAGCGCCGTGCGACGGGTTACCTGCCGCCAGTCCTTGAAGGGGCTGTCCGGCTCCTTGCGCTCGTCCCACTCCAGCCGTTCGAGGGCATCGCCCACGTTGTCGAGATCTGCCATGTCGCTCTCCTCTCCTCTCGTGGCAAGACCGTCGTAACCTCTCAGAGCTGGGCGCCGGTGTCTAGCCCGCTTAACGGTTACGCAACGGTCGCGCGATGTTAGCGATCACATGAGGCACGGTCAATGGCCTGCCCGTCGGCTCTGATCAGCGTCTCTCGGGCACTACGCTCGTGCTGGCTCGGACCACCAGCTCGGGCTGTACGCGGGGAGCGGAGCGGACCCGCCCGGCAGAGGCCATCAGCCTCAGCAGCAGGCGAACACTGCGGCTTCCAAGCTCGTTGAAGTCCTGGCGCACCGTGGTCAGCGGCGGCAGGAAATACTGCGCCTCGGGGATGTCGTCGAAGCCCACGACGCTGACGTCCTCGGGCACCCGGCGACCGCTCTCATGCATGGCGCGCAGCACGCCCAACGCCATCTGGTCGTTGGCCACGAACACCGCCGTCACCTCGCGGTTGGCGCTGAGCCGGCGGCCGAGGTCGTAGCCGGCGCGCGCGCTCCAGTCCCCGGCCAGTGGCTCGGGCGGCTCGGCGCCCGCCGACTCCAGCGTCGCGCGCCACCCCTTCAGCCGCTCACGGGACTCCAGGAAATCCATTGGTCCCGCCATGTGCCACACCGTCTCGTGACCGAGGTCGAGCAGATGGCGGGTAGCACCGGCAGCACCGGCGAACTGGTCCACGGCCGCCAGCGGCACCGAGTCCTCCGGCCCCGCCTCAACAGCCACAAGCGGCGCGTCGCCCGGAGCGTGCAGCAGCGCATCGGCCGCCTCCTCCTGCGGGGCGATCACGAGGATCCCATCGACGCCATGCCGTCGCAGGCGCTCGACGGCGTCGGCCATAGAGGCGCGGTCCAGCGCCTTGAGGCTGGCAACGATGATGAAGTAGCCGGCCTCGTGCGCGGCGCGTTCGATCCCGAAGAGCGTCGAGGCCGGGCCGTAGAGCGTGGTGTCGAAGCTGACCACGCCGAGCGTGTTGGAGCGCCCGGTTACTAGCGCCCGGGCGACCGAGTTCGGCCGGTAGCCGAGCTCGAGCATCGCCTTGAGCACGCGTTCCCGCGTTTCGGGACGCACGTGCGGGCTGCCGTTTATGACCCGCGAGACCGTCTGGTGGGAGACCCCGGCCCGTCGCCCGACATCCAGCATGACCGCGCGGCGGCGGCGTGTGGGCGGTCTTTCCTCATCCTCCATGTGCGCCTCGCAGGCGGGACTCGCGCCGCTCGGAGCGCCATTCGGCGCCCCCGTTCACCAGCGCGGCGTGCGCCCATTGACGAACGCAGCGTGCGCCCGATGTTATCGCTAACGCGGCTATATGATCGACCCTGCTGTCTGGAGCTTGGTCGAGCCCGCGTCTGGAGTCAGAAGGGAGCAAGCAATGAAGACGAGCCTCGGCATCTGGGCCTTCGGCCCGATGATCACCCGCTTCGTGCCCGGTGGCTATCAGCAGGAGCACGGCTACGAGGTCGAGCCCGTGGCGGACAAGGTCCACCGCGCGATCGAGGGGCTGGGCGAGCTCGTCGATGGCTACGAGTTTCACTTTCCGCAGGAGCTCTCGCCGGACAACCTGGACGATGTGAAGGACGCGCTCGGCGGCCACGACATCTACTGCATCGCCGGTGGGCTCCACCTCGATCCCCGCTTTGGCCACGGCGGGCTCGTCAATCCCGACGAGCACGTGCGCAGCGAGGCGCGCAGGATCCTGCGCGAGGCCGCCCAGTTCGCCGGCTCGCTCCGCGCCCAGCTGATCGTCTGGCCGGGCGGCGAGGGCTACAACTATCCGTTTCAGACGCCGTACGCCGACTCGTGGCGCTGGCTGATCGAAGGCCTCGGCGAGGTCGCGGCGGAGTGCGCCAGGCAGGGCATCACGCTGTTGCTCGAGCACAAGAACTCCGAGCCGGCGATGAAGATCCTGATGCGCAACATCGGCATGACGCTGCACGTGATTCACAAGCTGCGGGCAGAGGGGATCGACAACGTCAAGGTCAACATGGACTGGCAGCACCTGATCATGAACGGCGAGCATCTTCCGGAGTACGCGGCGTTGCTCGCGGCCGAGGACCTGCTCGGCCACCAGCACGCAAACTCCGGCTGGGGCAGTTTCGATGACGACAACATGGTCGGAGCCACGGCGTTCATGGAGACGCTGGAGCTGGCCCTGGAGCTCCGGCGCTGCAATTACGGCGCAAACGGCGAGCGTCTGGGATTCGATCTCTATCCCTACACGGAGGATCAGGTCGGAGCTGTACGGCGCTCGGTGCTGCAGTGGCGGTTCATCGACTCGGTCGCCGCCCGGATCGACGAGCCGGCGCTGCAGGAGGCGCAGCGGCGCAAGGACGCGGTGCGGGCGCAGGAGATCGTCTACGCGGCGCTGGGGGCGTGAGCGAAACCGTCATCGGGCTCGATGTGGGCACCACAGGTGTCAAGGGCCTGGCGATCGATCATGGCGGAGCGGTGCTGGCAAGAGCCGAGGCGGGCTATCCGCTACAGACGCCACGGCCCGGCTGGGCGGAGCAGGACCCGCGCCAGTGGTGGGAAGCCGCCAGCGGCGTGTTGGCGAAGCTCAGCGAGACCGTCGGGCGGCCGGAGGGAATCGGTCTCAGCGGACAGATGCACGGCCTCGTGGCTCTGGACTCAGCGGACGAGGTGATCCGCCCGGCGATCCTCTGGAACGATCAGCGCACGGCGGCCGAGTGCGAGGAGATCGAGCGGACGCTGGGGCTCGAACGGCTGATCGCGCTCACCGGGAATCGCGCGCTGCCCGGTTTCACCGCGCCGAAGCTGCTGTGGCTGCGGCGCCACGAGCCCGAGGCCTACCGCCGCCTCGCGCGGGTCATGCTGCCGAAGGACTACGTCCGCATGCGACTGTGCGGCGAGCACGTGACCGATGTGGCCGACGCGTCCGGGACGTTGCTGCTCGATGTGGCCGCGCGGCGGTGGTCGGATGAGGTGCTGGACGCTCTGGAGCTGGACCCCCGCTGGCTCCCGCCGGCGCTCGAGAGCCCGAGCGTATCCGGGCGCACGCCTGACGACGTGCCTGTTGCGGCGGGCGCTGGCGATCAGGCGGCCGGAGCGCTCGGCGTGGGCGTCGATCGGCCCGGGCCGCTGTCCGTGGTGCTCGGGACCTCGGGCGTCGTGTTCGCGGGACTCGATCGGTTCACGGCGGATCCCGAGGGTCGCGCGCACGCCTTCTGCCACGCGATTCCCGAGACCTGGCACGCGATGGGCGTGATGCTGTCCGCCGCGGGGTCGCTGACCTGGCTGCAAGAGAAGCTCGCCCCAAGCACTCCATACGAGGCCCTGCTGGGGGAAGCCGATGATTGGGAGCCGGGGAGTGAGGGCCTCATCTTCCTGCCCTATCTGGCGGGTGAGCGCACGCCCCACGCGGACCCGGATGCCCGCGGGGCGTTCGTGGGACTGAGCGTGCGCCACGACCGCGGTGCGCTGGTGCGGGCGGTGCTGGAGGGCGTGGCCTTCGGCCTGCGCGACGGGCTTGAGCTCGTGGTGGAGCTTGGCCAGCGGCCGGCTGCTGCCCGCGTGTCGGGCGGCGGCAGCCGCAGCGCGCTCTGGCTGCGGATCCTGGCCTCCGTGCTCGAGCTGCCGCTCGAGCCCGTGGAGGTCGACGAGGGCGCCGCCTTCGGAGCGGCGATCCTGGGCGGCGTGGCGGCGGATGTGTGGCCTGACGTGCACTCGGCGGTCGCCTCCACGGTCCGCCCCCGGGCGCCGATCGAGCCGGTTGCAGAGTGGGTGGAGCCCTACCGGGAGCTGTGCGAGCGTTTTCGGCGCCTATATCCGGCGCTGCGCGAGATCCGCTAGGCGCTGGAGGCTCACAAATCGAACATGCTCGTGACCCGGATGGCTCGCCGCGCGGCTTCGCCTCAGACAATGCGGCCGGCGCCCACCCCGCCGTGCTGGAAGCGATAGCCGCCGCCAACCACGGGCACGTGCTGGGCTACGGCCACGACGAGCTCACTCGGCGGGTGGCGCGGCGCTTTCAGGAGGTCTTCGGTCCTCGTGCGCGCGCGTACCTGGTTTGGAGCGGGACGGCCGCCAACGTCCTCTCGCTGCGCGCGATGTGCCGCCCGTGGGAAGCGGCCATCTGCGCCCAGAGCGCGCATCTCAACGTGGACGAGGCCGGCGCGCCGGAGGCGGTCGCCGGGGTCAAGCTCCTGAGCGTGCCGACCGAGCACGGCAAGCTCTCCCCGGAGCAGGTGGAGCCGCTGATCGCCCGCGTGGGCGATGAACACGCGGTGCAGCCGAGGGTCGTTTCGCTCTCGCAGAGCACCGAGCTTGGAACGGTGTACACGCTGGCGGAGATCAAGGCGCTCGCGGAGCTGTCTCGCGCACGGGGCCTGCTGCTGCACATAGACGGCGCGCGCCTCTGCAACGCCGCGGCCGCTCTGGGTGCGACGCTGGGCGAGCTGAGCGAGGAGGTAGGAGTCGACGCGGTGTCGTTCGGGGGGACCAAGGTCGGGCTGCTTGGCGCCGAAGCGGTGGTCTTGCTGCGGCCGGAGCTCGACGAGGGCTTCGCCCACCTGCGTAAGCAGTCGTTGCAGCTGGCCTCGAAGATGCGCTTCCTGGCGGTCCAGTTCGAGGCGCTCCTTCACAATCAGCTATGGCTGGAGCTGGCTGCTCACGCCAACGCAATGGCCGCGAAGCTCGCCACGGCGGTCGAGTCGCTCGAGGGCGTCGAGATCACCCACCCCGTCCAGGCGAACGCCGTCTTTGCCCGCATTCCGCCGGCGGCGGTGAGGTCGTTGCAGGCCCGGTTTCCCTTCTACGTCTGGGATGAGCGCACGTCCGAGGTGCGCTGGATGTGCGCCTGGGACACGACTGAGGAGGACGTCTCGGAACTCGTCTCGGCAGTCGCTGCGACGGCCGGCGTTTAGCGCCGCCGTGGCCCACAGGCGCGCGCGGAGCCGTTAGGGCTCCGCGCGCCCTGCCGCTCGCCTGGGCTAGTAGCCCTTGGGGTGTCTCGCGACGAAGCCGGACGTCGAGACCATGTGGTTGCTCCAGCGCGACCCATTCTCCGCCAGCGCCACCGTGTCGAACCGGCGCCCTTGGATCGTCATCCAGGCATGACCCGAGTTGGCGTAGATCGACACGTACTTGCCGGTGCCGGGCTGGCCGTAGCTCTCGAGCTCGGTCGAGTCCTCGGGGGAGCTCAGCAGTCCCGCGGCGTGCAGGACGTAGGAGACCGACCCCGAGCAGTCGTACCCGTTCGAGTTGAACGACCCGTGACCGCCGCCGTACACGTAGGGACGCGTGGCGATCTGGTTGCCGGCGGCGATCATCCTGTTGACCCCCTGCTGGACGTTCGGGGCCGGACTGGTGTTGCCGGTCGTGGTCGTCGGCGTGGTCGTGGGAGCCGACGTGCCTGTCCTGGTCGGCGTCCTGGTGGGAGTAGTCGGAGTGGTGGGGGTAGTCGTCGGGGGGGTGGTGCGCGTCGGCACGCCGCCGCTCACACCTTCGACGCTGCCGGGGGGAGCCGGGCGCTCCTGGACGACAGTTGGCGGCGTGGACGGCTTTGACGTGACGACCGTCCCTGTCGAGGGAGTGACGACGCCCTCGCCAGACGGCGTGACGGCCGTCCCGGCCGAGGCGGTCTGCGGCCTCGATTGGGTCGCGGGCGACACGTTCTGGACCGAGGTGGCGTCGCTCACCAAGCGGGTATTTTCCGCGACGGTGGGCTGCGCGACGGCGCCGGGCGAGACTGCGACGCCGCCCGAGTGCGACGTGACTGACTCTCCCGCGGCTTCCGAAGTGGCACTCGCGGTGTGAGCGACCGCGCCGCCGTTCGCCGAGTGGGTGACCGACGCCCGAGCGGCAGCGTCGCGGGAGGCATGCGAGACCGCGGCTGCGTGCGACCCCGCGCTTGAGCCTGCCGCCTCCGCCGAGCCGCCGCCGGCCGCTACGAAGCTCCCCCAGCTGCCGCGGACCGCCGCGTCGCTCTTCGCCTTGGCGTGAGCATCGGCGGCATACGCCACGCGCTGCTTGCGGGAAGCGCTCGCACCGCCGAGGAGGCCGGGGACCGTCGCCCCAGCCACGAGTGCCAGCGCGGAGATGCCACCCAGCGCGACGCTGGGGCGCGGCATCGCGGTTCGCTGGGCTGCCTTGCGGCGCAGCTCGGAGTAGGACGCCGAGCGCTGGAGGACGTCCCCCAACGTCAGGTCCCGTTCGGGCCTCAGGCGATGGAGCTCAACCGAGGAACGCCGGGGCTGTCCACGACGCTCGAGCGAACGCTTTAGCGATTCCTCCCACACTTCGACCCGGCCAAGATCTCGTGCGTGATCCACAATCTTCCTTTCGGTAAGGACTGGAAGCCTGCGGAGTTAGCTGACGGGCTAGCGCAACGCACCTGAGGGCGTCGCGCTACGCCACACTTGTGGCGTTTCGCCCCATGCGATCCGGCCGGTCGCAGTGGGTCCCCCGCTCGCCGGCCACGGATGGCGCGACGACTCGGCTTATGTCGGCGCGGGAGCGTATCAGCAAGATTGGTCGCATGTAGCAAGAATGCAACAAATTGTGCACGTGCACAATTTGTGCCTGATTTGCGGCGACTACTCGGAGTCAGTCGCCGGGGTCGCTGCCTCGCCCGAATCGCCCGCCGGCGCCGATGCGGCCGCGCCGGGAGCCGCTTCGGTGGGCAGCCGGTATCCGCGCTCGGCCTTGACCACCTCCTGGCCGCGCGCCAGTTTGGAGAGCGTGGTCGACACCGTGCCCCGGGCCAGCCCGGTGGTCTCGGCGACCTCGCCTGCCGTTCGGGCCCTGCCATCCGATAGTGCCTCGAGCACGCGGTTCTTCGTGGCACCCGGAGGTGTGCGGCGCGCCTGCGAGCGCCTCTGGTTGCCCTGCGAGCGCCGCTGGGTGCTCCGCGAACGGCGTTGCGGGCCAGAGCTTCGCGCCGCTCTGGCGCCCGAGCTCCTGCTCGCCGAGCTGCGGCTAGAGCGCCGGGTACCACGCGAGGTGCCACTGCCCGAGCTACGCGAGCCGCCACGGGAGGAGGCCGAACCGCCCCTCGGATCGAGCGCCAAAAGGGCCTTGCGGAGCTTGTCGGCCTCGCCGAGAACGGCGTCGAGGCGATCCTGGATGTCTTTCCGCATTCGGTCGATCAGGTCCATCCCTGCTCCTTGGTCGAGGTCGTCTGGCGGCTGCCGGGCGGCGATCCTAGCCGAGCACACGAGACAGGGCTGCGCGGGTAGCGTGCTCACATGCTGCCCAGCTGGCCAGACGGGACCGTCACGATTCTTGTCACCTCTGGCCAGTCGCCGCATGCAATACCGGTCTCGGCCGCGATGCGGGCCGGCCCGGGGTCGGTCCTGATCGCACTGGGCTCAGGGCGCCGGTCGCTCGCCAGGTTGCGGGCCGATCCGGCCGTAGCCCTGGTGGTGCAGGCCGAAGGCAACGTTGCACTGACCGCGTATGGCGCCGCACGCGTGCTCGAGGATCCGATGCCCGATGGAGTGGTGGCCGTGGCGATCGATGTGGGGAGCATCCAGGACCACCGCCGCGACGCGTTCACGATCGAGGCCGGCACACGCTTTCGTTGGACGGACGAGGCCGCCGCGTTGCGCGATGACGAGGTACGCGATGCGCTCAGACGGATAGCCCAGAGTTGGAGCCGTGGCTGACACCAGCGTCGCCTTCGCCCCCGGCCGCGTGAACCTGATCGGGGAGCACACCGATTACAACGAGGGCCTGGCGCTGCCTTTTGCGATTGACAAAGGGGTGACCGTTCGCGCCACCGTGCGGCCGGAGGCGATGATCACCGCGGCTGCGCTGGACCTGGGCGAGGAGGACTGCTTTGCGCTCGGGGAGGCTTCCCGGGCCGACGGTTGGCGGGCGTTCGTCCGCGGTGCCGTTGCCGAGCTCAGCGACGCGGGCGTGTCCGTGGCCGGGGCGGCGCTCGAGATCACCGGCGACATCGAGCGTGGATCTGGGCTCTCGTCGTCGGCTGCGCTGGAGGTGGCGCTGTGCCTTGCGCTTGTCGCCCTGAGCGACGCCCCACCGCTGGATCGCATGGAGCTGGCGCAGCTGTGCTCGCGGGTGGAGAACGAGTGGGTGGGCGCTCAGACCGGGCTGCTCGATCAGCTGGCGGCGCTGTTCGGCGAGCGCGAGCATGCCGTACGGATCGACTTCCGCTCGTTGGAGATCATGCCGACGGTGCTCGAGCTGGGGGACTACAAGCTGGTGGCGCTCGACTCGGGACAGAGCCACAGCCACGCGGGCTCGGGCTACAACCAGCGCCGCGCGGAGTGCGCGATGGCCCGCGAACAGCTCGGCTTGGCGAGCCTCCGCGACGCCACTGTTCGGATGGCAGATCGCCTGCCGGCACCGCTCGCCGGCCGCGTCCGCCACGTGGTGAGCGAGAACGAGCGCGTCGATGAGACGGTGGACGCCCTGTCACACCAGGACCTCAAGCGGGTCGGCGACCTCCTCAACGCATCGCACGCCAGTCTCCGAGACGACTATGAGGTCTCGACGCCGGCGGTGGAGGAGACGGTGGCACGTCTGAGGGGGGCCGGTGCGCTCGGCGCGCGGATCGTCGGCGGTGGCTTCGGTGGCCACGTGCTCGGACTGCTGCCGCCTGGCGCGCGCGCCCCGGAGGGGGCCATCGAGGTCCGCGCCGGCCCCGGCGCGCGAGTGCTCGACGTCGACGACCCGCGACGCTGAGCTCTATTCAGCCGCCCATCCCGCCGAAGACCGCAAACGGGCTCGGGCCGACGGTCGATAAAACGGCCCGGGCCGTGCCCTCCATCGTGACCTCGGCCCCCTCCGGCACCTCGCTCCGCAGACGCTCGGCCAGCCTGGCGGCGCTGTCCTCATCGGCAGCGCCGACCAGCACGTAGCGGAAGCGGTGGACGCTGGGAAGTCCCTCGCTCCGCAACCGCTCGGCTAAGTCGCCCGCCGCCTCACGGCTGGAGCACTCGATCCGCACTTCGAACTCCGGGTACTCCTGGGCGCGCTCGCGGGCGACGAGCTCGGCGTGCTCGGCGGCCAACTGGGCATCGCTCTCCGGCAATGGCTTGTCGGGATCCTCCCAGGCCTCCGCCGATGGATGCCAGCGGCGCAGCTCCGTGTCGATCTGCCATCCGTGCTCGGCGGCCAGCGAGCGCGCGAGTCCCGCAGCACTCTCGGCCTGTTGACGCGTTCCCGTGTAACCGAAGACCTCGGAGCCATCACGGGAGACGACCACCCGGTCCTCAAAGGCCCGCTCGAGCTGGTGCTCGAGCTCGCCGGCGTCGAATCGCTCGACGAGCCGATTCGCGAGCCCCTCCTCCTCGAAGGTGATCCGCAGGCGCCAGTCGTCGCTCATACGAGCAATCTAGTCACAATCCGGGTAATGAGCAGCGATGGGCTCCGTGCCGCCGAGGAAAAGATGCGCGCGGCCAACCAGCACGAGGAGGCGATCAAGAACTTCGGCTCGGCGTATGAGCGCCTCGTCTCGGGGGAGTCGGCGTTCCTGCCCAGCGACGAGCTCGAGCCGGCCGGGGACATCGAGACGCTCGAGCAGCTGCCAGACGCCGATGCCGCCGAGGCGCTCGAGCAGGTAGCCACGATCAAGCTAAACGGCGGGCTGGCGACGAGCATGGGTCTGCGGGCGCCGAAGTCGCTCGTCGAAGCCCGCGACGGACGCTCCTTTCTGGACATCATCCTCGGCCAGGTGCAGGCCATCCGCCGACGGCACGGCGTGCGCTTGCCGCTGCTGCTGATGGACAGCGAGACCACGCGTTCCGAAACGCTGAGCGCCCTGCCCGAAGACACCAGCGGCCCGCTGGAGGCGGACTTCATGCAGAGCATGGAGCCCAAGCTCGACGCCGAGAGTCTCGAGCCGGTTACCTGGCCCCCGGATCCGCATCTGGAGTGGTGCCCGCCCGGTCACGGTGATGTCTACGGGGCGCTGCGACGGTCGGGGATGCTGGCTGCGCTGCTGGAGCACGGCTTTCGCTACGCGATGATCTCCAACGCAGACAACCTCGGCGCGACCGTGGACTCCAGGATCGCCGCCTTCCTGGCGGCCGAGGGAAGCCCGTTTTTGATGGAGGTGGTGATCGGCACGGAGGCCGACCGCAAGGGAGGGCATATTGCCCGCCGCCGCTCCGACGGCCGCCTCGTGCTGCGCGAGACCGCGCAGACTCCGGAAGACGACGAGGAGTCCTTCCGGGACTTCCGCCACTGGCGCTACTACAACACCAACAACCTGTGGGTCGATCTGCGAGCGCTTGACGAAGAGCTCTCGCGCCACGATGGTGTGCTGGAGCTGCCGCTGATCGTCAATCGCAAGACAGTCGATCCCCGGGACTCGGGGTCTCCAGAGGTGCTTCAGCTCGAGAGCGCGATGGGGGCGGCGATCGGGAGCTTCGCCGGCGCCCGGATCCTCTGCGTCCCACGGACGCGCTTTGCCCCGGTCAAGACCACCGACGACCTGCTGGTGCTGCGCTCCGACGCCTACGAGGTCCAGGACGACGACGCCGTCCAGGCCGTCCGCGATCCGCTCCCGTTCGTCGAGCTCGATTCGCGCTACTACAAGCTGCTCGACGATTTCGAGGCGCGCTTTCCCGCAGGCCCGCCGTCGCTGCGCGATGCCGAGCGGCTCGTGGTCCACGGCGACGTGACGTTCGAGGCAGGGGTGGTGGTCAAAGGCGCCGTCGAGCTGGAGCGCTCGGAACCGGACCGGGTTCCGCAGGGAAGCGTGCTCGAGGGCTAGCCCGGCGCCAGCGGGCGACGGTCCAACCTAAAAAGTTCTCAAACGGATCTCACTTCTCTCCGCATCGACGTACCCTGCTCGGGGCCGGTGACGGATCGTCCGAGAAACACCGACCTGACGCTAACGCGGCGGACGGCAATCGGAGCGCTTGCAGGAGCGGGAGCGGCATCGCTTCTGGGTCCAGCCGGAACTCTGGCCACACCCCGCCCCGCCCTGCCGGCGTCGCTGTTCAGCCGCTTCGTGGGGCGGGTTGAAGGTCGCACGGGCGAGATAGCGGCGCCGCGGGCGTTCCAGCTGGTCGGCGTGCAATGGAACGGGCCCAGGGACGCCGCGATCCAGCTACGCGCCAAGCGCCACGCCGGCGATTGGAGCCCGTGGGTCCAGGCTTCGGTGCTCGGCCACGGACCGGATCTGCCGGCTCGGGCGAGCCAGCTGATCGGCGATCCGATCTGGACCGGGCCGGCCGACGCTGTCGAGCTCCGCAGCTCGCGAGCGATCGTCGGCGTGCGCCTGCACTTCGTGGACGTCGGATCGTCGCTGAGGGCAGAAGTCGCCTCGCTGGCGATGGCGGAGCCGGTCCTGAACGCCGGTCCCGGCCAGCCGCCGATCATCGCCCGCAGCGCCTGGGCCCACGGGCACGCGCCACCGGCGGTTGCGCCGTCCTATGGCGCGATCAAGCTTGCGTTCGTTCACCACACCGAGAACCCGAACGGCTATTCAGCCGGCGAGGTTCCGGCGATGTTGAAGGCGATCTACGTCTTTCACCGCTTCACGCGCGGCTGGGATGACATCGGCTACAACTTCGTCATCGACCTGTTCGGCCGGATCTGGGAGGCGCGAAAGGGAGGCATCGACGAACCCGTGGTCGGCGCCCAGGCGGGGGGCTACAACGCCGAGTCGACCGGCGTCGCGATCCTGGGTACGTTCTCGAGCGTCCTGCCGACGCCCGCCGCGATCACCGCGCTACAGCGTCTGCTGGCGTGGAAGCTGTCGTTGCACGGCGTCCCCACCGAGGGCCGAGTGACGGTCACGGTCAATCCCGCCGATGCCTTCTACACGCCGTTCAAGCCCGGCGCCCACGTGTCTCTGCCCCGCGTGGCCGGACACCGGGACGGCGATTCCACCAGCTGCCCGGGCAACGCCCTCTATTACCGCCTGCCCTCGATCCGCCCCAACGTGACGAGTCTGGCGCTCTCCCACGGAACACCCCAGGCGCTCTCCCTCTCATCCTCGGCCGATCGCGTCACCCGCGGGTCGAGCGTGACGCTCTCGGGCACCCTCCAGCAGCTCGGCGGGACGCCGGTGGCAGGCGGCACGGTCGAGCTCCAGCAGATTGTGCCCACGGGCGCGACCACGATCAGCACGCTCACGACCGACGTCAACGGGAACTTCAGCGCCCCGCTTCTCGTCAGCGGCTCTATCACCCTCCGAGCGATCTCTTACGGGCCGCCGGCGGCGGCGTCCAACTCGGTTCAGATCACGATCCCCACCCGTCGCCGACGGCGCGGCTGAAAACTCCTCAGGGCTGTGGCGTCGTGAACGTGGCCTGCTCGCGGCGGGCGATCTCGAGCGTCTTCGCGAAGCCCCGCCTGAGCGTAAGCTCGACCACCCGCTGGGCCAGCATCCGGATCGGGAGCACCGGGCCGACCCAGCTCGGCGAGACGATTCTCCGTGCGCGGCGGCGGATGCCTCGCTCGAGGGCGTCGATCGCAGGTTCCACCGGCCAGACGGGCAGATGCCCGTGTCCACCGATCGGCGTCCGCGAGGCCGCCTCGGTGGCGAACCCCCGCTCGGTCATGTCGGTGTCGAGCTCCGCGTAGTAGGCGACCCCGACGCGCGCCCCGGTGGGCCTGAGCTCGATCCGCAGCGAGTCACCCAGCGACTCGACGGCTGCCTTGGAGGCGCAGTAGGCGGACATCAGCGGCAGGTGGAGCGCCGCCGCCAGCGACGAGGTCAGCAGGAAGTAGCCACGGGGATGGGCGACGTGGGGGCCGGCGGCGCGGACGAGGTTGTACGTGCCGGTCAGATTGACCGCCAGCGTCTTGTCCCAAATCGCCGGATCGCCGTCGATCAAGGTCATCTGGGCCCCGATGCCCGCGTTGGCCACCGCCACGTCGAGCCCAGAAAGCGCTTCGAGCGCGTGCGCCACGGCGTCGTCGAGCTGCGCGCGATTCGCGACGTCGCATTCAAAGAACGGCGCGGAGCCACACTCGGCCGCCACACGCTCCAGCAGCTCGGGTTCCAGGCCGAGCAGTACGACCCGTGCGCCCCGGGCATGCAGCCGGCGGGCCAGCAGCGCACCGATTCCGCGCGCCGCACCGGTGATCAGCACCCGCCGGCCGGCCAGGTCGGCCTCGCCACGGCTCACGTCTTTCTGCTCCGTGTTCCGTGCCTGGCGAGCATTGCCTGGACGCGGCGTGAGAGCCGGGGCGTGCCGGGCGACAGCTCGTCAGGCTGGACGCGCAGCGCGTTGAGCGTCATCGCCAGCATCTCGTAGTGACCGACGAGCATGCACAACTCGATTAGCTGCTTGTCGCCCAGCAGTGGGCGCAGCTCGTCCCAGAGCGCGGAGGAGATGTCGCGGCTGGAGTGCAGCTCATCGGTTGCGCGAAGCAGGACCCGCTGCCGGGGCGACCAGCCGGGCACTTCGGATCCCCGGCGAACGCGGTGCACATCATCGCCGCTGAGGCCGGCGGCCCGCGCGAGCCGTTCGTGCTGTTGCCATTCGTACCGGGAGCCCGCGTTGTGCGCCACGCGCAGGATCACCAGCTCGCTGTCGGCGCGGGGGAGCGACCCGCCGGGCATAAGGGCAGCGGCGAAGCGCAGCCACGGACGGAACAGCCGGCGGTGACGGGCGAGCGTTGTGAAGACGTTGGGTGGCCCTCCTCCGGCCGCCAATCCGATGGCCCGGGCGATCAAGAAGTTCAGCCGCCCGATCTGCTCCGGGGTTCCGGGCGCAAGCCGTGGCTCCTCATGCGCCGCTGTCTCAGCGTCCAGCAACATGCTCCCGCTCCTTCCAGCTCAGGGCGTCACGCACGAGTTCCACCAGCGGCTGGCGCAGCGCCCGTAGCCCGTCGATATCGCGCGCCGCGAGCCTTGCCGTGACCATGGTGATGATCGCCGCTACCAATGCGCGACAGGCGAACTGCTCGCTCGGTCCCGGAGCGTCGGCGCCGTCGATAATCAACCGCTCGAAGCGCTCCTGGATCTGGGCCCGGCGGGCCAGCACCTCGTCGCCCGCCGCGTATACCTCGACCATGAACAGCCGCGCGAAGGCGGGCTCAGCCGCCAGCGTCTGGAGGTAGACATTGATCGCCCGGTCGAAACGCTCGAGGGGTGCCTCGCCGAAGGCCGACTCTCGCTCGAGCATCGCCAGGAGTGCGCTCGCCGCCTGCTCGTAGGCGGCAATGAAGCAGTCCTGCTTTGAGCTGAACTGCTGATAGAACGTCTCGCGCGAGACGCGGGCCCGCCGGAGGACGTCCGCCACGGACGTCTGCACGTAGCCGTTCTCGGCAGTGGCCTCGGCCATGGCTCGCATCAGCCGTGCGCGCTGCGAGCCGACGACCTGCTCGCGCGGCAGCTTGTGCGGCCCGCGGGGGAGGATTGCAACGTCCATCGACGTCGCCATCGTACGCGATCGGGTACGGTTAAGAACACCGATGTTCGCCATCGTGGGAGGATGAGACCCATGCGGCAGGGAACGATCACGCTGGCGCTTGCGCTGGCCGTGTCGGCGCTTGCGCTGGCCGTGTCGGCGCTGGCGCTGCCGGCCGCGGCCCGGGCGGACACGGCCACGCTCAATACCTCCATCACGATGTCGGACGGCGTGAGCCTGAACGCCACGGTCACCGGCCAGGCCCCGCTCAGCGCCCGTCCGGTGATAGTCGAGTTCAGCCCCTACGGTCCGGGAACCGGCACGACACAGGATGGGGCGGCGTACAACTACCTGCTGGTCCAGGATCGCGGCACGGGCGCCAGCCCGGGACAGTTCGACGCCCTCGGCCCCCGGACTCAAGAGGATGTCCAGCAGTCGCTGCAGTGGGCCTGCCATCAGCCGTGGAGCAATGGGAACTTGGCGCTCAATGGCTTCTCCGCCAGCGCGATCGCCGTCTACAACTCGCTGCACCTGTCGCTGCCATGCGTGCGCACGGCAGTGTTGAAGTCCGGTACCTACTCGCTCTACCGCGACCTGCTCTACCCCGGCGGGGTCAACAACTTCGTTCCGGGCCTAGGGGTGATGGCGCTGATTGGCTTCCCCACCCTGGAGCAGGGAGGATCGCGCCTTCAGACCAATCCGCTCACCGGTCTGATCTCCGGCTTTGACACCGCGGTCGGGTTCTTCGATGTCGGACTCAGCGACGTCGGCCACCCCACGCTCGACTCCTTCTGGGCACAGCGCCAGTACACCGGTGACGCCAACCACTTCCCGGTCCTGATGCTCGACAGCTTCTACGACGTCGAGTCGCAGGGGGCGTTCGAGGCCTTCCGCGCGCTGCGCGGAGTCGGAGACAAGTTGCTGGTAGTGGCCGGCCACGACGGCTACCCGGCGGGCACCGACGGCGGCGTGGCGCAGATCCAGGCCTGGTTTGACCACTACCTGCTGGGGGTCGACAACGGTGCGCAGAGCGGGCCGGCGGTGCAGATGCTGATGTCCGACGGCAGTCGCGAGAGCTACGACGCCGGCAGCTACGTCCAGTACAACGCGAGCGACTGGCCGGTCCCGGGGACGCAATGGATGTCACTCGCGCTCAGCCCCACGCGCAGCGGTAGCGGCGCGTCGATCAACGACGGCTCGCTAACGACCGAGGCTCCAGCCACGTCGACGTCACAGTCTTACGCGTCGATTCCATCGATCTCGACGATGAGCGACACGCCCAACGCCGCCTTCTTCGGGCCTGACGGCCTGAACCAAGCCGCGAGCACCTTCCCGCTGCTGACGCAGACAAACCTCTCCGAGCCGCTGGCGTTGACCTACACCACGCCGCCGCTGCCGCAGAACGTTCTCTCGGCCGGACCGGCCGCGCTCGACCTGCGGCTCTCGAGCACAGCGCCGTCCACCGACATCTGGGCGGTGATCTCGGACGTCTGGCCCGACGGCAGTTCTCACCCCGTGGCCAGCGGCAGGCTCAACACCATGTTCCCCTACGTCGACCAGGCCCAGTCGATCACCGACAGCCAAGGCCAAGTGGTGGATCCCTGGGGGAACTTCACCACCGCCGTCAACGCGCCGCTGCTGACCGCACGCAACTATCAGCTCGCGTTCTGGCCGATCGGCAACGAGTTCAAGGCCGGCGACCGTGTCCGTCTCGTGATTCTCGGCGCCTCCGGCGCCTCGTTGCCGAGCCTTCCGGCGCTCAACACGGTGCAGGTGGGCGGCAGCTCGGGCTCGAGGCTGCTGCTGCCGGTCCTGCCGGCGCAATAGCTAGGCGCTCCACCAGGCCGCCAGCACGCGGCGCCAGTTCTGCCAGGCGATCGCCTCTAGCTCCGCGGCAGTAAAGCCGGCTTCCGACAGCGCCTCGAGGACGCGGGGGAGCCCGGCGGCGTCACCCACCGGGGCCGGGATCACGGTTCCGTCGAAGTCTGAGCCCAGCGCGACGTGCGCGGCTCCGATCCGGTCTGAGATGTAGCGAGCATGCGCCGCAATCAGCTCGAGCGGCGTGTCGCGATCTTCCTTGAAGTCGCTGCGCAGAAATGAGCACGCAAACACGACTCCCACCAAGCCGCCCGAGTCCGCGATCGCCTCGAGCTGCGCATCCGTCAGGTTCCGTGAGGCAGCGGACAGGGCGTGCGCTGCCGAATGCGACGCCACCAGCGGTCCGCGACCCATACGTGCCACATCCCAGAACCCGGCTTCGTTCAGATGGCTGACGTCGATCATGATCCCCAGCTGGGCGCAGCGCGCAACGAGCGCTCGGCCGGCGTCGGTGAGTCCTGGGCCCAGGTCTGGGCTGGAGGGAAACACGAACGGAACGCCGTGACCGAAGGCGTTCGCCCGGCTCCACACCGGGCCGACAGAACGCAATCCGGCCGCTTGCCAGAAGTCGAGCGCCTCGAGCGCCGGGTCGATCGCTTCGGCGCCCTCGAGGTGCATCACCGCGAGCGGTGGCCCATCCCCTCCCAGTGCGCGGTCGAAGTCCGCGATGTCGCGCGCGATGCGGAGCTGACCGGCGCGCTCCAGCCCGATCAACCGGGACGCCGCGGCGCCGGCGTCCGCCGCCGCCCGCTGATGGGAAACGTTCGGCGCGAGCTCGAACTCGATCACGCCGTCGGTCCTCGGAAGCGGTCGTTTGCGCTCCCGCCGCGAGGGGGTGAAGAGCGAGAAGATGCCACCGCGCATACCGCCGGCTCGCATGCGGGGGAGATCGAGGTGGCCACCGGCGCGGCCGCTGGCGAACAACCGGTGGTCCCGTCGCGTCAGCGCGTCGTTGTGTCCGTCGAAGACGGGAGGCCAGGCCATGCGGCCGACGGTAGCGACCGGCCGGGGCGGCTCAGCGAGGGCCCAGGCGCGTCTATTGCGAGCCGGGCCAAGGGCGCGGCTACGGTGAGCCGGCGCCCGGCGTGCCGCCGAGCTCGTTGCCCTTGGCGGGCAGCAGCGCGGACAGGGGTACGGGCGCGCTGTACCGCGAGGAGCCCGCCAGCGCGGCGCTGGTATCGGCACCGGCCACCTCGGTGGGGGTGATCCTCCACCCGCGGGCGATCCTCATCCCCTTGCTGGCCTCGCGTTTCGTCCATCGGATGGTGGGCCTATAGCCCAGAAGCGCAGACCAGGTCTGCGTGCCGATGACGCCGTCCGCGGCCAGCCCGTGCGCTAGCTGGAAGCTCTGGACCGCGGTCTGGGTCGCGGTCCCATAGCCGCCGTCGATGGCCACCTGCTGACCGGCGGCCAGCAGGTGCTCCTGCGCCCACACGACGAGATCGCCGGTCGCGCCCTTGGAGATCGTGGCGTAACCGGGGGCGGCGGCGACGTGCGACAGGTAGCCCACGTAGCGCGAGATCGCAGACCACGCGGCTTGCGGGGACAACTGCCAATCCCACCAGCTGACGCCGGAGGCGCCGTAGACGTGGAGGAACTGGCGGAAGCGCAGGATCTGCCACGTGGGCGGGTCGTTGTACACCTGTCCCAGGGGGTTTATGGGCCGCAGGTAGAGGCGGTTATAGAGGTAGGTGTGGGCGTAGACCTGATCGACGCTCGTGCCGATGTCGCGCCAGTACATCTGGGGGATGTTGTACTGAGCGCCGCCGGGTCCCAGGAAGATCGAGTAGGGGAACGCCGGGTGGTAGTCGATGTAGGGCAGACCCGCCAGCGCTACCGGGAAGCTCGTGCCGATCAGCGCTCGCAAATGCGTGATGTACGTCTGCGCCTGCAAATACTTGCCCTCGTACTGGCCCTCGGCGTCGATGACCAGGCAGTTGGCGCCGTCCTTGACCGCGTCGGCGCCAACCTGGGCCTCCTGAGAGGGGTAATTGCCGTAGACGAACTGCCAGGCGCAGACGTTTATGCCCTGCCCTCGCAGCGTCGAGACGACCCCACGGTTGAACTGCGAGAGCATGGTGTTGCCGTCGCTGCTCTTTATGTACAGAGTGCGGACCTGATAGCGGTGCGCCGTGGCGATGATGGAGGACAGACTGCCGCCGTTCGAATCGCCGAGGATCCAGATCCACATTCCGCGCGTCGCGAATGGGTCATAGGCGGCCGCCCGCGCCCTCGGCGACTCGCGCGTGGCGGTCGAACCGATTCGGGCCGGCGCGGGTGCGGCCATCACCACGGTCGCGAGGAGCACAAGTAGCGCCAGGAAACCGAGCAGGAGCCGCGTTCGACAACCACCCCTGTGACCGCGCGCCCGGACGGCAAGCTGCATACGGCGAGCCACCGTAGCTGAGAAACCCGCTGCAAACCGAAAGTTTCGCGTCAGTGCGTCCGGGCTGACGCGCTCTACTGCGAGCCGGGCCCGGGTGCGCCGGCGAGCTCGTTGCCCTTGGCGGGCAGCAGGGCGGACGCGGGAACCGGTGCCGCGCGGCGCGAGGAGCCTCTGAGCGCAGCGCTCGTGTCGGCGGCGGCCACGGCTGCCGCCGTGATCCGTTGACGTCCGGCGATCCTCGCCGCCTTGGCCTTGGGAGGCTTCGTCCAGTGGATCGAGTCCGGCTGGTAGCGGAGCAGCGCAGCCCAGGTCTGGGTGTCGAGGATCCCATCCGCGGGCAGCCCATTCGCCAGCTGGAAGCTCTGGATCGCGGTCTGGGTCGCGGTCCCATAGCCGCCGTTGACCGCCACCTGCTCACCGGCGGCCAGCAGGTGCTCCTGCGCCCAGACGACGAGGTCGCCCGCGGCACCCTTGTGGAGCGTGGGGTATCCGGCCACGGCCGCGGCATTCGGCAGGGGGCCCACGCTGCGTGAGATCGCAGACCAGTCCCGCGCCGGCGCTTCCTGCCAATCCCACCAGCTGACCCCGGCGGCGCCATAGACGCTCTGCAACTGGCGGAAGCGCACGATCTGGGACGTCGGCGGGTTCTGCCAGACCTGCCCCAGGGGATCGATGGGCCGCGTGTAGATGCGGTTGTAGAGGTAGGTGTGGGTGTAGACCTGATCGACGCTCGTGCCGATGTCGCGCCAGTACATCTGGGGGATGTTGTACTGAGCGCCGCCGGGTCCCAGGAAGATCGAGTAGGGGAACGCCGGGTGGTAGTCGATGTAGGGCAGGCCCGCCAGCGCTAGGGGGAAGCTCGTGCCGATCAGCGCTCGCAAATGCGTGATGTATGTCTGCGCGGCGTTGTACTTGCCTTCGTATTGGCCCTCGGCGTCGATGACCAGGCAGTTGGCGCCGTCGTTGACCGCGTTCGCTCCGAGTTGGGCCTCCTGGGTGGGGTGATTGCCGTAGACGAACTGCCAGGCGCAGACGTTGATGCCCTGTGCCTCCAGCGTCGAGACGAGCCCACGGTTGAACTGCGACAGCCTGGTGTTGCCGTCACTGCTCTTTATGTACAGGGTGCCGATCCCATAGCGGTGGGCCTTGCTGATGATCGAGGAAACATTCCCGCCGTTCGAATCATGGAGGATCCAGATCCACATTCCGCGCGTGCCGAACGGGTCAGAGGCAGCCACTCGCGCCTTCGGTCCTTTGCGCGTAGCTGTCGACTTTGCGGCGCCGGTCGAGGGCACGGTCATCACTGCCGCAGCGAGTACCGAGAGCATCATCAGGCCGTAGCGCCGACGTCGCACACGGCAACCAGCAATGTGACAGCGCCCTCGGCGGGCGTACTGCAGGCGGCGGGCCACTTTGCGGACAAACCCACCGCAAAGCTGAAAGTTTCGGGCCGAGCCTGGACGGATTGTCACCGCGGCGAGCGGCGGCTCACTCGGCGACGATGACCTCCAGCGTGCGGGGCCCATGCACTCCGCCTACGCGCACGAGCTCGATGTCGACTGTCGCCGAGGGGCCGGAGATGAACGTGATCGGACGGACGGGATCGAGCTGCGCGATCGCTTCGGGGACGGAGCCGACGATCTGGTCCGCGCGGACCACGCACAGGTGATAGTCCGGCACGAGCGACAGGATCCGGCGGCCCATGCCCTCCCCTCCATCGAGCACGATCGTGCCGGTTTCCGCGATCGCCGTCGCGCATGTACTGACGACGCCGTCGGATTGGTCAAGGGCCTGGGCGTCCAGTGGCGGCGTGTCCCCCAGCGGCTCGACCCCCTCGAGCCAGGCCTCTGGCACTCCCTGCGGCGCGACCACGCGTCGGGCGCGCCGCTCGGCGAGGGCGGCCCGAACCGTGGCGTCGAGCTCGCCGCGCGTGACTCGCCGTGCCTTGGCGTCGTAGTGGTCAAGCCGAGCCATGAACTTGTCAACCCCGCCGTCGATCTGCGTGCGGTAACGGCGCGGGATCTCTTGGGCCGGCGCCGCGGCCGCCGGGGTCGGCCCGATTGCCTCCCGCACGCGAGCCAGGATCTCCTCGCGGGCGCTCATCGCGCGTTCCCCCTTTGCCTGGCTTCGTGTTCCTTGACCCACCACTGCCGGAACGAGTGCTGGGGAGGGCTGGGCAGATCGCGAACGCTCGTCCACTGCGCAACCGGCGGCGGTCCGCCGCGGCGCAACAGACGCATCAGCGGCGCGAGCCTCAGTGCCGCACTCCACCGCCGGCGGCTCTTCATCGCGCTGCCCGCGGTCGCGAACAACGCCGCCTCGCCCAGATGCTTCTTGGCTTTGACCGAGTCGTGGCGCAGCTTGACCAGCACGCTCGGAATATCGATCTTGACGGGGCAGACCTCGTAGCAGTAGCCGCACAGCGTGGAGGCGAACGGCAGCTTGGAGGCGTGCTCCACGCCCACCAGCTGGGGCGTGAGGATCGCGCCGATCGGCCCGGGGTACGTGGCGTCGTAGGCGTGCCCGCCTGCGCGCTCATAGACCGGGCATACGTTCAGGCACGCCGCGCAGCGGATACAGCGGAGCGCCTGGCGCCCGAGCTCGTCGCGCAGGACGTTGGTGCGACCATTGTCGAGCAGCACGATGTGAACCTGCTGCGGGCCGTCGCCGGGCGTCACGCCCGTCCACACAGAGTTGTAGGGGTTCATCCGTTCGCCGGTCGCGGAGCGCGGCAGCAGCTGAAGGAACACCTCAAGCTCGCGGAAGGTGGGCACGAGCTTCTCGATCCCCACCACCGAGATCAGCGTCTCGGGCAGCGTCAGGCACATGCGGGCGTTGCCCTCCGACTCGGCGATCAGCAGCGAGCCGGTCTCCGCGACCGCGAAGTTGGCACCGCTGATCGCCACCTTTGCCTGAAAGAACTTGCGCCGCAGGTGGCGCCGCGATGCCTCCGCCAGGGCGTGAGGGTCGTCGGTGAGATCGGGCGGGGCGTCAGCCATCTCTTTGAGGAAGATCTCCCGGATCTCCGCCCGGTTCTTGTGGATCGCAGGAACGACGATGTGGCTCGGCCTGTCCTGGCCGAGCTGCACGATCAGCTCGGCCAGGTCAGTCTCGATCGCCGTGATGCCGTTCTCCGACAGCGCCGCGTCGAGTCCGATCTCGGCGGTGGTCATCGACTTGGACTTGATCACCTCCCGCTCGCCCGTCCGCTGAACGAGCGAGGTGACGATCGAGTTTGCCTCGTCCGCGTCCCGGGCCCAGTGCACCTGCGCGCCCCGGCTGGTGGCGGCAGCTTCGAAGCGCTCCAGGTAGCGGTCCATGTGCCTCAGCACGTCGTCCTTGATCGCCTGGCCCGCGTCGCGTAGCTCTTGCCAGTCGGGCATCTCCTTCACCAATCCCGCGCGACGCTCGCGGATCGTCGTGGTGGCCTTGCGGATATTGCGCCGCGGCTGAGCTTCTTGGACCGAGCGCTTGGCGTTGGCCGGAAACGGCGGGTCCTCCGTCCAGATCGTCTCGCCGTGGCTCATCGGACGGTCTCGGTGCTGGCCAGGATCTCCGCCAGGTGAAGCGTCCGCACTCCGGCGCGGATTCGATCGAGTCCGCCGCCGATGTGCATGAGGCAGGACCGGTCGCCGGCGCACAGCACCTCGGCGCCGGTCTCGATCACGGCGTCCATCTTGTCGGTGAGCATGGCCGCCGACACGTCCGGATTCTTGACCGAGAACGTGCCGCCGAATCCGCAGCACTCATCCCAGCGCTCGAGCGCGATCAGATCGATGCCACGTACGTTGCGCAACAGGCGCAGCGGCCTGTCGCCAACCCCCAGCAGCCGCAGCGAGTGACACGTCGGGTGGTAGGTGACGCTGTGAGGGAAGTACGCGCCGACATCATCGGTGTCGAGCACATCGACCAGGAACTGCGAGAGCTCATACGTCCTGGCGGCTACGGCCTCGGCCCGTCGGGCGAGCGCCTCGTCACCAGCCGCGCGGGCGACCATCGGATGCTGGTGGCGGATGCTGCCGGCGCACGAGCCGGACGGGACGACGACCGCGTCATACGACTCGAACGTGTCCACGTAGCGACGCACGAGATCGGGCTCGAAGTAGCCGCTGTTGGCGTGCATCTGCCCGCAACAGGTCTGCTCGAGCGGGAACTCCAGCGGCTGGCCAAGGCGCTCCAGGAGCCGCACGGTCGCCCGGCCGGCATCCGGGAACAGCGCATCCACAAGGCAGGTCGTGAAGAGCGCGGTCCGCACGCGGGGCCACCGTAGCGGAGGAACCGACTCCACTGAGAAGTTTTAGGTAAACGAAGCGCAACTCTGCGGTCGCGCCGGAGTTGATTGCAGTTGCCTAATCCCCGGCGTGCCGTCCCGGGGAGCGGGGAGCCCAAGTCGTATGGGGCGAATCCGGTGGTGATCCGCCGGTAGCGCTCACCGTGAGCGCGAGCCCGTCAGCTAACTCCGCAGGCACCGGCGCAAACCAAGCATCGGAGAGAGAAGGAGTCAGCCCGTGTTCGCGACCACGTGCGATCTGAGTAGTTTCGAGCGAGCAGCGCGAACCGTTGCCCTGGCGCTGGCGACCATGGCCCTGTGCTTCGTCTGCGCCTCGGCGACCGCGGACGCAGCCCTGGTCAGCGCCAAGGGCGGCCAGCTCGGCGCCTTCTCGGCGGGGACGTCTCAGAACGGTGGCACGCTGAGCGCTGCCGGCGTGCGCTACCGCTCCGATGGGCAGACGTTCGCCGCCGCCTACTCCGGCACGGGGTCGACCGCGGCCTACAGCGGCTCCGGCTCCGGCGGGAATGTCGAGGGCTCGTTTGCCGTCAACTGGACGGTGCGCCAGAGCGTGGCCTACGGCGCCTCCTTCTATCTTCCCTACGGCTTTCATGAAGCCCCGGCAGGGCAGCAGACGCTGATCGGCTGGCACGCCGTTCCCGGCAGCGACGGAAGCTACACCGAGGACAGCATCGTCATCGACTACAGCAGCAACCTGGCCGAGCTCGTGACGACGACCAACTCCGGAGGCACTGTCACGCAGCAGGCGCTCACCGCTCCGTTCCCGCTGCCGCTCGGGACTTGGTTCACCCTGCAGGTCCGCCAGGTGCTGGCGGCGGGCACCCAGGCGCGGAGCCTGGTGTACGTGAACAACCAGCTTGTCGGAGCCTCGAGCGCCGCGAACTTCGTGGGCAGCAATGTCGACCGCGTCAGCTACGGAATCGTCTCGGCCAGCGGCGGGGCAGAGCAGGGTGCGATCTCGCTCTACTTCGACCAGGCATACGCCGCGGGCTACACGGGGTATGGCAACCCGCTGCACAGTGACGGCTACAAGACCGGGCGCACCGACCAGGGCGTCGACTTCTGCATGGCCCGCGGCGAGCCGGTCCGCGCGCTCGGCGACGGCGTGGTCGTCGGCATCGACCACAACTGGTTCAAGGGTGAGCCCTACGTCTGGTACCAGCTGCTCGACGGACCGTCTGCCGGCCAGTACGTGTACGTGGCGGAGCAGATCACCCAGCTGGCACAGCCCGGCACGATGCTGAGCACCGGGCAGCCGGTCGCCTACTACAAACGCTCGGGGACCTGCATCGAAACCGGGTGGAGCATGGCCAACGGCGCGACGCAGGCCCGCGTCACCAGCGGCTATCGCGAGGGACAGGTCACCATGGCGGGCGTGTCGTTCGCCCGCTTCCTGCGCTCGCTGGGAGTGCGAGGTCCGTTCGAGCTGAGGACAACGCACGCCACGCGCAAACCGGCCAAGAGGAGGGCGTAACGCCCAACGCTTGGCCGGCAGACGCTGGCGGGCCGCGGTCGGGGTGGACCGATCCGCCGCGCGCGCGCCGTAGCGCGCAGCGCGGCTACTTGATGAACAGGATCTCCGAGTACTTCGGCAGCGGCCACAGGTCGTCGGCCACGACCATCTCCAGTCCGTCGGCCGCGATGCGAACCGCCTCCATGGCCGGGATCACCTTGTCGTGCATGTACTTCGCGTGCCCCAGCGGGTCGTTGTGGGGATGGTTATCCGCCACGTTTACCTCTTCGAGCTGGCGCAGCACGTCGGTGAACACGTGGATCAGCTCCGCCGTGTCGGTCGCCAGCTCCGGCAGGTCGGCCTCGCGCAGCAACGCCAGGTGCCGCGCAGCGGCCGGCAGCAACATCGTCCGGGCGATCGTGGCGGCGGTCTCGGCCTCGATGTTCAGCTTGGTCACGTACTGCTCGAGGAACACCTCGAAGCGCGAGTCCAGTTCCCGCTTCGAGAGCACCGCGTAGCTGGAGAACAGCGTCACGGTCTCGTCGTTGACCAAGTACGGCAGGGCGTCGGGCGTGGACCGGAGGTTGAGCAAGCCGCGCTCCGCGGCCTCCACGTGCCAGGACCCGGCGTAGTTGTCCCCGCTGAAGACGATCCGCTTGTTGGCGGCGTAGCTGCGCTGCAGCACGCCCTGCACCGCCTCCTCGAGCGAGGCACCGCCGCCCAGCGCGTCCTCCAGCTCCTCGGCCAGGTAGTCGATGGCCTCGGCGACGATCGTGTTGAGCACCGTGTTGGGGAGCGACAACGACATGCTCGAGCCCAGTGCCCTGAACTCGAACTTGTTGCCGGTGAAGGCGAACGGGCTCGTGCGGTTGCGGTCGCCGCCGTGCATCGGCAGCGGCGGCAGTGCGGGCGTGCCCAGCCCGAGGAATGACCCCGGGGTGCTCTCGCCGGCTTCGCCTCGCTCGATCGCGCCGAAGACCTTCTCCAGCTCCGCGCCCAGGAAGATCGAGATGATCGCCGGCGGCGCCTCGTTGGCGCCCAGCCGGTAGTCCTGCCCAGGCGAGGCGATCGAGGCCCGGAGCAGCCCCTGGTGCTTGTTGACCGCCTGGATGACGGCGGCGCAGAAGAACAGGAACTCCAGGTTCTTGTGGGGGGTGTCGCCGGGGTCGAGCAGGTTCTTGCCCGAGTCGGTGCCCATCGACCAGTTGTTGTGCTTGCCCGAGCCGTTGACGCCCGCGAACGGCTTCTCGTGCAGCAGGCATGCGAGGCCATACCGTCGCGCCACGTTCTGCATGACCTGCATCGTCAGCTGCTGATGGTCGGAGCCGACGTTGGAGTTCTCGAACACCGGCGCGATCTCGTACTGGTTCGGTGCCACCTCGTTGTGGCGCGTCTTGACCGGGACGCCAAGCTTCGAGAGCTCGCGCTCGGTCTCGAGCATGCAGGCCAGGATGCGCTCGGGGATCGAGCCGAAGTAGTGATCGTCGAGCTCGTGGCCCTTCGGCGGCTTGGCGCCGAAGAGGGTTCGCCCGGTGGTGACGAGATCGGGCCGCTCGAAGTAGTAGTGCTCGTCGATCAGGAAGTACTCCTGCTCCGCGCCGACGGTCGTGAACACACGCTGCGCGGCCTCGTCGCCGAACAGCCTCAGCGCTCTGATGGCGGACTTGGAGAGGGCATCCATGCTGCGCAGCAGCGGGATCTTGTGGTCGAGCGCCTCACCGGTCCAGGAGGCGAACGCCGTGGGGATGCAGAGCAGCGCGCCGTTTGGGTTCTCCAGGATGAACGCGGGCGACGTCGGGTCCCAGGCCGTGTAGCCACGGGCCTCGAACGTGGCCCGGATACCGCCTGTGGGGAAGCTCGACGCGTCAGGCTCGCCCTGGATCAGCTCCTTGCCGGAGAACTCGGCCAGCGCCGTACCCTCGCCCGTGGGGGCGTAGAAGCTGTCGTGCTTCTCCGCGGTCGAGCCCGTCAGCGGCTGGAACCAGTGCGTGTAATGCGTGGCGCCCCGCTCCAACGCCCAGTCCTTCATCGCCTGAGCCACGGCGTCGGCCAGCGAGGTGTCGAATACCTCGCCCTCGGCCAGCGTCTGCTGAAGCTTCAGGAACACCTCGCGCGGCAGCCGCTGGTGCTGCACGGTCGTGGAGAACACGTTTGCCCCGAAGGTCTGGTTGTCGGGGACGGTCAGGTCGGTCGTCCCGAGCGCGCCCCCGTTCGGGGTCCACTGCGCTGCGAGCACGTTCTGCTGTCGGATGCGAGGCATGGCTTCCTTCATTGACGGTGGCGTGAGCGAGGAATGTAGGCGAAGCCAGGCCGCGAGGGTTTAGCCAAATGTCCAAAGTCCGGAAAGGGGCGGTTTGCCGTCGGGCGAAAGGGGAGGTGGTGGGGTGGGGGCGGTGTTGGGGGGTGGGGTTGGGCATGGGGGGCGGGAGCTCGGGGACGGTGGGGCGTTCTGGTCCGGGGGCGTTCGCTCGGCCCGGCCCGGCCCTTGCCGGCCCTCCGGTAGGCCTGGTCGATGTGACCGTCGCGGGGCTCGAGCTGGTCAACGTGACAATCCGTTGTCTCCGGGGCCCGGTTGTCACGTTCGACATGCTCAGCATGTCGAACGTGACACTCCCGCCTCGTCAGAAGTGAAATGACACGTTGAACAGGTCGAGCGCGGGGTTGGGCGCCGAATTCCGAGGCGGCGGGGGCGGCGTTGAACAGGTCGACGCGCGGGGCGGGGGCCGCGTACGCCCCCGCGCACCCGTCCCCGCCTCGCGCACCCCGACCCCCTGCACCCCCGCCCCCCGTCCCCCGGCCCCCGTCCCCCGTGGAATACTCGTCCTGTGCCGTTCAACTCGGAGCTGGCCCCGAGCTTCTACCTACCTGCCCCGGATCGCTACGACTCGATGCCCTATCGGCGCTGCGGGCGCAGTGGCCTGCGGCTGCCCGCGATCTCGCTCGGGCTGTGGCAGAACTTCGGGGACGATCGCCCGCTCCGGGACAGCCGCGCGATCCTGCGCCGGGCCTTCAATCTCGGGCATCACCCATTTCGACCTGGCCAACAACTACGGGCCCCCGTACGGCTCGGCGGAGATCAACTTCGGCCGGATCCTCTCCGAGGACTTCGGGCCGTATCGCGACGAGCTGATCATCTCCACCAAGGCGGGCTATGACATGTGGCCCGGCCCCTACGGCGAGTGGGGATCGCGCAAGTACCTGCTGGCAAGCCTGGAGCAGAGCCTGAAGCGGATGCGCCTAGACCACGTGGACATCTTCTATTCGCACCGCTTCGACCCCGAGACGCCGCTCGAGGAGACGATGGGCGCGCTCGACGCGGCGGTCCGTCAGGGCAAGGCACGGTACGTCGGCGTCTCCTCGTATGGCCCACGGCGCACGGAGGAGGCGGTGCGGATTCTGCGGGAGCTGGGCACGCCGCTGCTGATCCACCAGCCCTCATATTCGCTCCTCAACCGTTGGATCGAGGACGAGCTGCTCGACGTGCTCGAGCGCGAGGGCGTGGGGTCGATCGTGTTTTCGCCGCTGGCCCAAGGGCTACTCACGGACAAGTATCTAGACGGCGTGCCCGAGGACTCGAGAGTGCGGCGGGGGAACTATTTCGGCTCAGAGCTGATCACCGACGAGAACCTGGCGCGCGTGCGTGGCCTGAACGAGATCGCCGAGCGGCGGGGGCAGAGCCTGGCCCAGCTGGCGGTTGCCTGGGCGCTGCGCGACCCGCGCGTCACTTCTGCGCTGCTCGGTGCGAGCAGCGTGACCCAGCTCGAGCAGAACGTCGACAGCCTGAAGCGCCTGGCGTTCGACCAGGGAGAGCTCGAGGAGATCGAGCAGTACGCGGTCGAGGGTGGCGTCGACCTCTGGGCCGAGTCGAGCAGCGCCTAACCGACCTCTGGGCCGAGCCGAGGAGGGTGGCGTCGACCTCAGCGCCTAACCGACCTCAGCGCCTAACCGAGCGGGGCCTAGCCGAGCCGCGCCCTAAGGCGTAACGACGATCTGGCCGTTGCCGTTGACATAGGACTGCTCCGGCGCATTGCTGATCGAGACCGTGAAGAGGCCCTCGGGCGGCCCGCCTGAAGCGGTGACGGCCTTGGCCTTGCCGTTCAGCCCCGCCGCGACGCGCCAGTGGACGACGTGCGTGCCGGATTGGACCGCGGTCAGATGCCAGACGAACGTGGCCGACTTGCCGGGCGCCAGCGAACCCAGAGCCCAGGTATTGGAGTATGCGGTGGCCGCACCCCCGGGCCCGCCCGAGCAGGCGCTGTAGTTCGAGCCGGTGTATGTCTCGGCGTTTAAGTTCTGGGGACAGGACTGCTGCGAAGGGTCAGGCGCGCCGTCGACGATCCACACGGCTCGGGACTGGGAGGCCAACCCCCGCATGTGCAAGAGCTCCTGGAAGGCTTGGGCCTGGCTGCCGAGACTGGGATTGCCGTCGGTGATCGTGACGGCCGCGTCGGGAATCGTCTTGCGGCCGCTGTTGTGAACCGTGATCACGAGCTGCGTGTGCTGGGAGAGGGTCTGGCTCGTCGTCCAGTGCGTGCTGACGGCGACGGGAAAGTTGCCGCTCGGCTCGGTGGCGTCCTGCCGCGGCCCGGAGCCGCACGCGCCCAGCGCGACCAGCGCCACCAGACCGGCGGCGAACGAGCAGCTCCTCGGTCTCCACCCGCACAAGAGGCGGCCAACATATCATCACGAGGGCCGCTGGGACGGCAGTTCCCTGCCGTCGGACGAAGGCTCGCGGCATCCGCTGAACGACGGTTCAACCTGGTCTTTGCGCCAGCCGTACCGTAGTGTTACGGCCAGGTAGCCCGTCAAGGCGCCGGTGCACGGACACGGGAGGAAAGAGCACAGGTGATTCGAGCAGTCGCGGACCGAGCGTTCCTACCGACTAAGAGCCTGCTCGAAGAGGTCGGGAACATGGTGCTGCTGACCGGGCGGACGCTCATCTCGGCCGCCCGCCCGCCGTACTCCTACGGCGGCGAGTTCGCCGGCCAGTTCATGTTCGCTCTGAAGCTGTGCTGGTTTCCGCTGCTCATCTCGACGATCGCCTTCGGCTACGAAGCCCCAGGGCTTCAGGCTGCCAATTTCCTGACGTTGTTCGGTGCGCTCGACCGGCTCGGCGGCTTCTTCGTGCTGGCCTCGATCAGGGAGTTCGCGCCGTTCGTCGACGCGATCGTGCTGGCCGGAGTGGCCGGGACTGCGATCACCGCCGACCTCGGCGCGCGGAAGATCCGCGAGGAGCTGGACGCCCTTCAGGTCCTGGGCGTGGACCCGGTCAAGAGCCTGGTCGTGCCGCGCTTTCTGGCGCTGATGCTGGTCACAGGGCTGTTCGACATCTACGCGCTGCTGTTCGGGATCTTCGGCGGGATTCTGGCGACGATCGTCAACCACGCTCCGATCGGGCCGTTTTTCATCACGCTGTTCAACAACGCCGACACCACGAACCTCTGGGGCTCGGTGCTCAAGACGACGCTGTTCGGGGCGATCATCGCGATCGTGTGCTGCTACAAGGGCATGACCGCGTCGGGCGGCGCCGAGGGGGTGGGCCGCGCCGTCAACCAGGCGGTGGTCATCGCGTTCTTGGGCATCTTCGCGTTCAACTACGCCTTCACGCAGACGCTGCTGGCTACGCACCCGGAGCTCACGACGATTCCCAAGTGATCCCCGGCTCCGAGAGATGCGGAATAGGTGATGAGCCGACAGAAGGCACGCGCTGATGGGTGATCTGCTGGCGGCACCGCGCGGCTGGGTCGAGTCGTTCGGCGAGATCGTCAAGTTCTGCACGCGGATTCTCTATGAGGTCTTCACCGGTCGCCCGCTGAAGTTCTTCGGCGAGACGCTCCGCCAGGCGGGCATCCTGATCGTCGGCTCGACGCTCGTCATCTGGGGCCTGGTGTTCATCACCGGGCTGACCTGTGGCTTGGAGGGCGGTTACTTCTCGAACACCAACGGCACGCCTGCATACGCCGGCGTGTTCGACGCCTGGTGCGATCTGCGTGAGCTCGTGCCCTACGCCTTCGGCTACATGATGGCCGCCAAGGTGGGCACGGGTCTGGTCGCCGAGCTGGGCTCGATGCGGATCTCGGATGAGATCGACGCCCTCGAGGTGATGGGCATCAGCGGTATGACCTTCCTCTGCGCCACGCGGCTGCTGGCCGCATGGCTCGTGTTGCCGTTCATGTACCTGGTCTCGATCGGCGCCGGGTTCTTCGCCAGCTACGTGGTCTCGGTCCAGGAGCTGGGGTTTGTCTCCTCGGGAGGTTTCTTCGTCATCTTCTGGGAGTTCCAGAACCCACCTGATCTCTTATTCAGCTTGATAAAGGCTATGGCGATGGCGACCGTCATCGTTCTAGTCGGCTGCTATTACGGCTACAACGCCGGCGGCGGGCCGGTCGGTGTGGGGACGGCGACCGCCAAGTCGATGGTGCTGAACTTGATCTCTGTACATCTCATCGGCATGCTCGGGACCCAGATCTTCTGGGGCGCCAACCCCAGGGCACCAATCGGAGGCTGACATGCGGCGTTTTAGGTTCGGAAGTGGCTCCAAGGGCGAGGAGGAGGCCGCCGCCCCGGGCGGCGACCAGCCCGCGTCAGGCTCCTCCCAGCCGCAATCCGGTGGCGAGGGGCCGGCGGCCGGTGGGGAGGGGCCGCAATCCGGTGGCGAGGCGCCCGCGGCCGGCGGCGATCAGCCGGCTCCCGTCGAGTCCGGCGGAGGTTGGGTGCCGTGGCTTCAGGGCTCCGAGTCCGGTGGACAGCAGGGTCGTCCCGATCAGGGCCAAACGGCGCAGCAGGAGTCCGGCGGGCCCCAAGATGGCCACGAGGCCGACCAGGGTGACGCGGGAGGGCGCCAGCCGGCGACGGCATGGGGCGCCGGGCAGGAGCCAGGCGACGGCCAGGGGTCGGGCGAGCCTGAGGCCCGCGAGGAGACGCAGGCGCGCCAGGACGACACCCGGGGCGACGGAGCTCAGGGCCGCGAGGACGGCGAGCCCCGCCGGCGAGGACGGCGAGCCCGCGGCAGGACGGCGAGCCCCGCGGCGAGGAAGGCGACGGACGCGGTGCGGAGGGCGAAGAGGAGGAGCGCCAGTCGCGCGTGTCGGTGGTCGACGAGCCAGACTCGCGACCGCCGCCGCCGCCCGGGGCCGACGAGGAGGAGTACAAGTTCCACACCTACAAGCACTATCCGTCCGGGCGCCCAGACGCTTGCGAGTTCATCGACACCTACAAGGCGTTCGGCCGCAATAAGATCCTGCGGGGGCTGAACATGGGTCTGCCCGAGGGCATGGTGTCGATGATCCTCGGGCCCTCCGGTACCGGGAAGTCGGTGTGCATCAAGCACATGGTGGGCCTGCTCTACCCCGACGAAGGCGACATCCTGGTGCACGGCCAGTCGGTGCCGAACATGCCGGACGACGACCTGTTCGACATGCGCAAGAAGTTCGGCCTGCTGTTCCAGGACGGCGCGCTGTTCGGCTCGATGAACCTCTACGACAACGTCTCCTTCCCCCTTCGGCAGCACACCGAGAAGGGGGAGGACGAGGTCGAGGACATCGTCATGCGCCGGCTGAACGAGGTTGGCCTCGGTGAGGCGCGCGACAAGATGCCAAACGAGCTCTCCGGGGGTATGCGCAAGCGCGCCGGGTTCGCGCGGGCGCTGGTCCTGGAGCCAGACATCGTCCTGTTCGACGAGCCTGACTCGGGGCTCGACCCGGTGCGCACGGCGCTGCTCGGCGAGCTCATCCTCGAGATCCACCGCGACATGATGGACGACGCCAAGAAGGCCCAGAAAGAGCACCTGCCGACGTTCTGCGTGATCACCCACGACATCATGAGCGCCAGGCGGGTTGCCGACTACATCAACGTGATGTGGAAGGGCCGGATCGTCGAGGCCGGGCCGGCCGAGGACATGCTCAACTCGGAGAACCCGTTTATCCGCCAGTTCCTGGCCGGCGAGTCACAGGGTCCGCTGTCGATGGACTGATGTTCGCTGTGCGTGATGCCCCTGGGGACGTCAGGTCCGTGGGCGCACGCGTTATGGCGTGCATCGCAGGCACCACCGGTAGCCTCACGCCGGCATGAGGATTACGAAGCGCTTGGAGCGGGTCGCGTTGGCCTCCGCCCGGCGACCGGTGCTGGCGCTCTCGATCGTGCTCGCGCTGGCGATCGGCGGCGGGCTGCTCGCGCTTCGCCTCCAGCCGTCGACGGGAATCGACTCGTTCGTGTCGAGCTCGTCGTCCAGCTACCAGGCGACGGTCGACGACCAGAACCACTTCGGCTCGCAGGCGGTCGTGATCCTGATCCGCGAGCCCCTTTCCAAGCTCGTGCTGAGCAAGGACCTGGGCACGCTCAGCTTCCTCGAGGGCTGCCTGGCCGGCCTGGACGTCGTTCCCAACCAGCAGCTCGGGGCCTACACGCCGGCTCCGGCCAAGAGCGCGACGCCCTACGGCGGCTGGCACAGCGCTTGCGGCAAGCTGATGAAAGCGAAGCCCGTGCAGGCGGTGTACGGACCGGGCACGTTCCTCAACCAGGCGGTGAGCGCCGTCAACCAGACCGTGTCGGCGATGGAGCAGTCGGACGAGCGCCAGATTCAGCAGGCCGGCCAGGCCGCGTACGCCGTGGCGCTTGGCGAGCACCGCACGCGCAAGCGGGCGGCGGCGGCGGCGTCGGCGGCCGAGCAGCTCGAGCAGCAGCAGCTGGTGACGCAGGCCGAGCAGCTGGCCCTCGACTCCGGCCTGACGACCGATCCCAGGATCGACAACCAGCAGTTCATATCCCAGGTCGTGTTCGACGCCACGCGTGGCTCCAATCAGCCCAAGGCCAGGTTCGCCTACCTGTTCCCGACCTCCAACTCCGCGCTGATCCAGGTCCGGTTGAAGTCGAGCCTGACAGACGATCAGCAGCGGCAGGCGATCGCCCTGATCCGCCAGGCGGTGAAGATGCCGCTGTTCGCGCTCGGCTATGGCGGCACCTACATGGTCAGCGGCGCCCCAGTCGTGCTGAACGACCTGGCCGCATCGCTGACGGGCTCGATCGCCCTCCTGCTGATCGCAGCGCTGCTGGTGATGGCCGCCACGTTGCTGGTCGTGTTCCGCAGCCGGCTGCGGCTGCTGCCCCTGGCAGTCGCGCTCGCCGCCGCGGGGATCACGTTCGGAGCGCTGTCGCTGGTCGGAGCCTCGCTGACGATGGCCTCCATCGCCGTGCTTCCGATCCTCATCGGTCTGGGCGTGGACTACGCCGTGCAGTTTCAATCGCGGGTGCAGGAGGCCCGGCGGTCGGAGGAGGGCGACTCCGCCCAGACGATCGCCCGGGCGGCCGGTCGGGGAGCCCCGGCGATCGCCACCGCGGCGCTGGCCACGGCCACCGGTTTTCTGATCCTGCTGCTCTCGCCGGTGGCGATGGTGCAGGGATTCGGCCTGCTGCTGGTGGTCGGAATCCTGATCGCGATGGCCTGCGCGCTGGTGGCCGCGCCGGCGGCAATGGCCCTGGCCGAGCGCGACGGCGGCCCGGCCGTGGCCTCGCTGCGCGGGGCTGGGGAGGTGGTTGCCAGCTCGGTGCGGGGCGCACAGGAGCTGCTCGCGGCGCCACTCGGGCGGATCCGGTTGCCGGCGCTGCGCGGCGGGAAGGGGTCGCCGCTTGGCCGCGGCGCCGTCGCTAGCGGACCCGGCCGAGGCAGCGGTCAAGGCTGGGCCCAGCGCAGCCGCGCCGTGCTCGAGTTCGTGGTCGAGCGGCCGGGGCTGGTCCTGGCCGTGGTGGCGGTGCTGGCGCTCGGCGGCTGGGTGGCCGACACGCAGACCGGGGTGCAGTCAGATGTGACCAAGCTCGTGCCCTCGGGCATGCCGGCCCTGCGCAATCTGAACACGCTCGAGCGGGTGACCGGCGTGTCCGGCGAGATCGACATCGTGGTCGGCGCCCGCGACGTCACCAAGCTGCGGACGGTGCAATGGATGACGCGCTACGAGCAGCGCCTGCTGGCCCACTACGGGTACGTGGAGAAAAAGGGCTGCGCGCACGCCACGCTGTGCCCTGCGCTCTCGCTGCCGGACCTCTTCTCGCCCGGCGCTCAGAGCGGCTCGAGCACCGGGTCGGCGCAGTCCCAGTCCCAGTCCCAGGTCAACAGCCTGCTGGCCGGGGTCCCCGCGTACTTCAAGCAGGCCGTGATCACCTCGGACCAACGCGAGGCGGCGCTGGCCTTCGGCATCCGGTTGATGCCGCTGTCAAAGCAGCAGCAGGTGATCAACTACATGCGCTCACAGCTGCACCCCCCGCCCGGGGTCAGCGCCCGGTTGGCGGGGATCCCCGTCCTGGCGGCAGAGGCCAACTCGGCGCTGTCTTCGTCGGCCCGTCGCCTGCTGACGCTGCTGGCTGGTCTGATCGCCGTTGGCCTGGTGCTGCTGGCGGTATTCAGGCGACTGGAGCGGGCGCTCGTGCCGCTGGTGCCGATCGCGCTGGCGACGGGGTGGTCGGCGCTGATCGTGTTCGCCATCCGCATTCCGCTCAACCCGATGTCCGCCAGCCTGGGGGCGCTGGTGATCGCGATCTCAACCGAGTTCAGCGTGCTGCTCTCTGAGCGCTTCCATCAGGAGCGGGCCGACGGCTACGAGCTGACCGACGCGCTGTGGCGCACCTACCGCTCCACCGGCGTGGCTGTGCTGGCCTCCGGCATCACGGCGATCGCCGGATTCGCGGTGCTGATCATCTCGGACATCACGATGCTGCGGCAGTTCGGATTCGTCACGCTGATCGACCTCACTGTGTCGCTGTGTGGAGTGCTGCTCGTGCTTCCGGCGGCGCTGACGCTGGCCGAGAGCGCCGATCTGGGCGAGCGCATTCGGGAATTTGGTCGGCGGCTGGCGGCCCGGGCTCCGCGACGGCAACGTCGCGCTCGGGTGGCGTGAGCGCCGACGGGCCATCGCATCGCCTAGATCCAGATCGGGCGGCGGCGGAAGCGGCGCGCCGACGGGACCGGCCGCCGGAGCCGGTGATAGACACCCGGCCCTACCGGCGGATGATCGGTGCGATTGGGATCGCGATCGCCATCGGCATCTCCGCGTTCCTCTTCATCACCAGAGGCTTCGGTCCGATCGGGGTCCCGCCCGGCCAGCGCCTGCACTGGTTCGTGGCCCCGCTGGCCACCGGCAACGTCGACAAGGACGCCAACCTCAACCCGCGCTGCGACCCGTCGCATCCCAACCCGCAGGCGTTGAACTTGTGCCCCTGGGTCGCCGACCGCTCACCGGTGGTGCTGGCGTTCTTCGTGTCCGGCTCCTCGGACTGCGTACGCCAGATCGACACCGTCCAGAAGGTCTCCAGGAAGCTCGGGAACGCGGCGCACTTCGCGGCCGTGAACGTGCGCGGCAACCGGCGGACGACGCTCGGGCTGGTGCGCACTCATCGCTGGACGATCCCCGTGGCGTTCGATCTCGACGGCGCGGTCGGCGACATCTACGGCGTGGAGGTGTGCCCGCTGCTCGAGCTCGCCCGCCGTGGCGGGACCGTCGCCTACCGCCTGACCGGTGACCACTGGCTCTCCGCGTCCGCGCTGGCAGCCAAGGTGAGGGCGCTCGAGCGGTGAGAGAAGAGGTGGAGCTCGACGCCGCGCCGGGCTTCGTCGCCCCCGAGCTGGCTGACGAGTTCCCGGGTCTGAGACTCGACTGGGTGACCACTACGGCACGACTCAGAAACAGCCCACGGGAGCTGAAGCACAGGCTGCAGGACCTTTCGAGCAGGTATCGGGGCATGAGCGTGGTGGCGATGCGCACGCACCCGATTCCCCACGCCTACCGCACGTTCTTTCACCAGATCGGGCTCGATCCCGAGATCGACAGGATTCCCTCAGAGCGCGCCGCGGTCGGCCGCCTGCTCCAGGGGCATTTTCAGCCCCGCAACCTGATTGACGATGCCTGCCTGATCGCGCTGGTAGAGACCGGCGTCCCCGTGTGGGCGCTCGACGCGGACCTGGTCGACGCCGGCGGCCTGGGCATTCGGCAGACCGTGGAGGGCGACCGGCTCGGCTCGAGTGAGTACGCCGCCTACCTACCGGCCGGCAGGCTTGTGGTGGCCGACCAGCGCCACGTCCACGGGTTGCTGTTCGGCGACGTGGCGCCAGGTCATGCGGCAACGTCGCGCACGGCGCGCGTGGCGCTGTTCACCGTCGGCGTAGAGGGGGTGCCCGCGATCCACATCGAGGAGGCGCTGTGGGTCTGCCTTGAGGCCCTGCACAGCGTGTAGAGCCAACCATCGCCCGACCCTTTAGCCGGTGCTAAGCTGGCCCGGCCACCGAAGGAGGGAGTCATCGAGCTACTCGAGCACAGCACCGCTCCATCGCAGGTACTGCCGAGCGTCATCGAGGTCGACGAGCGCGCTGCGCGTCGCTCCCTGCGGGGCCAGATCGCGCGGCTCGAACGCGAGCTGGCAGATGCCTTCGTAACCGCCTACCGCATGGGTGGGCTGGAGCGACCGGCCGAGCGCCACGGCGAGCCGCGACTGCTCGGGCTGGGAGAGCTCGAGCAGGTGCGCGACGAGCTGGCCGAGCGCCTGCGCGCAGCGCGGGTGACGATCGCCGAACGCGCCGATGTCCAGGCGGCTAACCGCGTGCGCCTGGAGCAGATGCTGCTCGAGCCGTCCAAGCACCGCTTTGCTCGCGTCGCCCATAGCGATCTGGGCGAGCCTGGTTGCGGCGTGTGGCAGGTCAGGCCCCGCCTGGGCCTGATCGGCATGCTCATGGGGTGGTGGCAGGTCAAGCTCTCCTCTGGCTGTCCGTTAGCCAGGGGCCACGGGGCCTTCCCCGTGGCCCGCAGCGCCTAACCTGAAGCCGTATGCGTCTGGCGCTGAGGACCGGTGCGGGGGCCGTCCTGGTGCTGCTGATCATGTTCATCGGCAGCTTCGTGCTTTGGATCGGAACCCCGCTGCTGTGGCTGTGGATCGGCTCGCAGGTCCAGGGCGCCACCGACTCGCTGGGCACGGCCCTCGCGGCGGCCTTCCCCGGTGCGGTGGTCACGATCGTCGTGTTGGCCTCGCTGCTCGGCAAGCTGAGCGACGTCTACCGTGCCAACCGCAGGGCGCGGGGGCTCGATGACCCCGGCCATCTCGTGCTCGAGGCGGTGCTGGTCGTGAGCGCCGGGATCACGATCGTCGGGTTCATCGTCTGGTTCCTCTTTCTCTCGGGCGCCAACCCGCTGCCGCTCGGCATCTCGCCTTAGTTACGCTCTTAAATGAATCCGGGCCGATCATGATCGGCCCGGCCGAGGCGCACATGTGCGCCTCGGTGAGGTCGGCACATGTGCCGACCCCATATCGATACGACTAGACGACTAGCTCGAACTCCTCGGAGACGTGGGCCCGAAGCCGGCCGGCGAGCGCGTTCCGCTGACGCTCGGTCAGCTCGCCCACGGGCCGGTTCTCCGAGATGTGCATGCCGGTCAGCAGCTTCCGGGTCCGAATGCTGCCCCAGCGGCGCTGGCTTGTAAGCAGTTCTCCCACCGGCCAGTTTCTCGCCTCCCACGGAAGGTCGAGGATGATTTCAGCTGCGGACAGGTGGCCGCCCGCGATCCTACGTTTGAGCTCGGCGCGCTTCAGCCGTACCGCATTGGCTCTCTCCAGTGCCTGCATCCGCTGCGGATCGGGCGTCATCGTGGCGCTGAACGTCATGCTGCTCTCTCCCTGGTTGTGATGGTCCGCATCGGGCAGACCGATTTGGCCAATACAACAGCGCCACGACCACGAACGGCTGCCGCTTGCGCTGCGCCTGCTGTTCCTCTCTCGCCCTTAGGCGTCTCAAAGTGGCCCCTCAGCCGCCCCCTCCCCACCCCTACCCCGATGGGCTCCAGCGACGTGCGTCCGGCCACACTTCAACGCTCCGCCACGCTACGCGACGCGGCCGGTCACAGCAACGTCACAAGTGCGCGGGATGTGCTTAGAGCGTGAATTTTCTGTGCGCAGCGACTTGTGCCTGAGTGGACAAGCTTCGGCGGTCCACTGACCCAGGTGGCGACTCACTCCGGCGGGGGGAGCGGGCCGTGCTCGGCCTCGAACGTCCGCTTGACGGTGGCGAAGATCTCGAGCGCCGCATCGAGCGTGTCGCGCTCGTGGGTGGCCATCACGCTCGTGCGCAGGAGCGCACCCGCCGGCGGGACGGCCGGATGGATCGCGGTGTTGACGAACACGCCCTCGTCGTACAGCGCCTTCCACAGGAAAGCTGCCTTCCAGTCATCGCCGATCACCACCGGGACGACGGGCGTGACGATCTCCGTGCCGTCCGACAGGCGCGTCGGATGGACGACGCGGAACCCCATGCCGCGGAGACCCGAATGCAGGTAGCTGGCGTTCTCGAGCACGCGGGCGAACAGCGCACGCCCCTCGTCGGAGCGGCAGATCTGCACGGCGGCGAGCGTGGCCCCGAGCGCCGCCGGTACCGCGGATGCCGTGAAGATGAACGGCCGCGAAGCAACTCGCAGGTACTCGATCACGTCTTCCGGGCCGGCGATCACGCCGCCGCACGAGGCCAGCGACTTGGAGAACGTGGCCATCCGCAGATCGACCTGGTCCTCAACGCCCAGCAGCTCCGAGACCCCCGCCCCGCGCGCCCCGAGGACGCCCAGGGCATGAGCCTCGTCGACCATCAGCCTGGCGCCGAAACGCTTGCAGAGCTCGACGATCTCCGGCAGGGGGGCGACGTCGCCCTCCATCGAGAAGACTCCGTCGACGACAACGAGGATCCCGCCGCCGTCGGCCTCGGCCTTCTCGAGCGTGCGCTCGAGCCGGTCGAGCCGGTTGTGGCGGAAGGCCCTGAGCTTGGCCCGCGAGAGGATGCAGCCGTCGAGGATCGATGCGTGATCGCCGGAGTCGACGACCACCGTGTCCCCGGGGGCCAGGATCGTGCCCAGCGAGCCCACGTTGGCCTGGTGGCCGGTCGTGAAGACGATCGCGGACTCGGTCCCGAGCCACTCGGCCAGCTCCTGCTCGAGCCGGACGTGCATGTCGGTCGTGCCGTTCAGAAAGCGCGAGCCGGTGAGGCCAGTGCCGTAGCGCTCGACCGCCTTAAGCGCCCCCTGTTTCACCCGCTCGTCGCCGGTCAGCCCCAGGTAGTTGTTCGAGCCCAGCATGATCCGGCGCTGGCCCTCCATCTCGACGACGGGCAGCGTCGGGCCCTCAAGCACGTGGAAATAAGGCAGCGCTCCAAGCTCGCGCGCGAGGCTCAGACGCTCGAGATCCTCGTGCTCGCGCGCCTTGGCGAAGACGTCGATCCGGGTCGGCACGGCCCCGGGATCGTAACGAGCGGGTGACTGACGCCGGGGTTCGCTTTCAAAACTCCCCTCGCGCTGTCACCATGTCGCGTGTGGCCGAGGAGCCAATCCAGACTGAGGCGAGGGGTCGAGCCCCGGGAGGTCGTCGAGGCCCCGGCGAGGTGGTCGAGGCTGCGGGCGAGGTGGTCGAGCCCGAGGAGACGGTCGAGGGGCTGCCGGTGCTCGCCGACGTGCGGCCGATCGAAACGACCTCCGCGCAGGCACTGCCGGCCGTCCAGGCCGCTGCTGCTGCCGCCACCGGCTTCGTGGCGGGCGCGGCCGCCGTGGCGCTTGTCAGACGCCGCGCGGCGCGACGGTTCTCGCGCGCGCAGGGACTTGATCTCCGGCGCCCTGGTCCTGCGCTGCCGGCGGCGGGCGGCGGGCGGACGTTCCTGGTGCACGTGCGCGTTCTCGGGCGCCCGGACGGATAGGGCGCCGGGGTGCGTGCGAAGTTATGGTCGCCTGGCGCCATATAACTTCGCACCGCCGGGCCGACGGGGCGCCCTATGAAGCGGCGGCCGGCGGGATCGCCAGCCAGTACTCGGTCAGTGTCAGCCGCAGCTGCTCGTTCCACCGGTCCTCGTGCCCCGACCAGCCGCGGCGCTCGTAGAAGCGTCGCGCGCGGGCGTGGGAGGTCGGCGTGTAGAGCCGGGCCGTGTCGAAGCCGCGCGCGCCCATTTCGGCAACCGCGGCGTCATGCAGCGTCGGGGCTACGCCGCGACCCCACCATTCGGGCAGCACGAACAGCTGCCAGAGGTGCGCTAGCCCCGGGATCTTCTGCCGCTCGCGCCAATTGCGCTCATAGTCGGGGGCGGGCTCTCGGCCGGGGAAGAACGCCACATGCCCCACGGGCCGTCCGTCTGCGAGCGCCAGCAACGCCCAGGTCTCGGAGTCGCCGAGGAACTCGGCCAGCGATTCGCGGTCATGCTCGACGGGCGGCGGGAGCCAGCCTTGGGGCGCGAACACAACGTAGGACTCGAACCCGGCAGTGATGTGAGCGAGGAGCGCGTCGAGATCGGCGAGTGAAGCGCGCCGAGTTTCGATGGGCCCACTCACGCGCGCTGTGTGCCCTCAGCTCACCGGTACCCGCAGGCCCTCGAGCAGGCGATGGACGGTCTGGCCCATCTCCCTGCGCGCCGCCAGCGCGTCGTCTGCGCGCGCCACGACCATCGCCGCCTCGTCCAGCGCGCCCAGCAGCACATGGGCGGCGGCTAGCGCCGGTTGCGGCGGCAGGCGTTCGGCATCGATCGCTCGCTGGAGGGCGTTCTCCAGCAGCCCCAGCCCGTAGTCGGCGTCGATCGCCCGCCAGACCTCCCAGCCCAGGACGGCGGGTCCGTCGACGAGCAGGATGCGCTGGACCTCTGGCCGGGCGCAGGCATCGAGGAAGGCGTCGATGCCGTAGACCAGGGCGTCCCACGGGTCGGGCGTGGAGCGGGCGGTGTCCCTGACGCGCTGGGCGGTCTCGGCGCTGACCTGGACCACCGCTGCGCGGAACAGCTCCTCCTTGCCGCCGCGGAAATGGTGGTAGAGGGCCCCTCGGGTGACGCCGGCGCGCTGCACGATCTCCTCGGTTCCGACGTTGGCATAGCCGCGGTCGGCGAACAGCTCGCGGGCGGCGCCGATCAGCGCGCCGGTGGTCGCCTCGCGCTGGGCGGCCTTAGTCCGGGGCCGGGTATCGCCAGCGCTGGCGCCCGCGGGGGCGGGCGTCTTCTCGCGCGCGCGGCCCGCGCCCGCCCGCGCCTCCTCGTCGGTGCGGTCGGCGCCCGTCGACGGCCCGGGCGGCCTACTTGACATGTGTACTGACTGTGTTTGAAGATCCGTACACCCTGTACGTAACCCTACCTGGCGAGATTCGGCCGCGCGCGTGCTGGGTCCGGCCTGGCATGCCGCCCCTATTTCAAGCGCTTGACCCTATTTGCGGTGGCTCTCACTGCCTACGCAGGAACGCCGTCCGCCGTGGAAGATCGGCGCCGGGCCTCGCCGGTCTCGGGCCAGCTGCGCCCATGGGTCCAGTAGGACTCGATCTCCTCGAGCGAGCGGCCCTTCGTTTCTGGCACGAAGCCGCGGACGAACACGATGCCGATCACGGCGAAGGCCGCGTAGATCCAGAACACGATGTCTTTGCCCAGCGCATCGACGGCGGTCAGGAACGTAACCGTGATAAGCAGGTTGGCCGACCAGTTGGCAACGGTTGCGGTGCTCGCTCCGGTGGCCCGTAGCCGGTTGGGGTAGAGCTCGGCCGTCATCAGCCAGAACAGCGGCGAGATGCTCAGCGAGTAGCAGCCGATATAGACGAGCAGAATCACGAGCACGGCGATCCCCCAACTGGCGGCGCCGAAGTGAAAGGCCAAGCCCAGCAGCACCAGCATGGTGCCCATGCCCGCCAGCCCGAAGTAAAAGAGGCGCTTGCGGCCGACCACGTCGACGAGTGCGATGGTCGGCAGCACGAACACGAACAGCACGGCGCCGACGCAGATCTCAGCGAGCAGACCGCCCGAGCCCGCCGAGATGCCCGCGTAGCCGAAGATCGTCGGCCCGTAGAACAGCACCGTGTTCGGCCCTACGAACTGCTGCAGGATCGCGAGTCCGAGGCCGGCGATGAGGGCGCCGCGGACCCCCGGCCTGAGCAGCTCGCGCAGCGAGCCACGCTCGCTTCTCTCGAGCTCTTCGCGCACGTTTCGCAGCTCTTCGTCCTTGCAGGTGGGGTTGACCCGACCCATCACCTCGGCCGCTTCGTCCCAGCGGCCCTGCATCCCCAGCCAGCGCGGCGTATGTGACATGTAGTACATCCCCACACCGAGCGCGATGCCCGGGACGGCCGCTGCCGCGAACATCGGCCGCCAGCTCCAGCCCGCTTTGAAGGAGATGAAATCCCACACGTAGGAGAGCAGGATCCCCCCAGAGATCGCCAGTTGCTGAAGGATGACGAGGCCACCACGGATCTGCCGCGGCGAGAGCTCGGCGATGTATGTGGGCACCACCATCGAGGAGGCCCCGACGGCGATGCCGACGAGGATGCGGAACACGATGAACAGGGCGATGTTTGGCGCCAGGGCGGTCGCTATAGCCCCCACCGTGTAGACGACTGCCATGGACATCAGGGCGTAGCGGCGGCTGATTCGGTCGGCTAGCTTGCCGCCGAACAGGCCGCCGATGATCGAACCAATCAGCACCGCCGCGACGGCGAATTCCTCGATTCCCGCACTCAGCTTGAACTGAGCGGTGAGCAGCTTCTCGGCACCCGAGATGACCCCGATGTCGTAGCCGAAGAGCATGCCGCCGAGGGCTGCGACAGCCGCGACCAGGTAGGCGTAGCGAGGGGTGGAGCGGATCACGTCCCAGCGAAACGACTCCCGAAAGCCTCCCTGTGAAGAACCGTTCTGGTCCACAGCCTGCGTCTCACTCATCCTGCTCCTCCCATCTCGGTGCCCTGAGCTAGGGCCGACCGCGTTCACTGTCCATAGACGTTCTGGTAGCGCTCATGCAGGGCATCGATGTCGTCCTGATCAAGGCGCCGCACCTCCCCGAGCTGCCGGGCCAGCAGGGCCGCGCGCGCGGCGTCCTCACAAAGAACCGCCGCCTTGACCGCCTCGCGAGCGTCAGCTCCGACCGTGAACACGCCGTGGCTGCGCATGAGCACCGCCTGCGAGCGACTGTCGCTCAGCGTCTCCACGATTCCCTGGCCAATCTCCTCGCCGCCGATCCGGGCGAACGGCCCCAGCGGAATGTCGCCACCGAATTCGTCGGCCATGGCGGTTAGCACGCACGGAATCGGCTCGCCACAGGCCGCCCAGGCAGTGGCGTATGGGCTGTGGGTGTGCACGAGGCCGCCGACCCAGTCCAACTCGCGATAGACGTAGGCGTGCGTCGCGGCGTCGCTGGAGGGCGACAGGTCGCCCTCCACGACGGTCCCCTCGAGGTCCAGGACGACCATCGAGGCGGGCGTCAGCTCGGCATACGACACGCCACTGGGCTTGATCACGAGCAGTTCGGCGTCAGGCACCCGCTCGGAGATATTTCCCTGAGTCCACGCCACAAGCCCGTTGCGCGTCAGCTCCTCGTGCAGTTCCGCCACGTTGCGGCGCACATTTTCGACTTCACTGCTCAACGTGCTCTCCTTTTCTGGCGTCGGCGGAGATGCTGTGCAGCTCGCGCATCAACGCGCGGTTCTCGCGCCCAAACCAATCGTGCATCTGCACGTAGACGGCGTAAAGCCGGTCATAAGCTTGGGCGCGCTTTCGGTCAGGTGAATAAGCGTCGCGACGCACCTTGCCCATGCGCGCGGCGGCCTTGTCGACGTCCTCGTAGATGCCGGCGGCGACTGCGGCGTGAATCGCAGAGCCGAGCGACGGACCCTGATCGGACTCGAGGATGCCGATCGGTCGGTTCACGACGTCGCTGTAGATCTGCATCAGGGTCGGGTTGTCGAGCAGCCCTCCGGTAGCGACGAGCTCGCTGACCGACACCCCGGCATCTTCGAACGCTTCGATTATCTTGCGAGTGCCGAAGGCCGTAGCCTCGATCAGTGCGCGGTAGATGTCCTCCGGTCGGGTGGCCAGCGTCATCCCAACTAGCACGCCGGTGAGTTCGTGGTCGACGAGGATGGAGCGGTTGCCGTTCCACCAGTCGAGGGCAACCAGCCCGTGCTCGCCTACCTGTTGCTGGCCCGCCAGCTCGGTCAGATACTGGTGGATGCCCAGCTCGCGCTCCCGCGCGCGCTCGTGGTAATCGGGTGGAACGGCGTGGTCGACGAACCAGGCGAAGATGTCCCCGACCCCTGTCTGGCCGGCCTCGTACCCCCATCGCCCGGGGACGATCCCACCGTCCACCACTCCGCACATCCCCGGCACCTCGGCGAGTTGATCGCTGACCATCACGTGACAGGTGGAGGTGCCCATCACGACAACCATGCGACCTGGCTCGGTCGCCTGGGCGGCCGGCACGGTCACGTGCGCATCGACGTTGCCGACCGCGACGGCGATGCCTGGCTTCAAACCCGTCCACTCGGCGGCCGTGTCCGTCAGCGAGCCGGCCCGGGCGCCCAGCTCGGCGAGCGAAGAGGCGAGCTTGTCCGTGGCGAAGTCCCCGAAGCGCGGGTTGAGTGCCTCGAAGTAGCTCTTGGACGGGTACCGGCCATCCTGGTAAATCGCCTTGTAGCCAGCCGGGCAGGCGCTGCGCACTTGCTCGCCGCACAGCTGCCAGACGATCCAGTCCGCAGCCTCGATCCAGAGGTCCATCCGTCCATAGATTTCCTCGTCCTCCTCGACCACTTGCAGCGCTTTGGCCACCGCCCACTCCGAAGAGATCCTGCCGCCGTACCGACCCAGCCACGGCTCGCCGCGCTCTGCGGCAATCTCGGTCACCCGGTCGGCCTGAGGCTGGGCCGCGTGGTGCTTCCAAAGCTTGGGGTAGGCGTGGGGGCGTTCGCGAAACTCGCCCAGCCGGCAGAGCGGCGTCCCGTCGCTGCGGGTCGGCATGATCGTGCACGAGGTGAAGTCGGTGGCAATGCCCACGACGCTCTCCGAGTCGATGCCAGCGGCCTTCACCGCATCGGGCACGGCATGGCGCAGGACTTCCAGATAGTCCTCGGGATCCTGGAGCGCCCAGGCCGGCGGTAGCCGCTCGCCGGTCTCGGCCAGCTCGCGATCCATGACGCCGTGGGGGTACTCGTACTCGGCGCTGCCCAGTTCCTCACCGTCGCTGGCGCGAACCACCACGGCGCGCCCCGACAGCGTCCCGAAGTCGATGCCAATCACGTACTGCTCACCAGACATTCCCGCACCTCATGTGTGAGCGCTAACAAGCGGTTTTCTTCGCACCGATCTTCCCTATCCGGGTTTGCTCAAAACGAACGCGGTGAGTCGCCGAGCTGATCGTGGGGCTGGCTAATCGCCAGGTGTCTCAGGCGCTGCGCTCACCGGACCTTCTGCTCGCGGGTAGCGGCCGGCGGACACGGGTAGCTCTCAGCAGACCCCACCGATCCAGGAGCCAGAATGTCCGACGAGCAAACCAGAGACGAAGACAAGGATCCCGCGGCGCTTGAGCATGTCGATGCCCAGCGACTGACGAGCGAGAAATCGCAGGACATCCCCGAGGGAGAGGACACCCAGGGGGAAGAGGAGGTCGAGCAGCAACCGGGCTAGCGAGGGCCGGTCGCAGCCCCGATAGGCGCGGCGGAGCCGCCGCGCCGCGCCGACCGCGCCGTCGCCGCCGCCGCGCCGACCGCGACCTACGCCCGCGTCTGCTGCAGCTCCGAGACGGAGCTGGGAACGCCTTCGCGGGCCGACGGGAACCGCGGTGACCAAGCCAGCTCGCGTTTGATGCGAGCGTTCGAGCTGCGGGCCGAGCGAGTGACCGCGCGAACCGGGCCCTCGCCCGCCGCCAGGCGCGCCACCCAGACGGGAATGCGTCGCGGCTGGCCGAGACCCAGAGCCGAGGCGGTCAGGGCGACGAAGTCGTAGTAGGAGATCGGCTCGTCGTCGACCACGTGGTAGAGCGCTTCCCCCTGCGCGCGCTCGGCGGCCGTGACGCAGGCCGTGGCCACATCCTCCACGCGCACGACATCCCACAGGTTGGTCCCAGAGCCGACCACCGCGAAGCGGCCGGGCTGACGCAGGCGCCCCACGATCTCCTCGGCGTACCACCCGCCGGGCCCGTACACATGGCTGGGACGGATGATCGCGTACGGCAGGCCGGACTCACGCACCAGCTGCTCGCCCGCCTGCTTGGAGCGGCCATAGGCGGTCTGCACCGGAAGTGGCGAATCCTCGTCCAGCACTTGCCCTCCCGCATCGCCGGTGACGACCGTGGAGGCGAACACGAACCGCGGGCTGCCCACCGCCCGGCAGGCCACGAGCAGCCGCCGGGTCCCGGCCACGTTGACTTCGTCGATCTTGGTCGCGTCCCGCTGGGTGGCGATCTCCGCGGCAAGGTGGATCACGACCTCGGGTTCGGCCTCGCGCAGCGAGCCCTCGAGCGCGCCGCTGTCGCCGAGGTCACCCGCCGCCGGCTCGGTGCCGGATGGGTGCGAGCCGGGTCGTCGCACGTAGGCGACGACCCGATGCTCCCGCGCCAGCAGCTCGGCGCACACCGCGCGGCCGAGAAAGCCGCTGGCGCCGGTGACGAAGGCCCTCATGCGCGCTGCTTACTTCTTGCGACTCCGGCTCGAGGTGCCTGAGCGGCTCGAGGCGCTGGAGCGGCTGGAACCGCTGGAGCGGCTCGAGCTGCCGGAGCGCTTGGAGGCGGCAGATCGAGTGGATGCGGCCTTGGCCCCCTGCTTGGCCGCCTTGCCCGTCAGCTTCGCTGCGGACCTGGCGCCCTTGACCGCGGTGGTCGCGGCGCCGGAGGCGGCGCGCTTGGCCTGGCCCGCGGCCTGGCCCGCGGCGCGCCCCTGGCGTGTCGCCGCCGACTTCTTGCCCGAGGTCTCAGACTGGGCTCGCTTGCGGTTGCGCTCCCTGGTCGCGGCGGCCTTCTTCGCCGCTGCCGAGCGGTCCGCCTTCGTCTGCGCCATTGCTGCTCCTTTTCGTGGGGTTGCGCGAAGAGGGCAGGGTACGCGAACGGTGCCTACACGGTCGTAGCGCCGCGTCGCCGTACGAGCGCATCGACCGCCGACGCGACCAGCAGCACGATCCCCGTGGCGAAAGGAGAGCCGTGCCCGCGCCACCCGGCGGCGCGGTCGGATCACGAACCCTGGCCTGCGAGCACCTCGTTGGTGGAGGCGCCGTCGACCGCCGCGGGGTTCGAGATCAGGTGCTCCGAGATCATCCACTGACCGTATGCGTTCCACCGCGACTGGTTTTGCCAGCCCCAGGGCTCGCCGGCATCCGATCCGAAGGGAAAGAACGAGGACAGCGTGGCCTTCACCGAGGCCAGCTGGAGCTTCGGGCTGAGGCTGGGATTGGCGTGCACCAGGTTGGCGACCGCCGTCGTGGGATCGCTGCGCACCGACTCGTAACCGCGCGCCAGCGCCTGGACGAAGCGACGCACGAGTGCGATCTGCCCGTTGGTCAACTCGCTCTCGCGCGCCACGACCACCAGCTCGTCATAACTCGGCACCCCCACCTGGTTCATGCGAATCACGTTGGGGCGCTTGCCCAGCTGCTGGAGCTGGATGGCCTCGTAGTTCCAGTACGCGCCGAGCGTGGCGTCCACGCGTCCCGACAGCATCGCCGGGACGAGGTTGGCGCCGACGTTTACCTCCTTGACCGAGCCGGCCGGCACGTGAGCATCGGCCAGGATCGTTGATAGATACGCGTGCTGGTAGGGAATGCCCGCGTCACCCACGGTCTTGCCGCGCAGATTGGCCGGGGACTTGATGCGCTTGGAGCCGATGGAGACGATCGACGTCAGCGGCTGCTGCACGATCGCGGCCACCGATACGAGCGGCTCGCCCTGCTGGCGGGCCAGCAGCACCTCCGGCTCGTAGGAGATCGCGAAGTCGACCTTGCCGGCGGCAAGCAGCTGGAGCGGGGCGGCCGGGTCTGACGGGATCTGTACGTGGACGTCGAGCCCCGCGCGCGCGAAATCGCCTTCGGCCAGTGCCTGATAGATGCCCACGTGATCGGCGTTCGGGAACCAGTCGAGCATCAGCGACACCGGTTGGGCGCTGGCCTTGGCGGCGGTTGTGGTCTCCTGCTTCTCGCCGCAGCCTGTCAGGGCGAGCGCCAGCACGACCAGCAGCGCTGCGAGCAGGCACAGTCGTCTCATCAAGAGCGTTCTCCTTGTCGTTGGTAGGCCCACGGGACGGCGAGCCGCTCGGCCAGCGTGAGCAGCGCAAACAGCAAGATCGCAAAGACCGACAGGATCACGACTGTGGCGTAGGCGCGCGGTGCCAGCACTTGATTGATGGATTGGTAGAAGAGGTACCCGAGCCCGGAATTGGCACCGGCCAGCTCGGCCAGCACAGCCGCGATGGGGGCGATCACCGCCGCGATCTTCGCTCCCGTGATCACGCCGGGGAGCGCCGAGGGCAGCTCGACGTGGCGGAACGTTCTGAGGGGCGTGGCGTCGAAGGTGCGCATCAACTTGATCAGGTTCGGATCGACCGACTTGAGGGCGTCGAGCGTGGTTACGACGATCGGGAAGAAGCACACCAGCGCGATCACGAGCAGCTTCGGCGCGATCCCGAAGCCGAGCCAGAGAATGAAGATCGGGGCCAGCAGCACGATCGGGATGGCCTGCGACGCGACAGTCAACGGATAGACCGCCCGGCGGACGGTCTGCGAGAAATGCATCGCTGTCGCCAATGCGAAGGCGGCTGCCGCGGCGACGAGTATGCCGAGCACGATCTCCTCGGCCGTCACCGTGAAGTTCGACCACAGCAGCGAACGGTCGTCGTAGAGCGAGCGTGCCACCTGATGAAGTGGCGGCAGGATCAGCTGGTGGGTCGAGCTGCTGAGGTCGGCGTACAGCTCCCAAAGGCCGAAGAGCGCCGCAAGCAGCACGGCGGCGGGCAGGTATCGGCGGGCGCGCCTCATGCTCCGACCCCCAGCGCCTCGAGCGCCCGTTCGCGCAGCGCCACCACCTCCGCGTCGCCCCGATGGCGGGGCCTGGGAATGTCGACCGTGATCTCTGCTCTCACTCGCCCCGGCCGCGGCGAAAACACCACCACGCGGTCGGCCACCACAACCGCCTCCTCGACGTCGTGGGTCACGAGCAGCACGGTGCGCGGCTCGCGCTCCAGCACGTGCGAGAGCCAGCCCTGCATCTGCATACGGGTGATGGCATCGAGCGAGGCAAATGGCTCATCGAGCGCCAGCACCGGCTTTCCCGCGAGCAGCGAGCGAAGCAGCGAAACGCGCTGGCGCATGCCGCCCGACATCTCTGCTGGCCTCGAGTGCCGGAACTCCTCGAGACCGAAGCGCTCGAGCCAGGGGCCAGCAGCGGCCCTCGCCTGCTCGCGCCCCACGCCGCGGGCGCGGAGCGCGAGCGCGGCGTTGTCGATAGCGCTCAGCCAGGGAAGCAGCAGATCGCGCTGGGGCATGAGCGCGGCCGGGTCGGCCTCCACGCGTCCGGCGTCGGGGCGCTGCAGCCCGCAGATCAGCTCCAGCAGCGTGCTCTTCCCGCACCCGCTGGGCCCGACCACCGCCACGATCTCCCGTGGCGCCACGTGCAGGGAGCATCCTTCGAGCGCCGTGACGGGACCGCGCTTCGTGACGAACGTGCGGCTCACCGCCTCCACCCGGACGCCGCCGGGGCCGTCGAGAGGCGGGGCGTCGATGACTGCCTCGGTTGCTCCCTTCGCGGGCATTACCCACACAGGTTCGAAGGGTCAGCGCCGGGTGGGGTAAGGCGCTATCTCAGCCGGCTTTCCCGCCAGCCCCCCTGGGTTTTGCATGACTCTTCGGTGATGCTACAGGGTCGGTTATTGCGCTAACGTCGCCGCGGTGGGGCACGGCCGTGCGACAACGGGGGGCATCGCTGGCGCGGCGGCGCTGCTTGCGTGCGCGGCGATCGCCATCGGCGCGCCCGCGGCGCAGGCCGCGCGCATCGTGCACCCGCGGATGGGGGCCGCGCTGGGAATCGTGCCGGCGCACGGCGCGCAGTTTGAGATCGCGACCGGCAAGAGTTTCCCGGTCGTCTACCACGGGGGCTCGGTCATGCACAACGTCACGGTGCACACGATCTTCTGGGCGCCCCCCGGTTACAGCTTCACCGGCTCGCCGGGCGGCGGCGTGCCGGGCTACATCCAGCTGATCGAGCGGTTCTTCTCAGACACGGCCGGCGCCTCGGGCGCCACGAGCAATGTGTTCTCGGTCCTGAACAGCTATCCGGACGGAAACGGCCCCGCGGGCTACCACATCGCGTACTCGCCGGCGGCCGACGCCGTGTACGACACCGGCTCCTATCCGCCGACCAGCCAGCAGTGCGCCTCGCCGAACGGGGTCGCCACCTGCGTCACCGATCTCCAGGTCCAGAAGGAGGTCGACCGCGTCGCCGGATCCGTGCCGGCGAGCATGAACGACGTGTGGTTCGTGTTCTTGCCGCCGGACGTCGATGAGTGCATCAGTCCGGGCAATTGCGGCACCAACACGTTCGGCGGATATCACTCGTTCGGCGACGTGGGCCACGGGGCCCGGGTCTACGTAGCCGTGCCCGACCCGCTGATCGAGTTCACGCCCCCGCCCGGCGGCGATCCCCAGGGCAATGCGGAGGCCGAGACGGCAATCGTGACCGCCGCCCACGAGCTCGTGGAGTCGATGACCGACCCCACCGGAGTGGGCTGGATGGACCCCAACGGCTTCGAGGTGGCCGACAAGTGCGAGACCGGGCCGCAGATCGGCACCCCGCTCGGCTACGCGGCGAACGGCTCCCCATACAACCAGCTGATCGGCGGCGACCCCTGGTTGTTGCAATCCATGTGGTCCAACCCGGTCAGCGGGTGCGTGCTGTCCTCGACGTCGGTCGTGAGCCAACCCGGGCTGCCGACGGTTTGGCTCAGGCAGTTCAGCTCCCAGATCAGCGGCTACATCGGCTATGCGCGAGGAGGCGTCTCGGTCGACGTCGCCCTGCAGCGCGCCAATCGGATTGTCGCCGTGGCCGCGGCGAGGACGCGGAGCAGCGGGCGCTGGGGCCCGGTGTCGCTCGGCAATCACGCCGTCGGCGACGACCGCGACCAGCTGCTGATCCTCTACGGGAAGGGAGGACCCGCCACCGCTGTCATCGCCACCGGCGACGGCGGCAATCCCTACACCGAGTCTGGGTTCACCGGGTGGTTCGACCTCGACCACGGCTATCGGGTGACGCGGAGCGCGATCACGCTCTCCCCCTGCGGCCAGACGGGCGTCCTGGGCCTGACCGTCGGCGGGGTGCAGACTCCCTCGCCGCTCGAGCGCTGCTCGACCGAAGCGAACCAGACGACGGTCCATACCGGCGAGATCCACGAGGGCACCAAGCTCACGATGAGCAGCACCGACAACCGCGCGCCGTCGCCGTTGGCGCCGAACGGCGGGCTGGTATCGATGACCGTGCCACTCGGGGAGCCCGGCGCCGTGTCCGCAGTCGGCAACAGCCAGCTCCTGTTCACTCCGAGCGGCTTTCCCACCTGCTCCGCCGATCTCGAGGCCCAGTCGGTCAGCTGCCAGGGACTCGTGCCTGGCGCTCACTACACGCTCTCGAGGCGCCGCAGCCGCCTCGTCCGCCGGGCGGTCGCCAGCCGCTTCGGCAAGCTGACGACAACGCGTCTCGCAATCAGTGGCGGCGACGCCGTCTCGCTGCGAAACCGCGCCGGCCGCGTGCTGAGCGTTCTGCACGTGGCGCGCCTGAGGGTCAATGTCAACGGCAGACAGACGGTGATCGCCTCCGGCCGCTGCCAGGCCGGCGACTTCTGGGGGCCACCGCCCGGCTCGCCGCCGCTGAACGGGGGCGTGGGCCAGGGCGGCCTCGAGGACACGGGCAGGATCTGTCCGCCGAACGGGCGCGCGGCGGGTCTGCCTTCGGCCGCCATCGAGCAGACGGACGACTTCAGCGGCGGGACCACGCGCACCGAGGTGCCGCAGCTGGTGGGCTTTTCACCGTCGGCCGGGGCCACCCTCTACGGTCGCTTCGTGGCCTGGGCGCGGGCCGGCGTGCCCGGCCCTCACCACTCGGTTCTGGGTATCCCCGGCGGGCGTGTGTCGGTCACGATCACCCCGCGGGGGTCGGGGCGAGCTGTGTTCTCCGCGGCCAACGTGGCGAGCGGCCAAGGCCGGCCGGTGGCCAGCCTCAAGCCCGGTATCTACAGCGCTCGGTGGGTGGTGCGCGACGCGGTCGGCGACACCCGCACGGTGACGAGCGTGTTCATCGAGCAGTAGCCGCCGCCAGGGCCTTGACGAAGTCTTCGAGCTGGTCGGTGCGCCAGCACTCGAACGCCGTGCAGTGCTGCTCGTAGGCCGAGATCACCGAGTCGCCGTAGTTCCAGTACAGGCGCGGCTCGGGGTTGAGCCAGAACGTCCGCCCGGCTCTGGCCGTGATCGCGGCAAACACGTCCTCGCGCGGCGGGCGGCCGTTGGTGCGCGCGTCGCCCAGCACGATGACCGTGGCCCGGGGGTGCAGCTCGTCTTCGATCAGCTGAAGGAACTCGCTCCACACCCGGCCATAGTCGGTGTAGCCCGAGACGTCGGCCACGCCGGCATCGCGCGAGACCGCCTCGCTGGCGGTCCGGAAGTCGCGTTCGCGCTCGAACACCTCGGTGACTTCGGAGATCCGTTCGATGAACACGAACGAGCGCAGCTTGCGAAACGCGTCGTGCAGCGCGTGCAGCACGCTGAGGAAGAACGTCGAGGCGCTTGTGACGCTGGTGGAGACGTCGCAGAGCACGAAGATCTCGGGTCGGCGAGGACGCTGGGGCCGGTACTTGAGCGTGATCGGCACGCCGCCGGTCTGCAGCGAGGCGCGCATCGTGCGCCGGACGTCGACGTGTGCGTGGCGCTTTCGGCCCCGCAGCTCGTGGCCCTGCGTGGCCAGCCGTCGCTTTAGCTGCGCCACGACGCGGTGGATCGCGGCCAGGTCCTGGATCGGCCCGGTGGGCAGCGCCCGGTCGAGCTCGGACAGCGGCCGTTTGGGCGGGAGCGATGCCGTGCGCTCGATTAGGTCCCGCTCCAGCTCGCGGCGCAGATGCTGCTCGAAGCGGCGCAGCTCCTCGCGGGGCATTCCCCCGTGGCGTGGGTCATCCTCCGGCAGGTCCGGCTGCGGCTCCGAGCGAAGACCGAGTGCGCGCCTGATGCGCTGCACGTCGACCCCCAGAACCCCCGAGCCCTCGCCGCCGGCGAAGGCCGCGATCGCCAGGCGGGCCAGATCGCGCAGCGCGGCGTCTGAGCCCTCGCGCAGCGCCTCCGCGATCTGGCGGCGCAGCGTGTCAAGGTCGATCTCGGTGCCATCGCCCCCGTGACCGGCCGCCGCCTCCGACACCTCGCGTCGGGCCGCCTCGGCCTCGGCCGCGCGGAAGAAGAAGCGCTCGAACACCAGCTCGAACAGCCGGCGGTCCTCGGGCGACTTGGCAAGCGTGGCGGCCAGCGCCTCGCGGAAGTCGGCCTGGGCGGTCCAAGGGATGTGTCCCAGGGCCTCGAAGGCGTCGAGCAGCTCGGAGGTCCCGAGCGCCAGGCCCTCCTCGCGCAGGTCCTCGGCGAACGCCAGAAGCTTTGCGTCAAACGACCCCGGCTGCTGCTCGCGCGTGCCGCCGAACAGGTTGGCCCGTCGGGCGAGACGCTCGCTATGCCGCGGTGCTGGCATCGGCGAGCTTGACGCCCACGCGCTCGGCGACCGTGTCGAGGTCGGTGCGGTGCTTGACGATCACGCTCATCGTCTGGCGGAACGTGGCCGGGTCGATCTCCTCGGCGCCCAGCAGCAGCAGCGCGCGCGCCCAGTCGATCGACTCGGCGATGCTGGGGGGCTTCTTGAGGTCGAGCTCGCGCACCTGCTGGACGATCTCCACCAGCCGCTGGGCGACGGTGCTGTCGAGCTCCGGGGCGTGCAGGCGAACGATCGCCAGCTCGTGCTCCAGCGAGGGGTAGTCAAGCCAGAGATAGAGGCAGCGGCGCTTGAGCGCCTCGGTCAGCTCGCGCGTGTTGTTGGAGGTCAGCAGCACCACCGGGCGGCTGCGGGCCTCGATCCGCCCCAGCTCGGGGATCGAGATCTGAAAGTCGGATAGCAGCTCGAGCAGCATGGCCTCGAACTCCTGATCGGTCTTGTCGATCTCATCGATCAGCAGGACCACCGGCTCGGCGGAGGCGATGGCAGTCATCAGCGGCCGCGGCAGCAAGAACTCCTCGCCGAAGATGTCCTCTTGGACCTCATCCCAGCCGGCGCCCTCGGACTCCGTCTGGATGCGCAGCAGCTGCTTGCGGTAGTTCCACTCGTAGAGCGCCTTGGCCTCATCGAGCCCCTCGTAGCACTGCAGGCGCACGAGCGTTCGGGACAGGAAACGGGCCAGGGACTTGGCCAGCTCGGTCTTGCCCACCCCGGCCGGACCCTCAACGAGCACCGGCTTGCCGAGCTTGGTGGCCAGAAACGAGACCAGCGCCGTCGACTGGCCCGGCAGGTAGCCCACGTCCCGCAGGCCCAGGGCGACGTCCTCCACCGATGCGGGTTGGTCCGGCATCCCCCAAATATAGGCTTCCGGTCACATCCGGACCGTCGCCCACCCCATCGCGGGCCCTTAGGGTTCAGGGGCCGATGCCCTTCATCTACGCGCTGACCTCGTCCCAGCTGAACGCGCTGTCGCTGGCGCTACTGGTCGGGGTTGTGATCGCCGTCATCGGACACGTGACGCGCTCCAGGACGTTGATCCTCATCGGCCTTCTGATCATCGCCGTGGTCAGCGCCTACTTCGGCTTCGGAGTGGCGAAGGTGACCTAGTCAAATAAAGAGCGGTCCGCGCCTGCCGGCGCGAGACCGCTCCGTATCTATGACGCTTGCGCGCCGGCCCGAGCGTCAGCTCTTGCCATTGCGGATGACCGCCGCCTGGCCCTGGCCGCCACCCACGCAGAGCGCGGCCACGCCCCGGTTCAAGTCACGGCGGCGCATCTCGTGCAGCAGCGTGACCAGGATCCGTCCGCCCGACGCGCCGATCGGATGCCCGAGCGCGATCGCCCCACCGTGGGGGTTGACGCGCTCGCGCTCGATCTCGAGCTCGCGGAGCACCGCCAGTGACTGCGCGGCGAATGCCTCGTTGAGCTCGACCAGGTCGATGTCCTTGAGCTCCAGGCCCGCCTTCTGCAGGGCCTTGGTCACTGCCGGCACGGGGCCGATGCCCATGATCTTGGGCTCCACGCCCACCGAGGCGTAGCTCTCGACCGTGCCCATCGGCTCCAGACCGCGCTCCGCGGCCGTCGAGGCCGACATCACGATCACCGCCGCGGCGCCGTCGTTGATGCCCGAGGAGTTGCCGGCGGTGACGGTGCCGGCCTCCTTCTTGAACGCCGGGCGGAGCTTGCCGAGCTTCTCGGCGGTCGTGTCGGCGCGTGGCGACTCGTCGGTCTCCACCAGGCGCGTCTCCTTCTTGTCTTTGACCTCCACCGGGACGATCTCGTCCTTGAACACGCCGTCCTGGACGGCCGTGCCTGCCTTCTGCTGGCTGCCTGCCGCAAACTCGTCCTGCTCCTGGCGGCTGATCGCGTACTGCTCGGCCAGGTTCTCGGCGGTGACGCCCATATGGATGTCGTTGAACGCGTCCTGCAGCCCGTCGCTAATCATGGAGTCGATCATCTTGGTGTCGCCCATACGGGCGCCGAAACGCGCGTCGGGGAGCAGGTACGGAGACCGGGTCATGTTCTCCATGCCGCCGGCCACGACGATTTCCGCATCGCCGCAGCGGATCATCTGCGCGGCGATGGCCACGGATTTGAGTCCGGAACCGCACAGCATGTTGATCGTGGTCGAGGGAACCTCCTTGGGGATCCCCGCGCCCATCGCCGCCTGCCGGGCGGGGTTCTGGCCGAGCCCCGCGCTCAGCACGCAGCCGAGCACCACCTCATCGACATCCTCTCCCTTGACCTCGGCGCGCTCGAGCGCCGCGCGCACGGCCTGAGTGCCGAGCTCGGTCGCGGGAACATCCTTGAACTGTCCGCCGAAGGTCCCTGTCGGGGTCCGTACGGCGCTGACGATTACCGCCTCCTCCATCTCATCCTCCTATCGCTGAGCGGCTCATGACCGGCCCGGACCGGCTCCGCAAAAGACTGTCAAACGGGGGCTTTCCACTGGGCGAGAGATCAAACTCGCGCTTTTCGCCGAGCTTGATACCAGCACAGTGCGGGCGTAAAGTGAATATAGGACCCAAACCCCCGAAGCCGTAGCGCAAGTCGCTAGGAGGGAGCGCAATCGCAACCTGCCGCCGGTCATTCCCGCAGGATCTGCCAGCAGCGCCACCCACGGTTTAAAAGTTCACGCTTGACAGAGATTCCGTCAGCCGTTACCGGGTATCACGTACGCATGTGCCGTATCGGGCATCCCGTGAGAGCACAAGCATCGAGTTAGGAGGAGAGACCACATGGCCCAATCTGCACCCGCTGCTTCCGCCCGCGAGCCGCTGGCGGGGGACGAGCTCGAGCGCCGGCTCGAGGAGCTGCTTGATCAGGAGTACTTCAAGCCGTCGCAGGAGTTCGCCGAGCAAGCGCTGATCAGCGACCGTTCGGTATATGAGGAGGCAGACAAGGACTGGCGCGGCTTCTGGCTGAAGCAGGCCAAGGAGCTGCTGGACTGGGACACGGAGCCCGAAGAGTCGCTCGATGACTCCAACCCGCCGTTCTATAAGTGGTTCAAGGACGGGAAGCTCAATCTGTCCTACAACTGCCTCGACCGGCACGTCGAGGCCGGTAACGGCGACCGCGTCGCATTCCACTGGCGCGGCGAGGAGGGCGAGGAGCGCGACCTCACCTACGCCGACCTGCTGCGCGACGTCCAGAAGCTGGCCAACGGGCTGAAGGACCTGGGGGTCGAGAAGGGGGACGTGGTCGGCATCTACCTGCCGATGATCCCCGAGGTGATCGTCTCGATGCTGGCCTGCGCCCGCATCGGCGCCCCACACAACGTCGTCTTCGGCGGCTTCTCGGTGGGGTCGGTCAAGGAGCGGATGGAGATCTCCGAAGCCAAGGTGCTGATCACCGCCGATGGCGCGCGGCGCAAGGGCAAGATCGCCGACACCAAGAAGGGCGTCGACGAGGAGATGGGCGAGCTCAAGTCGCTCGAGCACATCGTCGTCGTCCGCCACGCGGAGAACGACGCGCCGATGAAGGACGGGCGCGACGTGTGGATGCACGAGCTGATGGAGAAGGCGGACGATGAGTGCCCGCCCGAGGCGCTCGATGCCGAGCATCCGCTGTACATCCTCTACAGCTCCGGCTCGACGGCCGCCCCCAAGGGGATCGTGCACACCACCGGCGGCTACCTGGCCGGGATCACCTGGACCCACCGCTACGTGTTCGACCTCAAGCCCGACAAGGACGTGTTCTGGTGCTCGGCTGACGTCGGTTGGGTCACCGGGCACTCCTACATCGTCTACGGCCCGATGTCGAACGGCGCGACGAGCGTGATGTACGAGGGCGCCCCCGACTACCCGCACAAGGGGATCTGGTGGGAGCTGTGCGAGCGCTACAAGGTGACCCTGTTCTACACCGCGCCCACGGCGATCCGGGCCTGCATGAAGTGGGGCGCCGAGCACCCCAACAAGCAGGACCTGAGCTCGCTGCGGCTGCTCGGGTCGGTCGGGGAGCCGATCAACCCCAAGGCCTGGCTCTGGTACTACCTGGTGATCGGCCGTGAGCAGTGCCCGATCGTCGACACCTGGTGGCAGACGGAGACCGGGCACATCATGATCTCCCCGCTGCCGGGGGTGACTGAGTGCAAGCCAGGCTCGGCCACCCACCCGCTGCCGGGCGTCGAGGCCGACGTCGTCGACGAGGAGAACGGCGAGTCGGTCAAGGACGGGCAGGGCCTGCTGGTGCTCACGCACCCCTGGCCGGGGATGCTCCGGACGCTCTATGGCGATGACGAGCGCTACGTCGAGACCTACTGGTCGCGGTTCGGCAAGGAGACCTACCTGGTCGGCGACGCCGCGATCCGCGACAAGGACGGCTACCTGTGGATCGTGGGGCGGATCGACGACGTGGTCAACGTCTCCGGGCACCGGCTCTCGACCGCCGAGGTGGAGTCGGCGATCGTCTCCCACGGCAAGGTGGCAGAGGCGGCGGTGATCGGCCAGTCCGACGAGGACACCGGCCAGTCGATCGCCGCGTTCGTGATCCTGGAGGGCGACCGCGAGGGCACCGACGAGCTGGTACAGGAGATCCGGGAGCACGTGGCCAAGAAGATCGGCAAGCTGGCCCGGCCGAAGCGGATCCTCTGGACGGACGACGTGCCGAAGACCCGCTCGGGCAAGATCATGCGCCGGCTGCTGCGAGACATCGCCGAGGGCCGGGCGCTGGGCGACGTCACCACGCTCCGCGATCCAGAGGTGACGAAGGAGCTCGAGAAGAAGATCGCCGCCGAGCAGGAGAAGGAGGAGGGGTAGCGGCATGGCTGTTGGTGGCACGAAGTCCGGCAGTGAGCCCGACGGCGGGGCTCCCACACCCGAGCAGCAGGTCCGCGCCCTCTATGAGCAGGCCGAGACGCAGACCGCCAAGGTGCTCGAGGAGCTCGTGCAGAAGCCGAGCTTTGGGCGCCTGCTGGCGATGTCGGCGGAGAACGTGGCCGCAATGTCACGAATCGCATCCGACATGGCCGACCTCGTGCTGCGCAACCTGCGCATCGCCTCGCGGGCGGACATCGTGCGCCTGGCCCGCCAGCTGCACCGCACGGAGGACAAGCTCGAGCGGGTGCTGCAGGAGGTGGAGGGGCTCCACGATCAGCTGGACGGCGCCCGCTCGGCCTCTGGCGGGCGGGCGCGCAGCTCGTCCGCCAGCGGCCGCCGGCAGCGCGGCGGCCGCTCGGGCAACCGCTCCGGCAGCGGCGGCGGGGAGGAGGCCAAGGCGAACGGGCGATGAGCGCGCTTGAGAAGCTCTTGCGGGCGCCGCTGGACGCGCTCGAGTTCTCGAACATCGTCCTGACCACCGACGACGCCCAGACCGGCTGCACGCCGCGCGAGGTCGTCTGGACGCACCGCAACACGACGCTGTATCGCTATCGCTCGGCGCGGCGCAAGCACCAGGTGCCGCTGCTGCTGGTGTTCGCGCTGATCAACCGCCCGGACATCTTCGACCTGCGCCCCGGGGCCTCGCTGGTGGAGTTCCTGCTCGCCGAGGGCTTCGACGTGTTCCTCGTCGACTGGGGCTATCCGGGCGAGGAGGACGCGGACACCGGTATGGACGACTACGTCTGCGACGAGCTGCACTGGGCGGTGCGCGAAACGCTGCGCGCCAGCGGCGCCGAGGAGCTGACCCTCGTTGGCTGGTGCATCGGGGCCACGATGTGCGCCATGTACTGCGGCCTCGATCACGCGCTGCTCGATGCGCCGAGCAACGGCCGGGGCGGCGAGCGCGGGTCCGCCGACAATCCGGTGCGCAACCTGGTGCTGCTGACGATGCCCATCGACGCCCGTGGCTCCACGTACGCCAAATGGGTGGGTCGTCCGGACTTCGATGAAGCGTCGATCGCCGAGGCCTGGCGCGTGCTCCCGGGGCGAGCCGTCGATCAGGCCAACAAGATGCTGAAGCCGGTGACCAACTACTGGACGACCTACCGCCGGCTGTGGCAGCAGGTGCAGGACGGCGCTGCCAAGCGTGAGGCCTACCAGCCGATGGCCAAATGGGTCGGCGACAATCCCGAGTTTCCTGGTAGGGCGTGGGCACAGTGGATCGGATGGATGTACAAGGACGCGTCGCTTCCCGCCGGGAGGCTGCGGATGCGCGAGCAGAACGTCGACCTGGGGCGGATCGACCAGAACGTGCTGGTGGTCACCGCCGGCGCCGATCACATCGCTCCCCGTGACGGCACGCTGCCGATCCTCGATCTGGTCTCGAGCCACGACGTCGAGCACCTCGACCGCCCCGGCGGCCACATCGGCCTGATGGCCGGCTCCGCGGCGCGCAAGGAGATCTGGCCGGACCTCGCTTCGTGGCTCGCCGAGCGGTCGGACGCCTAGGTCCCCGCACGGCGGGTCATCCCGCACGCGGGCAATCCCGACGGCGGGTCATCCCGCACGGCGGGCAATCCCCCCAAACGTCGGTCTTGTGAGTGAGAGCGCCGCCCAGCTGGGTAGTGCAGGAAGAAGCCAACCGGCTATCAGGAAGGAGAGGACATGAGTACGACCACCGGCGAGGGTCAGGCGACCAAACAGTCGGTAATCACCGAGCCGTTCGAGGAGCAGCACTTCCGTCCGCGGATGCAGGATCACGTCGTGTTCGTCACCGGCGGCACGCGCGGGATCGGCGCCGCGATCTGCAAGAGCTTCGCCGAACAGGGGGCGGTCGTGGCCGCCGGCTATAGCGGCAACGAGGAGCGCGCCAAGGAGTTGCTGAAGGAGCTCAAGGACAAAGACGTCGACGCCAGCATCCACAAGGGCAACGTGGGCTCGGCCGATGACTGCCGGCGCACGCTCGAGGAGGTCGTCGACCAGCACGGCAGGCTCGACATCCTTGTCAACAACGCGGGCATCACGATCGACAAGCCGGTGCTGAAGATGAGCGACGAGGATTGGTACAAGGTGCTGGCGGTCAATCTCTCGGGCGCGTTCTTCATGTCCAAGGCCGTGCTGCCGCACATGATCGAGCGCGGCTCGGGGCGGATCATCAACATCTCCTCGATCATCGGCTCGATCGGGAACATCGGCCAGGCCAACTACGCCGCTTCCAAGTCGGGGCTGTTTGGGTTGACCAAGACGCTGGCCCGGGAGGCCTGCTACTACCTGGGCAAGGAGGGCAAGCTGGAGCCGGCCGCGATCGGTGTCACGGTCAACACCGTGGCCCCCGGTTTCATCGCCACCGAGATGCTCGAGTCGATGCCCGAGAAGGTGCTCGACAAGATCCGCTCGGAGATCCCCATGCGGCGCCTGGGCCGACCGGACGAGGTGGCCCGCGTCGTCCACTTCCTGGCCTCCGACTACTCGTCGTTCATCACCGGCCAGGTGTGGGGGGTCAACGGCGGGCAGGAGATGTAGCCGCTGTCGGCCGCTCGCACTTGTAGCCTCTCGCGGCCATGGCCAGCCGTTCCGCCACCGCTCTCGGCGAGATCATCCGCCGCCAGCGCGAGCTGGGTGAGCTCTCGATGCGGCGTTTCGCCACGCTGGCGGGGATCTCCAACCCGTATCTGTCGCAGATCGAGCGCGGTCTGCGGGCGCCCTCCGAGCAGGTGCTGGAGGCGATCGCGGCCGCGCTCGGGGTCTCCGTGGAGGCTCTCTACGAGCAGGCCGGCGTTCAGCCGCCGGGCGCCGAGGAGGCCGACAACGCCGTGCTAGACGCGATCCGCGCGGACCCTCGCCTCACGGCTCGCCAGCGCAGCGCGCTGCGTGAGATCTACGAAGCGTTCGTCGGCCAGTCCACCCGCGCTGCGCGCGAGTCCTCAGTGGCCGCCGCGCCCGATCTCCCCGGAGACGAATGAGCGCCGCGGGCAGCTACGAGACACCGCTCGCCGGCCGCGCGGCGCTCGTCACCGGCGCGGCCAGCGGCATCGGCCGCGCCGTGGCCGAGCGCCTGGAACGGGAGCGCATGGACGTCCTGGCCGTGGATCTGCGTCCCGATCCCGACGGGCCCGGCGTCAGCTACGAGGCGGATCTCACGGACCCCGCCGCGAACGAGGGCGCCGTCGCGGCCGCGCTCGAGCGCTTCGGTCGCCTGGACGTCGTCGTCCCCAATGCCGGGATCCAGCACGTGGCGCCGATCGAGGAGTTCCCGGTTGAGCGCTGGCAGACGATCGTGGGGCTGCTGCTGACCAGCCCGTTCCTGTTGGCCAAGTACGCGTGGCCGGCGCTGCGCGAGGCGGAGGACGGGCGGGTGATCGTGATCGCCTCGGTGCACGGCCTGGTTGCCTCGCCGTTCAAGGCCGCGTACGTGTCGGCCAAGCACGGCGTGCTCGGGCTGGTGAAGACGCTTGCGCTGGAAGGAGCCGATGAGGGCATCAGCGTGAGCGCCGTGTGCCCGGCATACGTGCGCACGCCGCTCGTGGAGAAGCAGATCGGCGACCAGGCCAAGGCACACAACCTGCCCGAGGACCGCGTGCTTGAAGAGGTGATCCTGGCGCCGCACGCCGTCAAGCGACTGATCGAGCCGGCCGAGGTGGCGAGCGTCGTGGCCTTCCTCGCCGGCCCGGACGGTCGGGCGTTCACGGGCGCGCCGGTGACGATGGACCAGGGCTGGGCGGCCCGGTAGGGTCGGTTTCGGGCCGGGAGCTACTTCCGCCGCGGGGGCTTTGCGGACGCCGAGCGCGGCTTGCTGTGGCTGAGGACGTCCGCCAGCACCGCGGGCCAACGCTCGCGCAGCGCTTCCCGGCTCATGAATAGGCCGAGATGGCCGCCGCTCGAGGTGTGGCGGTGCACAAGCTCGGGCGGAGTGGCGGCGTAGTCCTCGAGCGCCCAGACCTGCGGCGGCGGCGTGATGTGGTCGCGCGTGCCGGCGAGCAGGTTGAGCGGGACCTCGATCTGGCTGAGATCAACCTGCTTTCCGCCGATCTCGAGCTCGCCGTGAATCAGCTCGTTGTCCCGGAAGAGATGGCGCACGACCCACAGGTAGAACGCCCCGGGGATGTCCTGCGTGTGCTTGAACCAGTCCTCGAACTCGGTGTAGCGCTCGCAGTGGGCGTCGTCTTGGACGCTGTGAAGCAGGTCGATCTGCCGCGAGATCTCATCCGCAGGGTTGATCACGATGAACCCGCTCAGCATGTGCTGGCCCTTGAGCACGCCGCCGCCGGCCGCGACGAGCGCCTCGTAGAACCACAGGTTCCCGTCTGGCGCCAGCTGGCGCACGACGTCGGCGATCACCGGCTCGCCGGCGTGGAAGTCGATCGGCGCGCCGGCAATCGTGAGCGTGTTGATCCGCTCCGGTGCGAGCGCTGCGTAGATCGTCGCCAGCCAGCCACCCTGGCAGTCTCCGACCAGGTTGACCTTTCCGCCACAGTGGTCGACCGCGCGGTCGATGACGTCCAGGTAGTCCTCAACCGATGCTCCGGCCGACGCGGGGGTGGCGCCGACCCAGTCGAGCGCCATGGCTCGTTCCAGGCCGGCCTCGAGGATCGCGCCCATCTGGCTCTGCTGGGGCGAGTAGTCGACGATGCAGGAGTCGTGTCCGGCCTGGGGCGGCAGCACCAGGGTGGGGACGACCCCCTGTCGCCTGGTCGAGAAGTCCCGCAGCCGCGCCAGCGGGGTCTCGAACACGATCTCGTGCGGCGAGGCCCAGGCCGGAGCCTGGCGGCGGGCGAGATGCATCCACCAGCGGGCATGGTCAAGCGGTTGCACCTCGCCGGCGATGGCGGCCTGGAGGTAGCGGGAACCGCCGTCGATTGCTGCCTGCAGGCCGCGGGCCCAGGTCTCTACGAGCCGTGGGGCGATGAACGGCGTGGGGACGGGCGGAGCCTTGAACGGCGTGGTCAGCGTGGGCTCGATGAAAGGCTTGATGGCGGACTCGCCGCCTGACTGCTTGGGGGTGGGGAGAGAGGTGACGGACATGTCATTCAAAAGCATAAGGGGCTTATCGGATATCGAGCTCCCCCCAAAGCGAGAGGGGAGCTCCGGCTAGGCCGAAACTCCCCTCAGCGCAGGGAAATAATCCGTAATGGTTACTTAAGAACCGAGCGCGCGGTCTTGACGTACGAGCCGGCGAGCTCGCGGCTGAAGTCGACGTGCGCCTCGATCACGTTGCGCAGCCACTCGGGCTGGGCGCTCGTCGCCAGACGGGTCTCGACCTCGAGGGCCTTGTCGACGGCCTGCTCGTAGGAGTCGATGTACAGCGCGCCGGCGTTGCGGGCCGCCGTCACGATCTGCTCGTTGGCGTCCTTGGCCTGCTTGAAAGGGGCCTCGAACAGCTGGCGTGTGTCGGTGGTGGTGGCCATGTGGTTGCTCCTTGAAGCTCGGAGGTACTTTTCGAGTGTGCTTGCAGGTTAGCACAGGAGGAGCAAGCATGCAAGCGCGCTTGCGCAGCCTTAGCAAGCGCTGCAAGCGGCCTCAGCTGATCGGGATGTCCCTGGCCTCCTCGTCCGGGCGCTCGCGCGCGCTCGAGCCGCTCGAGATAGAAGTCGATCAGCGCGCGCAGCGCCAGCAGCAGCTCGCGCAGGGCCTCAGCCAGCCTGCGCTCTAGCTCCGCCGGGAGCAGCTCGCGCACCGAGCGGATCAGCTGGGCCAGGAGCTCTAGCTCGCGCCCGTTCGCGGTCTGCGCTTGCTCGGCCGCCTCTTGCCAGCCCGCGGGAGGGGGCTTGGCGGCCTCGTTGATCAGCCGCTCGGCGGCCTTGGTGGCTCGGTCTAGCCGCTGCGCGAGATCGTCCGGCGCGGGAGTCGGGGCGTCATCCGGTGCTGGCGGGTCACTGCTCGACATCGAAGCTGACCTCCAGTGCGCCGTCCGCAAAGCGGGCGCCCGTGGCCCGCAGCTCGGCCAGCGCCGGCGGAAGCGCAATCGTACGCCGCTGGCCGTCGACGCCCACGATCAGCTCCAGGCCGTGCTGCTTGAGCGAGACCTCCTGCTTTGAGGCGAACGGGAGCGTTAGCCGCAGGCGGGCTCCCTGCTCGAGGATCTCGATCTCCTGCACCAGCGCGTGGTGCAGGACCGCGGACGCGTCCCGGCCGTCGAACAGCGCGGCCGCCAGCCGGCTAAGCATCTGCTCGCCCACCACCTCCTGCTCGAAGTACGGCGCGCACAGGACGGGCACGGGGGCGAAGCCCGAACGGACGAGGCTCAGATGCTCCTCCTGCAGCTCGCGCCACGCGGCGAAATACGTACCGACATCGGCCGGGAAGATGCGGTTGACGACCACGGCATCGGTCAGATACCCGTAAAGGTTGAGGTAGGTGAAGGTGCGCATCGCCTCCCCGATCACCATCTTCTCCGGGTTCATCACCAGCCGCACCGTGCAGCGCTCGCGGTCGCGCAGGATCTCGTTCATGGCGATCAGATTCTTCGACAGGCGGTGGATGTCGGCGAACACTGCCTGGCTGGGGAGCGGAATGTCGAGCACCGACCGGGCGATCGGCCCCGCTGCCGCCAGGATCTGGCGCTCCAGCGGGAACACCTTGCTGATCCACCAGCGGGCGACGTCGGGGAACGAGAGGAGTCGAAGCGTCTCGCCGGTCGGCGCGCAGTCCACAACGATGGCCTCCCACTGGCCTGAGCGGTGTTGCTCCTGGAGGCGTAGCAGCGAGAACAGCTCGTCCATCCCCGGTGGCACCGTCAGCTCCTGGGCCGATATGCGATCGACGCCACGGTCGACGAGCAGCTCGCCCAGCCAGCGCTGGACGCCCGACCAGTGGCGCTCCAGCTCGTCCTGCGCGCGCACCTGCTCGGCCCACAAGCGCTCGGAGAGCTGCGTGGGGCCGGCGTCGATCTCCGCCGACAGGGATTCCGCCAGGCTGTGGGCGGGATCGGTGGAGATAACCAGCGTCCGCATGCCGGCGTCGGCGCAGGCTCTGGCCGTGCAGGCCGCCACCGAGGTCTTGCCCACGCCGCCCTTGCCCGTATACAGAATCGTTCGTGGCCCGATGCAGCGAGTTTAGGTCCAATGCGGAGCGCCGATCGGCGCCCCGGGATGCTGCCGTTGCTAGATTCGCGGCCGTGTTGGCTCAAAGCAGAAGCCTGCGGGCAGGCCTGATCGCGCTGGCGGCGGCGCTCGTCGCGCTGGCACTCGCCGCGTGCGGAGGCAGCAGCTCGGGAAACGCGAACAGCCTGCTCAAGCAGACGTTCTCGGGCTCTCATCCCGTCAGCAGCGGCAATCTGAGCGTCGAGCTGGCGGTCAATCCCGGCGGCTCCAGCACGCTGAAGGGCCCGATCACCCTCAGCTTCGGCGGGCCGTTCGCCAGCACGGGCCAGAACAAGGTGCCGAAGTCCAACTTCAACGTGGCGGTCAGCGCCGAGGGCCACAGCGGCTCGCTGGGGATCCTCTCGACCGGCAACGCGGGCTACGTGACGCTCCAAGGCACGAGCTACCAGCTTCCGGACGCCACGTTCCGCCAGCTGGAGTCGAGCTTCTCGTCGCTGACGTCCTCGGCGGGGGGCAGTAACGGCTCGGGGACGCTCTCCAAGCTGGGGATCAACCCGCTGGACTGGCTCCAGAACCCCACGGTCGCCGGCCACGATCAGGTGGGCGGCGCCAGCGCCACGCACATTCGTGCCGGAATCAACGTCTCCGCGCTGCTCACTGACCTGAACAGCTTCCTGGGACGGGCCAAGTCGCTGGGGATCTCGGGCGCCTCGAAGCTGCCCACCAGCATCTCTCAGCAGACTGCCAACCGCATCGCGGGCGAGGTCCGCCAGCCACGCTTCGAAGTCTGGACCGGCGACTCCGACAAGACGCTACGCAAGATGATCATCAGCCTCACGCTGCCGGTCACCGGACAGCTCTCCTCGCTGCTCGGGGGGCTGAACACGGCACAGATGTCGCTGACCATGCAGTACGCCGACCTCAACCAGCCGCAGACGATCACCGCGCCGACGTCCGTGGCGCCGTTCAGCCAGTTCCAGTCAAAGGCCCAGACGTTCCTCACGGCGCTGCAGGGGACCCTGAACGGAGCAACGGGCTCGAGTTCCACCGGCTCGAGCGGCTCGAGCGGCTCGACGCGGCTCGAGCGGCTCGTCGGGCTCGAGCGGCTCGTCCACCAGCGCCCTGCAGCCTTACACCAACTGCCTGCAGGCGGCCGGCAACAACGTCGTCAAACAGCAGGCGTGCGCGCCGCTCTTGAACGGTAAATAGAAGAAGGCCGGCGCTCATGAGCGCCGGCCCCGGGCCGATCATGATCGGCCCGGAGGCTCGGCACATGTGCCGAGCCGATCAATGTCTATTCCTCGGCGACGTCCGGCTCTTCCTCGTCGAACTCCTCCTCGAGCTCCTCCTCGTGCTCCAGGCCGCTGGGGCCCTGCTGGATCTGGAAGGACTCGAGCAGTTCGTCGCGGCGCTGCTCATCGAGCGGGGTGTCGTCGGAGATCAGCACCCAGTCGGCGCCTTCGAACTCCTCCATGTTGAAGATCTCGGCGTCGAGCTCGGGCGAGTCGTCGACGACCATCAGCACTTCGGTCTGAGGGTTGAAGTACGTGCCGGGGCGGATGAGCAGCTCGTCGAGCTCAAAGCGGCGGGGATCGGGCATTGGATTAGACCTCCGTCAGGGATGCGATCTGGCGTTCGATTTCCTTCTCCACGTCGAGTGGCGGCTTTCCGGCTCGCGCCCGCCGGTGGTTGCGGGCGATCACCAGATCGCGGATCTCGGCGCGCAGTGAGGAGTCGATGAGTGGGGCGGTCAGGCGCTGAAGCTCCCGGTCGACGTCAAGCGGCGCCTCGCCGCGGCGCGCACGGCGAGCGTTGCGCGCTTCCAGCATCTGGCGGATCTCCGCGTCGCGCTCGCGCACGGCAGGGCCCGAGCTGCTCGACGGCTCGCGGGGCAGGTCGTTGTCCATGATCAGGCGGTTTGACTTGCCGAACTCGTCCCAGGTCTTGCCGCTGCCGATCAGCAGCAGCAGCGCCACGACGACGCCCACGCCGCAGACAGCGAACAGCACAGGTGCGAACGCCTCCTGCATTGAGCTAAGTATTGCGCGCCCGGGACACGTTCGGACGGGGGTGTGTTGCGCGTGACCGCCTCGCCTTGGGCTAATCTTAAGGAAGGTATTGACTGACTAGTCAATCGGTCCGCGCTCACGGCGCGTTTGCGATAGGAGACTTCAGTGATCGATTTCACGCTCAGCGAAGAGCAGCAGAGCATGCGGGAGATGGCCCACGACTTCGCGGAGAAGGAGATCCGCCCCGTGGCCTGGCAGTACGACCGCGACGGCACCTGGCCCCAGGAGATCATCGAGAAGGCCTGGGAGCTGGGGCTGATGAACGGCCATCTGCCGAGCGAGTACGGCGGCCCCGGCCTGGGCTACCTGGACGGTGCCCTGATCGAGGAGGAGATCGCCTGGGGCTGCTCGGGGATCGGCACCTCGCTCTCCTGCAACGGGCTGGCCACCGCCCCGGTGACCCTCGCCGCCTCCGAGGAGCTGAAGAAGGAGTACCTGGGACGGCTGTCAGAGGCCCCGCTGCTCGCCTCGTTCTGCCTGACCGAGCCCGATGCCGGCTCGGACGTGTCGGGAATGAAGACCACCGCGGTCCGCAGGGGCGACAAGTGGGTGATCAACGGCTCGAAGTGCTTCATCACCAACGGCGAGTACGCGAACTGGTACACGGTCTACGCCAAGACCGACAAGGAGGCCGGTCATCGCGGCATCTCCTGCTTCATCGTCCCCCGTGACGCCGGCGTCGTGGTCGACAAACACGAGGACAAGATGGGCCAGCGCGCCTCGAACACGGCAACGATCACGTTCCCCGACGTCGAGATCCCCGCCGACCATCTGGTGGGCGAGGAGAACAAGGGCTTCAAGATCGCGATGATGACCCTCGACCGCACCCGGCCCGGAGTGGCGGCGATGGCCACCGGCGTGGCCCGGGCGGCGATGGAGTTCGCGATCGACTACTCCAAGGAGCGCGTCCAGTTCGGCGTCCCGATCGCCATGCACCAGGCGATCCAGTTCATCATCGCCGACATGGCCACCAAGGTTCACATGTCCCGGCTGGCCACCTGGAACTCCGCCGTCCTGCTCGACCAGGGCAAGCGCAACACGCTCGAATCATCGCACGCCAAGCGGTTCGCGGCCGATGCGGCGATGGAGATCGCCACCGACGCCGTCCAGGTCTACGGCGGCTACGGCTTCATCAAGGACTATCCGGTCGAGAAGCTGATGCGCGACGCAAAGATCCTTCAGCTGTACGAGGGCACGGCCCAGATCCAGCGGCTGGTGATCGCGCGCGAGACGCTGCTGCCGCGGCGGATCGAGGAGCCGGCGCCGGCGGCGGCGTAGCCCTCGAAGACTTCCCGGCGACCGCCTTCGGGCGGCAGTCGTTCGGTGGTCTGCTTGCGAGGCGGCTTATTGCCTGACGGCGAGCAGGCGCGCGACTGCGTACGCTGAACAACTGAAGGATGGACAAGCGCAAGCTCGTTCTGGTGTCGATGACGTTGGCCAACGCGATGGTGTTGGTCGACCAGACGGCGGTGCCGCTGTCGCTTCCCAACCTCATGCACGACCTCGGTGTCGGCACGGAGTCGGCGCAATGGGTGCTCACCGGCAGCCTGCTGCCGCTGGCCGGACTGCTGGTGCTCGGTGGACGGCTGGGGGACCTCGTCGGCCGTCGCAAGGTCTTCCTCACGGGCTGCGTCCTTTTTGCCGGCGCCTCCGCGCTGGGAGGGATCTCTCCGACGTTCATGGTCCTGCTCGTCTGTCGGGTGCTCCAGGGGATCGGCGGAGCGCTGATGCTGCCCAACACGGTGGCGATCGTCGGCGCGACCTTCCCCGCGCGCGAGCGGGGCAAGGCGTTGGGAACGATGGGCGGGATGGCCGCCGTCGCCGGTGCCCTGGGTCCGACGATCGGCGGCGCGCTGACCGCGGCTTTCAGCTGGCGGGCGGTGCTGCTGGTCAACGTTCCGCTGGCGGTTTTCGCCGTCCTGGCGACGGTTCATTCCGTGGCCAGCGATCCCGTTGGTGAGGAGAAGGCACACGTCGATGTGCCCGGCGCGGCCCTGCTCACGGTAGCCATCGTGGGCATAATCTTCGGCCTCACCCAGTCGCAGCCCTGGGGCTGGACCTCGCCGGGTGTGCTCGGCTCGTTGCTGGCGAGCGTTGCCGCGGGCGTGGCGTTCGTGTTCGTCGAGCGCCGGTCTAGGAGCCCGCTGATGAGCTTTGGGCTGCTGCGCTACCCCAACTACTTGGCCGCGACGGCCAGCCAGTTCCTCGCGGGAATGGCCGAGATGGGACTGGCATTGCTGTTTCCGCTGCTTTTGATCCTCAACATCGGGATGCCTCCCGGAATCGCAGGCCTGGCACTGATCCCAACGACGCTGCCCATGATCGTGGTCGCCCCGCTTGCCGGGCGATGGTATGACCGCAGCGGCGGTAAGCCCCCGCTGGTTGCGGGCTTCGCGCTGCTGGTGCTGGCGGGCGTGTTGATCGCCATGGGGGTGGACGCCAACGACTACATCTCAATCCTCCCGGGTCTCGTGGTGTTCGGGATCGCGCTGGCGTTGGTCCTGACCGTCAACGACCCGGTGACGCTGGACATGGTTGCGGAGGAGGAGCACGGCCAGTGCTCGGGCGTGTCGGCCACCGCCGAGCAATTCGGTGGAGCGATGGGAATCGCCGGGCTCTATCTCGCCTTTCACGTCGCCTATTTGAGCCGCCTCACCGCCAGCATCTCGCATAGCACGCTGCCCGGTTTTAGTGCTGGGGAGGGTCAGCGGTTCAAGGACGCGCTGCTCTCCGCCGAACAGACCGGGCTGAGCAGCAAGCACTTCGACCCGCGGTTTGTCCACTACCTGCCGCTGGCTCAACGGGCGTCGGATCACGGCTACGTCGTAGCGCTTCTGACGGTGAGCGTGCTGGCGGCGCTGGGGGCACTGATCGTCGGGTGGCTCGTGCGCAGGCCGGCCGATCTCGGGGATCCAGTCGTCGCCGAGGAAACGGTGATCGTCGCCGAATGATGAAATCCGGCTCGCGGGCAGAAGGCGAGCTTCGGCAGGGGGTGAGGAGATACAGCACGCCGTCTGAGACACTGGGGTCAAGCGATCCACCAGGGAGGTTCGATGCGCAAGCGACTACGTAAGGTCCCGGCGGCATACCGCAAGCACTTCGATGACCGGCGCAGGGAGCGCCAGTTCATCAGCTCGGCATCGTTCTTCACGACTTTCGCCATCGTGCGCGCGATCACCCACGCCATCCGGGCGAACGTGGGCCCGTTCAAGAATGTCACGCCGGGTGGGCGCCACATCCATCACATGACGTTCGGGATCATCGGCCTGCTGACGGTGGGCTATCTGTGGATGCTCGAGTTCGGCGTGGCCCCCGCCCAGCGCCGCAGCTCGCGTCTCACCTCTGGGGCCTATGGTGCCGGCGCGGCGCTGACGCTCGACGAGTTCGCGCTGTGGCTGAACCTTCAGGACGTTTACTGGGCCAAGCAAGGCCGGGAGTCGATCGACGCCGTCGTGCTGTTCGGCTCGCTTTTGTCGATGAGCTTCTGGGGCAAGGACTTCTGGCGCGAACTGGCCAAGGCCGGGGAGGAAGTCGAACACGAGGGCTCGGAGCACTTCGAGCACCGGCACAACGGCGCCGGTGCCGACGCGCCCATTTCCTCCGCTTAGAGCGTTTCCCACAGCGCCGCGGTCCCGGGGGCCTAGCCGGCGTCTTCGGCTCGATTCAGTCCGCGGTCCCGGGCGCCAGCCGATGCCGAAGACGCGGCCGGCCCGGCGGAACCCCCAAGTCGACCTGTTCAACGTGGCAAGAGAGCTTGAGGACGCGGCCGTTGACACAGATTGCATGTCAGACCTGTTGGATGTGACTCTCGAGCTCCTGGCTGCTCAAAATGGTGACTTGAACAGGTTGCGGGGCTCCGGGCCGCGCCCCCGGGACGTCCCTAGGAACTACACCTAGCCGGCGCCGAAGGTGCCCCCGTTACTGGCGCTAGCCGACGCCGAAGGTGCCCCCGGTGATGAGCCATTTCCCGCCGGCCTTCGTGAGTCCGACCGCCTGGGACGCGCCCTTGAGCGCGACCGTCGCCTTATTCCCGTGGACGGTGACGCTCGTGACCTTGGCGTCAATGAGCCGGCTACGTTGCGCAGCGGTGAAGTGCGCCGCGGCAAGGACCTCCGAGAACAGCCCCGGGCACGTTGAGTTCTTGACCGGGACCCCTTGCGAGCGGGCCTCTCTCAGTGCCTGGCTCTGCATGGCGGGTGAAAGGACGCTGCACGCTCGGTTTGCATCGCCGTCGGCAATAGCGCTCAGATAGGTCTTGACGGCCGAAGTGGGGCTAGCAGTGCTGCCGCCGCCGTTGTTTGTGCTGTTGCCACCGCTGCCCCCACCGCCGCAGGCGGCGAGGAGCGTAGCCGCAATCCCGACCAGCAACGCTGCAAAAGCGCGCCTCATCCCGCGTCCAGCCTACCCGAGCCCCGCCCCATGTCATCGCCCGGAGTTCCCGAGCCAGCGCGATTATTCAGTCGAGCTGAACTCCCAGATCGCTACGCCCAGCATCAGCAGGCCGAGGACCGCGACCACGGCGACCTCGAGCAGCGGGGGCACGCGCCATCCCCACCAGGTGACGCCGGGGGCGAGCGCGTGGCGGGCGATGGGGGAGATGTTCAGATGGCTGAAGACCAGCCGTCGCATAGGGTCGACGGCGTAGGTCAGCGGGTCGATGCGATTCAGCACTGTCAGCCAGCCGGGCAAGCCGCTGGCGGGAAACAGCGCCCCGGAGATGAAGAACATCGGCATGATGATCATCTGCATCACGCCGAAGAAGGACTGCATCTGCTTGATGCGGACGGCGATCATCACTCCGAAGGCGGTGATCGTGAATGCCAGCAGCAGCTGCAGGCCGAAGATCCCCAGGATCAGCACCACGTTGTAGTTGACACCTACCGCCGGCCCCAGCAGGATCATGATGATCCCCTGCGTGCAGGCCACCGTGGCGCCGCCGAGGCACTTGCCGATCACGATCGAGCTGCGGCGGACGGGGGCCACCATCATCTCCCGCAGGAACCCGAACTCGCGGTCCCAGACGATCGACGCCGCCGAGAACATGGCGGTGAACATCACCGAGATGCAAAGGATGCCCGGGTAGATGAAGGTCTTCAGATTGACCCCGTGGGTGCCAGCGCTCGACAGCTGCTGGAGCCCGGATCCCAATACGAACAGGAACAAGAGGGGCTGAATCAGCTGCGCCGCCATGCGGATCCGGTCGGTGACGAACCGGATCAGATCGCGCCGCCAGACGATGCGGATCGCGCGCAGCTCCGAGGCGATGCTGTGGGGCGGTACGAAGACCTTGACGGGGGCGTGCGTGCGCTGCGGCTCGACGGTAGTCCCCGTCGGCGTGGTGGTGGCGCTCATCTCCTCCCTCCGTGCATCATCTGCATCATCATCCGGTTGCGGTTGCGGCCGGCATCCTCCTCGGCGTCGCGGATCGTGGTGCCGGTGTAGGACATGAACACGTCGTCGAGCGTGGGGCGCGAGACACTCACGCCGTTGATCGGGACGCCGAGCTCGGCGAACAGCCGCGGCACGAACTGCTCTCCGCCGGGGACGCCGAAGGTAACAGCGCCCTCGGCCATGCCGGCTTCTATCCCGAAGCGCTCCTTGAGGGCGGCGATCGCCTCTTCGTCGTCGTCGGTGTGGATCACCACCCGGTCCTTGCCCACTTCGGCCTTGAGCTGCTCGGGTGGGTCGAGGGCGACGATCTCACCGTGGTCCATGATCGCGATCCGGTCGCACCACTCGGCCTCGTCCATGTAGTGGGTGGTCATGAAGATCGTGATCTCCTCGCGCTCCTTGAGCTCGGCGATGTAGCTCCAGATCGAGCGCCGCGTCTGGGGGTCGAGCCCGATCGTCGGCTCGTCCAGGAACAGCACGCGCGGCGAGTGCAACATGCCGCGCGCGATCTCGAGGCGCCGGCGCATACCGCCGGAGAACGTGCCTACCGGGGAGCCCTTGCGCTCCCACAGCCCGACCATCTCCAGCACTTGCTGCATCCGGGGACGGACCAGATCGCGCTGCAGGCCGTAGAGCTCGGCGTGGAGGAACAGGTTCTGCTCGGCGGTCAGGTAGTTGTCGAGGGTCGGGTCCTGGAAGACCAGGCCGATGTGTCGGCGCACGTCATCGCGTTCCTTGACCACGTCGTGGCCGGCGACGGTCGCCCAGCCACTGGTCGGCTTGACGAGCGTGCAGAGCATGTTGATGGTGGTCGTCTTGCCGGCGCCGTTGGGTCCGAGGAAGCCGAACACCTCGCCGGTGGCGACCTGAAACGAGACGCCCTTCACCGCCTCGACCTCGCCGTAGTGCTTTACCAGCTCGTTGACCACGATCGCCGGGGCCGCGGCGCCGTTCGTGCGTCCGGCGGCGTTGCTGCGGCCATCCACGGCCGGGACGGAATGGGCGCCGCCGTTGCCGTGGGTCCCGGCGGCGTTGCCGGCGGCGGGGGCTTGGGCGTGGGCCGGGTGGCCGTCGGTGGCGGGCGCTCGCCGTGCCGGCGTCGCCCGCCGTGTTGCCGGCGTCGCCCGCCGTGTTCTGATCATCGGGAATCATTCGTGCGACCAATAATACGAGGTCTAGACGTCCTGATCTTCCGCCAGGATGCGATAGAGGGTACGACGCGTGTTCTTCATGGTCTCGATCGCCTGCTCGATCTGCTGATCGTCGCCCAGGTGCGCGACTTGCATGGCCGCGGCGGCGACTTCGCCGACCAGGTGGCGCATGTTGCGCCGCCCGCCGACCTCATCGTCGGCCGCCTCCCAAGGCGGAGTCGCGTCCTTGGCCTCGGCGACTCGCTCTCGGCCAGTGTCGGTGAGCTCGAACAACCTCGAGCCTTCGCGTTCGGTGGCCCGAACCAGGCCTTCGTCCTCGAGCTGCGAGAGGACGGGATAGACCGAGCCGGGACTGGGACGCCAGCTGCCGTCGCTGCGTTCCTCGATGGTCTGCATCAGTTGATAGCCATTGCGAGGCTCCTCGGCCAGCAGCATCAACAGCGCCATGCGGACGTCCCCGCGCCGCCGGCGGCCACGGCCGCGACCGCGCGGACCGCCTCCGAAGAACGGGCCTCCGCGGCCGGGTCCCCCACCGAAGCCGCGACCGGCTGCGAAGGCACGGCCTCCGAAGCCGGGGCCGCCGCGGCCGCCGGCGCCCCCCGGGCCACCCGGGCCTCCCGGGCCGAATGGGCCGCCGCCCATGTGGCGTGCGCCCGCGAATCGTCCGACGTCCTGGTGGTGTCGATGCCACCGACCTCGACGCGGCCCTCCATACGCGGCCTGACCGGGGTCGCCCGTGCCAGCCTCGGTCCAAGTGGGATCGGGGGTGCCAGCTCGGCGGGAGGTGGGGCCAGGATCGCAGGCTTCGGGCGAGCCCGGGCCGCCGGCCATCGCGAATCGAGGGCCGAACGGCGGAAGCCAGTCGCTTGAAAAGAATCGATTATGCATGTGGTTGCTCCTTTGAAGTAGCCGCCCTTTCGATGTATAACGATATATCGCGAGCGGTCGGTTGTCAAGTGCGGGCGGTTCGGGAGGGGTTTGAGATGCGCGGGCGGCCTTCAAGGGTCGGGCGCCCAGCGCGGGGTGGGCCGGCGCAAGGGCGGAGGGGGGCCCGGGGCAACGGCGGAGGGGCCCGGGGGCAGATGCGGAGGTGGGCCGGAGCGGAGGTGCGACCTTGAATTTCTCTGGCCCTGCGCGGCCCGATGGGCCCGGCAGAGGAAAGGCTCGAATAACGCAACAAACGCGCCAGACCCGTCGTGGCTTGTGCACATAAGCATCCCCAGGATGCTTATCTCGCCAAGCGGAGGCGGCGGCGCGGGGTTTGCTGCGAAATTCGAACGCCGCGGGTCATCCGACGGGCGCTGCCGAGCGTTGCGGTCGGGCCCGACCGTCCGACGGGCGCCGCCGAGCGTTGCGGGCGCGCCCCGACCATCCGACAGGCGGCGCCGAGCGTTGCGGGCGGGCCCCGACCATCCGACGGGCGCCGCGTGGCCATAATCGCGGCCAATGCGAACGGTGAGCGTCGCCGAGACATTCCCCGGCTCGGTGCATGAAGCCGAGACGGTGTGGTACGACACGTCGCGCTGGTCTTCATGGGTCGATGGGCTGGAGCGCGTCACCGCGGTCGGCGAGCGGTGGCCGGCGGAGGGTGCCGAGGTGAGTTGGCAGTCGGGCCCGGCGGGGAGAGGACGGGTCTCCGAACAGGTTGTGGACTACGAGCCGCTTGTCGGACAGACGGTGGAGGTGAGTGACGACTCGATCGAGGGGCGGCAGAGCGTGAGATTCGTGCCCGACGACGGTTCGGTGACGATCGAGCTCAGTCTGGAGTACCGGGTCAAGCGGCGTTCGCTGTTTATGCCGCTGGTCGATTTTCTGTTCATCGGCCGGGCGTTCGCGACTTCCCTGCGCTCCACGCTCGAGCGCTTCGGCCTCGAGCTCGAGGCCGCGCGCAAGGGCGGCGTCGGCTAGCGTTTCGAAGCGATGTTCGTGTTCAAGGCAGCCGTGGTCGGCGCGGGGACCATGGGCGGTGAGATCGCCCAGACGATCGCCAACGCGGACATCCCCGTGGTGCTCAAGGACGTGGAACAGAAGTTCGTCGACCAAGGGCTGGACAAGGCTCGTTCGCTGTGGCAGGGACACGTCGATGCGGGCAAGCTCGAAGGGTCAGAGCGTGACCGCAAGCTCGCGCTGATCACGGGTACCACGAGCTATGAGGGGTTCGGCGATGTGGACTTCGTGATCGAGGCCGTGCCCGAGCGGATGGAGATCAAGCGGACCGTGTTCTCGGAGCTCGACGAATGCACTCCCGGCCACGCGGTTCTGGCCTCGAACACGTCCTCGCTACCGATCAGCGACATGGCGCGGGCCACGAGCCGACCGGAACAGGTGGTGGGTTTCCATTTCTTCTATCCCGCGTCGGTAATGCGGCTGATCGAGGTGATCGAAGGCGGGTTCACCTCTCCGGAGACGGTCCAGGCCGCCATCAACTTTGCTCAGGCGATCCGGAAAGCGCCGATCCGGTGTGGCGAGGCGCCAGGGTTCGTGGTCAACCGGATCCTCAACTCGAGCGTGTCTGAGCTGTGGCGCTGGCAAGAGGAGTCCGAGATCGAGGTCGAAGAGCTGGACCGGTTGGTGAGCGATTCGAAGGCGGCGCCGATGGGTCCGTTCTACCTCTCGGATCTGCTTGGCCTGGACACCGTGATTCACGTCGCCGAGCACCTGCGCGACTCCTACGGCAATCGCTTCTATGTCCACGACGGAATGCAGCAGTTGGTGGCGGCGGGCGATCTGGGGGCGAAGACCGGAAAGGGCTTTTATGAGCACTCGGGCTGAGACCGAAGCCGCCTCGATCGTCGAGCGTTTCACGCTCAAGGCTCTGGTGGAGAGCTGTCTTGTGCTGGAGGAGGGCATCGCCTCGATCCGCGACATCGATCTGGGCATGATGGCCGGCGCCGGGATCATCCCGCCGCCTCTCGCCCGCGCGGATCAGACGGGGCTCGACGAGGTGCTTGCGGCGCTCGAGCGGGCCGCAGGCGAATGGGGCGAAGGCTTCCGGGCGCCGGCGATCCTCAAGCGGCTCGTGGCCCAGGGCAGGCTGGGCGTCAAGAGCGGTCAGGGGTTCTTTCCCTACCCGCGGCCCGACCCGGGTTGGGAGGAGAGCATGGTCAAGCTGGAAACCCGGGCGGTGGGAGACGGATCGCGGGCCAAGGTGGCGATCGCGTGGCTCGATCGACCGCCGGCCAACTCCATCTCGCCTGACATGGTTGCGGCGCTGCGGCGCGCGTGGGACGCCGTGTCCAGCGACGAGACCATGCGCGCGCTGATATTCGCCTCCGCAAACCCGATGCTGTTCTGCGCCGGCGCGGATATCAAGGCATTCACCAGCATGGATGCCTCCCAGGGCCGGGAGCTGCTGGATGAGACCCACGATCTTCTTCGAGCGATGGAGCGCTCGCGGGTGGTGACGATCGCGGCGGTCAATGCCGGGGCGTTCGGCGGTGGCTGCGAGCTGGCGATGGCCTGCGACTTCCGGATCGCCGCCGAGTCGGCCATGTTCGGTCAACCGGAGATCAACCTGGGCATCATCCCCGGCTTTGGCGGCACCCAGCGCCTGCCGAGGTTGGTGGGCGAAGGAAAGGCGCTCGAGATGAACCTCACCGGCGAGGCGATTTCCGCCGGCGACGCCCACGGTCACGGCTTAGTCTCGCGTGTCGTGCCGGGCCACGAGCTCCTGGATACGGCGGTTCAGTGGGCCCACAAGCTGGCCAGCCAGCCGCCCCTGGCGGTCGAACAGATAAAGCGCGTCTCGGGCAAGGCCGATCTCGACGACGGGATCGAGGCCGAGAAACAGGCGTTCGCCGGCGTCTTCGGGTCTCGAGACGCACGCGAAGGCATCGCCGCGTTCGTAGAGAAGCGGACGGCGCGGTTCACCGGCCAGTGATGCACGAGCCGCTCCGAGACGAGATGGCCGGGAGCGCCGCCGGCGGCGTCGGCGTCAGCGGCGCGGAGCAGCTCGCCGCGCTGATCCGCGAGGCCGGCTCGGTCGTGGCGCTCACCGGAGCCGGAATCTCCGTGCCCTCGGGCATTCCAGACTTTCGCTCGCCCGGCACCGGCCTGTGGGAGAACGTCGATCCCATGGAGGTGGCGCACATCGACGTCTTCCGGCGTGATCCTGAGCGCTTCTGGTCGTTCTATGGCACCCGCTTCCAGACGCTCGAGCACAAACAGCCCAACGGCGCGCACGCCGTGCTCGCCCGCCTGGAACGTGAGGGAATGCTCGATGCCGTCATCACCCAGAACATCGACCAGCTCCATGCTCGCGCCGGCTCTAGCCAGCTCGTCGAGGTGCACGGCACGATCGGGCACTCGTCGTGTCTGAGCTGCCGGGCGCAATATCCGCTGGCCGACGTGCGCCAGCGCCAGGCGGACGATCCGCAGGGAATGCCGCGCTGCGAGTGCGGGCAGGTGCTGAAGCCGGACGTGGTCCTCTTCGGTGAGTATCTGCCGGTGGCAGCGCTCGCGCGTGCGGACGAGCTGGCCGCGGGCGCTGACCTCATGCTGTGTGTGGGCTCCTCGCTCGAGGTTTACCCCATCGCAGACCTGCCGATGCGCACGCTGGCGGCGGGCGGCCGGATCGCGATCGTCACCAAGGGCTCGACGCCGCTCGACAGGCACGCAGCCGTGCGGTTGGGGGGCGATGTGGTCCACGAGCTAGAAGCGGTCGCAGCCGCGTTGGACATCTAGGCCCGTCGGGCGGCCCGGGTCCTCAGCCGGCTCGGGCGTTCGCGACGGGCTAGCTCACGCGTTGGCCACGGCCCGGGCCCTGAACGCGGCCTCGATGCGATGGAGGGTGAAGGCCACCGCGTCTCGCTCGGCGCTGGACAGAGGGCCGGCGAGGGCCGTCTGGGCGGCGGCGGCGATCTGCTCGCGCTGACCACGGAGCTCCGACAGCCGCTCGCCGAGTGACGCCGCGGCGGGGTCGGCCTGCAGCTCGGCGACCGCCGCGTCGAGGGCCACCAATACCTGTAGCGCCGCCTCCCGTTCGCGATCGTGGTCAAGGTCGAGCTTTGCGCGCAAGGCGAGCTCCTCGCACGCCAAGGCACGCTCGCGCCCGCCCAGGACCGCCGCCAGGCGAGCCTGGGGCTGGAGCACCTTGGCCCGCGGCTGGCGCCCGCGGTCCGGCAAGAGCTCGCGGGCCTCGGTCCACAGCCCGTCCGCAACCTGTTCGCCGGCCCCGAATCCGACCCGGGCCACGAGCGCCTGGTGTCGCCCCACGGGATGCAGGTAGGGGTCGGCAGTGACCAGGCGGAACGCGTGCAGCGCGTGGTTGAGCACCGCGAGCCCGGTGGCCACGTCCTGCTCGCCGGCCCCTCCCAACCAAGCGTGTGCCGCACGCTCGTCGGCCAGCGGCGCGCCTACTTCGATGATCGTCGCCCTGCCCGTCGGCACGGGCATAGGTTCAGGCTCAGGTTGAGCATTACGCTTGCCCTTGGCGAGCAGTCGCCGGCGCTCGGGAGCGCCGAGGGTGGCGACCACCAGCACGTGCGCGGGGTCGGCGTGTGCGGGATCGCCGGGGCGGCGCAGGAGATAGCGGCCATCGGTGGGGCCCAGCGCCCAGGGGTATTCCAGTTGGACGAACCTGAACAGGGTGGGGGCGCCGCTCACCTGCTGCGCAGCATGGCACGCGAGGCACGAGGCCCCGAGATGCTCAGTGGCCGACCTTGATCGCGTACTTGGAGGGCGTGATCGGCACGACGGGCTCGGGGAGCTGCCCGATGCGGTTGATCAGCTGGATCCACTGACTCGGCTTGAGGATCGAGGCCACCTGGGCAGAGAGCTTCTTGTTGGTTCCGAACTGCGGCGTGTAGCTGACCTGGATCCGGTTTGCATGGTCCGGTAGAGAGAGCGTGTTGGACTGGCTCTTGTAGCTCATCGTGGACACAATCTCGTTGGGCTTGAAGATGCCCTGCAGGGTCAGCAGGCGACGAATCGTGACGTCCGTGATGGAACCCCGGCCCTGGTGCCCCTTGATCGCGATGCCGTTGATCGCCGAGATGTCGACGCTGGCACCAGTTGCGCCCGCGGCATCGACACCGTTGGTGGCCTTGGCGTTGGCGCCGCACACCAGGCCGGACACGGTCGGGTCGAGACCCGAGGCGGAGAGAAACTCGATGACCCCCAGCACGCGCCGATCAACGAGCCCGGCCTGAATGTCGCGCTGGCCGCAGTTGTAGATCTGAACGTGCGGATCCTCGAGCACCCGGTTCTGGAGCTGCTCCTTGGACATCAGCAAGATCTGACCAATCGACGGATTCTTGCCCGCGAACGGATTCAGCCCAGCCGCGCGATAGACCGCGGTGGCCTCGAGCAGCTTCCAGCCGTCGAGGATCGGCTTGGGATCGATGTAGGGAGCGTTCTTGCCCGCCGGCTTGACCATGAACTCAAGGTGGGAGGCGCGCGTGGCGGACGACGGGGCGAGGCGGCCCAGGATCGTGCCGGCGACGACGACCGCTCCGGCTTTCAATGGCTTGAGCGTGTACTGGTTCTTGCCTAGATGAAGGACGTCTGAGAAGTAGTTCTGGAAGTTTGAGATCTGCGCGGTCTCGTTCTGGATCTGCGACTGGCCGCCGGCGGAGTAGGACGCCGGGCGCGCCGGATAGGCGAACAGCCGCTCCTTGACCTGAGCCGTGGCGACCGTCTGCTGCGATGACGAGCTTGTTACGGGGAGTGAGATCGGAGCCGAGGACTTGGCCACCTTGGTGGCCTTACTGGTGGACGGGACGGCCGGTGCCTGCTGGGAGCCGGCCGTGGCAGGGGAACTCGGCTTTGTCGTTTTTTGGGAGCCGGCGCTGGCGGGCGTCTTCGGCTTCGGCGCCGGTTGTGAGGAAAGCTCCTTGGCGATGCCGGCCGCGGTGACCGGGACCGCCTTCGGCACCGGGTATTGGGACGGAATCGAGCCCAGGTTGGCGTACGTGTACACGTTGCCGTTGGCGTCCTGGAGTTGCAGGTACTTGCCCCACTGCTTGTTCTGGCCCACCGCCAGGACTTTGCCGTCGTTGGCGGCGATCACCGGCGAGTTCTGCTTGGCGTATATCGAGATCGCCTTCTGGGATGGATTGGACTCGATAGCGATCGCCGGGTTGCCGGAGGTGACCTTGCGCTTGCTCAGCTGCTCGACATAGTCGTCGGCGTACTTGGAGGCAGCCGCGACGGGGAAGTGCCCCTCGACGAGACCGGTCAAGGCGCCGATGAACTGATTGGGCAGCCCGCCGATCAGCTTCGCGCGCAGCAACACAGACTGCACGTACCACGAGGCGTGGTTATAGGCGTAGATGGCCTGGGACAGGTTCTTGGAGGCTCCCGCAGCCTCTAGATAGCGCGCCGCGGTAAAGATGGCGTCCACCGGGTTGTAGGGATCGGCGACGCCGTTGCCGGTTGCGGCAACCGCCCACGTCTTCCACGTCGAGGGCAGAAACTGCATCCACCCCACTGCCCCGGCAGAGGAGACGCTCAGGTTACGCCCGTAGTCGGTCTCGATCTCGTTGATCGCAGCGAGCACCTGCCAGGGCACGTCGTACTGGATCCCAGCCGCCTGGTAGATCGGCAGAAGGAACGGCGGGATCTGGAAGTTGTCGATGAAGAAGTTCGGCACTCCGATCGCCGCCGGTCCGGGCAGCGCGTAGGAGAACGTCGGATTGGAAGCCGTGGGAACGCCACCGGTTCCGCGCGGCTGGCTCGGCTTGGAGCTCGATGCCGGCTTCTGGCCGTTGGAGGTACTGGTGGTTTGCTGCTTCGAGCTGGAGCTCTGCTTCTGGGCGTTGGGGTGGGAGGACGGCTGCTGCTGCTTCGCCCCTCCTTGCGACGGCTTGGGCGAACTCCTCGTAGTCGTCGTCTTCGGCGGGCTGGAGGTGGTCGAAGGCGAAGTGGGAGTGGAGGTGGAGCTCGGTGTGGAGGTGGTCGGCGGCGGTGAGGAGGTCGTGGTCGGCGGCGGTGAGGAAGTCGTAGTGGTGCTCGTCGGGGGACAGGACTCCGACACGCTGGCCACGCCCGCCGGAAGGTTGAGGCTCGAGATCGGTGCGCCCACGGGAAGGGACAGAGTCAGCGTGTTGCCCGTGATCAAGGTCACGGTGACGGTGCAGTCGTCGGCTGAAGCAGTCGGCAGGGCAGCGATCCCGGTGATGGCGAATGTCACCGCAACCGCGACAGCCCCCACCGTCAGTTTTCGACTCCTCAACACTGTGGCCTGACTCCTCCCGCCATGCAATTACGGCAAGTCGTCGGCGCCGCGAGCAGCGAGCGGCGTGGCGGGGAAGCTACTGGCTGAAATCCCCGTTTGCAACGGGGAACTGTCGTCCGGGGCGGATGTTGCGAAACCATGCAAATTCGGCAAATAATGCCGCTCGGCTGGATCCCGGACACCGTGGCGCCGATTCGGCGGCCAGCCGGTCGGCGCCTGGTGCTGCCGGACTCTACCGCGACGTGGCCGCAAAATGCGGTATCTAAGGCTGGACTTGAGGTTTAGGGCTCGCGCAGGGCCCCGTGGGGGCGGCTGGTTGCCCCGGCCCGCGCGGGCAGTGCGGCGGCTGGGTGCCGGGATCGCGCGGGGCTCCGGGGCCTCCGGCGATGCCCGGGATCGCGCCCGGGCTTCTGGTCCCATTTGGCGCTTTTTCCGAGCTCGTCGGAGCGGCGGCGAAGGCCCCCAGCCCTCCCTCGCCGTCGAATGCCTGCCGGGTAGAGTGCAGCCGTCGATACGGAAAGGCGGACTGAACAAGCGATGAGCGAAGATAAGGGCCTGCGGGAACGGATGGTCAGAGAAGGCGAGGAGGCGATCGGCAAGCTAGCCCAAGAGCTGCTCGACAATCCTCTGGTCAGCGGGGCGCTGTCGCGTGCGTTCGAGACGCGCGAGCGGGCCGTGCGGGCACAGGAGATGGCCATGGGCGCCCTCAACCTGCCCTCCGCGAGCGATCTGGAGCGCCTGACGCGTCGACTACGCAGTGTCTCCCAGCGGCTGGAGGGGATCGAGGACGGGCTGGACCGGCTCGAGCAGCGGATCGAAGGACTGGGGAGCTCGACGGCCATCGAACAGCGCCTGACGGCGATCGAGGAGAAGCTCGAGGCGCTTCAAGGTCAGCCCACGTCGGGCTAGCGAGCCGCCCCGGGCGCCCCCTGACAGCTAGCGCGGTAGGACGCTAAGGGCCTGGGCCGCGAGCGCACCGGCTCGTCGTTCGGCTTCGACCAGCGAGTCCTCGTCGATGCGCCTGCGCTGGGGAAAGACCAGGTCGGAGACGATCAGCACACTCGCCGTCTCCAGTTCCAGTCGGGGCGCAAGCGCGAACAGGGTGGCCGATTCCATCTCCACCGCTTGGGCGCCGGCATCGCGCAGCGATTGCTCGCCGCCGCCGTAGAAGAGGTCGCTCGAGGCCACCAGCGCATCGCGCGGCAGACCGTTCTCATCGCTTGCCCGGCCGGTCTCTTGCAGGGCTCTCAGCAGGCGCTCATCCGGGACGACCCGATCGCGTGCGGCCAGGGCTCGACTGGTCCCGTCGGCGGCCAGCGCTTCGGTGACCACGAGCAGCGCGCCAAGTTCGAGCGCCGGGTCGAGCGCGCCGCAGGTCCCGACGCGGATCACGGTCCGGGCACCCAGCTCGGCGAGCTCCGTCAGCACGATCGCCGCGCTGGGGCCGCCCATGCCCGAGCTCTGGATCGTGAGCGGCCGCCCGTCGGCGGCGGTTCCCGTGTAGCCCCAGAGCCCGCGCTCGTGGTTGAACATGCGCGGGTCTTCGAGCAGCGATTGGGCCAGGCGCAGCGCCCGGCCGGGGTCTCCGGGCAGAAGAACGCGGTCGGCCAGCGGGGCGGTTGGCTTGACATGAACCGGCACGAGGCCCGAGCTTAGGCCTCAGCCGGTTAGACTCCCCGCGCCATGGCGAGCGAAAAGGGGTCGACGAAGGCCGGCTTCAACTCCGCGGCCGAGCTCCGTGAGGTGATGGACCGCACGTTCACGCTGATGAGCGAGGACCCGGACATGGGACCGAAGCTGCGGGATGTCGACACGCCACAGCGTTTTGAGTTCACCGACTTCGACCTGGTGGTCAACATCCGGGCTGGCAAAGATGATGAGCCCAATCTGGCGTGGGAGTGGACGGACGACATCTCCTGGGAGCCGCGGGTACGGATGACGATGAGCTCGGAGACCGCGAACCGCTACTTCCAAGGTAAGGAGAACGTGGCCATCGCGATCGCCCGGCGGCGGATCAAGGCCGGCGGGGACGTCAAGGCTGCGCTGCAGATCATCCCCATCACCAAGCCGCTGTTCCCTCGCTACCGGGAGATGGTCGCCGCCGAGTATCCGCACCTGGCGGTCTGAGCGCCTCCGCGACCGCAGCGTGCGGGGAAGTCGTGTTGATTCCCGCGCGTGCTATTGACAGCCGGCGGTACGGCGAGTAAATCTAGTCACACAGATACCGGCAACAGGCCGGAGCGTGGGTGTGCGGCGGAGCGACGGCGCGCACCTGCGAGGCGCCGCCGCTTGCGACGAGCGCCGACGGCCGAGGCAGCGGGCCGTATTGCCCGCGGGCGGCGGGACTTCGTCCCATCGGGGTCCCGCCGCCGCTCTGTGCGGGGCGGGGCGGGACAGAGTTTGACCCTGGCTCATAACCCCCGCGCGACACGGGTAGTTATGAGCCAGACTTCGAGCCTGGCTCACAACCCCCGCGCACGTCTGGCGGCGGCGGATCTGCGCGGATGCTTCGTCCTCGGATGCTCGCGCAGCGCTGCTGCGCCACGCATCCTGCGTCCTCGCCCCGCTTGATCCGGCGCTCGCCAGCCGCACACGCGTGGTTATGAGCCAGACTCTAGACGTGCCAGAAAGCCGCGTTTCGCTAACCGAGGCCGCGAGCCGAGTTGGCGTCGCGCCCGCCACACTGCGCCGCTGGGCGCGGGAGGGGCTGGTGCCCAAGCACGACGGCGACGGCTGGAGCACCGCGGCCGTGGGGCAGGCGCGGGTCGTGGCTCGCATGCGCGACAGAGGCCACACGCTTGAGAGCATCCGCAGAGCCAGCGAGGAGGGCCGCCTGGCGTACGCCTACGCGGAGGAGCTGTTCCCGTCCGGCGAGGAGCGCTACACGTTGAGGCAGGCCGCGCGCGAGACGGGGCTCGAGCCGGCGCTCATCGAGCGGATCCTCACGGCCGTCGGCTTTCCGACCAAGGTCGAGTCGTTGGGCGAGGTTGACCTCGAGCTGCTGCGCTACGCCGCCTCCGCGCTGGACGCCGGCTTTCCGCTGGTGGCGATGCTGCAGCTGGTCCGGGTCTATGGCCAGGTCATCGCCCAGATGGCCGACGCCGAGGTCAGGCTGTTTCACCTCTACGTCCACGAGCCGCTGATGCGCTCCGGTGCCGGGGGCCTGGAGGTGGCCGAGCAGATGGAGGATCTGACGAAGGTGGTCCTGCCCCTGGCCTCACCGGTGATCGACCAGGTCCACCAGCGCTACCTGCAGCACTTCATCGAGCAGGACCTGGTGGGGCACATGGAAGCCGACCTCGACGGCGCCGCCGCCGACCTCGGCCGGCTGCGCGTGGCGATCGCCTTCGCCGACCTCACCGGGTACACGCGCTTCACCGAGGAGGTGGGCGAGTTCGAGGCACTCGAGACGGTGGAGCGCTTCGTGGAATCGGTGGAGGCGACGCTGCCGGACAGCGCACGCGTGATCAAGCAGATCGGCGACGAGGTGATGATCGTCGGCTCGGACGTGTCGTCGCTGCTCGACTGGGCCGTCGGTTTCCAGCGCCTGCAGACGGAGCGCCCGCTGCCCCGCATCGGGATCCACTGGGGCGAGGCTATCTACCGCGACGGTGACTACTTCGGACGCGATGTGAATATCGCCTCGCGCATCGCGGCGCGCTCGGGCGGCGGCGAGGTGCTCGTGACGCGCGAGGTGGCGAAGGAGGCGGGGCCGCACCTTGAACTCGATCCGATTGGCGAGATCATGCTGAAGGGGTTCAGCGAGCCCACGGAGATGTTCGTGGCCCGGGCGAGGGACGATGGGGAGTGAGGCGATGCTTAAGGAGGTCCGGGCCGGCGGCCTGTTGACGCCGGAGCGCGACGCGCTCGTGCTCCTATCCGGGGGGCGGGACTCAACGTGCCTGCTGGACCTCGCGGTGCGGATCGCGGGACCCCGGCGAGTGCGGGCGCTTCACGTCAACTACGGACTGCGGGAGTCCGCGGCCGAGGACGAGCATCACTGCGTGCGGCTCTGCCAAGAGCTAACTGTGGCGCTCGAGATCCACCGTCCCGGCGGGGCGCCCCACGGCAACCTTCAGGCCTGGGCGCGGCGCGAGCGCTACGAGGCGGCTGCTTCGCTCGCCGGCAATGGCGACGTCGCGGCGGGGCACACGGCCACGGACCAGCTCGAGACGATCCTGTACCGCCTGGCGTCCTCGCCGTCGCGCCGGGCGCTGCTGGGCATGCGCGAAAGCGAGCAGCTGGCCCCGGGGGTGAGGCTCGTTCGGCCTCTACTCTCTATTACACGCGCGAGCACGGGGGAGTACTGCGCGGAGCGGGGGCTCGAGTGGCGAGAGGACGAGACAAACGCGCTGGACGTGTTCGCCCGCGGCCGCGTGCGGGGGGCGCTGCTGCCGGCGCTGCGCTCGATCCACCCGGCGGCCGAGGACAACGTGCTGGCGCTGGCGGCGATCCTCCGCGAGGAGGGAGCAGTGCTCGACGAGCTCGTGGACGGCGTGCTGAACGGCGGCTCGGAGATCGAGCTCGCCCGCCTGCGGGAGCTGCCGGCGGCGCTCAGCCGCCTCGTCCTCCAGCGCCTGGCCGACGACGCCGCCGGCCGCCCGGCGCCGGGAACGGCCCGACGGGCGGAGGAGATCCTGGCGCTCGAGCGCGGCGCGCTGGACATGCCGCATGGTGTGCGTGTAATCGTGGAACGCGGCACTTTGCGGTTCGAGTCAAAAAAACGGGGCGCGCTGGAGCGCGCCCTTTATTTATAAATACGGGCGTGCACGGCGAGGACGAGGCAATCGGGGAGATCCTCGTGGCAGCCGAACCCCTGTCCGAGCGGGTGCGCGAGCTGGCGGCCGAGGTCTCACGCGACTACGCAGGCAAGGACCTGGTGCTGGTGGGGGTGCTCAAGGGCGCCGTGTTCTTCCTCTCGGACCTGATGCGCCAGCTGGAGGTCCCCTGTGAGGTCGACTTCATGGCCGTCGCCTCGTACGGGTCGGCGACCAAGTCCAGCGGAGTGGTACGGATCCTCAAGGACCTCGACGCGGTGATCGAGGGCCGCGATGTGCTGATCGTGGAGGACATCGTCGACTCCGGGCTGACGCTGCAGTATCTGCTGCGCAATCTGGGCGCCCGCAACCCGCGCTCGCTCGAGGTGTGCGCGCTGTTGATCAAGCCCGAGCGCAGAAAAGTCGATCTGCACACCAGGTATGTGGGATTCGAGATTCCCAACCGCTATGCGATCGGCTACGGGCTCGACCACGCAGAGCGCTACCGCAACTTGCCGTACGTGGCCGCGTTGAAGCAGTAAGGCGGTTGGCCAGGTGGGTGCCGGAGGCGCCATCTAGCCTGCCAATAGGGCAAATTCAGATGCTACGCTTGGCTATTCCCTACTTGGTTGCGCGCGGTAACAGGCGCAATTTTCGGCTGTGAGCAAATTCTTCAAGAGCGCGGCGTTCCCGATCCTGATCGTGGTCGTGCTCGCGTTCTTCGCCCAGAAGCTGATCGGCACAGCGAGCCATCAGCAGCGCTACACGTTCGGCACGCTGCTGCAACAGCTGCCGCAGGGGCAGGTCAAGAGCCTCTCGCTGCACGTCTCGGACAACACGGTCAACCTCACCACACAATCCGGTCAGCACGTCACGGTCGGCTATCCCGACCAGTACGCCCAGACGCTGGTCAACGAGATCAAGGCCAACGTCCCGGCGAACGACTTCGACATCATCGGCAAGCAGTCCAGCGGCTGGCTGTCGCTTCTGACCTACCTCCTGCCGTTCGTCATCTTCATCGGCTTCTGGATCTTCCTCATGAACCAGGTCCAGGGCGGCGGCTCGAAGGTCATGTCTTTCGGCAAGTCGCGCGCCAAGCGCATGTCGGTCGACTCGCCCAAGATCACGTTCCGCGACGTAGCCGGCGTCGACGAGGCGGTAGAGGAGCTCCACGAGATCAAGGAGTTCCTCGAGAACCCCAAGAAATTCCAGGCCCTCGGCGCGCGGATCCCCAAGGGCGTGCTGCTCTACGGGCCGCCGGGCACCGGTAAGACGCTGCTGGCGCGCGCCGTGGCCGGCGAGGCCGGTGTGCCGTTCTTCTCGATCTCTGGCTCGGACTTCGTCGAGATGTTCGTGGGCGTCGGCGCTTCGCGCGTGCGCGACCTGTTCGAGCAGGCCAAGCAGAACTCACCGTGCATCATCTTCATGGACGAGATCGACGCCGTCGGACGCCACCGCGGCGCCGGCCTGGGCGGCGGTCACGACGAGCGCGAGCAGACGCTGAACCAGCTGCTGGTGGAGATGGACGGGTTCGAGATGAAGGACAACATCATCTTGATCGCCGCCACAAACCGACCCGACATCCTCGATCCCGCGCTCCTGCGCCCCGGCCGCTTCGATCGCCAGATCGTCGTCGACCGGCCCGACCGAAGCGGCCGCAAGAAGATCCTCGAAGTCCACACCCGCGGCAAGCCGCTGGCTCGGGAGATCGACGTCGACGCACTCGCCGGCCAGACGCCCGGGTTCACCGGGGCCGACTTGTCAAACCTCGTCAACGAGGCCGCGCTGCTGTCGGCGCGCAACGGCAAGCGGGAGATCACCCAGGACGAGCTGGAGGAAGGGATCATGCGGGTGATCGCCGGGCCGGAGAAGAAGACGCGCGTGATGTCCGACAAGGAGCGCCGCGTCACCGCCTACCACGAGATGGGCCACGCGATCGTCGGCCACTACCTGCCGAACTCCGACCCGATCCACAAGATCTCGGTGATCTCTCGTGGCCAGGCCCTGGGCATCACGATCTCCTTGCCCGGCGAGGACAAGTTCCTGACCACGCGCGCCGAGCTGCTCGACACGATGGCCATGACGCTCGGCGGCCGCGCCGCGGAGGAGATCGTGTTCGGCGAGATCACCACCGGGGCGGCAAACGACCTGGAGAAGGTGACCGCCACCGCCAAGCAGATGGTGATGCGTTTTGGCATGTCCGAGAAGCTGGGGCCGCGCGTGTTCGGCCACGAGCACTCGCAGCCGTTTTTGGGGCGCGAGTTCTCGGCCGAGCCCGACTACTCGGACGAGATCGCCCGGGAGATCGACGACGAGATCCGCCGCGTCGTCGAGTCGGCCCACGTGCAGGCCAAGAGCATCCTCACCGAGCGCCAGCCTTCGCTGGAGAAGCTGGCCGAGATCCTCGTCAAGCGCGAGACGATCGAGCGCGAGCAGTTCGAGGCGCTGCTCGACGGGCAGACCGAGGCCGAGGTGTTTGGCTCCGAGGCTCCGCCTCCTCCCGAGGTACCGATTCCGCCCACGCCGACGCCCGGCCGCGCCGGGCGCGAGGGGCCGCGGCCGCTGCCGCGGCCCGGGCTCGCCGGCGGCACGGCTGAATAACTGACCGTCAGGAGGGCGGCGGTAGCGCCGCGACCTGGAAATCCCGGCTGACCGCGGCGATCTCGTCCGGAACCTGGGCCAGGTTGACGTTGGTGGTCAAGCCCATCGGCGCCGCCAGCGGGCGGAAGAAGTCGTCGTAATGGGTGGGGACGATGGTCTTCGGCTGGAGTCGGCCCAGGATCCGTTGCCAGTAGTTGGAGGTGAAGCCGCGCCCCGCGACGCCGGCCAGGAAGAAGTCGACGCCGCGGACCCTCACTGCCTCGTCGACGAGGTTGGCGCTGCCCTGGTGGTAGAAGCTGGCGCCGGCCACATCAATCCGGATGCCCCATACCTGCCCGCACTTGTAGGCCCCTGGCGAGAGTGCGTCGAGGTGGTCGCAGGTCAGCTCGCCGTCGAACGGCACGGCCAGGCCGAGGACCAGCTTGGAGTGCGCGCTGGGGGTGAAGCTGACCGCGAAGGGGCCGAGCTCGTAGGTGCGATAAGGCTCGACGACCACAGTCTGCTGGGCCAGCCCGTGTAGCGACATCAGCCGTTGGAGGCTCGGCGATCCGTAGGCCTTGCAGCCGAATTGCTTGCAGATGGCGGGGGCGTCCACGGCGTGGTCCCAGTGGGTGTGGCCGACCAGCACTCCCACCACCTCGCCGCCGGCGGCAGGGATGATGAAGCGCTCCAGCATCGCCTGGTCGGGCACCGCCGGCCGGCGGCGAAGCACAGCGGAGAGCGGCACGCGCGATACGTAGGGGTCGACGAACAGCGTCTTGCCCTCGTAGCTCATGCGGTAGCCCGAGACCCCCAGCCACTGGAGCTCGAGCCCCGGCGGCAGCTCGAGCGGGCGCGATTGGAGCTCGGCCAGCGCCTGGGCGTCGTGGCGCTCCTGGTCGCCCTTGTTTGCCACAAAGCGGGCGAAGTCGACCAGGTGCCGCGCCGGTCCCAGCAACTGGCTAGTGGCGGAAGTGGGCCTGAAGCAGCCGCCCGACCTCGGTCCCCTCGGCCTCCGCGGTCGTCGGCGAGGAGGTCGGCAGCGGCGGGCTGAGGCCTTCGGCCGTGCAGCGGGCGAGACCCGGGGACAGAGAGGGTGCCGCGGCGAGCCGCGGCGGTCTGGCGAAGGCGGGGTGGCGGAAGTCGAAGTAGTCGGTCATGGGCCGGGCGTTGGCGTCGCGGTAGGTCATCGCCGGCAGGTTCCACTTGCGCTCGATGAAGGCCGTGAGCGAGGTGTGGTCCTGGACGACGTTCGAGGCGTAGCGGGCGCGGGCCCAGGGGGAGACGACGAACAGCGGCACGCGGAAGCCGTAGCGGTCATAGCCACCGGGGACGTCGCCGGGCTTCAGGAGGGGAGGGATCGAGTCCGGCTTGATCGCCCGCGGGGGCGGCACGTGGTCGTAGTAGCCGCCGTGCTCGTCGTAGGTGATGAACAGCGCCGTGTGGCGCCAGGTCGGTGCGTGCATCAAGGCTTTCACTACCTGCGCCACGAACTGCTCCCCGACCTGGACATCCTGAGGGTTCTCCTCTGAGGTCGTCGAGTAGTTGGGGTCGATGAACGTGAACTGGGGCAGCCGGCCGGCGGACACGTCGCTCGCGAACGCGTCGAAGCTGTGCAGGCGGCCGCTGCGGCCGTTAATCGCGCCGGGGACAATCGCCAGGCTCGGCTCGTTCTGGAAGTAGATCGCCCAGTCGATCCCATGGGCGTCGAGGCGGTCGAAGATCGTCCCGTTGGCGGCAGGGACTGAGAACGTGGTGTTGTCGGTGGAGATTGTGCCCGAGGCGGTGCCGGTGAAGAAGAAGCGCCGGTTGGGATAGGTCTGGGCGAGGACGGAGCAGAAGTAGCGTTGCCCGATCGGGAAGCGCTCGGCCAGCGAGTAGGTGAACGGCAGCGTGTGCCTGTCCCAGTACCACATCGCCACCGGGCCGCTGGCGCGAACGAAGCCGTCGTTGCGGCCGCCGTCGAACGACGTGTGGCTGGCGTTCCACGATTGGCTCGGCTCGGCGTGCAGCTGGCACGGTGAGGGCGCACGCTGGGCGAAATGACGCTCGCGGCCCTGGTCGCGGTTGAAGTTCGCGCTGCGGCCGCGGCGGAACGTCAGCCCGTCGAGCGCGCGGCGGCTCGGCAGCTCGTACGGAACCCGCCCCAGCACGTTGTCGAACGAGTGGTTCTCCATGATCAGCACAACCACGTGGCGGATCTCGTGCATCGACGGGGTCCCGGCGGGAAGATGGGGGAAAGGCAGGCTGTCGGGCCGCCGTAGGCGCGAGTGGTGGCGCACCGGACGCGCCCAGGCGGGCAGGGCTCCGGCGTAAAGGAGCGCTGCGCCACCGGCGGCGCCGCGGAGCAAGGCCCGGCGCGAGAGCGCAGTTTCGCTCGCTTCGATGCTGCCCACGCGCGTAGCCTAAGGCTCTGGCGCGCGACGACGGGTCAGTAACGTGATCCGGGCGATGCCCGCGTCCCGCTCCGGCAACAGATTCGGCAGGGCCGTGCTCGCGGTGACGCGCGTATGGCTGCCTGTGGGGATCGCGGTCGCTGGGTTGGCGGGGATCATCATCGGGCAGGCGAAAACGTCGTCGCCATGGGCGGCGGCCGGCGTCAGCCTGTTGCTGGTGGCCGTGATCGTCTGGATGATCAACTGGATGTTCCGAATCGGCGTGCAGAGCAATCGCGAGCGCGATCGCGAGGAGCAAGCCCGCGAGTACTTCGCCCAGCACGGGCGCTGGCCGGAGGAATGAACCGCCCCGCGGAGCACTTCACCCTGATGGGGGTGGTCAATGTGACGCCCGACTCGTTCTCGGACGGCGGGCTCTATATGGACCGTGGGGCGGCGATCGAGCACGGGCTGGAGATGGCGAGCGCGGGAGCGGCGATCCTCGACATCGGCGGCGAGTCGACGCGCCCGGGGTCAATGCCGGTGAGCGAAAGCCAGGAGCTAGCGAGGGTCCTGCCCGTGATCGAGGGTCTGGTGTCGGCGGGAACGAGGGCCCAGATCTCGGTCGACACCTCGAAGGCCGCGGTTGCCCGCGCGGCGCTCGAAGCCGGCGCCACATTCGTCAACGACGTGACTGCGCTGCGCGGCGACCCGGCCATGGCGGCGGTAATCGCCGACTCCGGGGCCACCTGCTGCCTCATGCACATGCTTGGCGAGCCGCGAACGATGCAGGAGGACCCCCGTTATGAGGACGTGGTCGATGAGGTGAGGGCCTTTCTCGAGCACCGCGTCCGGGTAGCCGTGGGCCAGGGCATCGACGAGCGGCGGATCGTGCTCGATCCGGGAATCGGCTTCGGCAAGACGACCGAGCACAACCTGGAGCTGCTCCGGCGCCTGGATGAGCTCCTGGCGATCGGTCGGCCGGTGATGATCGGCGCCTCGCGAAAGTCGTTCATCGCGCGGATCACCGGACGCTCCGAGCCGGCTGAGAGGGTGGCCGGAACCGTGGCGATCAACGTGCTGGCCTACGAGCGCGGCGCGCGCCTGTTTCGCGTACACGACGTGGCGCCATCCCGGGACGCCCTGGCAATGGCGGCTGCTACGGTCAGCCGGCCATGGATCGCGACGACGACGCCGACGAGTTCGACGACGTAGAGGCCGGTGAGGAGGGGGCGGAAGAGGAGGAGGCGAGCGAGCCAGAGGTGGCGATCGAGATCAGCGGTCTGTCGCTGTTCACGCACGTCGGCGTGAGCGCGGCCGAACGCGAGGTTGGGCAGCGGCTGCTGCTCGATCTGCGCCTCGACGTCGGCGAATGCGACGCCACGGTCACCGACCGGCTGGAGGACACGGTCGACTACGCAGAGGTCTGCGACGCCGCCAACCTGGTCGCCCAGCAGCGCACGTACAAGACGCTGGAGCGGCTCTGCGGGGCGATCGCCGAGCGACTGCTGGTCCGCTACCAGGCGCAGGCAGTATGGGTCAAGGCGGCAAAACCGGAGCCGCCTCTGGCGCTACCCGTGGGCGAGGTCTCGGTCGAGGTCTGGCGCGAAGCGGGATGAGCGCGGCCGGCCTCGGCTATCTGGGGCTGGGGTCGAACATCGGCGATCGCCGTGCGCACCTGAGCGACGCGGTCGGCGCGCTGCCTGGGCATGGCGTCACAGTGCTGCGATCGAGCTCGGTGTACGAGACCGAACCGGTCGGCCTGGTCAGAGAGCAACGGGAGTTCTTCAACGCGTGCCTGCAGGTCAGCACGGAGCTCGGACCCGACGAGCTGCTCGCCGCATGCAAGGCGGTGGAGCAAGAGCTCGGCAGGGAGCGTTGCGGGATCCGGCATGGGCCGCGCGTGATCGACGTAGACCTTCTACTGCTCGACGGCCTCGAGTACCGCTCCGAACGTCTCGTCCTGCCGCATCCGGAGATCCCCGGGCGCCGGTTCGTCCTTGTTCCGTTGCTGGAGCTCGACCCTGCGCTGGCCCTTCCCGACGGCCGGCGGCTCGCCGAGCTGCTGGAGGCTTTGCCAGCCGGCCAGGCCGTTCGTCGCGTGGGCGACGCGCTGGCCTGAGGGCCCGTCGCGGATAATTGGCCGCCATGCTGCTGGTGGTCGACGTCGGGAACACGCAGACGCACTTCGGTGTGTTCCCCCACAACGAGGCGGAGGTGACCGAGCACTGGCGGTTCGCCACCGTACGCGAGTCCACGCGCGATGAGCTCGGCGCCGCGCTCTCAAGCCTGCTGGCGCTGCGGGGGCTGTCGTTCGGCGACATCGATTCCTCGATCGTCTCCTCCACGGTCCCGCAGCTCTCGCAGGAATGGCGGTCGATGGCCGATCGCTATCTCGATCAACACATGCTGGTGGTGGGTCCCACGATCCGCACGGGGATGCCGATCCGCTACGACAACCCGCACGAGGTCGGCGCCGATCGCCTGGCCAATGCGGTCGCGGCATACGAGCGCTGTGGCGCGGGGTGCCTGGTCGTGGACTTCGGCACCGCCATCACCTACGACGTGATCTCGGCCGCCGGAGAGTACCTCGGTGGGATCATCACGCCGGGCGCGGAGATCTCGATCGACGCGCTATACGACCGAGCGGCCAAGCTGCCGAAGGTGGAGTTGGCCGAGCCGCGCGCGCTGATCGGCAAGTCGACAGTAGAGGCGATCCGCAGCGGGATCGTGTTCGGCTTCGCGGCGCAGGTCGACGGCATCCTCCGGCGCCTGCGTGCGGAGATTGGTTCGGACACGACAGTGATCGCCACCGGCGGCTTGGCCGAGGCGCTGGTGCCGTTTGTGCGCGAGACGATCGACGAGGTGGACGATCTGCTGACCCTGACCGGCCTGCGTCTGATCTGGCAGCGAAATCAGGACTGAGGGACCGCGGCGGTCGTGTCGACCGCAGGGACCGGCACATCGGGGGTGCGGGCCACCGTGGCCGCCAGGATCAGCGGCCCGATCCGCCGGCGGTCGTCGGGATACGTCTGGGACAAGTGGTCGAAGGCGTCGAGCAGACCGCGCACAGCCGCGAACACGGGAGCATCGTCGATCTCCTCCGGGACGTCGCAGGCCAGGCGCGCCAGGGCGATCATCTCTGCGCCGGCTTCGGCGCCCCCGCGCATCGTGGCGATCGCGCCCAGCATCAGGAACTCCGACAGGCGGTCGAGCAGCACGTGCTGGGACTGCTCGTGTTCGCCGACCGCCTGTCCGGCCGGCCGCAGGTCATCGCCCCCTGCGATGCGTAGCGCCTGCTCGGAGGCGATACAGCGGATCTGCTCGCTCGACAGCCCGCTCTGGAGCGCCCACCGCAGCTGAAACGTGGCCGACATGAGCGTGTTGCCGTAGGGGGCGTCGGAGGCGAACAGGATCTGCCCGGGGGGCACGAGCCTGAACAGCGACACCAGATCCGCGGGCATCCACCAGGCCGTGTCGAACAGCAGGTTCGGGTAATCGGGCGCCACGCGCCAGATCCACGACAGGTCGCAGATACCGGCGTGCGCCAGGATCAGCCGCGCATCCGGAAACTCCCCTGCCAGATCCACGGCGTGCAAGCCCAGCGCCGGGATGCCCCGCCCCGCGTGGATCAGGATCGGCAGGCGGCGCTCGTGCGCCAGCGCCGCCAGCGAGCGCACCTCCGGATGGTCGAGCGTGAACCGCTCGGCGCGAGGATGAAGCTTGATCCCGCGCGCGCCGGCGGCCAGGCTGCGCTCTGCCTCCTTCACCGCGCCGTCGTGGGGATTGACGCGGCAGAACGGGACCAGCATGCCCCCCGACTCGCGCGCCGCCTGAAGCACGGCGTCGTTGGCCGCGGGATAGCCATCCGGTTCGTGCATGGGAAACACAAACGCTCCCCGGGCGTTGGCCATCTCCAAGCCGGCCAGGAGCTCCTCGGGGCGCTGCTTCATGCCGTCGGGGTCGTTCTGGCCGAGGTGCGTGTGGACATCGAACAGCTCGATGCCCGGCACCTGGTCGAGCAGGATCTCCTCCCAGGGTCTGAGCAGGCGCTCGAGCTCCCTGATCTGAGCGGGAGGCGCGGGACGTTGGTTGGGGCCGGCGGTCTCTAGCTCCACACCCGGATTCGTACCATGAAAACGATGCAGCGCACGCTGACCGACTCCTGGACGCTGGGCACGGTGCCGGTCGCCAACCGCGTCGTGCTGGCGCCGCTGGCCGGAATCGGCAACTGGTTCGTGCGCCTACAGGCCAAGCGCTACGGCGCGGGCCTCGTGGTCTCGGAGATGGTCTCGAGCTTCGCGGTGCACTACCGCAACGAGCGCACCTGTCGCGAGCTGCTGCGCGTTCACCCCGACGAGCATCCGGTTTCGATCCAGCTCTTTGGCCACGACCCGGAGGTGATGGCTTCCGCCGCGGAGCGCGTGGCCGCCGCAGGGGCGGACCTGATCGACCTGAACATGGGCTGCCCGGTGCCCAAGGTTTGCAAGACCGGCGCCGGCGTCGCACTGCTCGACGAGCCCCAGAGGGCAGTGGCCCTGGCGCGGGCCGCGGCGCGAGGCAGCGGGCTGCCGGTGACGGTCAAGCTGCGCAGCGGCCAGCGCCCGGGAGAACGTAGCGGCGTGGAGCTGGCCCGTCGGCTGGTCCTCGACGGCGGCGTGGCCGCCATCGCCATGCACCCCCGGCACGCCTCGCAGCGGCACACCGGCGCGCCCGACTATGAGCTGGTGCGCACCCTGGTCGAGGAGCTGCCCGCACCGGTGCTGGTCTCCGGCGGGCTACGCACGGCGACCCAGGCGCGGACGGCCTTCGAGCGGACGGGCGCGGCGGCCGTGCTGCTGGCCCGCGGATCGCTGGGCAATCCCTGGCTGTTCGAAGCGCTGCTGGCCGACGGCCCCGGTCGCGAGGAGCCGACTCGGGAGCAAGTTCTAGACGAGCTCGACTGGGTGATCGTGCGGGCGATCGACCATCTGGGCGAGGAGCGCGCCGGGCGCTATCTGCGCAAGTTCTATCCCTGGTATCTGGAGCGCCTCGGCGCCGCTCAGGGCCGCGAGGGCCGGCGCCTGCTCCAGGAGCTGCAGACGGCGCCGGGCATTGCGGCAGCGCGGGCTCTCCTGCACGACCCTGCCGAGGGGCGCGAGCCTGTCCACGGTTGATCTTCGCGGGGCGGCGCCTGCGCTGCCGGCGCGTCACTGGACGCGGCGTTTGGTGCTGTGCGCGGTGTTCGTAGCCGTCGGTCTATTGACTGGTCCGGGGAGGGCGGTGGCAAGCGATACAGGCTTTGCTGTCGCGAACAGCGCGCAGTCGTCAAACGACGTGCTCAACAATTACTGCGGGCCGCCGGCATGCCGTCGGGCGAGCTTTGCCTACTTCCCACTCGGCGCGGTTCTGTCCGGCACCCACACGCGCTACATCAGGCTCGTGGTGCCGTGGGAGGTCGCTGGCACGGCCCGTAGCGACGGCGCCTGCACCAGGCCGGAGCGATACGGCTACGTCGCCCACGACCTGATCCTGTCGATGCATGAAGTCGAGCAGGCCGGTTACACGCCGCTGCTGGCTGTCACCCCGGACCCCTACCTCTATGACCAGACAAGCCGAACCTGGCGGGACGCGGCGGGCGCCAACGCCACCGGCATCTTCAGCTACAGCGGCCAGGCTTGGGCCGGCGGCCTTTCGGCATGGAACCTCCCGGGCAACCCCACCGACGCTCAGCTTGTGTGCGGTGCTTACGAGCTTGCCCGCTTGCTGCAGTCAAACAAGTGGGGCTATGACGTCTACCAGCAGGGCATCCCGGTTGAGGCCTACAACGAGCCCGACAACCTTGGCACCTCCGCTCTGCATAACGGACTTTGTCAACCGCGCTGTGACGCCACCGACTGGCGCTATGGAACCTGCAGCCCGTTGGCCACCGACCCCGCCGACTGCGCAGCCCGCTACTTCGCCGACGTCCTTCAAGGATTCGGCGACGCTGGCGTGAGGCTCAGGGTGATAGCCGGCGCGTTTCAGTCCGCCGACTACAGGCCCGCGCCGCCGACGCGCGGTTGCTCATCGGGCACGACGTTCGCCTGGCGATACATGTGTTATTTGAGATACGGCGACTCGCTCGGCCCCATTCCTGGGGGCGGCATGACCCTGGACGGATACGGGCTCGCCGCCAGCTCCTGGTCGTTCCATGACTACGACGACGTCACCTGCAGCTCGCGCGGCAACTGCCGCCCGCCGCAATCCTCGCACCACATCCCCTCTCTGAAAGCGTCGCCGAAGGACGTATGCCAGCAGGGCAAGCAGTACAACTGCTCGACTCAGGAGACGGCGAACTTCTGGAATCAGGTCTGGTACTGGAAGTACCCGACGACCGACATCTGGGTGACCGAGGCAGGGAACCCCGTCGCCTACAACGGCCACCACGGCTACCAGGGGTGGCAGGATGCCGGGGCCGCGTGGGATTGGGAACTACTGCGGGGCAGCCACAACGTGGCCCACTTGTTCTGGTACGAGCTCCAGGCCACCCCCAGCGACGGCTGGGATAGCGCGCTCGTCGATCAGGGCGCCTACCGCGCGAGCTGGTGTGCTCTGGCCTGGGGATATAACCGCCGCTACGACGGCGGCTGCCACACCGGTTAGCGGCCCGCAAGCCGATGATCCTGCACGGCTCCAGGAACGTCTAACGATCACCGCCGGGGCGCCGAGTTCACCTTCTATACTTGCCCGCCCACGCGAGCCGGTAAGCGTGTCAGTTCCCGCACGAGTGCGGGAACTTTTTCGTCCGGAGCCCCTACCCGAGAGTTCCTGTCACATGCCCAAGGATGTACTTCTCACCCCCGAAGGTCTGTCCAATCTCAAGGCCGAGCTCGACCATCTGTCCACGACGCGCCGCCGCGAGGTGGCGGCTCGCATCAAGGAGGCGCGGGAGTTCGGGGACATCTCCGAGAACGCCGAATACGACGACGCCAAGAACGAGCAGGCCATGCTCGAGGCCAGGATCGCCGCGCTGGAGGAGAAGCTTCGCTCGGCGACGGTGGTCGACTCCTCGGACCTCGGCACCGACGTGGTCCGCGTGGGCTCGATCGTCCACGTCAAGGAGTCGGGCGGAAAGTCGACCAAGTACACGATCGTCGGCTCGGCGGAGGCCAACCCGACCGAGATGAAGCTGTCCAACGAATCGCCTGTGGGCAGAGCGCTCCTGGGCCGAAAGCGCGGGGAAGAGGTGGCGTTCACCACGCCAAAGGGCGAACGCCGGCTGAAGATCACAAAGATCGACGTCGGTAAGTAACCGCAGGTGTCCGACGAGTCCGGCGCCTCGGAGCTCCTGGCGGCGCGTCGGCGCAAACTGGAGTCGCTGCGCGCCGCGGGCGTCGAGGCGTTTCCACACGCGTTCGGCGGCGTGGAACCGATCGCCGCGGTCCGCGAGGTGCACGCAGGCCTCGACTCCGGCCAGGAGAGCGACGCCTCGCACCGCGTGGCCGGAAGGCTCGCGGCGCGCCGCGGACAGGGAAGGATGGCGTTCCTCGATCTCGTGGATCGCTCGGGGCGAATCCAGCTTCAGGCCCGGGTCGACGAGCTCGGTGAGGAGGGGCTGGAGCAGTTGCTGGGCCTCGACCTGGGCGATTTGATCGGCGTCGACGGGATCGCGTTGCGCTCGCGGCGCGGCGAGCTCACGCTCCGGGTCGCGGCGTTCACGCTGCTGGCCAAGTCGTTGCGCCCGCCGCCCGAGAAGCACCACGGGCTCCAGGACGTGGAGACGCGCTTTCGCCATCGCGAGCTCGACCTGATGGCCAACGAGGAAGTCCGCGAGCTGTTCGTCACCCGAGCGCGTGTGATCGCCGCCGTGCGGCGTTTCCTGGACGACGAGGGATTCGTGGAGGTGGAGACGCCGGTGCTCCAGCCTCTGTACGGGGGCGCCCTGGCGCGGCCGTTCGTCACCCATCACAACGCGCTGGACCGCGACCTGTTCCTGCGCATCGCCACCGAGCTCTATCTGAAGCGGCTGATCGTCGGCGGCCTGGAGCGCGTCTATGAGCTGGGCAAGGACTTCCGCAACGAGGGCCTGTCGCCGAAGCACAACCCCGAGTTCACGATGCTCGAGTGGTATGAGGCCTACTCCGACTATCTGACGGTGGCCGATCGATTCGAGCGGCTGATGGGCGTGCTCGGGATCGAGGGGCCGTGGCGGCGCGAGACGTTGCGGCAGGCGATCGAGTCCCGAACCGGGATCGACATCCTGGCGTTCCGTGATGCGGACGCGCTGTCGGCCGCGATGCGCTCGCGCGGGCTGGAGCCGCCGCCGGGCGAGAGCTGGCCGCAGCTCGTCGATGAGCTCGTCTCAAAGCACGTAGAGCCCACGCTGAGCGAGCCGACGCTGCTGCTCGACTACCCGGTCGAGCTGTCCCCCTTCGCCAAGGCGCATCGCTCGGAGCCGGGACTCGTCGAGCGTTTCGAGGCATACGCGGGCGGAATGGAGATCGCCAATGCGTTCTCGGAGCTAAATGATCCCGACGAGCAGCGAGCCCGCTTGAAGGCCGCCGGCCAGCCGCCGGACGAGGCATTCCTGCGGGCGCTCGAGCAGGGCATGCCCCCCACCGGGGGGATTGGGGTGGGGATCGACCGGCTGGTAATGGTCCTTACCGGCAGGCGCTCCATCCGCGAGGTGCTCCTGTTTCCGGCGATGCGGGACTGATAGGGCCGGCGGGATGCCGGCCCGTGGCAACTGCCGGGCGAGCGTAGCGGTCTCCTGGACTCATGGAGCGGAGCGAAGCCCGGCCAGAAGCCGGAAGCGGATCGGCTGTTCCGGGGCGAGCATGCTCGCCCCGGCGGCCCGGCTCATGAGCCGGGCCGGGGCTCGGCACATGTGCCGAGCCCTCCAAAATTGAGGGTCTGTGCGCGCACAAGTGGGCCCTCGGGTGGCCGGGAGACCTGTTGGTAGACTGGGCTATGGCCCGGACGAACCCGACCCCACTGATCCAATTCCGCGGCCGGGCGGAAATAGGTAGGTGGAACGGGCGAGTCGGCGTCCCCGCTTTCAACCCCCTTCTATCATCGCCAGGACTTAGCCCCTTAGAGACGAGAAGTCATGTTTGAGCGATTCACAGAGCGAGCCCGTCAGGTGGTCGTCCTCGCCCAAGAGGAGGCCAGGACCCTGAAGCACAACTACATCGGCACAGAGCACATCCTGCTTGGACTGCTGCGCGAGGAGGAGGGCCTCGCAGCCCGGGTGCTTGAGTCGCTCGACATAACCGTGGAGCGGGTCCGCGCGCAGGTCGTGCGGATCGTCGGTTCGGGCGAGGAGGTGACCTCCGGCCAGATCCCCTTCACGCCGAGGGCCAAGAAGGTCCTGGAGCTCGCGCTGCGCGAGGCGCTCAGCCTGGGTCACAACTACATCGGCACCGAGCACATCCTGCTGGGTCTGGTGCGCGAGAACGAGGGCGTCGCCGCCCGCATCCTGCTCGACTTCGACGCCGACTCGGAGAAGATCCGCAACGAGGTCATCCGCATGCTCTCGGGCCCCGGCAGCCGCCAGCGCTCCGGCGCCTCGGCCGGCAGCGGGCCCGGCACCTCGGAGGGCAAGAAGTCATCCAAGCTGCTCGACCAGTTCGGTCGCAACCTGACCAAGCTGGCCTCCGAGAGCAAGCTCGACCCGGTTGTCGGGCGCGAGACGGAGATCGAGCGGATCATGCAAATTTTGTCCCGGAGGACCAAGAACAACCCCGTTCTGGTCGGCGAGCCCGGCGTCGGCAAGACGGCCGTGGTCGAGGGCCTGGCGCAGCGCATCACGAACGCCGACGTGCCCGAGCTGCTGAAGGGCAAGCAGATCTACACGCTCGACCTGGCCGCGCTGGTGGCCGGCTCGAAGTACCGAGGCGAATTCGAGGAGCGCCTGAAGAAGGTGATGAAGGAGATCACCCAGCGCGGCGACATCATCCTGTTCATCGACGAGCTGCACAACCTGGTCGGCGCCGGGGCGGCCGAGGGCGCGATTGACGCGGCCTCGATCCTCAAGCCGGCGCTGGCTCGCGGCGAGCTTCAGACCGTCGGCGCCACGACGCTCGAGGAGTACCGCAAGTACCTGGAGCGCGACTCGGCGCTCGAGCGGCGCTTCCAGAAGATCACGGTCGATCAGCCCTCCACCGAGGAGACGGTCCAGATCCTCAAGGGGCTTCGCGAGCGCTACGAGACACACCACAAGGTCAACATCACCGACGAGGCGCTCGACGCCGCCGCCGATCTGGCCGACCGCTACATCTCCGACCGCTTCCTGCCCGACAAGGCGATCGACCTGATCGACGAGGCCGCCTCGCGGATGCGCATCAAGTCGATGACCTCGCCGCCCATCTACCGCGAGCTCGAGGAGCAGATCGAGCAGACGCGGCGGGCCAAGGAGGAGGCGATCGAGAACCAGGAGTTCGAGAAGGCCGCCAACCTGCGCGACGAGGAGCGCCGGCTGACCCAGAAGAAGCGCGAGCTCGCCGAGCAGTGGGAGGCTGGCGAGTCGACCGAGCGCCCGGCGATCGGCGAGGAGGAGATCGCCGACATCGTCTCGATGTGGACGGGCATCCCGGTGTTCAAGCTGACCGAAGCCGAGACCGCCAAGCTGATGCGGATGGAGGACGAGCTGCACAAGCGGGTCATCGGCCAGCACCCGGCGGTCGAGGTCGTCTCCAAGGCGATCCGGCGCTCGCGGGCGGGGCTGAAGGACCCCAAGCGGCCGACGGGCTCGTTCATCTTCCTCGGCCCCTCCGGCGTGGGCAAGACCGAGCTTGCTCGCACGCTGGCAGAGTTCCTGTTCGGCGACGAGGACACGATGGTGCGGATCGACATGTCCGAGTACATGGAGAAGCACGCCGTCTCGAGGCTCGTGGGCTCTCCGCCTGGCTACATCGGCTACGACGAGGGCGGCCAGCTGACCGAGGCCGTGCGGCGCAAGCCATACAGCGTGCTGCTGCTCGACGAGATCGAGAAGGCCCACCCGGATGTGTTCAACATCCTGCTGCAGATCCTCGAGGACGGCAGGCTGACGGACGCCCAGGGCCGGACGGTGGACTTCCGGCACTGCATCGTGATCATGACCTCCAACATCGGCGCGGCGGAGATCTCTCGCAATACGCCGCTCGGCTTCGCGGTCTCCGACGACGAGACCGGCCTGACCTACGAGGACATGAAGAACCGGATCATGGGCGAGCTGAAGAAGGTCTTCCGGCCCGAGTTCCTGAACCGGATCGACGAGGTGATCGTCTTCCACAAGCTGGCCAAGGACGAGATCAAGGAGATCGTCGAGCTGTTGCTCTCGCGGATCCGCCAGACGATGGCCGAGCGCGAGCTGCAGCTGGAGCTGTCCGAGGAAGCCAAGGATCTGCTCGTCGACAAGGGCTGGGATCCGGCGATGGGCGCGCGGCCGCTGCGGCGGGCGATTCAGCGCTACATCGAGGATCCGCTGGCGGACTTCGTGCTGCGCGAGCAGGTCCCGTCCGGCTCCACGGTGATGGTCGAGGCACCGCCGGAGCAGGCAGACGGCGCCGAGCGCAGCCCAGAGGAGGAGGTCAAGCTGACCGTCATCGCGCCCAAGCCCAAGCCGGCCCCGGTCGGTGTAGGTGCCGAGGGCGGCGGCGGCGAAGACATCCCGGCCGCCGACGATCCCGAAGCCACTGAGCAGCCCGAGGACGGCGACTGACCTGGGCGCGCCGGCCGCGGCGCGCCCGGGGCTGAGTGGGCCTGCGCGGTCACCGGCCGTGCGTCCGGCGCTCGTGGCCTCAGACCTCGACGGCACGCTGCTGCGCTCTGACGGCACGGTCGACGAGCGCTCGCGCCGAGCGCTCGCGGCCGTGGAGGAGGCGGGAGCGGCGCTCGTGCTGTGCACGGCGCGCCCCGCGCGCTGGATGCGGCCGATTGCCGCTGCCATGGGCCACCACGGCGTGGCCATCTGCGCCAACGGCGGCGTCATCTGGGACCTGCACTCGGAGTCGGTGCTCCACACGGTGGCGCTCGAGCCGGAGGTGCTGCGCGACGTCGTGGGACGCCTGGAGGCTTCGTTGCCGGGAGGGAACTGGGCCGTGGAGCGCATCGATGGCTTTGCGCACGAGCCCGGCTACGAAACACGCTGGCCGGTGCCCGCGGGCACGGTAGTGGGCGAGATCGGGATGCTGGTCGACGAACCGGCCGTCAAGCTGCTGCTTCGCCACAACGCGCTGACGGCCGATGCGCTGCTGGCCCGGGCTCGCGAGGTGGTGGGCGATGCGTGCGAGCTGTCGCACTCGAACTCGACCGACGCCCTGCTGGAGATCGCTGCCGCCGGGGTGAGCAAAGCCACGGCGCTGGCCGAGTTCTGCGCCCAGCGGGGTGTGGGGCGGGAGCGCGTGATGGCGTTCGGGGACATGCCCAACGACCTGCCGATGCTGGTCTGGGCCGGGTACTCGGTCGCGGTGGCCAACGCCCACCTCGACGTGCTGGAGGCGGCCGACGAGGTCACGGCTTCCAACGACGAAGCGGGCGTGGCCAGGGTGCTGGAGCGGGTGTTCGGGCTCTGAGCGTGGACTACGACAGCTACCGCCAACTGCGGTTCGAGCGCCGGGCGCACGGCGTGCTCCTGATCACGATCGACCGACCCGAGCGCCTGAACGCCACCGACGAGGGCCTGCACGGAGAGCTCTCGCGCGTGTGGCGCGACGTTGCGCGCGATGCGGAGGCCACGGTGGCGGTCATCACCGGCGCCGGAAGGGCGTTCTCCGCGGGCGGCGATTTGGACATGCTCGAGCGGATGACGGGGTCCTACAGCCGCGTGGCGGCGATGGCCGGCGAGGCCGCCGAGCTGGTGGAGAGCATGATCGACTGCGAGACGCCGATCGTCTCGGCGATCAACGGCACGGCCGTGGGCGCGGGGCTGGCTGTGGCCCTGATGGCCGACATCAGCGTGATCGGCGAGGACGTGCGCTTGACCGACGGCCATCTGCGCCTGGGCGTCGGCGCCGGCGACCACGCGGTGCTCCTGTGGCCGCTGCTATGCGGCATGGCCAAGGCCAAGTACTACCTACTGACCGCGGATTTCATCGACGGCCGGGAGGCGGAGCGGATTGGTCTGGTCAGCCGCTGCGTGCCCGGCGAGCGGGTGCTGGACGAGGCTTTGACGATCGCCGAGCGGATCGCGCTGGGTCCGCGCCAGGCTGCGAAGTGGACCAAGCGCACGCTCAACCACTGGCTGCGAACAGCGATGCCGGCATTCGACGCCAGCGTGGCCTACGAGATGCTGACGTTCCTGGGGGAGGATGCCGGCGAGGGCGCGCGGGCGCTGCGCGAGCGGCGTGAGCCGCGGTTCGGGGGTTCGTAATTCCCACACCTGGGGCGGTGGCCAGGGTGTGGTCCTTCGTGCTCGCATACCGGCCATCAGCGTTCAAACCTCGTTCGCTGACTCGAGGCTTGGTCGTTTATGACCGCTTTGTTGCCCTGAGCGTCGCGACTTCGCAACAACTGCGTGACGCCCGGCCTTGGCGTCGGGACCGCGCTCTAGCCTGCTAGCTCATGGCCCGCGCTACGACCGCCTACGTCTGTTCGGCCTGCGGCCACCGGTCGGCCCGCTGGGCAGGCCAGTGCCCCGGGTGCGCAGAGTGGAACACGCTAGTCGAGGAGCGGGTCGCCGATCGCGGCGAGCGGAGGCACGCGGCGGGCCGGCGCGGCGTTCGCCCGGTGGCCCCAGTGGAGCTGGCGCAGGTGGAGGCGAGCGAGCGGGCCCGGCTGGCCACGGGCATCGGCGAGCTCGACAACGTGTTGGGCGGCGGGCTCGTGCCGGGGTCGCTGGTGCTGATCGGTGGCGCGCCGGGGATCGGAAAGTCGACCTTGACAACGATGGCCCTGGCCAATCTCGGCGCCGCCGGTCGGCGCACGCTGTACGTCTCGGCCGAGGAGTCCGCTGCCCAGATCCGGCTCCGGGCGGAGCGGCTGCCCGCAGGCGCAGCGCTGCAGATCCCGGTGATCGCCGAGACCGACCTGGAGGCCGTGCTGGCGACGCTCGAGCACGAACGGCCGGAGGTCTGCGTGATCGACTCCGTGCAAACGCTCCACTGCGGCGAATTGCAGAGCGCGGCGGGGTCTGTGGCTCAGGTGCGCGAGATCGCCTCGGCCGTGATGCGCCTCGCCAAGCGGCTGCGCATCGCGGTGATGCTGGTGGGCCACGTGACCAAGGACGGAGCGCTGGCCGGTCCGCGCGCGCTGGAGCACGTCGTCGATTGCGTGCTGCAATTCGAGGGTGAGCGCGAGCGGACCTATCGCACGCTGCGGGCCGTCAAGAACCGCTTCGGTTCCACCGACGAGGCAGGTGTGTTCGAGATGCACGATCATGGCTTGGTCGAGGTTCTCGACGCCTCCGCGCGGTTCGTGGGCGAGGCCACCCGTGCGGCGGGAAGCGTCGTGCTCTGCGCGATGGAGGGATCGCGCCCGCTGCTGGTCGAAGTCCAGGCGCTCGTGTCCTCATCGGAGCTGGTGCCGCCGCGCCGCGTGGTCGCGGGGCTCGACCGCAACCGTCTGGCGCTCGTGCTGGCGGTACTCGGCAGGCACGCAGGCATCGGCCTTGGTGCCGCCGACGTGTTCGTGAACGTGGTGGGCGGCGTGCGGGTGGAGGAGCCGGGCGCCGATCTGGCAGTCGCTCTGGCGGTGGCCAGCGCGACGCGACGAGTCACGCTCTCGAGCGCGGGCTCCTCAGCACCGCTGGCGTGCTTCGGCGAGCTCGGCCTGACGGGCGAGCTGAGGACGGTCGCCCACGCCGGGCGGCGGCGGGCCGAGGCCCAGAAGTTCGGCCTCACACCGGTCGCCGAACCCGAGCTGTTTCCCACGCTTTCGGACGCGCTGGGGAGCGTGATGGGTCACGAGCGACGGGCCGCTCGCGCAGCGTAGAGCGGCGTTCATCCCGTAAAATCAGCCTTCATGGCGCCGCGTTCCGGGGAAGAGCTCGCAGAAGAGCTCGAGGCTCGACAGACGTCCCGGCTGGTGCGGGCGCTTGAGATGGTCGCGCCGGGAACTTCCCTGCGGGAGGGGATCGATCACATCCTTCACGCCCGCACGGGAGGGCTGATCGTGATCGGCGATCTCGACGAGCTGGCGTTCATGTTCTCTGGCGGCATCCGGCTGGAGCTCGATTATTCGCCGGCCTTTCTCTACGAGCTGGCCAAGATGGACGGTGCGATCGCGCTGAACGCAAACGCCACCAAGATCATCCATGTGAATGTCCAGCTCACGCCCGACCCCACGATCCACACGCTGGAGACGGGCACCCGTCACCGGACCGCGGCCCGCGTCGCCAAGCAGACCAACTCGCTGGTGGTGGCGATCTCGGAGCGACGTCAAGTGGTCTCGCTGTTCGTCGATGCACTGAAGTACATCCTCGAGGACATTCCGGTGGTGCTGGCGAAGGCAAACCAGGCGCTGGCGACGCTTGACAAGTACCGCAGCCGCCTGGATCAGGTCTCGACGCGGCTGACCGCGCTGGAATTCGAGGGCGGCGTGACGCTGCATGACGTGCTCACCGTGCTGCAGCGGGCCGAGCTGATGACGCGGATGGCGGTGGAGATCGAGCGTTACATCGTCGAGCTTGGCTCGGAGGGCAGGCTGATCGAGATGCAGCTAGACGAGACGATGGTCGGCGTATCAGCCGACAAGTCGGCGCTGGTCCACGACTATCTGGTCGACGACTCCGACGAGAGCTTCGCGATCGCTTTCGATCAGCTGGTCCGGCTCCCCCATCAAGACCTTCTGGACTTCGGTCGCCTAGCCGAGCTGCTGGGCTTCGACCGCAAGCTAAACACGCTCGACTACCCGGTGACGCCGCGGGGCATCCGCATCCTTGGACGCATACCGCGGCTGCCGAAGCTGGTCGTCGAGCGGATCGTCGGGGAGTTCGGCGGGCTCGAGGAGCTGCTCGCCGCCACCGACGGCGAGCTGGAGACCGTCGACGGGGTCGGCGAGATACGGGCGAAGGACATTCGTGAAGGCCTTCGCCGCCAGCAGGAGATCAACCTGGTGGACCGGTACCTGCAAACGTAGAAATCAACCGGGGCCGCGCCTTGCGCTGGCCAAAAAGAGGAGGACGACATCAGCGAGCTAATGGAAGAGCACGTGGAGGATCTTGAAAGCGTTGTATCCGTTGCCCATGTGGAGTTCGAGCTGGGCGACAGCGTCGTGTACCCCCATCATGGCGCCGGGAAGGTTGTTCTAAAGGAGCAGAAAGAGGTTCTGGGGGAGCGTCGCGAGTACCTGACGATCAAGATCCTGCACAACGACATGACGGTCATGGTTCCGACCGAGAATGCCGCGCTGGCGGGGCTGCGGCGGGTGATCGACGAGGAGACCCTCAAGAAGGTATTGGGCGTCCTGCAGGACGAATGCTCGGAGATGCCCAAGAACTGGAATCGCCGCTTCAAGTACAACCGCGACAAGATCAAGACCGGAGACATCTACGAGCTGGCCGAAGTCGTGCGCAACCTGGCGATCCGCGAGGCGCAGAAGGGCCTCTCGACGGGTGAGAAGCAGATGTTCACACGCGCGCGCAAGATCCTGGCCTCCGAGCTGATGTACGCGCTCGAGATGACCGAGTCCGAGGTCGAGGAGCACCTTGACTCGCTGCTGGCGGATTCGCACACCAATGGCAGCGCCGCCAACGGCGAGCCTTCGCACGGCAAGGTGGCGAACGCCAAGCTGGCGAGCGGCAAGGTCGCGGTCGCGGCGAAGTAGCGACGGCGATGGCGGTCGCGTTGATCGTGGCCGCGGGACGGGGCGAGCGTCTTGGGTCGGCCAGGCCCAAGGCGCTCGTTGAGCTGGCCGGGAGGCCGATGCTGGAGTGGAGCGTCAGCGCCCTGCGGGAAGTGACGGAAATGATCGTCGTGGCACTGCCGGCAGGCGAGCTCGATGCGGCGCCGGAGGGCACGCTCGCCGTGGCGGGCGGAGCGGTACGTTCGGAATCGGTGCGGGCCGCCCTGGCCGTTGCGCGTCCAGGCGACCCGGTCGTGGTCCACGACGCGGCCCGTCCTTTGGCCACGGCGGAACTGTTCAGGCGAGCGGTCGCGGAGCTTGAGCGCACTGGGGCGGACGCCGTGATCGCTGCCACGCCTGTGCCGGACACGATCAAGGAGACCCGTGGCCCGGTTGTCACGCGTACGTTCGAACGCACGTGGCTGTGGGCGATCCAGACGCCGCAGGTGTTTCGCCGCAGTGCGCTGGAGGCCGCCCTCGAAGATGATGACCTGTTAGCACGCGCCACGGACGACGCCTGGCTGATCGAGCAGCGCGGTGGCGTCGTTCGGGTGATCGATTCCGACCAGCCCAATTTCAAGATCACCACTCCGACCGACCTCAAGCTGGCCGAGCTGCTGCTCTCAGAGCGATGATCAGAACTGGGATCGGCTACGACTGTCACCGCTTCGCTGACCGGCGGCGGCTGGTGCTGGGCGGCGTCGAACTCGCCGCCGAGCGCGGGCTCGAGGGACACTCGGACGCGGACGTCGTGACGCACGCCATCATCGATGCGCTGCTGGGGGCGGCGGCGCTGGGCGACATCGGCCAGCACTTCCCAGACAGTGACGAGCGCTACCGCGACGTCAGCTCGATCGAGCTCCTGAAGGCGACAGTGGAGCTGCTCCACGCCGGAGGATTCAGCGTGGAGAATGTCGACGTGACGGTGGTCATCGAGCGGCCACAGATCGCGCCGGCGCGGGACGAGATGCGCAGCGCGCTGGCCGCGGGACTCGGGCTCTCGCGCCAACGGGTAAGTGTGAAGGCCACCCGCGGAGAGGGGATGGGCTTCGTGGGACGGGGAGAAGGAGCGGCCGCACTGGCGGTGGCCACTGTGACAAGCACGTAGCATTTCTGATACGTTACCGTATCGATGAACCTCGCGCACAACGTGCTCTGTGCTTCGGGCTGGTGGTCGCGGCGGATGGAGCGCGACGTCATGCCGTGGGGACTTGAGGGTGTGCAGCTCGGCGACGACGTCCTCGAGGTCGGCCCTGGGTTTGGGGCGACTACGCGTCTGCTGGCTCGCCGCGGGGTGCGCTTGAGCGTCGTCGAGCTCGATGAGCGCTATTGCCGCCGGCTTTCCTCTGAGCTCGGCGGCTCGGTGGCGGTGTCGCAGGGAGACGCGACGGCGCTGCCGTTCGAGGAGGGGCGGTTTTCCTCCGTCGTCTGCTTCACGATGCTGCACCACATCCCCTCACGGGCGCAGCAGGACCGAGCGTTCTCCGAGGCGGCGCGCGTGCTGCGGCCCGGCGGGACGTTCGCGGGCACGGACAGCATCGGCAATGGCCTGCTGTTCAAGGCCATCCATGTGGGCGACACGCTGAACCTGATCGATCCCGATGAGCTTCCCAGGCGGCTCGAAGCCGCGGGGCTGGAGGACCCGGTGGTTGAGCGCGGCGGACGCTCGCTGCGGTTCAGCGCGATCAAGCCGGCGTGAGGAACAGCGGACGCGCAGCGCTGGCGTGAGCGGCGAGCAGGCAACCCCTCCCGAGGTCCCGGCGCACATCGTCGAGGCCGCGCGACACGTCATGGCCAGCGATGGGCTGGCGGCGGCGACCTTGGAGCGGATCTCGGCGGCTGCCGGCGTCTCGCGCATGACGCTGCACCGCCGGGGCCTATCCAAGGGCGACATCGTCTCTGCGATCGGCCGGCGCCTGGAACGCGACTATCGCGAGGCCCTGTGGCCCGCGCTCGTCTCCAAGGGAACAGGCCGCGAGCGGCTGCGCCGGGCGGTCGAGGCGCTGTGCCTGGTGACCGAGGACAACCAGGCGACGCTGGGGACGCTGTCGATTTCGATCCGAGAGCAGATCTACCACGATCCCGGGCCGGCACGGTTGACGCGCAGCGTGTTCGTCGAGCCGCTCGAGCGTCTATTGCTGGACGGTGTGGCAGACGGATCGCTGGCTCAGCGTGATCCAGAGGAGACGGCCACGCTGCTGTTCAACGCCGTTTGCCACACCTACGCCCATCTGCGGACCGAGCATGGCTGGGCGGCCGCGCGGGCTCGGAAGGGAGTCGTGGATCTGGTGATGCACGGGGTCGTGGCGGGCGGGTGAGGACCTCGAACGGTGGCCCAGGCGGTGATGCTGCCGATGAGCCCAGCGGCGGCGGAGCGTCAGCTGCCAGCGCTGAACTGGGCTGAGGTGCCGATCACGTGGCGCGCCGGGTCGAGCGCCTGGACCTTGAACGTCGCATAGCCGCGCGGGACGGGCATCGCGGTCTCAAATCCCCCCTTGTCGTACCAGGCGACGAGCGTCATGCTGCCGCTGCTCGTGCGAGCTAACACCTTCCAGGACGCGACACGAGTGGCTCCGTTCCACGACGCGTACACGGTGGTGGCCGAGCCGTGTCGCCGGGCGGCGCCGCTAGGGGGATCGAGCGGCAGTCCGGTCCACGGCGCGAGGTTCGCCCGATAGCTCTCGTCGGGATGCGGAAACGTCGCGTCCAGCAGGAGTTGACCCCCGGCGCTGTACTCGGAGAACTCGGGCTCGGATCCCCATCCGACGAACACATTGCCGTTCGACAGCGACTGGGTGTCGCCCATGTAGTCCGCATCGAAGTTCTTACCCAGGGTGTACTGGGCCACGAGCGTCGCCGTGCCCGCGGCATGATCGAGCTTCAGGGTCACGCCTCGCGAGGGGCCGGTGGCCGAGAGGAACGTACCCGCCCCGGAGATCTGGCAGCAGTGATCGTCGAACAGGGTGACCGTGGAGTTCGGTCCCAAGGCGACGTCGTGCTGCCATTCGAACTCGGCTCGGGGACCGAACTTGAAGCTCGAGTGCTTCCCACCAAGCGCCCACTCGACCTTCCCGGTGCTGAGGTTGACCATGTAGGCCGCCCACGTGTTGCGCATCGAAATCAGAGCGGTGTTGGGTGAGGTCACGTCGATCGCATTGACGTGATACGCATCCCACGGAAAACCGTTGGTGGGCGGGATCGCCTGGGCGTCGCTGAGCGGAATGTGGCGCAACGCGTCCCACGTGCGAAGCAGCTTGCCGGTCCTGAGGTCGTATTCCTGGACCGCCGAGTCGATCAGCGCTCCGTTGTAGGCGCCGCCGTACTTCGAAAGGTCCTTGGGCACGTTCTTGTTGGCGGTGACGTAGGCGTCGTGCCCTTGGATCACCAGCGCATGGAGGGTCAAAATCCAGCCGTCTGCGCCCTTGAGCCGAGCCACCGCCTGGTAATGCTGGTTGACGATCACATCTTCGCCGCTGGTGGTGGCGCCGGTGTCGGTGACGACGCCCTGCCACCACGCGAGCACCGGCTTGCCCTCATAGGTCTGGCGGCTGAGGTTGGCGGCCACGACCTTCGTAGGGATTGGATGGAACCAGACCGGCTGAAGCTGGTTGTCGAGGATCAGCGGTCCGCTTTGGCCCGTCATCGGGGGCTGGGTGACGTCATAGAAGTTCGTGGTCAGGATGTATCCCGGAGCGAGCTTTCCTGTCGCCGGCGCCTGGTTGGCGGTGATCACAGGCGGGCGCAGCGCGGGCGCGGTGACGAATCTGTACGTGTGCTTGGTGGTATAAGCGCCGATCGGGGCGGGCTTGAAGCTGGTGCCGATGAAGCTGGCGACGACGAAGACGCCGACCGCCACCGCCAGCGCCCCTAGCAGTCGCAGGCGTCGGGTCCTGCCGGAGTCCTCGGCGGAGGGGACGAGGGTGAACGTGACCACCGCCGCCGCGGCCACGAACCCTGCGCCGATGAGATAGCCGAGCCGGAATCCGTCGGTCAGCGCCTGCGGCACGCTATGGCCGGAGCCGATCAGATGACTTGTGAACTCGGTGGCCAGCGTGATCAGCAGCGCGATCCCCAGCCCGCCGCCGATCTGGCGCGAGGTGTTGACCAGCCCCGAGGCCAGCCCGGCCTGTCCCTGCTTGGTTCCCTGGGTGGCGGCGATGGTCGATGGCACGATCGAGAAGCCGATGCCGGCTGCGGTCAGCAGGCCCGGGATCACCACGTAGGCGATGGCACTGCCGCTGGCCGCGATCCTGGCGAACAGCAACATGCCGCCGGTCATCAGGATCAGCCCTCCTCCGAGCACCGCACGAACGCCGAAGCGGGACACGAGCGGACCTGCCTGTCTGGCGCAGATCATGATCATCAGGGCCATGGGCAGGAAGGTGAGGCCGGCGTCGAGCGGATTCAGGCCGAGCACCTGCTGCAGATAGAGCGAGCTCAGGTACCACATAGGGAACAGCGCCGCGCTGAACAGCAGGACGATCAGGTTGGCGATCCGCAGGGGCCTGGTCAGCTCCTTGAACGGGATCAGGGGAGAGCTGACGAGTCGGGACTCGATCACGCCGAACAGGGCGAGGAGCACCACGCCGATGGCGATCGGGACCAGCGCCGCGGCGGCATCCCATCCCCTGGTGCCGGCCGTGACGATCCCGTACACCAGCACCATCTGCCCGATCGTCAGCGTGAGGGCGCCGGGAAGGTCGAAGCTCGCCTCGCCCCGTTCCCGGCGGCGGTTGGCTACCACCGCCCAGGCCACAAGCACCGCGGCGATGCCGATCGGCGGGTTGATGAGCAGTATCCAGCGCCAGCTGAGCTCCTGGGTCAGAACCCCGCCGAACAGGGTGCCGGCAGCGCCGCCGGCGCCGTTCATCGCCGCCCAGATCCCGATCGCCCTGTGCAACTGGGGGCCGGGAGGGAAGGAGGAGGTGATGATGGCCAGCGACGAGGCGGCCATCAACGCCCCGCTCAATCCCTGACCGATACGGGCCCCGATCAGCATCTCGCGACTCTGGGCCACGCCGCCGGCCAGCGACGCCGCGGCGAACAGCAGCAGCGCCAAAGCGAACGTGTTGCGCTGGCCGAAATGGTCCGCGGCACGACCGCCCAGCATCAAGAACCCGGCGAAGGCGATCGCATAGCCGTCGACGACCCATTGCAGGTCGCTGGCGGAGAAGTTGAGGCTCGATTGGATGGACGGCAGCGCCACGTTGACGATGCTCAGGTCCAGAATGACCATGAACTGCGCCACGCAGCAGACGGTCAGAAGCCACGTGGAGCGGGACCCGCCGAGGGATGGCTTGCCCTCCGGTGATTGCCCATGCTCGCCTTGCGGCGGCCGCTGCTCCTTCGTCGAGGTCCTCACTAGCCCCAAAACTGACTGTCCCGTCCTGTCGCCGCCGGACCTGCTTAGAGCGCGCGGATTGTAGCGGAGGGTCCTTCCGGCACTGCTCCGCAAATGGGTCGGCACGCACAGCGGAAGGCGCCGGCGATCTCGCTACCATCGCCCGATCCTTAGCTTCGAGAATCGACCGGGGGTAGGCACATGAGACGAGCGCTGATGGCAGCGATTACCGCTGCGATCCTGGCCGGCTGCGGCAGCTCGGGCACCCCGCACACGAACGCGTCGAAGACCACAACCACCGCCACGACGACCACGGCCAAGCCGCACAAGGCGAAGCCCAAGCAGCCGGCCAAGAAGCCTGCCGCGCAGCAGCACACCGCGAGCACGTCGGGTGGCACCTCGGCCGCGCCGGTCACCACGCAGGCCGCACCGGTCACCACCCACGCGACGCCGACCACCACGCCGGCGGCGCCGAAGAGCACGCCGGCGGCTCCGTCGCCCGCGCCGACGACGCCTTCGAAATCTTCCTCGCCGACCCCGACGCAGACCAAGACCCCCACCACCACCCATAAGGGCGGGGGCAGCACGAGCACTCCGCAGGGGTACTAGGTCGGGCGGACTCGCGCGGCGTTGCGGAGCCCGTGGGCCGGTGCCTGGGGCGCGCGAGGGCGCCTGCTGCGCGGCGAGGGCGCGGCGCATAGGCCCCGGGGTCCCGGATTTCCCGGCCGGCCTAGGACCGGATGCCCTCGGATTTTCAGGCCGGCCCAGGCCCGGACGCCCTCGAATTTCGCAGCAAACCCCGCGCGGCGGTGCCGGCTTGGCGAGATAAGCATCCCCTGGATGCTTATGTGCACAAAGCAGGACGAGACTCGCGGATTTGTTGCGTTATTCGAAGTTTCGCCCGGCGATCGAAGTTGTCGCCGGAGGTTGCCGTCCCACGGGCGATCCAGAAGTGGCGGCGGCTTCGCCCACCGCCGCGCCCCGCGCGACTACCGGGGTCCGGATGGGTTAAGGGCGCCAGTGCGCTGGGTTCTGGGAGCTTTGGCAGTGCTGGTGGCGTCCCTGGTCGTCGCCGCGACCGCGACGGCGGATCTCGTTGCGCCGCCCGTCGGCGCGTCTCCGCTGCGCTACCGCGACGCGATCTTCCCCACGGTCACGGTCACGCGTGGGCTGGTCTACGGCAGCGCACCGGACGCGTCTGGGAACCCGGTGACGCTGACGCTCGACATGTACCAGCCGAGCGGCGACACTCAGACGAGTCGACCCGCGATCGTCCTGGTCCACGGAGGCGGCTTCCAGGCCGGCAATTCGACCAACGGCACGATGGTCACGATGGCGAGGGCGTTTGCAAGCCGGGGTTACGTTGCGGTATCGATCAATTACCGCCTGCTAAATCAGACGGGCGAAAAGTGTGGAGTTGAGTCGCAGCCTTCGCAGAACTGCGTCAATTCGGTCCTAGCCGCCCAGAACGATGCGCAGGCGGCGGTCCGCTGGCTACGGCGTTATGCCTCCACGTATGGAGTCGATCCGACCCGAATCGCGATCGGCGGGGGCTCCGCCGGGGCCGCCACGGCGCTCGCCGCCGCGGTGAACTCGGCGGACCCGGGAAACAGCGGCAACGCGGGCTACTCCTCCAGTGTCGAGGCGGCGATCTCTATCTCTGGTGCGCTCCCGGGCCCAACCGCCAAATCGCTCTACGGCCCAGCGGACGCGCCCGTCCTGATGTTCGAGGGCACCGCTGATACGACGGTGCCCTATGCCGCGGCCGCGCAGACCGCGGCCGACATGCAGAGCTCCGGGATGACAGTGGTGTTTGAGGCGCTGCAAGGCGGCGGTCACGTCCCGATGGCCACCTTCGGTGACCAGATCGTCAGCCAGTCGGTCTACTTCGCATACGACCAGCTCAACCTCGCCCGGGCGGCGGGCCAGCAGACCGCATCGCCGACAGCGACGATCACCCAACCGCGAGCAGGCGCCTCGTATAGCGTCGGGCAATCGGTCAGTACTCAGTTCTCGTGTACCGAGGGCTCGGCCGGGCCGGGACTGTCGTCATGTCGCGACGTCAGCGGCGCGTCGGCTCCAGCGGGGAAGCTGGACACAGCTCGTCCAGGCCGGCACTCCTACACCGTCACCGCCGTCAGCGCCGATGGCCTCTATGGCACCGCGACGATCGCCTATACGGTGCGGCCACGGAAGCTCACGCACCTGTCGCTCCACCCAGGGCGACTGCGTGCGGCCACGCACGGTCCCACCATCGTTCGCCGTGGCGGGATGAAGATCAGCTACCGCGGCACCATCGGTGCGCTCGTCCGGTTCGTCGTCCTCCGGCACTCGGGCCGCCGGTGGATCCGGATTGGCATGTTCACGCATCGGGATCGAGCGGTGCGCTCGTCCGTGCACTTCAGCGGCCGGCTGCGGGGGCGCGCGCTGAGGCCGGGGCTGTATCGGCTGAAGGCATCGGCCGTGGTGCAGGGAGTACAGGGCAGCGCGGTGATCGCCGCCTTTCGCGTCCTTCCGTAGGGCGGGCCGCTTCCGGGGCCCGCACCAGAACTGCCGGGAGTGGACAACGGGGGGAACCGGGGAGGGAAGACGTAGGAACCGAGAGGGGAAACACTAAGGTTGCCGCACGTTGCGCCCGATCTTCCTGCACGACACGCGTACCGGCGAGGTGCGGGAGCTCGTTCCGAGGGAGCCCGGACGTGTAGGGATCTACGCCTGCGGTCCGACCGTCTACGCGCGGATCCACGTCGGCAACGCGCGCCCCTTTGTGGTCTTCTCGCTGCTGAAGCGATTTTTGGAGCACGAGGGCTACGCCGTGACGCTGGTGATCAACATCACCGACGTGAACGACAAGATCTACGCTGCCGCCGGGCTTGAAGAGCTGAGCAGCGACGAGCTGGCGCGCCGGATGACCGCAGCCTATGTGGCGGATACGAACGCGCTGGAGCTGGGGCGTCCTGACCACGAGCCACTGGCCAGCGAGACGATCGGGCCGATCGTCGAGCTGATCGAGCGGCTGATCGCCACGGGGCACGCCTACGCCGTGGAGGGAGACGTGTACTTCGCCGTCAGCTCGTACCCGCGGTACGGGGAGATATCGCACCAGCGCGTTTCACAGATGGATCAGGGCGAGGGCGTGGAGGGCGCCGAGCGCAAGCGCCAGGCGGTGGACTTCGCGCTGTGGAAGGCGCAGAAGCCGGGCGAGGACACGGCCTGGGACGCGCCGTGGGGACGGGGCCGCCCGGGGTGGCACATCGAGTGCTCGGCGATGGCCGAGGCGCTGCTGGGGACCGGGTTCGAGGTCCACGGCGGGGGCAGCGACCTCATCTTTCCCCATCACGAGAACGAGGCCGCGCAGACGCGGGCCGCCCACGAGACGCCGCTGGCCCGTATGTGGGTTCACAACGGCATGGTGCGGCTCGAGGCGGAGAAGATGGCCAAGTCGCAGGGAAACATCTTCCTGTTGCACGAGGCTTTGGCCACCTACGGCCGCGACGCGCTCGTCATGTACCTCTGCAGCGGGCATTACCGGCAGCCGATCGAGTTCGACGCCGAGCGGCTGGAGGAGGCCGGCGCGCGCGTGGCCAGAATCCGCGAGGCCGCGAGACGGCTCAGCGACGGTCCCTCGCCGCAATGGTCGTCCGGCTTGCGCGAGCGCTTCTTTGCCGCGTTGGCCAACGACTTCAGCACGCCGGCGGCGCTGGCCGCCGTGTTCGACTGGATCCGCGAAGCGAACCGGGCGGACGCCGAGGTCGGAGACCGCGACCTGCGGGAGATGCTCGGCGTGTTGGCGCTGGAGAATCTGCTCGACAACCCTCCCGCCGAGGCACCGCCGGAGGTTGTAGAGCTCCTAAACCAGCGCGAGCGCGCTCGCCAGGCCGGTGATTACGCCGAGGCCGACCGGCTGCGGGACGAGATCGCCGCACAGGGGTGGCAGGTCCGCGACGGCCCGCGAGGTCCCGAGCTGCTGCCACGCGGGTGATCATCTACGGCCGCAATCCCGTGCGCGAGGCGCTGCGCGGACGGCGCGCGGTGAAGCGGATCTGGGCCACGAAGAACGCGGCCCGCGAGCCGTGGCTGGCGGGTGCCGCGACGATCATTGAGCCCAGCGGCGCGGACGACATCGAGCGCCTGTGCTCCTCGACAGCGCACCAGGGGGTATGCGCCGAGGTCGATCCGTTCCCCTACCAACCCGCGGATTCGCTCCTGTCCGCCGAGGCGCCGTTGGTCGTCGCGCTGGATCAGATCCAGGATCCGCAGAACCTGGGCTCCATCTGCCGCACCGCGGACTGCGCCGGCGCGAGGGGCGTGGTGATCCCCGAGCGGCGCTCGGCACTCGTGACGCCGGCGGTCTGCAAGGCATCGGCCGGCGCCGTTGAGCACCTGGCGATCGCCCGCGTGCGCAACCTGGTCGACTTCCTGGCCGAAGCCAAGCGTGCGGGGCTGTGGTGCTATGGGGCCGACGCCGACGCGCCGGCTTCGTATGCCAGCGTCGATTACTCGGGCGGCGCGGTGCTGGTGCTCGGCTCCGAGGGCCGCGGCTTGCGCCCGCGGGTCGCCGCTGCGTGCGACCTGCTGGTCTCGATCCCGCTCAGGGGGCACATCGAGTCCCTGGGCGTCTCCGCGGCGGCGGCGGTGCTGCTGTACGCGGCCGCCCGCGGCGACGGCGCTTGCGGCACTTGACACCCGTTCGTTGTTCTGTCAAGCTCGCGCCGGGAGATAAAGATCAACTGAAGCTTGAGACTTCAGTTTGAGGGTGCGGCGCCGTCGCCTGCATCCAATGCATACATAGGCGCTAGGGGAGGTATCGCGCCACGGTTTTCCGATGGCCTTTCGGCCAGGAAAGGAAGCACTCGTGGCAAGACTCTCCAGCTACTCTCAAGGTCAGCTTCAGGTCGATGACAAGTACCTGATCGCGCTGGCCAAGCAGGGCAATGCCGGGGCCTACGACCGCATCGTCCGCCGTTATTACGGTTTCGTGCGGCTCAAAGCATCGTCCTACTTCCTGGCCGGCGGGGACGCCGATGATCTGATCCAAGAGGGGCTCGTCGGCCTCTACAAGGCGGTTCGTGACTATCGCTCGGACCGGGAGTCCAGCTTCAGGAACTTCGCCGAGCTTTGCATCACGCGGCAGATCATCACCGCGGTCAAGACCTCGACACGCAACAAGCACGCGCCGCTGAACCAGTACATCTCGTTCTCGAGCACGCCCGCAGGCGCGAGCGCCGACGGCGAGCCGACGCTCGACGAGATGCTGCCGGGGTCGCCGATCCATGACCCCGTCAACCAGGTGATCTCCTCCGAGGAGCTGCGTGCGCTGGTGGCCTGCATCTCGACCACGCTGTCAGAGCTCGAGTCCCGCGTGCTGGCGCTATATCTGGACGGTCATTCCTACGAAGAGGTCGGCAATCGCATTGGCTGTGACTGCAAGACCGTCGACAATGCGCTGCAGCGCGTGAAGCGCAAGGTGGGCCACCACCTGATGGAGCGCAACCTCGCGGCCTAGCTGCGAGAGCAACTTCACAGGGATGGCGGTGTTAGTTGCGGCTGTGAGGAAGGTTCCGCTGTGAGAGCGATGAAGCGTATGCCTGCGCTCCTGGCCGCCGTCGCGGCTTCGATCGGCGTTTCGGGCGCCGTGGCCGCCGTTGCGCAGGGCCAGCAGATTGGGGCTTACACCACCAAGGGGGCCTCGAGCTACTACTCGCGCTCCGACCTGCATCCGCCGAAGCTGCGCACGGACAAGCCGGTCACTCGCTCGAAGCTTGCAGGCGGCGGCTACTTCATGACCGCCAACTTCTACAACCTGAATTCGCCGACCCCGATCATCGGCCAGAGCGGACCGCTGATCCTCGACAATCAGCTGCAGCCGGTGTGGTTCAGGCCGGTGCCGAAGAGCGTCGTGGCCAACAACCTCCAGGCCCAGACCTATAACGGCAAGCCGGTCCTGACCTACTGGCAAGGGGTTGTCAACAACCTCGGCGCCACCGTCAGCGGGCAGTACGTGGTGGTCAATCAGCATTACCAGACCGTCGCCACACTGAGCGGCGCCGATGGCTGGGTCCTCAGCCTGCACGACTTCCGGATCTCAGGCCGCGACGCCTGGGTCACCGCATACAAGGTGGTCCCCGGCCAGAACCTGACCCCGTACGGCGGGTCGGCCAGCGGCCAGGTGCTCGACGTTGCCGTGCAGGAATACGACCTCAGGACCGGACAGCTGCTCAAGAGCTGGGACGCGCTCAACCCCGGCGGGACCCCCAACATCCCGCTCTCGCAATCCCAGCAGCCGGCCCCCCCCAGCGGGCCCTGGGACGCGTACCACATCAACTCGATTCAGCTCATCGGCTCAAACGAGTTCCTGGTCTCGATGCGCAACACCTGGTCGGCGTACCTCGTGAACGCCTCCACCGGGCAGATCATCTGGACGCTGAGCGGCAATCCGAAGATCTCGAGTTTCACGCTGCCAGCCAACGCCGCCTTCTCCTGGCAGCACGACGTCGGACTGTCCGGTAACCGGGTGACGATCTTCGATGACGCCTGCTGCGCCGTGCTGGGGCCGGGCAAGTTCGGCCAGCCCAGCGGGCCGTCCCGGGGGCTGGTGCTGACGCTCAACACCTCCAGCAAGACCGCGTCCTTGGGGGCTCAGTACTCGCGCGCTAAGAACTTCAACGCGTTCTTCCTGGGCTCGACGCAGACCCTCTCAAACGGCAACGTGCTCGTGGGTTGGGGTTCGACGCCCTACTTCACGGAGTACAGCAAGGCGGGCAAGGTGTTGCTCGACGCCCGGTGGCCGGGTCCCGACCTCAGCTACCGCGTGTTCTTTCAGAACTGGGTCGGGTTACCGCTTGCGCCGCCCAACGGAGCGGCCCGCCGCTCGAAGGGCAAGACCACCGTCTACGCCAGCTGGAACGGAGCGACGCGCGTTGCTGCCTGGCGGGTCCTGGCCGGCTCGAGCAAGGGCAAGCTGAACCTGGTCGTGCGCAAGGTTGGCAAGCGGGGCTTTGAGACCCCGATCCCCGTGGGTGGCTCCTACAGCTGGTTCAAGGTGCAGGCGCTGGGCAGCGGTGGCAAGGTGATCGGCACCTCAAGCGCCTTCCGCGCCGGCCACGCCACGCCCAAAGGCCGCGGCGGAGCCGGGAACTCGACGAAGCTCGTCGGGGGATATTGATTTAACGGGCGGCCGGGCCGCGTCAGCGGCCCCGGCCGCCTTTTAAGGCTGAACGAAGGCCCCGGGCTCGCCATCGTGTTCGACGAGGATCGCTCCCTCGCCGGCGGCGTAGGCCTCCTCGCCGTGCTGGGAGACATCCATGCCCAGCGCCTCCTCGCGCTCTGTCGAGCGCAGCGGCATCACCAGTCGCAGCGCGCGCAGGATGACCCAGGTGGCGCCGAACGCGTATGCCGGTGCGGCCAGGGCAGCAAGCGCCTGCCAGCCGAGCTGGCCAGGGTGGCCATAGAGCAGGCCATTCGAGGCTCCGTTCCACGACAGCTGGGCGAAGAAGCCGATGAAGAGGATGCCGGTCATACCCGCCAAGCCGTGGGCGGCGAGGACGTCGAGGGACTCGTCCAGGCGCGTCCGCGGCCGCCGGACGATCAACCCGTAGCTGGGCAGCGCGGCCAGGGCACCGAGCAGCATCGCCGACATGGGGCTGAGGTAGCCGGCGGCGGGCGTGATCCCGACGCAGCCCACGACGATCGCGGTGGCCGCGCCGATGGCTGTCACCCGACGACCTCGCAGCAGATCGATCAGGAACCACACGACGAGCGTGCAGGCCGGGGTCAGCAGCGTGTTGGTGAAGGCCAGCACGCTGGAATGCCCGGTCGAGTAGCCGCTGCCGCCGTTGAAGCCGAACCAGCCGAACCACAGCAGCCCCGCGCCCAGCAGCGCGAACACCGCGTTGTGGGGCAACAGCGCCTGGCGGCCGTAGTCCTTGCGGGGTCCCACGACCGTGGCCGCGGCCCAGGCCGAGAACCCGGAGGCCATCTCCACAGGCACGCCGCCGGCGAAGTCGAGCGTCCCGTGACGTTGCAGCCAGCCGCCGCCCCACACCCAGTGCGCCATTACCGGGTAGACGAGCACCGACCACAGGGCCATGAACACCAGGAACGGGCCGAACCGCATGCGCTCCACCACGGCCCCCGAGACGAGCGCTGCGGTGATGATGCAGAAGGTGGCCTCGAACGCCATGAACAGCAGCTGGGGGATCGCCGTTCCCTGTCGGGGCGCGAAAGCGACCCCGCGCAGGGCCACGTGCTCCAGACCGCCGATGAAGCCCACGCCCTTGCCGAAGGCCAGCGAGTACCCGATCAGCGCCCAGGTGACGGTGACGACTCCCAGCGCGCCGATACTCATCATGTAGGTGTTGAGCGTGCTTTTGGCGCGGACCAGCCCCGAATAGAAGAGCCCCAGGGCCGGCGTCATCATCAGGACCAGCGCCGTGGCGACCAGCATCCACGCGGTGTCGCCGGCGCTGAGGGCAGGGTGCCTGGCGATCGCCGCCACCATCAGGCGCCCTCCACCGGCGTCACCGCGCTGCGATCGGCTTCGCCGGTCCTGATCCTGACCGCGCGCTCGAGCGGCACAACGAAGATCTTGCCGTCGCCCACCTCGCCGGTCCGCCCTCCCTGGATCAGCGCGTCGATCGTCGCCTCGACGAACGAGTCAGAAACCGCGATCTCAAAGCGGACCTTCTCGGCCAGTTCCATCTTGACTGTCGTTCCCCGGTAGGTCTCGACGCGGTCCAGCTCCCCGCCGTGGCCCTGGACGCGGCTTATCGAGAGCCCCCGCACCTCCGCCCGGTAGAGCGCCTCCAGCACGTCGTTTGCCTTCTCCGGCCGGACGATGCCGATCACCAGCTTCACGTCTTGAGCCTCCTTGTCTCGGGCGTCAGGGTCGCGGGACGTTAGAGGCGTGGTTTAGTTCACGCGTGGCGGCAGTTGCGCACAGCCAGGTGGCGCTGGACGGGATCGAGCTGCACGTGGCCCAGCAGGGGGGCGGGAGCCCGGTGGTGCTGCTGCACGGCTTCCCCGAGCTCTGGTACTCGTGGCGCCACCAGCTGGGCGCCTTGGCCGAAGCCGGTTACCGCGCGATCGCGCCGGACCTGCGCGGATACGGCGCCAGCTCGGCCCCGGCGGAGGTGGAGGCCTACGGTCTCGAAGAGGTGTGCGCAGACTGCGTGGCGCTGCTCGACCACCTGGGGGAGCGGCGCGCGGTGTTCGTGGGCCACGACTGGGGAGCGACGGTGGCCTGGCAGCTGGCGCTGGCCCACCCGGAGCGGGTGGCCGCGGTGGTGGGCATGAGCGTGCCGTTCGCGCCACGCGGACCCGAGCCGCCGGTCGCCATGCTGAGGCACGCTTTGGGCGAGGACTTCTACATCGTTTGGTTTCAGGACCGGGGCGTGGCCGAGCGGGCGCTCGAGCGAGACGTCCGCCGCACGCTCACCACGCGGCGCGTCTGGTCTCCGTCCTGGGCCGCGGAGGATGAGGAGCCCTCGCTGCCGCCGTGGCTGACCGAGGCGGATCTCAGCGTGTACGTCGAGGCGTTCGAGCGCACCGGCTTCGGCGGCGGGTTGAGCTACTACCGCAACCTGGATCGCAACTGGCGGCGGGGCGCTGAGCTCGCGGAGCGCCGGATCGAGGCGCCGGCACTGTTCATAGCCGGCTCGCGAGACCCGGTCCAGCGCTTCCTGCCGCCGGAGATCATGGACGGATGGGTCACCGACCTCCGCGGCAGCGTGCGGCTCGAGGGCGCCGGGCACTGGATCCAGCAGGAGCGCCCCGAGGAGGTCAACGAGGCGCTGCTGGGCTTTCTGGACGGTCTCGATTCCTTATAGTCTCGGCCTCATGGCGAGTGCTCCTGGTTGGGGTAGTTGGGCCGTAGACCCGTTGCTGTGGCTGGCGCTGCTGGCCGCCGGAGGGTGGTACGTGTCGATGCTCCGCCGCGTGGCGAGGGTCACCGGCAAGCGCGTCGGGCCCGGCCACTGGCTGTTCTACTTCTCGGGGCTGGCCGCGCTGTTCGTCGCGCTCGGCTCGCCGCTCGACCCGATCGGCGATGACCGCCTGCTGATGGCGCACATGCTCCAGCATGTGCTGCTGGCGGACATCGCCCCGCCGCTGCTGATCCTCGGCCTGAGGGCGCCTGTGCTGCCGTTGGGGATGCCGCGCAGCGTGCTTCAGAGAGTGGCCCGCCGCGGAACGCTTGGCCGCGTGTGGGGCGTCGCCACCAAGCCCTGGGTGGCGATTCCGGTGTGGATCGTGGTGACGCTGGTATGGGCAATCCCATCGGTGTTCGACTTCGCCACCCAGCATCAGCTGGTACACGACCTCGAGCACGCGACGCTGTTCTACAGCGGCATCGCTCTGTGGTGGCTGATCATCACCCCGTTGCCTTCGGACCGGCGCGAGCCCGGGATGATCCGCCTGGCGTACCTGGGGATCTCGCGGCTGGGCAGCGCGGCTGTCTGTCTGCCCCTGACCTTCCTGGGGCACACGATGTACTCGCTGTATGCCCAGGCGCCGCGCTCCTACGGCATCTCGGCGATCACCGATCAGCGGCTGGCGGGGGCGTCGATGTGCCTGATCGAGTTCCTCGTGTTCGGTATCGCCGTGGCGGTCGTGTTCGTCGACGCGCTGGTGCGCGATGAGCGCGCTCAGTCGCTGCGCGACGCCGCGGCGCTTTAGTCAGCGCTGCGACAGCGGACAGCGGATGGCAGGCGCCGCTGACTTACGATGTAGGCCAGTGCCGCACCCGATCGCATGCTGCCGATTCCTCTAGCCACCGCGTTCAGCGGTCTGCACCTCGGCGAGTTCCTGCCCCCGGTGGCAGCGAGCTCTGCCTACCTGGTGCTGTTCAGCGTCCGCTGCCGGACGCTCAAGCGAGAGAGACGACCGGTCGCCCGGTGGCGCGTCGTGTCGTTCGTCTCGGGTGCGCTGCTGCTGGCAGTCGTCCAGCTGCCGCCGTTCGACACGCTCGGCGACGACGTGCTGATCGCGCACATGATCCAGCACATCATCATCGGCGACATCGCCTCGCTGCTGGTGGTCTTTGGACTCACGGGGCCGGTGATACAGCCGCTGCTGCATATCCGGGTCACGCGCCCCCTGCGCAAGCTGGCGCACCCCGGGGTGGCGCTGGTGCTGTGGACGGTCGATCTCTATATCTGGCACCTGCCGCTGCTCTATCAGCTGGCGATTCGCCACGACCTCGTGCACGCCCTCGAACACGCCTGCTTCTTCTGGTTCGGCACGCTGCTGTGGCTCGCCCTGATCGGCCCGCTGCCCAAGCCGCGCTGGTTCGCCAGCTGGGGCAAGCTTGTCTACGTGGTCGGCGTGCGGCTGGTCGGCGGGATCCTGGGCAACGTCCTGATCTGGACCCAGACCGTGGTGTATCCCGTCTACAAGAGCAGTGACGGAGCTCGCGGTCTCAATGCCCTGTCCGACCAGAACCTGGCGGGCGCGGCGATGATGGTGGAGCAGATGATCCTCACGATCCTGCTGCTGGGCTGGCTTTTCTATCGCTTCGCGCTTCAGGACGAGCAACGCCAGGCGCTGATGGACCTGGCCAACCGCCGCGGCGTAGAGCTGAGCGACGACCGCGCCGCGCGGGCAGCCGCAGCGGGTGCGAGCGAGCGCCTGCGCGAGCGACTGCTCACCGATCCACCGGCCGACGGCGACGGCGCCGATCCCTCACCGGAACGCGAGCCGGCCCACGATGCGAGCGTCGATCCCCCGCGCGAGGGAGCCACGCGGTAGTGGGTCCGTCGGGGCGGCGCGGCTGACGCCGGCTCTCTGACGCGGTGCTCCACGTGCTCTGGCACGGGCTGCGAGACGCCCTGCTGATGGCCTGGCAGGTGTGGTGGGCGCTGGTGCTGGGGTTTGCGATCTCGGCCATCGTTCAGGCCTGGGTGCCGAGGGAGCGGGTGCAGCGAACGCTCTCTGGCGAAGGCGCGGCGCCCGTTCTGCGGGCCACGGGGTTGGGCGCCGTGTCCTCATCGTGCTCCTACGCCGCTGTGGCCATCGCCAAGAGCTTGTTCGAGAAGGGCGCTTCGGCGGCGGCCAGCCTGGCCTTCGAGCTGGCCTCGACGAACCTGGTCTGGGAACTGGGGCTGGTCCTGTGGGTCTTGATCGGCTGGCAGTTCACGCTCGGCGAGTACCTGGGCGGGATCGTGATGATCGGGCTCATGACGCTGATGCTGCGGGGCTTCGTCTCGGTCGGGCTCGAGCGGCGGGCTCGCGAGCATGCGCGCAGGGTTCAGGCGAGCCACATCCACCATGTCGCAGGTGGATCCGGAACCTGGCGCCAGCGGTTGACGAGCGTCTCAGCATGGTCGGAGGTGGGGCAGTACTTCCGAGCCGACTGGAAGATGCTCTACAGGGAGATCACGGTCGGCATGCTGCTGGCTGGCTTCGCGGCGCAGTTCAGCAACCACTTTCTCGAGAGCCTGTTCCTGAAGAGCTCTCCGGGCATCGTCCAGGCCCTGTGGGGGGCATTCATCGGTCCCGCTATCGCGGTGCTGAGCTTTGTCTGCTCGGTGGGGAACGTGCCCCTGGCGGCGGTTCTATGGAGCGGAGGCATCAGCTTCGCGGGGGTGATGGCGTTCATCTTCGCCGACTTGATCGTGCTGCCGATCGTGGTCATCTACCGCAAGTACTACGGCTTGGCGTTCGCCTTGCGCATTTCGGCGCTGATGTTCGTGGCGATGGTCGGATCGGCGCTGATCATCGACGGCGTCTTCAGCGGTCTGGGGCTCATCCCCAGCGGCCCGCGTCCGACGCGAGCGGACATCTTCGAAGCCGTGAGCGTCAACTACAAGCTCGCGCTGAACCTGCTGGGCTTCGCCATCTTCCTGCTCGCTTTTCGCGCTCAGCTTTCTAAGTCTAAATTCACGCCGATTGCGGGCCTAACTGCGCTCCGATCGCCGGCTCGCCGTGTTTACGGCGATCAATGGGTGCGAACCTGGGTCGGAGCCGGACCCTAGTGTTGCGGGTCGGGGCACTGAGCCTCTTGGGCGTGATCGTTGCGCTTCTCGGATGGGTGGGCGGAGCGTCGGCGCGTCCGGCGTCGACCGTGAAGGCGGTCCGCTATCTGGGATACACGGTGCGGGTTCCGCGCTCGTGGCCGGTCTACGACCTGAGCAAGCACCCCACGGTCTGTGTCCGCTTCAACCGCCACGCCGTGTACCTCGGCACGCCGGGCAGCGCTCAGCAGTGCCCGGCGCACGCCGCCGGGCGCAGCGAAGCGATCCTGATCGAGCCGGTCGCCGCCGGTAGCGCCCGGGCCGGCGGAAGCTCAGGGACGCCGCTGCCTTCAGTCACCGACCCCGGCGCGCAGCCCGCTCAGGGCTCTTCCGGCGAGCTGGCGGTGCCCAGCCATGGAGTCCTGGTGACGGCCACCTGGCGGACCCAACCCGGCGTCATCACGCGCGCGCTTGGCGTCCGCTCCACCGGTGCCCTGCACTCCGGGGCGGCCAAGCGGTCGCTCGCTCACCAGCTGGCGGGCCCCCGGGCGGCCACGGCCGCCGCCGCTCAGTCGGCGGGAACCGTGTACACCGGTCTGGGCTTCGACCCCTGCAACACGCCGAGCGCGTCGGCCATGTCCGCCTGGGGGGCGTCGCCATATCGCGGCGTGGGGGTGTACGTCGGTGGGGCGAACATGGCCTGCTCCCAGCCCAATCTGACTGCCTCCTGGGTGAGCGCGGAGACGGCAGCCGGATGGCATCTGATCCCCACCTACGTCGGGCTTCAGGCTCCCAGCAACTCGTGTGGCTGCGCGGCCATCAGCTCGAGCTCGGCCAGTTCCGAAGGCATCGCCGCCGCCAATGACGCCGTGACGCACGCCAGCGCCGTCGGCATCGGACCCGGCAACCCGATCTATTTCGACATGGAGAACTACTCGCGCGGGGGAAGCAACACCTCGGCGGTATTGACCTTCTTGTCCGCATGGACGACGCAGCTACACACCTTGGGTTACCTATCGGGCGTCTACAGCAGCTCGAGCTCCGGGATCACCGACCTCGCCAGTCAGTCGGGCACGGGATTTGTGGAGCCGGACGACATCTGGATCGCCGACTGGAACGGCGCCCAGAGCACGAGCGACGCCGCCGTTTCCGGCAGCGAGTGGGCCAGCCATCAGCGTCTCCACCAGTACAAGGGCGGCCACGACGAGACCTACGGCGGGGTGACGCTCAACATCGACAACGACTACCTCGACGGCGCCACCGTCGGGCTCGGCGGTGCCGCGACCATAGCCAGCGGACCGCCGACCAACATCTCTCCGCCGGCAATCGGCGGCGTCGCCCGCGTCGCGCGGACGCTGTCGGTCAGCTCGGGCGCGTGGTCCGGCACCCCCGGCATCTCCTACGCCTATCAGTGGCAGCTGTGCACGCCCGCGTGCACGAACATAGTCGGCGCCACGGGCAAGACGCTGAAGTTGGTGCCGGCGGATCTCGATGCCAGCGTGCGGGTCATGGTCGCGGCGTCGAACCCGGCCGGGAGCACCCAATCCGCCACCGGCTATGCCGGGCCCGTCGCGCCCGCCGGGTACTGGCTGTACACGGCGGGGGGAAGCGTCTTCCCCAGCGCCAGCACTTCCTCGTTCGGCTCACCGGCCGGTCAGCGCGTGCACACGACGTCGATCGTCGGCATGGCATCCACACCGGATGCCCGCGGCTACTGGCTGGTTAGCTCCTCGGGTCGCTCGTACGCATTTGGCGACGCGGCGAGGGTGGGGGCCAACGCGCACCATCAACGCGTGGCCGGGATCGTGGCCGACCCCCGCGGAGGGTTCTGGCTGTTCACGGCCCGCGGCAACGTCTATGGGAGCGCCGGGGCGGGGTGGTTCGGCTCCGTGCCCGGCGCGAGCGCTGCCCCGATCGTGGGGATGGCATCGGCGTGGGACGGCCGCGGCTACTGGCTGGTCAGCTCGTCTGGATGGGTCTATCCATTCGGCGACGCTGGAAAGCGGGCGACCAACACGCATCGGCGTGTGGCAGGGATCGTCGCCGACCCGCGTGGCGGCTACTGGCTGTACAGCAATACTGGGAACGTCTACCGGGCCGGAGGTGCGCCGTCGTACGGCTCGCTACCGAGCCATGGCATACGGTCCTCTTCGGTGGTGAGCATGGTGGTCACCTGGGATGGCGGGGGTTACTGGCTCATCAGCTCCTCCGGCCGCGTCTATACCTTCGGCGATGCCGCAAAGCTCGGCTGGCATCCGCACGGACACTCGGTTCTGGGCGCAGCCGGCCCCGCTCCGTGGAGCCGGCTGAGCTAGTCCTGCCGCGGGCCTGAGGGACCGCGGGGCATGAGGGACGGTGGGGGCCTGAGGTGCCATGGGCATGAGGCACCGCGGGCCTGAGGACCGCGCCGAGCAGACCCGAGGAGCGGGCAGCCCTCAGAATGAGGCTGTGCCCCGTGCCATCCGTCGAATCGCCGCGCGGAGGGTGGTCGCCTTTCCTAGCCTCGGATGGGCGGCCCTCGGAGTCCTTGCGTTCTCGTTCACCTTCCCGGCGACGGTGCTGGCCGAGCGAACCTTCAATCCGCTGGTGGTGGGAGCCGGCCGCTCGGTCATCTCCGGGGTGATCGCCGGCGTGTGCCTACGTGTTGCGCGCGCGCCGTTGCCTGGGCGTGCGCACTGGCCCGGGCTGATAGCGGTGGCGGCTGGATGCGGCATCGGCTTCGGAGCGCTCACCGCTCTGGCCCTTCATCACACGAGCTCCAGTCACGCGGCGGTGGTCGTTGGTCTCCTGCCCGCGGCGACGGCGACTGTGGCAGTGATTCGCACCCGGGAGCGTCCGAGCCCGCTGTTCTGGGTGGCGAGCATCGCGGGGACGGTGGCGGTCACGGCATACGCCATCTCGCGAGGCGCGGGCGCGTTGCGGGAGGACGACGTTTTGCTGCTGAGCTCCGTCGTGATTGGCGCGATCGGCTATGCCGAGGGTGGAAGGCTTACGCGCCAGCTGCCGGGATGGCAGGTCACGGCCTGGGGGCTCGTGCTGGCCTTCCCGGTCTCGCTGCCGCTGACGCTCGTACCGTTGTTCGAAAGCCCCACCGGGCCCGTGAAGGTGTCCGCGATCCTGGGCTTCGCCTACGTGGGAACGATCTCCACGTTCATCGGCTTCTTCGCCTGGTACAAGGGGCTGGCCGAGGCCGGCGTGGCCAAGGCCAGCCAACTCCAGCTGGCGCAGCCGCTGCTGACGATCGCTTGGTCGATACCTCTGCTCGGGGAGAAGATCGACGCCACCGGGCTGGCCACGGCGCTGGTGGTCGGCGTCTGCATCCTGCTCACCCAGCGCGCGCGGTTCTCTGCCGATACGTCGGTCGTGCAGCCCCGCGGCAAAGCTCCGGAGGCCCAGGACGTGCGCACCTAGCCGGTTTGCCGGGGGATTCCCCGAGGACGTGCGCACCTAGCCGGTTTGCCGGGGATTCTCGCGACGATTGGAGATTTGTCGCGCATACCGCCACGGAGGTAGGACCGTCAGCGCTGCAGGCCTGATTCGCAAGAAACAGTTGAGCGCGCAAGCGTTGTGCTAGGATGGTTGCCATCTCAACTGTTTACATGTCAACTTCAGGGAGCAATCTATGACCACCACCACGCATCCGGCAAATCCCGGCCGGTACCTACAACGTCGACCCGGTCCACAGCGCCTTCGGCTTCACCGTTACTCACAACGGCGTGTCGAAGTTCCGCGGCCAGTTCGAGCAGCGTCGACGCAAAGCTCGAGGACGGCGTGCTCGTCGGGACCGCGCATGTCGAGTCGGTCAAGACGGCCATCCCCGACCTGAGGGGCCACCTACTGTCGCCCGAGTTCTTCAATGCCCCGGAGACCCCAACGATCGATTTCCGCTCGAACGACATCCGGATCGCCGACGACGGCAGTGCCGAGGTCAACGGCGAGCTGAGCATCCGCGGCGTGACCAGGCCGGTGACGGCCACGGGCAGCTTCGCCTCGGGAGTGGGCATCAGCGGCTCCGAGGTGGTCGGCTTCGATCTCGAGACGACGGTCGACCGCCGCGACTACGGCCTTGATTGGCAGGCTGAGCTGCCGCGGGGCGGCGAGGTGCTGGCCTGGGACGTGACGCTCGACGTTCACCTCGAGCTCGTCAAGGCCTAGCGCATGCTGCGAATTCTCGGCATCTCCGGGAGCCTGCGCCGCGGATCGCATAACACGAGCCTGCTCCGGGCGGCGGCGAAGCTGCTGCCGCCCGGGGTGGAGCTGGAGCTCTACGAAGGCCTGCGCGATCTACCGCTGTACGACCCGGCCCGGGATACCCAGCCCGCCGAACCTGCGGTGGGACGCCTGCGCCAGGCCATCGCCGACGCCGACGCCGTGCTGATCGCCACCCCGGAGTACAACGGCTCGATCCCCGGCTTACTCAAGAACGCGCTGGACTGGGCTTCGCGGCCCTTCGCGGACAACGTCCTGCGAGGGAAGCCCGCTGCCGTGGTCGGGGCCTCGACGGGGCTGTTCGGCGCCGTGTGGGCCCAGGCCGAGACGCGTAAGGTTCTTCGTACCATCGGCGCGGACGTCATCGACGAGGAGCTGCCGGTGGGGCAGGCCGACACCGCCCTCAGCGAGAGCGAAGGGTTGGTCGAGGCGGAGCAGCGCGCCGTCCTCAGCGCTCTCGTCAACGTCCTCGCTGCCCGCGCCGGCGCGCAGGAGGCGCAGGCGGCGTGATCTTCGTTCGCGGCGGGGTGCTCGAGGCGCGCCACCAGGCCGTCATGTCGAAAATGACCGCTCGCAGCGTCATGGGGCGACTAGCATTGCGGACATGAGCGACCAGAGCGTCACGGCGCGGATCGAGAATCTTGTTGCCGAGGAGCACGAGCTTCGCCGGCGCGAGCAGGCGGACATCAAGGACACCGAGCAGCTCGAGGTAGACCAGGAGCGACTGCGCTCGGTGCAGGTTGAGCTCGATCGCTGCTGGGATCTACTTCGGCAGCGGCGCGCGCACGAGGAGTTCGGGCAGGATCCCAACGAGGCGGAGGCCCGCGACGCCGACACGGTGGAGCGGTATCTGCAGTAGCGGCCGTCGGACGTAGGGTCACAGCGGCGGAATCCACCGCCGGCCGACCCACATGCCCTCTTCCCCGGTCGGGATAGCGCTGAGCGGCTGCTCGTGCGCGCCATACACCCGAACGTCGGCAATGCGCTCACCGGTCATCCGGACGACGAACAGTCGGGGCAGTCCGTTCACCTGTAGCCAGTCCTGCAGTTCGTAGCTGGCTTCTACCTCTGCGATGCACACGTCGTCGACATGCCACTGGTCGGTGACCCGGTGCGTGGTCGACCGCAGCATGTCCAGGAACGCCGTGAGCAGCTCGCGCACCGCCTCGGCGCCCTCGGCCCGCCGGCCGTCGACGACCAGCAGCCGCGGCTGCGGTCCGAACAGCGCCATCGCGGCCTCGACGTCCAGTGCATCGAGGGCACGGAGCAACTGCTCGACCGGCGTCATCGCGGCGGCCGTCGCCTGGCGGGCGCTCGGCCCGGGGGCTGGCTCACCGGCTGGGGCTCTGGCACCGGGGGGAGGGGCAGCTGAACAGGGTGGTCACGCTTCACCGTGGCCCTCTGCCCGTAGTGCACGATGTCCAGCGGCTCGCCCTCAGCGACGGTATATGTGGCCTGCTGCGGCGTCACCTCCACCTGCAGACGCCGGCCCTGGAAGCAGACCCGGAACGCCAGCCGGCCGAGCGCCTGCGGCAGCCGGGGCGTGAAGGTCAAGTTGTCCCACTGGTCACGCATGCCCCCGAACGCCGTGATCGCGGCCAGGTAAGCGCCGGCGAGTGAGGCGATGTGCAGCCCGTCGCGCGTGTTGTGCTCGAGGTCATCGAGGTCCATCAGCGCGGCTTCGGCGAAGTAGTCGTAGGCCAACTCGAGGTGTCCCACCTCGGCCGCGAGCGCGGCCTGAATCGACGCCGAGAGCGACGAGTCGCGAACGGTCAGCGCTTCGTAGTAGGCGAAGTTGCGCTCCTTCTGCTCAGCCGTGAACGCATCGGCACGGAACAGCATGGCCAGGACCAGGTCGGCCTGCTTGACGACCTGCTTGCGATACAGATCGAAGTAGGGGAAGTGCAGCAGCAGCGGGTACTGCTGGGGAGAGGTGTGCGCGAAGTCCCAGCGGTCGTGATGGAGGAAGCCGTCGGCCTGGGGATGGATTCCGAGCTCCTCGTCATAGGGAATGACCATGGCCTTGGCGGCATCGCGCCACGAGGCCGCCTCCTCGTCGTCCACGGCCAGCGTGGCCCCGATGTCCGGGTGCCGTTCGATCGCCTGTGCCGCGGCGTCCAGGTTCTGCTGCGCCATCAGGTTCGTGTAGAGGTTGTTGTCGGCTATCGCGCTGTACTCATCGGGTCCTGTCACGCCGTCGATTCGAAACCTTCCGGCCGCGTCGTGGTGTCCCAGTGAGCGCCACAGCCTGGCGGTCTCCACCAAGAGCTCAACGCCGACGTCACGCGCGAACTGGTCGTCGCCGGATACGGAGTGATAGCGGATGACCGCGTCGGCGATGTCCGCGTTGATGTGAAACGCGCCCGTCCCCGCGGGCCAGTAGCCCGAGCACTCCTGGCCCCGGATCGTGCGCCAGGGAAACGCCGCCCCTTTCAGGCCGAGCTGGCGCGCCCGATCACGCGCCAGGTCGAGCGTCGAGTGTCTCCAGCGGAGCGCATCGGCGGCGGTATGGGGGGCCGTATAGCTCAGCAGCGGGAGTACGTACGTCTCGGTATCCCAGAACGCGTGGCCGTCGTATCCCGGACCGGTGAGTCCTTTTGCCGGGATCGCTCGCCGCTCCGCTCTGGCGCCGGCTTGCAGGCAGTGAAACAGAGCAAAGCGCACGGCCTGTTGAAGCTCGGTGTCGCCGTCGATCTCAACGTCGGCGCGTTCCCAGAAATCGTCCAGATACGCCTGCTGCTCGGCGAGGAGCCTGTCCCACCCGCGATGAAGCCCCTCGGCAACCGCCGCCCCTACTTGGTCGAAGACCGCCGAGACCGAGCGCTCCGCCGACCAACCATAAGCCAGGAACTTGGTCAGCCGGAGCGGGTGCCCGGGCGACACGTCTGTTGTGACGGTGAGCCGAGCGTGGTCCTCGAAGCTCTCGACCGACGAGCCCACGCCGTCCGGGCCGTCGATCACGTGGCTGAAGGCGGCCGACATGATCAGATTGCTGGCCGCGGTCCGGTGGGTGAGGATCGCCCGGGTGTCGGTTGAATCGTGGTATTCGGCACGTAGTGGAGCCGCCAGCGCTGCGGCCGCCCGCGGGTCGTCCTGCTGCTCGGGCATCGACTCATTGGCCACCAGCTCCGACTGGACCACGACCGGGATCTGGTCGTCCAGCGGCTCGACCTCGTAGAGGATCGCCGCCACTGCGCGTTGCGTGAAGGAGACGAAGCGGGTGGAGGACACGCGCACCGCCCGGCCGGTGGGAGAGACCCACTCGGCAACCCGCCGCAGCACGCCCGCCCGCAGGTCGAGCACCCGCTCGTGGCTTCGGAGCTCGCCGTAGCGGATGTCGAACGGCTCGTCCTCGACCAGCAGCCGGATCAGCTTGCCGTTCGTGGCGTTGACGACCGTCTGACCGGACTCGGGGTTCCCATAGCCGGCTTCTGCGTAGGGCAGCGGACGCAACTCGTAGAAGCCGTTCAGGTACGTGCCCGGCAGGCCGAATGGCTCACCCTCGTCGAGGTTGCCGCGCAGACCGATGTGACCGTTGCCCAGCGCAAACACCGACTCCGTCTGGGCCAGCGTGTCTAGATGCAGTTCGGTCTCGCGCACCGCCCAGGGCTCGACGCGGAAGGCCGGGTGCTGGATCACGCGTGATCGAGCAGGTCCGCCAGATCGCGGACCACAACGTCGGCGCCGTGGGCTTTGAGCGCGTCGGCCTGGCCCACGCGATCGACGCCCACGACATAGGCAAAGTTCCCAGCGCGGCCGGATTCCACTCCGGCAAGCGCATCTTCGAACACGGCTGCCTGGTCGGGCTCGACGCCCAGTACCCGCGCGCCGGCCAGGTACGTGTCCGGCGCAGGCTTTCCATTCAAGTGCTCGCGCTCCGTGACGTGACCGTCGACAATCTCCTCGAAAAGCTCGAGCATTCCCGCCGCGACGAGGACGTCACGGCAGTTGGTGCTCGAGGACACGACGGCCCGCCGTAGGCCCTTGTCCCGAGCCGCCTGTGCGTAGCGGACCGAACCCTCATAGGGCTGCACGCCGTCCTCGTGGATCATCCGCAAGACGATCTCGTTCTTGCGGTTGCCGAGGCCGTCGATGGTCTCGGCATCCGGGGAATCGGCGGGGTCGCCCTCCGGCAGCTCGATATGGCGAGAGGCCAGGAATGAGCGCACACCGTCATAGCGCGGCTTGCCGTCCACGTATTCGTCGTAGTCGCTGTGAGGGTCAAAGGGGACAAACTGCTCGCCTCGTTGCTCGGCGCGCTGGCGGAGATAGTCGTCGAACATTTCCTTCCAGGCGGCGGCATGGACCTTTGCCGTCTGGGTCAGCACCCCATCGAGGTCGAATAGGCAGGCGGTCACGCGGTCAGGCAGGCCAAGCACGGACTAGACCGTATCCGAAGAGCTGTGCGTAGAGTTCCGCAGTGGACGTTCTCCCAGTAGATCGCCGAACTATGTCGTGACGCGCTTCCCTGATTCCCATCAAGACCTCCTCGACGCGCGGTTTGCCTCGCTGGCGACGATCGGCGCCGACGGCTTTCCGCAGGTCACCGAAATCTGGTTTCTGTTTGACGAGGGTGAGCTGAAGCTTTCGCTCAACACCTCGCGGCTAAAGACGCGGAATCTCGTGCAGCGGCCGCAGTGCACCCTGTTCTTGCTCGATCTCGAGAACCCGTATCGCTACCTCGAGGTCCGGGGGAACGCGAGGCTCGAGGCCGACGACGACTACTCATTCGCGCGTCGGGTGGGCGAGAAGTACGAGGCGGATCTCAGTGCCCACGATCGGCCCGGTGAGACCCGGGTGGTGGTGACGATCGTGCCCACGAACGTCTACGCCGTCGATATGTCCCGCTAGCGGACCGCCGCCTTCTATCGTGAAGGTGTGGCCAGAACCTGGATCCTGCGCACGGACACCAAGGGGACGGGCGCGCAGATGGTGCCGCTCGAGACCGCCACCCAGCGTTCGGTCGAACCCGAGCCGGTGTTCGTGCCCGAGAAGCGCAAGCCACGTCCGGAGGCCGAGCCCAAAGCCAGAGCCCCGCGGAAATTCAGGGTCGTCGACGTGATGACGCGGCAGGTACTGGTCGACGGGGCCGGCACGCGCGAGACCGTCGACGCTCTAAAGGATGTCCGCAGCATGATCGACGTGAGCATGTACGTATGGCACGAGGAGCAGAATCGCTGGCGGCTGTTGACGCTCGCCGACCAGCGCGCGATGTGGGAGCTGGCGCGCCGGGCGACCGAGTCGACGGCTGTGGGGCGATGAAGTGCAGGCGCGCGGGCGCCTGCGCCGGGATCTCCTACGCCGTTGGATCCTCTCCTGGCGTCGATCCGAACTCGCCGCCTTGCGTGGGGTCTTCCGCGGGCCGCTGGCCGCTTTCGCCGCCCTGGGTCGGGTCCTCGGCGGGCCGTTCGCCGAGCTCGCCGCCCTGGGTCGGGTCCTCGGCGGGCCGTTCGCCGAACTCGCCCCCCTGCGTCGGATCTTCGCTGAAGCTCACGTTTCCTCCTGTCGCCCTGGGTCCGTTGATGGAGGTCTAGCAGCCGAGCGGTAGGAGAGCAATACTTGCTCCCGGTCCGAGGCCAAGGCAGCACGTGGAACGTGCGCACTGAGAGGAGCGACGATGAAGGCCGTCGTGTACGAGGACACCCGAACAGTTGGGGTGCAGGACGTCGAGGACGCCGCGCTCGAGGATCCGACCGACGTCGTCATCCGCGTGAGCTCGAGCGCGATTTGCGGCACCGATCTGCACATGTACGACGGGCGCACCGGCGCCGAGGCCGGGCTGGTGATCGGTCATGAGCCGCTGGGAGTGGTGGAGGAAGTCGGAGACGCGGTGACGACCATCAAGCGGGGCGATCGGGTGGTGATTCCCACGCATCTGTACTGCGGGCTGTGCTTCAACTGCGTGCGGGGTTACACGGCGGCGTGCCTCCGCGTGCGGCCGGGCGGTTTCGGTGCGGCGTACGGCTACGCAGGGATGGGTCATTACCGGGGTGCGCAGGCGCAGCTGCTGCGGGTGCCGTTCGCGGACGCCAACTGCGTGCGCGTTCCGGGCGAGCCGTTCGACGACCGTGAGGACGACTTCGTGCTGTTGGCCGATGCATTCGTCACCGGCTGGCACGCGACCGAGCTGGCGATGATGCAGCCGGGCTGCACTGTGGCGGTGTTCGGTGCCGGCACGGTCGGGCTGTTGGCTGCCTACAGCGCGCTGTTGCGCGGCGCGGGGGAGGTCTATGTCGTCGACCACGTGGCGGACCGCCTGGATAAGGCGGGCGAGATCGGGGCCGTTCCGATCAACTTCACAGCCGGGGACCCGGTGGAGCAGATCAAGGACCATCGTCGACGTGTCGGCCTGCCGATCGGCGAGGAGCAGATGGATGGCGTACAGAAAGGGATCGATGCCGTCGGCTTTCAAGCCCGTGACCGGGAACACCCTACGCGCGAGAACCCCACGCAGGTCGTCTCCGACCTGGCGAGGCTCGTCAACCCCACCGGCCACGTGGCGATTGTGGGCGTCTACGCCGAGAAGGATCTGGATCCCGCGCCCGAGGGCAGCTCCGATGGTCACCTTCAGGTGCCGTGGGCGACGTTCTTCAACAAGGGGATCAGCGTCAACTTCGGACGCACCAACGACCGTCGTTACACGACACGCCTTCGCGACCTGGTGGTGGCCGGACGGGCTCACCCCGGCAAGATCGTCACCGACCACGGCACGCTGGCCGAGGCACCGCGTTTCTACGACCGCTTCGACCGCCGCACGGACGGGGTGGTGAAGGCGATCCTGCAACCGAACTGATCGATCGCCATCGGACAGCTCTCGCCGTACGAGCGCGCACCGATGAGAACCGTGCGCGGCCAGGGTCTATAGCCGTGTGTGCCCGCATGCGAGTTCGGCCATGACCGTGGTGTGCGTTCGAGGGCCGCTGCGGAGGCTCGCCGGTGGCCGGGCAGAGCACGACCTGGAGGGAGCGACGGTGCTCGAGTTGCTGCGGACGCTCGAACTCAGGTATCCAGATCTGTCCGGATGGGTCCTCGACGAGCGCGCCAAGATCCGTCGCCACATCAATGTGTTCGTCAACGGTGAGCGAGGGGGCGAGGGGACGGAGGTGCGGTCCGGAGATCGCGTTGAGGTGCTACCGGCGATAACAGGAGGGTGAGATTGACAGAGCTAGTGGTGGGGACGAAGAAGGGACTTTTTCTGCTTCAGGGCCATCCGGGTTCCGGCTTTGAGATCAAGGCGCGCGAATTCGATGGCCAGCCCGTGGACTTCGCGATGCGCGACCCTCGGACCGGCCGGTTGCTGGCTACCGTGACCTCGCCGTTCTACGGACCGAAGGTCTTCTTTACCGACGGCGATTCAGGCTCCGACTGGGAGCAGGCGGAGGGCGTTGCCCTGCCCGAGGGTGGCGACCAGGCCCTGGAGCGAATCTGGGTCATCGTCACCGGCACCCGGGACGGGACCCTCTACGCGGGGGGAGACCCAGGCGTGTTGTTCGAGAGCCACGACGGCGGCGCGAGCTGGGAGCTCAATCGGGGGCTTTGGGAGCAGCCGTCGCGCCCGCAGTGGCAGCCGGGGGGCGGGGGGCTCTGTCTGCACTCGATCTGTTGCTGGCCCGGCGATCCCGACAAGCTGGCAGTCGCCATCTCGGCCGCGGGGATGTGGCTTACCGACGACGGCGGGCAATCGTGGCGGCGCGGTAACGAGGGCCTGAATCCTCGTTACCTGCCCGAGGAGGCGCTCAAGGACGAGAACGCCGGGCGCTGCGTGCACCATGTGGAGCGCTCTCCCAAGCGACCCGAGCGCATGTTCATGCAATTTCACGGCGGCGTGTACCGCTCCGACGACGCCGGGGAGAGCTGGACCGATGTCGGTGGCGGCGGTCTGCCATCCGACTTCGGCTTCCCGCTGGCCGTGGATCCCGCCGATCCCGATAGCGCGTATCTGATCCCGCTCGTCGCCGACATGGATCGCGTGACTCCCGAAGGCCGCGTACGTGTCTACGAGACGCGCGACGGAGGCTCGAGCTGGGAGCCGAGAGGGGAGGGCTTGCCGGCCGAGCACGCGTATCTGACGGTCCTGCGCCAAGCGTTCTGCCGTACCCGTCAGGGAGAAGAGCTCGAGCTCTACTTCGGGGCCACCTCCGGCGATCTGTTCGCCTCGGGCGACGCCGGCGCGACCTGGTCGACTGCGGCCACTCGCCTGCCGCCGGTGTTCTCGGTGGTGGCCGCCGAGAGGTGATTCAGACGGCGGTAGAAGCGGTCCTACTACCGGTGGTCGGCTAAAAGGATCCAGTTCCTCGACGGATCCTGGATCAGCACGCCGCCGTCTCGTTCCTCGACGGCAGCGCCCAGCGCGCGCGCTCGCCGCACGGCACCGGCGACGTCCGCCGAGCGCAGTACGGCATGGCGCATTCCGGCCGCGCCCTCGGGCGCCGGCGGCGCCCCCACGCCCTGCCAGATGTTGAGCGCCAGGCGGTGGGGGAAGCTGCCTCCCGCGTGCAGCTCGGCCATGCCGATGGGATGCGTAAGGCCGTGCGTGAACCCGACCGCCTCGTAGAAGCGCACGGTGGCCTCCAGCTCCGCAGCGTGCAGATGGATGTGTCCGATCCTGCTCGCCGCGGGCAACGGGCGCTCCAGATCGCTGTCGGGCAAGTGGCCGAAGACCTCGTCGAGGTCGAGCGGCGCGGTCGCGGCGCGTGTCCGTCCCGTCGCGTCCACGGCCGCCGGCCGCGGGCTGGAGAGGTCGTAGCGGGCGAAACGGTCGAGCGTCTCAAAGGTCAGCTCCAGCATGATCCCGTCGGGATCGTCGAGGTATGTGGCCCAGTGCATGACGTGATCGGTGGGGGCGTGCGGATAGCGGGCGCTGAACAGACGGGCGAGCACGCGCGCGAATTCCGCCTCGCTCGGCAGGTGGATGGCCAGGTGATAGAGGCCGGCATGGCCCTGAGGCTTCGGTCGGGTGGCACCGGGATGCAGCACGACGAGCTCCGCATCGTCAACCCCAAGCCCAAGGCCGCCGTCGCGCTCGGCGAGCAGGCGCAGCCCCACCAAATCGCGCCAGAACGCGAGCGAACGTGAGCGCTCTACCACGTTCAGGTGCACCGGACCGTAGGTGATGGAGTCGGAAGCCGTGCTCTGCACGGGCGTCGGGCGGTTGGTCACCGGGGTGGTGCTCATGCCGTGAGCTTAGCAGATAGTTGTGTACACAAGTAAGCGCATCTCGCAGTTTTCTACCCGTCGCGGGTCGTAAGCTGGAGCCGATCGATGTGATGGACTCCTCGCTATGAGCCTGATCGCCTCGAGTCCCATTGGATCTCGTCCATCGGAGGCGCTCGAGGCGTTCCATCCCGCCGTTCGTGTCTGGTTCGAGCGCCGCTTTCATGATGGACCGACCGAGGCGCAGGCTGGTGGATGGCCAGCGATCGTCGCCGGCAGGCACACGCTGATCTGCGCGCCGACCGGCTCCGGCAAGACCCTGGCCGGGTTCCTGGCGGCGATCGACGAGCTCTATCAGGACCACGAGGCGGGGCGGGCGATCGAGGGCGTCACGAAGGTCGTGTACCTGAGCCCGCTCAAAGCGCTGGCGGTCGACGTGCACACGAACCTGGAGGAGCCGCTGGCCGAGATCGCCGCCGTGGCCCGGGAGCTGGGCTACGAGCCGGCGCCGGTCACCGTCGGGGTCCGCACGGGCGACTCCACGTCCTCCCAGCGGCAAGCGATGCTGCGTCGTCCTCCGAACCTGTTGGTCACAACGCCCGAGTCCCTCTATCTCTACCTGACGGCGGAGCGCGCTCGCTCCACGCTCGCGGCGGTGGAGACCGTGATCGTCGATGAGATTCATTCCCTGGCGCGTGACAAGCGTGGCTCGCACCTTGCGCTCTCGCTCGAGCGGCTTGCGGCACTCGCCGAGCGCCGACCCGTGAGGGTGGGCCTGTCGGCGACCGTGAAGCCCGTTGAGACCGCAGCCCGGCTGCTGGTGGGGGCGGACGAGCCGATGCCCGTAATCGTCGACAGCGGCCACCGCCGCGCGCTCGAAATCTCCCTGGAGCAGCCGGACGGCGAGCTCGAGGCGGCCATCTCCTCAGATCAGTTCAGCGAGATCCTCGACCGCATCGCCAGCCACGTGGCCGAACACACGACCACGCTGGTGTTTGTCAACACCCGAAACCTCTCCGAGCGGGTGGCGCACGAGCTCGGCGAGCGACTGGGCGAGAACGAGGTGTCGGCTCACCACGGGTCGCTCTCGCGCGAGCGCCGTCAGCGCGTGGAGCACCGCCTGCGCGCCGGCGAGCTGCGGGCGCTGGTGGCGACGGCGTCGCTGGAGCTGGGGATCGACGTCGGCCCCGTCGAGCTGGTGTGCCAGATCGGCTCGCCGCACAGCATCGCCACCTTCCTCCAGCGCGTGGGAAGGGCCAATCACCAGCGAAGCGGGGTGCCGCGGGGAATCGTGTACCCGACAACGCGTGACGAGCTCGTGGAGTGCGTGGCGCTGCTGGCCGCCATCCGGCGCGGACGGCTCGATTCGCTGCATCCGCCGGAGCTCCCGCTCGACGTCCTAGCGCAGCAGATCGTCGCCGAGACCGCAGCCAGGGGGGACCAGGGCGTCGGCGAGCAGGAGCTGTTCGAGCTGATGCGGGGAGCCTGGCCTTACCGCCGCCTCACGCGCCAGCAATTCGGGGAGATCGTTGAGTTGGTGTCCTCGGGGATCGAGACCGGCCGCGGGCGGCGACTGGCGTATGTGCACCGCGACCGGGTCAACGACCGGCTCCGCGCGCGGCGCGGGGCCCGGCTGGCCAGCCTCACCTCCGGAGGAGCGATCCCGGAGACCGGCGACTACCGGGTGCTGATGGAACCGGGCGACGTGTTCATCGGCACGGTCAACGAGGACTTTGCGATCGAGTCGATGCAGGGCGATGTGTTCCTGCTCGGCACGCACCCGTGGCAGATCGCCGGGGTCGGCAACGGTGTCATGCGCGTGCGCGACGCCGCCGGCAGGCACCCGACGATCCCGTTTTGGCTCGGCGAGGCGCCAGGCCGCACCGACGAGCTCTCGGACGAGGTGTCACGGCTGCGCCGGAGCGTGGCCGAGCAGCTCGACGCAGAGGGCCGTGACGCCGGGGTGCAGTTAGTTCAACGAACAGCCGGCGTCGACGAGTTCGCCGCGGCTCTGGTGGTCGATTACCTGGGCACGGGGCGGGCAGAGCTGGGCGGGATCTTGCCCACGGACGAGGACATCGTGTTCGAGCGCTTCTTCGATCAGTCGGGCGGCATGCAATTGATAATCCACTCGCCGTTGGGGTCGAGGATCAATCGTGCCCTGGGCCTCGGCCTGCGCAAGAAGTTCTGCCTGAACTTCGACTTCGAGCTTCAGGCCGCGGCGAGCAACGACGCGGCGCTGCTGTCGCTCGGACCCCAGCACTCATTCCCGCTGGAGGAGGTTCCGGGATTCCTGCGCTCACACAACGTGCAGGACGCCGTTTCCCAGGCCGTGCTGCGGAGCCCCATGTTCACCGCCCGATGGCGCTGGAACCTCAACCGCTCGCTGGCCGTGTTGCGTCGAAAGGGTGGCAAGCTCAACCCGTTCAACATCCAGCGGATGGAGTCGGACGACCTGCTGGCGGCCGTGTTCCCCTCGCTGGCCGCCTGCCAGGACAACTCACCGGCCGGTCCGGTCGAGATCCCCGATCACCCGTTGGTGCGGGAGACCATGGGCGATTGCCTGACCGAGGCGATGGACATCGACGGGCTGAGGGCGCTCGTCAACCGCTTCGAGCTGGGGACGATCCGCCTGCACTTTGTCGACACGGTGGAGCCGAGCGTGCTGGCGCACGAGATCTTAAATGGCGCGCCCTTCACCTACCTCGACGAGGACACCGAGATCGGCGAGCGCCGGTCGCGAGCTGTGCCGCTGCGCCGCGGGCTTCCGGTCGAACCGCGCGAGCTGGGTCGCCTGGATCCAGATGCGATCGAGCGTGTGCGCGCGGAGGCGAACCCCGAGGTGCGGGACCCGGACGAGCTCCACGACGTGCTGCTGTCGCTGGTCATGGTCCGCCCGCGCGAAGAGTGGGTCCAGCAGTTCGGGGCCCTTGTCGCCGAGGGGCGTGGTTTTGAGCTCCGCCGCCCCGACACAGCCAATCCCCTGTGGGGAGCCACCGAGCGGCGTGGCGAGCTTGAGCTTCTGTTCCCGGAAGCAGCGTTTCATCCCGACCACCAGCTGCCCGCCGGGCTGAGGGGGGAGCCCGACGCCGACGCGGCCGAAGTGACGGCGGTCCAGGGTCACCTCGAGATCAGCGGTCCGGTCACGGTCGAGGCGCTGGCCGAGGCCACCGGACTACGTCCATCATCCGTGACGATCGCGCTCGAGGCGCTACGGGGGCGCGGCTTTGCCGTCTGTGGCCAGTTTGAGGAGGCCAAGGGCGACCAGTGGTGCGCCAGGCGCCTGCTGGCCCGCGTCCACAGCTATACGCGAGAACGCCGCCGGGCGCAGTTTCGCCCCGTGAGCCAGGAGGAGTGGCAGGAGTTCCTCCAGCGCTGGTGGCACACGGCCCCCGGCACCCAGCTCCACGGCCGGGCGGGAGTGGCGGAGGTGGTTGAGCAGCTCCAGGGATCGGAATGGCCCGCCGGAGAGTGGGAGCGGATCCTTGCCGCCCGCGTCGAGTCATACCGACCCGAATGGCTCGATGACCTGTGCCTGTCAGGCGAGGTCGTTTGGGGACGGCTGTCGTTGATCGAGCGCTCACTCCAGGGAGAAAGACCATCTGAGTCGGCGTCGCAGTGGAGCGGCAAGACCCCTTCCCGTCGAACGCCGATCACGTTCATGCTCCGCGAAGACCTGGATTGGCTGTTGCAGGCCCACAGGGGTGAGACTCGCCCCGCCGAGCCCGCTGACGGGGTGAGCAAGGAGGTGCTGGACGCGCTCCGCGCGCGCGGCGCGCTCTTTCACCCCGACCTGCAGACGATCACCGGGCGGCTGCCGGCGGAGGTCGAGGAGGGCCTTTGGGACGGCGTGGCCAGAGGTCTGATCACCGCCGACGGGTTCAACGCCATCCGCTCCCTGCTGCACGCCCGGACCCGGTTTGCGCGCCGCCAGCGCGCCCGCCGCCCATCGGGATCCCGCGGCGGCCGCGGCGGCTGGCGGCACGGCGTCGAGGGTCGGTGGACGCTGCTGCCGCCGGCCCAGTCGACCGACGAGCCCGAGGAGCTGGCCGAGTCTGTCGCCTGGCAGCTCTTGATGCGCTGGGGCGTCGTCTTTCGCGACGTCTATCTGAAGGAACGGCTAGCCGTGCCCTGGCGCGAAGTCCTGTGGGCGCTGCGCCGGCTGGAGGCGCGCGGCCTCACGCGCGGCGGGCACTTCGTCACCGGGATAAGCGGCGAGCAGTTCGCCAACGAAACGACGATCCCGCTCCTGCGGGCGCGCCGCGGGACCGCCGCACCTAGCTCGGCTGTGACCAGCTGAGGCCCGTTCGGCCTCGTCGCGCCCCGCTATCCCCCGAACTCGTCGGCGGCCTGCTGGAAGAGCTGCATCTGCTGCGCCAATGCCTCGCCGCCATATGCGGGGATCACGCCCACCGAGTCGACGACCGCCTGCGCACGCACAGTGAGCCGCTGGAACTCATCGCTGAAGCGGATCTCCGCCAGCGCCGGACGCCCTCCGCGCAGCAGCACAAACCCGGCCAGGTCGCCCCCGTGAGGCGAGAGCAGGAACACGTCAAAACCGTCGATCCGACCATCCTGCTGCAGCTTGCCGTAGTACTCGATCGACTCCTGGAAGACCTGCAATGCCCGCTTCTCACGACTCCGAACCACCTGGCCCCATCCGATGAACAACGCCTCGCCCGCCATCGTTGCCTCCTTGTAGTTGCCTGCGCCAGCCTAACGTCGCCTGGCGTCCGGCGGGCGATATTTGCGCGTACGGACCGGGTGCGAATCTGACCTGAGCAAGGGTCGCGTTCACCGACGCCGAAAAAGGCCGATGCCGTGCTCTCGCCGCTCGCCTCACTGACGATCAAGTTAGACCTCGGTTTCGGGTATCTGATCGTCCTCCCGCTGTGGATCGCCTTGATCGGCGTCTTGAGCGGAAGGGTGCTCGGGATCCAGCTGGGGCGCTGGCGAACCGCGCTGGCGGCGACGATCGGATGGGCCGTCGGACTGACGGCCGGACTGATCGCGCTCGGGCCGAAGAATCACCATCCGTTGCTGGTCATTTCCCTGTCGGTGTTCTTCGGCGTGCTCGCATCGCTTCCGCTGGGGATCCTGATCGACGTCGTCAGCCGCGGCAGGCGACCGCGACGGCGGGGGGTTGGAGCGTTCCGCCATCCCGTCCGCGCGATCCGATCCGTGCTGGCGCCGCTTGGGCGCTTTAGGCAGGTCGTCGAAAACGCCCGCGCCGAGAACCTGCTCCACATCCGCTACCGCAACCCGGCGGCACTGACCTCGCCGGATTTCGCGCGTCGCGTCCGACTCGTTCTGGAGCGATCGGGGGGAATGTTCATCAAGTTCGGGCAGATCGCCGCCACCCGCAGCGATCTGCTTCCCGAGACGCTGACGAGCGAGCTCGCGAACCTGCACGCCAACGTCAAGTCCCTGTCGGCCGACGAGGTCCAGCGCGTGCTCAGTGCGGAATTGGCCGAGCCGGTGGAGACGGCGTTTGGCCAGTTCGACCCCCAGCCGCTCGCGGCGGCATCTATCGGTCAGACCCACCGAGCCACGCTCCACGATGGGCGGGCCGTGGTCGTCAAGCTCCAGCGTCCCGGGTTGGAGGACATCGTCCGACGCGACTCAGCCGTGCTCTCGTTCGTGGCCCGGCAACTTGATCAGCGCGTCGAGCTGGCACGGCGCGTGGGGATACGCGACCTAGCGGACGAGTTGATCGTGAGCATCGAGGCCGAGTTGGATTACGGCCGCGAAGTTGTGGCCGGTCTCCGGCTCCGAGCGAACCGGGCCTCCGACGTCGGCGTCCGCGTGCCCATCGTCCACCCGACGCTCTCGAGCCGCCGGTTGCTGGTGATGGATGAGGTCGTGGGACGCTCGATCTCGAGCGCCGAGGCCCTCGACGCCGCGCCGGTCAGCCGTGCCGAGCTCGCCCGTCGCTTGCTTGCCTCCTTTCTGGGGCAGATCATGCAGGACGGCTACTACCACGCCGATCCCCATCCCGGCAACGTTCTGATCGACGCCGACGGCGTGCTCTGGCTGCTCGACTTTGGCGCCGTGGGGCGAATCGATCCCGTATCGCGGGAGGCGCTTCAAGCCATCGCGATCGGCTTCTCGCTGCGCAACGCCGCCCTGATAGCGCGCGCGGTCCGCTATCTCGTCGGCGACACGGCACAGATGGACATGCGCCAGCTGGAGCGGGACATGGCGGTGCTGCTGGGCGAGGTCGAGTCGTTGGGCTTCGGTGTGGCGGCTCTGTCCGGCGTCATCGACGCCATCGATCGCCACGGGCTGCGCCCGCCGCGGTCGATGCTGCTGTTGTCGCGCACGCTGCTCACACTCGAGGGGACGCTCAGGATCATCGAGCCCGGTTTCAACCTCGGTCACGAGGCTGAACAGATCGTGGCTCGCGATCACCGGGAGGACTTCGGTCCGCCAGAGGATCTCGTGAAGGGAGAACTGGTGCGGGCGCTGCCGGCCCTGCGAACGCTGCCCGAGCACGCGGAGGCGCTCGCCACTCAATGGCGCTCCGGTCGATTCGTCATCAGGACAGAGCGCTACGGCGGTGCAGATCGCCAAGTGGTGGAGACGTGGATCAATCGCACGCTCGTCGCACTCGCCGGAGCGGCCGGCGCCCTGGCCTCCGCGGTGCTGCTGGTGGCTGGCTCGCTCAGTGCCGATAAGACAGTTCGCGACGTGATGTGGACGCTGGGATTCATCGGGCTAACCGGCACCGTCGTGCTGTTGATGCGCACCGCGGCGCAGGCACTGCACGCGCAGCTCACCTCCTCGGAGTGAGCCTCGGCCCTGGCGCCGGTGAACGGCGCTAACTCGGATCGATGTGGGTCACGTGTCGCTCGACTACCTGGTAGGCGGCGGCGGGATCCTCGAGCTGGGGATAGTGCCCCAATCCCGGCAGCCGCGTGAGCTCTGCGTGTGGGCGGAGGCTGAGCACCGCGTCGAGCACCGCCTCGGTACAGATGGGGTCACGCTCGGCCCACGCGAGCCCCAGTCGGCCGGGCCAGTCCCGTAACGCTCCGTGCCAGCGCTCGGACAGCGGGGGCGTGACACGCTCGCGGTTGTAGTAGATGAGGTGGTCGAGCAGGCGGTGGCCCCCGCCGTGTGCCAGGAGCGACCACTGATCGGCGGCTTCCTCGGCGCTCAGCGGATGCGCCTTCGAGAAGATGCCCGCGAACTGACGGCGGAACATGGCCTCGTTCGTCAGCCGGGTGGCTAGTGGCCCGAGCGGGCTCAAGAGGACTTTTTGGCCCCACAGCAGGCTGGCCCGCTCCCGCACCAGGCTCCCGTTGAACAGCAGCGCCGAGCGCAGACTGAACGACAACTGCCCGTCGAGATCGCGGGCGAGGATCTCCGTCGCAACCGAGCTGCCCATGTCGTGGGACACGATGACCACCGGCTCATCGGCGAACCGCGCGGCGAGCGTCTCGACGATGTCCGCCTGGGCCCGAAGCGAGTAGCGGTGGTCGCGCGGTTTGTCAGACAGTCCGTAGCCGAGGAAATCGAAGACGACCAGCCGGTGCCCGTCGAGGCGGACGAAGGCGTGCCGCCAGTCATACGAGCTCGAGGGATAGCCGTGCAGGAACAACAGCGGGGGTTTGCCCGCGGTTCCTTCGCGCTCGCGCACGAAGATCGTGTGGCCTTCGATCTCTGTGAGGGTGCCCGCTTGCCGCCAGGCCGCGGTTCGCCCCGTCAGCTGTGCCATGCCGCAAACGCCCCTTTTCTATACAGGCCGAAAGCCCGTGGCACGGGCTTTCGGCCATATTAGGAAGTTCCCCCACGGCGAACGCGGTAGTGGCGCGTCGATTCGATTCCCCGATTATTGTGCGCACCTTGCCTGAGGACCTGACCCGCCGGCAGCTGATGGAGCGCCTGGGAATGGTCGGCGCGGGCGCGTTCGTCAGCCAGTCCGCGCTCGCCTGGCTGTCCGGCCCGAGCTGGGCGTCGGTGATCGAGCGGGCGGCGAGGACCAAGCCGGCCGGCTCGGACCTGGGGGCGGTGGAGCACATCGTGTTCTTGATGCTCGAGAACCGCTCCTACGACCACTACTTCGGCGCCTACCCCCGCGGGCGGGGGTTTGACGACCACCGGAGGCACGCGCTCGGCGTGTTCGCCCAGGACTATCCGGGTGGGGCGGACGTCATCCCCAAGCACAAGCTGCTCCCGTTCCACCTCCCGGGCAATCAGGGTCTGGAGGTGACCGATGACTTGACCCACGACTGGGGTCCGATGCACCAGTGCTGGAACCGCGGCAAGATGGATTCCTGGGTCAAGGTCCACACCCAGCCGCAGTGGGAAGGGCCCAAGGGCGCCCTGACGATGGGCTACTACAAGCGCGCCCAGCTGCCCTTCCACTGGGCGCTCGCCGACCATTTCACGCTCGGCGACGCCTATCACTGCTCGATCCTCGGCCCCACCGATCCCAACCGGCTGATGGCCACCAGCGGGACGATCGATCCGTCCGGGAGGCACGGCGGTCCGGTCGTCTCGACGAGCTTCACCGCGGACACCCAGTGGAATTGCACCTGGACCACGGTTCAGGAGCTACTCGAGGACAAGGGGATCTCCTGGAAGGTCTACACGCCCAGCAATGTCGGCGTCAGCGGCAGGTTCGCCTCGCTTGCCAACTATCTGACGTGGGACCCGACGTACTACGACCCGACGATCACGACCAACGTGGGGCTGACCGACAGCGTGCTCCCGTACTTCAAGGCGTTCCAGCAGCCCGGAACGCCGCTGTTCCAGAAGGCGTTCAAGCAGACGTTTCCGAACGACTTCGCGGCCGACGTCAAATCCGGCCGGTTTCCAAAGGTGTCCTGGATCATTCCCCCGCTGGGCTTCGACGAGCACCCGTCGTCCTCGCCGACGAACGGCCAGTGGTTCGTCTCGATGGTGCTCCGCGAGCTCACGTCGAACCACAAGGTGTGGTCCAAGACCGCGCTGTTCATCATGTACGACGAGAACGACGGCTGGTTCGACCACGTGCCGCCGCCGACCGCGCCGAGGGGTACGCACGGGGAGTACCTCACCACCAGCCAGTTCCCTGCCGGAGAGCCGAAGCCGGACACGCTCGGGATCAACGGGCCGCTGGGACTCGGGGTCCGCGTGCCGCTGCTCGTGGTCTCGCCGTTCAGCCGCGGCGGCCACATCGCCTCCGAGGTGTTCGATCACACCTCGCAGCTGAAGCTGATCTCCAAGCGCTTCGGCGTCGAGATCCCGAATGTCTCTAAGTGGCGCCGCAAGACCGTCGGCGACCTCAGCTCGACACTGTTCAAATCTAGGCCCGACACGCGTGTCCCGAAGCTCCCGAAGACCTCGATCGTGTTCGCGTCCTCCGGTCCCGCTGACTACACCAGCCAGTGGACCCAGAAGGGGGGTTTCGGCCCCAGCATCCCGACCAAGCAGCGGATGCCCAACCAGCGCGGCGGCTCCGAGCCGGCCCGGAGGTTCTTCAAGCTGGGCCCGGAGGAGGAGGCGATCCCCGACGAGGCCCGCACGCCGATCGACGTCAGCGGCCCGCCGAACGAGACGGTCAAGTCTCGGGGTAACCGGCTCGCCGACGCGTCGGTCGTCTAGATCGCCGGACTCAGCGGGCGATCACTGCGGATGCGTACTGATCGTCGTCCCCGACCCGTTCCCGTTCGGATAGACGGTGATCGAGGCTCCTTCGCCAGCGCGTCGCGCCGTGAAGCCTGCGTGGTATGCATTGGCTGATGATGATGTGACCTGCCAGCCGCCTTTGGCCAGTGCATCCTTGTAAAACGCGCCCACGGTGGTGACTGTCGAGGGCGAGGTGAGCACGATCACGCCGGACGACTTGCTGACGATCGATGAGGGGTGATAGTCGGGAAGCTGCCCGGCCGTGGCCTGCTTCGAAGCAGTGGTTGTGGCCGGTGTTGATGCTGTGGCGCCGGAGCCAGCACTCGACGAGCTCGCGGCCGCCTGCCTCGTCGCAGTCGTCGTTGATCCGCCGCTCGAGCCGCCACAAGCGGCGAGCCCCACTGCGGCGAGCAAGCCGACAATCGCCACTTCGGCGATCGCGCTCGTTGCCGCCTTCGATTTCGCCCCACAAGACGACGTCCTCCGCCGTTCGTTTAACCGCTGGCCCATTGGTTGCCCCTAACTTTTGAATTGCAGCTTTCGTCCCGGCCGAGGCAAAGCTACTGGCGGGAATCGGGCCCACAGTCCAGAGCGCCGCATGCAGTGGACTTGACCCCGGAAACCTGTGCGATGCGTGCCGCTTAACGGCTCATGCCGGCGTTCGTTCTCCTCTCGTAGCCAGTCTGCCCGGACCCGGCGGCGGGCTAGCGGACCACGCGCCGTTCGCCGGTCGCTCAGGGCGTCATGGATTCCCACCGACGGCGGCGAGCCCGGCTTGTGCGACCTCCATGTCCTGGGTGTAGTGCCCGCCGCTGACGCCGATCGCGCCCACGATCTGTTCTCCGTGCGTGATCGGGTAGCCGCCGCCGAAGATCACCAGCCGATCGATGCCGCCAACGGCGCCGTCGGCCAGGGGAGGGTCATCCTTGATGAACGGATGCCAAGCGTCGGTCGACATGCCGAAGCCCACCGAGGTGTATGCCTTGTCCTGCGCGATCTGGACGCTGAGAAGCGCCGCTCCGTCCATGCGGCTGAACGCCTTCAGGACGCCTGACTCGTCACAGACCGCGATGACCATCGGCGTGCCCAGCTCCGTTGCCTTGGTCTCGGCCGCGGCGACGACCCGGTGCGCGAGCTCGCTGCTCACGCTCATCTTCTCGAATGTGTCAGTCATGTCGACTCTCCTGTCTGGAACTCAGTATTGGCCGCGTCCGCAAAGCGCCGATCGAGCTCGCGGATCTCTGGCATCCCGATGAAGTCGAGGAACTCGTCGAACGGCACGAGCGATGGGAGCAGGTTGATCGGCGTCCCCTCTGCCTTGATCTGCGCCAGCGCCGAGCGCATCGCCGCGGTGGCGACCAGCAGCGCGCTGATCGGGAAGATCACCAGCTTGAAGCCAAGCTCCCGCAGGAACTGGTGACTCACCGGCGGCGTCTTGCCGCCCTCGGCGTAGTTGAACAACAGCGGAACATCGGGGAACGCCTGGGCGACGGCCTCGATCTCCTGCTGTGACTGGGGTGCCTCGACGAACAGGATGTCGGCGCCCGCTTCTCGGTACACCTGCGCCCGCTCCAGCGCCGCCGGCAGCCCGTCGACCGCGCGGGCGTCGGTGCGAGCGATGATCAGGAAGTCCGGCGAGCTGCGCGCGGCGACGGCCGCCGAAACCTTTGCGGCCATCTCGGCTGCCGGGATCACCTGCTTTCCCTCCATGTGGCCGCATTTCTTCGGCATCACCTGGTCTTCGATGTGGATCGCGGCTGCACCGGCGGCCTCGTACTCGCGGACCGTCCGGATGACGTTGACAGGGTTGCCGTAGCCGGTGTCCGCATCGGCAATCACCGGGATCGCGACCGCCTGCGCGATCCGACGGGCGTTGTCAACCATCTCCGGAAGGGCCATCAGCCCCACGTCGGGCCGGCCGAGATGCGAGGCCGAGCTGCCGAAGCCGGTCATGTACACCGCCGGAAACGCGGCCTCCTCGACCAGGCGGGCACCGAGCGCGTCGTAGCACCCCGGGGCGAGGATCATCTCGTCCCCACTGAGCAGCTCTCGCAGGGTGGATCGCCGAGCCGGCCCCGCGCTTAACAGCTCGGCCATCGGGTGCCTACGGGCTCGTCGATGTTGACGTGTATCGGGCTGCGCCGGTCAACCACCCGACGCATACTGGGCTGCGACGACCGTACCCGCTCCGACGAAGCCGGGAGCGGGACCTGATGCGGCGACGAAGATGAATTGTTCGACCCTGTACTTGGTGCCTTGAACCGAGAACGTCTTGCCGTACGACTTGTTCAGCTGGGCGAACATGTACCTCCTGCCCGCCTTTCCGACGGCGATTGCGCGCTTGCATGAAATGGCGGACTTGGAGGGCCGCTTTTGCTTGAGGGCGTAGACGAACAGCTGCACCCTCCCGGTCGGGCCGGAGATGCCGGTGCTCTTGCAGGCGGCCTTCTTGCTGAGCCCGCTTTGGTAATAGACGGTCGGCTTGCTTGCGGTCAGAGCGAGTGCTGGCAAGACCAGCATCCCGATCACAACCAGAGCCATCACGGCAAAGCGAAATGCCTTCAACTTCTGTCGCTTTCAGTCGAGGACGGGTCACGACGTCAACCCCAGCGGCAACCGGGAATGATGCCAGCTACGCCGGGGAGCCGGTCGAGTCGCGGCGGCGGCGCCCGCGGCTTCGTCGTCGCCGGCCGGTGTCGTGACCGAAGATCACGTGTTCTGAGACGATGCGGGGGTGGCTGAGCAGCGGATCTCGGGGACGCTTGCAGCGGCTGTGACGCCGTTGCGCGCGGGCGGAGAGCGACTTGACGAGGTCGCATTCGAGGCCTTGCTTGAGTTCTACGGCGCGAGTGGCCTGGATGGGCTGCTTGTGCTCGGCACGACGGGGGAGGGGGTCTTGCTAGGGGATGACGAACGGCGCCGGGTGGTGGACTTGGCGCTCGCGGGCGCGGCGAGGCTGCGGGTGATCGTCCATTGCGGCGCGCAGACGACAGCCCAAACGCGCACGCTGGCGGCGCATGCGGCGGATGCCGGCGCCGATGGGGTTGCGGTGATCGGACCGCCGTATTTCGCCCTGTCCGCGAATGAGCTGGTGGAGCACTTCAGCGCGGCGGCAGAGGCCTGCGAACCGCTGCCGTTCTACGTCTACGAGTACGCGGATCGCAGCGGCTATACGGTCCCCGTGGCCGTGTTGAACGAGCTGCGCGAGCGGGCTCCGAACCTGGCTGGGATGAAGGTCTCCGACGCTCCGTTTGGGCGCGTCGAGCCCTATCTCACGCTTGGGCTCGATGTGTTCATCGGAGCCGAGAGCCTCGTCGCGGAAGGGCTCGAGCGCGGCGCGGTGGGTGCGGTGTCCGGCGTCGCGGCGGCGTTCCCTGAGGCGGTCTCAGACCTGGTGCGCGAACCCACGGCCGAGCGCACGGCATTCGTGGGCTCGTTACGGACCGCGCTGGCCAAGCACGGGTTCCAGGCCGCGGTGAAAGCGGCGCTGGCGTTCCGCGGCCTACCCGTGTGTCCCGATGTCCGCGCCCCGCTGCGCCCGCTGACGAGCGATGCAGCCGAGCAGCTGCGAGCCGAGCTTCAGCCGCTGCTGGAGGCCGCCACCAGCGCGTCGCCGGGTCGATCCTAAGGCAGCCCCGGCGAGCGGCAGAGTCAGTCCTCGGTTGAGTGCGGCGGTGATCCTTGAGCCCTGGGGCAGCGGCGACCTGCCGCTGCTCGAACGGCTGATGGGCGACCCGCGCATGACCCAGCATCTTGGGGGCCCCGAGAGCCCGGACAAATTGCGCGAGCGTCAAGGCCGCTATGAGCGCCTGGAGGGAGGTGATCGGATGCTCAAGATCGTCGACGTGGAGAGCGGCGCCAGCGTCGGCTCGGTCGGCTACTGGACGAAAGAGTGGCGCGACCTGCAGGTCTACGAGATCGGTTGGATGGTCGTCCCGGAGTGCCAGGGCCGCGGCATCGCGATGGCCGCGACCAAGCAGGCGATCGAGCTCGCCAAGCGCGACGACAAGCACGGCTCCATGCATGCCTTCCCGAACGTCGACAATGCGCCCTCGAACGCGATCTGCAGCAAGCTTGGCTTCGAGCTGCTCGAGGCGTGCGAGTTCGAGTTCCCGAAGGGACACCTCATGACCTGCAACGACTGGCGTCTTGACCTGCGTACCTAGCTGGTCCGTCCAAAGAGTTCCCGGCGCCTGACTCGTCCCCCGCGCGCGCTCACCTTTACAGATAGCGTCTAGGCAATGGCCGAGGAGGGCACGAAGGACGAGAAGACCCCCGCGCAGGCGGATCACGAGCCGCCGGCCGGGGCTGAGACGACCGCTACGTGGACAGCCGCGGGTACGTCGATTGACTACACCGCGACCGGGAACTGGACCGTCCTGCGCAAGAAGGAGCGCCCGGCGGCGGAGATCTTCTCCGTCTCGTATGTCGGGCACCTGGATGGCGACCGTCCGGTGACGTTCATCTTCAACGGCGGGCCGGGGGCGTCGTCGGCGTACCTGCACATGGGCGCCGTGGGGCCAACCCGGGTGGCGTTTCCGGTCGATGGCTCGCTACCGCAGATGCCGCCGCGACTGGTCACCAACGAGCAGTCGTGGCTGGCCTTCACCGACCTCGTGTTTGTCGATCCGGTGGGCACCGGCTTCAGCCGCTCCGTGGGGGATGAGGAGAAGAAGGACCGCGGTAAGGAGGACAAGGAGCGCGACAGTGAGAGCACGGAGTACTTCGGCTACAAGCGTGACCTCGAGTCGTTGTGCGAGTTCATGGGCCGCTGGCTCTCCGGCAATGGCCGGTGGGGCTCACCGGTGTTCATCGCCGGTGAGAGCTACGGGGGATACCGCGTCGGCCGGCTGGTGCGAATGCTGCAGGAGACGACAGGCATCGGCCTCAACGGCGCCGTCCTCATCTCTCCTGCACTCGAATTCGGATCGCTCTCGCCAACCGACTACGACGCCGTCGGATGGATCGATCGCCTGCCCACGATGGCGCTCGCCGCCGCCTTCCATGGGCGCTCTAGGGCGTTCGCGGCGGGTACTTCGCCCGAGGACGTGCTTCGAGAGGCGGAGGCCTTTGCCACCGGCGAGTACGCCGCCCTGCTCACGCGCGGCGCGTCAATGCCGATGGTCGACCGCGATCGGATCGTCGGGCGTCTCAGTGACCTGATCGGCCTTCCCACCGAATTGGTGGCACGTGCTGAGGGTCGGCTCAGCCCCGGAGTGTTTGCTCGGGAGTTGCTCCGTGATGAGCGGAAGGTGCTCGGCCTATACGACACGACGATTACGACCACCGATCCATTCCCCGATAGGGAGGCGTTCGCCGGCCCTGATCCAACCCTCCTGGGGATCACTCCCGCGTACACGACTGCCATCAACCGCCAACTTCGGTCGGAGATCGGCATCGAGACCGACCGCGAGTACACGCTCCTGAGTCTCGAGGTGAACGAGGCGTGGCGCAACGACGCGCCGGAGCACTTCTTCATACCGCCTGTCGGCGCCACTGACGACTTCCGCTACGGCATGTCGCTAAACCCGCACATGAAGGCGTTCATCATCCACGGCCGCTACGACCTCGTCACGCCGTACTACGCCAGCGAACGGCTCCGGAACCTCATGCGGCTCGACCCAGACACGGGCAGCCGTCTGTCCGTCCGCCACTTCGGCGGCGGCCACATGTTCTATGCCTGGGAGGCAAGCAGGCAAGAGTTTGGCGCTGCGATTGCCGCGTTTGTCGCATCCTCCAGTCCCTAGCATCGCGCCGGTCTAGGGTGCTGTCGTGTTGCGGGCCGCCCGCCGTGCTGCGGGATGTGGCGTCGCCCCGTCGCCGCCCTCGAGCGCCCTCCAGAGCGTTTGCATAGTCGGCGCGAGGTGGGCGATCTCTTCGAGATGGGCCTCGGCGAGGGCGTCCAGCTTCTTCTTCCCCGCAGCGGTAAGCGTGACGCGTACGACACTCCTGCTGTTCGGGTCGGGGGTGCGCTCTACCAGCCCGTCGGCTTCGGCGCGGTCGACCAGTCCGACGGCGCTGTGGTGGCGCAGCACCAGGTAGTCCGAAATCTCACCGATGGTCGGTCCGCCAGGTTCGGGATGGCCGCGGATCGCCAAGAGAAGCTGGTGCTTGGCGGGGGTGAGCCCGGCCGTGCTTGCACGTTCCTCACTCCAGCGCAGAAACCTCCGCAGTCCGGTGCGCAGCTCCAGAAGGTGCTCGAAGTCTTTCTGAGTAAGAGCGGGGGTCATATCGTGGGCTATGTGTCGCCCAAGTTCGGGCACATGATGACGCCCGCGAGGCGCCGGGAGTCACGCCAGCACTGTATCGGGTAACGATATCGTGATACGATAGAGCTTGTATCGATCCCGGAGGTGTCTAATGAGACCACGAACTTTTGACCCCACGGCCGGGGAGCGGGCACGAGCGATTCAGGAGCATCCCGAAACGCCCCAGCCGATCCTCGACCCCACCGATCCCGGTTGCGGCGCCCCAGCGCACGGGCCTGCCGGAGGCCCCGAGCGTCCGCAGAGAATCCTCGATCCGACGGACCCGGAATGCGGAGCGCCCATGGGCTAGGCCGCTAGATGTCGCCGCCAGCCCCTAACGCGGGTTTATCCATCGCGCTACTGCTCGCGCTGTCGGCCCTCCTGGAAGTCCGACGCCCGTGCCGGGTCACTGGCGGACCTACGGCCCTCGTCGTATGCGCTGGTGCGCTCGTCCTGGCCGGCCACTGAGTCTCCGGTTTCGCCCTCCGGGACGGCCGAGGTACCCGCGAAGTCCTGGCGCTCGTGCCCGCCGATCAGCTGATCATCGGCCATGCCTCGCTCATGTAGCGCGGCCTGCTCCTGCTTGAGCTGGGCTTCGGCGCGGTCGCGCTGTGCCTCCTGCTCGGCGATCCGCGCGCGGCGTTCGGCCAGATCGGCCTGACGCTCACTGTCTTCAGCCGCGGCGCGATGCGTGGAGGCGGCTTCGTCACGCCGACGCTCGAGCTCGCCCTGCTGCCTTCTTACCCGGGCGCGCTCGCGCATGCGCGGCATGAGCACAAGCAGGGCAACCAGAATCACGACAACAACAACGACGATCACGACGATCGCAGCAGTTGACATTTCACTCCTCCTCGGGAGATTCAACTCTCTGCTGGGCAACTGCCCCCATCGACGGAATGCCTAACCGAGCGGGTATGCGCTCATACCTCACTGCCGCTGAACATGAGGAATCTCAAAGCGGCGCTCTCGGTAGCGTGGAGGTGATGGCTGCGACTGTCGATGAGTGCGAGGCAGTGCGACGAGGGATCGAGTTTGCGGGCCAGCACGGTGCATGCATCGTGGGAGCGTGGTTGTCAGCCGACACCGATCCCACGGCCCTTGAAGCGGCCGGTTTTGAACGCGGCTGGGAGCCATGGTGGATGGCTGCGCCGCTCGACGCGATACCGGAGCCAGACGACCCGCGAGTCACGCTCTCAACCGATGTGCCGGAGTACGGTCCCCAAGGTCAGCGTTTGCTCTCGCTCGCCCGTAGCTGCCGGCCACTGCATGGCACGCGGTACACGAGTCGATCGGCGCTTCGGCGGACGCGCGTGGTCGCTCATCACCGGTGACGTAGCGGGGATCTATGACATGGAGGTGTGGCCACAGTTTCAGCGGCGCGGCCTTGGACGAGCGCTGTTGCGCACCGTATGCAGCGCCGCGCGGGCGGCTGGCGCCGCAAAGGCCGTCCTGAACGCAACGCCGGCAGGCGAGCTCCTCTACTCAGCAGAGGGGTTCGTCCGCATCGGCGAGGGGGTCACATACTGGCATCATCGTGCCCAGACCAAAGCCGGAACGTGGGGCGAGCCGGGACGACTTGGGGTGAAAAGTTGACTGGCGAGATCGGGCAAGAGCTCCTAACGGTGGGCGCGCGTGATGCGCTCACGTTGACCGCCATATCCAATCTGCTGGACCGGCCGTGGCAGCCTGGGCATCCGAAGCTCGCCTTCGTATTGGGCACGCGTGTTTTCGGGGTGCGACGCTCCCTGAAGCGGCTTGAGCAACGGGGGTGTCTGGAGCCAGGCTGGAGCGTTGACTATGACGACCCCCGCTACCAACTGACCGAACTCGGTGCCCGAGTAGCGAGAGAGGTAGCGATCGCAGCGAAGCTCGCCCGCTACCAAGGGCGGTTCTGGAACACGTCCGTGCTCCTGAGGGTGCTGCTCAACCGTCGATTCCCGGCGAGTCTTCCGGAGGAACCAGACTTCTTGCTGATGATGGCTGCGGCGTTGGTGACTGAGGCGGAGTTCGAGGAAGCTGCCCGGATCGCATCACGAGCAGCAGACCTCCGACGCGATGATCCGTCGGTCATGTTCCAGGCAGCCGACAGGGTCCGCTGGTTCTCAGTTCCCGCGGCACGGGACTACATCGAGCACGCCAAGCGTTTACTGGCTGAACAGGATTCCGAAAGCGAGTTGTGTTTGGGCCGAACTTGTTGCGCTGGAGGGAAAGGTTGCCTTTGATGAGGGAGATCGCGAACTCGGCGTGAGACTTATCGAAAAGGGACACGAGCTGGAGCCCCAGAACCTGTTCATAGCGCGCGATCTGGCAGAGGTCTATCTCCATGTCGGGCGACAGGACGAAGCAATCAACCTCATACGGGCCGGCTTAGCCGCCGACCCGGGCAATTCCGGCTTGCAACGCCTGCTCAAGAGCTGGCAACCGACGTAGACAATGCCGGCTCACGCCCGGGACCGCGCTTGGCCTCGCTCGTGCCCGTGGTAGCGGCTGCTCTCACGCCGCTCTCGAAGATGCGAACAACTCGCGCGTGGCAAGCTCCGCACCATCGCTCATCGCGCGCAGCTTGGCCCACGCGATCCCCGGGTCGACCGTGAGAAAGGTGGCGAATGTGGCGAAGCCGCAGTCGCTGCCGGCAATGACGTTCTCGCGCCCCACCAGCTTCGCATAGCGGACGATGCGGTCGGCAACCAGCTGCGGGTGCTCGATGTAGTTTGTGGTCGAGTCGAGCACGCCTGGGATCAGCGCCTTCCCATCCGGCAGCTTGACCTCCTCGAACACACGCCACTCGTGGTCGTGGCGCGGGTTCGCGGCCTCGAACGAAATCGCCGCGGGGCGTGCGGTCAGTACGAGCTCGATGATCTCCCGCAGCGGCACATCGTGGTGGTGGGGGCCCTCATAGTTGCCCCAGCACAGGTGCATGCGCATGCGGTCGGGCGGGATGTCACGCGTGGCGTGATTTAGAGCCTCAACATGCACCGGCGCCATCCGCCCGAAGTCCCCCATGTGGCGCGCCATCGCCAGGTCGGGGCAGTCGAGCTGTAGCAAGAAACCGGCCGCATGGATCTCGTCGTACTCCTGTTTCATCGCGTCGGCCAGCGCTTCGATGTACTCCTCATGCGTGGCGTAGTGCTGGTTCTGCAAAAAGACGGAGATGACCCCTGGCGACGCTGCGGTCATAAATGCATCCGCCACGTCAACGCCGGCGAGTGCCGCCTTCAAGTTCTCGATGTCGGTACGCACCGCTTCCAAGTCCCGGTAGCTCACCGGGCCCACGCATGCCGGCATTTCGAAGTCAAGGTCCGACATCACCCGCTCCATGTATCCCGGGAACTCCTGCATGTCCGAAGGCATCCCGGCGAGGCCGCCGCTGCCGCCGAACCCGTTCAGGCGCTCCTTGACATACGTGGCATAGCCGACCTTGCTCGCCTCGCCATCGTTGATGACCGAGAGGCCGGCGTCGACTTGCCGACGAACCGCCTCGGCCACCCCTTCGGTAACTCGCTCGGCGAACCCATCGACCGCCTCGCCGCGGTCACGACGGCGCAACATCTCCGTCAGGTCGGGCGGGCGCGGGAGGCTGCCTGTATGAGTAGTGAGAATCCGCTCAGTCGAAAGCTGCACAACCCATCTCCTCTCTCTCTGGCCCCGGACGAAGGGCCGCAACGCGCCGACCCTACCACCGGACACCGATGAGCGGCCCGCGGCTCAGCTGCTGTCGGTGCTAGCCGAATATGGCGAGATATCTACTGCTATCGTCTTCCCATGTCTACTGATCGAGTTCCGTTGTACGTGAGGCTTCCGCGCGAACAGGCCGCCGCCCTTGACCGCCTTGTCGACGCGACCGGACGCCGCAAGCAGCAGCTTGTCAGCGAGTTCCTGTCCGATCGCCTTGCGATTGGCCGTGCCGAGCTGCGTGAAGACAACGACACATCGTCCCCCGCAGAGGTGCTGACGCTCGATGAGGCCGCGGCGCTGTTGCGGGTCTCGAGCGACGCCGTGCGAGCACGCGCCGAGCGGGGCGAGCTGCCAGGCCGTCGCTTCGAGTCGGAGTGGCGATTTGCTCGCAGCGCGCTGTGTGCCTGGCTCCTGCAGGGCGAGACGTCAACCGTTCCCATGCAAGACCGCTGTGAGCGGGGCGCCCACCAAGCCGATCGTCCTGGTTCCGGGCGCGTGCCTTGGCGGCTGGTGCTGGCGAGCCGTCGCCGCGCGGCTACGTGCCGCCGGACACGACGTGTACCCGCTCACGCTCACTGGCCTTGGGGAGGGGCGCATCTCGCGAGACCAGAGGTGGACCTGGACGCACACATCGCGGATGTCATCGGCGTTCTCGACTAGAGGATCTTCGCGATGCCGTTCTGGTCGGGCACAGCTACGCCGGAATCGTGATCACGGGCGTCGCCGACCGGGCCCGAGCGGCTGGACACGCTGGTCTACCTCGACACCTCTCGCTTCCGATGGAACCGCGATCGTCGACGTGCAGCCTTCAGAACAGCGCGAGCAGCAACGCCAAGGAGTAGCTCGCGCTGGCGAGGGTTGCCACGGACCAGTGCCGGATCGCGAAACGTTCGACTGACGGGCGCTTTCGGCAGCGCCTGCGGCTTGAACGACGCGGGTCTTCGCCTGATGACGGAGCGCGCAACGCCCCAGCCGTGCGACGTTCACCTCGCCGTTGCGACTGAAAGGACAGGCGCCGCGCGATCTGCACCGACACGTGATCTTCTGCTCCGAGGGCGGTATGGGCGTGGCCACAGTCCGGGAACAGCTCGTCCAGGAAGACCCACGCGCAGCAGCTTGCGATCGAGACTGGGGGTTCACGAGCTCCCCACTGGTCATTGGGCCATGCTCTCAGCGCCCCAACCACTCGCCGAGCTCCTACGCGAGATCGCAACCACGCCGCGCTAGCCGACGAGCGCGTCGCGGTCCTTGCTGCCGCTGCTCGGATCGCGCAGCCTGCCCGGTGCCGCGCGCGAGAATCGCGACTGCTGCGTCACAAACCTTCGAGCAACCGAGAGGCAGGCAACCACGATCGAGAAGGGAGAGGTATGCGGATCCGCACCCACATTGGCGTGAGCGTCGACGGTTTCGTCGCGACAGCGACGGTCGCCCGGCGCTGCTTTCGGTGCTCGAGTTCGTCCCCGGGGTGTCCCACGGCTACCCCGAGCTCATCGCCGACTGCGGCGCGGTCGTGATGGGCCGGATGACGTTTGATCCCGCGCTCGGCGCCCCGCAGTGGCCATGGGCGCGCTCACGGTCTACGTGCTCACCTCACGCCCGCTACCAGCCGGGCTACCGGAGGAGGTCATCTCCGCCGCGAGCGCCTCTGAGCTGCTCGAGCTGATGCGCGGCGGCGCCTTCGCCGGGTGACGTCCACCTCGTCGGAGGCCCCCGCACCATCCAGGCCTTCTGTGAGATCGACGCCGTGGACCGGCGAGGTCGTCGTCCTCGCAACCCTCGTCCTTCACGTCCTCGTGCCGCTTTCGGCGCCGGGAACGGCCCCGGTACGGCTAGGCCTCGATCGCAGCGCAGCTTCCCCGACAGTTCGATTGAGCTGGCCTACTCGCCTGCTGGAGAGCAACCGACGCGGCCGCAGCAGAGTGGTGCGACCCGATGAGTTCGCTGCACGGCAACAGTCCTAACGGCACACGCACACAGAAGGAGGAGCAGACGATGCAAACGGTCACTTCATCTGACGGCACGAAGATCGCCTTCGACCGCTACGGCGCTGGCCCTGCCGTGATCCTGGTCAACGGCGCACTCGGCTACCGGAAGTTCAAGAAGTTCGAGCAGATCGCCTCGGGCCTGGCCGCAAGCTGCACCGTGATCAACTACGACCGCCGCGGCCGCGGGGACAGCGGCGATGCTGGACAGGTCTCCGTCCAGCACGAGATCGACGACCTCGCCGCCCTGATCGGCGCGGCCGGCGGAAGAGCGTCGCTGTGGGGCTATTCGTCTGGCAGCGCGCTGGCGCTACGCGCGGCCGCGGCGGACATCGGTGTCGAGAAGCTCGTCGTGTACGAGACCCCGTTCAAGACCGCCCCGGATGCGAAGTACCCGACCGACGACTACGGGGCGAAGCTCGGTCAACTCGTCGCTGCCGGCGACCGCGCCGGCGCCGCCAAGCATTTCATGCGTAACGCGGTAGGGATGCCCGGGCCGCTCGTTGCGGTGATGTCGCTCCTGCCGATGTTCAAGCAGTTCGCCTCCAATGCTCATACCCTGCCGTTCGATTACGAGGCGCTCGGCGACCACAACATGCACGGGTCGCCGCTGCGCGCCGAAGAGTGGCAGAGCGTCACGTGCCCGACCCTGGTCGTCTACGGAGCCAAGACGGCAGCGGGCCTCAAACACGCCTCGAAGACGCTTGCGGAAGCGCTGCCTAACGCGACGCTGCGCGAGCTACCAGGCCAAAACCACAATGTCTCGCCTAAGAAGATCGTGCCCGTGGTGGCCGAGTTCGTCGCGGACTCGAGCACTGGGGGCGTCTCAGCCAGCTCACCCCACTGAAGCCGCGACCGCGTGAGGGCGGACCTGCCCACCGGCGACGACTCGGCCAAATACGCGCTGCTTCCCTCAGTCCGCGAGCCGGAACGTCACCGTTTGTGGGCTGTCGAACGGACGAGTTCGGTTTGGAAGCCGGCCGGTGAGCCGGAGTACGCTCAGATGAGTGAGCCACGCCCATTACGAAGCCGCTAGGAGGTTTCGATGCCCGGACTGAAGGGACGGCTGTCGACTGTGGTCAAGTCGAAGGTCTCAAAGCAGCTTGACCGCGCCGAGAACCCGAGTGAGACGCTCGACTATGCGTATGAGCGCCAGGTCGGGAACCTCCAGAACGTCAAGAAGGGGATCGCCGACATCGCCACGGCCAAGAAGCGGCTGGCGCTCCAGCAGCAGCAACTCGGTGAACAGGGCGCCAAGCTCGACGCTCAGGCCCGCGACGCGATGTCCGCGGGACGTGAGGATCTTGCTCGCGCAGCGCTGGAACGCAAGCAGCTGACCGTTCAGGAGGCTGGCTCGCTTGACCAGCAGATAGCACAGCTCGAGTCAGACCAGGGGAAGCTGATCGAGTCCGAGAAGCAGCTCCAGGCGAAGACCGAGCAGTTCCGCTCAAAGAAGGAAGTCGTCAAGGCCCAGTACTCGGCTGCCGAGGCGCAGGTGCAGGTTTCCGAGGCAGCCACGGGAGTCGGTGACTCGATGGCGGATGTCGGCATGGCGACGCAGCGCGCCCTCGACAAGACCGAGACGATGAAGGCTCGCGCGGAGGCGGTCGATGAGCTTCAGGCGGCCGGAACCTTCGAGGATCTGACGGCGCTCGGCCCGGGCCAGGACGACGTCGATCGCCAGCTCGACCAGCTCGGCGCCAAGAGCACCGTCGACGACGAGCTCGCCAGCCTCAAGGCGGAGGTCCAGTCGGGCGCTCCGCAGTCCGCGCTCCCTGCCGCCGACACCGGCACGGCTGACCACGAAGAGGCACAGGCTGCTGGCGACGGCGAGAGTCCTCCTCCCGGTTAGTTCTCCGGACCCCCTGATCGTCGGCTTTGCCCCGACTGAGGTTGACGTCGTTCAGGCGCTCGCGCGGGCCGGTCGACTCCTTCGCCGGCCAGCAGCTGCGCGGTTGCTGGCAGGTTGGTGAGCTCCTTCACGCGGTTGCGATCGTCCGCGCCGCCCTAAGCCGGGCGACTCCCTAGTCGTCGCCCAAGCGATCGCGCGATGAGAGCCGACTGGAGGATCAAGGCGATCGTGCGGACTGCACGATCCGCGTGCTCAATGGTGTCACAACCCAGAAACTCTTCGTGGCAGGATTCGGTGGGTGCGGCATATCGCCACGATCGGCGTGTACGAGTTCGACGCGGCCAGCTTCGTTCAGACGCTGGACGAGGCGAACGTAACGCAGCTGATCGACATCCGCCAACGCCGCGGGGTGCGGGGCCCTGACTATGCGTGGGCCAACGCCCGACGACTGCAGGCTCTGCTGAGCGCCGCCCAGATCAGCTACGTGCACCTCTCCGAGCTTGCGCCCAGCACCGAGCTGCGACAACTCCAATACCGCGAGGACGATCGCCAAGGAGTCGGGAAGCGCTCGCGCGTGCACCTCGCACCCGAGTACATCCGTCGGTACACGGGAGAGATCCTCGACCTCGTGCCGCTAGAGCGGCTGATCCGTGGTCTGCCAGTCCACGGCATCGGCGCGCTGTTGTGCGTCGAAGCCACCGCCGATGCCTGCCACCGATCGCTCGTGGCTAGACGGCTAGCTGAGCGATATGGCTTTGCCGTCACGCATTTGGACCCCAAGTGATCTCCTGATTTGCGTGCAGAGAGGCATGCTGCAGTCGATCGTCTGAGCGATTCGGCGAGTGGGCATCTGGACCCGATACGGACAGCACCACTTGCTATACGTCGCCGCAGGAGCCGCGCGGTCTGAGAACACCCTGATGGTGAAAGCAATCGCCCACGCACCTCCGGGCGCTGGCGGATAACCGCGCAGCCCTCTCGGTCCCGTGTGCCGAACGTAGGACTTGTCCTGTCGCCGACGAATATCCGCGCTATGTCACCTCGGTTTCGTCGGTCTTTGTTTACAGCGCTGGTTGTCGTTGTCGTGGCGGCCGTGGTGGCCGGTTTCGCTTCGGGCAGCAGCACCAGTGTTCGTACGCTCCGCGTCATGACCGTCAAGTCGCACACGAAGACGCTCGACTTTCCACCCCTGGGTAAGAGCCCCGGCGACGTCTATGTGTTCGACGCGACGGTCGTAGCTGCCAACGGGCGTACCGTGGTCGGGCGGCTACGCGGCACCCAGACGGACATCAAGCTCGAGCGCGGCGTGGAGACCGTTCAGGGCCTGCTGACGTTCGAGCTGGGGCGCGGAAACCAGATCGTGGTAGGCGGCTTGAGCGCTAATTCCCTGAGCGGGGCTGGCTTCTTGATCAAAGGCAATGTATTCGTACGTGCGGTGCTCGGCGGAACCGGCAAGTACGCCGGAGCCACGGGAACGCTTACGAGTAAACGTCTCTCAGGCGGGCGCTACCTCCAGGTATTCCGGCTGAGCTAGTGACGCCCGCTCAATCGAGCCTTTCGGTCGTTTGGATCATCCCCGGCTGCCGCGGACGGACAAGCCCGAGATCGAGCTACGCCGGGGAGTCAACTCAACACCCCACTCTCGCTTCCGCCCAAGAGCGAGCGTTCAGGCGGAGGTCGCGTCTCAAAGTGCTGTAAATAGCTTCGGGCGTAGGCGACGGGTAGGTTTCAGTCTGAGAAGACAATTGAAGGAGGCCTACGCGTGAGACGTACGTACGCCGTCGTCGGAGATCGAAGCGCAGATCGATCAGCTGTTGGCTGTTGGGGTGGGCGAGAACCGGGAGTCGCTGTCTGAGCTGGCGAAGCTGGGTGCGCGGTTGATCATTCAGCGGCGTGGAGGATGAGTTGACGCCTGGCTTGGCCGGGCCAGGTATGAGCGCCGCTCGGAGCGCCGGCCGGAATATCAGCGCGGGCTGCTCAACTACGACTCGGGGTTGCGCAACGGGTATCGCCCGCGCGGGGCAGAGGCGAGGGTGAGCAGGAACCACGGCCCACGCCGCCGACGACGAGGACGCCCCCGTGACCGACCGAACCGACCCGACGCCTCGACGCCGAACGCGAACCCGCGACGCGACGAATCAGCGCGCGATCAGCCGCGCCCCGACGCGTCCGCATTCCGACACGCCCAAAGCCCGACACGACCGACACCCCCGGACCCGACCGACCCGAACCAACCCTACGACCCCCCGCCCCGAGCACGTCGCCGACGCCCCCCCCTGATCAAGCGTCGACCCCCTCAACCCCACCCGCACCGCACCCCCACCCCCGAAACACCGACGAAACCAACCTCATCCCCCACCCGATACCCACCACTACACAAAACACCACCCACCCTCGCAAACTCATAACCCACACCCGCACACCCTCCCACACCTCGACCCCTCACACCACACCACCACGCACCCCCCATCATCACCAACCCCACATCCTCCCATCAAACTCCACAAATATCCCCCCCCAACCATCCTCACCCATCCCCCACCCACCCACCCACCCAAAAACCCCCCAACCAACAACCCAACCACAAAAAAAAAAAAAAGAGGTCAGCGAGGCAAACACCTCCTTCGCGACATATCCACTCGCGCAGACCGTTGCCGGGCGATCTAAGCGAGAGGCTTTCGACTAAGTCGTGCGAGTTGGTTAACGACGGTCGTCAGTGGTTCCGTGGCATCGAGCTCGTGAGTGCAAGTTCTCCGTAGAAGTGGTTCGACCTCGGCCAAGTGGCGCAGCACGAGTTCGCGCTGTTCAGAGCTCTTGCCATAGGTGTTGGTCGTCCGGTTCTCGATCCGGCTGACGAGCACTTCGGCGGGAGCACTCAGCAGGACGACCGCGTCGAAGCAATCATAGAAGCGCCCTTGGTTTGAGACCGTCCCCGACACATACAACGACGGCCCCTCGTCACGCGCCAAGAGTTCCGCCATCCGGTATCGACCACGCGAAAGCCCCGCCTGCCTAGTTCCGCGAGCGCACTGGACTTACCGGTTCCCGACATTCCAGTCACGAGAATCCTTCGCATGGTGGGCAGGCTAAGCGACCGCGCAAACAGCTTTCGCTTCAGCTAAACAGGTCCGTGCTCGCTTTCATGAACGTAATCGGTGCAGGTTTCACGCTCGGTTTACGACGGGACGAGTGGCCGAGCGCATCAAGCGCGGTGCCGAAACAAGCCGACCTGTTGTCGACGCGAGCCGGTTAGGTTGAGCGCCGTGCTCGGGTTCGGTGAGGTCGTCGCGGAGCTGGAGGTAGATCCCCGCCACTGCTTAATACACGCGGAGGGATGGCAGTCCTGGACGCCGACGACTGCGTATCGGATCAGCGATGAGCAGTGGCTGCCGGTACGGCCGGAGGTCTGGACGTGGGGCTACGGGGGCTCGCGGCCGCGGCCCCGCCGGCGGTCGGGTGCGTTTCAAGGCGACGGCTTGCTGGTCGTCGACCCGGGCACCGGGGAGGAGGTCGTTGCGGTCGGGGCTACAGCGGCGAATGAAGCGATCCCGGTGATCCGCTGCGAGCGGATCGGGGAGGAGCGTCTGGTAGTGACCGCCGACGCCGCCGTGTCGATCATCGGGGTTGACGCCTCGGGCGGAATTGACGCGGCGAAGACGGCATTCGCTGATGCCTTCGCCGGCGCAAGCGGCGTCACGGCCATTCGCGCCGCCCCCACGATCTGGTGCTCCTGGTACGACTACTTCTCCGGGATCACCGAGGCCGACGTGGACGAGAACCTCCGAGCGATCACGGAGCGCGAGCTGCCGGTCGAGGTGATCCAGCTCGATGACGGCTACGAGCGCGAGCTCGGAGACTGGCTTCATTTGTCGTCGCGATTCACGTCGTTGTCGAGCATGGTGGAGCGGATCCGTGAGCATGGGGGGCGCGCGGGGATCTGGCTCGCCCCGTTCCTGGTCGGGGTGAGATCGGCGATCGTCGCCGAACATCCGGACTGGATCGTCCGCGACGAGAACGGTGAGCCGGTGTTCGCGATCCACAATTGGGGCCAGGACCCGTATGCGCTCGACGTCACCCATCCCGGCGCGCGCGACTACCTGACCACGGTGCTCGGGTCGTTCGTCGACATGGGTTTCGACTTCTTCAAGCTCGATTTCCTGTACGCCGCCGCGCTGGACGGGCACCGGTTCGACGGGTCGCTCACCGGTACCCAGGCGTACAGGCAGGGACTGGCGCACATCCGGTCCGCGGTCGGCGAGGATGCGTATCTGCTGGGCTGCGGGGCGCCGCTGCTGCCCTCTGTGGGGTTGGTTGACGCGATGAGGATCAGCGCCGACACCTCACCGAGCTGGACGCCCGCGGACGGGGACATGAGCTCTCCAGGTGGCGAGGCGGCGGAGCTGTCGGTGCGCGGGCGGGCCTACCAGCACGGTCGCTATTGGGTCAACGATCCCGACTGCCTGCTGCTCGGCCCCGGCGTCGAGCACCGCGAGCGGCGGGTGAAGATGGTGAGAGAGCACGGCGGCCTGCGAGGGATCTCGGGCCGGATCGCGGATCTCGACGAATGGGCCGCGACCACCGTGCGCGAGCTCCTGACGGCACCGCCCCCACCGACACCGTTCCGGTGACGACTCACTTCTCGTCGTACCGCACACGCACTGGGATGGGGAGCGACAGTCGATCCTGTCGTTCGCCGTCGCCGTGAAGATCCAGAACCGCGTCTTGCGACACCTCATCCGACCGCAGGTCGACGTGGGCCATGGTCGCCGCATCCCACGCGGACGGAGCCGTGCCGCTCGGCCTTCCCGGAGTTGTGCTTTCCGGGCGATTCGCGAGGCCAGACCGAGACGTGGGCGGAGCCCTGCTCTCGTGTTGGCGCGGTACTTCTGCAATCGCTGATTTGAGCAGCCAGCGGCTGGGACGCCTCAGCTCCTACGTCCCTGATGACGCTGTCGTTCCAGTCCCTTCGGATACTTTGGCGAGATCTGACCATGCGTATAAATTTTTGATACCATGGATAGAACATGGTCTCATCGGTCATCCGCTTGGAAGGGAGAGACGCTCAGCTCTCGGCCGGGTCCGCTGCGGCTGCTCAAACGCAGCGGTCGTTCATTGAACAGGCCCGCCGGGCGCAGATCATGGGCTGCGCGATAGACACGATCGCGGAGCTCGGCTATGCCCAGGCGTCGCTGGCTCGGATCGCGGAGCGTGCCGGGATCAGCAAGGGTGTGATCGGCTACCACTTCGCCGGCAAGGACGAGCTGCTGGCCGAGGTCGTCAGCGAGGTGCTCTCGCGCGCCGAGGCGTACATGCGGCCACGGATCGAGGGCCAATCGACGGGTCGGGAGAGCCTGCGGGCGTATATCGAGTCGAACCTGGGGTTCATGAGCGAGTACCGCAGCCACGTGATCGCGATCGCGGAGATCGCGCGCAACGCGCGCCGCGCCGATGGCAGCTCGAGCTTTGACCCGGCGACGCTGGAGGCGGCCACCGCCTGGCTGGCACAGCTGCTGGCCCGATCACCAGGAGACGGGCGAGTTCCGCGCGGACTTCGACCCGGCGGTGGTGGCTGGCGCGATCCGGGCTGCGATCGACGCGGTCCCGCGAGCCCTCGCGCGCGATCCCGCGCTCGATGTCGAGCATCACGCGCGCGAGCTCGCGACTCTGTTCGACCTCGCCACGCGACAACCGGCACTGCGAAACCGCACGCGAGGGCGCTGAGCATGTACACGATCGTCGTTCCCCGGTCTGACCTGCGAACCGACGAGGTCGTCGAGGCGCTGCGAGACGGCCTCGGCTCGGGGTACAACGTGCTGCCCGGGATGCGCCAGACCAGAGCACCCTTCAGTGACCCGGTGCCTGGGTCACCGGAGACGATCGTGGTGGGCATCGGCTCAAACCGAGTGCAGCGAGCCCAGGTCACAATCGTCCAGGAAGCCGGACGCAGCGAGATCCACATCAGCCCCGGAGGGCTGATCAGCGACCTGGTGCTCAACACGCTGGTGATCGCGCGCAAGATCCATCGCGTTCTCGCCAGCGCCCCGGAGCTCCAGGCACGGCCAGACGGCGAGGGGAGTCGGTAATGAGCCGAAGTCCGTCATCGCGTGCACGCCCGATCCGGCTGCCTCGCCGTCCTGCTGGTGCCGCTTATCGCGTTCATGGCGTTCCGCCAAACGCTCGGGAATGCCACCGAGGCGCTCGCCATCGCCGAGGCGATCCCGGTGCTGTGGGTGCTCGCCTACGGGATGTGGCGGCGGCGGATCGAGCCGGTGGGGGCGATCGCGGTCGCGGGGTTCGGGATCGCGCTCCTGTTGACCATCGCCTCGGGGGGCAGCGCGCTGCCCGCTCGAGCTTCACCGCGCGCTGTTTCCCGGCGCCGTTGGGCTCGCCTGTCTGATCTCGCTGGCCGCCGGCGGCCGTTGCTGGAGATCGCAAGGAGCAGGCTCGCCAAGGAAGCGCCCCGAAGCGATGGGCCAGGCCCGACCCCAGCTCGATGCCTCAGACGCGCACCACGCCCTCGCCGTGCTGACCGCGATCATCGGCGTAACCATGAGCGCCGATGCAGCCGCCCAGATCACGCTCGCTTTCACCGTTTCGACCGCGACGTTCGGGGTCGTTGCCCACCTCGCCGCCTGGGTGATCATCGGCGCCGGCCTGGCCATCTGCGCCGTCTACCTGCGCTGGACCATCCGGCGCCAACCGGAGCGCACGAGGACGCCGCATGCAGAGTCGACTCCCGGTTCAGAGTCCCCGCCTCCGCCGACCGAGCCTAGGCGAGATGCCGACATGAACTCGTTCGCCGGCAAGCTCGCCGTCGTGACGGGCGGCGGCTCGGGCATCGGCCGCGAGCTGGTCCGCCAACTCGCGACGCAGGGGTGCTCGGTCGCGTCCTGCGACTGGAGACGCCGACGCGATCGCGGATACCGCCGCGATCGCGCAGTCAGACGCCGCGGACGGCGTTCTCGTCAGCGGCCACGTGTGCGACGTCTCCGACGAGGCACAGGTGAGCCGGTTCCGCGACGAGCTGCTGCAGCGCCACGCGGCCGAGCACGTCGACCTGGTGTTCAGCAACGCCGGCATCGGCGGCGGCAACAGCTTCGTCACCGGCAAGCCGGGAGGAGTGGGAGCGCACGTTCGCGGTCGACTGGTGGGGTGTGTACTACTGCGCACGCACGTTCCTGCCGCTGCTGATCGCAAGCGGCGAGGGCGTGCTCGTCAACACCAGCAGCGTCAACGGCTTCTGGGCGAGCCTGGGCCCGGGCATGCCGAACACCGCCTACGCCACCGCCAAGTTCGCCGTCAAAGGCTTCACCGAGGCGCTGATCGAAGACCTGCGCACGCACGCGCCCCAGGTCAGGGTCGTGGTCGTGATGCCCGGGCACGTGGGCACCGACATCATCGCCAACACCCGCCGCGCCCATGGACGCTCCCGAGCCGAGCGACATGAGCGACACCCAGCTTCGGGAGCTCATCCCCGCTGAGGCCCAAGCCAGATTGATCCGGGCCGGCGCGCTGGCCGAGGACGCCTCGACCGAGGACATGCGCCAGCTGCTGGCGCGGATCGAGACCGACTTCCGCGACAAGGCGCCGCTCAGCGCCGCCGCCGCGGCCACCACGATCCTCGACGGGGTGCGAGCAGGCGCCTGGCGGATTCTCGTCGGAGAGGACGCCAAGAGCACTCGATGCCGCGGTCCGCGCCAAACCCGAGGCCGCCTACGACTACCCAGCCCTGACAAAGCTCGCGGCCGAAGCGCACCTGTCCGACCCTCGGGACTGAGCAACAGCCTCGCGCCCCCGATAACACCGCTCCTCGTCGTCGTGCGACGGGGAGCGGCGTCGCGAGAGCGCCATTTCTCTTTGGAGCCGAGGCGGCGATCAAGTGCCGCCGGGGGCGACCGCTAGGCCGCCGACGGCCCGACCCGCAAGCACCGGCAGCTGTTGCAATCTCGGCCGAGCGGGCACCGTCGCTGCCGAATGGCCCGGCTATCCAGTCGGACGACCAGCATCAGGCCGGCGGACGTCATCTCTTAGCCCGCTGCGTCCTGGAAACGGACAAGCGCTGGTTCCCCTTTTGCTCGCAGCACGCTACTTGGGGACCGCGCCCGACCGGCCCCCCCGTTTGCGCGGAAACCGGGACGCATGCTTTCGGCGGTCGAGAAGGTAGTGCTCACGCCTGCTTTGCGACGCGAGCACTCGCGAAGTGGCCGCCCTGCTTGTGGCGACGAGCCGGGGACACGATTTGAATGTGACAAGGCCCTGCTCTTGTCCCGGGGGCGGTGTCTCATGTCTGGCCCGGGTGGCGTATCCGCGTGGCGGTGAGGAGCAGCGCGATGGCGTAGGTTGCGGCGATGACGGCCATTGCGAGGTGAAGGGTCGGCCGGTCGTGGTGAGGTTCGAGCACGCTGCCGAGTAGGGCAACCCCGATAGCCCCACCGATTTGACGAGCCGTGTTGAGCACTGCTGAGCCAAGTCCTGCGCGTCCAGATGGGGATGCGGCCAGTGCCACGGAAGTCATCGCCGGCATGGCAAGGCCGACGAGCCCCAAGATGGCTCCTGCTCCAGCGAGCTGCCAGGCCGGAGTGTGAGGATCGATGAATGCGAGCAGGCTTGCCGCGAGCAGTCCGCCGCCGAGCCCGAGAAGCATGGGCACTCGTGGTCCGTAGCGTCCGTTCAGCACGCCGGACAGACGAGCCCCACAGGCGACGACGACAGTCAACGGAGCGAGCATCAATCCGGCGACGGTGGCGGAGTGCCCTTGGGTCTTTTCAATGAACAGCGCCAGGCAGAAGACGGTTCCGTAGAGCCCGAAGTTGAATAGTCCGCCGACCGCGGTAGCGGCTGAGAAGCGGCGATCGGCAAATACCAAGAGCGGCAGCATCGGGTCCTCAATGCGACGCTCTGTCGCGATAAAACCGATCGCCGCGAGCAGGCCGACTACGCCGAGCGCGATTGGCGCCTCGCCGAACCACCCCGTCCGAGACGTGGTCGTCAGGGCCGCGGTGATCGCGCCGAGCGCCGCAACGGCAAGAAGTTGGCCAGGGAAGTCGGCGCGGGCCGCTCGACGCGGAGTCTCGTCGACGGCGACAGCGACGAACGCGATCGCGAGGAGTGCGAAGGGAATGGCGACCAGGAACACCGCACGCCAGCCAACGGAACCGACGAGAAGGCCGCCGACCAACGGACCCGCTGCGAGTCCGAGCCCCGAGATCCCTCCCCACGCCCCGAGCGCACGAGCGCGCGCGGGGCCCTGCGGAAATCGATCGGCGATGAGCGAGAGCGAGCAGGGGACGAGGGCGGCGGCGCCGATTCCTTGCACGGCGCGCGCCGCGATGAGCACCTCCACAGCCGGAGCTGCCGCGCAGACAGCGGTCGCCGCCGCGAAGATTCCCAGACCAATCAGGAAGCACGCCCGCGCGCCGTAGCGGTCCCCCAGGGCTCCCGCGGTCAACATGAACGCGGCGAAGGTGACCGTGTAGGCGTTGAGCGTCCACTGCTGGTCGCCGAGCGAACCGCCAATCGATGTCGCAATCGCGGTCAACGCAACGTTGACGATCGTGGCGTCCAACAGCACGACGAAGAACCCCAGACAGATGCCCAACAGAGCGATCGCATCGCGTCGGCGAGCGAGACTGCCGGACAGAGCGCGATCGGCCTGAGCTGACATAGCCTTCAGCATCGCCACTGGCTGCGCTCGGCACAATGCGGAAAATGAGCACCTACCCTTTTGCTCTGACGAAGTCTCAGAGCGACAACTCCAAACGGCTGTTTCCGGAGGTCGGGCTGCGCGATCTCGAACTGTTGGTGTGCGTCGCTGAGGCGGGGTCAATCACCCACGGAGCCCGGCGCGCACACCTCTCATTGCCAGCCGCGAGCGCGAGGCTGCAAGCGATGGAACGCGCGATCGGTGCGAGACTGCTGATCCGTGGTCGACGCGGCGCGACGCTCACCCCCGCCGGGCAACTCCTCCGAGAGCACGCCGCGACTGTGCTCGCCCAGATCGACCGGATGCGCGGCGATCTCACACAGTTCGCTGAAGGGCTCGTCGCAAGCGTCCGGCTGCAGGCCAATACCGCCGCGACCGAAACGTTCCTGCCCGCTCAGCTGACCGCGTTCCTCTCCCAACGGCCCCAGATCGACATCGACCTGCGCGAACGACCGAGCCACGAGATCGTGCACACGCTCACGCAAGGACGCGCCGATCTTGGAATCGTGGCGAGCTCAGTCGACACCGCGGCGCTCATCTGCGAGACGCTCGTCGATGACCGCCTCATGCTCGCAGTCCCCCGAGGACATCAGCTGGAGGGTGAGCTCCGGGTGGCCTTCGCCGACTGCGTGAGATACCCCCTGATCGGTCTCAGCGAGGGCCGGGCCCTCGCCGAGCACCTCGACCAGCTCGCCCGGCCACACGGTGACCGTCCCCTTCACCGAGTACGATTCCCAAGCCTTGCCAGTGTCTGCGACGCGGTCGCCGCTGGTCTCGGAATCGCCGTCGTGCCCCAACGTGTGGCCGCCAAATGGCAGACCCGCGGCGCCCTGGCAACCGTCGATCTAGACGAACGCTGGGCGAACCGCAGGCTGCTGATCTGCCGCGCGCCCAACACTCCCCGTTCAGCGCCCGGCCGCGACCTGCACGCACACCTAGTCGCCGCGCAACACCAAGAGTGAGGCAATAGCGCACCGGAGCGTCCGCCCCGACGAATTCAGACGCGTCGCCCTTGTTGTCGCCCGGCCGCTTCTGCTTTTATCCGTCGCCGAGGCGCGGTCCCGGCCCTCGCTTAGCGACGTGCGCGCATCCGCGCGTGAGCTATCTCCTACCTCGGCGCTGCGAGACTCACCGGCGATGGCAAAGTCGTCGGCGCGTCCCTGGAATCACAACACCCACTACCACCCGGTGATCCTCGACGCCGTGCCGCCCCGCTGCCAGCGCGCCCTTGACGTCGGATGCGGCGCGGGCACCTTGACCCGAGAGCTTCGACAGTTCATCCCCGAAGTCGTAGGCATCGACAGCGACCACGCCAGCATCGCGGCCGCGCAAGCTCACCCCAATGCCGGCGACATTCAGTACATCGAACGCGACGCACAGACCTTCGAGATCGAGCCGGAGTCGTTCGATCTCATCACCGCGGTGGCATCACTGCACCACTTGGACGCCGAACCCGCGGTGGTTCATCTCAAGAGTTTGCTGCGCAAAGGCGGTGTGCTGGCGGTGATCGGCGTCGCTCGCTCGTCTCCAAGCGATTGGCCGCTGGACGTCGTCGCGATCATTCCGAACCGCCTGCGGCGACTACGCGCCTCATACTGGCAGCAGCCGTCGCCCGTTTTGTGGCCCCCGCCCGAGACCTTCGCGTCGATGCGGCGGATCGCAGCGCGCCACCTGCCGGGCGTTCGCTTTCGCCGCCGGCTCTACTGGCGCTACACGCTGGTCTGGGCCAAGCCTTGACAACACGACCAGGCTGCCTCGAGCACGGGAGTACCGGTGCCGTCCTTGCAAGAGCCAGCTCACACGAGGGGGGACGCTCCCTTTCGTTGCTCATTCGAGCCGCCATCGCGCACTCGCTTCGCGACGCGAGCATCCGTCTCGCAATTAACGAAGACCACGTGCCGGCCTGATAGTTGTTCGCTGCTCCGGGGGGATTCACACATCGGCGCGACGCGCGCGTCGTGCGTCGTCGTCCTGCGATATGACCCAGGTCGTGAAGGCTTCGATCGCGTTGATGACGCTTTCGAAGCGGATGGAGTGGAACAGGTCGAATGCGTGCTGTCCGCCGGGCAGTTCCGCGTAGACAACCGGATTCGACGACGTGCTCCGTAGCCGCTCAACCAAGAGCCGGGCGCCTTTCACCGGCGCGGTCGTGTCGCGATCGCCGTGCGCAACAAAGAATGGCGGCGCATCGGGTCCGACGTGGGCCAGCGGAGACGAGGGGATTCCTGCGGCTATGTCGCCGTAGAAGCCGTACAGACAGACGGCGCCGGTGGCGGCCGTGTCCGCGTCCTCGAAACCGGGCTGGAACACCGGGTCGCCCGGCGTGAGGGCCGCCATCGCGGCGAGGTGAGCGCCCGCGGAGCTGCCCGCCACGAACACCCTGGTCGGGTCTGCGCCGTACTCGGCGCCGTGATCTCGCGCCCAGGCGATCACCTTCTTGACGTCGACCAACTGATCGGGAAATCGGGCGGCGGGACTCAGCCGGTAGTTTGCGCTGGCACACACCCAGCCCTGACTTGCGAGCCGGTAGAGCAGCGGCCGCGCCTCGTGGTCTTTCCTGCCGCTAGAGAAGTGACCTCCGTGCAGGTGAATCAATATTGGGGCGCCCGACGGATGGGACCGATGCCGATAGATGTCGAGCAGATTCGTCTTGCCCGCGTCGCCATAGCTGATGTTCGCTGTCCGCTTGACATCCTGACGGCGGACGAAAAACGGGCCGAACAGGATGCGCGCAAACGGAAGGTGCTGACGCACGCGAGCAGCCGGCTCTGCGTCGAGGGTGGTGGTCCAGCGCGAACCGAAACCCTCGGCCGCGGCGCGGTCGATGGCCGGACCGGCCTGGAGCCCTCGCCGCACGACAACCCCGAGGCCGACCATCACCAAGCTCGCGATACCGAAGACCACCCACCCGCCCGGCTTGTCAAGGTCACCCTCGTTAATGGCCAACAGCGTCCAGATGAGCAACCAGTAGAGGGCGACGAACGGCAGCTCATTTACGAACGGGCCGAGAAAGAAGCTCATGCCACCAAGCGCCCACGGCCAACGCAGCGGCACCACAGCAAAGAACGTACCCACCGCGACCAGCATCACGGGCACGAGATAACCGATCGGCACCCCCGTCATCGCACACCTGCGATCAGGCGAACTCGCCGGCTGGCCTCAAGCAGCGCCGCCGAGACTAGAACCACCACGCGCTATAGCCGGTTAGCCAGTCGTCAGTCTTCGCTTCGACCGGCCGCCTGACGAATCTTTCCGGTCTCGCTGTCGATGGCTGTGCCGCTCGGACCCGCGTTCGCGAAGAACCTCGCGAGGGTTTCCGCCACCCTGTCGGGGTGCGCTTCCGGCGCCGGGTGGTCGAGGCCATCGAGCATCGCGACCGTCGAGCCTCGGATGGTGCTGTGTAGCGCCTCCAGCTGGTGTGCGACGAAGGCGGGGCTTCTCGCACCCCCGATGAGGAGGACCTTCGATTCGATCTCTGAATAGCCGCTCAGGCTGCCGTCGTCGAGCAGGGCTTGCTGCTCGGCGAGATTCGCTTCCAGCAACGCTTCGGTCTGCTCCCACTGATGACCGCGAACCCCGAGGCGCAGGATCAGCTGCAGGCACCACATCGGCAGGGCCGTGAGCGGGCGGGGTGCGAACCCCGCGTGCCTGACCATGGTGGCGAACGCCCCTCGCGTGTCGCCGGCTCTCAGCAGTTCGCGATATCGGGGCAGCCAACCCATTGGGGGCGTGCCGTCGAGCAAGACCATCGGCTCGTAGACCGCGACCTGCCGGAACACCCCCGAGCGCCGCGCCGCTTGGATCGCGACAAACCCGCCGTAGCTATGGCCGAATACCCGCTCGGCCCCGGTCTGCGCCTGGAGTGCGAGCAGGTCCTCGCACTCCCTCTCGGTGCTGTAGTTCGGTCCCTGCGAGCCGGACGCGCCCCTGCCACGTCGATCCATCACATGCACCGTGAACGACTCGGCGAGCACCCGCCCGAGACCCATGTAGTCCCGAGCCGTGCTGAGCACGCCGCCGACGACGATCACTGCTTCGCCCGTTCCGAGCGTGGTGTAGCCGATCGTCGTACCATCGGCGGAACTCACGGTTGCGGCCGTGCCGGAGCGATCGGCTCCGGCACGCGGGGACGCCGCTCTCGGGGATGTGTGCTGGGTCGTCTTCTGCGTGGGGTTATGTGCGCTCATGCCTGCCCTTCCTCGATGCTCGGGTGACTGCGGTCAGTGACCTTCGCGCTGACCCTGGCGGTTCGCGTCGGCAAGGGGCGAAGCGAGTCGGCGTCGCCCAAACCCGCAGACGGTCGCGGTCGGATCAGTGATAGCGACGATCTCGCGAACCATCTCGGAGTGGACAATGGCGTCGCCGGGACCGAGCTCGACGGAGCCTCGCGCGGACACCTCGGCGCGGCAACCAGCCATGGAAGTTGCCGCCAGGGCGATCGGGATACCTTCGGAGCTGCGACCCTTCGGAGGATAGGCGAAGGCGGGTCGGCTGCACGTAACCGCGAAAGCGATGGCGCGGCGGTCCGTGGGCGTAGCGGCTGGTATCGCGGGCGGCTGATCGAGTGCCTCACATGGACATGGCGACCGGTTCAAAGCCCGGGACCGGGACATCGCCGAGGCCGTTTTGGAAGCCCTGTCGGTAGCTGCGGAGCGTGGGCTCCACACCAGCTCGCGCTTGGCCTTGGCGTTCGAGGTGCCGCGGATCTGAGTCATCATCGAGACGCCGACCTCGCCGGCGGCGAGGCGACCGAGCCACGCGGGAACGTGGCGGGGCGGCTTGGCGCCGACGGCTTCGGCGAGCGCGCGCAGCCACGCCGAGACGGGCGCGGGCTCGTCGTCGACGACGTTGTATATGCCGGGACTGCCGTGCTCGATCGCCGCGATCGTGGCCGCAGCGGCGTCGTCGACGTGCACGAATGACCACACGCCGCCGCCGTCCCCGATGATCGGGAGCTTGCGCTTGCGCACCTGGCTGACGATGTCGCCACCCAGAGCGAAGCCGGTGCCCGGACCGTAGAAGTTGGCGTAGCGCAACGCGATGGCCTCGATCCCGTCGGCCTCGCGGATTCCCTGCTCGAGGTAGCGAATCGCCTCCAGCGACTTGACCTGGTTGGCCGGTGGGTCGGGATCGAGCGGATCCTCTTCCGTCTTCAGTCCGGTTCCGGTCCGCTCGTAGCTCCAGTTGCCGTGGCTCTGTGCGATGAATCGCCGCGTTCCCGCCGCGCGGGCGCCCTCCAGCAGGTGGTCGGTGCCCTCGGTCCGTAGACGGTTGGTCAACACGAACTCCCGGTCGAAGTTCCTGAGGCTCTTGACGTCCGCCAGTCCGGTCAGCTGGTGGATCATCACCTCGGGCTCCGCGCGCATCACCGCCTGCATGACCTGGTTGCGGTCAAGCGCGTCAGCGGCCACCGCCGTGGCGCCGAACGCGCGCAGCCTGCCGGTCTTCTGCTCCGAACGCGTCATCGCGGTCACCTCGTGACCGGCCGCAATCAGTTGGGGCACCAGACGCATCCCGATAGCACCGCTGGCACCAGCGACAAACACCTTCATGATCACTCTCCCTAATTGGATTACGTTTCCCAGACAAGATCCGCCGCGATTGTGTGACAACCGAGATCGCCTCGGGATCCAGGGCCCGCCGAGGTGGTCGCGCCGC
>CAWGIU010000008.1:0-100616 GCA_963822735.1 uncultured Actinomycetes bacterium
CAGCCCTCTGCCACCGAACGGAGCTGCTGCATTCAGGTGCCGGCAGAGGTCGGGGCCGGCGATCGCTTTTGTGGCGACGCCAGCTTCAACCTACGAGCGCTTTGGCGACACGGCGCTCCTGATCGCGTGGCCCGCTGTCGAGTTCGCCTCCAATGCTCGCGGCGCTACGCGGGGTATCGTCGGAAACGGTCGAGCATCAACGAAGGAGGATGGAACAATGGCCTTTGAGGTCGGCAGGCGCGTCGTGGCCGAGTCCGAGTCAACGAGCCGCCAACCGCGCCGTGGCGTCGTTGAACAAGTCGTGCGGGGGGACCCCTCGCCTCGATACCGGATCAAGTGGGACGACGGCCACGAGAGCATCCTGACGCCTGCAAGCGGTGCCCTCCGAGCTGAGCGACGAAGCAGGAGGCGACCGAACGCCACTCCGCGAAAGCGCGCGGCAGGGCGCAAGCGCCGATAAGGAGATCTGCGTCGGATTCGCCTGGTCGCGCCGTCGCACGCGTGGTCCTGCGTTCATCTCAGCACGAGCATGTCCACGCCGACGACGAGCGCCCCACACAGCGCGGAATGCGCGCCTGGCGAACGATCGGATTCGTTATCGGCCTCGCGCGGCGCGCGCGACTGCATCGGCGACGTCGAGCCGGTCTCGAGCGCGTGAAGCGGATGAGTCCTCTCGTTGCAGGGCGCTCGTGTGGCGCTTCGGGTCGTGTCGGGGCGCGGCGACTTGGGCGCGCGAGGCAGCTTCGGCGGCTGCTCAGCGACTCTCACGGAGCTTGGTCACGAACTGTGTGGGCGTGAGGATCGGAAAGTCGTCGCTTAGGACGAGCAGGTCTTGGTCGCCGGTCACTAGGTACGCGCGCCGGTCTATCGCGAGGGCGAGGAGGTAGTCGTCGTCGGGGTCGCGGGAGCCGACTGGCGGTGCGCTTGCGGGATCTTCGGCGAGGGTTCCGTGGTCGCGGACCCAATTGGCGAATGCGGCGGCTTTCTCGGTAGGGATCCGCTTGCGCAGCTTGGGGTAGCTGAGGGTTCGCTTGAGCTCGACGAGCAGCAGCTCGGAGACCACGAGCTCGAACAGGCCGTCGCGGCCGGCGCGAAGGATCTCGGCCGAGGCGCCCTTGGCGGAGAGCACTCCTGAAATCAGGACGTTGACGTCAACGACCGCGCGCACCAGATGCCCGTCGGCGAGGCCTGGTCGCGTGTTGGGCCTCGACAGCGAGCTCGGAGGCCTTGGCTTCGGACATCGTTGCGTTGGCCCAGAGCTCGTCGAGAACGTCGAGCTTGAGGTCGCGGCGCAGCGACTCCTCGATCACGGCACTGTCCGAGACGCCGGTGCGGACGGCGCGGATCTTGACCCACTTCAGGACATCCTCGTCGATCGTGAGCGTCGTGCGCACTCTGGCCACAACCGCATCATACCATCACGATGCGGAGATGCGCCGATGCGATGGATTGTCGTCCAGAGGAGGACGCCATGCAATCCATACCACTGTTGGACAGTGGCGGTCGGCGCCGATCACCAGCGACCATGTCCACCTTCCATGAGGGGCGCGCACCGAGCAACAAGGGTCTGCGGTATCCGCCCGACCCGCCGGCGGTCGAGGAGATCGTCGCGGTGATGCGCGCCGCCGGGAACAGCCCGGAGGGCGTGCGGCTGCGCGGGATTATCGTGGTGCTATGGCGCGCCGGGCTGCGTATCAGCGAGGCGCTCGCCCTCAACGAGACCGACCTCGACCCGAGCCGTGGTTCCCTCATGGTTCGCCACGGCAAGGGCGATAAGCGGCGTGAGGTCGGGATGGACCGCTGGGCGTGGACGCACCTCGATCCCTGGCTCGAGCTCCGCCGGGAGTACGATCGGCCGACTGTTCTGCGTCCTGCGCGGCCCGACACGAGGGCGGCCATGCGCTTCGGCCGGGAATCCGCGCTCACCTCCACCACAGCGCCGAGGCAGCCGGGGTCCGACGCCGGTTCGCGCCGCACCAGCTCCGGCACGCGCACGCGGTGGAGATGTCGCGCGAGGGGATCTTGCTGCTCGTGATCCAGCGACAGCTCGGGCATGCCGACCTCGCCATCACCTCTCGCTACCTGCGCGGGATCGACAGCACCGAGATCATCGCCGCCGTCCATGAACGATCCGCACCGATGATCCCCGCCGACCCGCACACCGCCACACGCCGCTGAAACACACCGGGTCGACCCAAGCAACGTGGCCGCGCTCCGGCGCGGCCACAGATCGCGGGGCGACCAAGAGGCAGAAAGGCCCCCGAACAGCCGAACGTCGCCGAACCACTCGTCCGGCGAGGGTCGCGCAGGCGGTGTACGCGATCGTCCGCGACGTGTGCGGTTTCGGTGCTTTGGAGAAAAGCCTGCGCCGTGGCTCGGCGACCGCCTCCGCGATGGAAGCGGTCATGCGCGCTACCGCCCGTTAGGCCCTCACGCCTGAAGCGGTTACGCCGGTGCGGGTACCGGCATGCGCCGGCAGGGCTCTTCTCGAGACCGCCGGATCGGCGACGGCGCCAGAGCGCGGACCGGAGCACGTGGGGGTGGGCGCGAGCCTGTCGGTCGCGTGACCGATGCGATTAGTTCCACGGCAGCTAGGAGTCTGTGGGGGTGTTGATCAACAAATATTTGGAGAAGGCGAGATGCTCATCCTCTATGAACACCCTTTCGCGCTCTATTGCCAGAAGGTGCTGGTCGCGCTCAACGAGCTTGGCGTCGGGTACGAGGTGCTCGAGGAGCAGCGTGACTTCAGCCGGGCCGACCTGGCGAAACTGTGGCCGCCGGCCTCAATCCCGGTGTTGCGCGACGGCGAGCAGGTGATCGGCGAGACGTCGATCATCATCGAGCACGTCGCCGGCGCGCGATTGGTGCCCTCGCTACGAGCTCGCCTGTGGGACCGCATTTGCGACCAGTACGTCTCAGACGCCGTTCAGGCGATCGTTTCCGACACGATCGAGGAACGCTTCGACAACCGCGCGGTGCAGCGTGCACGGGAACGTCTCGACATGGCGTACGGAATGCTCGAGACACAGCTTGCCGCGGAGGAATTCCTCGCCGGCGACACCTTCACGATCGCCGACTGCGCTGCCGCACCGGGCCTCTTCTACGCGTTGGCAATTCACCCGTGGGATGAGGGCACCCGTCCACAGCTGACTCGGTATTACCGCGCGCTTGCTCAGCGGCCAGCCTTCGCAAAGGTGATCGCGAACGCCCGTCCATACCGCCATTTGTTCCCACTGTCCTGGCCGACCGACTTCGACCGCTACCACTGACTCCAGGGCAACGGCCACGCGCGTATGCGGACGCCCCCCGGGGGCACGGAAATCGGGTCTGGTTGCATGCAGGCGATGGACATCGTCGAGTTCGGTCCCCTGACTACGGAGCTGAAGCACGAGCTCGAGGGCAACGAGGAGGATCCGTTTGATACCCGAGGTATTCCTCTGAAGTTCCGGCCGAAGGACCAACACGTTGGCCTGCGGGATGATCTCGGGCGGCTCGTTGCTTCAACAGGATTGGTCGTGGTTGAGGTGGAGGTGGGTCAGCAACGCTTCCCGGTGGTCGGATTCGGCGGCGTCATCGTGAAGTCCGGGCAGCGCGGTCGCGGTTTGGCGCGGGAAATTCTCGCCGCCGCGCTCGAGAAAGCAAGGAGCCTCGGACCCGCATTCGCGATCCTCTTCTGCCACGAAGACCGAGCCGGGCTCTATCAAAGAGTCGGATTCGTCAAAGTGAACGACGAGGTCGTCGTGCGGCAGCCCGCAGGCCACGCGCCGATGCCTCAACAGACGATGTGGCGTTCGCTACAACCGAACACGAGCTGGCCAGCAGGCAAGCTAATCATGCACAGCCTGCCGTTCTGAGCGTCACCCCGGGGAGGCGGGCACGAGGGGTCGCAGGCGACCGCAGAAAGCACGCGCCTCGAAACGATCGCTTTCATCGCACAGCCGCTGCGCACACCGCCATCGCCTTGGCGACCGTGCGCTCGTCCGCGATCCCGAGCCTCAGTCGATACCGGCCGGGCCTGTCGAGCCGCTCCCGAGATTGGCGAGCATCGGGATCGCACCCGAGTTGAGACACGCGCGTCCTGCTTGGGCGCTTCCGCAGGTGTGTCGGCGAGTTACCTGCCCGGTCTGGTGACCGGAGCAGGGACCGGGTTTGCTTCTGTGACGTTTCCTAGCCTGGTACGGTGGAATCGTCAGTCGTGCTTGGCGGCGACTGCGCGTTCGCTTGGTGCCTCTGAGTTTCCGCCCCGCGATCGCGATCATCCGAGGAGCTCTTTGGGGGATATGGCATGGACGATGACGGTATCCGCGCGTTGCTCTCTAGGCTGGCGCGGCCTCACCCATCGGGCGGTACGACGATTGAGCGCGCGGCGCTGCTCGCCGCGGGGAGGGACTCTCGTCAGGCGATTGCCTGGATCGTTGAACACGACGGTACGCCGGAGGGGCCGGCGGCGACGGCGGCTGGCGGGGGCCTCCATGGTTCAAGGACGAGCAGCGGTGGCGGTGGTCGGAGCCAGCCACTGCGCTACGTCCTGGCCCCGGGCGTCATTACCTGAGTGTGGAGCGGACCGTCCGCTGAGCCGAGCTGAGTCGCGAGGGGGCCGTGGTACGCTGGCGGTGCGCTCAGCGAGCCCCTAGCCTCTCTCGCTTACCGGGCGAATTCTGCGTCAGAGGGGCAGAGAGGCGGTTGGCTGTGGCCACCGCACTAAAAGTAGTCGGTCCCATCGAGCCCATGACGGCTTCTGACCGGTCGCGTCTGTCACTGGAGTTCTCAATCTTCCAGGACGACGGCGGCTCCCATCGCTGGCAGCTGATCTCTTCCGACGGCTCGGTACTGGCTCGGTCCAGCAGCTTTGCCTCCCAGGCCGACGCCGAGCGGTCCGCCCAACACGTGATCGACAACGCGTACTCAGCACGGTTTGTGCCCGCCTGGGATGAGGATCGGCCAGTGGTGTTCACCCACCCCGGCACTGTCGACTCCGAGGGGCTGGCATGACCGGCACGGTGCTCACCCCGCCCTCCCGGGCGGCGACGCCGGCCGATCCCCACCGGCCGACGGACGGATCGGTTGAGATCGGTTTTGGTGTGTTCAAGCCGCTCGGTGATTGCACCGGCTTGGAGATCGAGTCCGCGATACGTCTCATCGCGCGAAAGCGGATTGACCGGGCCTGGATTGACGAGCAGGCGGCCGGACCCGATCGGGGTGAGCTGGTGATCGGTCGCCGCTTCTTTGCGAATGCGTCCGAGGGAGAGCGGGATCTCATCGCGTACTGGCAGATGGTCAAGCTTGTCGAGGAGGAGCATCTGCGTCTGATGAAACGGAGCGATGCCTGGTGGCCGCCAAGCTCAGCGTGAGCAGTGGAGTCGCAAGGCCTCGGACGAGTGACGAGCCGCTCGAGTCGTCGGCTCCTCAGCTAGAGCTCGACACCACGACCGTCCGGGACTGAGCGCGGGTCCTGCTCTGAAGGAATCAGCGGGTCACAAGCGCTCGCCGACCTTGACCCTCACCATCGGCCGACGCGACCAATCTTCGGATCAGCGCGCGTCGGGGCAAGCCGTTAGCTGAGCAGTTCGAGCTTCGCCCACCGCGTCAGGCGCGTGATGCGTGCCTCCGCGCGGCGAGCCGCGGTGCGGCTACGCATCTGCAACCTGACGACAACTAACCCGCATCGGTCTTCTCGCGAAGCTGGCATGCGCGCTCGCCAGAGAGCGAGCCATGCCGCTCGCGGCTTAGTCAATCCTGCCGCCGCCGAAACCTTCGCCGCCTTTGGGCAGCGTCAGACTTTCCAAGGTCTCCTGGGCTCTTGCGCAGCGCGCGGGACCGTTTTAGTGCCTCGGCGGCACGCTTACGAACCCTTTCGGCGCGGCTGTTGATCTCCCGATAAAACCTGCCCTCATTCTCACTGTCGTGCACGCTTCCATCATCGCGCTTCGCTAGCCGTTTCGGTAGTCCCCCTAGTCGTACGAGACCCGCTCTTGCGAGGGCACAGGCATCTCGCCGAACCCCGTCACCGACCTGCTCCGCGAGGAACTCAGGGCTATACGAGCGACGCTGGCGGTCGCCGACTGCGGGTGGCCGTGCTAGCCAAATACGGTACGTCGGCAAGCACCTAGCCATCCGAAAGCGACGTCTCCGGGCGCCCCCAGCAGACGCCCGCTCTGGGCTAATCGCAAGCGTCAGCGTTTGCCGCAGGTCGCGTCTCAAAAGTGCTGTAAATAGCTTCGGTGCCGTCGAGGCGACGGCGTAGGTTCCCTCAAGTCCTGAGAAGACCAATTGAAGGAGGCCTACGCCGTGAGACGTACCGTACCGCCGTCGTCGGAGATCGAAGCGCAGATCGATCAGCTGTTGGCTGTTGGGGTGGGCGAGAACCCGAGGGCGTCGCTGTCTGAGCTCGCGAAGCTGGGTGCGCGGTTGATCATTCAGCGGGCTGTGGAGGATGAGTTCGATGCCTGGCTTGGCCGGGCCAGGTATGAGCGCCGCTCGGAGCGTCGGCCGGAATATCAGCGCGGGCTGATCAACTACGACTCGGGGTTGCGTAACGGGTATCGCCCGCGCCGGGTGCAGACAGCCGAGGGTGAGCTCCAGGTTGACATCCCGCAGGTCAGGGAGGCCGCCGAGCCGTTCGTCTCGAAGCTGTTCCCTTGCAGCACGAAGCTGTTGCGCACCGAGCCCTTGAGGGCGATGGTGATCGGCGCGTTCGTCAGGGGCCTGTCGATGCGCGACATCGAGGATCTGTGCGAGAAGGCCGGGCTCGGGAAGCTGTCGAAGTCGACCGCCTCGAGGATCTGCGAGGAGCTGCGCGAGCGCTTTGAGCGGTTCAAGCGCCGCGACCTCTACGACGTGCGCCTGGTGGCACTGTTCCTCGACGCCGTGTTCCTGCATGTCCGGCCGGACGGGCCCAAGGAGGGAGTGCTGGTGGCCTGGGGATTCACCGAGGACGGCGAGCGGATCCTGCTCTCGGTGACGCTCGGGATGCGCGAGTCCTTTGAGGACTGGCAAGAGCTCGGGCGTAACTTGATCGCCCGTGGGCTCGGCGCGCCGATGCTGATCGTCGCCGACGGCGCCCCCGGCCTGATCAAAGCTGTCGAGCAGTGCTGGCCGGCCTCAGACCGCCAGCACTGCACGGTGCACCGCGTCCGCAACCTGCTCGCGAAACTACCCGAGCGAGAACGCGAACGCGTGCAGGTCGCCTACTGGCAGGCGCTCGATGACGCCACCAGCGTCAGCGACGGAAAACACCGACTCCAGACGCTCGTCTCAGAGCTCGAGCAGGCCGGCTACACCGCGGCAGCCAAGTGCCTCGCCGACGACCTCGACGCGCTCGTCATTCACCTGCGCTACCCGACCACGCACCGCCGCCGATGGCGATCGACCAACCTGCTCGAGCGATCGCTCGCCGAGGTCAAACGTCGCAGCAAAGTGATCGGCAGGTTCCCCGGCGAGACCAGTTGCCTCACGCTCATCTGGGCGGTCCTTGACCTCTACCTCACCCACGCCAAAAACGGCGTCCGCTTCAATCAACTCGAACGCCAACGCCTACACCGAATTAGATACGAAGGCAGTGACCAACCGATCCCCGAGGAGGTGACAGCCGCATAGACTGACCATCACCGGGAACCAACGCCGCGGCGAATTTACAGCAGCAAAGAGACGCCACCTTTGCCGCATGCTTACTTTCGCTTTGATGCCTGCTGGCAGTCGTGAACCCACTTGCGCTTTGGCGCTCCGAGTCGTCCCGGCGATGCAGCGATCAACAGCGCGGGGACGATCACTTGTTCGCTCCCGCTCGCTTTCGCGTCGACGCCGGAGTTGCGCCTCCAACGGAAAGCAACCCCCGGCGGCTCGAAAGCGGGTCCCGAACCGTGTCTCGAACTCAGCAATTCTGACCTGCGCTAACTAGAGCCACTCCACAAAACTCCTGCAAATGATTGACTTATGGAGAACTAGGGACGCACTTCAAAACCGGCAGGGCGGAGCAGCCCCTCGCTTGGAAGGTTCGATTCCTTCGCCGCGTCGTGGCTGGAATCAGCGCGTTGTAGGGCGCGGCGCGGGAGCCGACATACGTGATGCCAGCGGCCGGCGCGAGGGCCAACACACGGGAGCTCAAATCGGTGCCGATCCCGCGGACAGGTAGGCGTCGAGCACTGCGGTCAGCGACGCCGTCGCCCTAGCGCGCCGAGGCCTCTCGTCAGCGCGCCACGCCCGACATGATCACGATCACGCGGTGCTCGCGGCGCAGCTGGTCGCCGATCGTCAGGAGACCGGCGAGTCCCGCCGATCCCGTGGGGCTGACGTGGTAGCCGGCCGCCGTGGCGAGCTCGTGGGCGCGCCGGATCTCGGCCTCGCCGGCGACGATCGGAGAGCCGCCGCTCTCGACCATCACCGACACGTCGGCGATCCAGTCGTAGGTCTCGTCGTCGAGGATCCCGTCCGCCACCGAGTGCGGGTCCGGCCACGGGCGCATCACCTGCGACCAGTGGCGCTCGGGATGATCGAGGTCGGTGATCCGGCTCCAGGCCTCTGCGAGCGGTGCGCAGCCTTCGGCCTGGACCGTATCGAGCTGCACGTGGCTGCCAAGCCCGGCGCCGACACAAGCGGCCAGTGCTCCACCGCCGACCTGCACGATCACCCGCCAGTCGCCCGCTGCGCCGGCGTCGACGAGCTGTGCGGCGAGCTCCCATCCGATCGTGCGCCCACTGTCGAGGCAGACCGCGTTTTCCGGACCCTGCACGCTGAACGGCACGGCACCATCGGCGACGGCCTCACGGAAGCGGAGCATCGCCGGGTCGCCGGGCGCGTCGTCGCTCCTGCGCTCGCACCGGTGGATCCGGGCGCCCAGCGAGCGAAGCAGCGCCCCGACCTCGTCGCTCATCCACATGGGGACGAACACGTCGAGTGGCCAGTCGACCATCTGCGCCAGCGTGGCGGCGGCGACTGCGGCGTTGCCGCAGGAGGCGATCGCGAGCGGCGGGCGCTCGACAAGCAGGCCGAGCTGCTCGGCGGCGAGCAAGTGCGCCAGGACGCCGGTGAGGTGGCGCGCCTTGTGCGAGCCGGCCACGTTGCCCGTCTCGTCCTTGACCCACACCTCGCCGGGAATCAGTTCGGACAGCTCCGGTGAGCGACGCAACGGCGTGACCTCGAAGCGGCTCGCGACACGCCGCGTGAGTTCGATGCAGCCGTCCTCCGACATCCCGTTGGCACGCGCGAACGCCCACCATGCCATCCATGGGCCGAAACGGACGAACGGGTTGGGGTCGTCGATCTCGTCGCCTCGCCCGCCGGCTTCGACGAGGTGCAGCACGTGGTGCGGGTCGGCGAGCGTCGCGTTCGGACAACGCCAGGGGAAGGGCGTGCGCACGTCGACCACCGCATCGCACACGGCGCAGCGATACGCGACGATCACGAAAATCCTGAGCCGGCGGCCACCTCGGCGTTGAAATCGTCGATCAGCTCGTCCCACAGCCCGAGGTACCGGCGCAGCCCGCGCCAGAAGTCCTGGCTCCGGCGCTGCTCGAACAGCTCGATCGGCGTGCCCTGCTGCTCGACCCAAGTGAAGTAGCCGAGGTTGAAGACGCGCCGGCGGTCCGCCTCGGTCATGTCGATCATGTGCTCCGTCGACACATGGGCGAGATGCTGGCCGAACGCTTCGGCGGCGTCGGTGCGGCTGTACTCGCCGCGGTATCGTCGAGCGATCGTCTTGGCGCGCTCGCTGGGGTACATCGCGCCGCCGTCCGTGGCGACCGTGATCACCGCGTCGTCGGCACCGAGGTCGAGCAGCTTCGCCGTCTTGATCGCCGCCAGCAGGTTGCACGTGGACGAGAAGCCGAAGTGGCCGAGGGCGTCGAGCGTGGCGTCGTCGACGCCCTTCGAGCGCCTGAGGTACTCACGTCCCTGGTCGGTGTTCCACAGCACGTCGAGCTCGTCGGTGGCGACGTCGCTGATCGCGCACACGACGTCGGTGTTCATCACGTTGTGGATCAATGGGATGTGCTTGTCGCCGATCCCTTGGATGTTGTGCTCGCCGAACCCGTTCTCGAGCATTGTCGGACACTCGAGGGCCTCGACGGCGATGATCTTGGTGGCGTACTCGTCCTTGAGCCGGTCGCCGGCAGCGATCGTGCCAGCCGATCCGGTTGCGGAGGTGAATGCCGCCAGCCGGAGGTCGCGACCGCTCGCGGCCCGCACGTGCTCGAACACGTGCCCGAGGGCGCGGCCGGTGACCGTGTAGTGGGCGAGGTGGTTTCCGAACTCGCTGAACTGGTTGAGGATGAAGTTGCCGGGATCCTCGGCGAGTGCGTTGCAGGCGTCGTAGATCTCCTTCACGTTCGACTCGGTGCCATAGGTGCGGATCACGTCCTCGGTCGGGTTCTCGCACCATCGCTCGAGCCAGTCGAAGCGCTCCTGGCTCATCCCCTCGGGCAGGATCGCCACGCCGCGGCTCGCCATGATCCGGCTGATCCCGATCCCGCCCCGCGCGTAGTTGCCCGTCGACGGCCAGATCGCCCGATGACGCGTGGGATCGAATTGTCCGGTGACGATGCGCGGCGCCAGGCAGGCGTAGGCGGCGAGGACCTTGTGGGTAGTGATCATCGGGAAGCGGTCGCCGAAGGCCACGATGATGGGGCTCTCGACGCCCGTCAGCTCGGGCCCGAGCACCACGTGGTCGGGCACGTCGACGCGGGTGCCGGCGAGGTCGTTGTACCAGTGCACCCGCCAGAGGTTGCGAGCGTCCGGTCCCTGCGGATCGGCGTCGCCGACGCGCTCGGCGTGGTCGAAGCTAGAGGGGTCGGCTAGTGCGGCGAAGGTCGGCAGCGTGATGCCGCGCTCACGGAAGCGCTCCACGCTGCGAGCCAGCGAGTCGGCGTCAACGACCCGATCGGCGAGGCCGAATTGCTTCTCGAGCGCCTCGCAGTGCGAGTCGGTGACGGTCACGACCGGCATGTTGCCAGACGACCGATCCAAGATCCGTGGCCGATTGCGCGGGCAGCAGCGCGACGCGCTCGCCGTTTCGCGGACCGCGGACGAGAAAGCCTCGCGGTGCGCGGGGCGGGCTTGCCAGTGGGCGTCCAGGCATTTTTCGGGAAGCGCGAGCCGGTCCTGGAAGGGACGATGACCGTGGCCTCCCGAGGCAGCTATCAGGGCGGTTAGGTTCCGCTTGCTTACGGTAGATACCTACCATGGCCGGCGCCATGACCTCGGAGTCGCAGGCTGCCAGGTCTGGTGCGGCTGGTGCGCTGCTCGATTTGGCCGGCCGGCAGCTCGAGCTCCGAGACTCGGCGCGCGAGTTCGCGGTTCGGGAAATCGAGCCGGTCGCCGCTGGGCTCGACCGCGACAAGCGGTTCCCCTACGAACTTGTGGCAAAGCTCGGCGACCGTGGGCTGATGGGCGTCCCTTACCCGCGGGAGTACGGTGGCGCCGGCGCGGACGCGCTTTCCTACGCGCTGGTGATCGAGCAGCTCGGGTGGGCGGACCAGTCCGTTGCCCTTTCCGTGGCCGCGCACACCTCGCTGGGGACCTATCCGATCTTCGCCTTCGGCAACGCCCAGCAGAAGGAGCGGTGGCTGCCGGAACTCTGCAGCGGGCGAAGGCTTGCGTCGTTTGGATTGACCGAGCCGCACGCGGGCTCTGACGCAGGAAACACCAGGACGCGAGCGCGGTTGGAGGACGGGCAGTGGGTGATTGACGGAACCAAGCAGTTCATCGGCAATTCGGGCACCGACATCTCCGCTTGCGTGACGATTACTGCCCGCACAGGCCATGCCGAGATCTCGAACCTGATCGTTGAGCAGGGCGCGCCTGGATACGAAGTAGGACCTGCCTACCGCAAGATCGGCTGGAACGCCGCCGACGTGCATCCTCTGAGCTTCAGCGGTTGCCGCGTGCCCGAGGCCAATCTATTGGGTGAGCGCGGGGAGGGCTTTCGGCAGTTTCTGGCCACGCTCGACGGAGGCCGTATCAGCATCGCGGCGCTGGCGCTCGGTTGCGCGCAGCGGTGCCTGGACGAGGCGCTGGCCTACGCCAAGCAGCGGACGGCGTTTGGGCGTCCCATCTCGAAATTCCAGGCGATCCAGGTCAAGCTCGCGGACCTGACGGCGGAGGTCGAGGCCGCCCGCCTGCTCACCTACAAGGCGGCACTCTTGCGCGACGCCGGACGCCCGTTCAACCTCACGGCGGCCCAGGCCAAGCTCAAGACCGGTCGGCTGGCCGTGCGCGCGGCGGATGAGGCGGTGCAGGTCCATGGCGGCAACGGCTACATCGAGGATTATCCGGTGGCCCGCTTCTACCGCGACGCTAAGGTGCTCACGATCGGCGAGGGCACCGACGAGGTCCAGCAGATGATCATCGCCAGGCATCTGGGGCTGTAACCGTGAGCGCCGGCGGCCTCGACGCACCCGAGCAGACCGCCGCCGGCGGTCTGCGCGAGCTGTCGCAAGAGCTCCGCGGCCGCTTGGCCGAAGTGCGTCAGGGGGGCGATGAGCGAGCGCGGCGGCGGCAAGGCGAGCGCGGGAAGCTGCTGGTGCGTCACCGGATTGATCTGTTGCTGGATCCGGGCTCTCCGTTTCTGGAGCTGTCACCGCTGGCCGCCTGGGAGCTCTACGACGATCCGGTGCCCTCGGCGGGGATCGTGACCGGAATCGGCCGGGTGGAGGGCACCGAGTGCGTGATCGTGGCCAACGACGCGACCGTCAAAGGCGGCACGTACTACCCAATGACGGTCAAGAAGCACCTGCGCGCGCAGGGCGTTGCGCTAGCCAACCGGCTGCCGTGCATCTACTTGGTGGATTCGGGTGGGGCGTTCCTACCCCTGCAGGACGAGGTGTTCCCCGATCGCGAGCACTTCGGGCGGATCTTCTACAACCAGGCGACGATGTCGGCGGAGGGGATCCCGCAGCTGGCGGCCGTGATGGGCTCCTGCACGGCCGGTGGCGCGTACGTCCCGGCGATGGCGGACGAGACCGTGATCGTCCGGGAACAGGGGACGATTTTTCTGGGAGGCCCGCCGCTGGTCAAGGCGGCCACCGGCGAGGTGGTCTCGGCGGAGGAACTAGGGGGCGGCGAGGTGCACGCCCGGCGCTCGGGCGTCGTCGACCATCTGGCTGGCGACGACCGCGACGCGCTGGCCGTTCTGCGCTCGATCGTGCGCACGTTGGACCGGAGCAAGTCGCGCCCGCACGAGTGCGCCGAGCCGCAGGCGCCGGCCGATAACCCCGAAGAGATTTACGACATCGTGCCCGCCGACCTGCGCACTCCGTATGACATACGCGACGTGATCCGGAGGATCGTCGACGGCTCGCGCTTGCACGAGTTCAAGGCCATGTACGGCGAGACGCTGGTGTGCGGGTTTGCCCACGTATGGGGCTATCCGGTGGGCATCCTGGCCAACAACGGCATTTTGTTCTCGGAATCGGCGCTCAAGGGAGCGCACTTCATCGAGCTGTGCAACCAGCGGCGGATACCGCTGCTGTTCCTGCAGAACATCTCGGGCTTCATGGTCGGGCGCGAGTACGAGGCAGGCGGGATCGCCAAAGACGGAGCCAAGCTGGTGACCGCCGTGTCGTGCTCGACCGTGCCCAAGCTGACCGTGATCGTGGGCGGATCGTTCGGCGCGGGCAACTACGGCATGTGCGGGCGCGCGTACGAGCCGCGGTTTCTCTGGATGTGGCCTAACGCGCGGATCTCGGTGATGGGCGGCGAGCAGGCGGCCACGGTGCTGGCCACGGTGCACCGGGATGCCATCGAGGCGCGCGGCGGGACATGGCCCGAGAGCGACGAGGAAGCGTTCAAAAAGCCGGTTAGTGAGCAGTACGAGCGTCAGGGATCGCCCTACTACTCGACCGCTCGCCTCTGGGACGACGGCGTGATCGACCCCTTGGACACACGCCGCGTGGTCGCGCTCGGCCTGTCGGCGGCCGCCAACGCCCCCGTGGAGCGAACAACCTACGGGGTGTTTCGGATGTGAGCGCGTTTCGCAGCCTGCTCATCGCCAACCGCGGCGAGATCGCGCTGCGGGTGATCCGCGCGGCGCGCGCGGCCGGCCTGCAGACGGTCGCCGTGTACTCGGACGCCGATCGCGGGGCTCCGCACGTCGCCGGGGCGGACGCCGCGGTCCGGCTCGGTCCCACCCCCGCCTCGGAGTCCTACCTGTCGATCGAGGCCGTCCTGAAGGCGGCGGAGCGGACGGGCGCGGAGGCGATCCATCCCGGCTACGGGTTCCTGTCCGAGAACGCGAAGTTCGCGCGGGCGTGCCGCGAGGCCGGCCTGGTGTTCGTCGGGCCCTCGGCGGAGGTGATCGAGCGGATGGGCAGCAAGAGCGAGGCGCGACAAGTGGCCCTCGCGGCCGATGTCCCGGTCGTGCCCGGCTTCGCGCTCGACGGCGAGGACGGCGTGGTGGAGCGGGTGCGGGAAGAGGTCGGGTTTCCGCTCATGGTCAAGGCGGCCGCCGGTGGTGGGGGCAAGGGAATGCGGATCGTCCGCGACGCTGACGAGCTTCCCGGCGCGCTGGAAGCGGCCGCTCGCGAGGCCAAGGCCGCTTTCGCCGACGAAGCGCTGCTGGTCGAGCGTCTGCTCGAGCGTGCGCGCCACGTGGAGGCGCAGGTGCTGGGGGACCAGGACGGAAACGTGGTGCACCTGTACGAACGCGACTGCTCGGTGCAGCGACGCCATCAGAAGGTCGTGGAGGAAGCCCCGGCCCCCACCATCGACGGGGAGCTGCGCCAGCGCCTGTGCGAGGCCGCGGTGCGGTTGGCGCGCGAGGTCGATTACACCAACGCGGGAACGGTCGAGTTCCTAGTGGCCGGAGACGAGTTCTTCTTCTTGGAGATGAACACCCGCCTGCAGGTCGAGCACCCCGTCACGGAGGCGATCACTGGACTCGACCTGGTGGGTCTGCAGCTGCGCGTGGCCGCAGGGGAAGCGCTTCCGTTTGGACAGGACGAGATCCCGCTCCTCGGACACGCGATCGAGGTGCGGATCTACGCCGAGGATCCTGCCGGTGGGTTCCTGCCCGCCTCCGGGACGCCCACGCGCGTGCGCTGGTCACCGCACGCCCGGGTCGAGTCCGCACTGGAGGCGGGACTGTCCGTTGGCACCGCGTATGACCCGATGCTGGCCAAGCTGATCACCCACGGCCCCACGCGCGAGGCGGCGCGCGGCGCGCTGATCGCCGCCCTCGACGATTCGGCGATCTTCGGCGTGACTACCAACCTGGGGTTCTTGCGTGCCCTGGTCGCCTCCGATGGCTTCGCCCAGGCCGAGCTGGACACGGGCTGGCTTGATCGCAACCCGGGGGCGTGCGCGACGATCGAGCCGCTGCCGGCGGCCCTCGGGGCCGCCTGGGCGCGGGCCGCCGCTGCGCCGCCCGACGCCGACGATCCGTTCGGATGCCCGGACGCCTGGCGGCTCGGCGGGCCGCCGGCAGCGGTCAACGTCGAGCTCGAGCACGAACGCCAGCGGTTCGTGCTCGCCGTCGACCCCGCCCAGGGCACGATTACCCACGACGGGGGCCAAGCACGGGTGGTGCCGCTGCGCGAGGAGCCGGGATCGCTGCTGCTGGAGATCGACGAGGTCCGGCACGAGTTTCACGTCGAGTTGCGCGCCGACGCCGTGCACGTCGTGCACCAGGGCGCGCTGTTTGAGTTTCGCGAGCCGCTGGCCCAGGCCGACCGTTCCGCCGGGGTCGCGGACGGCTCGCTGCTGGCGCCGATGCCCGGCACCGTACTACGCGTCTCGGCCGCGCCCGGCCAGGCCGTCAAGGACGGTGAGGCGCTGCTGATCCTCGAGGCGATGAAGATGGAGCTGACGCTCGCCGCCCCCTTCGACGGCAAGGTCTCGGAGGTACGGGTGAGCGAGGGCGACCAGGTCACGGCCAAGCAGCTGCTGGTCGAGGTGACGGCGGACGGTGCGGGCGAGGACGATGAGTCCGCCTGACCGGGTCACCGTCTACGAGGTCGGCCCGCGGGACGGGCTGCAGAACGAGGCCACGCCGCTCCCAGCGGCGGTCAAGGTGGAGCTGATCGAACGGCTGGCGGCCGCCGGGCTGCCGGCGGTGGAGGCGACCAGTTTCGTCTCGCCCAAGTGGGTGCCACAGCTGGCCGACGCCGACGAGGTGATCGCCAGGCTCAGGCGACGCGAAGGCGTGCGCTATCCCGTGCTGGTACCTAACGAGGCGGGGCTGGCGCGCGCACTGGATGCGGGGGTGAGCGAGATCGCGATCTTCGGGTCGGCGACCGAGACGTTCGCGCGCAAGAACCTCAACCGCAGCATCGATGCGTCGCTTGAGATGTTCGCTCCCGTGGTGCACGCGGCCCGCGAGGCCGGGCTGCGCGTCCGCGGGTATCTGTCGATGGTGCTCGGCGATCCCTGGGAAGGCGCGGTGGCTCCGGCGCAGGTTGCCGGCGTCGCCCGGCGCATGTACGAGCTCGGAGTACACGAGCTGTCGCTGGGCGACACGATCGGTGTCGGAACCCCCGCCCACGTTCGCCGCCTGCTGAGCGAGCTGGAGAAAGAACTCCCGGTCCAGGCGTTGGCGGTCCACTACCACGACACCTATGGGCAGGCGCTGGCCAACGTGCTCGCCTCGCTCGAGTTTGGCGTGAGCATCGTGGATGCATCCGTCGCCGGCCTGGGCGGCTGCCCGTACGCCGAAAGCGCCACGGGCAATCTCGCCACCGAGGATCTCGTGTACATGCTGGGCGGGCTGGGGATCGAGACCGGCGTGGACCTGGACGCGCTGGTGGAGAACGCCTGGTGGATCAGCGGCTACCTCGGCCGCGACCCCGTCGGTCGCGTCGCCCGCGCGCTCGGTACACCGGCTGGCCAGTTGCAAACCACGACAGGCTCGACTACTTGCGAGGGTTAGCGTGGACTCTTTTTAGGAAGTTAGGTAAGGAGAGGATTCGATGGAACTTTCGTACGCAAGCGGTCTCTGCGAGCAGCCCCTTCTCGGGGAGACGATCGGCGCCAATCTCGAGCGCACCGTCGCGCGGTTCGGCGACCGCGAGGCGCTGGTGTCCCGCCACCAAGGCCTGCACTACACATACGCGGAGCTCAGCCAAGAGGTGGATAGAGTGGCGCGCTCGCTGCTGGCGATCGGGCTCGAGAAGGGCGACCGCCTGGGGATCTGGAGCCCGAACTGTGCCGAGTGGGCGCTCGTCCAGTACGCCACCGCCAAGCTCGGGGTGATCCTGGTCAACATCAATCCGGCCTACCGCACGTCCGAGCTTTCCTACGCCGTGCGCCAGTCGGGCTGCCGCATGCTGATCGCGGCTCGCGCGTTCAAGAGCTCGGACTACATGGCCATGGTGGACGAGGTGCGCGGGGACCTGCCCGCCCTGGAACGGGTGGCCTTCCTCGACTCGCCTGACTGGGCCGAGCTGCTCGAACGGGGCGATCGCGTCGACGCCGATCAGCTTCGTGAACTTGCCGCCAGCCTCGACTTCGACGATCCGATCAACATCCAGTACACCAGTGGCACCACCGGCGCCCCCAAGGGGGCGACGCTTACGCACCACAACATCCTCAACAATGGCTACTTCGTGGGCGAGTACTGCCGCTACACCGAGAACGATCGTGTGTGCATTCCGGTGCCCTATTACCACTGCTTCGGGATGGTGATGGGCAACCTCGCCTGCACCAGTCACGGCTCCTGCATGGTTCTGCCCGCTCCCTCCTTCGAGCCAGCGGCGGTGCTCGAAACCGTCGCGGCCGAGCGTTGCACCAGCCTGTACGGCGTTCCCACGATGTTCATCGCCGAGCTCGACTACCCGGAGTTTGACTCCTACGACCTATCGTCGCTGCGGACGGGCATCATGGCCGGCTCGGCGTGTCCGGAGAAGGTGATGCGCAACGTCATCGAGCGTATGCACATGGAGGAAGTCAGCATCTGCTACGGCATGACGGAGACTTCGCCGGTCTCCACCCAGACCGCGCCCGATGACGACCTCGACCGGCGCGTCGGCACGGTCGGGCGCGTGCACCCCCATCTCGAGATCAAGATCGTCGACGAGAGCGGCCACACCGTACCGCGCAACAACCCGGGCGAGCTGTGCACCCGCGGCTACTCGGTAATGCTCGGCTACTGGGACGACAAGGAGCGCACGGACGACGTGATCGACTCCGCGCGCTGGATGCACACCGGGGATCTAGCCACGATGGACGACGAGGGGTACATCGCGATCGTCGGGCGCTCGAAAGACATGGTCATCCGCGGCGGCGAGAACGTCTACCCCCGTGAGATCGAAGAGTTCCTTTACACGCACGAGGCGATCAGCGACGTGGCTGTCGTCGGGATCCCGGACGAGACCTATGGCGAGGAGATCGCCGCGTTCGTGATCGTCCGCGAGAGAGCAAGCATCGGCGAAGACGAGATCCGGGAATACTGCCGGGGCAAGATCGCCCACTACAAGATCCCGCGCTACGTCCGCTTCGTCGACGAGCTTCCGATGACGGTTACCGGCAAGATCCAGAAGTTCAAGCTGCGCGAGAAGGCGACCGAGGAGCTGGCGCGCTCCGCGGCTAGCTGACCTCTGGCTTTCCGCCCGGCGCCGCGTCGCAGCTGGAACGTGCTCATTCGCGCCTGAGCGAGAGCGCCACGCTTGGCACCACGAGCGAGGCGACGTACACCGGCCACAGGTTGGCTCCGTGGCACCAGAAGTTGACGGCGTCGCCCTCGCCAACATCGAAGGTTTGGGCTCGGCTGGAGTAACGGCCTGCGCGAACCTGGAGGCTGTGGCGTCCTGGCTGGACCGGCGCCTCGAACGTTTCGTTGCGGTCGAGCGTGCCGACGGCCCTGCCGTCCAACGTGATCTGGAACGGCGCACGCCGGAGTTCGATGGCGAAGCGATTTTCGCGCTTCAACGTGAGCGTTGCTGACATCGTTGATCTCCTTTTTGGGGGGCCGCATTCGTGCACGTACGGCATCATCACAATAGCATAGTGATATCATACAACTGATTCTGCAACAATATGAATGTGATATCGGAGAGTCGGACCACGAGCCGGCCTGCGGGTCCCGAGGCGGGGGGGCCCGGCCGAGGGCATCAGGAGCGCCCTGCCCGCGCCCTTCCTGGCGGGCTGGCTGCGGGTGTGATCGTCGTCGTGCTGGCGGGGGCGGCTGCGCTGATCTCGGTCGGTGCCGGCGGCTCGACATCGCGCCTGATAGTTATCGGGGCGTGGCTGGCGGCTGTTGCGCTCGCGCTAGGCCGCGGGTTGGTGGTCGTGGCCCCAAACGAAGCGCGCGTGCTGATCCTGTTCGGGCGCTACGCCGGAACAATGAGTGAACCCGGCCTATGGTGGGTCAACCCGCTCACTGCCTTCTCCCGAATGAGGGTCTCGCTGCGCCTGCGCAACTTCCAAACCGAGCAGATCAAAGTCAACGATCTCAGCGGCAACCCGATCGAGATCGCCGCGGTCGTTGTCTGGCGCGTGATCGACACCGCCAGCGCCGTGTTGGACGTAGAGGACGTCGAGCAGTTCGTGCGCGTTCAATCAGAGACCGCACTGCGCCAACTGGCCGGCCAGTACCCGTACGACGACTACAAGCCAGATGTGATCTCACTACGCGCCAACTCCGATGAGGTCCGCTCCAGCCTCCAATCCGATCTGCAGAGCAGACTGCACACGGCCGGCATCCAGATCCTCGACGCACGATTGACACACCTGTCATACGCGCCGGAGATCGCCGATGCGATGCTCCGCCGCCAACAAGCGGAGGCGATCCTCGCGGCGCGAAGGACGATGGTGCAGGGTGCCGTCGGGCTCGTCCAGATGGCGGTTGCGCGGCTGGCGGACTCAGACCTCATCGAGCTCGATCCCGAGCGCAAGGCCGCGATGGTGTCCAACCTCATGGTCGTGCTCGCAGGCGACCAGCCACCCATGCCGGTGATCAACACGAGCTCGCTCTATACCTGACGGGCGTCCCCCGATGGCTGAAACCAAACGCTTCCTCCTCCGCCTCGACCCCCGGCTGTTCGATGCCATCCGCAGCTGGGCTGACGACGACCTGCGCAGCATTAACGCCCAGATCGAGTACCTCCTCGCCGACCAGGCCCGCCGCGCGGGACGCCTGCGCTACCCACGCAAGCCCCGCCCGCCTGACACGAACGACCGGCCGGATATCGACGACGCTGAGGAACCCGAAACGCCACCGGCACCGCATGGTCGCTCCCTCGCAACGCCTACACAAGATGACCGGTAGTTCCGACGACCTGCTGAAGCTCGTAGTCGTCGATGAACCGTCTATCGCGTGATCGACGGTTTCCGGTCGGGGGCGGCGAGCAGTCCAGGTCGATATCACATCTATATTCTCACGCTATCACTGTTGTGATATCATGACACTATCGTCATGACAGCGAGCAGCGATACGGGGCGGAGCAGCGGTGCCGGCGGGAGTGCGCCGGTTGGTGGGGACCGGGCGATCGTCGTGTCGGGGCTGGGCAAACGGTTCGGTGACCGCGTCGCGTTCGACGACGTTTCGTTCGAGGTCGGCTACGGCGAGGTGTTCGGCTTCCTCGGGCCAAACGGGGCTGGGAAGACCACCACCGTGAGGTCGCTTGGCACGCTGATCGCACCGACGTCCGGCTCGGCGATGGTCGCGGGCATCGAGCTACGCGCGGACAACGGGCCGGCGATCCGGTCACGCATCTCGATCATGCCCGAGTCTCCCGGCCTGTATCTGCGGTTGTCGGTGTCGGAGAATCTTCGTTGCTTCGCCAGGCTCTATCGGTTGGACGACATTCCTGGGCGGATTGACCAGGCGCTGCGGGCGGTCAACCTGCTTGACCGGGCGGGTGATCCGTGTGGGTCGCTGTCGAAGGGTCTGCGTCAGCGGGTGGCGCTCGCGCGCGCGATCTTGAGCGATCCGGCGGTGTTGTTCTTGGATGAGCCGACTTCCGGCCTTGACCCGGTCGCCGCGCACGACGTCCACGAGCTGATCGTGTCGCTTCGTGAGCGGGGAGTGACGATCTTTCTGACCACCCATCGGCTGGAGGAGGCCGAGCGGCTCTGTCATCGAGTCGCGATTCTGAATACCACGCTGCGGCTTGTGGGGCGGCCCGATGAGCTGCGGGAGCGGTTGTTCAACCAGGCCTTGGAGGTCCGTGTCCGCGGCTCGCTCGATGATCCTGGTTCGGTGTTCGGCGAGCTGCCCGGGGTCGAGGGGTGGAAGGCTTCTGGCCGTGGTAGTTACGAGCTGGCGGTGTCTGACCCGGAGATTGCCGCTCCCGCGCTGGCGCGTGCGCTGGTCGGCGCCGGGGCCGACATCCTGTCCATCGCTGAGGCCCGCCATTCATTGGAGGACGTCTACCTGCAGCTGATCGACGAGGACGTGGAGGCCAAGCGACGATGAGCTTCAGCTGGGAGCGCGTGAGGGCGATCGTGGTCAAGGAACTCAGCGACTACCGGCGCAACCGCTTCGTGATCGTGTTCGCGATGATTCTCCTGCCGCTGATCTTCATCACGGCGCCGACAATCCAGCTGCTGACCGCGCCCGCCGCGGCGGCCAGCTCCAAGCTCGACGCGCGGATCGGCATCTCGCTGACGTACATGCTGGTCATCCCGGCAGCCGTGCCGTCCACGCTAGCCGCCTACTCGGTCATCGGCGAGCGCGAGCAGGGAACGCTCGAGCCGATCCTGACCACCCCGATCCGCCGCGAGGAGTTCCTGATCGGCAAAGCGCTGGCGGTACTCATCCCCACGCTCGTGGTCGCTTACGCGATCTTCGGGATCTTCCTCGCGATCGCGGCCCTGTTCGCCCATCCGGGGATCAGCTCCGCGGTGTTCGCGGGCTCGCACATCCCGGTTCAGGTGCTTTTCACCCCGCTGATCGCCGGCTGGTCGATCTGGGTCGGGATCGCGATCTCCGCCCGCTCTTCCGACATCCGCGCCGCCCAACAGCTCAGCATTCTCGCCAACGTGCCCCCGATCGCGATCGTAGCCCTGATGACGTTCAAGGTGATCACCCCATCGACCGGCATCGCGATTGGCCTCGCCGCCGCCCTACTAGCCCTGGACGCGCTCGGCTGGCGGGCCGTAGCGGCAATGTTCGACCGCGAACGGCTGATCACCGGAGCAGCCCGGACATAAGACGGACCGCGGCGGAGTTCCCTATGCGACGCATCGGAGCACCACCGCTCCGCTTTCGCTTGCCCGATCCTTTCAGAGCCCTGGCTTGGAGCCTGGCTGAGTGAGGCCGGTCTCGTAGCCGAAGATCACAGCGTGGATGCGATCCCGAAGCCCGAGCTTCATCAGAATCCGCTTGACGTGTGTCTTGACCGTTGATTCTTCGATCACGAGTGTCTCGGCGATCTCACAGTTCGAGGATCCGTGGGCGATTAGCTCGAGTACCTCGCGCTCTCGTGGGGTCAGCTCATCCAGCCGCCGGTTAGGCTGGCTCGCTGAGCGTCCGGATCGGGACTGTGGATCAGTCCTCCTCGTCGGGGTGCCAGGGAGGTTGGGGAGGCGCTGAGACGAGGGCTCGGCGCAGGAGGGTGAGCAGCTGGCGGCGGTCGGCGGCGGTGAGTCCGCCCAGCACCTCGTCTTGGACCTGTGTGGCGAGTCGTCTGGCCCGCTGGAGGGTGCGCCGCCCTTTCGGCGTGAGCGTGACTAACCAGGCGCGACGATCGCCCGGGCGGCGCCGACGTTCGGCCAGCCCCGCGTCCTCAAGTTCGTTGATCAGCTTGACCATCGCGCTTGGATCGATGGCCATATCGGAGCTCAACTCCTGCTGGATCGCACCTTCGCGAGCGCCGAGCACGTTGAGCAGGGCGAACAGGGCCGGCGTCAGACCGACGGAACCGAGCGCCTCGGCGGTGCGCGTGTGCGAGGCCCGCCAGAGCCGGAAGAAGAGTTGGCCGGCGAACTCGGCCACCTCCGTATCGGTGGAGATAGAAGCTCCCATGTCTGCATTCTCTCGCATTCGATGGCATAACGCAATGATTGACAGAGACCATCATAGTGCGATACCATCATGGTCGACGTCCGATAAGCCAATCCCTTGACGAAAGGACCCGCCATGACCTCCATCGCGTCCGTGACGCTTGATGTGTCGGACCCCACGGTTGCTGATGCCTTCTACGCCCGAGCCTTCGGCTTGGGGACGCAGCTGGGGTTCCGCGCCTCCGAAGCACCGACGAGAGGCTTTCGCGCCTTCACGCTTTCGCTCGTGGTGTCCCAGCCCGCCTCCGTCGACCGACTCATCGGGGCGGCAGTCGACGCCGGCGCGGCAGAACTGAAGCCGGTCAAGAAGTCGTTCTGGGGCTACGGCGGCGTTGTACAAGCCCCGGATGGATCGATTTGGAAGGTCGCGACCTCGTCGAAGAAGAACACCGGTCCGGCCACTGGACAGATCGACGAGATCGTGCTGCTGTTGGGGGTCTCTGACGTCGCTGCCAGCAAGCGGTTCTATATCGACCGCGGCCTCGAGGTGGCAAGGAGCTTCGCCCGCAAGTACGTCCAGTTCGATACCGGGCAGATCAAGCTAGCGCTCTACGGGCGCCGTGCTCTTGCGAAGGACGCCGGCGTCTCCCCGGAGGGCGAGGGATCGCACCGCATCGCCATCGCCAGCGATGGCGGCCCGTTCACCGACCCCGACGGTTTCGTGTGGCAAGACGCCACGACGGGCGAACGGCGCGCGGCGGCCGTAAGCCAGGCGTCGGCGATTACCTACGCAACCTGATCGTCCATCCGACAGCTGTCCTCAGCCATCCGACGACCGCACACCCGACCACAAAAAGATGAGGAGATCTCCATGAGCCCCACCAAAGACACACAGAAGCCCCCCAAGCGCACCACCAGGAAGGCCGCCAAGGGATTCACCGCCGAGGAACGCGCCGCGATGAGGGAGCGCGCCAAGGAAGCGCGCACCAACAAGAACAAGGCGGAAGCGGAAAACGAGGTGCTCGCCAAGATCGCCGCGATGCAATCGTCGGACCGGGCGATGGCCAAGCGGCTCCACGCCATCATCAAGGACAGCGCGCCAGGTCTTGCGCCGAGAACCTGGTACGGGATGCCCGCCTACGCCAAGGACGGCAAGGTGGTCTGCTTCTTCCGCGATGCGCAGAAGTTCAAGACCAGATACGCGACGTTTGGGTTTAGCGACAAAGCGAACCTCGACGACGGCGCTATGTGGCCGACCGACTTCGCACTGAAGGAGCTGACCGCCGAGGTCGAGAAGACGATCGCCGCGCTCGTCAAACAAGCCGTGAGCTGAGGATTAATCTGCCCTGGTGCTGGTTGGACGCGGCGGGCACCTCATGCCTCAATCTCCCGCCGCGACCTGGGCGAACCGTGCGAGGCTCCAGCCGTTGGGGGAGCCGACCGCGTCGCGCATCGTCTCCCAGCCCTTGCCGTGGCGGTCGAGGTTGCGGTGCTCGAGCTCGACCAGCGTGCGGTCGGGTCCTTCAGCGGCGAAGCGCACCTCCACTTCGCTGGTCTTTTCGTGATCGCTCTCGATCTCCCAGGCGGTGTTGATGTCCCAGCTGAACACGACCCGGTTGGGGGGCTCGTAGACGAGCACGCGGGCCCAGCGGCATTCGCTGCCGTCGACGCCGCGGTCGTAGATGTTGCCGCCGACGGTTGGGTCGAACACCATCTCGGCCAGCTCGGCCTCGAGGAGGTGGCGCGTTGGCGGCCACCACGTTCCGATTCCCTCGGTGAACACCTTGAAAGCGCGCTCGATCGGCGCGTTTACGGTGATCGAAGTTTGCACTGCCGTGTCGAGTACCTGAGGAGCAGTCATGTGACCTCCATTGGGAGTTGCTCGGCGGCCTGCTTGAAGGCCGCCAGAGATTGGGTCCAGAATCGCTCGAGGTCGGCGCGCATGGCGCCGACCCCGTCGGGGTTGAGCTGGTAGATGCGGCGGTTGCCGTCGCGTCGGTCGATCACCAGTCCGGCGTCCTTGAGCGCCTTGAGGTGTTGGGATACCGCCGGCCGGCTGACCGGCAATCCGCGCGCCAGCTGGCCGACGGCCTGAGGACCGTCGGCCAGCCGCTCGAAGATCATGCGCCGCGTCGGGTCACCCAACGCCGTCCATCCATCGACTAAGTAAGCCATGACTTACGGTAAGTCTAGGCTTACTGATGATCGGTGTCAAGCGCGAAAGCGGAGCCGCGAGTCGGCGGCTTGGTCAGGCGATCAGCGTCCTCTGATTCTGGCCCTGTGCCGGCGCCTGGGGTCCGCAGGCCTTATGTAGGCCGAGCGGCGGCCGGCGCATGGTGTTCAGCGATCGCTGACGCGAGGCCATCGAGGAAGGTGTGTATGGCGTGCAGCTCGCGCACGGTGTGGCCGCTGAGCAGCCGTCGCTCGATGTCGGCCAGCGAGCCGAAGAACTCCCGGCCGCGCCGGCGCGTGAGAGCGGTGGCTTCGACTAGGACGCCGCGGCGGTCGTCGGGATTGTTCAGACGGCGTACGAACCCGGCTCGTTCGAGGCGACCCAGGGCAATGCTCATGCCCCCGGACGTAAGCGACATGGCGCGGGCCAGTTCTGATGGGGCCAGCGGCCCGCGGCTGGCGAGTAGATCAAGGCAATGTTGATCTGTGCGGTGGACGCCGAAGTACTTCGCCGCCCGCGCGTCGAGCGCGTCGATCTCGGCGGTCAGCCGCCGCAGCGCGATCCGGGTGGCCTCGACCTCGGTTGGGTAATCGGATCTGCGATTGGCGCTTGACATTTGCCTTTCTGGGAAAGTATCTTTTCAGAAAAGCTAAGTCTATGCAAGGCCCATCCAGGATCAAAGCGGCCGGACACCGCGCAAGCCGGGCACCCCGCGGCACATCACGGCCGAGGAGGCAGACCTGATGGTGCGCCTTACGCGGTGGGTGCTGGCTCATCGCCGGATGGTGGTGCTGGGCTGGGTGGCATTGGCGGCGGTGGGTGGTTCGACGGCGTCGCTGACGACCAGCCGATTGGGCAAGACGTTTGACCTACCTGGCCGACCGAGCTTCGAGACTGGCGTGCGACTGGCGGCCCTGTACCGGGGGGAAGCCGGCGGCCAGGACCCGACGGTGCCGGTGATCAGCGCGCCCGGCCGGCGGACGCTTGCGGGAGCGTCGGCCCGGGTGCTGCTTCGGCGCGTGGAGGTGGCGGCGTCCGAGCGCGGGCGCTACCGGGTGCTCGGCTATGGGACGACCGGCAGCCTGAGGTTTCTCACGGCCGACCGGCACAGCGCGTACGTGTTGGTGTTCACCGGTCAGGCCGGCTTCGGCAGCGCCGATCCGACGCCGGCCATCACGGCTGCTGTCCGCTCCGCGCTGCCGGCTGGTTTCTCGGAACGGACGACGGGGACCGACCAGTTGCAGTCCTCGACCGGTCAGAGCGGTGGAAATGGTGTGTTAGCGGAGATCGCGCTGGGTGGGGCGGGCGCGCTGGTGGTGCTGGCCGTCGTGTTCGGCTCCGCGTTGGCGCTGTTGCCGCTGATCATGGCGGTCGTCGCGATTCCGACGACGTTTCTCTTGCTGCTGGGCCTGACGGAGCTGACGACCATCAACTTCGTCGTGCAGTTCTTGATCGGTCTGGTCGGACTTGGCGTAGCGATCGACTACTCGCTTCTGGTCACGACCCGGTGGCGGGAGGAGACCCAGCATCGTTCAGGAGAGGCGGCGGTCGTGGCGGCGATGGCCACGGCAGGTCGAGCAGTGGCGTTCTCGGGGGTGACTGTCGCGATCGGCCTGCTCGCGCTGGAGATCTTGCCGGTGCCGTTCCTGCACAGCATGGGATGGGGTGGCGTGCTGATCCCGCTGGTGTCGGTCGCCGTCGCGCTGACGCTGTTGCCGGTGTGCCTGGCGAGCCTGGGCCCGCGCCTAGATCGTCATCGTCTGCGCCGCCGTGACAGCGCCAGCCCGCCCTGGTTGTGGTGGGCGCGGCTGGTCGCCCGCGCTCGTTGGCCGGCGGCGATCGTCGGTCTGGCGATCGTCGGCGTGCTGATTGTGCCCGTGTTCAGCTTGAACATCGGTAATCCATTGACGAGCTCGCTGGCGCGCTCGGGTCAGCCGTACGAGGGTCTTCAGACACTCCGCTCCGGCGGAATCCCAACCGGGGCGCTTGACCCGATGGTGGTTATGCTCGGCAAGCCGGCCGAGGCAGGGCGGGTTACCAGACGGCTCGGGGCGCTTCCGGGCGTGTGGGCGGCGCTGCCCCCATCCGGCCCCGCCGACGCCCGGGCCGGCACTGCGGTTGTGACTGTGTTGCCGCGCCCCGAGACGGGAGCGCCGGGCGGTACCGCGTTGGTCACGCGCGTGCGCGCAGCGGTAAGAGGCGATCCGGCGGTGCTCGGAGTGACCGGTTCGGGTCCCGAGAGCGTCGACTTCAACGACGCGATCTATGGCAGCTTTCCGCTGCTGCTCGTGATCGTCGCGCTCGTCACGTTCGTTGTGCTGGCGCGAGCGTTCCGCAGCCTGCTGCTGGCCGCCAAGGCGGTGGTCCTGAACCTCGTCAGCCTCGGCGCGGCGTACGGCGTGCTGGTGCTGATCTGGCAGGAGGGCCATGGCAGCCAGGCCCTGTTCGGGCTGCCCGCCACCGGCGCGATCACCTTCTGGGTGCCGATCGTCGTGTTCGCGTTCCTGTTCGGGCTGGCGATCGACTACGAGGTGTTCATCCTCAGCCGCATGCGCGAGGCCTACGACCAGACCGGCGACACCTCGATGGCCGTGGTCGAAGGAATCGGCCGCACGGGCCGGCTCGTGACCAGCGCGGCGCTGATCCTCACGCTCGCGTTCGTGGCGATGTCGACCGCCCCGCTGTCATTCCTGAAGATGCTCGCGACAGGCCTGGCCGCCGGGATCCTGATCGACGCTTTCATCGTCCGCGCCCTGATCGTCCCCGCGCTCGTCTCTCTGTTCGGGCGCTGGAACTGGGTCCTCCCCAGGCCCGCCGCAAAGGTCCTCCGCGTCGCGGATGCTCATCGCTCATAGCGACCCTTCCCCGCTAACCGTGGCACATGCGCGGGGACCGTGTGGTGAGGACGGGTCGGTTCACGGGAAGCTACGCGTACTGCCGCGGTCTCAGCGTGCCCTTTCGTGCTCCAGTGCGAACGTCGCGCTGACTGCGGCTATGACCTCTTGCTCGCCGCCCTCGATCTGCATCTTCGGTCCACCCGCCTCCCGGGCCGCTGCGAGTCTGATTCGGCCGTCAGTGCCCTCGGGCTCCGAGAGCGCGATCAGCCTTCCGAGGCGCGCGTCGACGCCCGCGGCGTACGCAGCGGCCTTCGCTCTGGCGTGCGCGGCGGCTTGTGTCGCCGCCTCGAGGCGCGCCGGGTTTCCAGCTGAGATGCGCCAGGAGGGGCCGGCGATTGCGGCATCGAGCTCATCGCTCGCACGCAAGATCAAGTGACCAACCAAGTCGGCATCGACCAGGCGAATCGACATGCTCGTGAGTGCCCGATGCCCCAGGGAGCGGCGCCCGTCCTTTGTGTGGTCGAACTCTTCGGTGACGGTCGCGCCAGCGGTAGATCGGTCCCCACGCGCGATTGAAAGCTCGTCCAGCATCTCAACGAGCGCGTCAACTCGATGTCCAACATCCGCGAGCGCCGGCCCCGGAGAAGCATCGATCGCAGAGAGTGTGATCCACACGATCGCCTCGTCAGGCTCGGTGCGGATCGTGGCCTGGCCGAGCACGGTGACGGTCGGCTGAACCCCGTTCGATTCGGGTTCGTTCTTCGTCATCTGAGGATCCTAACTCTGCCCACGCGCAGTCAGAGCGGCCGACCGTCGCCCTCCTCTGCGGGAACCGAACGACTCGCTTAGGATCGACGGATGATCAAGCGAGCGGCAAGGATGCAAGCGGTGCGCGGCTTCGGGATCGACCGGGTGGCAGCAGCCGCGGAGACCGCCGCGCCGGCGGAGCAGCCGGTCCTTCGACTGGAGAACCTCGATACGAATCTGCCGATCCCGCCCGAAGCGGTGCCCGCGACTGTGGCCGGCCTTCAGACCCCGCAGGCGAACAGCTGGCTTCCGTTCACCGGTGACCTTGAGCTTCGCGCCGCCATCTCCGACTTCACCGCCGTGCGCACCGGGCACCGCTACGACCCGGAGCAGGAAGTCGTGATCACGAGCGGCGGCATGGAGGGCCTGCTCGACGTTGTCCTGGCGCTCGTCGACCCGGGCGACGAGGTGCTCGTGACCGACCCGACCTATGCCGGCATCGTCAACCGCATCCGCCTGGCGGGGGGCCTGCCTCGTTTCGCTCCCTTCCGGGTCCAGGAGGGCGAGTGGAGACTCGATCGCGACGCGATGCTGGCGGCGATAGGCGAGCGGACGGCCGCGTTCCTGCTGATGAGTCCGTCGATGCCCTCCGGAGGATGGCTCGATGAGGACGACTGGCAGCTCGTGTGCGATCTCTGCCGGCAGCGCGACCTTGCCCTGATCTATGACGCCGCGATGGAGCGGCTGCTCTTTGACGGGCGCGCGCTCATCCACCCGCTTAGCTTCGAGGGGATGGGCGAGCGCACGGTGGTCGTTGGATCGTTGTCCAAGGAGCACCGCATGATTGGCTGGCGCGTGGGGTGGGTGTGCGGCCCCGCAACCACGGTCGAGGATGTCGGCTGGGTGCACGTCTACAACACCACGATGCCGACGGCGATCGCGCGGGCGGCAGGGACCGCTGTGCTTCGCGGCGATCAAGGACACGTGCAGGAGTGCGTGGATGAACTCCAACGACGCCGCGACTGCATCATCGAGGGGTTATCCGAGTGGCCGTTCATCCGTCCCGCGGGTGGCTGGTCGCTGCTCCTCGACGTTGGCGCGCTCGGCTTTACGCCGGAGGAGGCGTCCCGCCTTCTGCTCGAGGCAGGAATCGCTGCCACCGGCATGACCGGCTGGGGCGACACCGTCGCCGCCCGCCATGTCCGCTTCGTCTTCAGTGCAGAGTCCATCGATCGCCTGGGGACCCTCCCCGAACGGCTCGCCGACACCAAACTCGCGGCCGCGGTCCGCCACAGAGCGAACTGAGCGCGTCATCCCGCGTCGCCGGCGACGCCAAAGCCCCTGTTTCCCTGCAGCCGGGGCGGGGCACTTTGAGCGGTGACGGTGGCCGCCAACCCAAAACTGATGGGGATCGACTTCGGGACGGAGGGGGTCAGGGTCGGCGTCTTCGACAGCAGCGGCACGCCGGTCGGCTTCGGCGCACGTCAATACAAAACCGATCGTCCTCATGCCGGCTGGGCGGAGCAGGATCCGGACGAGTGGTGGTCGGCGCTCGGCGAAGCAATCCCGGCAGCGCTGCAAGACGGCGGCGTCAAAGGCAACGAGATCAGCGGCATCTCGGTCGACGGGACGGCGTCGACCGTTCTCGCCGTCGACGGCGACGGCCGGCCTCTGCGGCCGGCGATCCTGTGGATGGACGTACGCGCATCCGAGCAGGCCGATCGGGTGTCGCGCACCGGCGATGCGGCGCTCAAGTACAACGGTCACGGCAACGTCTCGGCCGAGTTCGGTCTGCCGAAGGCGCTGTGGCTGCGTGACAACGAGCCCCAGACCTATGAGGCCGCGAGCTACATCCTCGACTGCGCCGACTGGGTCACACAGCGGCTGACGGGTGAGCGCACCGGATCTATCAACACCACTACCTGCAAGTACTACTTCGACCGCGACACCGGCGGCTGGCCGACGGAGCTCTATTCAAAGCTGGACGCGGGCGATCTGCTCGAAAGGCTCCCGCGGGACGTCGTTGACGTCGGACAGCCCGTTGGCTCTCTGCGCCCGGACGTCGCCGAGGCGCTGGGCTTGGAGCCAGACACTCCGGTCGCTGAGGGCAGCGTCGATGCCTACGCCGGCGCGCTGGGCCTGGGCGTCGTGGAGCCCGGAACGCTCGCCCTGATCACCGGGTCATCACACGTGCTGATCGCCCAGGCGGCTGAACCAGTGCACGACCCAGGGTTCTGGGGCGCCTATACCGACGCGATGATTCCCGGCCTGTACACGATCGAGGCCGGCCAGGCCTCTACCGGCTCGATCGTCGCCTGGTTCAAGGACCAGCTCGCCGGCGGCGTCGTGGCGGAGGCGGAGCGGCGAGGGATCGATCCCTACGATCTCCTGAACGAGATGGCGCAGGAGGTTCCCGTTGGCTCCGACGGTCTTCTGATCCTCGATTACTTCCAGGGCAACCGCTCGCCTCACACCGATCCCCGTGCCCGAGGGGCAATTTCCGGGCTGTCGCTCAGCCACGGCCTGGGACACCTGTTCCGCGCCGTCCTCGAAGGCATCTGTTATGGGACCGAGGACATCCTGCGCACGCTCCGAGAGAACAAGTTCGTACCGCAGATGAACGTCGTCTCTGGGGGGCCGGCCAAGAGCGAACTGTGGATGCAGATCCACGCTGACGTGTCCAACGTGCCGATCACGTTCGCCGAGGTCAACGAGGGCCCGGTTCTGGGAGCCGCGATCCAGGCGAGCGTCGGCGCGGGCATCCACCCGGATCTTGCGACCGCCGCCAAGAACATGGTGCGCTTCCACCGGACGATTGAGCCTGACGCCGAGCGCCACGAGCAGTACCGCTTCTGGGTCGACCGCTACAGCGAGCTCTATGGCGCGATCGGCGGCATACAGCACGACGTGGTCGCCCACGTGAGCGGCGAGCGAAGCAGCGCCGCGGAACGGGGGACTTAGCCGTGGGCGCGTCGCGCTTGGAGGAGGCCATACGTGGGGCGACAGACACGCGTGAGGTGGTCATCGGCCAAGGCGCCATGGCGTCGATAGCGGAGGTCTTCGAACGCAGCTTCGCGGACAGCGCCGCCGTCCTGGTTTTCGATGAGAACACGCGCGAGGTGGCGGGGAACGCCGTCAACGAGAAGCTCGAGGCGAGCGGACGTACGGTGCTGGAGCCGTTCCAGTTTCCGGGCCAGCCGGTGCTACACGCGGACTATGAGCACGTCAGGGCGCTGACGAACTCGTTGAGCAACCACGAGGCGATCGCGGTGGCCGTTGGTTCCGGAACCGTCAATGACGTTGTCAAACGTGCCTCGCACGAATGCGGACGACCCTACATGACCGTCGCCACGGCGGCCTCGATGGACGGTTACACATCGTTCGGTGCGTCCATTACCAAAGATGGTTTCAAGCAGACGATGGAGTGCTCCGCGCCTCGGGCCGTCGTGGCCGACGTCGAAGTGGTGATGAGTGCCCCTGCACGGATGACAGCCTCCGGTTACGGGGACCTGCTGGCGAAGGTCACTGCCGGCGCGGACTGGATCGTGGCCGACGCCCTCGAGATCGAGCCGATAAAGACCGTGGAGTGGTCGCTCGTGCAAGGACCGCTGCGGGAGGCGACGGCGCGCCCTGCCGAGCTGCTCGCGGGCGACGCCCGGGCAATGGAGAGGTTGATCGAGGGCCTGATCATGTCCGGCTTGGCGATGCAGGGGGCGTCGTCCTCCCGGCCCGCGTCTGGTGCCGAGCATCAATTCAGCCATCTGTGGGAGATGGAGGGGGTAGGAGAGAATCCGGAACCGGGCCAGGCGCCTCTTTCCCACGGCTTCAAGGTGGCGCTGGGCACCGTGTCGATCGCTGCCTTGTACGAGCGGATGCTGGCGCGCGACCTTGCCGCCCTCGACATAGCGGGCGCCGTTCGCGCATGGCCGTCGTGGGAGGCGGTAGAGGGGCGTGTTCGTCAAGCTTTCGCCGGCAGCGAGGTGGAGGAGGCGGCGCTGGCGGAGACGCGAGCGAAGTACGTCGACGCCGCCCAGCTTTCGCGCCGGCTCCAGCTGCTCGGCCAGCGCTGGCCGGAGCTGCACGAGCGCATTCAGGAGCAGCTGCTTCCGGCTGAGCAAGTCCGGGTCCAGCTCTCGAAGGCCGAATGTCCCGTCACCCCGCGGGAGATCGGTCTTGGCGTGGAGCCGTTCAAGGCGACCTATCGCCGGGCGCAGATGATCCGTCGTCGCTACACGATCCTCGACGTGACAAACGAGGCCGGGATTCTCGATGCTTGCGTCCAGGAGCTTTTCTCTGACGACGGTTTCTGGGCCACCCACATCGGCACCCCGCGCGTGGCATAAGGCGGCGACCTCGGTGTCGTGCAGCGGGAGGGCGACGGCCTGAAGCTACTTGTGCGACGCTAGCGATCGGCTGGCTAGCGGGATGAAGCCAGTCGCTGGGATGGGATCAGCTAGGTGCGCGCATTAGTCATATCTGACACCCACTTCGGTGCCTGGACCGGCGAGGACCTGCTGCGAGAACAGGAGAACCTGGACCTACTGGCGCCGCATCTCGACGTCGACGAGGTGATCGTGCTGGGGGATCTCTTCGACCTGCTGTTCGGTTCGCTGGCGGATGCCTTTAAAGCGGCCTCCGGTCTCCTCGATCTGCTTCGCCAGAAGCTGCAGGGCAAGCGGCTGGTGTTCCTCCCCGGCAACCACGACTACCACCTGGTGGCGCGGGAGGCAGAAGCGCTGCTTCAGTGGGAGCTCGCCACCGAGGAGCCGACAGCCGGCCTGTTGCGCTCCCTGCGCGACAGAGATCCATTCTTTCGCCTCTTCGCGCTTCGCCTGGAGGGCGTCGAGCTCGTCGTCCGGTACCCCACCTACACCGTCGGCGGAGTGCTCTGCACGCACGGTCACTACCTCGATATTCACGCTCGCCAGGTGGGATCGCGGGAGGACCGGATGCTGGCGCGGCTGATCTGGTCAATCTCCGTGGGCGCGCGGCGCAGGCCGACGTTTGAGGACTACGAGGCAACGACCGCGCTGCTGACCGGTCTGCTGTACACCGTGGCGCAGCTTCCGAACGGAACACATGCGCAGAGGCGTGTCTACAAAGCCTTCCAGGCGCTTGAGCACGCCCTCCGTCTAGGAGCCGCTCCGGCCCGCGCCCTGCAAATGGCGGCGCACTGGAGGAGGACGCGATTTCCCAGCGGCCCCGCGTCTGCCGAAGTACAGAACATGGAGCGCGCCGCAAGCACCTACCAGGAAGCCTGGTCGCAGGAGCGCGAGCGCCGACGGCGCACCGGCGCACCGGCCGGAGGAGAGGCGGCAACGTCCGTGGCGCGCACCGTCCGTCCGAGCATCGCCACGCAGCGGCCGGTCGCGGCCTTTGAGCAGGCGGTGATGAACCTCGGGTGGGCCCAAGACACCGACAAGATCGTCTTCGCCCACACCCACCAACCGCTCGACGGTGTAGCCGGGCCGAGCGGGGCGTATCGCTACTGGAACACCGGCTCCTGGATTTACGAGCCGGACCTGAGCTCGCCGCGGGCGTACGCCGCCTACCTGCGAAACGCCTGGCCGGGTACGGCGGTGCTGATCGATACCGACGAGCCCCAGCCCCGCCTGCTACGGCTTCGCGAACACTTGAACCCGCTCAATCGCGCCAGTCAAGACGCGGCTGCCTGACGGCCTCACGGCGTCCGTCCGCCCACTCCTTCGATGATGGCCGCCAGCCGCTCGGCATGGCGGTGGGGCAGAAGATGGCCGGCCCCCGCCAGCAGTACGAGCTCTGCTCCCGGGATCTGAGTGGCCAGCGCCCGGGCGGCCGTGGCCGGCACGATCCGATCGTGGGCGCCGGCGACAATCACCGTCGGTACGGCGATCCGAGCTAGTTCGGCGTCGAGCTGCGGCAGTTGCCGGACGAGTGCTCGTTGCTCGACCGCGAACGCTCGCCAGGCCGCGGGCGCGGCCAGCAGGCGCCCCAGGGCGAGCAACTGCCGGTCATCCAGCCTGAGCCGGCGGACCAGCGAGTGGCGGAGTGGCTCCAGGCGGAGCGCGGCACCGGTGCTAGCCAAGATGCCGCTGCTGACGAGCGGGCCGACGGGTGCTCTCGCCAGAAACTGATCTGTGTGCGTGAGCGAGGCCGTATTGGCCGCCGGGGCAGCCAGCACCAGCGCGCGAACCCGTTCCGGGTAACGGACAGCGATCCATGCGGCGACGCCAGCTCCGAAACTATGACCGACCACGGTCGCGCATGGGGCGTGCTGGCGATCCAGCGCATCGACAGCGGCCTCAGCGTTGCCGGGCAGGTCGGTAGCCCGGATGGTTCCGTCCCAGCCAGGCCGATCGAGCGCAATCGTCTGAGACTCGTTTCCGAGCGCAGCAACGACCTGGGTCCAGTCGGCGGCGCTGCCAGGCTGCCCGTGAAGGAGCAGCACCGGCGGGGAAGGGCGGCTCAAGCTCCGCCTGGCGGACCGCCGGCGCCCGGCGGCCCGTCTGCGGGCCCGGGACCGACCCGGACGCCGTCCCGTCCTACGTAACCCTCCCTGCCACCGGCCACGACCACCACGGCGTCGCCGTCACCGGCGTTGCGCATTCCGCGGTGCGTCTTCGGATCCACTCGGGCTACACCACCGGGCCCCAGCAGGTGCGTCGAACCGTCGCCGAAGCTGAACTCCACCTCGCCCTGGTGGACGAAGTAGGTCTCCTCCTGCTGCTCGTGGTAATGGACGCCGGTCTCATATCCTGGCGGCAGCACAATCGCGTTGATCCCAAACGCGGTGACCCCCACCCCCTGTCGGATCTTGCGAAAGCCGTACCCCTCTCCGAGCTGATCGAGACTGGAAACCGCATAGCCGCTGCCTTGCTCAGCCATGGCGGCATCGTATCCAAGCCTTAGGCGCGGCCGAAAGCATTCGTGCGAGACGAGTAGAAGCGCTGTGAAGGAGGCATACTTGGTGTGTGCCGAGCGCACTCTCGCAAGACGCACTCGAGCCGCTGCGCGCCAACGCAGCAAAAACGGCGGTTCTGCTCGACATCGACGGCACGCTGGCGCCGATCGTCGAGATGTCGTCTGATGCTCACGTCCCGGAACGAACCCGCCAGCTCGTAATCCAGCTGGCGAGGCGCTACGGCGTGGTGGCGTGCGTGAGCGGCCGCCGCGCATCGGAGGCGCGCGCCATGGTCTCCGTGGGCTCGATCTCGTACCTCGGCTCGCATGGCGTCGAGCTGTTGCGCGCCGGGTGGACCGAGCCGGTGCTCGATCCGAGCCTCGAGGACTGGGCCCGGCGGGTGCACGAGTTCGGGCGTGAGGTTGACACTCCCGACCTGCGGCGACGCCGCGTGCGCGTTGAGGACAAGGGGGCGATCGTCGCCTTCCATTGGCGTGGCGCGCCGGACGAGGAGGCAGCACGAGCGGCGATCGACTCGGTCGCCGCCCGCGCCGAGTCCGCTGGGCTGCGTACGCACTGGGGGCGCAAGGTGCTAGAGGTCCGCCCACCAGTGCGGATCGACAAGGGGGCTGGAATCACTTCCTTTCTCGCCGACACCGACGTCGATATGGCGCTGTACGCCGGCGATGACAGGACCGACCTCGACGCGTTTCGTGCGCTCGGCGAGCTGGCGGCCCAAGGTCAGCTGAAGCAGGTGCTACGTGTCGGCGTCCGCTCGGACGAGGGCCCGGACGAGGTTGTAGGCGAAGCGGATTTCGCCGTCGACGGCACCAGCGGCGTGCGCGATCTGCTCGCCATGCTGGTGGCTCCCGACCCCAAGGCCGATGGCGCGGGCGCGTCCGGGGGAGTAGGGGACGCCCGGCTATAAATGCGCTTCACCGACTTCCTGCGCTTGACGGTGCTCATCAGCGCGGGAGCCGCGAGCGCCTTGGCTGCCGTCACCGTGGCCGGTGCGAGCGGTTCAGGCGACGCGCTCACGGTCCTCGTGGGCGCCGGCTGGTGGGTGATCGCCGCCCTGGTCGGTATCTGGCTTGGCCGCCGGGCGGACGCTTCGCCGCCAATCGCATCGCTGCTGGCCAGCGCGCGGATGCAGACCTCGCTGCCTGAGCTCAGCCCGACGCGGACGGTTCTGAACCGTCTCTGGCCACTGGTGTTCTCGACGATCGGCGCCGGTGCGCTGTCATTCGTGCTGCCGCAGGTCCCGGCAATGGCCACGGGTTTCGCGATCATCTGGGCGCTCGCGTGGCGCCGGCAATCGGGAGCGGTGGTCGCGATCGAAGAACGCGACGGCGTCCGTTTCTACGTTGAGCGAACTTCGCCGTTCAAGCCGATCCGCCTGGCGCGCACCCCGGGCTTTCGCTCGAACCGCTTCGAGCTGAACGGGACCTCTGGTCGCGCCCCGCGGGCCAGGCCACGGGCCTGAGCGCCGGGCCCACGACGGCCCAGCTCGCTCAACTGGCAAGATGCTCTGTCGGTGATACCCGGCTACATCCCGAGCCCCTCCTCGAACGGGATTCACATCGGGCCGTTCTTCCTGCACGCCTACGGGTTGATGTACGTGCTGGCGGTGGCGGCGGCGATCGTGGTCTCGCGGCGCCGCTGGGCCAAGGCGGGGGGCGACCCGGACCTGGTCTACGAGACCGCGATGTGGGCGTTTCCCGCTGGCTTGATCGGCGGACGGATCTACTTCTTGATCACTACCCCAAGCCAGATTCCCGACCACTGGTGGGGACCGTTCGCCATCTGGCAGGGGGGTCTGGGCATTTGGGGCGGGATCGCCGCAGGGGCCGGTGTCGGTGTGTGGTACGCGCGCCGGAAGCTGCCGTACGGTCAGCTACCGCGCTTCGCCGACGCCGTCGCGCCAGCGCTGCTCGTGGCCCAGTCGTTCGGACGGATCGGCAACTACTTCAATCAGGAGCTCTTCGGCGCTCCCTCCAAGCTGCCCTGGGCACTCAAGATCGCACCGGCTCACCGGCCGCCGGGTTACGCGAACTACGCCACCTTCGAGCCGACGTTCCTGTACGAGATCATTTGGAACCTCTCGCTGGCGTCGTTTCTCGTGTGGCTGGGCCACCACCGCAAGGTCCGCGCACCAGGCCTGTTCGCTCTCTACGTCGCGGGCTACTCGGGCTTTCGCATCTTCGAGGAGACTCAGCGGATCGACTACTCCAACTACTTCCTCGGGATGCGCGTCAACTTCTGGATCGCGCTCATCCTGTGCCTCGGCGGATTGGCCTGGTTCGCAGCCGTGCAGCGGGGCGTGACGCTGACTGGAATCAGAGCCAGATGGCGTGGGGGGAAGGGACGTTCGGAGCAGCGGCGGAGCTTCCGGCCGGCGGCCGCCGTTGCCTCTGAGCATCCGCCCGCCGACTCTAGGGCCGCGAGTAAGTCGCTCCAAGCTCGCCGAGCGCCAGGCCCCGGGAGGCAGGGAGCGCGGCGACCGAGAAGCCGGGACTGAGCCCGGACCGCGAGCCCAGCGCCATCAGCACAAACAGGTAGCGGTGGGGAGGACCGGATGGCGGGCACGGTCCCCCGTAGCCGTCCTTGCCGAAGCCGTTGCGACCGGCGACCGCGCCGGGTGGCATGGCCTCTCCGGTGCTCAGGCCGCCGAGCGATGGAGCGATGCCGGCCAGCGCCCAGTGGATGAACGGTCCGCCGGGTGCGTCGCGGTCGATCAGCTCCAGTGCCAGCTCGCGGGTATTGGCCGGGACCCCGGACCAGCGCAGCGGCGGCGAGACGTCGCGTCCGTTGCAGGTATACGCCGCGGGGATTCTGGCCCCCGCTGAGAACGCCGGGCTGGAGAGCCTCATCGAGATCGGCGTGGTGCGAACACGGATCGGGGTCGTCGCCGTGATGCTGGGGCCGGCGGCGTGCTTTGGCCCGCCGCCGCATGCAGCGAGTGCCATTACGAGCGAGACTGCGGCCCCCGCTCGCTTCAAGCGTTCGCGACCCGCTTTCGCATCGCATCGAGCTCGGCCCACGGCCGTGTGTTGGCCACATCGCCGGCGGTTAGCCACGCCCGGCGGGCGGTGGCGATGCCGAAGCGCGCCACGCGGGTAAAGGTGGCCGGCCGGTGGGCGTCCGTGTCGATCACCAGCGGCACACCGGCCGCTGCGGCCGCCCGGGCCTGGACGTCGTTCAGATCACGCCGATCGGGGTTGGCGTTGATCTCGAGCATCGTCCCCGTCCGCGCCGCGGCGTCGATCACCGCGTCGAGATCGTATTCGTAGGGCCGGCGGTGCTCGACCTTGCGTCCGGACGGATGACCGAGCGCGTCGACCAACGGATGCTCGATCGCGCTCACGATCCGCTTGGTCATGGTCTCCGAGGGCATCCTGAACGACGTGTGCACGCTGGCGATCACCCAGTCGAGCTGCGCCAGGAGCTCGTCGGCGTAGTCGAGCGAGCCGTCGGGCAGGACGTTTACCTCGGATCCGGCCAGCAGCTCGATGCCCTCAATATCCGTCGAGCGGACAAGCTCGATCTGCCGCAGCAGCTGGTCGGGAGAGACCTCGGAGCCGAAGCCCATCGAGGCCGAGTGGTCGGTGATCGCCAGGTACTCGTAGCCCGCATCGCGCGCCGCCAATGCCATCTCCTGGATCGACGCCGTGCCGTCGGAGGCAGTCGTATGACAGTGAAGATCGCCCCTCAGGTCGCACAGCGTGATCAGCTCCGGCAAGGTGCCGCTGGCGGCCGCCTCCAGCTCGCCGCGGTTCTCGCGCAGCTCAGGCTCGATGTAGCGCAGGCCGAGCAGCCCGTAGACCTCGTCCTCGGTCGCGCAGCGGTGGGTCTCGCCGGTGCGGTCGTCGAGGACGCCGTACTCGGAGACGTGGAGCCCCTTGCGGACGGCGGCGTCGCGCAGGGCCATGTTGTGCTGCTTGGAGCCGGTTAGGTGCTGGAGCAGATTGCCGAACTGATCGGGAGCAACGATCCGGAGGTCGACGCGTAATCCGGTATGCGTCCGGAGCCTGACGCCCGCCGCAGCCGGCTTCTGCGCCGACTCCACCAGCTCCAGCGCGGCTGCCGCCTGCGCCAGCGCCAGCGGGTCCTTGGCCGTGGCGATCACGTCCAGGTCTTTGACGCTGTCGGTCATCCGCCGCGCCGAGCCCGCGAGCTCTACGCGCTCCGAGGCGGGGTGAGCTCGAAGTGCCTCGATCAGCTGCTCGCCGACGGCCAGCGCGCGGTCAAGCACTACCCGCTTACCGCGCTGGCCGGCACCAGCTGCCTCCAGCGCGGCAAGGATGGCCTGCTCGGCCTTCGGTCCGAACCCCTTCAGCGTGCGGAGCCGCTGCTGCTCGGCGGCCTCTCGAAGCGCCTGCAGCGAATCGATCCCCAGCTCGTCGAACAAGCGCCGAGCGCGTTTGGGACCCAGACCCGGCACATGGGTGACCTCGATCAGGCCTGCCGGGAACTTCGCCCTCAGCTTGGCTGTCGCTGGGATCACCCCATCGTCCGCCAGGGCCAGGACCTTCTCCTGGATCGTCGCGCCGATGCCCGCCAATTCTGTGGCCCGCCCCTGACGCGCCAGGCCGGTGACCGATACTGGTGCCTCGCGCACCGCTTTAGCGGCGTTGCGGTACGCGACCACCCGGTGGATGATCGCGCCATCGAGCTCATTGAGGTCACCGAGCTCGTCGAGTGCTGCCGCGATCTCGGTGTTAGTGGGGTCGGCCATCCGTCTCCAGTCGTAGGCTAGTCAGCCATATCGGCCGGCGCTCATGAGCGCCGGCCCCGCGGGCGCATGCGCCCGCGGCGGCTCCGCGCATGCGCGGAGCCGAACCAAATTGACTCGCTATACTTTTTGAAGCAACCCCTCTGAGCAAGGAGCACCGATGGCAGGCACCGTCACAGAAGTCACCGACAGCAACTTCCAGGCCGAGGTTCTCGAGTCACAGACGCCGGTGCTCGTGGATTTCTGGGCCCCGTGGTGTGGCCCTTGCCGGATGGTCGCGCCCGTCGTGGAGGAGATCGCGCAGGAGCGGGCCGGCGAGCTCAAGGTCGTCAAGCTGAATATCGACGAGAATCAGCAGACGGCGATCAATTACGACGTGATGTCGATCCCGACCCTGATCGTCTTCAACCACGGCCAGGTGGCCAAGAAGGTCATCGGGGCGTACCCGAAGCGCAAGCTCGAGGCTGAGCTCGAGCCTGCGCTCACCGCCTAGGTCGCCCGCGCCACCGCGACCCGGAGCTCGCGGCCGTCGATCCTCACCGGCTCCGCCCCATCGGCGGAGCCGTAGTCGACCTGGACGGCGAGCGTCTCGCCCGCGATGTAGTCCTGGTAGGCGCGCGCCGCGCCGACCAGATCCTCGTCCCCCGCCAGCCGCAGCACGATGCGGTCCGAGACGTCGAACCCGGCGGCTGCGCGCGCATTCTGAATCGCGCGCACGATGTCTCGGGCCCAGCCCTCGATCCGCAGCTCATCGTCGATCGCAACCTCGAGCGCGACCCCGTGTGAGCCCTCGCGCTCGACCTGGTAGCCCTCGAGCGGCTTCATCGCCACCGTCAGATCCTCCGCGCTCAGCTCGTGGTCGTGGCCGTTGAGGTTGATGGCCACGGGCCGCCCATCGCGTAGTGCCGCGGTCACGCTGGCCGGGTTCAGGCCCGCGATGGCCGCCGCCACCGTCGGCATGTCCTTCCCGAACCGCGGTCCGAGCGTTCGGTAGTTGGGCTTGATCTCGACTTGCCCCAGCTCATCGGCCTGGGCCACGAAGCGCAGCTCGCGCACATTGAGCTCGCCCTTGACGATCTGGGCCAGCCGCTCGATCGCCTCCCGCTCCCGACCGGAGGCGACGATCACCGCCGCGCGGAGCGGCTGGCGGAGGTTTACCTGGGCTTGTGCGCGCGCCGCGAGCCCGAGGCGGACGGTCTCCCGGGCGACCGTCATTGCCTCCTCGAGCTCGAAATCGCGCGCTTGCGGTTCCGGGAAGTCCGTCAGGTGGACGCTTGGCTCGGAGCCGTCCAGGTTCTCATAGAGCTCGTCGGCGACGAAGGGGCAGAACGGCGCGAGCATCTGGGCAGTGGTCAGCAGGCAGCTGCGGAGCACGGCGAACGCGTCGCGATCGCCGTCCCAGAAGCGCCGGCGCGAGCGGCGTACGTACCAGTTGGAGAGGTCTTCGATGTAGTCGGCGATCGCCCGCCCGGCGCTGGTGGCGTCGTAGTCGTCAAGGCGCTCGGTCACGGTCTCCACCGTCGCGCTCAGCCTCGAGAGCACCCAGCGGTCGAGCTCGTTGCCGAGCACGTCGGGCAGCGGCGGCGGAGCGACACCGTTCGCGTTGGCGTAGAGGACGTAGAAGTAGTAGGTGTTCCACAGCGGCAGCAGAAACTGCCTGACCGACTGCTCGATCGTCCCCAGCGAGAAGCGGTAGCCGTCCCACGGCTGCTTTGAGGTGAAGAAATACCACCGGAAGGCGTCGGCGCCGAAGCGGTCCAGCACGTCCCAAGGCTCGACCGTGTTGCCCATCGACTTGGACATCTTGCGACCCTCCTCGTCCAGGATCAGCCCGAGGCAGACGACGTTCCTATACGGGGAGCGATCGAACAGCAGCGTGGAGACCGCGAGCAGCGAGTAGAACCATCCGCGCGTCTGGTCCAGGCCCTCGCAGACGAAATCGGCAGGGAAGCGCTCCTCGAAGTGGTCCTCGTTCTCCCGCGGCGCGTGGAACTGGGCGAAGGGCATCGAACCTGAGTCGAACCACACGTCGATCACCTCCTCCACGCGGCGCATCTGCCCGTCGCAATGAGGACAGGGGAAGGTCACCTCGTCGACGAACGGCCGGTGAGGATCATCGAGGCGCGTGCCGGATAGCTGCGCGAGCTCGGTCAGCGAACCCACTGCGTGCACGTGGTCCCTCGGGCAGCGCCAGATCGGCAGCGGCGTGCCCCAGTAGCGCTCACGCGAGAGTGCCCAATCGACGTTGCCCTCGAGCCAGTTTCCGAAGCGGCCGTGCTTTACGTGCTCCGGATACCAGCTGACCGTTTCGTTGCTTGCCAGCAGTCGGTCCTTGAGTTGGCTTGTGGCGATGTACCACGACGGCTTCGCGTAATAGAGCAACGGCGTGCCACAGCGCCAGCAGTGGGGATAGGAGTGCTCATAGAGCTCGGCTCGGAGCAGGCGGTCGCGGCTGCGCAGGTCCTCGATCAGGTCCTGATCGGCGTCCTTAACCCAACGCCCCGCATACGGTCCGATCCGCTCGTCGTAGGTGCCATCGAGCCTAACGGGGTTGATGACGTTCAGGCCCTGCTGCTCGCCGAGGCGAAAGTCATCCTCGCCGAAGGCGACCGCGGTGTGGACCAGGCCGGTGCCCTCGTCGGCGGAGACGAACTCGGCCGGCAGGACGGTGTGGCCCTTTGGCCCGTATTCGCTCCCCGGGATGAAATCGAAGGGCGCCTCGTAACGCGTGCCGACGAGCTCCGAGCCCTCGAAGCGCTCGACGATCCTTGCCTCCTCGCCCAGCACCCTCTGGACGGCCGCTTCGGCCAGGACATAGCTCTCGTCGGTCCTGACATACATCAGCTCTGGATCGACCGCCACCGCGGCGTTCGAGACGAGCGTCCACGGGGTCGTCGTCCAGACCAGGAGCGTCCCCCGCGGACTCGGCAGCTTCACGTACACGCTCGGATCCAGCACTTCGCGGTACACGTCCGGCTGTCCGAGCTCGTGGCTTGAGAGCGTGACCTGGTCCCGAGGGCAGTACGGGACCACCTTGAACTTCTCGTACAGGAGCCCCCGGTCGTAGATCGTCTTCAGCGACCACCAAACCGACTCGACATAGGCCGGGTCGAGCGTGCGGTAGGCGTCCTCGAGGTCGATCCAGAAACCGATCCGCTCCGTCAGCCGGTTCCAGTCGTCGACGTGGCTGAGCACCCGGTCGCGGCAGACTGCATTGAACTCCGCGATCCCGTAGCGCTCGATGTCTCCCTTGGAGGTGAATCCGAGCTCGTCCTCGACCGCGAGCTCAACCGCCAGGCCGTGGCAGTCCCAGCCGCCCTTGCGCTCGACGTAGAACCCGCGCATCGTCTTGTAGCGCGGGAAGATGTCCTTGAACACCCGCGCCAGCACGTGGTGGGAACCAGGCGCGCCGTTGGCCGTCGGTGGGCCCTCGTAGAAGCCCCACGACGGCGCGCCCCGGCGGCGGCGAAGCGACTCGCCGAACACGTCGCGCTGACGCCAGCGAGCGAGCACCTCCTGCTCGAGACGCGGAAACGAGGGCTGACGGCTGACGGGGCGGTGCGGTTGTTCCATCGGGTGGCCGATTGTGGCAGGGGTCCACCCAACCCCCTGCCACGATGCCGGCTAGCCCTAAGCCGTCTGCAGCGAGCGCTGGCGCCCGGCCGCCTGCGCAGCGGCCTCCGCGCGCAGCCGAGCCTTGGCCTGCATCTCGGCGCTCGTCCGCCCACCATCGAGATGGGCCAGGAGCGCGTCGCGGGCCGTTATCGGCTTGTCGCCGAGGCGCTGGACGGTGCTCGCGCCGGTGTCCGGGACCGCGCCGCGGTAGTCGAACACCACAGCTCCGGGGACGACGCCCCGGACGGCGTAGACGAGCCGACCGATCTGATCGAGGCTCGCGCGGCGGCCAGTAAGGACAAACGCCGCCGGCCCAACGGCCCGGACGGCATGGGCCAGCCGTGCCGAGTCCACCGCCAGTGCCAGCAGCAGCGTGCGCAACCCCGCCCGGCGGAGCACCAGCTCCAGCGACTGCGCGTGGACCGCGTCAAAGTCGTGTAGCGCCGACGCATCGAAGACGAGGATGCCCTCGGGACGAGAAGCGGGAGGCGAGAGGCGCTTGAGCGCCGAGATCCATCCGGTGGCATGGCGCCAGCCGAACTCGTACTCGGCGGTCATCTGGTCAGCAGTCGAATGGGCATTGACCGCCTCGAGCAAAACCTCCTCGACGGTGCGCTCGACCGAGCGCAGCGCGAGGCTCTCCTCGAGCAGCCGATTCGAGCGCTCCTCGTCAAAAGCCCCGAACGCCGCCGCGAGGCGCGCTGAGGTGGACGGTCCCTCGCCGCGCTCGCGCGCGAGGGAGATGGCCGAAGACACGTTGTGTGTCTCAGACAGCGTCATACGCAACGCCTCGATCTCGGCCAGTGAATACTGCCGGTGCCCGCCGGGGGAACGCTGGGGACGGGGAAAGCCGTAGCGACGCTCCCAGCTACGGAGAGTATTGGGGCTGACGTCGAGCATCACGGCAGCCGCATTTGTGCGGATTCCACTCATGAGGCGTGGTTTATGCAGGTATTTTGCAAACTGCGCAAGCATCGCAAGGAAGCGTGCAGAATCGTTCGCGGTGTGGCCGGCGCGATCGGCGCCTCGCACGGGCGTTCCGACGCAGGGTCAGAAGTGAGCCGGCTTTGGGTGGCCGGTTAGTCGAAGACCAGCAGCGCGGCCTGAGGCGGTCCGCAGCTGGCGATCCGCGCCTGGAGCCTCACGCCGAAGACGTTCGTGGGACGCACCGTCACCCGGCGCTCGGCGCCGTCGCCCCGCGCGGCCCACGTAATCCCCACTGCCAGGTTCGCCGGTCCCTGCGCCTCGGCGTCCGCGGGAGCCAGCAGTTCTGTGACGTGCCGGTTGACTGCGTCCGGCTCGCGCGTGGCCAGCACACGCTCGCCCTCGCTGGAGACGGCACAGATTGAGAGCGAGCTGTCGACCACGATGAACGCTCCGCCTTTCTCCGGCGCTACGTCGGCGCCCGTCTCCAGCAGCAGCCCAAGGTTGCAGCTGGTGCAAACGCGCGAGCTCTGCTCAGTGACCAAGGGCGCCTGATCGCCATCGCTCGGCCTGGCACCGCAATGGCTGCAGAAGCGGACGCGGGGTGCTACTTCCCGGTCCTCGCCCCTCTGACCTTCGTTGTTTGGCACGACCGCAAGTAGGGCCTGCCGTCTGTCCCCCGTCACTTGATCCGACCTCCCGGATGTCGTCCTTGTCGCAGTCTGTACGTCCGCCGAGCCCGCTGGTTACAGGCTCGCTGTCCGCGCCGTCAGCTGCCCGCCCGAGCGGCGCGTTCCTTCCGCCGCTCTCCTCTCGGCCTGCTCGGCCTCGACCAGCTCGAGCAGCTGCCGCTGCGCCTCTCCCGCCCCTCCTGGAAGCACGCTCGTGCCCGTCGTGCGCATCCTGACGCGCTGAGCTCCCCGGCGGTACACGGCGACTGGGAGCGCCCCCGCTGCCAGTCGAACCGCGTACGCCCATCTGGCGACCGTGTCGTCGTCCAGGTGGCCGCCGGCGATGACAACCGCGTTAGGGCCATGCACCGACACCGCGTCACCAATGCCGGTCACCCCCCGAGCGGAGAGACTCAGCAGGCTGATCCCTGCCCGGACGCAGAAGAGCTCGAATGCGCGGATGTGTGGAGCGTCAGGGTCTAGATCGTCGCGCGTGGCGTCGCCCAAGAGGACCGACATCGGCCGCACGGGCGGGGGGGCCAAATGCGTAGCGCGCCGTAGCCAGCCAGCCGCCCAGTGCGCCGAGAACGCCCACGCCGCCGAGTCGACGGTGTGACGTCGCACGATTTCGTCGAGGGATGGCAGCAGCACTTCCTCCACCGAGCGCTCCACCGAGCGCAGTGCCAGCGCCGCTTCGAGGGCGATGTCTGCTCGCTGGCGCTCAAATGAGACGAGCGCGCCGACCAGGGAGTTGCTGTCGCCAGAGAGTCCCTCGCGCGCGCGGGAAACAGCGGAGGAGATCGAGAGCCCCTCCTGCAGAGCGTCCCGCAGCGAAGCCACTTCGCCGTGGGTGAAAAGGCGGTGCTTACCGGGCGAACGCAGTGGCTTCGGGAATCCGAAACGCCGCTCCCAAGCCCGAAGCGTGTTCGGGCTGACGTTCAAGAGCGCGGCGGCTTCGCTCGTTTTGAGATAGCGCATGCACAGGAAAGGTCGGCCTAGCCCGTGCTAAATGCGCGAGTTGAGCAGAAATTGCACAACTTTCGTGCTATAAGTTATGCAAAACCTCCACCAATTGGAGGGTTTTTGGAGTTTTTGTCGTCGGGCTTGCGCCGCTTAACCCGGGGGTGTGCGACCGCTTTCCCACTCTCAACACGGAGCCATAAATGTCCTTCCGTTGCTGGTAACGCGCAAGTAGTCAAGTAGATAGGGCGCACGTTTCGAACCAAGGGTTCGGCAGAGTGCGGCAATAGCGGTACCTTTGGTCCATGGCTGGGCGCGCCCCAAACTGGCGTGAGCGGGCGTCGTTGCAGCACGTGGTGCTTAGCGTGCTGGTTGTCTGCCTGTTGGCTAGTGCTGGCGTCGCTGCGTGGGAAGCCCATCTGGATCATGCCGGGGGCAACGCGCTGACAGTTGTGCTGGCGATTGCTGCAGTTGCAGCAGGGGGCCTCGTCGTTCCCGCGGTGGGTGGGATGGCAGTCTCGGCTTCGTGGCTTGTCGTGCTGCTCGCGGCTGCCTTTCTGGGTCCTACTTCGGCATGCATAGCTGGCGCATTGGGCGAGATCGGCGCGCAGACCCGAAGGCGATCTCCGCGCTGGACGATTCCGGCCAACCTCGCTTCCGTAGTGGTTCCTGCATTGGTGGCCGCGAACCTCATCCGTGCAATCGCACCGTCGAGCACTCGGAGCTTCGCGTTTTACCTCGCGGTCACCGCCGCTGGCTTCGCCTATCTATTCCTCAATGCTGTCGTGGCCACCGGCTGTTGGTACGTCTTCCGCGGCGTGGCCGTCCGTCCGCTGAAGATGCTGGAAGAGTTCGCGCCGTCGTTTGTGTTGAACGTAGCCCTAGCGATCGCTGGCGCCGCGATCTACGTGGAGGTGGGCACGGCCGGCATCGCATTCGCCCTCGCCGCCCTCTTCGCCTTCGCCTACCAAGCAGAGCTGCTGTCCCGCTCGCGCCAGCGCACCGAGCAATACGTCTCGCTCTCCTGGGGTGTGCTCGCCGGCTTGATGAGGTCTATGAACATCCGCGATGGGCGGGCGGCGCGGCATGCTGCGGCGGTTGCCCGGTTCGCCCGGGACATGGCGGAGTCGGTCGGGATGAGCCCACAGGAGCAGGAGCTGGCGCATACCGCGGGCCTGCTCCACGACATCGGTCACTTCGCCCTGTCTGATCGCGTGGCCGAACGGGGCCGGCCGCTGCAGGAGGAGGACTGGATGGCGATTCAGCGCCATCCGGAACTGGGGGCCGACATGCTCCAGGATCTCGGCATGTACGGCCCGGTTGGGGAGATCGTGCTCGCCCACCACGAGCGGGTCGACGGGCGCGGCTATCCGAAGGGACTCTCCGCCGATGAGATTCCGGAGCTGGCGAAGATGATCGCCGTCGCCGAGGTCTACGACACACTCACCGCCAGCGACACCTACCGCACCCCTATGAGTTCATTCGAGGCGCTGCGGGAGCTGCGTCGGGTCGCCGGCACACAGCTCGACGCTCACTATGTGGAGGTGCTGGCGGGCCTGCTCTCGGGCGAAGACACCGAGTATCGCCACGCCGACGCCGCCGACTTCGATGTCGAGTTGGCGATGGAGCGGCGGATCAAAGAGGCGCACGCGTAGGCGCGCTCGGCTGGGCAACAGCCGCCAGGGGGCGCAACGGGTCGGCCGGACATATTCGGCCACTCCATCGCGGGCTCAAGCACATGCGGTCAGTCGTGCCCGGCATGCGGGCATAACTAATCCCGCAAGAGCAGGCGCCTCAATGCGTGGCGGTTTATGGTCGGCTCGGCCACTCGCATCCGGTCTGCGGCACCGCTCGGCTCAGCCCGGCCACTCGCATCGGGTCTACCGCGCCGCGGGCGCAGCTTGGCTGCCCGCCGCTGGCGCGGCAGGCAGCTGCCCCCGTCCCCGAGAAATCAGCTCTGGCCCGCCGCCCGACGCGGCGTCTGGCCGGTGTCCTGCAGTGAGTTCAGGAACTGCTCGATCTGGTCGCGGCTGAAGCGGCGCTGACCGCCGGGGGTGCGGTAGGACTGGAGGTAGCCCATGTCCGACCAGCGGCGGATCGTGCCAAGCGAGACGCCCAGAACGTGCGCAGCCTGAGAGGTGGAGAGACCGAGGGGACTTGAAGAGGTTGACTCCATGCGCACAATTGCAGCCCACTTTCGGCAGCGTTGACCAGCATCGTCCACGAATTGCACAACCTTGGAATCCGAAAACCATCGCGGCGCGTGTGAGTAGGGCTCCGAGCCGGCCCGAAAACCATCGCGGCGCGGCCAAACCATCGCGGCGCGGACCGGACAAACCATCGCGGCGCGGACGAGTAGGAACTCCGAGCCGGTCCGAAAACCATCGCGGCGCGGACGAGTAGGAGCTCCGCGCGCGTGAAGGAGCACCGCCGCAGATCGAGCGCTGCGCAGATCCGTGCCGTGGCTTTGCAACCGTACGCCGCATCTCATGCGACAGGCGCCCATCACGTGGTGAGACGATGAGACCGTATGCGACTGCGCCTCTACCACCACCGCGACGGTGCACGGGTTGCATACCGGGAGGCGGGAACGGGCCCCGCGATCGTGCTGCTGCACTCGCTGGGACTCTCGCACCGCGAGTGGGAGCCGATCGTCGCACCCCTCTCGGGGCGCTTTAGGGTCGTCCTGCCGGACCTGCCGCTGCACGGCGACTCCGAGGATCGTCCTCGCCACCCCTACACGGTGGGGTGGCTGACCGAGGTCATCGCGGGCTTCTGCCATGAGGTGCTGGGTCCGCGACCATTGGTCGCGGGCCACGACCTCGGTGCTGAGCTGGCACTGAAGGCCGCCGCGACGGGTCTGATCGCCCCGGCCCGCATGGTGTTGATGCCCACGCGGCTTCACCGCCGCGAGGAGCACCGCGCCAAGCGCACGGCATGGAGGGTCGCGTGCCGAGGGGCCGCTGTACCGGGGCTTGATCGAGTACTGGCGCGCGGGGCGACGATCGTCTTTCGGCCGTCGCTCGGTGAGCGTCTCTCCGCGCAGCACAATCCCGCCAGCCGCGATCTCGTGCGTCATGCGTTTGCGGACGTGGGCGGGAATGGCAACCGCGCACGCTCCTGGGCCAAGTTCGCGCGGCGCTGGCCCGCGGCCCCACAGCGCCAACTGCTCGATATCTATCAGCAGCTGTCCATCCCCGTGCTGCTGCTGTGGGCCGAGAACGACGACTTTCATCCGTTGGCGGGTGCGCAGGAGGCGCTTGACCTGCTCCCGAACGCACAGCTCCGCACCCTGCCCGGTACCGGGTTTCTGATCGCTTACGACGATCCGGTGGGGGTGGCTCGCGAGCTGATCGCGTTCTGCGGCTGACCGAGGCCCTCGCGGCGACCGGAGTAGCGTTCATACCAGAGACGAAGACACCGAAAGGACAGCAATGGGCGTAACCGAACAGGAGCAGCTGTGGGGAGGCGAGACCACCAAGGCGGTGGGCAACTTTCCGATCTCCGGCGAGCGGGTGCCGGGACCGGTGATCCGCTGGCTGGGACGGATCAAGGCCGCCTCTGCCCGTGTGAACGCCGACCTCGGCAAGCTCGACGGCGACGTGGCAGAGCGGATCGCTCGTGCCGCGGACCGAGTGGCGGAGGGCGAGTTCGACGACCACTTCCCAATCGACATCTTTCAGACCGGCTCCGGCACCTCCACCAACATGAACGCCAACGAGGTCATCGCCCACCTGGCGGGCGACGACGCCCACGCAAACGACCACGTCAACATGGGTCAGTCGTCGAACGACGTCTTCCCCTCGGCCGTCCACCTGGCCGCACTGGCCGAGGCCCACGACGACCTGCTGCCGGCGCTCGAGCAGCTCGAGGCGTCCTTCCAGGCCAAGGCCGACGAGTTCCGCGACATCGTCAAGTCAGGTCGCACGCACCTCATGGACGCCGTCCCGGTGACGCTGGGGCAGGAGTTCTCGGGCTACGCCGCTCAGGTCCGACTGGGCGCACGCCGTATCCGGAACGCGCTGCCGCAGGTCTCGCAGATCCCGCTCGGGGGCACGGCGACGGGTACGGGACTCAATACTCACCCCGAGTTCGCCCAGCGCGTACGCCAGCAGCTGGGGCAGGCGACGGGCTTTGAGATCAATCCGCCCGAAGACCCGTTCGAGGCACAGGGGAATCGCGACGCCCTGGTTGAGCTCTCCGGCGTGCTCAAAGTAATCGCGGTCTCGATGACGAAGATCGCCAACGACCTGGCGCTGATGGGGTCCGGTCCGCGTGCCGGCATCGGCGAGCTGCTGCTCCCCGAGCTGCAGAAGGGCTCCTCGATCATGCCGGGCAAGGTCAACCCGGTGATCCCGGAAGTCGTCCTCCAGGTCGCCGCCCAGGTGATCGGCAACGATGCGGCGATCACGATCGGCGGGCTCGAGGGCAACTTCGAGCTGAACGTGCGCGTGCCGCTGATTGCCCGCAATCTGCTGGAGTCGATCCGCCTGTTGGCCTCAACCGCCCGTGCCTTCGCCGAGAAGTGCGTCGACGGAATCGAGGCCAACGAGGAGGGCTGCCGGCACTCGGCCGAGGCGACGCTGGCCGCCGCCACCGCGTTGAATCCGGCGATCGGCTACGACAAGGCGACGGAAATCGTCAAGGAGGCGGCCAACTCCGGGCGGATGCTCAGAGACGTAGCGCTTGAGCACGGGGTGGACGAGGAGACCTACGACAAGGCGATGGACCTGCGCAAGATGGCGCAAGGGAGCTTGCGCTAGGCCGCTGCACGAGCGGATCGGCGCGCCCCTGATGGCCTGAGCATCCGCACAGACCCGACAAGAGCAATCCGTGATGGTCCTTCCCTGCATCCGGGAAGAGTTCCCGGCGACAACGGAGGGAGAGGACCATGAACCAAACCAATGACGCCGCCGACATCCGCCGGGCCCACCGGAGCGAGCTCAATCCGCTGAGCTTCTTGGCGCGCAGCGCGTTCGTCTATCCGAACAAGGTGGCGGTGGTGCACGGCGATCGACGCTACACCTATCGCGAGATGGACGAGCGGGCGCGCCGCCTGGGCTCCGCCCTGCTCCGGGCGGGGCTGCGAAAAGGCGACCGGGTGGCCTTCATCGCCCCGAACATCCCCGCGTTGCTCGAGGCCCATTACGGGGTCCCGGCCGCCGGTGGCGTTCTAGTAGCAGTCAACTATCGCCTGAATGCCAAGGAGGTCGGATACATCCTCGAGCACTCTGGCGCGCGGTTCGTGTTCGTCGATCGAGAGTTCGAGCAGCTGGTCGATGGGGCTCAGCTCGACCGCAAGGTCCGGATCGACGACAGCGGGGAGCCAGACGACCCGTATGAGGAATTCCTGGCCGAGGGGTCGACCGATCCGCTTCCGAGCGTGCTCGAGGACGAGAGCGAGCCAATCTCGATCAACTACACATCAGGCACGACCGGACGGCCGAAGGGAGCGGTGTACCACTACCGGGGCGCCTACCTGAACGCTCTCGGCGAGGTGATTGAGACGCAGCTGACGCCGGAGAGCGTCTACCTGTGGACCCTTCCCATGTTTCACTGCAACGGCTGGTGTTTCACCTGGGCGGTGACGGCGGTGGGGGGTCGCCACGTCTGTTTGCGCAAGGTCGAGCCGGGACGAGTCTGGGAGCTATTCGACGAAGAGGAAGTCACGCATTACAACGGGGCGCCCACCGTGCAGGCGTCACTGTTGGATGACGAACACGCGCACGAGTTCGATCGAGAGGTCATCACGACCGTATCCGGCTCGCCTCCTACCGCCGAGCTGTTCGCCAGGCTCACCAAGATCGGAATTCGTCCGATCCACGTCTACGGCGCTACCGAGCTGTACGGGCCCTACATGGTGTGCGAACGCCAGGAGGACTGGAGCGAGTTGCCGATCGACGAACAAGCGCGGCTGCTGGGACGCCAGGGCGTGCACTACGTCAATGCTGAGGCGGTCCGGGTGGTCGATGATCAAAACAACGAGGTCCCCGCTGACGGCAAGACGCTCGGTGAGGTCCTGATGCGCGGCAACAACGTGATGACCGGTTACTTCGACGATCCCGATCAGACGGCGGAGACGCTCGGCAACGGGTGGTACCACTCCGGTGACCTGGGCGTCCGCCACCCCGATGGCTACGTCGAGCTCCGCGACCGCAAGAAGGACATCATCGTCTCCGGAGGCGAGAACGTACCGACGATCGAAGTCGAGCAGGCGGTCTCCGAGCACCCCGCGGTGGCCGCCGTCGCGGTCGTCTCCACTCCCGACGAGAAGTGGGGTGAGCGGCCAAAGGCGTTCGTCGAGCTGACCAAAGGCGAGGACGCCTCCGAGGAGCAGATCCTCAACTTCGCCAAGGAGCGCTTACCCGGCTACATGCGGCCGGCGTCCGTGGAGATCACCGAGCTGCCTCGGACGTCCACCGGCAAGATCCAAAAAAAGGACCTGCGCGAGCGCGAGTGGGAAGGACGCGAGCGCCAGATCGGCTAGGACGCGAGCGCCAGATCGGCTAGGGGGCCCGCTGGCCGGAAGTCGCCGCGCCGGCAGCGAGCCCAAGCGCCCGCCCTAGCCCTCCTTAAGGATCGTCCGCGCCGCCAGTCTGCCCGTGAACACGCATCCACCCAGGAACGTGCCCTCGAGCGAGCGCTTGCCGTGCACGCCGCCGCCGCCGAAGCCCGCCGCCTCCCCGACCGCGTAGAGACCGGGAATCACCGAGCCGTTCGCCCGCAGCACGCGGCTGCCGAGGTCGGTCTGGATCCCGCCCAGGCTCTTGCGCGCCAGGACCGTCATCCGAATGGCGATCAGTGGCCCGGCCTTGGCGTCCTCTATGCGTTGAAAGCGGCTCGTGCGCAGGCGGTCGCCGCGCCAGTTGCGAAGTTGTGCGATCCGGCGTAGCTGGTCGTCGTTGAACAACGGTTTGCCGCGGGCGATCGTCGCGTCGTAGCGGCGGACCTCAGACGCCATCTGCTCGGGGTCGAGCGCGCCGTCGCCGGTGACGGCCGCCATCCGCTGCGCGAGCTGGGGTAGCGTACGAGCCGTCACGAAATCCGGGCAGCGCTCTACGAAGTAGCGAACCAGTGTGGGCTTGCCCAGCAGGATCCCTAGTAGGAACCGGAGCGGCCGTTTCTCCCTGATCGAAGGGTTGTGCTGCGAGCCCGACACGTCCAGCTCGCGCCGGGCGATCTTCCAGTTGCAGATCATCCAGTAGTAGGCGCGAGGGTCCTCGCACATCCGCTCCAGCGCGTGGTAGGCGTCGAAGGTGGGGATCAGGGCTGTCGGCCCGTAGCGGCGCCCGGTGGGGTCGAGAACGAGGCCCGAGCGGGGAGGGATCAGCTTCAGCCCGTGCAGCGGCCGTCGCGGGCTCGGGTGGCGTACCGCGTCGGCGTAGTTCCACATCCTCTCCAGATGCGTGATGTTGCCCCCCAGCCGCTGCACTTCCTCATGCATCGCGCCGTCGGCGTAGTAATGAGAGCCCATCAGGATCTCCGCCGGCGGGCTGCCCAGGTTCGCCGGCCAGTTGGCGCGTATCAGCTCGAGGTTCCCGCCGATCCCCCCGGCGGCCACCACCACGTGGCGAGCCTCGACCGTGTACGAAGACCCGTCCCCGTCGGCGACCACCCGTGCCCCTAACACGCGTCCCTCGCCCAACACCAGCTCCGTAGCTCGGTGGCGAAAGCGCACCTCGAGCGAGCGGTGGCGCCGGGCGGCGTTCCACAAGGCGTCGACCAGGGCCTGCCCGCATCCCCATGTGAGATGGAAGCGAGGTACCGAGTTTCCGTCGCCGTAGACTCCGCGCTCGGCCCAATTGACGACCGGGAAGAAGCGGACGCCATAGCGCTTCAGCCAGTTCCCGACGTCGTCGCGCGCGCGTGTGACGTATTGCTCCGCCCAGCGGTCCGGCCAGACGTCATCCGGCTCGAAGCCCGCGATCCGCCGCCAGTCCTCGAGCGCCAGCTGCTCGGAGTCGCGGATTCCCGAAAACCGCTGCTCGGGCGTGTCGACCATGAACATGCCGCCGAACGCCTCGCGCGCCAGGCCCCCTACCTCCTCGGGCAGGCAGCGATCGACGAGCAGCACCTCGCGCCCCCGCTCCGTCAACTCGAGCGCCGTCACCAGGCCAGCGAGCCCAGCCCCGATGACCAGCACGTCCCGGTCCCGCTGTTCGCTCAAGGGCTCAAGTCGAGACGATCTCTCGGCCCAGCTCCTCAGACAGGGCGACGTCCATCGCGGAGTAGTCGATTGGCACCACGATCAGCGAGGGGCGGTCGAGCGCCAGCGCCTCGCGCAGGCGCTGGCCCAGCTCGTCGGCGCTCTCGAGCCTCCAGGCGGCGGCGCCGAACGCCTCCGCCAGCTTGACGAAGTCGGGGTTGCCGAACTCGACGTCGAAGTGGCGACCGAACTTCTTGTCCTGCTTCCAGGCGATAGAGCCGAATTCATGGTTCTCCCAGAGCACATTCACCACCGGTGTGCGCAGGCGCACGGCGGTCTCGAGCTCCTGACAGTTCATGAGAAAGCCGCCGTCCCCGTGCACGGCAATCACGTTGCGATCCGGATGGACGAGCTTGGCACCGATCGCCGTCGGCAGCGCGAAGCCCATGCCCGCCAAACCGTTGGCGATCAAGACCGTGCCGGGCTCGTGGGCCGGGAACATGCGCCCGATCCACAGCTTGTGGAGCCCCACGTCCGAGACCAGGATGTCCTCCCGACCCAGCACCTGACGGATGTCCCACAGGACACGTGGGGGAATCACCGGGAAGCGATCGTTTGATGCGCCCTCGCGCAACGCCCCCTGCACCACCTCGCGCAGACGGCTGGATCCACCAGGGCTCGGGTCCTGTCGGCAGGCGCTCGTCAGCCGCGAGAGGATGTGGGGGATCTCACCCACCAGCTCCACCGCCGGTACGTAGAACTCGTCGATCTCGGCGGCGACAGTGTCAATCACCACGATCTGCTTGTCCCCTCGCGGGTTCCACTGCTCGGGCGCGTGCTCCACCAGGTCGTAGCCGATCGTCACGACCACGTCGGCGTCCTCGAACCCGGCCATCGCGTAGTCGCGTGCCTGGAGGCCGACCGTGCCTAGCGCCTGTGGGTCCTCGTCGTCGAGCAGGCCCTTGGCCATGAAGGTCTCGGCGATCGGAATCTCGGTCGCGGCCGCGAAGCTCCGCAGTGCAGCGCCGGCCCGTGTACGCACCGCGCCCGCCCCCGCCAGCGCCACCACATGCTCGGCGTTGCAGATCACGTCCGCCGCCTGCTGCAGCTCGCGTGCGCCGGGCTCGGACTTTACGGGCGTGTGGCGAGGCAGCGGTGAGGCATCGAACTCGCGGGCCATGACGTCCTCGGGCAGCTCCAGGTGCGTGGCGCCGGGTTTCTCTGACTCCGCGACCGCGAAGGCCTTGCGGACCACCTCCGGTACGATTTCGGGACTCGAGACCCGCGCGTTCCACTTGACGATCGGGCGGAGGATGCCGATCAGGTCTATGTACTGATGGGACTCCTTATGCATTCGCTCGAGATCGGATTGGCCGGTCAAGGCGACGAGCGGGGATCGATCGAGAAAAGCATCGGCGACGGCCGTCACCAGGTTCGTCGCGCCAGGGCCAAGCGTGCCCAGGCAGACGCCCGCCCGGCCGGTGAGCCGGCCATAGGCGTCAGCCATGTAGGCGCCGCCCTGCTCGTGGCGGACAGGAACGAAATCAATCGAAGAATCGGCAAGCGACTCATTGAGATCAAGCGTCTCCTCACCCGGAATCCCGAACACGTAGCGAACGCCCTCCGCCTCCAGGCACTCGACGAAGACATCAGAAGCCTTGCGCTCAGCCATCTCATTCCCCAATCTATTACGTAGCCGCTTGACGGTGTTCACGCTCGTGCTGGCGATCTCGCTGGCGCTTGCCGGCTCGGCCTCCGCCGCCAGCCTGTTCTACATCACCGGCGGTGGCTACGGACACGGCGTGGGGATGAGCCAGTACGGCGCCTACGGCTACGCGCTGCATGGCACCAATTACCGCTCGATCCTGGCCGCTTACTACCAGGGAACGACGCTCGCTAGCACCAACCCCGCTCGCACCGTCCGCGTCCTGCTGAAGACGGGCTCGGCCGCCTTCAGCGGCGCCACGCGCGCCGGCCGCAAGCGGCTTCAGGCCGCCAAGACCTACACGGTTCAGGCGCTGGCGAACGGCGAACTGAGTCTGATCAACCCCAAGGGCAAGCGCGTGGGGACGTTCGCGGCGCCGCTCACGGTCACCGGTCCCGGCCCGCTGAGCGTGGCTGGGCTCGGCAGCTATCGAGGCTCGCTCCAGTTCAGGCCCGCCGCCGGTGGAGTCGAGACGATCAACGCCCTGGGTGTCGACGACTACGTGCGCGGCGTGATCGCCGCGGAGATGCAGTCCAGCTGGCCGGCGCAGGCGCTCGAGGCCCAAGCGGTGGCAGCGCGAACGTTCGCCGTCACCAGCGACGTCGGCGGCTCGGCCTACAACCTCTATCCCGACACGCGCTCCCAGGAGTATCGCGGCGTGGCCGCCGAGACCGCCGCCACCAACGCTGCCGTAGCCGCCACCCAGGGGCAGATCGTGACTTATGGCGGGGCGCCCGCCACCACCTACTTCTTCTCATCCTCTGGGGGCTACACGGAGGACATTCAGAACGCGTTCCCGGGCGCGACGCCCGAGCCGTGGCTACGCGGCGTGCCCGATCCCTACGACGGCGCCGAGGGCCACGATCCCTACCACCACTGGAGCCGGCACATGACGATGGCCACCGCCCAGGCGACGCTCAGCGGGCTGGTCAAGGGCACGCTGGAGGGCATCCAAGTCACGCGCACCGGCGTCTCGCCCCGGATCCTGAGCGCCGCCGTGATCGGTACTGCCGGCCGCACGAACGTCACCGGGACTGAGCTTCAGCAGCGCTTTGGGCTGCTCTCGACTCTGGCCAGCTTCACGACCGTTAGCAGCGCTGCCGGCCCGGCCGCGGCGACGTTCGCCGAGGTGCAAAGCGGACGTTCCGAGGACCCGTTCGCGCCCGGGGTCGCCGCGGCCTCGAGCTACCTGCAGGAGCTGCCCGGCCACTCCCCCATGGTGCTGTCGGGAGCCGTCCGTCCCGGGACCAAAGGCGCGGTCCTCCAGATCCAGCGGCACTACGGCAAGCGATGGCGGACGGTCAAGCGCGTGCGCGTCGGTGCCGGCGGCCGCTACAGCGCCCGCGTGCCTGGTGCCGGCAGCTACCGGGTGCTGGTCGATGGGCTCCAGGGTCCCGCCGTCAGCGTCGGCTGAGCGCCCGCGGCACGCTCTCTGAGCCACGCCCGACACGCGTGCTGGCCCCCTTTGCCTTTGGGGGGATAGCCCCAGCGCGGAACGCCATCTTCCCCCAGTGACCTGGCGAGGCATGGCTGGGAGCTTCCAGCCATGCCAAATCAAGCTCACATCTCAACCCTCTCGGACGGCGCGCTGGCGCGAGTCGTCCGGCGCCTCTCACGTGCGGCGGCGCGGCGGCCCCTTCTCACGATCGCGCTGTGGCTGCTGCTCGTGGCCGGCTGCGTGATCGCCGGCATGAGTGCCGGCACCAAGCAACTGACGAACGCGCAGACCGGTGTGGGGGAGTCCGCCCGTGCTGACGCGATCGTGGCCAAGGCACATCTCACGCGCCCGGCTCAGGAGAGCATCCTCGTGCGCTCGGCCAGCGCCGCGACGACTGAGTCGGCGGTGCGCGCTCTGGAGACGAGGCTCAGAGCCGTGCCGCAGGTGGCCGCGATCCACGGTCCGGCTAATACTGCCGCCCTGAGCAAAGCCGGTGGCCGGACGGCGTTGGTCCAGGCCACGCTCCGCGGCGACCCTGACAAGGCGGCCGACCACGTGGCCGGTGTGCAGAGCGCGGTGCAGGCGGTCGCTGCAGGCCATTCCGGCGCAAAGCTTCAGGAGGCCGGCGACGGGACGCTCGACGAGGCGTTCAACACCGCCTCCGGGACCGACCTGGAGCACGCCGAGCTCCTCTCGATGCCGATCACGCTGCTGATCCTGGTGCTGGCATTCGGTGCACTTGTCGCCGCCTCCGTGCCCCTGCTCCTGGGCATGACCTCGGTCGTCGCGGCGCTCGGCGCGGAGGGACTCGTGTCGCACATCGTGCCGGTGGCCGGCTCGACCGCCTCGGTGATCCTGCTGATCGGCCTGGCGGTGGGGGTCGACTACTCGCTGTTCTACATCCGGCGCGAGCGGGCCGAGCGTGCAGCCGGCCGCGGTCCCGAGGCCGCGCTGGAGGCCGCCTCGGCGACCGTCGGCCGGGCGATCATCATCTCCGGCCTGACGGTGCTGATCGCGCTGGCCGGGCTGCTGTTCACCGGCTCGAAGGTCTTCACCTCGATCGGAATGGCGACGATGGTCGTCGTGGCCATCGCCGTGCTCGGCTCCCTCACGGTCCTGCCCGCCATGCTGGCGAAGCTCGGGGACCGGGTCGACCGCGGCCGGATCCCGTGGCTCGGACGCCTGCGCGCCCCCGGGGCGGGCTCGCGCGGACCGTGGCGGCGTCTGGCACACGCCGTCACCAGCCGTCCGCTGCCCTCGCTTGTGGTGGCCGTCTGCATCCTGGCCACGCTCGCCGTGCCCGCCCTGCAGATGCGCACCGCTGATCCCAACGTGACCGATCTGCCAACTGACGCGCCGGTCCGGGTCGCCTATGAGGCAATCGACCGGGCTTTCCCCGGCGCGCCCGAGGTCGCTGCGCTGGTCGTCCGTGGCCGGGGCCTGGCCAGCGAGCGCGCCCGCAATCGGCTAGCCGCCCTCGGCCAGCGCGCCGAGAAGGTCACCGGCGGCAGCGGCAGGGTCGAGGTCGATGTCTCAGGCGACGGGGGCACGGCGGTCGTTCGCGTTCCGATGCCCTATCGCGGACTCGACCAGGCAAAACGAGCGGTGGAGGCGCTGCGCGCAACCGTCGCGCCATCGGCGCACGCGCTGGTGACCGGCGACGCGGCCGGAAGCCTCGACTTCGCAAACCGGATGAAGAGCGCGACGCCGCTCGTGATCGCCTTCGTGATGGGCCTGGCGTTCGTGCTGCTGCTGTCGGCGTTCCGCTCGCCCCAGCTGGCGGCAGCCGTGATCGGCTTGAACATGCTCTCCGTGGGCGCTGCCTACGGCGTGCTGGTTGCGGTCTTCCAGCATCACTGGGCACAGGGTCTGCTGGGATTCACCTCGAACGGGGCGATCGTCTCCTGGCTGCCGCTGTTCGCCTTCGTGGTGCTGTTCGGGCTGTCGATGGACTACACCGTCCTGGTCCTCGAGCGGGTGCGCGAGGCGCGGCGCTCGGGTCTGTCCGCGGGCCGCGCCGCGGAGGAGGGAGTGGCGGCGACCGCGGGCGCTGTGACCAGCGCGGCGCTGGTCATGGTGTGCGTGTTCGCGGTTTTCGGGTCGCTGGGCCTGGTGGAGTTCAAGCAGCTCGGGGTCGGCCTCTCCGCGGCGGTGCTGATCGACGCCACGATCGTGCGCGGCATTGCTCTGCCTGCGGCGATCGCGCTGCTCGGCGACCGGCGCTGGCAGGTGCATGGGGCGGCCCGGCGCTGGGATCATCCCGTGCGTGTCCCCGCGCTGGCGCACGAGAGCGATGGCCACTGAGCAGCACGTAGGTGGTGCGGGCGAGCCGCCGGCTTCCGCCGGGGGCTCGTCCGCGCCCGCCGCCTACCTGACCTTTGCCGCCGTGGTCGGATTTGTCATGGCGCTGATCTGGGGGATGAGCGGCGGGGGCTACTTCTGGCCACGCTGGGTGTGGTTCGGCGTCGGGGCCCCTGCCGCTTTCTGGCTCGCGATCCGGCGTGCGCGTCGCCTGCCGGACCGTGGCGAGCGGCGGTTCGCCACCGTGACGGCGATCTTCGCCCTGCTTGGCGTGATGATGGTGGTGATCTGGTGGTTCGCCCGCCCGGGGTACTTCTGGCCGATGTGGCCTTTGGCCGCCTACGCCGCGATCGTCGGCCTCTACGCGATGGTGCACTACGGCGTCCGCGGCCTCCCCTGGCGGCGCGAGCGGCAGCTGACCGAGCGCGTCGAGGAGCTGACCCGCACACGGCGGGGAGCGCTCAACGTCCAGGCCGCCGAGCTCCGGCGGATCGAGCGCGACCTGCACGACGGTGCACAGGCGCGGCTCGTGGCCTTGAGCATGAAGCTCGGCAGGGCCGAGGAGCGCCTTGACGATCAGCCGGAGCTCGCCGAGCTCGTCCGCCAGGCGCGGATCGACGCCGCCGGGGCGATCGCCGAGCTCCGCGACCTGGCGCGCGGGATTGCGCCCCCCGTCCTCGCCGACCGGGGACTGGCGGCAGCCGTCGATGCGCTCGGGGGCCGCGCGCCGATGCCGGTGGTCGTCGAGTCCCGCCTCGAGCACCGGCTCACGCCCGTGGTGGAGACCGCCGCCTACTTCGTCGCCGCCGAGTCGCTGACGAACGTGGCCAAGCACGCGCCCGCTACCTCGGCGCATGTATCGCTCGCGGAGCGCGGCGGACGGCTGGTGGTGGAGGTCTCAGACGATGGCCCCGGCGGCGCTGACCCGGAGGGATCGGGGCTGACGGGTCTCCGTCGGCGCGTCGAGGCGCTCGACGGGACGCTCGACGTGGCCAGCCCTCCGGGGCAGGGAACAACCGTGCGGGCAGCAGCTTCCATGCGAGTCGTGATCGTCGAGGACAACGCGCTGCTGCGCGAGGGTCTGGTGGCGATGCTCCGTGAGCGCGAGATCGACGTTGCGGCCACGGCCGAGGACGGCCCCGGTCTGGTGCGGATCGTCGGAGGCCATCGCCCTGACCTGGCGATCGTCGACGTCCGCCTGCCACCCACATTCACCGACGAGGGCGTGCGGGCCGCGATCGAAGCCCGGGCCCGCCACCAAGGGCTGGGCGTCCTGATCCTCTCCCAGTACGTCGAGCCGGTCTACACGCAGGAGCTCCTAGCCAGCGGCGGAGGCGGCGTCGGCTACCTGCTTAAGGAGCGAGTGGGCGAGGTGCGGACGTTCATCGAAGCCGTGGAACGCGTGGCGGCGGGGGGCACGGCGCTGGACCGCGAGGTCGTGGCCCAGCTCATGGGCTCCCGCACCGACGTTGCGGGCGAGCCCCGGCTCGAGTCCCTGTCCCCGCGCGAGCGCGAGGTGCTAGAGCTCGTGGCCGAAGGCCGCACCAACGCCGCGATCGCCCGCACGATGGTGATAACGCCCGGCGCCGTGGAGAAGCACATCTCGAACATCTTCGCCAAGCTCAGCCTGCCGGCCAGCGACGATGACCACCGACGCGTCCTGGCGGTGCTTGCTTTCCTGCAGGCCGAGTAACGCCCCCGCCAGCTAGTGTCCGCCGCGTGCCGGCTCCGCTCGTGGTCGTCGACGGGCCTTTTGTGCTCTACCGCTCGTTCTTCGCGCTGCCCGACTCGATCAAGGGCAGTGAGGACCGCCCGATCAACGCCCTGCTGGGAGCGGTCAACGTGCTGCTGCGCCTGGCCGCCGACCAGCTGCCGCGGGCGATCGTGATCTGCTTCGGCGCCGAGGCAGCCGAGTACCGGGTGGGGCTGTACCCGCCATATCATGCCGACCGACCGCCGGTTCCAGACGCACTGCAGTGGCAGTTCGACCGCGCCGGCGAGCTGTTTGAGGCCTTCGGCTGGAGCACGCAGACGAGTGCCAAGCTGGAGGCCGACGATCTGCTCGGTTCGCTGGCGTCGGTGGAGTCGGTGGCCGAGGGCCGGACGCTGATCCTGACCGGCGACCGCGACATGTATCAGTGCGTGTCGGACCGTGTCAGCGTGATGTTCCTCAAGCAGGGCACGAGCGGCTTCGACGAAGTGGATCCCCAGGAAGTAGAGCGGCGCTACGGCGTCAGCCCGCAGCTCGTGCCCGACTTCATCGCTCTGCGTGGCGACCCCTCCGACGGGTTGCCCGGAGCGCCGGGGATCGGCCCCAAGACCGCGGCCGAGTTGCTGCGGCGCCACGGCTCGCTCGACGAGGTCATCGCCAAGGCCCAGGAGAACTCGCCCCGGATCCGGACGTCGCTGATCGACAACGCCGGCGAGCTGGTCCACTTCCGGGAGATCGCCACGCTCAGGCCAATCGAGGTCGAGCGGCCACCCGACCGTGCCACAGACCTGATCGGCGGCGCCGAGGCGGCCAGGCGCTACGGGATGAACCGCCTCGCCGAGCGCCTGGAGAAGGCCGAACGGCTGGCTGATCTTTAAAGGGGTCGGTGGTCGCGCAGTCGCGACCCCGACCCCCTTTTTAGAAGATGTTGTTGATCAGATCGTCGCCCAGGCCGAAGCCGGCGCCCATCGCCATCGCGCGCCCGAAGCCGCCGCCCAACAGCCCGCCCAGCATGCCTCCGCGACCACCGCCCATGCCGCCCATCGGCTGCATCTGCTGGTACTGCGGGACCTGTTGCTGGAGCTGCTCGTGCGACTCGGAGACGAACTGGTGGATCGTCTGGAGCAGCGCGTTGGCCTGCATCTGCTCGTCCTTGATGTCGAGCGCCACCTGTTTGAGGTCGAGCAGCCACTCACGGGCGTTGGTATCTCCGCCCTGCGCGGCCGACTGAAGCTTCTCCGCCAGCGTCTGCACCGACTTGGCTACGTCCTGGAACTCGTTCTGAAGTTGCCCGTAGGCCTGATCGACTGCTTGTGTATCCATGGGCTCGATTATCTCCCCTTCCACTGTGGCTGGCGCTTCTCGGCGAAGGCCTTGGCCCCCTCCTGGGCGTCCTCGGAGGCCATCACCGGGCCCGCGATCTCGCCCTGGCGGGCGAAGAACTCGGACTCGGGCCAATCGACCGACTCGGTGAGGATGCGCTTGGTGGCGGCCAGCGCCAATGGTCCGTTGGCGGCCACCAGTTCCGCCAGCTCGAGCGCCGTGTCGAGTGCCTGGCCGGGCTCCGCCAGCCTGTTGACAAGCCCCAGCTCGAACGCCCGCTCGGCGTCGATCGGCTCCCCGGTCAGGGCCAGCTCCATGGCCACGTTGCGGGGCAGCATGCGCGGCAGACGCAGGAGGCCGCCGCCGGCGGCCACCAGCGAGCGCTTGACCTCCGGGACCCCCAGCCGGGCGCCACGGGAGGCAACGATCAGATCGCAGGAGATCGCCACTTCCAGCCCGCCGGCCACGGCGAACCCCTCGATCGCGGCGATCAGCGGCTTGGCGGAGCCGCGCTGCACGATCCCCGCGAAGCCACGATCGCCGGCGTAGGGCGCCTCGCCGGCGACGAATGCCTTCAGGTCCATACCCGCCGAGAAGCCCTTGCCCGCGCCCGTGAGCACGCCGAGCGACAGCCCCGTGTCGGCATCGAGCTCGTCGAGTGCGGCGGCGATGCCTTGGGCCACCGCGGCGTTGACCGCGTTGCGCTGGTCGGGGCGGTTGATCGTTATGAGGAGGATGCGCTCGCGGCGCTCTGTGAGGACGGCGCTTTGTTCGTTCATGCCGCAAACAGTCTCAGGTCCGGCGCGCGCTCGCCACGCAGCACGGCCAGGTCGACCTCCACGCAGTCGATGTCGCGGGCGGCGGCCAGGGCCCGGGCCTGAGGCTTTACGACCTGGGCCGCCACGATCCCGCGACAGGAGCACAGCGCCGGGTCGCAGTGGATACGCTCCAGGTAGCGCGTCAGCTGCTCGACCGCCTCGATGCCCGCCACGCGCTTGATCTCGACGGCAACCCACTCCTCATCCACGTCGCGGCACATCAGATCGACTGGCCCGATGTCGGTCGGCCACTCGCGGCGGACCAGTCGCAGGCCCTCGCCGCAGAAATGCGGCTGATCGGCGAGGAGCTCCTGCAGGTGTGACTCGACCCCGTCCTTGGTGAGGCCTGCGTCCTCGCCAAGCTCGTGGCTCGAGTCCGAGAGCAGCTCGAGCAGCTCGATCTCCAGGCGATCGCCGTCGCGCTCGGCGCGCCTTCTGACCGTCAGGCGGCCGGGCTGTTCCTCGATCGCCGTGGGAGGCGTCATCCAGTTGAGCGGCTTGTAGCCGCCGGCGTCGGCGTGGATCAGGACCGAGCCGTCGGCCTTGATCACGATCAGACGCCTGGCCTCGGGCAGGACGGCGTTCAGCCGGCCGGAGTATCGGACCGTGCAGCGGGCGACGATCAGCCGCATATCGCGCAACCTACGGGCGCGCCCGGACGGTCAGGCCTCGCTCAGCTGTCACGGCGGGCGGCGCGGACGCGTCCTCATCCTATGATCGGGACATGCGAGACCAGCTGCGGCCCCTCTTCGATCGCGTGGTGATCAAGGAGCTCGACCCCGACCGGATCAGGCGCTCCGGACTGCTCGTTCCCCCCGGCTCGGACGAGCCGCCGCCCCAGCAGGGGATCGTGCTGGCCGTCGGTCCCGGACTCGACTGGTGGGACCACGTGGGCGTGCAGATGCCGGTCAAGCCGGGCGACCACGTGGTGTTTCCGGCCTCCGCGGGAGCCTGGGTGGAGGTCGAGGAGGAGCGCCTGCTGGTCTGCCGGGTGGGGGAGCTGCTGGGGGTCCTCGACCAGGTCGAGGAGTTCGTGCGCTAGGCGGCGGTCTGCTGCGCCAGCTCGACGCGCGGATCCGAGCCGTTGAGCTGCCGGGGGCCGGCGGCGCGGACGCTGGCCAGCAGCTGCTCGACCTCATTGTCGTTCGCGAGTGCCAGCGCGCGCATGCAGGCCTGCTCGCACTCACCCAGGCGGTCGGTGCGCGCCAGGGCATGGGCATAGCGTGACCAGGCGGCAGGGGACTCGGGATCGAGCCGTGTGGCGGCCTCGGAGGCCGATACCTCGCCGCCGATGTCGCCCGCCAGGTGATAGGCCAGCGCCAGGTCGAGCAGCCCCTCGACGGAGGGCCCGAGATTGCGGGCCCGCTCGAGCGCGCTGATCGCGCGCGTACGATCCATCAGCCGCAGGCGAAGGCGCCCCAGGCGCTGCCAGGCCGAGGCATCCGTCGGGGCGCGGTCGATGGCGCGGACGGCGGCGTCGGCGGCCAGGTCGATCGCCCCCATATCTTCGTAGATGCGGGCAGCAAAGCGCTCCGGGGTGGGGCGGTCGGTGTCCGCGCGCGCCCAGTCGCGCACCGTGCGCGCCGCAGCCGGCAGGTTGCCCGCCTGCCAGAAGGCGGCGGTCAGCAACCGCAGGACGACGGGATTCTGAGGGTCGGCGTCGCGGGCGTACACCAGGCGTTGCGCGGCCAGGCTGGCGTCGCCCTCGGCTAGCGCGTGCTGCGCGGCGGTCATGAACCGCTGCACCCTGTCGGCGCCGGCGTCGGGCTGGGAGAAGTCGACAAACTGAAGCGAGCCCGCCGGCACCGTGCGGACGCCCACCTGGAAGGACATCCGCGCCCACTGCTGGACGTCGTCGCCCTCGCCGGAGAAGTAGATCCCGGTGACCGTTCCCACGCCCCACTCCGGATAGGACAGGCAGCGCGCGTAGCGGTGCACCACCGAGTGATCGGGGACGCGAGAGCCGAAGGGGTCGTGTTTGGTCCGCTCCTCCTCCGCTGCCTGCCGGCGCTGCTCGGCCTCGTATGCCCGGCGCCCGGCGTCGGCTCTGGCCTTGCGCGCCGCGTCCGCCGACACCTTGACCGCGCCTCGGCTCACGCGCCCGCCGCGCGAGGACTCGGCAAGCTCCGAAAGCTGATCGGCGGCCTCGTTGATGGCCTGGAGGTGACGCTGGTGCTCGTGCTGTCGCCCGGGCGGGGCGATGTCGGGATGCCAGCGCTTGGCCATCCGCCGCCGCGCGAGCTGGACCGTGCGCTGGTCGAACGGGGCCTCCACTTCCAGCAGGAGCATCGCCTGTTCGACGTCGAGGATGCGCGGCATGAGGCGGTTTACGGTAGCAGTGGCGCCTGAAGGTGTAACAAGTTAGTCTCAGTTAGTCTCAATTAGCCTGAGCGCCACTATGGTCGAGCGGTGCGCGATCAACGACGGTTGGGTAGTTCGGGCGGTCGCTTGGCCGTGTCGGCGCTGCTGCTGGGCGGCGCCGTAACAGGGGCGCTGGGGGCGGCGCTGCTCGCCCTCCTGTTCAGCGTGTTCGGCGAGGGCAATCAGTGCTCGTCCTCCGCTTCGGGCGGCTCCATCGCGCTCGGCCCGCCCGGGTCAGGGCAGCTCGTCGGGGCGAGCGAGTACGGCGGCCCGGGCGACCCCACCTCGGGGGATGTCGGGTCCTCGGGCGCGAACCTCCTCGCCGACCCCGACAGCTACGCCGAGCTGGGCGGCACCACGTTTCAGACCGCGACGGCGATGGGGGGCCTGCCCTACATGACGGCGCTGCGGGTGACGTTCGCCAACCGCTCGGCGGTGGCCTACAAACGCGACATCGGGTTGGGCGGCGGGCCGATCGACGGTCTGCCGCGGGTGATCGACCTGTGGTGGGAGTTCGCGGGGCGGCTCGGGATTCCGTACGAGAACGGGCTGTGGTCCGGCCCGGTGCGGATCGACCGCACTCCGGGGACGGGCGCCGCCAACGTCCTGGGCCAGACGCCGGGCCAGGCCGGCGGCCTGACCTCGGTACCGGCTGCGGCCTCGGATGCGGCGGCGTGCACGCCCACGGGCGGCACCGGAGTGCCGGTCGTGCCGGGCGCACGGGCCCAGCTGTTGTCAAACGGGCAGGCCGCCGCGCCGGCCAATGCCCCTCCGGCCGTCAAGGCGATCATCGCCGCCGGCAACCAGATTGTGGGTAAGCCCTATCTCTACGGCGGCGGCCACGGGGTCCCGCTCGACGAGGTGGCACCAACCTACGACTGCTCCTCGAGCGTCGAGCACCTGCTCTACGGGGCGAGGCTGCTGCCCGTGACCTACTCGGGGCCATCGGGAGCGCTCGAGTCCTTCGGGCTCCCGGGCCCCGGCTCATGGGTCACGATCTACGCGAACGCGGACCACGTATTCATGTACGTGGCCGGCCTGCGCTGGGACACGCATAACGCCGCGGGCCCCGGCGACGGCAGCTCGGGGATCGGCTGGCACGCGTTGATCCGCAGCTCGGATGGGTTTGTGGCACGGCATCCGGCGGGACTGTGAGGCGGGCGGCGGCGCTGACCCTCGCCTGTTGGGCGCTCGCCGGCTGCCTGGGCTCCGCCGGCGGGCAGGGCTCGCATCGGGAATCAAAGCTCGCGATCGCGCAGGCTACGCACGAGTACCCGTCGCCCAAGCCGCCGCGCCAACGGGCGCTCGGCGGCCAGCCGTCGGGACCGGCGGCGGTACGCGCCTTCGCGTTGGCCTACATCAACTGGACGGCGTCAACGGTCACCGATGACATGCGCTCGCTGGCGGCCCGAAGCGTCGGCCAGGCACGCTCGGCGGCGCAGCTCGCGGCCGCCGAGACGGCTTCGGACTATGAGCTGAGGCAGGGCGGGATCGCCAACAGCGGCGCCGTGGAGGCGGTGGCGCCGCTGCCGGGAGCCTCCAAGCGGTATGTGGTGGTGACGCGGGAGTCGACCACGGCCACGAACACGACCGCCTATCAGGGGCTTTACCCCGCGTGGCACGTGACGGTCGCCAGCGTGACGGAGCCGCAGCCGGGTCTCTGGGTGGTGAGCGGCTGGCAGCCCGAGGGGTGAGTGGGAGCGGCACCACGGGGTCGCCGGGGTGCTCAGTGATCGGGCGGCCTCAATGCCTGACCACGTTCAGGATCACCGCCACCGCGAAGCAGACCACCGCAATCACTCGCACCAGCCAGCCGGTCCGGGCGCTCTGGCGTCCTGTGGTCATGCCGACGATGGCGATGACCATGCAGACGACCGCCACCAGGGCGAAGACGATGGCCAGCGCGCGGAGCATGGGCAGGGGGTTCTACTCTCAGTGGTTCGTGTCCGCTCAGTACATATTCACCACCTACAAGCTCTCGCGTCGTTTTCCGCCCGATCGCGAGGTCCTGACCGACATCTCGCTGTCGTTCCTTCCCGGCGCGAAGATCGGCGTGCTGGGCTACAACGGCGCCGGCAAGTCGACGCTTTTGCGGATCATGGCCGGGCTCGACACGGACTTCGACGGCCAGGCCCAGCTGGCGCCCGGCGCGAGCGTCGGGCTGCTGGAGCAGGAGCCGCAGCTAAACCACGACAAGGACGTGCGCGGCAACATCGAGGATGCCGTGGCCGGGACCAAGGGGCTGCTCGAGCGCTTCGACGAGCTCTCGATGAACTACTCCGAGGAGACGGCAGACGAGTTCGCGCGCGTCCAGGAGCGGATCGACGCCGTCGACGGCTGGAACCTCGACACGACGCTCGAGATCGCCATGGACGCGCTCCGCTGTCCACCTCCGGACGCCGACGTCGCCACGCTCTCGGGCGGCGAGCGCCGCCGGGTGGCGCTGTGCAGGCTCCTGCTGCGCCAGCCCGATCTGCTGCTGCTCGACGAGCCAACCAACCACCTCGACGCCGAGTCGGTCGCCTGGCTCGAGCGGCATCTTCAGGATTACGCGGGGACCGTCGTGGCCGTGACGCACGACCGCTACTTCCTGGACAACGTCGCTGGCTGGATCCTTGAGCTCGATCGCGGTCGCGGCGTTCCCTACCAGGGCAACTACTCCGGGTGGCTCGAGCAGAAGCGCGCGCGGCTGGAGACCGAGGCACGGCAGGAGACGGCGCGGCGGCGGACGATCGAGCAGGAGCTGGAGTGGGTGCGCCTGAACGTCAGCGCCCGGCGCAACAAGCCCAAGGCTCGTCTGAACGCCTACGAGGCGCTGCTGGCCGAGGATCGGGCCGGCGCCACCAAGCTAGATCAGGTGCAGATCCACATTCCCGCGGGCCCGCGTCTGGGGAGGGTTGTCGTCGAGGCCGAGCGGCTGCGCAAGGCCTACGGCGAGCGCGTGCTGATCGACGAGCTTTCGTTCACGCTTCCTCCCGGCGGCATCGTTGGCGTGATCGGACCGAACGGCGCCGGCAAGACGACGCTGCTGCGGCTGATCACCGGGGACGAGGACCCCGATGACGGCGCGTTACGGCTGGGTGAGAGCGTCGAGTTGGCCTACGTCGATCAGGCCCGTGACGCGCTCGACCCCGAGAAGTCGGTGTGGGAGGAGATCTCCGGGGGCGCCGATCAGATCAAGCTCGGCGAGCGGACGATCAACAGCCGGGCGTACGTCGCGGGGTTCAACTTCAAGGGCTCAGACCAGCAGAAAAAGGTGGCCAAGCTCTCCGGCGGGGAGCGCAACCGCCTGCACCTGGCCAAGCTGCTTCGGGGCGGCGGCAATCTGCTGCTGCTCGATGAGCCGACCAACGACCTCGACGTGGACACCCTGCGGGCGCTCGAGGAGGCGCTGCTGGCGTTCGCGGGCTGCGCGGTAGTCGTCTCTCACGACCGCTGGTTCTTGGACCGGATCGCCACGCATGTGCTGGCGTTCGAGGGCGACTCCCAGGTGCGCTGGTTCGAGGGCAACTTCGAGGCCTACGAGAGCTTTCGCCGCTCAGAACTCGGCGCCGAGGCCGAGCGCCCAAAGCGGATCACCTACAAGAAACTCGTGCGCGGCTAGCCGTCGCTCACGGCCGACGAGCGCTCACGCAGGCAGATGGCAGCCGTTAGGCTGCGCGCGTGGCTTCCAAGGCCGTATTGATCACCGGATGCTCGTCGGGCATCGGGCGGGCGACCGCGAAGCACCTGGCCGGGGACGGCTGGAAGGTTTACGCCACGGCGCGCCGGCCGGAGTCGCTCGCGGAGCTGAAGGCACAGGGCTGTCAGACGCTCGCACTCGACGTCACCGACGAGCAGTCGATGAGCGACGCCGTGGCGGCCGTCGCCGAGGCCGAGGGAGCGGTCGGTGTGCTGGTCAACAACGCCGGCTACAGCCAGTCCGGCGCCGTCGAGACCGTGCCGATCGACGAGGTCCGGCGGCAGTTCGAGACCAACGTCTTCGGCCTGCTGCGCATGAGCCAGCTGGTGCTCCCCGGCATGCGAGCGCAGGGCTGGGGCAAGATCGTCAACATCGGCTCGATGGGGGGCAGGCTGACGTTCCCTGGCGGCGGGATCTACCACGCGACCAAGTACGCCGTGGAGGCGTTATCGGACGCCATGCGCTTCGAGGTGCGGGGGTTCGGCGTGGACGTGATCCTGGTCGAGCCGGGCCTGATCGTCACGGAGTTCGGCGAGACGGCGGCCGCCTCGGCGCGGTCCACGGCGGGAGACGGGCCCTACGAGCACTTCAACCGGCACGTGGCGAAGCTAACCGAGGCTGCCTACAAGGGACCGATGGTCAAGTTGGGCGGCGGACCGGATGCGGTGGCCAATGCGATTGGCGCCGCGCTCAACGCCGAGCGGCCAAAGCCGCGTTATCCGGTCACGCCGAGCGCCCATCTGATGATCAACCAGCGGCGCTTCACCCCCGACAAGCTGTGGGACCTGATGATGCGCACGCAGTTCCCGACCCCGAAGGGTTAGCACTTCACCGCCGGGGCGCGCCCTCCCTAGCGGGCGAACGACATCCCGGGTTCGAGCAGCTGGGCGAACGCGGCGATCAGCCTGGCCGTGGTCTGGATGTCCCGGACGCTCGCCAGCTCCACGGGCGAATGGATGTAACGGCAGGGGACCGAGACCAGCCCGGTGGGGATGCCGGCGCGGCTGGAGTGGATGGCGTCGGCGTCGGTCGACGTCCGGCGTCCGATCGACTCGACAGTGAACGGGAGCTGCTGGCGCTCGCCGGCGGCGTAGAGGAGCTCGAAGACGCGGGGGTGGAGCATCGTGCCCCGAGAGATGACCGGGCCTGACTCCAGCGGATGCTTGGTCATCTCGCCCAGCTCGATGCCGGGCTGGTCGGTGGCGAACGTCACGTCGACGGCGATCGCCAAATCCGGCCGCAGCGAGAAGGCGCTCGTCTGCGCGCCCGCGAAATTGGTCTCCTCCTGCACGACGGCCAGGGCGACGACGTCCCCCGGTGCACCGCCGGCCTCGGCCACCAGTCGCGCCGCCTCGGCGGCTACGTAGCAGCCGACCCTGTTGTCGAGCGCGCGGGACGCGACCCTGTCGTTTGGCAGCTCCAACGGATCGGCGTCGATCACCGCCACGTCGCCGATCCGGACGAGCTTCCGCGCCTCGTCGCCGTCCCCGGCGCCGATGTCGACGTGCAGGTGCTTGGTCTCGGGCGTCTTTTTGCGATCCTCGCCGCCCATCAGGTGGATCGGCTTGCGACCGACGACGCCCGGGATCTGGCCCTCACGGGTCAGCACTCGCAGTCGCTGTCCAATCAACACGGTCGGGTCCCAGCCCCCGACTTGGCCGAAGTGCAGAAAGCCCTCGTCGTCTATGTGCGTGATGTGCAGGCCGATCTCGTCGATGTGACCGACGATCGCCAGCGTCGGACCGCCCGCGGTGCCCGCCACCCTGGCCCGCGAGGATCCCAGGTGGTCGGCGGCCACGTCTGTGGCGAACTCTTCGCAGGCCTGGCGCCACGCGTTGGCGGCCGCGGCTTCGTTGCCGGATGGCCCGGCGGCGGTCAGGAGGTCTCTAAGCAGGTCGGGGATCACGGCGGTGTGGCCCCGTAGGTGTTCGTGGCTGTTGGCTTTGAGTCGAAGAACTCCTTGGCCGCCTCGTAACCCCAGTTGTACAGCTCGGTCTTTTGCTGCTCGGTAAGGCCGAAGTCGAGCGTCGAGACGTCACCGGTGGGGATGGCGATCGTGCGGTTTCCGAAGGCGATCATGTCGAGCTTGTCGAACGCGTTCATCGCGGTCTCGACGACCGCCACGAGCATCTCGACGGGCCAGGCGACGCCCCCCACGGCGTCGTAGCTCGGGCGCTCGGGCGCGGCTCCGGCGTACAGGCGGAACCCCCAGGTTGGGTGTGCGGGCTGAGGCTTATCGAACAGGAAGACCGGATACGTGCTGGCGACGCCGCCGTCGACCAGCACTCCCTCCTTTCGGGTCTCGGCATCGCGGAGCTTTAGCGGCGGGAAGAAGTAGGGGAACCCGGCGCTGATCCGGACCGCCTCGGCGATCGGGAACTCGTCAGGATCGAGACGCCGCCCTTGTTCGTCGACGTAGAGCGCGACGTCCTCGGGGAACACCACGATCCGGGTGTGGGCCAGGTCGGTGCCCACCACACGAAGCCGCCCTTGGAGTTCGCCGAACTTCCGCGCCGGACGGGGGGCGTCGGCCAGCAGCTGCTCGATCCACCGAGCCAGCGCCTTGCCGTGGGTGAGCCCGCGGTGAAAGGCCAGGTTCTCAAGCGCCCCCACCCGGAGCGGTCCTCCGTAGTCGGCGATCTTGTTGAGGTCGAAGGAGTCGATCTGCTGCTTCATCGTTGCTGCGTCGTAGCCCACCGCGAGCGACATCGCGGTGATCGCCCCCGCTGACGTGCCGGCCACGTTGACCCACTCGTCGTAGCCCACGTCGGCCGCCGCCTGGAGGGCTCCGGTAAACGCCAGGCCCTTGACGCCCCCGCCGGCGAAGACCCCGTCGGCGCGCATTCAGTCGGTCCCCAGCAGCTGCCTGAGGACGAAGTGCAGGATGCCGTCATTGCGGAAGTACTGCTGCTCCTTGGGCGTGTCGATGCGCGCGATGACCGGAAACTGCTTCTCGTCCGCCTTGACCGTCAGCTCGCGCGGGACCTCATCCGCGTCGGCCAGCCCGGCGATCGTGAATAGCTCCCTGCCCGTCAGCCCGAGCGACCGAAGCGAGTCGCCGCCCTTGAACTGCAAGGGCAGGACGCCCATGCCGATGAGGTTCGAGCGATGGATGCGCTCGAAGCTCTCCGCGATCACCGCGCGCACGCCGAGCAGGCGCGTGCCCTTGGCGGCCCAGTCGCGGCTCGAGCCCGAGCCGTACTCCTTGCCTGCCAGGACGACCAATGGCACCCGTTCCTCCAGGTAGCGCATCGCCGCGTCGTAGATCGACATCTGCTCCTCGTCGGGGAGATGCAGCGTTACGCCGCCTTCCGTGCCCGGCGCAAGCTGATTGCGCAGACGGATGTTGGCGAACGTCCCACGCATCATCACCTCGTGGTTGCCGCGCCGCGAACCGTATGAGTTGAACTCTCTGCGCTCCACGCCGTGCTCCAGGAGGTAATTGCCGGCGGGGCTGTCGCGCTTGATCGATCCCGCCGGCGAGATGTGGTCGGTGGTGACGCTCTCGCCGAGCACGGCCAGCACGCGGGCGTTGTTGATGTCGGTCACCGGCTCGGGCTCGCGCGGGAGCCGGGAGAAGAACGGCGGCTGTCGGACGTAGGTGGAGTCCTCATCCCACGCAAAGCTCTTCCCCGTCGGGACCTCCAGCGAGTTCCAGCGCTCGTCGCCGTCGAACACCTGGCCGTAGCTCTTGCGGAACATGTCCGACTGCACGGCGTCCTCGACGGTCTGATGGACCTCGGCCTCGGTGGGCCAGATGTCCTTCAGGTAGACGGGCTCGCCGTCGCGGCCATGGCCCAGCGGCTCGTCGTAGAGGTCGATGTCCATCGTCCCGGCGATGGCATAGGCCACACATAGCGGTGGCGACGCCAGGTAGTTCATCTTCACGTCCGGGTTGATGCGGCCCTCGAAGTTGCGGTTGCCAGACAGGACGGACACGACGGCCAGGTCCTCAGCGTTCACCACATCGGAGATCTCGTCCGGCAGCGGCCCGGAGTTGCCGATGCACGTCGTGCAGCCGTACCCCACCAGGTTGAAGCCGAGCTCGTCCAGGTATTCGGTCAAGCCGGCGCGCTCCAGGTATTCGGTCACCACCTTCGAGCCAGGCGCCAGCGAGGTCTTGACCCAGGGCTTGACATCCAGGCCCTTGTGCACGGCGTTGCGGGCCAGAATCCCGGCGCCGAGCATCACCGAGGGGTTGGACGTGTTCGTGCAGCTGGTGATCGCCGCGATCACGACGTGGCCGTGGTCGAGCTCGGTCTCCGTTCCATCCGCAAGCGTGACGGGGGTCAGCAGCGACTTGCGCTCCGCGACCTGCGTCCCGCCCGTGCCCCCCTCCGGCTCGTGTCCGAGCCCGTTAATGACGTGTGTGGACACCGGATCACTGGCCGGAAAGGACTCGGCGATCGCCTCGTCCTCCTCATCGTCATCGGGCAGCAGCCCCTCCAGGGCCAATCTGAAGGCCGGCTTCGACTCGGTCAGCGGCACTCGGTCCTGCGGACGCTTGGGCCCGGCGACGCTTGGCACCACCTCGCTCAGATCGAGCTCGAGCTGATCGCTGTAGGTGGGCTCGTCGGAATCCTCGTCGTGCCACAAACCCTGCTCCTTGGCATAGGCCTCGACGAGTTCGATCTGATCGCTGGCTCTACCCGAGAAGCGGAGGTAGCGCAGCGTCTCCGCGTCGATCGGGAAGATCGCACATGTGGAACCGAACTCGGGCGACATGTTGCCGATCGTTGCCCGGTCGGCGAGCGGCAGGTTGGGCAGACCAGCGCCGAAGAACTCGACGAACTTCCCGACCACCCCGTGCTCGCGCAGCATCTCGGTGACCGTGAGAACCAGATCTGTCGCAGTCGCGCCCTCCTGAAGCTCGCCGGTCAGCCTGAAGCCGATCACCTGGGGAATCAGCATCGACATCGGTTGCCCAAGCATCGCCGCCTCGGCCTCGATCCCGCCGACACCCCAGCCGAGGACGCCCAGGCCGTTGATCATCGTCGTGTGGGAGTCGGTGCCCACGAGCGTGTCGGGATATGCGAGGCCATGCTCCTCGTCCACGAACACGACCCGCGCCAGATACTCGAGGTTGACCTGGTGCACGATGCCGGTTTCCGGGGGGACGACCTTGAAGTTGTCGAATGCGCCCTGCCCCCAGCGCAGGAACGCGTAGCGCTCCTTGTTTCGCTCGAACTCGAGCTCGGCGTTGCGTTGGAAGGCGGTCGGCGTTCCGAATTCATCGACCTGCACGGAGTGGTCGATGACGAGCTCCGCCGGTACCAGCGGGTTGATCTTGGCCGGATCCCCGCCCATCTCCCGCATCGCGTCGCGCATCGCCGCCAGATCGACGATCGCCGGGACGCCGGTGAAGTCCTGCATCACGACGCGTGCCGGGGTGAAGGCGATCTCGTCGCTGGGTTCCTGCTTCGCGTTCCAGCGAGCCAGGGCCTCGATGTCCTGCTTGCGGATCGCCTCGCCGTCCTCGTTGCGCAGCAGGTTCTCGAGCAGAACCTTGAGCGAGAACGGCAGTCGCGCCACGTCGTACTGCGACTGCAGGGCGTCCAGCCGGAAGATCTCGTACGAGCGCCCGCCCACCTCGAGCGTGGCCCTGGCGTCAAAGCTGTTCGCGGACATCATTTGGTCTCCTGGTCGCTTCCTCCACCTACTCTATGCCGTCGGCGATCGGGGTCGCCGGCGCCGCGCGGGACGCTCTCCTACATTTGCCTTATAGAGCTCTTCGAGCGGGCTTCGCCCGGGGGTGGATGCTGACGGTCATGAGCTTGTTCGTCCGGATCCTGGCCGGCCTCGTCTGCGGCGCCCTCGGCGCTCTGGCGGCGGGCGGCGCGTACGCCGAAATTAATCGAGCGCCCGACCAGCCCTGAGCGCCCTGTCGGGCGTCGTTGCCGCGCGTGCGCGGACGCGTCCGGCTGGCCGCGCCGGCCGCGCCGTAGGAGCTCCGGCACCGCCGGAGGCGTCACGCACTAGGACTGCCGGGGTCGCGGCGCGGCGATCGCGCAAGCCGCCTAATCTCTGCGGACCGTGCCGCCGCTGACCCCCGTACGAGCGCTGATCACCGCCGCCGTCGTCACGACGCTCTTGGCGCTTGCGCCGGGTGCCAGTGCCAGCAGCAGCCTCAGCCAGAACTGGGCCGGCTACGCGGTTCACGGCGCGGCCTTCAAGCGTGTCTCGGCCAGCTGGCACCAGCCTCGCCTGGTCTGTCAGGCGGGCCAGACCCGCTACTCGGCGATGTGGGTTGGTCTCGGGGGCTACAGCCTGACCTCGCAGGCGCTGGAGCAGGTGGGCACGGAGCTTGACTGCGTCCACGGGCACGTAGCGTCGAGCGCCTGGTACGAGCTGGTGCCGTCTGCCTCGCAGACGCTGGCCATGCCCGTGCGGCAGGGCGATCTGATCGCCGCGAGCGTGACCGCCGCCAACGGACAAGTGACGATGGCGATCGACGACGTCACCCGACACCGATCGTTTCACCGGACGTTCGCTCCCGCCGCCCTCGACGTCTCTTCGGCCGAGTGGATTCTCGAAGCGCCGTCCGCGTGTGTACCCGGCACCGTCTTCTGCCGCACGCTGCCGCTCGCCGACTTCAAGCAGGCGACCTTCACCAATGTGCAGGCTCAGGCCACCGACGGCGCCGTCGGGGGGATCGTCAGCTCGGCCTGGCAGCGCAATCAGATCGTGCTTGGCCCCGCCGGCGCCCAGTTTGTGTCTAACGGAGGTGGCACAGCAGCTGTGGGTACCGCGCACCCCGGCTCGCCGAGCAAACGCGGGACCTCGTTCACGATCTCCTACGCCCAGCGGTATGTGCCCGCGACCCAGCTGTTCCGATCGCGCATGCCCCAGGGGCGGCAGTCGATTGTGCATCCGGGCCGGGGCTTCTGAGCCAGGCTCTTTAGCCGCCTGCAGAAAAGCGGCGTCCAGTCCCTAGAGGCCCGGGGGGTGGCGAACGACGAAGCCCGAGAACTCGCCGCCCCCCTGTGACCACCGCGTTCCGCTCCCGGCCAGCGCCACCGTGTCAAAGCGCCAGCCGGCAACCTCCATCCAGGCGTGCGAGGCATTGGCATAGACGGTGATCCAACGCCCCGGCCCCGGGAGCCCCCAGCTCTCGAATCCCGTGGAGTCCAGCGGCGAGCTGAGCAGGCCAGCGGCGGCGAGCGCGTAGCTGACGGACCCGGAGCAGTCGTAGCCGCTGGCGTGAAACGAGCCGTGACCCCCGCCCCAGACGTAGGGGAGGGTGGCGATGGCGTTACCCGCGGCGATCACCTGCGCCACCGCAGGCGGCGCACCCGACGGCGGCTGGACCATGCCGCCCGTGTTGACTGCGATCCCCCCGACGGCGGCATTGCCGCTCGCGGCAGCCGCTGCGGCCTGTGCGGCCGCGCGCGCCTCGAGCGAGCGCAACTGATGCTGGAGAGTGGCCATCTTGGCGCTGTTCGAATCTCGCTGGCCGGCCACGGCAATCCGCTGCTTGAGCAGCGCGGCGCGGAGCGCGGCAACCTGATTGCGCTGGCCGAGCACCTCTTCGGCCAGCATCCGGTCGCGAGCCTCGAGCGCGGACAGCGCGTTTGCCTGTCGCGCCACATCCGCCCGTGCGGTGCGCGTCGTCCCGACGACTTGAGCATCCGCGTGGGCCATCCGCTGGAGAAAGTTCATGTTCTCCAGCAGGTCGTTGAATCCGCGTGACTCGAGGACGACGCTCACCAGATCGGGCTGGCTTCCCTCGTAGCGACTAACAAGGTTGGCGGCCAGCGCTCGGGTGGCTGCTTGCAGCCGGTTCTCGAGCACCACCAGGTGGTCCCGCGCGGCGACCAATGCCGCCTGGACGTTGCCCAGCTCGGTGATCCGCTGTGCCAGCTCCGCCTGGAGCGAGTCCAGCCGGTTGCTCGCCTGCTGTATGCCGCTGCTGGTGGCCTGGATCTTCGCGGTCTCGGCGCTGATCGCCGCCTGCAGCGAGCTGACCGCGGACTGGTGCTGGGCGATCTGTCCCTGTAGGTCGCCGGAGCTGCTCCCCGCCAATGAGGCGCACAGCAGCGCTGCCGTCGCCGCTATGACTGCCAGGGCGCGCAGGGGTGATCGTAATGGGGTGGCGAAGGGCATCGGTAACTTGAGGTGACGGCGGTGCATCACCTCTCTACGGCGTTCTCACCGGCCGGGAGCGCGGACTCTCCGGCGGCGACGCGCGGGCACCCTAACACGACTCGTCGGTAACGAGAATGCAACTCCTGCTGTTGCAATAAATCCTGCAAAGCTCGGCTTTAGCGGAGGGGAGCCGGGGTCGAAAGGCTCACCCCGCGCGCGCCGGGCGGTGGGCCAAAAGCTGGCCCCGGAGAGCGCGGGCCGGGGGCCGAATGCTGGCCCCGGAGAGCGCCGCCCCGGGGCCGGAGGGCTCCCCCGGCGGGCGCCGGTCCGGGGCCGGAGAGCCCCCCGCGGCGGGCGCCGGCGCAGCGAGCCAACGCATCAACAGCAATCGAATTTCGCAGCAAACCCCGCCCGCAGCCTCGGCTCTGGCGAGATAAGCATCCTGGGGATGCTTATGTGCACAAACGGCGGAGGGGCGGCCGGGTTTGTTGCGTTATTCGAGCGCCAGGCGTGTAGAGGCGAGGCGCGGGCAGGGGTGGCCGCGTGGCAGGGGGGCCGCCTGGTTGTTGCGTTATTCGAGCGCGGGCAGGGGTGGCCGTGTGGGTTGGAAGCGGAGACCCGCTCAGAGCTCGAAGAAACGCCCCTCGGGCCCCAGATTGACGACCCTCGTGCCCGCGATCCTGGTCTCCTGCCCCCAGGCCTGATGGATGTGGCCGCAGACCGTGAGCAGAGGGCGCTTGGCCTCGATTGCCTCTAGCACCGAGCGGCTTCCGAGATGGCGCCCCAGCGCGTGGTCCAGATGGCCCTTGGGCGGCGAATGGGAGACGAGGACCGCTCCCTGGGGACAGGCCTCGAGCTTGGCCGCTGCTTCCTCCTCGGTCAGGTCGAAGCTCCAGGGAAACGGCGTCCTCGGCACGGCTGCTCCCAGGCCGAAGAACTTCACGCCGTCGATCTCAGCCTGCTCGCCGTGGAGCACCCGGGCGCTGGGCCAGTCCGCACACGCCCGCCAGAGCGCGGCGTCCGTTTCATTGTTACCGGGGACCAGGACCGCCGGCGCCTGGATCGAGCTCAGCGGCTCGATCGTCCTGCTGAGCCCCAGCCGGGCCGAGGCGAAGTCTCCCGCGCCGATGACGACGTCCGCCTCGCGCGCCAATTCCGCCAGCTTCTGCGCGCGGCGCCCGTCGCGATGCAGGTCACTGAAGGCCAGCAGCTTCACCGCCGGTGACGATACGCGTCCGGCGGGGGATCGATGCGGCCACGGCGGCGGCAATGAGGAACGAAGCACTGGCCACTGACATCGCCGCATGGAGCGTTCGGCCGGCGAGCAGCGCCCCCAGCAGCGCGACGCCGACAGCACTTCCGGTCTGGCGCGCGGCGTTGAGCACCGCGGCGGCAATTCCGGCCCGCTCCGGCGGCGCGGCCTCGATGATGGCCACGGTCGCGGCGGGCATCGTGAAGGCCATCCCGAACCCGGCCGCGATGAGCGGCACGACGAGCACCTCGTACGGCGTGGAGGGATCGATCGCGATAAGCCCCGCGAGGCCGAGCGTGCCGGTGAGCAGTCCGGCGATCATGGGCGTTCGCGGGCCGACGCGCGCCGAGACCCGGCCAGAGACGGCCGAGGACAGGGCGACAAACACGCCCTCTGGCAACAGCGCCAATCCCGTGTCGAGCGCCGAGTAGCCGCGCCAGTGCTGGAAATAGATCGTGAGCGCGAACAGCTGGCCGTAGAAGCCGAGGTTGATGGCCAGCCCCACGAGCGCGGCGGCGGAGAATTCGCGTGTCCTGAACAGCCCCAGCGGCAGCATCGGGTGCTGGGCGCGCCACTCGACGGCCACGAAGGCGCCCAGCGCGGCGACGGCCAGCCCCAGCAGGATCAGCGTAAGCGTCGCCGACCATCCCCTGGCCCCACCCTCGATCAATCCGCTGGCGAGCAGCGCGAGCCCGGCGAACCCAGTCAGCTGCCCGAGGGGGTCAAGGCCAGCGCCGAGACGTTCGTCCTCGGCCCGAGGCAAGTAGCGGGCGCCCGCCAGAAGGGCCGCCGCGCCCACCGGCACGTTCACGACGAACACCGAGCGCCACCCGAACGCCGCGACGAGCAGCCCACCCAGCACGGGTCCCGATGCCGCTCCCACGCCAGCCGTCGCCCCCCAGATGCCGACGGCCCGCGCCCGTGCGGCGCTGTCGGCGTAGGCGGCGCGGATCAGCGCCAGTGAGCTGGGTACGAGCATCGCCGCCCCGGCTCCCTGAATCAGACGGGCAACGACCAACAGCGGCACGGACGGGGCAGCAGCGCATGCGGCAGAGGTCAGCGTGAACACCCACAGGCCGCCCCGGAAGACCCGTCGCGGATTGAACAAATCGCCCAGGGCACCGGCGGAGAGCAGCAGGCCGGCAAAGGCGACGGTGTAGCCGTCGACCACCCACTGAAGCGAGCTGACGCCGCCGCCCAGGTCTCGGGCCAGCGACGGCAGGGCGACGTTGACGATAACGGCGTCGAGGATCACCATGAAGTAACCGGAACAGATGACTGCCAGGGGAATCTGTCTGCGCATGAGTTCATCCTGGGGTCAGAACGTTTCGGCCCAGGCCGAAATGCCCCTGGGCTACGGTGTGCCCATGGCGTTAGGCGACGCTGACATCGCGCCCGTGGCGGCATTGGCGGCTGACCCCGGGCGGGCGCGCATCCTGCTGGCGCTGGGTGACGGCCGGGCGCTACCGGCGAGCGTCCTGGCCGACGAGGCGGGAGTCGCGGCCTCCACAGCCAGCGAACATCTCTCAAAGCTCGTGCAGGGGCGACTGCTGAAGGTCGAGCGCCACGGGCGCCATCGCTACTTCCGGGTGGCCTCGCCCCAGGTCGCAGAGCTGGTCGAGGCCCTGGCGCGGCTCGCCGGGCCGGCGCCGGTCCGCTCGCTGCGCCAAGGGACGCGTGCAGCCGCAGTCAGGAACGCGCGCACCTGCTACGACCACCTGGCCGGACGCCTGGGGACGGCGCTGATGCAGGCGACTACTCGAGCGGGAATGGCTGCGCGGCGGTGACGGCCTGCTCGCCGACGGCGAGCGCCTGTCGGCTCCCGGTTCCGAGGTCGACTATCGGCTGACGGCGGAGGGTCACGAAGCGCTCGCGGAATTCGGCGTTGAGTTCGGTGCGCTGCCACGCCGCCGACCGCTTATTCGCTACTGCGTCGACTGGAGCGAGCAGCGCCACCATCTGGCCGGCTCATTGGGAGCCGCGCTATGCGGCCGGATGTTCGACCTTGGCTGGATTCGCCGCGCTCCCCGCGGGAGGGCGGTGCTCGTCACTGCGGAGGGCGCGGCCGGACTCGAGGACGTGTTCGGCCTGGCGCCGGCGCTCGCGGCGTGAAGCCCGGTCTCGCGCTGGCGCTGGCGGCCGCGGCGACCGTCGCCGGTACGCTCGTGCCGGCGACGGCATCAGCCGACACCGCCCCGGCGCCGATCAAGCACGTGTTCGTGATCGTGCTGGAGAACGAGTCCGCGGCGACCACCTTCGGGCCCTCGAGTCCCGCGCCGTATCTCTCGCAGACGCTGCGCTCCCAGGGGGCTTATCTGCCCGATTACTACGCGATCGGCCACCAGAGCAATGACAACTACATCGCGATGATCTCGGGACAGGCGCCGAACGTGGAGAACCAGGCCGACTGTCAGCTCTACACCGACGTATTCCCGGGCACCGTTGGGGCCTACGGACAGGCCCAAGGGCTCGGGTGTGTGTATCCCGCGAACGTGCCCACGATCGCCAGCCAGCTCCAGGCTCAGGGACTCAGCTGGCGCGATTACAACGAGGACATGGGCGCGGATCCTTCGCGCGAGTCCGCCCAATGCGGGCATCCAGCAGTGGGGGCGCTCGACAACACCCAGTCAGCTACGGCCACCGACGGGTACGCCGCGCGTCACAACCCCTTCGTCTACTTCCATTCGATCATTGACAACGCGTCACTGTGCGACACGCACGTGGTCAACCTGAACCTGCTGCCCCAGGATCTGCAGAGCAGCGCGACGACGCCGAACTACGCGTTCATCACCCCCGATCTGTGCGACGACGGCCACGACTCTCCATGCGCCAACGGACAGCAGGGAGGTCTGGCGCAGGCGGATTCATTCTTGCATCAGTGGGTGCCGCTGATAACGGGGTCTCCCGCCTTCCAGCAGCAGAACGGCCTGCTGATCATCACCTTCGACGAGGCGACCACGAGCGATGCCCGTTCGTGCTGCGGGGAGATCGCCGGCCCCGGAAGCGCACTGCCCGGGATCACCGGCCTCGGCGGTGGCCAAACGGGTGCCGTGCTGCTCTCGCCGTGCATCGCGCCGGGAACCGTCTCGCAGACGCCCTACAACCACTATTCGATGCTCCGGAGCATCGAGGACATCTTCGGCCTCCCGCACCTGGGCTACGCGCAGCTTCCCGGAGAGCAGTCGTTCGGCGGGGATGTGTTCACGAAGCAGTGCACGCCCGCCTCGAGCGGCACGAGCAGCAGCAGCAGCGGTTCAAGCGCCGGCGTGCGGGCGCTCGTGCACGCACGACGGCTGGCGGTGAAGCCGGGCGCCGTCCGCGCGTTCGGCTGACCTGGCGTGCGAAGGGCGCCACGGCCGCCTACTTCATCGTGCAGTGGCGCTCGGGGCGGGCGTGGCGGACGCTGATGCGCAGGACGAAGCGCCATGCGTTCGACTTCGTCGGCAGGGACGGGCGTCGCTACCAGTTCCGCGTTCAAGCCGTGACCGCGTCCGGGGCACGGAGCCAGTGGACGGCGCTCAGCGTCGCGCTGCGCCGCCGCCAGACGCTAGGAATCGCCGCGCTCGGTACGTTCCGACTCGAGGTCCTGCTCGGCCGCCCTCTCCGGGGCAGGACCAAGGGCGCGGGCGTCGCCTGAGTCCAGTCGAGGTGAGGCGTCCTGCTCGGCTGATCCGTTGCCCTCGCCCAGCTGCCCCGATCCTCGCACCGCCTCGATCACCGGCTTGACGAGGTCGATCGGCATCGGGAAGACTACGGTCGAGTTCTGAGAGCCGCCGATCTCGCGCAGCGTCTGCAGATAGCGCAGCTGGAGCGTCGTTGGGTTGGCGCCGATCACCTCGCCAGCCTCGGCCAGCTTGGCCGCCGCCTGGTACTCGCCCTCGGCGTTGATGATCTTGGCCCGCCGTTCGCGCTCGGCCTCAGCCTGACGCGCGATCGCGTGCTGCATCCGCTCGGGGATCTCCACGTCCTTGATCTCCACCGTGGTCACCTTCACGCCCCAGGGCTCGGTCTGGGTGTCGATGATTTGTTGGAGAGCTTCGTTGAGGCTCTCGCGCTCGGACAGCAGGTGGTCGAGCTCGACTCCGCCGACCACCGAGCGCAACGTCGTCTGTGCGATCTGAACCGTCGCCGAGTGGACGTTCTCCACCTCGGTGACTGCCAGCGGGGCGTCGACCACGTGGTAATAGGCCACCGCCGTAACCCGGACGGGGATGTTGTCCCGCGTGATGGTCTCCTGGGGCGGGATCGTCAGCGTCACCGTGCGCAGGCTGACTCTGACCATGCGGTCGATCGTGGGCATCAGCAGGATCAGGCCCGGGACCTTTGGTGGGCATCAGCCGGCCCAGCCGGAAGACGACGCCGCGCTCGTACTCGCGCAGCACGCGGATCGACGCACCGGCCGCGGTGGCCCCGATCGCCAGGAGCACCGCCACCACGATGATGATCGCGGTGAGGATCACGCCACGAGCTCCCACTCCTCGGCCTTGCGCACGGCCAGCGTAAGCCCGCTGACCCGCTCGACAACCACGCGGTCGCCCTCGCAGAGCTCGTCGTCGGGCCAGGAGGGGCAGGCGTTCCACAGCGCGCCGTCGACGAGGACGGTTCTATGAGGGTCGCTCCAGCGGCGCACGACGCCCAGGTGCCCTATGACTCCGCCGCGGACGTACCGTCGTCGAACGGCAGCGCCCTTTGAAACCGAGAGGCCGACCACGCCCAGGGCGGCACCGGCAAGCACCACGGCCGCCACCAGCCCCAGAACCACGCCGCCGCCCAGGCCGGCGACGGCCAGCACGGAACCTGCGGCGATGCCCACTACGCCCGGGACGCCGAGCATCCCCAGTGAGGGCACGTGGGCCTCGACCAGCACGACGGTCGCGCCAATCACGAGCAGTGCCACACCGAGGGCAGTCACATACAAAATGCTACGCCTGTCTGAGGCTCGGCCTCAAGCGGCGGCAAGCACGGCGGATTCGCGGACGGCGGCGACGCGGATCTCTGCGCCGTTTGCGGGCGCCAGCGTGACGTTGCGGCGCACGGGGCGCGCCGGCGGCCCCACGGGCGTCAGCTCCACGTTCCGGGCGAGCGTGTCGATGAACAGCTCGAGCTCCAGCGTGGCCAGCGCGGCTCCCAGGCAGCGATGTGCTCCGCCGCCGAATGGGATGAAGGCGTAGCCGTCCGGCGTTTGCTCCAGAAAACGCTCGGGCCGGAAGCGATCAGGCTCGGGGTACAGGGTCGGGTCGCCGTGGACGCCCTGGGCGTCGACGAGGATCAGCGTGTCCGGGTCGAGTTCCCATTGCCCGATCGTGAACGGTTGGAGCACGAACCGCCCAGCGCTGACGTAGACCACGGTGCGGGCCCTCAGCACCTCCTTGGCCGCAGCCTTGACGTAGGTTCTGTCCTCCGCCTCGCGCAGCCGGGCCATCACCCGCGGGTGATGGGCGAGCAGGTCAGAGGCCCAGGCCATGGCCGTGGCCGTCGTCTCGTGGCCGGCGAGCACGAGCGTCAAGAGCTCGGCGCGCAGATCCTCGTCGGAGAGTCCGTCCTGGGCCCGCACCAGCATGGCCAGAACATCGTGGCGTTCGGCGAGCAAGGGGTCCTGGCGGGTGGTGGCGATGTGCTCGGCCAGCAGCTCGTTCGCGCGATCAAGTGGGGCGTAGACCCAGCGGTTAAGCCATGTGCGTCGGGTGAGTCGCTCGGGAAGAAAGAGCGCGAGATTGTTGCGCTGGTTGTCGAGCGCTTCGAAGCAGCGACCGAGACGCGCGCGCAGCTCGGGGTCTTCCACGCCCAGCACGAGCTCCAGGATCACCGCCAGGGTCAGGGTCCGCGCCCGCCCGGCGACATGCAGCAGCTCGCCGCTATGCCAGGTCGCGAGCTCGGCCTCGATCAGCTCGCGGATGCGCGCCTCGTAGCGGCGCACCGCCTCACCATGGAAGGCAGGCAGCTCGAGCTTCCGGCGGGCCAGGTGCTCGGCGGGCTCCAGCAGCATCAGCGAGCGGTCCCCCACCACGCGACGCAGGACGTCGTTGCCATGCCGGCGCAGGAGCGGATCACCGGTGAACAGGCGCTTGATCGCGTCTCGGTCGCCGGTCACCACCAGGGGCGGGAAGCCTGGGAGGCTGACCGACCAGGTGGGACCGAAGCGCTCGCGGCAGTGTGCGAAGAAGCCGGGCTGGCCGAACGTGTACCAGACCGTCTGAATCGGGCCCGGTAGCCGCGGGCCCGGTGGCGCACCGTCGCCCATGGGGTCAAGTATCCGCCTTCGCCACTCGACCCTCAAGCGCGAGGATCACGTGTGCCGAGTCCGACCACCGGTCGCAAAGTCTCAGCACGGGCGCCGTGGAAATAGATTTAATAAATGGACGTTCGGCCGGCAGCTCGCTCAGAGTCCCGGTCGCTTGCCATGACGCTGGCGAGCGCTTTTGACGAGGACCCGGTCTTTCGCTGGATGGTGCCCGCGGATCGTCGGCGCCGGATGCGCCTGTGGAGCTTCTTTCGCATCGAGCTCGAGCAGATCGTGCTCCCCGAGGGCGAAGCGTGGACCACCGCCGGCCTGCCCGGCGCCGCGCTGTGCCTGCCGCCCGAGCGCTGGCGCTTTCCACCTCGCGTGGCGCTGCTCCAGGGCCGTTCCTACGCGCGGGTGTTCGGCGCCCGCCTGGGGCGAGCGCTGGCGATGCTGACCATGATCGAGCGCCGTCACCATCGCCCGGCGCACTTCTACATCCCCTATGTGGGCGTGGTGCCCGAGCGCCAGGGGCAGGGTCTTGGCACGGCGTTGCTGGAGCCGGTTCTCGAGCGCTGCGACCGCGAGCGCCTGCCTGCCTATCTCGAGGCCACGAGCGAGCGCAACGCCGCGCTCTACGCGCGCTTGGGATTCGAGCGGATCGATGAGCTGCGCGTCCTCGGCAGTCCACCCGTGTGGCCGATGCTCCGCACGTGAGCTGATTGAGCGCGCCGCCCGCGGGGTATGGAGCCCGCATGCCCCAACAGCTAAACGTCGCCGATCTGAAACTGTCGAGCCCCGCCTTCCAGGGGCACAAGCCGATTCCCGCCCGGCACACCTCCGACGGCGAGGATGTCTCGCCGGCCCTCGAGTGGACCGGAGTGCCGGACGGCACTGCCGCGTTCGCGGTAGTCATGCACGATCCTGATGCGCCGCTTGTGGACGGCTTCACGCACTGGGTGGTGTACGGAATCCCTGGCGATGCCAGCGGCCTTCCGGAAGGGAGCGACGTTGGCGTGGCCGGGCTGAACTCGCTTGGCAACGACCGCTACAACGGTCCAGCGCCGCCCCCCGGTCACGGCGTCCACCACTACTACTTCTGGGTTTACGCGCTCGACGAGGACTTGGAGCTGCCGCCGAACCTGGAGCGCCGTCCGCTGCTCCAGCAGCTCGAGGATCACGTCATTGAGCAGGCGCGGCTGATCGGGACGTACGTCAACGAAGGCTGAAGCGGCGGGCATGCTCGATCATGCGGGGCATGCCGCCTCGCATGGCGAGCGATTGGGCGGAGCCCCCGTCACGACCGACGCTCTCGGCGGGCGTGGTCGACGTCTGGCGCGCGCGCTTGGAGCCGGCGCCGGCGGGAACGGATGAGCTGCTAACCGGCGAGGAGCGGACGCGGGCCGGGCGGTTGCTGCGCGATCAGGACCGTCGCCGCTGGGCAGCGTCGCGGGCGATCCTGAGGGCGCTGCTCGGACGCTACCTGGGCGTCGATGGTCGGACAATCCGGTTCGCGCCGGGAGCGAACGGCAAGCCCGCTCTGGCCCAGGGCCAGCTGCGTTTCAACCTCTCCCACTCGGATGACCTCGCTCTGTACGCCTTCTGCCAGGGCGCCGAAGTGGGCATCGACCTGGAGCACGGAAGGCGGCTGCGCGACCCGCTGGCCGTGGCGCGGCGCATCCTGGGCGCCGAGGAGGAAGAGCGCCTCAGCGCGCTCGAGCCCGCGGCGCAGAAGCGCGAGTTCCTCAGATCATGGGTCCGCCACGAGGCGATCGCCAAGTGCGTCGGCACCGGGATCGGGGGTGGACCGACGCTCCCCGAGCGAGTCTCGGTGACAGAGCTCGATGTCGGGCCGGGGGCAGCGGGCGCGCTCGCCGTTGCCGCTCCCTGCGCCGAGGCGCGACTGTTCGAGTGGCGTGGTTAGGGGCCGGGGCCCCGGTCACCACTCCAGGCCCTGAGCCGTCAGCCAGTCGGCGACCTCCCGCGGGGGCTTACCGTCGAACTCAGCCCGCACAGCCAGCCGCATCAGTTCATCGGGGTCTTCCTCCAGCTCGTCGCGGCGGTGAGCCAGATACAGGATCACGGCCCTGGCCATGTTGAGCTCGGGCGCATGAACGGGGTCATCGATCTCATTGACCACCACGTCAAGCTGGTCGGCGAGGACCGGCACTGCCGTGATTGGGACGTCATCGTCCTCGTAGCGCTCGAGCAGCGAGACCAGGGCGTCGCTCACGCCCTGGGGGTCGCAGACCTCGACCGCCTGCTTGACGACCTGGGCGACGGTGACCGGCTCTGGCTCTGGCATGTCTGGTTCGCTTTCCCTCCGCCGAGCGCTGGAAACACTCGCGCATCGGAGTCGATGATCGGCTCCGGCATTTTGCTTTTGAACGCCCGGGGCGTGCGGTTCGGTGGGCACGCGCTCGGGTAGCGCAAGTAGAAGAGTGATTCGAAATGCGCTCCGCCGCGGCCGCGGCGGTGAAAGGAGCACACATGGCAGACGAGCTGAACGGCAAGAAGATCGCGATCCTCGCCGCCGACGGCGTAGAGGAGATCGAATACAAGAAGCCGAAGCAGGCGGTGGAGGAGGCCGGCGCCAGCACCGAGACGCTGTCGCTCGAGCGCGGCGAGATCCAGGCGATGAACCACGATATCGAGCCCGCTTCGAAGATCGCGGTCGACAAGGCGGTCTCCGACGCCAGCGCGGACGATTACGAGGCACTGATCCTCCCGGGCGGGACGGTCAATCCGGACAAGCTCCGCATGGACCAAGATGCGATCTCGTTCGTGCAGGAGTTCTTCAAGAGCGGTAAGCCCGTGGGCGCCATCTGCCACGGGCCGGTGCTGCTAGTGGAGGCGGACCTCGTACGCGAGCGCACGCTGACCTCCTATCCCAGCATTCGAGGCGATATCAAGCGAGCCGGCGGCAACGTCGTCGACGAAGAGGTGGTCGTGGATCAGGGTCTCGTCACCTCGCGGAACCCCGATGACCTGCCGGCGTTCTGCGCCAAGATCATCGAGGAGTTCGCCGAGGGCAAGCACGAGGTCGCCCAGGCCGGTGCTACCGCCTCCTAGCGCGCGTGGCTTCAGCGTGCGCCGAACGGCGGGCGGCGGTGCCAGACGTCCCTGGCGCGCTGCATGATTCGCTCGGCCTGCGGGCGCGTTCCGAGGAGCGCGCCCGCGGCGCCCCGAAGCGCTGTGCTGAGCGAGGCACCCAGTCCCTCCTCGGGGAGAGCGATGTCGAGCTCGACGATGTTGCCCTCAAACGAGCGCGTGGTGGGCCCTAGCTCCGATAGCAGCTCAACCGCGCGGCGATTTTCGGCCTGCACGACGGCCGTGAAGTGGCTGACGCCCTCCTCGCGCGCGCGTGTCACAAGCTCCTCGAGCAGCGCGCGACCCAGCCCTCTGCGCTGCCAGTCGTCTATGACCGCCACCGCCGCCTCGGCGCGATCGGGCGTGTTGGGAAGTCGCACATAGCGCGCCACGCCGAGGATCTCCTCGCCTTCGGGGTCGATCGCCGCGATCGCCTCGTGGTCGCGGTGATCGAGGTTGACCAGGAAGTCGAGTTCTTGGTCGCTGAGCTCCTTCATCGGCATGAAGAACCTGCGGTAGCGCGAGTCGGGGCTGAGACCGTCGAACGTGCGCCGCAGCCGCGTCCGGTCATCCGAATCGAGTGCTCGGAGCTGCACTTCGCTGCCGTCTCGCAACGTCGCGGTGTGGCTCACGACGGCTCCAGTGCGAGCTGTTTGCGGATGGGCAACAAGCTTCAGCCGATCCGCCACTCGATCGGACCCAAGCCGGGGAACCCAAGCGCCTCGGCGGTCGCGCCCGTGAGGTCCCACTCACGTCCGGCGATGTAGGGGCCCCGGTCGATCACCGGTACGCGGACCGCGCGATTGCCGTAGCGGAACGTGACCTCTGTTCCGCAGGGCAAGGTCTTGTTGGCGACGCCGAGCTCGGGGACCTGTAGGACACCGCCGCACGCGACGCCGTGGCCGTAGTCGGTATAGACCGAGGCAATGCTCACGTTCCAGACGCCGGGAGGAAGCTGCGCGGGGTTCAACAGCACGCCAGAGAAGTTGAGCTGGTCAAGGTGATAGCGCGACACGGCCAGCTGGAATTGTGCGATCGCCTGGCGCACCTCGGCGTCGCTGGGTGCACCCTTGGCGGGCGCGCTCGTGTCAGACGCCGGTCCGCTGGGAACCGGATCGTGCCCCGGATTGGCGGCCGCCTGCGCCGACGGCTGGGTCTGGGACGACGTGGGGGAGGTGCTCGCAGGTTGGTTACCCGCGACCGGCTCCACAACCTGAGGACGCGCCTTCGGCAGCCGCGGCACGGTGGCCTGAGTGAGTGTGCGATGGCTCTGGGCGCTGGAACCGCAGCCGGCCAAAGCCAGGGCTGTCATCGCTGTCGCTACTCGCAGCCTGATCGGGAAACAGTAGCCGCAGGCCTCGCCGCGCGCGGCGGGAATCAGGAGCGACGGTGAACGATCAGGACGGGGCGACGCGAGTGCGCGGCGACGGCTTCCGCGACGCTTCCGACCAGTACCTCGGCCAGGCCGCTGCGGCCATGGGAGCCGAGCACGATCAGGCGTGCGTCGCGCTCATCGGCGAAGTCGGCGATCACCTTCCAGGTTGGCGCGCCCTCGAGGGCCGCACCGTGCGCCCGGAAGCCCGCGGCGTCGGCGAGCGCGGCGCCCTGGTCCGCGGTCTGCTCGGCGGCCTTCCTGACACCCGCTATCTCCTTGGCGTCGAACTGGATCGCGCCGGCGGGTATGAAGCCGACGTCGAACGGCTGCCAGGCGGTCAGGACCAGCGCCTCGCCGGCCGTGTGATCGACGAGCTCTCCGGCCTCCTCAATCGCCTGCTTCGCGAGCTCGGAACCGTCGTAGGCGAAGACGACGGGGCCCGCCGCACCTGCGCCGGTCATGACCGCGCCGGCTCTTCGGCGGGCGCAGGCGCGCGTCGGACTGCGCGCACCCGGTCCAGCAGCGGCGGCGAGTACCAAGCCGGTCCGTCACCTTCGAGAAACTCTGCGATATCCGGCGTCTGCGGACGTGCCCCGCCGAGTAGATAGATCGACACAGCGATCGCTGCACCGCCAACTGCGAACCCGAGCCCGACCCACAGGGCGATGCCCGTCCCGGTTTTCGGGTCGCCACCGACGGTGAGCGCGAAGTGGGCGAAGATCGGGGCGATCATGAAGGCCGCGACCGCGCGCATCAGCTCGACGATCGCGAACACCCGTTGCAGGTTGGCCGCGGGCAGGGAGAAGCCCGCGCAGAAGAGCGCGGGTGCCACCGTCGCGCCGAGGCCGATACCGGTCACCCCGGAACCGATCAGGGTCGTTGCCTGGGTCGGAGGCAGCTCTATGCGGAAGATCGCGATGCCGGCCGCCAGAAAGATCATTCCCGCCAATGGCAGGTACTGCATCGCCCGTTTGTCCATGACGTAGCCCAGCGCGAACGCCGTCAATACAGCGCCCGCGAGCTCCGGCAGGTACAGGAGCCCGACGTGGACTGGGCTATAGCGCCCGGTAAGCAGATTGGCGGTCAGCGCCGTCGCCGACACCGACGCGGCCGCCGCGAACAAGGCGATCACGATTCCTCCAACCGGGATCGTGCTCGAGAGCATGCTGCGGATCATCAAGAGCGGTCCACGGGACCGGTACTGGGTCACGATCAAGAACACGATTAGCGCGAGCCCTCCGAGCAGAGGGGCGACGGTGCGGCCGTCGAGGAACTTGTGCGTGAGCAGCTCCGAGGCTCCGAAGAATGCGGCCACGGAGCCCGCCGCCGCCAGTGCGATGACGGACGGGGCCCGTGGGGCGCTCGGATCAGCGGGCGGCGCGTCCTCGAAGGTCAGGAGCGCCAACACGAATGCGCAGGCGGAGATCGCGGCGATGACCCAGAAGAGAGGCCGCCAGGCGTTCGAGTTGGCCTGAATGCCGCCGATTGTCGGACCGAGCGCGACGGCGCCGAAAATGCACATGCTCATGATCACGGCGGTCTCGCGCAGTCGCTCCTGCCCGAACCCGAGCGCCAGCGGTGGGACCGCAGCGATCAACAGCAGGCTCGTGCAGAGTCCCTGCAGGACGTGGCCGACGATGAACATCGCGGGGTTCTGCGCCGCAGCGGAGAGCACCGAGCCGATCACCAGCAGCGTCACGTAAACGACCATCATCCGTCGCTGCGGCAGCAGCTGAGCGAACTGAACGGCCAGGACCGTCCCCACGGCGTAGGCGGCGTTGCCCATCCCGGAGGCGAGGCTCATCTCCTGCAGGCTCATATGAAGCGAATGGGCGATGATCGGAGTGACCGGTCCGATCGCCGCCGACAGGGCCAGATAGGGGATAAGGGCAGCCATGACCATCGCCGCCGCGGCGGGATAGCGGCCCGCAAGCGGTCCCTGCCTCATCGGCGCGCAACCTTGGGACGGCGCGGGACGGTCTGTGAGCGACAAGTCACGAGTTCGGACATTTGGGACTTGGGACCGCAGGCCATCACGGGCGGCAGGGGCATGCTGTCCTGCCACAAACATAGAACGTCGGCCTCGAGCGGCCCGAGCGGGCACGGCTCCTGCCTATTTGTGTCACCGTGTGAGTCATGAGGTTTGCGATCTCTATTCCGCAGTACGTCGACCAGCAAGGGTTCGACCCGGAGCGCTTTCGTGCGCATCTCCAGCGTGCGGAGGAGATCGGATTCGAGAGCGGCTGGACCCAGGAACAGGTCCTCGGGACCGCCCGGACCCTCAGCCCCCTTCAGACGCTCACGTTCGCCGCGGCGTGTGTCGAGCGGCTTCGGCTCGGGTGCGCCGTGTTCGTGCTGCCGCTCCACAACCCTCTTCACCTGGCGAAAGCCATCACTTCGCTCGACTGTCTGAGCCGCGGCCGGGCCGAGGTGGGGGTCGTCGCGGGTGGTCGCGGCCGCCCCTTCGCCGCCTTTGGCGTCGATGAGGAGCGCCCAGTGGCGAGGTTCAACGAGGCGGTCGCCTTGATGAAGGCGTCCTGGACCGAGTCGGAAATCAATTTTTCGGGCGAGTTCTGGAAGCTCGAGCATGCTTCGATGGAGCCCAAACCCGTCCAGAAGCCCCATCCCCCGCTGTGGCTGGGCGGGAATCATCCGAACGCTTTGCGACGGGCTGCGCGTCTCGGTGACGGCTTCATCGGCGCCGGTTCGCAGACGACTGCGGCGTTCACCGAGCAGGTTCAGACGGTGCATCGCGAGCTCTCAGAGCAGGGACGAGACGCGGCTTCGTTTCAGATCGCCAAGCGGGTGTACATCCATGTCGACGACGAGGAGGCCGTCGCCCGCCGGCGGATTGGAGACGCGCTCACGCGGCATTACTGGGGGCGAACTGGGCTCGAGGCGACCGCGGTCGCGGGGCCGCCGGAGGTCTGTGTCAATGGACTGCGCGAGGTCGCGGCCGCGGGAGCCGAAATGATTCTGTTGAACACGCTCGTCGATGACGAGCAGCAGATGGAGCGACTGGCCGCCGAGGTCGTCCCCGAACTGCGGAACGACTGAGCGCGCGGGCGCTGACCCGCGCAGCCGGGCGAAGATGCCGAGTTCCGTTGTGTCAGCCTGTCGGTGTGCCGCACCGACAGAGGCGCACGCGGACGATCGCAGAGCGCGGCGAGCTTGCCGTTGAAGTGGATCCGCGGCGACCGTCGGGACGGATCCTGCGCCAGGCCGGCATGGAGGCCTCGTATGTCGACCTGGCCGATGCGAAGCACCTCGAGTTCGACTACCTGCGCTGGCTGCGGATCGTGCTCCGTGCAACCGGGGTGCGGCGCATCCTGCACATCGGGGGCGGCGCCTGTGCGCTCGCGCGAGCGCTCGCCACGGAAGATCCCGAAGGGCGCCAGGAGGTATGCGAAATCGACGCCGACGTCCTCGCGCTCGCCCGCCGGCATCTCGGGCTGCGGCGCGCCGCTGGACTGCGCGTTCGACACGCCGAGGGCCGAGATCACATCGCTCTACAGCCCGATGACAGCTGGGATGCGCTCGTGATCGACGCGTTCGTCGGCGCGTGCATACCCGAACGACTGATCGCGCCGGAGGCCCTCACTGACGCGGCAAGGGTCGCCCCGTTTACGTTGGTCAACGTGGTTGACAACCGATCCGCTCGCGACGTGCATACGGTCGCATCGGCGCTGTCGGTCGCCTATCCCACGGTGTGGACGCTGGGGCAGAAAGCCGGCAACACGGTAGTCGTGGGGTGCAGGGCCGACAGAGGGCCCGATCTCGAATGGATCGCCGCGCGCGCCGCCGCAGACCCGTCACCGGCTCGACTGGTCGTTCTGTGAGAGACCTGAACGGTACCCGTGCACTCGTGACCGGCGCCACCAGCGGGCTCGGCCTGGCGATGGCCGAGGCGCTGATCGAGGCGGGCGCCCGGGTTGGCATCGGCAGCCGGAGCGAAGCCCGCGCCCAGGCCGTGGCTGAACGGCTTGGAGCGGGCGCGGTCGGCGTGGAGCTGGACGTCCGCGACGAGGCATCCGTGGAGTCATGCGTAAATGATCTGTACGAGCGGTTCGGCGGCGTGGACGTGCTCGTCAACAACGCCGGGATCGGGATGCGGACGGTCAACCCGAGCTTCCTTACCGACCCCCAGCCGTTCTGGGAAGTCTCTCCGACCGGCTTTCGCGACGTGGTGGAGACGAAGATCACCGGAGTGTTCCTGGTCGCGCGGTCGATCGTGCCCCGCATGCTTGCGGCAGGCGCAGGCCGGATCATCAACATCTCAATGAATACGCAGACGATGACCCGGCAGGGCTTCGTGCCCTACGGCCCGGCTGGTGCCGGTGTTGAGGCTCTCTCGCGCGTCATGGCCGCCGACCTGTCTGGATCTCCGGTGACCGTCAACGTCCTGCTTCCCGGCGGAGCCACCGCGACGGGGATGATTCCCGAGAATGTGTCGGCGGAGGCCCGGGCGAGGCTCTTAGACCCGGCGATCATGGGGCCGCCGGCGGTGTGGCTGGCCTCCGCGGAGGCCGATGGCGTCCACAACGAGCGGATCGTCGCCACCGAGTTCGAGGACTGGCTCGCCGCGCGGCGGTCCGAATAAGATCGGCCGCGCACGGCGCGACGAAACGACACGAGGGGACCAGAGCATGAGCGATCAGACAACGCGGATAGCGGCCCTGCTTCATGAGGCCGGAGAGACGCATCACCTCGTCTATCGCATCGTTGACGGAGACGACCCGGACTGGGCGTCCTGGTACGCGGACTGGCTAGTCAAACTGTCCGAGCTGTCCGAGATTCTGGGAACGACGCCGGTCCGTAGCGAGCTGGTCTGGCTACTTGTGGGCCTCGATAAGGGATACACCGAGGAAAACCCGGGCTCGCCCTGGCCGGACTGGTATGCAGAACGGGTCGCTCGGCACTTTGCGAGCTAGGCGACTCTGCCTGCGGCCGTGAGCTTCTCAGCGGCGCGGCTTGCGGCGGATCGGCTGGCCCCAAATGTCGGTAACGGTCTCTCGCCGGGTTGCGGGCTGCGTCGGCTCAGACGGCAGCTCTCGCTCGAGCTCTGGTTGCGAAGCCAGCCAAAAGGCGACCATTGCCGGATTGATGTAGACGTCGCCCTGAGCGCCTTGACCGGTCAGTCGAAACGGGAGGCCCTCAGCGGAGGCGAACGCTTCGGCGACTTGACTTGGATCCGCGACGACCTCCACGCGGACGTTGTCGCCGGCGAAGTAGATCTCGGTCGGCACACGGTGAGTGTCGCATCATTCGGCTGCAGCTGAGGCTCCCCGTTGATGAGCGACGCTGACCGAATCGACATCCGTGAGCTCGTGGAGAGTTGGGCCGTATGGCGCGATGCCGGTGATTGGGAGCGGTTTCGCACCGTCTGGCATCACGACGGACGCATGATGGCGACCTGGTGGCAGGGCTCATTCGAGGACTTCATCCGAGTGAGCCGAGAAGGTTTCGAGCGGGGGGTGCGGATCCTGCACTTCCTCGGCGGCTCGTCGATCGACGTGTCGGCCGATCGGGCGATCGCGCAGACAAAGATGACCATCTCGCAGCGCGCAGCGGTCGAAGGCGTCCTCAGCGACGTGGTGTGCACCGGACGCTTCTATGACTTCTTCGAACGACGCGACGGTCGCTGGGGACTCGTGCTCCGCCAGCCGATCTATGAGAAGGACCGCCTCGACCCCGTCGACCCGACCCAAGCCCCGCAGCTCGATCCCGACATCCTCTATGGCTTTCCCGAGGGCTACCGGCACCTCGCCTACCTGCAGCAGGGCATCGGCTACGAGGTCAGGCGGAACATGCCTGGGCTGACCGGCTCAGAAGTCGAGGAGCTTTACGCCGACGGAGCGGCGTGGCTCAAAGGCGCCGAGTTGCAGCGCTGAAGGGCCCGCATCGGGCCTCGTCCTGTTTCATCGTGTCTCCTTTCGTGGATGGTCAGGCGGCGGCGCGCCGGGGACGCACGGAGATCTCGTGGAGATACGAGGCGACAACTCCGTCAGACACTCGCCTAACCCGCGCCCGCTCACGAGGCCGCCGAGCTTGGGGGCCCCGTGAGCGCGCCCCGTGACGGGGCGGCAGGGTCGCGTGGGGGAGAGGGCGGTCGAGAGCGGTCATGCTGCCTGTCCCTCCAATTCAACGTTGGCGGGGACGGGCTCGGGCTCATCGGCTGCGAGTTGCAGCTCGGGCCTCCTGGCGCCCGGCCGCAGGAGCGCGAACGCGAGCAAGACCGCGACGACGGTCGCTCCGGCCGCCGCGAGGAAGGCGACGTGATAGCCGCTGATCAACGACATGGCGAGGCCGTGGTGTGAAGCCAAAAGGCCCTTGGTGTGGTTGGTCGCCACGGTGCTCAGAACGGCCAGCCCCAGCGCGCCGCCGATCTGCTGCGACACGTTGGTGATGCCCGAGCCGAGCCCGGCGTCGGCGGCGGGGACGTCCTCCATGGCCACCGTTAGGAGAGGCATGAAGGCATTGCCGATGCCGAAGCCGATCGCGAAGTTGGCCAAGAAGATCGTCGGGAAGTACGCGGTGTGTGGCCCGACCGAGGCGAACAGCACCAGTCCGGCGGCCGCGATGGCCATCCCGGCGGTGAGCACCGAAAGCGCCCCGAAGCGCCGGACGAGCCCGGCGGTAATCCCTCGGGACAGCACAGCGACGGTCAGCGTCCAGGGGAGGAACGCCGCGCCCGTCTGGAGAGTTCCGTAATGACGGATGTGCTCCAGGTACAGGGTGCCGAGGAAGAAGGTCGAGTACATCCCCGTCACCAGCAGGCCTCTGACGAGGCTGGCGTTGACGAGGCCGCGCAATTTCAGGATCCGCAGCGGCATGATCGGGTTCTCAATCCTGGCCTCGAGAGCCACGAAGGCGGCCATCAGGACGCCGGCGAGAGCTAGGAAGCCGAGCACTCGAGCGGAGCCCCAGCCATATGAGGTGGCTTCGACGATCGCGTAGATCGCGCTCATCAGGGAGACGGTTACGAGGGCGGAGCCGAGCCAATCGACACCATGCCTGAGTCCAAGTCCCTTGTCGCTGCGGATGAGGACGCTTCCAAGGAGGAACGCAGCGGCTCCGATCGGCAGGTTGACGAAGAACACCCAGTGCCAGCTGAGGGCCTGAGTGAGGACGCCGCCGGCCAACAGGCCAAGTGAGCCGCCCGCGACGGAGACGAACACGTAGGCGCCCATGGCGCGGACCCGATCGGCCGGCACGGGGAACTCGGTGACAATGATCGCGAGGATCACGGAGGCCTGAGCGGCAGCGCCGACGCCCTGCAGGAAGCGGGCGCCGATCAGCCAGCCCTGGCTCGGCGCGATCCCGCAAAGCAGTGATGCCGCGGTGAAGAGCGTCAGACCAGCGAGGAAGACTCGCTTGCGCCCGACGAGGTCGCCGAGCCGGCCGGCGAGCAGCAACAGGCTTCCGAACGTGACCAGGAACGCATTGACCACCCAGCTGAGGTTCGCCTGACTGAAGTGGAGGTCGCGCTGGATCGAGGGCAGTGCGACGTTCACGATCGTGACGTCGAGCACGATCATCAGCTGCGCGAGGCAGACGATGAACAGCGTGATCCAGCGGCGACGGTCGGGGGAGGGAGTAACTAGAGAAGTGAGGTTCATGTGTGACACCGCTTGACTTTGGGGCTAAAATGGAGGCCACCTCCGAAATATCTGGAGGGATCCTCCACAAATATACGGAGGCCTCCTCCGTTTGTCAAGGAATCTTGAGATGAGCACGACGGAAACACCCGCAGAGCTTTTGATTGCAAGGCCAAAACGTGCCGACGCGCGCCGCAACTACGAGAAGGTGCTTGCGGCCGCGCGCGAGGCGTTTGCGGAGGGCGGCGAGGCGACGTCGCTCGAGGACATCGCCCGCCGGGCCGGAGTCGGGATCGGGACGCTCTATCGCCACTTCCCGAATCGGCAGGCGCTGGTGGAGGCGCTATACGTCAATGAGGTCGAGGAGCTGGCGCGCTCCGCCGAGGAGCTCGAGGGAGCCGATCCATGGGAGGCCCTCAACAGCTGGTTCGAGCGCCTGATGGGCTACCTGGCGACCAAGCGGGCGCTCGCCGCCGAGCTAACCAACTACCTCGATGCGGACGCCCCGCTGTTCCAGGCCTGTCGCACGTCGCTGTTCGCCGCCGGCGAGCCGCTCCTCAAGCACGCCCAGGAGGCTGAGGTTGTGAGGGCCGACGTCGATTTCTCCGACGTCCTGCACATGGTCATCGGGATCAGCAAGCTTCCAGGCAACGATCCCGAGCAAGTTGAGCGCATCGTCCGGATCGCGCTCGACGGCCTGCGGCACCATCCAGAGAGCTAGGTTCTCCCGCCGCGCAGAGCTACAGAGGGCGGGTGGGCTGCTCTCCGTGAGCGCAGACTCCTGAGGTGGAGCTAGCCGGGCTCGAACCGGCGACCTCCTGGGTGCGATCCAGGCGCTGGGGGTCGTGGAGGGCGTCGAGCGGAGGTCGAGACCCGCAAATCCGGGGGATTTAGGTTGTGCGTGGACCTCGGCGAGGGCGTCGCGCGGATACTGATGTACCCGTCTGGTACCCGCGTCGTCGTCCGCCGTTTGGCAGCTTGTTTTCTATTTGTGCGAGTCCCTCGATCCTGGAGAGCATCCACGATGTGCCGGTCTCGGATGAGCGTCGCCAAATCGGGAGTACCCGCCGGAGGCGCCCCTGGAAGCACCGCGCCGTCTCGCGAATCCCGCACCCCGTCGCCATGGAAGACCAGCCGGACGAGGGCCGCAGATGCGCTCGAGAGACCCAGACCAATGCCTCCTGAGCGCAGGCGGAAGCCGGGACACCACGCCATCCTTCCCTGGCCGTTCCACCTCCGCATCACATACCTCGACCGCGACGATCGCATCCACGGCCAACCGCTCGTCAGGAGGATCGAGCCGCTACGACTCGCTCGTCGCCGATGCACTCGCGGGTCCTCGAGCGGATCGGCAACGAATGCGATCGTCCGCAAAGGCGTGCCTTCCTGCGTGTGGCGGCCGTTGTGTCCCACGTACTGGACCCCTGGCTGCGCGGAGTTGACCGGGGTCGGGGTGATGGTCGCGGTTGGCTCGGACTTCATTCACGATCGGGCACAGCGTTTCGCTGTGGGAAAGACGAGGCACAATGCCAACCTCCATGCTCGCGTTCCACGAGGTCGACGACGTCGACCACCGGCTGGGGCTCACCGAAGCGGGGGGAAGTGTTCGGAGCGTACCTTTCGCGACCCCGGGGGCTCAAACCGGGTCGGGCTGATCGTGGAGGTCCTCGACATGGCCGCCTTTGAGGTCATGCAATCTGAGGCGGGAGCCGAGGCCATGAACTTCGACGGTGTACTCCCCGAGATGCTCTTACCAGGCGCTCGTCGAGAAGGCGCGGCAGGGTCTGGCACCGATCCTGCGCAATAGCCCGGGATTCATCTTTTATTCGGTGACCGACGCCGGCGACGGGCGCCTCGTCTCGGTCAGCACCTGGGAGACCCGTGAGCAGGCCGAAGCGGCCGCCGCCAAGAGCGCCGAGTGGGTCAGCGAGAACATGGCTGACTCGATCGAACTACGGGAGAACCTGATCGGCGAGATGACAACGCTCGCGGCTACCGACCGAAGCGCGGTCTAGGAGGGCGGCGACCGCCACCGCCGCACGTTTGGGGGGGATTTGCAGTTCCCAAGTGGCGGCAGCGGAGGCGCGCCGGAGTCGTGCACGGGCGGCGATCGCGGTCGCCGGCGACCAGGTCGGCGTGTTCGTGGCCCGGAGGTCGACCCACGCTAACCGCGTGAGCATGGGACCACCCGTGCGTTGGTTGGTCGCGGCCGGTCATGGATCGCGTCCGTAGGCTTCGGCGTCATTTATGCAGGGTCGTTCCCGATTGGAGGCTGCCACATGGATGCACCCGTCAAAGTCCGCCAGCAACTGCCGCGCGCGGTGCGGTTCGATCCCAAGGAGATAAAGGAGGCGGTTCGCGAGGTCAAGGGGTTCAACGCCAAGCTCGCGCTGGTGATCACCCGCAGTGTGGGCACAATGGCGTGCGCCTACGTGTTCGCGGCGATCGCACTGATCAGCCTGCCTGCCGCGATCAACTCGGGGCAGGTGATCGTCATCGTCGCCTGGATCGCGCAGACGTTCTTGCAGTTAGTGCTATTGAGCATCATCATGGTCGGGCAGTCGGTGCAATCCGCCGCATCGGACGCGCGGGCAGCGAAGCAGTTCGCTGACACTGAGACGATCCTTGACCGCCTTGACGCCCACACCGCCGGCGGCATCAAAGATGTGCTTGACGCAATCCACGCGATCGGTCGACCGGGTGATGGGTCAAACACGAGCCGGGCCGGATAGACCAACTGAAATTGACCCTTTGGCGAATCGACGTTCTCAAACGGTGCGAGCGGGATCGACTAGGCAGACGCTCGTTCATCTCTGCGGGGCGTGGTGCCGCCTCTTCGAGCATCTGGTATTCGTCGCGCCGCTTGCGGGCGGTGACGCCGGTCTGTAGACCCGTCGGCACTCCCACAGCACGTGCGGCGTGCGGGCCGCAAGTGATCGGTTGCGAGGTCGTCGAGTGTGAGGGCCACGGGACGATCTCTTTCACCTTCGTGCCGCTCAGTGCTGCGCGAGCACTTCGGCGACCCCACGATCGTCCCAAGATGGCTGACGCGGGGTCCACGATCGCATTTCGTCTGGATCTGGGCGCGCGAGACCCGAGATTG
>CAWGIU010000009.1:0-460972 GCA_963822735.1 uncultured Actinomycetes bacterium
TTGCCTCCGAGCGAAGCCGGTGAGCGGCATCTTTGCGTCCGAGCCGTTCGTATTCGGCGGCTGCTTGAGAGCGTTCATCGGCCTGCGCCCGGACTATCTTCCGCACATCAGACCTATCGAGCGTACGTCGTGAAGCGTCCGCCGAGTAGACCCCCGCACGTGCTCCAGCGATGTGCTCGTTGGTGGTGTCCGGCTGCTGGTCAGGGGGGACATCAACAGCTTCGGCATTGTCGATCGCCGCGAGAGCTGATCGCAAAACGCTTACCGCAAGGACATCGCGTGCTTTCAGGGCAGACCTGAGATCTCGGCGAAGACATTCTCGCATCCACTCAACCTAGCGGTCGGGTTGGGGACTCGCCGGGCAGGCTGCCCGCAGCGGGAGGGGCATGTCCCGTCAGCCGACCAGCAGGAACTGCTGGTGGCTGATCCAGTCGGGATAGCGGCTCACCATGGTCTCGAACAAGTCCTGATCGGATAGGGCTGCTTCGCGTACCTGTCCGTAGTACTCGAGATAGCCGCGGGACTCGTCAAGGATCGAGGGTTGGATTGTCTCAAGATTGCTCGCGAGCGCACCGGTCTGGCTGCTCTTTTCTTTCACTGGGAAGGACGATTGGCGTTCCGGTCCGCGAGCGTTCAGCGCCCCGCGCCGGATTGGGGGCGAGACCGTTGATGCGGGTCAGGGCAGGAGTGTGATCCTGATGTCGGCCCGGTTGCGGGGGAGGTCGGTCAGGAGCGCCGTTCCGCGGGCTCCGTTGTAGCTGCCGGTGCCGCCAGTGATCGCGACCGGTGTGTTCGTCGATCGGGCGGGCAGCAGCGCTTGCGCGGTGAGGGTTCCCTTCGAGAGTTTGAGCTGGATCGTGCAGAGCGCCGTCGCCTGTCCGATGAAAGTGCAGGTGCCGCGGTCGGTGCCGGTGTCGTCGCCGGTGATCGTGTCGCCGAAGCCGAACCGGTCGCCCTGTCGCGGCTTGCCTTTGAAGGTGAATCCCACGGCCATCTGTTCCTTGGCGTGCAGGTGCAGGGTCCCGGGTGCGGGTTGGGCCGTGCCCGATGCGGCTAGGACCGCGACTGCGACCATCGCGGCCACGCCGGCGGTGAGCATGACTGTCAGCCGTGCGCTCAGCGGTGTGTGGGATCTGTTTTTCATTGCTTCTCCTAGCGGGTTGCTGGTTGAGGCGCGGCACGCTACGGGCTGAGGGCCGGGATTTCGTCTGTCGAGCGGCGGATTTCGAGCTCTGCCGTCTGGCAGATCTTTGGCGGCCGATATCGGCCGCTCGGGAGATGAAAAACGAGCGCACGAGGATTACCGTTGCGGCCGTGAAACAGCTTCTTCGTGCAGAGCGCCTCGATCAAGTGGTCGCTGCGGTGCTTGTCGTGCTGGGGCAGCTCGAGCTTTGGGCGGGGAACCCCAATCCCGGCCTCCCCACGGCGCTGGCGGTGCCGCTGACGATCGTGATCCCCGGGCTGGTCGCGTTCCGGCGACGGCGGCCGCTCGAAGTTGGCATCGCGGTCGCGCTCGGGACCGACCTGATCTTCGCTTTCGGTGCGAAGAGTTACTCCGTGCCGCTGGCCGTGGCGTGGCTGTGCGCGCTCTATGGCATCGCGGTGTGGACCAGCAATCGGGCGTTCCTCATTGGCTTAGGGGTGCTGGTGATCGCAAACGCGGCGATCCTTGCGAGCCCCCACCAGGCGTTACACAACACGGTCCTGTTCACCGTGATCCCGCTGGTTGCGATGCTCATTGCGCGCCGCGCGGTGCGCGACCGCCAGCTGCGAGCGGAGGCGCTTGCGGCGCGCGCCGAGCTGCTCGAGTTCCGCGCCCACGAGGCGGTGGCCGAGGAGCGCGTCCGGATCGCGCGCGAGCTCCACGACCTTGTCGCGCACAACGTGAGCATGATGGTTGTGCAGGCGGGTGCCGAGCGCCACGCCCTGCCAGAGGATCAGGCGTCCACCCGCGAGACGCTGGGCTCGATCGAACAAGCCGGGCGCCAGGCGCTGGCCGAGGCACGCAGGCTGCTGGGCGTCCTCCGGCCCAGCGGCGAGCGCGAGCGCCTCGAGCCCCAGCCGAGCATCGAGGAGCTCGCGTTTCTGGTCGAGCAGGTCCAGCGCGCGGGGCTGCCCGTCAAGCTCGCGATTGAGGGCGAGCAGGTCCCGCTCCCCGTCGGGCTTGACCTCTGTGCGTACCGGATCGTTCAGGAAGCCCTCACCAACGCGCTCAAGCACGCCGGCCGCGCGCAAGCGCAGGTCCTGGTCCGTTATGTACCGCGCGCGCTCGAGGTCGAGATCCGCGACGACGGACAGGGCGCCCCTCAGACAAACGACGACGGTGCCGGCCACGGTCTGATCGGAATGCGGGAGCGAGTCGCGCTGTACGGCGGTCAGCTCACGGCCGGGCCCCACCAAGGCGGGGGTTTCCAGGTCAAAGCGCGGCTTCCGCTCGCGTGAGCACGCGCGTTCTCATCGCCGACGATCAGGCGCTCGTCCGTGCCGGCCTCCGCAAATTGCTCGAATCAGAGCCGGACATCGAGGTCGTTGGCGAGGCGGCCGACGGCCGCGAGGCGGTCGACCAGGTGCGCCGGCTACGCCCCGCACTGGTGCTGATGGACATCCGTATGCCTCGCCTTGACGGGATTGAGGCCACCCGGCGACTTGCGAGCGATCCTGACAGTGCCCGGGTGCTGATCCTCACGACCTTCGGGCTCGACGACTATGTATACGAGGCGCTGCGCGCCGGCGCGAGCGGCTTCATGCTCAAAGACGCACCCCCGGAGGAGCTACTGGCCGCCGTCGAGATCATCGCCCGCGGGGACGCGCTGCTCACTCCGGCCGTGACGCGGTCAGTGATCGAGGAGTTCGTCCGCCGTTCACCGGCGCCGACAGCGCCGCTGCCGGCGCTGGAGGAGCTAACCGGCCGCGAGCGCGAGGTGCTCGCACTCCTCGCCCGCGGCCTATCGAACAACGAGATCGCCGAGCGGCTCGTGGTCAGCGGTGGCACCGTCAAGACCCACGTCGCCCACATCCTCCAAAAGCTCGCGCTCCGCGGCCGGGTGCAGGCCGTGATCCTCGCCTACGAGCTCGGCGTCGTCACGCCCGGCCAGACGAGCATCTGAGATAACAGCAACACGGTACGTGGGCAAACATCGTCACCTAGTGTGTTGCTCCTCAGAGGAGCAAACTGCGGAACTCGTTCGCGGTCAGGAGACGATCGGTCACCCAGGCGAGCCACCAGCCGGTGTTCTCGGGCCACCGTCAGCTCGGACGCGGGCTCGGCGGCTCGCAGCACGCGACCGTGGTTGCCGCTCCCTCACCGGATCGGCAACCGGCCCGGGCTACGGCGACGAACACGCTCGGGAGAGCAGGGAGAGCGCTGGACTCGACGCCGATGCACAGGTCCTGCGTAGGTACCGGACTCATCGTCACAGCCGCGACGGCCGCGGAGCTGGCTTCCGCTATCGCCCAGAAGCACTCATCACGGCACACGCGGGCGGACGCTCGGTTTGCGACGAAGCAGGACCCGCGCGGCGCCTGCGAGCGCATATGTCAGTGACGTCGGGGGTGTACACGTCCCTTGGGCGATTTGGTACCTGGTTTTGGTACTTGGTTCGGCAATTCACCCCTGACGCGTCGCTACGGCCAACAAAAAGCCCCGCGATTAGCGGGGCTTTCCTGAGAGCGGCTGAAGGGACTCGAACCCTCGACCTTCTGCATGGCAAGCAGACGCTCTAGCCAACTGAGCTACAGCCGCGCGGCGCGTCAGTATAGACCCGCCCTGGCGTGCCTACCGAGAGGCGACGACCGGAATCGAACCGGTGTAGACGGCTTTGCAGGCCGCTGCGTAGCCACTCCGCCACGTCGCCGTGAGGGGTCGTAGCCTAGCGGCGCGGGGTGTCCGATTCGCCCAGCGCGCGAGCGGGCTACTCGACCGAACAGGCGCCGCCGTCGGCGTGGGCGCCGGGCAGTCGTCGCAGAAGCGATGCCAGCTGTTCGACCTCCGCGGGGCTGAAGTGCTCGAGGAACAGACGGCGCACGCTCGCTATGTGGCTGCAGCCCGCGTCGCGAAGCTTTTCGTAGCCGCTGTCGGTCAGGCGCGCGTAGGAGACCCGAGCGTCGTTCGGACATGCGACGCGCTCGATCCAGCGGGCCCCCACCAGTCCGTCCACCAGGCGGGTGATTCCAGAGCGGGTGAGCATCGTCTGCTCGGCCAGCGCGGACATCGGCAACTTGCGATCCTCCGCTTGCGCCAAATAGAGCAACACCTCGTAATCCCGCGAGGTCATGCCGTGATCGGCGACCAGCTCCGCGTCCAGCACGCGCAGGATCGATGCGTGGCTCTGCAGGTACGCGCGCCAGGCGTCGAGCGCCGCGCCGTCAAGTCGCTCGGGAGTGGTTGTGGTCATCGTTACCCAGTCTAGTTGACGGGTCAACGGAAACCGCGCCGACTCGGCGATCGGGGGCATTTGCGGACAGGCCGCGATGGGCGATGCTGGGCTCGAACCAGCGACCTCCGCCTTGTCGAGACGGCGCTCTCCCAGCTGAGCTAATCGCCCTGGGGTGAGGAAATGTAGCGTCCCGGCGGGAGGCCGAGCGACGAGTTATAAGCGCGTGGTGCCGACCCCCGACCTGTTCAACGTGTCAAACCGGAGCGGTTCGCTGGCAGATGGCACGTTCACCACGCCAGAGCTGTCCGATGTGCCAAAGCGGATCGGCCAGCGACGGAATGACACGTTCAACAGGCGTCCGGGCCGGGGGCCGACCCAGGGACCCCGGGTGCCGAGGCAGGCCAGGGCCCCGGGGGCCGACCCTGGCCCGGGGGCCGACCTCGGACCCCGGATGCCGCCCACTAGCATCCGCCGCCGATGAAATTCGAGCTCCCCGACGGAACCCCGCTGACGCTGCCCGAAGGCGCGAGCGGCGCCGACGCGGCGCTCGCCATCGGTCCCGGACTGGCTCGGGCGGCGCTGGCGGTGAAGGTCAACGGCGAGGTCCGCGATCTGAGCCGTGAGCTGCCCGCAGACCAAGACGGCGCCGCAAAGCTCGAGATCGTCACCGAAAAAAGTGGGCTCGCGGCGCTCGAGCTGGTCCGCCACGACGCTGCGCACGTGCTTGCCACCGCGGTGATGGAGCTCTACCCCGGCGTGAAGATCTCGATCGGACCGCCGATCGAGGACGGCTTCTACTACGACTTCGACTTCCCCGACGGGACCTCGCTGTCGGACTCCGATTTCGAGCGCATCGAGGCCAGGATGCGCGAGCACGTCCGGGCCGATGAGCACTTCGAGCGCCGGGACGTGTCCGTCGCCGAGGCGGTGGAGCGATTCGCTGCCGAAGGCCAGGATTACAAGGTCGAGCTCATCGAGGACCTGGTCCGGGACCAGGGCGTGGAGACGGTGAGCCTTTACAGCAACGACGGCTTCACCGACCTCTGCCGCGGGCCGCACGGGCCGTCGACCAAGCGCATCAAGGCCTTCAAGCTTCAATCGGTGGCCGGCGCGTACTGGCGGGGCGACGCCAGCAAGCCGATGCTCACGCGCGTGTATGGAACGGCGTTCCTCTCGCAGAAGGACCTGCAGGAGTACCTGGAGCGCGTGGAGCAGGCCCGAGCGCGAGACCATCGCAAGCTGGGGCGGGAGCTGAACCTGTTCATGTTCAGTGAGCTATCGCCTGGCTCGCCAGCGTGGCTTCCGGACGGGATGGTGATCTGGAACCAGCTCACCAACCTCTGGCGCGAGGAGAACGCCGCCCGTGGCTACCGGGAGGTCAAGACCCCGATCCTGTTCGACGTCGAGCTCTTCAAGACCTCCGGGCACTGGGACGTCTACCGCGAGAACATGTACTTCACCGACGTGGAGGAGCGGGCAATGGGGCTCAAGCCCATGAACTGCCCCGGGCACGTGCTGCTCTACAAGGACGAGCGCCGCTCATACCGCGATCTCCCGATCCGGTTCTCGGAGCAGGGTCTCGTCCACCGTCACGAGCCGAGCGGCACGCTGCACGGTCTGCTGCGCGTGCGACACATAACGCAGGACGACGCGCACATCTTCTGCACAGAGGACCAGATCCCGGACGAGGTCAACCGCTGCCTGGACTTCGGCTACTCGATCTATGAGCGCTTCGGCTTCAAGCCCCGCATCGAGCTCTCCACCAGGCCGGATAAGCGCGTCGGCACCGAGGAGATGTGGGACCGCGCGGAGGCGGCACTGTCCTCCGCGCTCGCCGCCCGCGGCGAGCCCTACGAGCTGGCGGAAGGGGATGGCGCCTTCTACGGACCCAAGATCGACCTGCACATGACCGACACGATCGGGCGCTCATGGCAGCTGGGCACCGTGCAGCTCGACTATTTCATGCCCGAGCGCTTCGGGCTCCAGTACACCGGAGCTGACAATGCCGAGCATCAGCCGGTGATGATCCACCGCGCGCTGATGGGCTCGTTCGAGCGCTTCATCGGCATCCTGATCGAGCACTACGCCGGCGAGTTTCCCCTGTGGCTCGCGCCCGTGCAGACGATCGTGCTGCCGATCGCCGATCGCCACGTCGAGTACGCCAGGGCGGTCCGCGCGCGGCTCTCCGCGCTGGGACTGCGCGCCGAGCTGGATGAGCGGACGGAATCGATCGCCCGCAAGATTCGCGACGCCGAGCTGCGCAAGCTCCCCTACATGCTGGTCGTCGGCGATCGCGAAGCGGAACGCGGTGAGGTTGCGGTACGGGAGCACGGCGTCGGGGACACCGGACCGGAGCCGGTCGGCGAGTTCGCCGACCGGCTGGTGGAGCTGGCCAGAAGTCGAACACCCCGTGCCGCAAACGCCCCGCAGGAGGACTGACAAGCCCTGACAAAGCCTCGCTTGAGGCGCCTGAGCACCGCTATACTTGCCCTCGTTGACCACAGTCCGCGTTCACATACGGCCCGGCACCGCTTGACGTCCAGCCCAAACCGCAGCTAGTGCCGGTCCCCAGGAAGTTCGACCGGCGCCCGCCAGAGCGGGACCAGACTCGGATCAACGATCGGATCCGCGTGCCCGAGGTTCGCTTGATCGGCGTGGACGGCAACCAGATCGGGATCGTCAAGACCGACGAGGCATTGCGCTACGCGCAGGAGCGCGACATGGACCTGGTTGAGGTGGCGCCCGATGCACGGCCCCCCGTGACCCGCGTGCTCGACTACTCGAAGTACAAGTACGAGCAGGCCCAGAAGCAGAAGGCGGCGCGCAAACACCAGCAGCAGATCACGATCCGGGAGATCAAGTTCCGCCCCAAGATCGCCCAGAACGACTACGACACCAAGAAGAACCACGTGACGCGCTTCTTGCTGGGCAAGGACAAAGTCAAGATCACGATCATGTTCCGCGGGCGTGAGGTCACCCATCCCGAGCGCGGCACGGCGCTGTTGGAGCGGCTGGCGGGGGAGCTCTCGGACATCGCCGTTATCGAGCAGTCCCCGATTCAGGACGGCCGCAACATGACGATGCTGCTGGCACCCTCCAAAGCGGTGCTGGCCGCCGACAAGGATGGGGCGGAGGGCGATGAGCATGCCTCGGACGAGCAGCATGTGGCGGCCGAGCCGGCCGCAAACGGCGGCCAGGCCGCGCCCGACCGCGTCGCCCAGTAACACCGCCTAGTAACGCCGCAAACGGCGCACTATCGCTCTGCTTTACTAGGCAACTCGCCATGCCCAAGATGAAGACCCACTCCGGCACCAAGAAGCGCTTCAAGCTCACCGCGACGGGCAAGGTGCGCGGTCGCAGCGCCTTCTCGAGTCACATCCTCGAGAAGAAATCGCCGAAGCGCAAGCGTCGCCACGCGGAGCCCGCCGTGATCGCCAAGTCTGACCAAAGGCGCGTCAAGACGCTGCTGGGCGCGCCCACGCGGGGCACGATGACGAGCAAGGCCGCCGCTCAGAGGAGCGCGAAGTGACCCGCGTCAAGCGTTCCATCCACGCTCGCAAGAAGCGCCGGGCGACGCTCAAGCTGGCCAAGGGCTACCGCGGCGACGCCAGCCGTCACTACCGCCAGGCCAAGGAGGCGGTGCTCAAGGCGGACCAATACCGCTATCGCGACAGGCGCAACCGCAAGCGCGACTTCCGGCGCCTGTGGGTGACGCGTATCAATGCCGCCGCCCGTCAACACGGCCTCTCCTATTCGCAGTTCATGCACGGTCTGCAGCTCGCCGGCGTCGAGCTGGACCGCAAGATCCTGGCGGACATCGCCGTCCGCGACGCCGACACCTTCCGACGCTTTGCCGACCGCGCCCGTGAGGCGCTGGCGACCGGCTGACGGTAAGCCGACGGACCAGCAGCCTTAACAAGGGCGCCTCTCCTGCAGGAGGGCGCCCTTTTTATTTTTCAAATGACGATCACCAGCACCGACAACCGCAAGCTCAAGGAGATTCGCAAGCTCCGTATGCGCCGCCGCTGGCGCGACCGCTCGGGGCGCTTCGTGGCCGAGGGCGAGGACCTGCTGGCGGCCGCCGACGCGGCCGGCTGGGTCGCCGTCGAGCGCTACAGCGTTACCGGAAGCGGCCTCGAGGGCATCGAGGTCGAGGCGAAGCTCCTGGCCTCGGCGTCCGGGATCGCGTCGGGCACGCGCGCGCTGGCGGTGTACGAGGAGCGCTGGGAGGCGCTGCCGCTGGGGCCGCTCTGCGTGTACCTCCACGGCGTGCACGATCCGGGCAACGTGGGGGCCGTGCTGCGCGCTGCGCAGGCGTTCGGGGCCTCATCGGTGGCGCTCGGTCCGGGTTCGGCCGACCCATTCGGACCCAAGGCCGTGCGGGCCAGCATGGGTGCCGTGTTCGCGGTACCGCTGACGCGTGTTGACGATCCGCGTCAGCTCCCCGGGGCGAAGGTAGCGCTGAAGCCCCGCGCTGGGGTGCCGCTGCGCGAACTGGACCTGGGCGCCGACGAGGCGACGCTGCTGATCGGCTCCGAGCGCGACGGTCTGCCGCCGGAGCTGATGGCCGAAGCGGACCACACCGCGCAGATCCCGATTGCCACAGACTCGCTCAACGCGGCCATGGCCGCCACGGTCGCGCTGTACGAGCTCGCTCATAGGATGGGCCGTCGATGAAGGACCGGATCAAGCAGATCAAGCAGGAGGCCGACGCGGCGATCGCCGCGGCTCGGACGACCGACCAGCTGCAGGAGGTCCGGATCCGCTATCTGGGCCGCAAGGCCGAGCTCCCGAACCTGCTGCGCGGAGTCGCCGAGCTGCCGGCAGAGGAGCGCGCGGCCACAGGTAGGGCAGCCAACGAGGCCAGGCGGGCGCTCGAGGCGGCAATCGAGCAGCGAGAGCTTCTGCTCGAGGCCCAGGAGCTCGATGAGCGGCTGCGCACCGACCGCGTCGACGTCACGCTTCCTGCCGATCCGCTGCCCGCTGTGGGCCGCCTTCACCTCATCACCTCCACCCGGCGGGAGATCGAGGATGTGTTCATAGGGCTGGGCTTCAGCATCGCCGAGGGGCCTGAGGTGGAGACCGTCTACTACAACTTCGACGCGCTCAACCATGCGCCGACGCATCCCTCGCGGCTGATGACCGACACGTTCTACGTCAAGCCGGCACCGGACATCTTCGACCCCCGAACGATGCTGCTGCGCGTTCACACCAGCCCGATGCAGGTGCGGGCAATGGAGCTTCAGCCGCCGCCCATCTACATCATCGTCCCGGGGCGCACGTTCCGGCCGGACTCCGACGCCACGCACACGCCCCAGTTTCACCAGATCGAGGGACTGGCCGTCGACACCGATGTGACGCTGGCCGATCTGCAGGGGACGCTTCTGGCCTTCGCCCGGGCGATCTTCGGTCCCGAGCGCCAGGTGAGGCTCAGACCGCACTTCTTCCCGTTCACCGAGCCGAGCGTGGAGGTCGACGTGTCGTGCTTCAACTGCACCGAGGGCGTCACGGCCGATGGTCAGCGCTGCCCGCTGTGCAAGGGGGAGGCGTGGATCGAGATCCTGGGAGCCGGGATGGTCGATCCCAACGTGCTGGATGCAGTGAGCGACAACGGCTATGACCCCGAGCGCGTCCAGGGGTTTGCGTTCGGGATGGGGATCGAGCGGATCGCGATGCTGAAGCACGGCATCCCGGACCTGCGGCTGCTCTACGACAACGACGTCCGCTTGCTGGAGCAGTTCTGATGCGGGTGCCGATCGAATGGCTGTCCCATTACTGCGGCGCCGGGATGAGCACCGCCGCGCTCGAGGAGCGGCTGACGATGACCGGGACCAAGGTCGAAGCAGTCGAGCGTCACGGGGTCGCGGGACTTGATCGGTTCGTGGTCGGCAAGGTCCTCGACGCGCGCCCGCACCCGAACGCCGAACGCCTCAGTGTGTGCGTCGTCGACGTGGGTGACTCGAGCGAGGCGCAGATCGTCTGCGGGGCGCCGAACGTGCGCCAGGGCCAGACCGTTGCCGTGGCCAGACCGGGGGCCGTGCTGCCCGAGGGGCGGAAGCTCGACAGGGTCAAGCTGCGCGGCGTGGAGTCCGACGGGATGATCCTGGCCGAGGACGAGCTGGGCATCGGCCCCGACCACGCCGAGATCCTGGTCCTCGACGGCAACGGGCTCGAGCCGGGCCGGTCCCTGGCTGACATCCTGCCGATCGCCACCGACGTGCTGGTGCTCGAGATCACCCCCAACCGTCCAGACTGCCTCTCGATCTACGGCGTGGCCCGCGAGGTTCACGCCGCCACCGGGGCGGCGTTGAAGGCGTCGCCGTGGGACGCGGACCCGGGCGGCCCGGGGGACGTGGGGGAGGCCAGCATCTCAGTGGAATGCCCCGAGCTCTGCCCCCGCTTCACCGCGCGGGTGTTCGGGGACGTGAAGATCGGCCCGTCGCCTCCGTGGCTGAAGGCCCGCCTGATGGCCGCCGGCCAGCGTCCGATCTCGAACGTCGTCGACATCACCAACTACGCGATGCTGGAGACCGGCCAACCGCTGCACGCCTTCGACCTGGACCGGGTGGCCGGCGGTCGGCTGACTGTCCGCGCGGCCCGTGATCAGGAGCGAATCCAGACTCTCGACGGCCAGACACGCGTGCTCGACAGTGACATGGTCGTGATCGAGGACGCCGAAGGGCCGACGTCGATCGCGGGGGTGATGGGCGGGGCGCGCTCCGAGGTTGGGGATGGCACCACGCGCGTGCTGCTTGAGGCCGCCACGTGGAACGGTGCCAACATCCATCACACGTCGCTGAAGCTGGGGCTGCGAAGCGAGGCATCCGGAAGGTTCGAGAAACAGCTTCAGCCCGAGCAGGCGCTCCAGGCCCAGGCCGTGGCCAGCAGGCTGATGATCGAGCTCTGCGGCGCGCGGCTGGCGGCGGGGACGATCGACCTCGGTGGTCCCGGGCCGCGGCCCGAGGTCATCCGCCTGCGCGACGAGCGCATCAGCGGGCTGCTAGGCGCGCCGATTCCGCGGGAGCGCTCGCGGACGATTCTCGAGGCGCTCGAGTTCGAGACTGCCGAGGCCCCCGGCGGCCTCGATGTCCGTCCGCCCGCATTCCGGCGCGGTGACGTGACCCGGGAGGCGGACCTGATCGAGGAGGTGGCGCGGCTCGACGGTCTGGAGAGGCTCCCGGCGACACTCCCTTCCCGCCACGGAGCGGCGGGGCGGCTGACCTCCCAGCAGCGACTGCGCCGCCAGGCGGCGGACGCGCTCACCGCCCGCGGCCTGCACGAGATCGTCGGCTGGAGCTTCGTCGGCCCTTCGGTTGCCCGGCGCCTAAGGCTCGAGGGCGCGCCGGCGGTGGAGCTCGAGAATCCGCTGTCCGGCGATCAGTCACAGCTGCGGACGACGCTCTTGGGCTCGCTGCTCGACGCCGCCGCTCGCAACCTCGCGCGCGGGAACACCACGCTGCGGCTGTTCGAAGCCGGCGCCATCTACGCGCCCCGGGGCCCTGAGACGCTGCCGCTCGAGCCGTATCATGTCGGCGCGCTTGTGCTGGGGCGCGTGCGCCCGCCGACATGGCGCGAGCCAGAGCCGCCGCAAGCTGACTTCTTCGCCATCAAGGGCATCCTCCACGGGGTGCTGGACGCGCTCAGAGTTCCGTGGGGTGCCGTGGCCGAGGAGTGGCCGTTTCTGCATCCCGGCCGCTCGGCCGCCATCCGCGCCCGCGGTGCCAGCGTCGGCTGGTTGGGCGAGATCCATCCCCTGGTCGCGGCGGAGTGGGACATCGGGCAGCCGGTGGCGGCGTTCGAGCTCGACCTCGACGCGCTCGGCGAGACCACGACGCCCACCTATGAAGACGTGACGAGCTTCCCGGCGGTGCGCGAGGACCTGGCGGTGGTGGTCGACGAGGAAATCAGCGCGGACGAGGTAGTGGAGGTGGCGCGAGAAGCCGGTTCGCCGCTCCTGCGCGACGTCGAGATCTTCGACGTCTATCGCGACGAGGAGCGCATCGGTGCGCATAAGGTGTCGCTCGCGCTGCGCCTCAGCTACCGCGCCGGGGACCGCACGCTGACAGACCAGGAGGTGGCCGCCAAGCGCACGCAGATCGCGGAGGCGCTGAAGACGCGGCTCGGAGGAGTGATCCGTGACTCCTAGGCACAGGCCTCGCATTGCCGTGTTCGGCGCCGCCGGATATACGGGCGCGCTGAGCGCGCGCCTGTTATTCAGGCATCCGTCGTTTGAGCTTGTGCACCTGACCGCGCGCTCCGACGTTGGCCATAGGCTCACCGAGCTCTATCCCCACCACCGGGTGCCGCTAGTGCTCGAGGAGCTCGATCTCGAGCGCCACAGCGACATCGACGCAGCGGTTGTCGCCTACCCCCACGGCGCGGCCGCGCCGATCGCCGCCGAGCTGCACGCCCGCGGGGTGAAGGTGGTCGACCTGAGCGCTGACTTCCGCCTGCGCGACAGGCAGACATACGAGACCTGGTACCGCCCGCACCCCGCGCCGCAGTTGCTGCAGCAGGCCGTCTACGGCCTGCCCGAGCGCTACAGGGAGCAGATCCGCGAGGCGGAGCTGGTGGCCAACCCCGGCTGCTACCCGACCGCCGCCATCCTGGCGCTGGCACCCCTCGCCGGGGCCGGGCTGGTCTCCGACGTGGTGATCGACGCCAAGTCGGGGGTCTCGGGCGCCGGCCGCGCGGCGACCGAGAAAACGCACTTCGTGACGGTCGATGAGAACATCAGCCCCTACGGGGTGCCGCGCCACCGGCACACCCCGGAGATCGAGCAGGAGCTGGCGGCCCTGGGCGCAGAGGTCAGAATCACCTTCACCCCGCATCTGTTGCCGCTGGACCAGGGCGAGCTCGTCTCCTGCTACGTCACGCCGCCGGACGGAGCGCTGCCCGACCTGCCCCAGATCTACGGCCACTTCTATGCCGGCGAGCCGTTCGTGGAGCTCGCCGAGAGCCCTCCCGGCGTGCGCGACGTGCGCGAGACGAACCTGTGCCGCATCTCCGTCCACGCCGACGAGCGCACGGGGCGGGCGGTGGTGTTCGCGGCGATCGACAACCTGTGGAAGGGCGCCGCCTCACAGGCAGTCCAGAATCTGAATCTGATGTTCGGGCTGGACGAGGGGGAGGGCATCGCTTGAACGACGAGCTGTTTCACTCGCGCTGGATCGAGCAGCCGGGGCACGTCTCCCAGCTCGAGCCGACCGCGCTGCCACTGGGCTTCCGTGCGGCTGGAGTCGCCGCCGGACTGAAGCCCGAGGGACTGGACGTCGGCGTGCTGTTCTCCGAGCGCCCGGGGACGGTGTCGTCGGCTCGCTTCACGACGAACTCGCGTGTCGGCGCGCCGGTGATGGTCTCCCGCGCCGCGGACACCGCGAGGCTGCGGGCCGTGGTCGCCAACTCCGGCGGCTCCAACACAGGCGACGGCAGCCGCGGGCTCCATACGGCCCGCGCGGCCCAGGACCTGGCGGCCATCCTGCTCGGGATCGAATCCGCCCAGGTGGGGGTCGCCTCGACGGGCGTGATCGGGACCGAGCTCCCCCGCCAACCTCTGCTGGCCGGTGTGCGCTCGGCGGTGGAGGGGCTGGGCACCGATGCGGAGGACTTTTCGCGCTCGATATTGACCAGTGACCGGGGGCCGAAACGTGCCTGCCTCGAGGTCCGCCTGCCGCACGGCACCGTCCGTTTGTCGGCCCAGGCCAAGGGGGCGGGGATGATCTCCCCGCGCTTCGCGACGATGCTGTGCTTCGTTCAGACGGACGCCGAGATGTCGAGCGAGACAGTCGACCTGCTGACCGCGGTGACCGTCAAGCGCTCGTTCGACCGCGTCAGCGTCGATGGTCAGCTGTCGACCAGCGACACGGTGTTCGTGCTGGCCGGCGGCGCCTCGGGCGTGCGGATCGACCCCGAGAGCGAGGCCGAGCTTCGCTTCGGCGAGGCGATGGACGCGCTGCTGCGGGCGCTGGCGCTGGAGATCGTGGCCGACGGGGAGGGTGCCAAGCGCGTGGGGAGGATCGTCGTACGCGGGGCCTCGGACGCCGTGGAGCCAGTGGCCCGCGCGATCGCCAACTCAAACCTGGTGAAAACGGCCCTGCACGGCGGGGATCCGAACTTCGGGCGCATCCTCCAAGCGGCGGGTATGGCCTATCCCAACGGCGATGGGCTGGTGGCCGACCTCGAGATCGAGGGGCGCGCCGTCGTCTCGGGCGGAGAAGCCGTGCTCGACGACCTCCGCGATCTGGAACCTCTCGTCCAACGAGACGAAGTGGAGTACGTGCTGACGCTCCCCGGCCGTGGCGGGGAGACGGAAGTCTTCTTCTCCGATCTCTCCCCGGAGTACGTGCGTTTCAACGCGGAGTACACGACATGAGCGGGATTGCTGGACCCGCGGGGCGAGGCGGCGTCCCGGACATCGCCACGCTGCTCGAGGCGCTCCCCTACATCCGCGAGTTCCACGGCAAGACGGTGGTGATCAAATACGGCGGAGCGGCGATGATCGACGCGGCGCTCAAGGAGGACTTCGCCCGCGACGTCGTGCTGCTCAAGTACGTGGGCATGAACCCTGTAGTGGTGCACGGCGGGGGACCGGAGATCACCAGCTACATGGAACGCCTCAAGCTGCCGGTGCGGTTCGTCGACGGGCTGCGCGTATCTGACCCGGAGACGGTTGAGGTGGCGAAGATGGTGCTGGTGGGGAAGGTCAACAAGGACATCGTGCTGCGGCTCGGGCGCCATGGCCAGCCCGCGGTGGGACTGTGCGGCGACGACGGGCTGCTGTTCGGCGTCGCCCGCCAGCCGGCACCCAGCGGCGAGGACATCGGGTTCGTGGGACGCATCGAGCGGATCGACGTCGATGTTCTGACGCACGTGGCTCAGGACTACATCCCCGTTGTGGCAAGCGTTGGTGCCGACCGCGAGGGCCAGTCCTACAACGTCAACGCGGACGAGGCGGCGGGCGCGGTGGCCGGTGCGCTCGGGGCGTACAAGATCATGTTCCTGACCGACGTGCCCGGCTGGCTCAGCGATCCCTCGGACCCCGCGAGCGTGATCTCCCAGGCAACCGCGGCGGAGGTGGAGTCCGCGCTAGGCCGGACGGCGGGGGGCATGCGGCCCAAGCTCAATGCCTGCCTCGACGCGATCCACGGCGGCGTGTCGTTCGCGCACATCGTCGACGGCCGCGTTCCCCACTCGCTTCTGCTGGAGCTGTTCACGGACGCCGGACAGGGGACCAAGATCGGGGCTTCGGTGTGACGGCCTCCCTGGCCGAGCTCCAGCGGCTGGAGCAGGCGTTCGCGATCGGAACGTATGCGCGCAACCCGGTGCAGTTCATAAGCGGCTCCGGCTGCCGGCTGTGGGACGCGGACGGCAACGAGTATCTCGACTTTCTGGCCGGGATCTCCGTCTTGAACGTCGGCCACTGTCATCCCCAAGTCGTCGAGGCTGTGCGCGAGCAGGCGGGCCGGTTGACCCACGTGACGAACCTCTACTACACCGAGCCCGCGCTGCGCCTCAGCGCCCGCCTGGCCGAAAGCTCCCTGGGGGGCAAGGTCTTCTTGACGAACTCGGGCGCCGAGGCCAATGAGGCCGCGCTCAAGCTGGTTCGCAAGGCGCGCCAGGGGGGCAAGATCGTCGTGCTCGAGGACGCCTTCCACGGCCGCACCTACGGAGCGCTATCGGCCACCCCGCAGGAGTCAAAGCAAGCACCGTTCGCCCCGCTGGTACCGGGCGTGGTGGTGGTGCCCAAGGTCCCGGAAGCATTGGCGCGCGCCGTCGACTCCGAGACCGCGGCGGTCCTGCTGGAGCCGATCCAGGGTGAGTCGGGCATCCACGTTCTCCCGGACGAGCTGCTGCTCGCCGCCCGCGAGGCGTGTGACCGCAGCGGGGCCGCGCTGGTGTTCGACGAGATCCAGACCGGGATGGGCAGAACCGGCACCCTGTGGGCCTACGAGCAGGCTGGGGTGGTGCCGGACGCTTTGACCAGCGCCAAAGCGCTCGGCGGCGGGTTGCCGATCGGCGCGCTCATCACCGGGCCGCGGCTGGCGGACGTCCTGGGAGTCGGCGACCACGGCTCGACGTTTGCCGGCGGCCCTCTGGTCTGCTCCGCGGCGCTGGCGGCGCTGGAGATCTGCTCTGACGATGCCCTGCTCGAGCGCGTTCGCGCGCTGGGGGAGCTGCTCAGCGCGGGTCTGGAGCGGCTGCCTTTCGTCACGACGGTTCGAGGCCGCGGGCTGATGCTGGCCGTCGACCTCAGCGACGGCCTCGATGCCGCGGAGCTTGCCCGCCGGGCGCTACTCGAACAGCGACTGGTGATCAACGCCACCGGCCCGGCGACGATCCGCTTCGAGCCCCCGCTGGTGGTCTCCGAGGCCGATATCGACGAGGCGCTGAGGCGGTTAGAGTCGCTGGCGTGAGCGCAGAGCTGCTGCTGCCCGACGGCCTGAGCTTCCAGGCGGCCCTGGAGCGGATCTCGGGGGCGCTTGACGGCTTCCAGGTCGAATCCGCGGAAGGGCGGGCTCGGGAGACCAAGCTGACCCTGTATGACACGTTCGACGGCCGGCTGCGCTCGGGGGGCGGCTGCGCGGTCTTCGAGGACGGGTGCTTTCGCCTCGGAGCGCTGAAGGTGAGCGCTGCGCGGGCACCGAAGCGCGTGCTCGCGTCAGCGCTCGAGGCCGGTCCGCTGCGAGACACACTCGAGCCGCTGATCGACGTGCGTGCGCTGTTGCCGCTGGTGGAGATTGGAATGCGCGAGCGCCGCCTACGGGTGCTGGATGACGAGCGCAAGACCGTGGTGCGCGCCGCCCTGGAGGAGCCTTCGGTCATCGGCTCCCGCGTGATCCCGCTGGCCCCACGGCTGCGCCTGGAGGAGGTCCGCGGCTACGACGCCTCGCTGAAGCGGGTCCGGGGGCTGCTGGAGCGCGAACTCGGGCTGCGGGCGGTGAGGATCCCGCTGGTCAACGAGGCGGTGAGCGTTGCCGGAGGCGCGCCCGAGGGCGTTGCGACCAAGGTCGACGTGCCGCTGGCCTACGACGAGCCCGCTGATGTAGCTGCGGCGGCCGTGCTGCACGCCCTGTTCAACGTCGTGGAAGCCAACCTGGAGGGCACGATCGAGGATCTGGACTCCGAATTCCTGCACGACCTCCGCGTCTCAGTGAGGCGCAGCAGATCCGTGCAGCGTCAGCTCAAGGCCGTGTTCCCGCCGTCGGAGCTCGCCTATTTCAGAGCACAGTTCCGCTGGCTGCAGGGAATAACGGGCGAAGCGCGCGACCTCGACGTCTATATGTTGGGCTTCGATTCGCTGCGGGCGATGGTTGATGAACGGCTGCGGGAGGATCTCGATCCGTTGCTCGAGGTGCTGAGCGCTCATCGACGGCAAGCCCGCGCGAAGATGGTCAGGGGCCTCCGTTCGAAGCGCTTTCAGCGCCTGCGGCGCGAATGGGGAGCGTTTCTGGAGCGCCTGCCGTCGCTCTCGGCCGATGATCCGCCCGGCGCACAGCGTCCCATCGGCCCGCTGACAGGCGAGCGCATCTCGAAGGTCTACCGGCAGATGGTCAAGATGGGCAATGCGATCGACGCGGCCAGCCCGCCGGAGGACTACCACGAGCTGCGAAAGAAGGGCAAGGAGCTCCGATACCTGCTGCAACTGCTGGGGGTGAAGCTCTATCCCGAAGACGTCGTCGGGCCCATGATCAAGACGCTCAAGGGCCTCCAGGACGTGCTGGGCCACCACCAGGACCGAGAAGTGCAGATGGCGACCGTGCGTTCCCTCTCAGAGGAGGTCTCGGCGCGCCCGGGCGGCTCGGGAGCTCTGATCGCCATCGGGGCGTTGCTCGGCGCGCTGGCCGAGGACGAGCGCGTCGCCCGCGCCGAGTTCACCGAGCGCTTCGCCGCGTTCAGCGGCAAGAAGCAGCGCGCGCTGGTCAAGGAAACGTTCGCTTGAGCGTCGTCCTGGCGACGTACAACATAAAAGGTGGGGTGGGGAAAACATCGGCCGCCGCCAACCTGGCCTACCTGGCGGCGCGCGAGGGGGCGCCGACGCTGCTGTGGGATCTCGACCCCCAGGGTGCGTCGACCTACCTGTTCCGCATCAAGCCCAAGGCCGGGGGAGGCCCGCGCAAGCTGGTGCGAGGGCGGACCGACATCGCCGCCCTGATCAAGGGCACGGATCATCCGGGACTCGACCTGTTGCCGGCCGACTTCCGCTACCGGCACATGGACCTCGCGCTGGACAGCGTCAAGAAGCCCACGCGCCGCCTCACGCGCGTACTGGAGCCGCTGAGGGAGGAGTACCGATACCTGTTTCTCGACTGCCCCCCGAGCATCTCGTTGGTGTCCGAGAACGTGTTCGATGCTGCGGACGTGCTGCTCGTGCCGATCATCCCGGCAACGCTCGCCTCGCGCACCCTCGAGCAGCTCGAGCCGCTGCTCGAGCCCGATACGCAACTGTTCGCCTTCTTCTCCATGGTCGATGGACGCAAGCGACTTCACCGGGAGGTCATGGAGTCTTTGCGGGCCGGGCACCCCGGCGTTCTCGATGCCACGGTTCCGAGCTCCGCCGTGGTGGAGCGGATGGGAGCGCGACGCGAAGTGCTCGAGTCGTTCGCGCCGCGCTCGCGCGCGGCCGGCGCGTACCGAGAGCTGTGGGCGGAGGTGCGCTCGAGGCTGTCAACTAGATTTGCCGCTCAATGAGCGCCGAGAGCACAGCTTCCTACGCCGCCGACCCGGCCGACGTCCACCGCGTGCTGCTGCTCTACAGCGGTGGACTCGACACCAGCGTGATGCTCAGCTGGATCCAGGAGAAGTACCAGGCGGAAGTGGTCGCGCTGACGGTCAACCTGGGGCAACCAGACGAGGACTACGGCGTGGTCAGGGGCAAGGCGCTGGAGCTGGGGGCGGTCGAAGCCCACGTGGTCGACGCCCGGGAGGAGTTCGCGCACGCGTACGTGCTGCCGGCGATTCGGGCAAACGCCATCTATGGCCTGGGCTACCCGTTATTCACCGCGCTGGGTCGTCCGCTGATCGCAAAGCTGGCGGTGGAGTACGCGCGCGCGGCGGGCTGTGACACGATCGCGCACGGCTGTACCGGCAAGGGCAACGACCAGGTGCGGATCGAGACGACGATCGCCACGCTGGCCCCCGAGCTGAAGGTGATCGCTCCGGTGCGCGACTGGCAGATGGGGCGTGAGGAAGAGATCGCGTACGCCCGGGACCACGGCATCAAGGTCAAAGGCGGCAGCGAGACGGTGCCCTATTCGATCGACGACAACCTGTGGGGTCGCTCCAGCGAGGGACGCTGGATCGAGCAGCTCGACCATCCTCCCGAAGACGACGTCTTTCAGCTGGTGACCCGTCCCGAGAACGCCCCCGACGAACCCGAGAGCGTCCAGCTGGAGTTCGAACGGGGTGCTCCGGTGGGGCTGAACGGCGAGCGCATGGGGTTGGTGGACCTCCTGGAACGCGTCGCGGCGATCGGCGCCCGCCACGGCGTGGGCATCGTCGACCACATCGAGGATCGGATCGTCGGCCTGAAGGTCAGAGACATCTACGAGGTTCCGGCCGCTGCGATTGTGCTGAGCGCCCATCAGGAGCTCGAGAGGCTCGTGGGCACCATTCATCAGAACCAGTTCAAGCAGCAGCTCGATCAGAAGTGGGCCTACCTGGTGTATGCCGGGTTGTGGTGGGAGCCGCTGCGGACCGACCTGGACGCTTACATGCTGGCGGCAAACGAGAATGTGAGCGGAGCGATATCGCTCAAGCTGTACAAGGGTTCGGCGCGGGTCGTCGCCCGCTCCTCGCCGAACGCGGTCTACGACGCCCAGCTGGCCACGTTCTCTGAGTCGGGCGGGCTGTTCTCGCAGGCCGCCTCTCCCGGTTTTATCGAGTTGTTCTCGCTCCAGTCCAGGATGGCGTGGCGGATCCGCGATCGAGACTGAGGGCCCCGCTGAATGGGTAGCATCGGCTCGAGATGGGTTACAAGATCCTCGGATATATCGTCTGGCGGGGCGGAAAGTGGTACGCGCGGCGGCGGTTTCCCGATGCGCGCCGCAACCTCGCGATCTCTGTCGTCGTTGCTCTGGTGCTCGCCGGCGTGGCCGGCGCTTCCCGGCAGCGGCTGATTCAGCGTCACTAAATCCGTCCGCCTCGAGGCGTACCGTCGCCGCTGATGGCGGAGCCACCCGGATCGCAGCTGGGGCTGGGCATCGAGGCGGTCGAATGGCTGCCGGTGGGCGAGACCTCAGCCACGGTGACGGTCACCGGCCGCTGGCGCCGGCGCCCCAGCTGGCAGGGGCGGCCGGTGCTCGTGATCGAGGTCGAGGGGCGCCGCCACCGCTTTCCCGCCATCCCCGATCCGGTGAGTGTGGCGGGCACCGCGCCCGGCACATGGCGGATCAGGTTCTCGATTCCAGCGTCATTGACACCCGGGCTCGGCGGACGAGCATGGCTGCAGCTGGGAGTGGTGCTCGTGCCCCTGCCGCCGGTCGCCGAGCAGCAGGACCCAGCAACGGCGCGGGAAGACGTGGCAGAGCCCCCGCCGTCCGAACCCGAGATGCCCGGCTCGCCGGGCGAGCCGGCGGTAAGTGATTCCCCGGCCGAGGCTGAGCTTGAGGGCGAACCGGAAGCATCGGACATGCTCGCCGCGGCGGCGGAGCTCACCAGCAGGATCAAGCAGCTGGACGCCGAGCGCCGCGCCGCGGCCGCCCATGCGGAGGCCGAGGAGCTGCGCGGCGCGGAGCTCGAGCGTCAACTGGCGGAGACCCGTCTGCAGGCCGAGCAATCCCAGCGTCGGGCAGTCGAGGCGGAGCTGGAGCGCGAACGGGCGCTGAACGCGCCGGGCGCGATGCGCAGGATGTCCTGGCGCGCGCAGCTCCCGGTGGAGTCAGAGCTTGCACGCAGGGCGCCACCTGCGCGCGACGGGGCTCACGGCGGCCACCTCAACGGTGATCTCGCCCGCCGCGCTGTCGAGCAGCTTCGACGCGAGCAACAGGCAGCCCGAGCTGCCGAGCTCGACCACTGGCGGGCCCGCACCGCCGAGCTCGAACGGGAGCTGGCTGAGTCCGCGCGACGCGCTGAGCAGCTCTACGAGGTGATCGAGGACCTCCGCTTCGTTCTGGACGTGATCCGCGGCGTGCCTTCCGATCGGGGTGCTGTCGATCCTGCCCACCCGGGGCCGGAAGAGGACCCCGACGGCAGGACGGTGGAAGAGCGCACCGGGCGCCGCATCGGGCCCGGATGCGAGCTCAGAGGTCGAACCCGGGAGGCTCGACGCCGCCCTCAGCAGGCTGCGGGAGACGATTCCACCTGTCGATGCCGACGAGAGCGCTGAGGAGCGCGAGGACGCCGCAGCGGTACCCCAGGCCGAGGAGGGCGTAGCCGAGGCCTCCGAACAGCGCGAGTCCGAGGAGGCGTCCAAGCCGCAGTCCGAGCAGGCGCCGTCCGAGCCGCTTCCGGAACCGGCTTCCGCCACCCGCAAGTCCTGGCTGCTGCGTACGCTCAGGGCGCTGGCCAAGGATGATCCGGCCACGGCCGGTCGCGTGGCGCTGGGCCTGCTGCCCGCGCAGCGCCTGGCCAGCAGGGGTCCGCTCGCCTACGACGTGCTGCTCTCGGACGCCGCCCTGTTTCAGGTCACCGCCGGCGAGGACGGCACGCGCGTCGAACGGGCGAGGCAGCCGCGCGATCCGGCGAGCCTCGACTTCCAGCTGAAGGGCGAGCTCGGCACTTTCGCCCGGCTGCTCGTGGCCGGCCCGATCCGGCGGCGGCTCGAGCGCGGGGTCGCCGAGCTGACCGGGAGCCGCAAAGCACTGGGAGCGCTTCTGGCACTCGTCCGCACCCCCTACGGCATTCGCGAGCTCTACGCCGCCGGAGCCCGCCTGGAGCCGTCGCTCGCGCTCACGTTGATCGGCTGGATGATCGAGCCGCAATGGACGCAGGGCCACCGCTTCACGATCGCCCACCGGGGGCCCGAGGCCTCCGTGTACCTACGTCTGCCGGGCGGCGCCCGGCCCTCAGTGAGCACCACGCCGCCGCTGGGGCCGGTCGCGGCCACGGTGGTCTGCGAACCTGACCAGCTGCTCGCGGTTCTCGCCGCGGACGGGTTGGGCACGGCGACCGTCCGGGGCCGAGCCGAGGTGCTCGAGCTCCTGCGCGGCTGGGTCGCGCGGGCTCAAGGCGGCTGATTCTCCCGCAGCGAGCGACGTTCGCCGATGCCGCTCGGCTCCCGTCCGCGCCGATGCCTATGCTCGTCTGCGCTGCCGCATGAGCACCCCCTGCGCCCACCTACACGTCCATTCCGAGTACTCGCTGCTGGACGGCGCCTGCAAGATCGACAGCCTCGCGGCGCTCGCCGCCTCGCATGATCAGCCGGCGCTGGGACTGACCGACCACGGCGTGATGAACGGTGCTGTGGAGCTGTTCACGGCCTGCCGCAAGCACGGAATCAAGCCGATCATCGGCTGCGAGGTCTACCTGGTCGATGACCACCGCCGGCGCTCGCCGGGGCGGCTCGATCGCTTTCATCTGACGCTGCTGGCAGCGAGCGCGGACGGCTACCGCAACCTGGTCAAGCTCTGCTCGGCGGGCTTTCTCGACGGCTTCCAGCGGGGGAAGCCCTCGCTCGACGTGGAGCAGCTGGCGGCGCACGGCGAGGGCATCATCGCCCTGACCGGCTGCCTTCAGTCGCGCTTCTGCCAGCACCTGCTTGGGGGCCGCACCGCCGAGGCACGAGCCCACGCAGATCAGCTGATCGAGGCGTTCGGCCAGGACGATGTCTACTTTGAGGTTCAGAAGAACGGGCTGCCCCAGCAGGAAATGGTCAACGAGGGCATCGTCCGCATCGCGCGCGAGCTGGGACGCCCGCTCGTCGCCACTGGCGATGTCCACTACCTGCGTCGCGAGGACTATCACCACCACGCGGCGCTGCTGTGCGTGCAGACGAAGTCGACGCTCCAGGCGCCGCAGATCCGCTTCGAGACCAACGAGTTCTACCTGCGCTCAAACGAGGAGATGGCGACGGCGTTCGCCGAATGGCCGGAGGCCGTGGCCACGACGGTGGAGATCGCCGAGCGCTGCGACGTCGAGCTGGAGCTCGGCCGGCAGCTGATCCCCCGATACCCCACGCCCGACGGGATGAGCGAGCAGGACTACCTCCGCGCCCGGGTGCAGGAGGGACTTCGCTTCCGCTACGGCGATCCGCCACCGGCCGAGGCCCTGGAGCGGGCCGAGTACGAGCTGGGCGTGATCGAGAAGATGGGCTTCAGCGCCTACTTCCTGATCGTCTGGGACTTCGTCAAGTACGCCAAGGACTCGGGTATCGCTGTCGGTCCCGGCCGCGGATCGGCGGCGGGGTCGATCGTCGCCTACTGCCTGCAGATCACCGATGTGGATCCGGTGCGCTACGACCTCCTGTTCGAGCGGTTCCTGAATCCCGAGCGGGTGTCGATGCCCGATATCGACATCGACTTCTCGGTGCGCGGCCGGGAGCGCGTCATCCGCTACGTCACCGACAAGTACGGCAAGGAGTCGGTGGCGCAGATCATCACCTTCGGCAAGATGTTCCCGCGGGCGGCAACCCGCGATGCGGCTCGGGTGCTGGACCACGAGTACGCCGTCGGCGACCGGCTGGCAAAGCTGATCCCCGAGCCGGACCAGGGTCGGCCACCGAAGTTCGAGGACTGTCTGAAGCTGGGTCAGCCGCTGCGCGCCGAGGTCGACAAGGACGCGACGTCGAAGCAGATCGTCGAGGTCGCCCAGGGGCTGGAGGGCATCGTCCGCAACTCCTCAATCCATGCTGCGGCTGTGGTGATTGCCGACCGGCCGCTGACCGACATCGTGCCGCTGCAGATCGCCGACGCGGGGCTCGACGAGAACGGAGAGCGCACGTTCCGAACCGTCACCCAGTTCACGATGAAGCCGGTCGAGCAGATCGGGCTGCTGAAGATGGACTTCCTCGGACTTCGCAACCTGGACGTGATCGAGGACGCGCTCGACATCATCGAGCGCTCGACGGGGGAGCGGCCCGACATGACGACGGTTCCGCTCGACGACCAGAAGACCTACGAGATGATGGCCCGCGGCGACTCGATCGGCATCTTCCAGTTCGAGTCAGAGGGGATGCGCGAAACGCTCAAACGGGTCAAGCCATCGGAGTTTGAGCACCTGACGGCTCTGAATGCGCTCTACCGACCGGGGCCAATGGAGCAGATTCCCGCCTACACGCGTGCCAAGCACAACCCCGAGAGCGTCACCTATGCCGACGAGCGGCTTCGGCCGATCCTCGACTCGACCAACGGCGTCGTCGTCTACCAGGAGCAGGCGATGCAGATCGCCAAGGATCTGGCGGGCTTCAGCGGCGCCAAGGCGGACGACCTGCGCAAGGCGATCGGCAAGAAGAACCGCGAAGCGATGGCAAAGCTGAAGCCCGAGTTCTTCGACGGCTGTCGGGCGTCGGGCGTGGCCGAAAACGTGATCGAGCAGCTCTGGACGATCAATGAGCGCTCCGCCGACTACTCCTTCAACCGCAGCCACGCCGCCTGCTACGCGCTGATCGCCTACCGCACCGCCTGGCTCAAGGCCAATTACCCGGCCGAGTACATGGCCGCGCTGATCTCCTCGGTGATGAACACCAAGGACAGGGTGCCGTTCTTCGTCGCCCAGGCCGAGCAGATGGGGATCGAGATTCTGCCGCCGGACGTGAACCTCTCCGACCACGAGTTCAACGTCGTCGAGGGCAACATTCGCTTCGGTCTGGACGCGGTAAAGGGCGTCGGCTACCAGGCGGTTGAGGCCATCAAGCGGGGTCGGGCGGAGGGCGGACCGTTCAGGGACCTCTGGGACTTCTGCGCCCGCGTCGACGGACGAGCGGTCAATCGCAAGGCGATCGAAGCGCTCATCAAGTGCGGGGCGTTCGGGTCGACCGGCGCTTCGCGCAAAGGCATGCTCGCCGTGCTGGAGCAGGCCCAGGGGGCGGGGCAGAAGGCACAGCAAGACGCGCTCATCGGTCAAGGGTCGATCTTCGACTTCGACGGCGACGGCGACGGCGACGGAGCCGGCCCGTCGCCGTTTGCCACGCCCAGCCACGCCGCTATCCCGGCTGGCGAATTTGAGCGCGCGGAGCTGCTCGCGGCGGAGAAGGAATCGATCGGCCTGTTCATCTCCGCTCACCCGCTGAAGGACGTAGGGCCGGCTCTGACACAGCGGGTCGACTGCCCGTTGCCCGCGCTTTCGCAGCGGCGCGACGGCGACTGGGTCACGGTCGGGGGGATGATCACGGCGGCGAAGCGCATCCGGACCAAGAAGGGCGACTGGATGATGTTCGCCACGCTCGATGATCTCGAGATTTCGGTGGAGCTGGTCATCTTCGGAAAGGCGCTCGAAGCGAGCGGCGACGCCCTGCAGGCCGACTCGATTGTTCTCGTCCGGGGACGAATCGATCACAAGGACCGAGACAAGACGTGCGTCATCGCCCAGCAGGTGGAGCGCTTTGAGCCCAGTGGCGAGGAGGTGCAGGAGGCAGCCGAAGTCGCCGCGCGCCAGCCGCCGGCGCCCAGTCCCCTGCGCCTGCGCGTGGATGCGACGCTGCTGCCGGCGACCGCGCTCACCGAACTCAAGGACCTGCTGCAGAGCTTCCCCGGCGAGTCCGAGGTCGTGATCGAGCTTGCGACGTCGGCCGGCAACCGGCGCCTGAAGCTGGGCTCCGGATTCCGCGTGAGCTGCGGCGCCGGTCTGCACGCCGAGCTCGACGCGCTGCTTGGTCAGGCGATCGTCAGCGACGCGCCGCAGCGCGTGGCTGCATCGGCCTGAGCCCTCGCCGAGTGACGGGCTTGGCGGGCCGCCGAGGCCGGTTGACGCCGCGCGCAGTGTTCCTCGACGGCGGGGGCACGATCGTCCTGCCGGACCGCCGGCTGGTGGCCGACGCGCTGGCCAGGGCGGGATCACGGATCGATCCGGCGGCCGTCCCGCGCGCCCACTACCAAGCGGTTCACCAGATCGACCGGGAAGCGCGGCCGGACCTGGACGACGGCTACGGTCACAAATTCTGCGCCGCGCTCGGTGTCCCTGAAGCGCGTCTGGCAGCGGCGGTGGCGGCGCTGTCCGATCTCGCTGACAGGCGGCGCTCGGGGCACGTTCTGTGGAGCGAGACGACGCCCGGTTCCGTCGAGCTGGTCAGCGAGCTGATACGGGCGGGGGTGGCGGTCGTGATCGTCACCAACTCGGACGGCCACGCGGCGGAGAACCTGGGGGCGGCCGGCATCCTAAGCCGGATGGGCCTGAGCCCGGAGGCGGTGGTCGACTCCGAGGTCGTGGGCTCGATCAAGCCCGACCGGCGGATCTTCGAAGTCGCGCTCGCGGCGGCGGGCGCCCGGCCCGAGGAGACCGTCCACATCGGCGACCTGCGCTCAACCGACGTGCGCGGGGCGAGCGCGCTGGGCATCACGCCCATTCACCTCGACCCCTACCGCCGCTGTCGAAGCCGTGAGCACCGGCACGTGCGCTCGCTGCCCGGTGTCTGGGCGCACGTGGCGCGGCGGTAGGGCAAGACCACCGCCTGGGAGCCCGGGCCCGAGCCGCCCCGTCGTTACCCTTAGTGCATGGAGAGACTGCCGTCGCTTCGCGCCTCAGATTCCGACCGGGACCAGGCGGCCGAGCGGCTACGGCACGCGACGGCCGAGGGGCGGCTCAGCGCGGACGAGCTTGAAGAACGGCTCGAGCGCCTGTTTCAGGCGCGGACGTACGGCGAGCTGAACGCCCTCCTCGCCGATCTTCCGGCCAGTCGAACCCGGGCCCAGCCGCGTGTGCGAGTCGCCGGCTGGGCTGGCGCCGTCGGCGCGCTCACGCTCATGTTCGCGGTGCTCGGGGTGCTCGCCACCGCGCGCCGGCATTCCGCGGTCGCGGCCGGGGGGGCCGGACACTTTCGGCATTTCGACCCTCAAGGTCCGTTTGGCTACTCGCATCAGCTCTTGGCGGTGGCGACGCCGCTGGTTGGCGTGGTTGCGGTCTTGATCGTCGGCGCCGCGCTCGTCTGGGTGTTGACGCAGTCAAGGGGCACGTCGGGGGCGTAGGCCCGCCGCCGCGCGGTTCCGCTGCCAGGGTGTAGCTTCGAATCGTGCAACGGATCCAGCTCGCCATCGTCGTAATTGCCGTTGCGATCCCCCTCGGATTCGCTGGTGCCTGGGCGTTCAACCCTGGCAGCGGAGCAGTCCTTCACAGCTACCCCCTGTGGCAGGTCTTCGGGGGGATGGCCGAACTCGGCGTCCCGCTGCTGCTGGTCGTGATCATCGCCGGCGCGATCTGGAGCGCCGTCCGCAGGCGCAGCCCTAAGAACCACGCGTAGGTGCGACCCTCAGCCCGGCTCCGGCACCCACGGCCCCCGCCAGCCGCCAAAGCCCGACGCCAATCGCTCGGCCTCCGAGGGACCCCAAGTGCCCGGATCGTATGGATGGACGTCGCCCGGTGAGTCGAGCAGCGGCTGCACGATGCGCCAGGTCTCCTCCACCATGTCCTGGCGCATGAAGTGGGTGGAGTCGCCAATCAGCGCCGCGTGCAGCAGCACCTCGTAGGGCGTGGCACCGGCGCCTCCTTCCCGTTCGAATTCCATGTCGAGCTCGATTTCGGCCGGACCCTCTTTGTCGGCCCGCACGGCGTCGAGGATGATCCGCACGCCGCTGTGCGGGTCAATCCTCACCACCAGCTGTGACGGCTGCGGGCGGCGATGCCCGCCGGAGAGGAAGTGAAGCCGTGGTGGGTGCTTGAACACCAGGCGCACCTCGGTCTGGGTCACAGCCAGCCGCTTGCCGGAGCGGATCAGAAACGGCACTCCCGCCCAGCGCCAGCTGTCTACCTCCAAGCGCAGCGCGGCGAACGTCTCGGTGGTGGAGTCGGTGGCCACGCCGTCTATATCCCGGTACCCCGTGTACTGGCCGCGGACATAGTGCTGGGGATCGCCCGCGGCGGTGGCCCTGAAAACGGCCAGCTTCGAGTCCTTGAGCGTCTCGGGATCGTTCCCCGCGGGCGGCTCCATGGCGACGGCGGCCAGCGCCTGCAACAGGTGGTTGACGACAACATCGCGCAGCGCTCCTACCGGATCGTAGAAGTGCCCGCGGTCCTCGACACCGAAGCTCTCGGCCATCGTGATCTGGACCGAGGAGACGTAGTTGCGGTTCCACACCGGCTCGAGCATCGTGTTCGCGAACCGCAGATAGAGGACCTCCTCGAGCGACATCTTGCCCAGGAAGTGGTCGATCCGGTAGAGCTGTGACTCGTTCACATACTGGTGCAGGTCTGCCGCCAGCTCGCGAGCAGAGGCAAGGTCGTGCCCGAAGGGCTTCTCCACCACGACACGCTGGCCGTCGGCGACCAGTTTCTGCTGGGCCAAGCCCTTGATCACCGTGGCGAACAGCGACGGCGGTACCTCCAGGTAGTACGTCGCGTCCTTGTTTTCTCCGAGGGCGTCCGCCACGCGCTCGAACGTGTCCTGCTTGCTGAAATCACCACCCACATACTCCAGCCGCTCGGCGAGGCGCTGAAACACCTGCTCGTCGAGCTGTTCGCCGGTGGCGGCGATCGAGTCGTGGGCGTGGCTGCGCAGGTGCTCGACGCTCCAGTCGTCCGCGGCGACGCCGATCACCCGGCAGCCGAGGAGTCCCCGGCGCTCCAGCCGATAGAGCGAGCGCAGCGTCATTTTCTTGGCCAGATCCCCGGTGATGCCGAACACGACCAGGGCGGTTGCCTGCTTGGAGTGAGCGCTCATCGCCGCGGCACGCTATCGCTTGCTGCGACGCCCCGGCGTCCGGGGGGCGCGCGCCCGATTGCTCTTTCCCCGTTTGCGCAGCTTGAATGCCTTGGCCACGTCCTCGGCGCTCGGAGCGCCTTCCTCGCCGGTCTCGAGCACGCACGGCAGACGCTCGAAGTGCGGCTCGGACAGAAACACGGCGCAGCCGCGCTCGCCCAGCTCGCCCTGGCCGATCAAGGCATGCCTGTCGCGGTTGGACCCCAGTCCGACCATCGAGTCGTTGAGGTGAAGTGAGTGGAGGCGGCGGAGGCCGACGGTCTTCTCACAGCGCCCGAGAGTCTCCGCCAGCCCCTGCGGCGTGGAGATGTCATAGCCCGAGGCATATAGGTGGCAGGAGTCGAGGCAGACCCCCAGCCGCTTGTGATCGCCGGCCGCTTCCAGCAGCTGCGCGAGCTCCTCGAACGAGCGTCCGAGCGTGCCGCCGGCGCCCGCGGTGTCCTCGAGATGAAGCTCACAGCGCTCGGATTCCCCAAGCGCCTGCTTGATCACGGTCCCGGCACGCTTTATGGCCTTCGGCACGTCTCCCTTTTTGGCCGACCCCGCGTGCAGCACGACGCCGACCGCGCCGATGCCGTCGCCCACCCGCAGCGACTGGACCAGCGAGCGGCGCGACTTCTCGCGGATCTCCCGATCCTCGGAGGCGCAGTTCAGGAGGTACACGGCGTGAATCAGGACCGCCTGGATGCGGCTGTCCGCCATCGCCTGCCGAAACTGGGCGAGATCCTCTTCGCTGTAGGCGGTGGGCCGCCACATTCGCGGGGACTGGTTGAAGATCTGGATCGCGTCGGCCCCCCGCTCGACGCCGCGCGCTACGGCTTTCGCCAGCCCGCCAGCCTGCGATACATGAGCGCCGATTAGCATGCAAACGGGATTGTCATGCGGGTTCGCTTCGCACCTTCGCCGACGGGCGCGCTGCACATCGGTGGCGCCCGGACGGCCCTCTACAACTGGCTCCTGGCCCGAGGCCAGGGCGGGACGTTCCTGCTGCGGGTCGAAGATACAGACCGCGAGCGCTCGACGCCGGAGAACGTGGAGCAGATCCTCGACGCCATGCGCTGGCTGAAGCTCGACTGGGACGAGGGGCCGGTGTTTCAGTCTCAGAGGTCCGACCGGCACGCCGAGGTGCTGGAGCAGCTCCTGAATTCCGGTCACGCGTACCGCTCGGCCGCCACCCAGGAGGACGTGAGGGCCTACAAGGAAAAGCACGGCTGGGATCACGGCTTTCGCGGCGAGCCGTCCGCGAGCGGCGCCGTGCGACTCCGCGTGCCGGTGAGCGGCGAGACGATCGTGGACGACGTCATCAGGGGCGAGACGCGGTTTCCGAACGCCAGTCAGGACGATCCGGTGATCGCTCGGGCCGATGGCTCGGTCCTCTACAACTTCGCGGTCGCGGTCGACGATCTGGATGCCGGCATCACGCACGTCGTCCGCGGCGAGGATCACCTCTCGAACACCCCGAAGCAGCTGCTGGTGTTCGCGGCGCTCGGGGCGCCGCCGCCGCGCTACGCGCACCTCCCCCTGCTGCACGGTCCCGACGGCCGCAAGCTGTCAAAACGTCACGGCGCCGCCTCGGTGCAGGAGCTCCGAGCCGCCGGATATCTGCCCGAGGCTGTCGATAACTACATCGCCCTGCTGGGGGCCGGGTTCGCCTCCGACGAGGAGCACTTTTCGCTCGAGGAGCTGGCGCGGCGGTTCAGGCTGGAGCGCGTATCGCGCAACCCGGCGGTGTTCGACGAGCAGAAGCTCCGCAACTTCAATGGTCGCTGGCTGCGCGAACTGGGCATCGACGAGCTGACCCGCAGGCTCGAGGGCTACACGGGGCGTAGCGGTCTCCGCCCGGCCGTGGAGATCGCGGCCGAGAAGATCCAGACGCTGGCCGATTTCTGGCCGCTGGTGGGATTCATCTACGACGGGCCGGTCGATGACGCGGCCGCCTTCGAGAAGATTCTTTGCCGTGACGGTGGCGCGGATGCTCTGCGCTCGGCGCGCCGGGCGCTCGCGGCCGCCGAGCCTTTCGGCCTGCAGGCGGTGGAGGAGGGGCTTCGCGGCGTGGTCGCCGAGCTGGACGTCAAGCCGGGAAGGGTCTTTCAACCCCTACGCGTGGCGATTGCGGGAACCACGGTCTCGCCTGGCATCTTCGAGAGCGTGGTCGTGCTCGGACGCGAGGAGACGCTGCAGCGCATCGACCGCGCGCTTCAGGCGGTCGGCGAGCGCTGCTCCTGAGTCGCCACCACCCTCGCGCTAAACCCACCTGGGACAGCTGCCGATAGTGACACCATGGCTGCGATCGCAGGCTTGCCCGGCGATGCCGACGAGCCGTACGTCCGCGAACGACATCACAACGAGGGTCATGGCCGCCGCCTGACGGCGGCATTCGAGGCGCTGGAGGCCTTTCCGGTGCTCGTCGAGTCGCGCAATCGGGTCCTGCGGTTGTTCGAGTCGGAGCTTGTCTCAAGCGCGGACGTCGTGACCGCGGTGGAGTCGGACGTGGCCCTGGCGATCGCGGTCATGCGCCTTGCCAATAGGGTCAAGGGGCCGCTGCAGGGACGGGTGGACAGCGCCGTGAGGGGCGTCGAGGCACTGACACCGCAGGCCGTGCACGCGATCGCCCGCCGGGCGCGCACGTTTGACTTCTTTGAGCGATCGAGCGTATGGCAGGGCATTCCGGAGCGCTTCCGACTGCACGCCGTGGCGACGCAACGCGCCGCCGATCGCATCGCTCGCGAGCTGGGCTACGAAGCCCGTGACCGACTGATGATCACCTCGCTGCTCCACGACATCGGCAAGCTGGTGCTCGTGCACGCCTATCCCGGCTATCCCCGTCAGGTGCACGGCGAGGCGCGCACTCCCGAGGAGCGAATCCAGCGTGAGCGCCGTGAGCTGGGGGTCGACCATGCCCTCGTGGGAGGCGTGCTCGCTCGGCGCTGGGGGCTGCCGCGGTCGATCGCCAGCGTCATCGAGCGCCACCACGCCGAAGACGCGGAGGGCGAGGGAGCGCTGGTCCGGCTTGCCGACATGCTCGCCCACCATGCGCTGGGAGGCGCGGTGTCATCGGCGGCGCTGCTGGCCGTGGCCCGCGAGATCGGTGTCTCGGTCGCCCAGCTGCGGACCGTCATGTACGACCTGCCGCTGCAGACCGCGGGCACACGTCCGCGCACCGTCGATCCCTGCCCTATGTCCTCGCGCGAGATGGAGGTGTTGCGCGGCCTGGCGCAGGGCAAGGTCTACAAGCAGATCGCGTCCGAGCTGGGGTTGTCGACCAGCACCGTGAGGACGCACCTGCACAACGTCTACGGCAAGCTCGGGGCGATGGATCGCGCCCAGGCGGTGCTGATCGCCACCGAGCACGGCTGGCTCTGAGGGACTCACGGCGCCGCGCGGGTCCCTGCCGCGTGCGGCTACGATCGGCGCCCCGATGATCTCCGTCACGACCAAGTCGCCGTATGCGCTCGACGCTCTGGTCGAGCTGCAGCTCCACGGCGACTCGGGACCGGTGCCGATCGCCGTGCTGGCACGGCGCCGCGACATCCCCGTCCAGTTCCTCGAGCAGCTATTTGCCGCGCTGCGCCGGGCCGGAGTGCTGCGCTCCCAGCGCGGGGTGGGGGGCGGCTACAGCTTCGCCCGCCCGGCCGGCGAGATCTCCGTGCTCGAGGTCGTGGAGCTGCTGGACGGTCCGCTCGGCCGCGGTTCCACTGGCATCTTCGCCGACGCCGCGCAGGCCGCACGCTCCGTCCTGGCGTCCTCGACGATCGCCGACATCGCCGAGGCGGAGGGCCGCGCCACGAAGGCCCCGATGTACCACATCTAGTCCCGGCGGGCGGTGACTCCAACCGCGCAGCCGGCGGTCATCTCGTAGGGTTGGAAGCCGATTGGCGCGAATTCCGACCGACATTTCAGAGCTCGTGGGGCGGACGCCGATGGTCGCGCTGACCCGGCTTCCGGGCCTGGAAGGCGTAGAGCTGTTCGCCAAGCTGGAGGCGTTCAATCCCGGAGGAAGCGTCAAGGACCGGATCGGCGTGGCGATGATCGACGCCGCTGAGCGCGAGGGTAGGATCGAGCCTGGCCGCACGACGATTGTGGAGGCCACCAGCGGGAATACGGGCATCGCCCTTGCGTTCGTCTGCGCCGCCAAGGGGTACGAGCTCGTGCTGACGCTGCCCGAGGGCATGAGCCGTGAGCGCGAGGGCCTGTTGCGCCTCTACGGCGCGCGCGTGGAGCTGACGGAGTCTCTGGGCGGGATGACGGAAGCGGTACAGGCGGCGCAGGCGCTCGCTAGCCGCGACGACGTCTTTCTGCCCGATCAGTTCTCCAATCCCGCGAATCCCGAGATTCACCGGCGCACGACGGGCCCCGAGATCCGGGAGGCGCTCGACAATCGGGTGGACTTCTTCGTCGTGGGCGTGGGGACCGGGGGCACGATCACCGGCGCCGGGGAGGTCCTCAAAGAGGGCAACCCGCGCTGCCGCCTGATCGCCGTGGAACCGAGCGCCTCGGCGGTGCTGTCCGGGGGGCGGCCGGGCCCCCACAAGATCCAGGGGATCGGCGCGGGATTCGTGCCGCAGGTGCTGAATCGGGAGTTGATCGACGAGGTCATAGCCGTGGAGGACGAGGACGCGATCGAGACGGCGAGAGAGCTCGCCCGCCGCGAAGGGGTGCTGACCGGCATGTCGGGGGGTGCCGCCCTGTGGGCGGCGACGCAGATCGCCGCGCGCCCTGAGGCTCGCGGCGCGCGCATCGTGACGATCCTCCCGGACTCGGGGGAGCGGTACGTCTCGACGCCGTTCTTCGCACCCTAGAAGGCGGGTGGCAGACGGCCCGGCCCGGCCTCGGCCACTAGCTACGCTGTAGCGATGCTCGGCCCGATCGCCCGCACGGTCGCTGAGATCCGGCGCGACGTGGCCGCCGCTCACAGTCGAGACCCCGCCGCGCGCGGGGTGGCTGCGATCGAGATCGTGGCGACCTGGCCCGGGGTTCAGGCGCTGCTTGCGCACCGTGTAGCCCATGCTCTGTACTGCGCGCGTGTGCCGCTCGTGCCGAGGGTGATCGCCGCTGTGGCCAGGGCACTCACCGGGATCGAGATGCACCCCGCCGCCCGGGTTGGCGGTGGCTTCTTCATCGATCACGGGATGGGCGTGGTGGTCGGCGAGACCGCAGAGATCGGCGCCAACGTCACCCTCTACCAAGGGGTAACCCTCGGCGGGACCGGGTTTCAGACCGGAAAGCGCCACCCGACGATCGAGGACAACGTGACGATCGGCTCGGGGGCCAAGCTGCTCGGTCCGATAACCGTGGGCCATGGCTCGAAGATCGGCGCCAACACGGTCGTCATCCACGACGTCCCGCCGAACTCGACGGTCGTCGGTAACCCGGGACACCCGGTACGGGTGGAAGGCCGGCGCCCCGAGGGCCCCGACGCCGATTGGGTGCACCTGCCGGACCCGATCGCCGACGCCCTCACGGCGCTATCGAGCAGGATCGCCGCCATGGAGCGGGCCAGCGGGCAGAGCATCGACGGGACCTCCCGCGAAGCGGGGCAAGCGCCGTCGCTCGGTCCCAACCCGGCCGGCGGCTGAGTGCGGCGGCGATCCTACGGTTCGCGGTCAGCCAGCGGTGGCTCGGGGGCGACGGCCGCCTCCGCGTCGCCCAGCGGGTGCTCGCGCTCGTCCAGGTTGCGCCGCGCCCGCACCAGGTACAGCGGCCGCCCCTTGACCTCGTCGTAGATGCGCCCGACGTACTCGCCGATGATGCCGATTGCGATGAGCTGGATGCCGCCGAGCAGCAGGATGGCGATCGTGATGGAGCCAAAGCCAGGTAGGTAGGAGCCCACTAGCCGCAGCGCCACCACGACCGGGATGGCCACGAAAGCCAGCGTCGAGATCAGGAATCCCAGCAGCGTTGCCAGCTGCAGCGGCCGGTGCGAGAACGACGAGATCGCGTCGAGCGAGAACTTCATCATCTTCGACAGCGTGTACTTCGTCTCGCCGGCGTGGCGTGGATCGCGGCGGTAGGAAACCGCGGCCTGGGTGTAGCCGACCCATACCGTCATCCCGCGCAGGAAGCGGTTGCGCTCGCGCATCGAGAGCAGAGCGTCCAGCGCCTGACGGTCGAGCAGGCGGAAGTCACCCGAGTTGTGCTCCAGCTCCACCTGAGCCAGCTTGTCGAACAGCTTGTAGAACCACTTCGCGGTGCTCAGCTTGAAGCGCGACTCGCCCTCCCGCTGCTCGCGCACCGCATACACCACGTCACAGCCGCGGCGCCAGTGATCGAGCATCCTCGGGATCAGTTCCGGCGGATCTTGAAGGTCGGCATCGAGCATCACGACGGCGTCACCGCGGGCGTGATCCAGGCCGGCCGTGAGCGCGGTTTGGTGCCCGAAGTTGCGTGACAGGAACACGACGCGCACCCGGGGGTCGGTGCCCGCCAGCCGCTCGAGGATCTGGGCTGACGAGTCGCCCGAGCCGTCATCCACCAGCACCAGCTCGAAGTTCAACCCCTCGAGCGCTGCGCAAACGCGGCCGTAGAACTCCTCGATCAGTGCTTCTTCGTTGTAAACCGGGGCGACGACGCTCAGCAGCCCCATGACGCGGCGCTCCGCGGTGGGCTCGATCAGGGCACCGTCAGTCATCTGGTCACAATCCCAGCGACCCGCCGTGGGGTATGTAGCCGATCAGCTCGATGAGCTGCACCAGGCCGGTCAGCATGATCGACCAGCGCCACAACCGTTTGTCGGACGCGAGCGCCGCCAGGGGCATCAGCCAGGCCATGTACCACGGCAGCAGCGAGCTCGCAGTGACGAGCATCGCCACGGTTGCCCATCCCGCGCCGTCGATCCAGTCCATCTGTCCCAGCCACACGCGACGCACGAGCCAGCAGCAGACGCCGACGCACATCACCGCGAAGACGATGCCCGTGATGTGTCCGATCGTGCCGAGGCCGAGCCGGGAGCTGATGAAGCCCGGAATGCTGTGCCAGTCGCCTTCGGCTTGGGAGGTATGGATCGTGCCAGGAAGGTGCAGCGGTCCGGTGCCGAACAGCGCAAAGCTCATGGCCAGCAGGAGCAGGGCCACGACGGCCGCTCCGATGAAGATGTCGCGTCGCCCGGTGCGCCGGATGGCCCCCCCGGCGATGGCGAATGGCAGCAGCACGCCGCCGGTGAGCTTGATCCCCGCGGCCAGGGACAGGAGACCGCCGCCCGCGCGGTCGCGGTGCTGAAGGATCGCGTAGACGCCGGCCATCATCACCGCCAGCATCAGCAGGTCGTTGTGGCCGCCTCCGACCCCGTAGATCACGGTCATGGGGTTGAGGCCCACCAGCACCGCCGCCTTGACCGGGTCGACGCCACGCCAGCGGGCGGCGTTCCATACCAGAGCGACCGTGGCCAGGCTGGCGATCGCGGCGATCGCCTTGTAGGCCAGCACGCTCGACGCGATCGAGAGCGGCGCCAGGACATAGCTGAGCGCCGTGAACACCGGTCCGTAGGCGGATGGCGTCGTGACCCACTTGGCGCCGATGAATGGATAGACCGGGTCCAGGGCGATGGCCGCCGGCCCGTGCAGATAGGGATTGGCGCCGTACAGGGTCCCCATCCGCCCGTAGGCGCCGTAGCTGAAGATGTCGGTCGACAGCATCGGGGGGCCCAGCAACACGATCGCGTAGAGCGCGGCGATCGCCATCAGCACGGCTCGCGCCGACAAACGGTCGGCGACGCGTGCGGCCAACGCGTAGCAGCCGAACATGGCCACGAGCACGGCGACCAGGCCGTAGGAGCGCAGATCCAGCTTGGCGCCACCGAACGGGCCCGCCAGGAAGCTGGGGATCGGTCGGACTGACTCGGGCAGCAGCTGGGCCGTGTGGGCGGCGCTGACCGAGACCAGCAGCCCGCAGACGATCAGCCCGGACAGCGCGACCTGCCCGATTCGCTGTCGGGATGCGGCCGTGCGCGCGCCAAGCGCTGAGGATTCGATCTCGAACGTGCCGCTCTGCGGCGTGGCGCCGAGCGGACCGTGAACGCTCATCGGATACAGGATGCCCGCAAGCTGGGCGGTTCGCGTGTGGCCAACGTTGTGATCAGGTTAGGGGGCATCTCGTCCATCGACACTAGAGGTGCTGACCCCGCTGTGTGACGCCTCACCGGGGCCGACTGCGGCCACCGCGTTGCGTCGCAGCCGCGGGACGAGCCACATCGCCTCCAGCGCGATCCGTGGGGACATCTTGCTGGCTCCAACCGTTCGATCCTGAAAGACAATCGGCACCTCGACCACCCGGAACCCGGCGACCAGCGCCCGGTAGGTGACCTCGATCTGGAACACATAGCCATCCGCACGGACCGAGTCGAGGTCGATCGCCTCCAAAACTTCGCGGCGCAGGCACTTGAATCCTCCCGTGAGATCGTGAACGCCGACTCGAAGGATCGCGCGGGCGTACATTCCGCCGCCGCGGCTGACCAGACGGCGCACGAATCCCCAATCACGGACGCCGCCCCCGGGGATGTAACGCGACCCGAGCACGACGTCGGCATCGGCGGCGGCGGCGATCAGCGGGCGGAGGTACCGGGGGTCGTGCGAGAAATCTGCGTCCATCTCCACCAACAGCTCGGCCCCGGCCGCCATGGCGTGGGCAAAACCAGCCCGGTACGCGTGCCCCAAGCCGTCCTTGCTCGCCCGGTGGAGTACCTCCACGCCCTCTAGTTCGGCTGCCAGCGTGTCGGCTATGGCACCGGTGCCATCGGGCGAGTTGTCGTCCACCACTAGGATCACGTGGTCGCCGGGCGTGATCCGCTCGAGTTCGGCGTCCGCCGCGCGGACGATCCGCTCGATGGTGGCCGCCTCGTTGAAGGTGGGGATCACCACCCATACCCGCGCGCGCATGGCCGAGAACGGTAGTGCAGGACAATTGGAGAGCGCAGTGGAGCCGACAAGCACGCCAGGACCTTCCGATCGCCAGCCCGTAGAGCTCTCAGCTCTCGCGGACGGCAGCCTCGATCGCGATCGCCGTGCGGAGCTCGAGGCCGAGATCGCCGCCTCGCCACAGATGCGTGCCATGTACGAACGCGAGCGCCTGGCGGTGAAGGCCACCAGAGACGCGGCCGCGTCGACTAGCGCCCCGGCTGCTCTGCGCGCTCGCGTGGAGGCCCAGCGTCCAACTGCGGCTTCTGTCCGGCGGCGGAGGGCCTATCTAGGTGCCTCGGCCGGGGCACTGGCTGCTGTCGTGCTGCTGGTGGTGCTCCTGCTCCCGTCGGGCGCGCCTGGCGGTCCATCGGTCGCCAGCGCGGTGGCGCTCGCCGGCCGCGGCGCCTCGTCGTCCGCGCCCCCGCCGGATCCTCGTGCTCCGGAGATCCGGCTGAATCAACGAGTGGGACGGATCTACTTCCCGAATTGGCTCAAGCCGCTTGGTTGGGCCGCGGTCGGGCAGCGCTTAGATCAGCTGGCGGGCAGGCAGATCGTGACGGTCTTCTACCAGAGCCACCAAACCACCGTCGCCTATTCGATCGTGGGCGGCCGCGCTCTCTCGCCGCCGGCCGGCAAGCGGGTCCGTACGGGCGGGGTAGCGATGCGCGCTTTCAGCATCGATGGCCGCTTGGCGGTGAGCTGGCGGCGCGGCGGTCACACCTGCGTGGTGTCGGGGATGGGGGTGACCGCAGCAGAGCTCGAGCAGCTGGCGAGCTGGCAGTATCGGTCTTAGCTCCTCAGCGCGGGGCGCTGGAGCGACCTGCGCGACAGTGTGCAGCCACGGCTAGCGCTTCACGTAGGCCACGCGGTTCCAGCTCGGCTCGGGCGCCAACTCGATCGGCTCGCCACCTCGGTCGGGCTGCGTATAGACGAACGCGTGTGCCTCCGGGTCGAAGCAGACATCGAGCTCGCCTTCCTTGACGCGTTGGTCGAGCCATGCGCCGCGGAAGATCAGCCGTCTAAGCCAGTGGACCAGCGAGCGCTCGGACGGGCCGACCAGCTCGGGCCAGCAGTCGTTGACATGCTCGCCCAGGGGGGAGGCCGGGTCCGTGACCTCGCCGTTGACCACGAGGTTGATCAAATCTTCGCCCTCGTCCTCCTCTACCGGACCCCAGATGAAACCCACCTTCCGGGCCGCCTGCTCGCAGCGCTCGCGGAAATCACGCTCGTTGAACGTGAAGCGCAACTCCCCGTATTCGAGCACGAAGTCGTCTCCCGAGCTGTAGTTCCCACGGCGGTACATCAGGCGTCGGGATCATATGTGGGATTCCTTTCCAGGCGCAGGGGCTGAACGTGATGTTGCATCGGCGGGGGGAGGATTTGGGGCCTTCGCGGCTTTCAAGCTCATGAGCACCACAGCCGCCACGATCCTGCTGATAGAAGACCACAACGCAACGCGCGAGTTCCTCGCCGACAACCTGTCCGCCGACGGCTACGAGATCCTGCAAGCCGAATGCGCGGAGGACGGGGAGCGCATGATCGCCTCCGAGTTTCCGGACCTCGCGATTCTCGACCTGGAGCTCCCGGACCGCGACGGCCTGGAGTTGCTGCGCAAGGTTCGCGAGGCGGACCGCGTCGCGGGCCGCTTCGATCCCGACCTGCCGATTCTGATCCTCTCGGGGCACGGCACCGAGCTCCAGCGGCTGCGCGGATTCCATCAGGGCTGTGACGACTACGTCACGAAACCCTTCAGCTACCAGGAGCTGCGCGCGCGGGTGTCTGCGCTCCTGCGTCGCGGAGAACGGCGGCCGGGCCCGCGGCGGCTGCGTGTGGGACCGCTCGAGGTCGATCCACTGAGCCGGCGGGTGTGGCTCCACGGCGAGGAGGTGAAGCTCTCAAAGAAGGAGTTCGCGCTGTTGCGCGCGCTCGCGGACGATCCGATGCGCGTATACACGCGCGAAGAGCTGCTGCGCGGCGTCTGGGGCTATAGGTCGATGGGCAGAACGCGGACCCTCGACTCGCACGCGTCGCGTATCCGAAAAAAGCTTGACAGGCACGGCGAGAGGTACGTCGTCAACGTGTGGGGCGTTGGCTATCGCCTGCTCGACGCAGCGATCGAATGATGTCGTCGGTGGTTGCCTTGACCGGGTGGCTGTGCGCGGTCTCGGCAGTGGTGCTGGCGATGTCGGCACGTCGCCTCCTCTTGCGCCGTACAGAGCACGTTGTCCGCGCAGCGCACGAACTGCGCGGTCCGCTGACCGCGCTGCGGCTCGGCCTCCACGGCGAGCAGCTGTCGCTGGCACGGTCGCGCGCCATGGACCTGGAGCTCGGGCGGGCCGCATTGGCGCTCGATGACCTGACGGCCGGCGTGGGGCTGGGCACGGTGGGCCTGGCTCTCGAGCCGGTCGATGCGCGCCAGCTGCTGGCGGACTCCGTAGAGGCCTGGCGCCCGGCTGCCGCACGGTGGCGGGCGGAGGTGAGGCTCACCTGGACGGGGAGCGCGGCGTGGGTACTCGGTGACCGTTATCGGCTGGCGCAGGCAACCGACAACCTCCTCGCCAATGCGATCGAGCATGGGGGAGGGCTGATCGAGGCGAGCGGTAGCTGTGGTGATCGATGTGTCCGCATCCAGATCACCGACGGCGGGGCGGGTCTCCCGGCTCCGGTGTGCGACATCGTTCGCCGCCATCCGGCGCGCTGGCGGCGCACGCCACACGGTGCCCGTCACCCCCGAGCGGGACAGAGGCGCGGACGTGGGCGAGGTCTGGCGATCGCATCGCAGATCGCCCGTGATCACGGCGGCCTCCTCGCCGCGGCGCCGAGCCGGCGCGGTGCCCGGATGATCCTCGAGCTGCCGCTTGCCGGCGCCGGTGCGCCGTCACCCGCGCGCGGGGACGGAACACAGCGAGCTAGCTAACTCCGCGCGCACCAAACGCGCGCCCCCGCGGACCACGCGCGCCTCCGCGCGATCCACGCGCGCGCCTCCGGGGACACCCAAGACCGCCCGGCGATCCACGCGGCCCGGCCGCACCGAATGAAGCACCGAGGCCGGACGGAACCGCTCAAACGGTGCAAGCCGACGCCCGCTTCACAGGCTTGCACGAACGCTTGCAGCCACGGGTCGCGTGACGATGGGGGCTTCCGTGCCGTATCGCCCGCGGCCACGGGTTTTTTCGCGTTGGGCACCATTCGCACGCCTCAGTGGGCCAAAAGTTGGGAAATGGGTTGCATTGTGGGAGACAGTGGGTTATTGTGGGCGCCGCATGCGGAACCCGGGTGGCGGGGCTCCTCCCACCCAGCCACCCGGGTTCAGAAACCGCCCACCGCATGAGACCCCTTGACATTCCGCGGAACCTTCGAACACGCGCTAGACGCGAAGCACCGGCTGACGGTTCCCGCGAAGTTCCGCGCCGCGCTCTCGTCAGGCGTGGTCCTGGCCGCCTCGCCCGAGACCCGGGCTGGTGCCCCACGATCGATCGGGATCTGGACTCCGGAGGCCTACGAGGCCTACACCGACGCTGCGCTCCAGGGGCGCAATCCACTGCTGCCCCAGGCCCGCGAGCTGCAGCGATTCTTCTTCAACAACTCCTACGACACTGAGCTCGACTCGGCCTACCGCGTGATGATCCCGCCACATCTGATGCGCTACGCCGGCCTGGCGAAAGAGGTGGTCGTCACCGGTTCCGGCGGCTGCCTGGAGGTATGGGACCGTGCCGCCTACCACGCCTACAACGAAGACGTCGTCGCCCGTGCCCCCGACATCGCAGCCAGCTTTGCCGACACTACTTGACATGACACAGACGCACGTTCCGGTTCTGGCCGGCGAGCTGATCGCGCTACTCGATCCGCAGCCGGGCGAGATCGCCGTGGACTGCACACTGGGCGGCGGTGGCCATGCCCGTCTGCTGGCCGAGCGACTGGGCGCCGGCGGCACGCTGATCGCCATCGATCGCGACCCCACCGCCGCCGACCGGTTCTCGGAGTTGGCGGCCGAAGTCCCGTGCCAGGTGCGCTTCATTCGCTCCGACTTCGCTTCTGCGCTGGAGGGCCTTCGAGACGAGCGCCTACGGGCCGATCTGATCTATCTGGACCTGGGCATGTCCTCGATGCAGGTGGACACCTGGGCGCGGGGCTTCTCGTACGCCTACGACGCGCCGCTGGACATGCGGATGGACTCGGAGCAGGAGCTGACGGCACACGAGATCGTCAACACCTGGGACGAGCGGCGACTGGCGCGTCTGCTGCGCGAGTACGGCGAGGAACGCTACGCACAGCAGATCGCGCGGGCGATCGCGCGCGAACGCCGCAGCGGCGAGCTCACCTCGACCCATCAGCTGGTGGAGGCGATCAAATCGGCCGTACCCGCGCCAGCGCGGTTCGCCTCCGGGCACCCGGCTCGCAGGACCTTCCAGGCGCTGCGGATCGTGGTCAACGACGAGCTGGCGCAGCTCGATGCGGCATTGCCCGCCGCGTGGGATGTCCTCTCGCCCGGTGGCCGCCTGGCCGCGATCTCGTTCCATTCGCTCGAGGACCGGCGCGTCAAGCGGTTTCTGGCGGACAGGGCGCGCGGCTGCATCTGTCCTCCGGAGCTGCCGGTGTGCGTCTGCGGCCGCGAACCCGAGGCTGAGCTTCTGAGCAGGCGGGCGATCGCTCCCACTCCGGGCGAGGTCGCCGCCAATCCACGGGCCAGGAGCGCTCACCTAAGGGCGGCCCGCAAGCTGGAGAGCAAGTCGTGAGCCCGCCTGCCGCCACCGCCGCCGGCACGCCCGTCCGCAAGCAGGCTTCGCCGCGGACGGCTCGCAAGGCGCCGCAGGCTCCGCGGCGCGTGTCCGGTCCCGTGCGGCCGGCGGTCAGTGGCCGCGCTGCGCGGACGACAACAGCGCCGCGGAGAGTCCGCGCCGCGCGTCCGGCAGCTCGTGAGCGCGGGCCCAGCCTGCCCGCGCGGGCGCTGGACTTCATCCGCACACTGCCCGACCACCGGCTCATCGACCGCTTGGTCCGCGGGCGCAGCTGGATCCCAGTGCTCGGGGTGATGCTGGCCGGAATCGTCGCCATGCAGGTCGAGCTGCTCAAGCTGAACGCCAGCATCGGCAGTTCGATCAGCCTCTCGAGTGCGCTTCAGAGCCGCAATGAGCTCCTCCGCGCGAGCGTCTCATCGCTGTCGGATAGCCAGCGCATCGAGAGCCTGGCGACCCGACTTGGGATGGTCATGCCAGGACCGACGTCGATCCTCTTCGTGGATGCCGGGCATGCCACGGCGGCCAAGGCGGCCGCGAGCATCCATGCCCCCGATTCGACGGCGTTCGAGTCGTCGCTCACCGCGAGCGAGGCGACCGCGCAAGCGCAATCGGGCGGGACGGCGGCGAGCGCGCCCTCTACGGCCCCCGCCCCCTCGAGCGCCACGTCGACGAGCCCCGCATCGACGTCCGGCGCAACCACTTCGTCGGCCGGCACACCCGGGCTGTCGACCGGCACACCCACTTCGTCGACCGGCACACCCGGGCCGTCGGCCGGCACGCCCGGCAACCGGGGCTGTCGACCGGCGCGACCAGCGTTGCGCCGGCGGCGTCCGCCGGAGCGGGCGCCACTGGCGGCCAGAGCGCCACGGGGAGTCCCTGACCTTGGCGACGCTTGTCGATCGCCGGATCGGGGCTCTATTCCTGGCGTTCGCCGCGCTTCTGGCATTTGCCGTCGCCCGGGCCACCGAGCTGGGGACGCTCAAGGCCGGTTCGCTCAAGGTCGCGGCCGCCACGCAGCAGGTGCAGACGGTCACGGTGCCGGCGCCCCGCGGGACGATCACCGACCGAAACGGGGTGCAACTTGCGATCTCGGAGTCGGCGGACGACGTCGCCGCCGACCCCTATCTCGTGAAGAAGGGCAATCCCGAGGCCGACGCGCAGCGGCTCGCACCGCTGCTGGGGCAGCCGCCGGCCACGGTGCTCACGAAGCTGACGAAGCCAGGAACCGGGTTTATCTACCTGGCCCACATGCTGCCGGCGGACCAAGCCCGGCAGATCACGAACATGCGCATCAACGGGATCACCTTGACCCCGTCGATCAAGCGGACATATCCCCGCGGCGTGCTGGCTTCGCAGGTACTGGGAACCGTCGATTGGAACGGAACTGGAGCCAGCGGCATCGAGTACCGGTACAACCGGCAGCTGGAGGGGACCAACGGCATCCGGCGGATCGTCAACGGCGGGAACGGCGAGCCGATCTCGATCGATGAACAGCGCCCGACTGTCGCGGGTAAATCGGTGTCGTTGACGATCGACGCCTCGCTACAGGACGAGGTGGAGCAGGTGCTCGCCGGCGTGGGATCGCAGTACCAGCCCAAGGGGGCGACGGCGATCGTGATGAATCCTCGCAGCGGCGCAATTCTGGCGCTCGCCAACTGGCCTAAGGCCAACCCCAACAGCCCGGCCGGCGCTCCGCCGCAGGCCTTCTGGGACCAGGCGGTGGGGCTCAACTACGAACCGGGCTCGACGTTCAAGGCGATCACGGTCGCCGGCGCACTCCAGGACAGCCTCGTCACCCCGTCTACGGAGATTGGCGTGCCGTCCGAGCTGGCGGTCGCCGACCGCGTGATCCATGACGCGGAGGCGCACGGCGACGAGCAGTTGTCCGTGGCCCAGGTCCTCAAGGTGTCGAGCAACATCGGCGCGGACGAGATTGGCGCCAAGCTGGGAGCCCAGCGCTTCGACGGGTGGGTGCACCGATTCGGGTTCGGGTCGCCGACGGGCATCGATCTTCCCGGCGAGGACCAGGGAATCGTCCCCCACTGGTGGCAGTACTCGGGGGTGTCGATGGCGAATCTCCCCTTCGGCCAGGGAGAATCGGTGACCCCGATGCAGATGGTCCAGGCGTATGCCGCGATCGCCAACGGCGGCATCCTGCGAGCCCCGCATGTGGTGCAGTCGATCGGCGGGAAGAGCACCCCGGAACCTCCTGGTCATCGGGTGGTCTCGTCGAAGACGGCCTCGGAGCTGCGCGACATGCTCCGCGGCGTGCTGGCCGACGGAGGAACGGCCTCGGGCGCCGCGATTCCGGGATATGACCTCTCCGGCAAGACCGGCACGGCGAACATTGCCATCGACGGCCACTACTCCGATAGCGCATTTGTCGCTTCGTTTCTCGGCTTTGTCCCCGCCAGCAAGCCGAGCCTGCTCGTGGCCGTGGTCGTGGACCAGCCGCACGGGTCGATCTACGGCGGCTCGGTCGCCGCTCCGGCATTTCAGAAGATCGTCGGCTGGGCCGTGCCCTACTTCGGGATCGACCCCCGCTGAACGGCCATCAGAGGCGCTACGCGCCGCTGGGCGGCGCTTCAGGCTCGAGGAACTGAGCCCGGCGGCGGGAATTGGCGCTTGAGACCGGCCAAACGCCTGTCCCACTGCCCGCCGACCTCGGCCATCCAGGAGACGGCGTCGGACAGCGGCGCGGGTGTGACGCGGTAGTGAACCTCCCGTCCCGCGCGCTCGCGGTCGACGAGGCCTGCTTCGGAGAGCGCGGTGAGGTGCTTCAGCACGGCCTGGCGGGAGATCGGCAGCTCCGCCGCCAGTTCTGTGGCGGTGGCGTAGGGGTTTGCGGCGACGGCCTGGAGCAGCGCTCGCCGGGTGGAATCCGAGAGCGCCCCGAAGACGGCGTCCGCCGTGTCTGAACCGGCTGGCACCGTCAAGCCGCCACCAGCGCCGGCCCATAGGACGCGCCGCCGGGCCTAGAGAGGGGGACGCCGACCAGATCGAGGACGTCGAGCGGCCGTGACTCCGCCACCCGCAGGCGAGTGACGCCGTCGAGTTCGTGCTCCAGCGTAAGCTCCACGCGGCTGGCGGGCTCGCCGTCGAGGGCCCACCAGAACGCCAGGCGCCAGGGGGCGATTGCCTCCTCCACCCAACCGGCCTTCGTGCCCGACCCCGAGCGGAAGAGGGCATCGCCACCCGGCCGCAGGTCCAGCTCCACTTCGTCGGCGAGCCAGCCATCGGCGGTGATCGCCGCCCACACGTTCTCCAGCGGGGCGTCGATGAAGAGTTGGCGTTCGATGCGCTCGGTCATAGCTCCTCCTTGGAAGTCGACTCGGTGGGCGAGACGAAGATACGCAACCAAATGGTTGCGCGTCTGCTACCGTCGTGCAACCAGTCAGTTGCACTATACAGGAGGACCCATGCCACTGGTGCCCATGGTCGTAGAGCAGACGGCTCGCGGCGAGCGCTCATTCGACATCTACTCGCGGCTTCTCAACGACCGCGTCGTGTTCCTCGGCGGCCAGGTCGACGAGGAGACCGCCAACCTGATCGTCGCCCAGCTCGTGCATCTCGAGTCAGACGACCCCGACAAGGACATCCACCTCTACATCAATTCGCCCGGCGGCTCGGTCTACGCCGGACTGGCGATCTACGACGCGATGCAGTTCATTCGCCCCGATGTGCAGACGATCTGCTACGGCATCGCGATGTCGATGGGCTCCCTGCTGCTCGCCGGCGGCACCCCCGGAAAGCGGATGGCGCTACCCAACAGCAGAATCCTGATCCACCAGGCGTCCGGCGGATTCGAGGGCCAGGCAGCCGACATCGAAATCCACGCCCGGGAGATCCTCACACTGCGCAGCAGGATCGACGAGATCTATGCCAAGCACACCAGTCAGCCGATCGAGCGCGTCCACGCCGACATGGACCGCGATCGGTACTTCACCGGCGAGGAGGCACTGGCCTACGGGCTGGTGGATCGGGTGCTGGAGCGGCGGGAGCTCGCCGCCAGAAGCTCGGGGTTTGGGCAACGTAGAGGCTGAAGGCGGGCTCCGCGTTCAAGCCGTGCCAAAGGGGGCCGGGCGCCCGTCGGTGGGCGATCGCCAGCCATGCTCGCGGCGGTTTGAGCGCAGACGCGGGGGGAATACTTAGCCAATGCTCCTAAAAACGGCTATACTTTTCCCCTGCGTAGAGTAGGCAGTCGACCCATAGAGAGCATGGTGGCAGGGGCTGATCGAGCTGGGTCGGGGGGACACGGCATCTCGCCCAGGCAACAGTTGAGTCTTGCTCAGTTACGTTCGCGGGGGCAAGCGACAGGTCCGTTCGCGACTCTCGCCTTTTTGCAGGCATTTTGTGCGGGACGAGGGGAGCCGGTGCTGATACGTCTACCCGGGACCCACCGCCAAGAGCGCCTAAGAGGCGTTCCGGAGCACTGATGATCCGGGACAGCACGACGAGGTTCGCGGACGCCGCTGATGAACTTGCCGCCCGCGGGGCGCCGCCCCACCCGGCCGTCCCATTTGTCGCACTGGATGCGGCTGATCCCAACCGCCTTGCCGAACTGCTCGGTGCGGTTGAGCGAGTAGCCAGGGCGTCAGCCTTTACGCTTGGCGAGGAAGTTGAGGCGTTTGAGCAGGATTTCGCGACCTACTGCGGTACGAAGGCGGCCGTCGGCGTTTCCTCGGGCACCGATGCGCTTGTACTGATCCTCCGGGCCCTCGAGGTCGGGTCGGGCGATGAGGTTGTAGTTCCAACGAATTCATTCATCGCCACTGCGGAGGCTGTAAGCCTCGTGGGCGCGCGTCCCCGCTTTGCCGACGTGGATGCGACGACAGGCCTACTCACCGCCGCTCACGCCGAGCGAGCTATCAGTGAGAAAACGCGATGCGTGATCCCGGTTCATTTGTATGGCCGTACGGTCGACATGGAGGGTATCTGCGACCTCGCCGAGGACCATGGCCTGATCGTTGTAGAGGACGCCGCTCAGGCACACGGCGCACGCTACGGCGAGCGAAGGGTGGGGTCGCTCGCCACCGCGGCCGCCTTTAGCTTCTACCCGACGAAGAACCTCGGCGCATGGGGTGATGCTGGAGCCGTCACCACCGACGACGAGGAGCTCGCGGACCGCATCTGCTTGCTGCGCTCTCACGGTGAGAATCCGCGACAACACCACCGAGTCGTTGGCTCCACGGCTCGCCTCGATGGGCTGCAGGCTGCCATCCTCCGGGTAAAGCTTGCCTATCTCGATGAAAGCAACGATGTACGCCGTCGGATCGCTGAGCGATACCGCGTCGCACTGTCAGACGCGATCACACGGACGCCGTTTCGGGACCTTAGGCCAAATGAAGATTCCGTCTTTCATCTCTACCAGTTAAGCAGTGATGACCGGGACGGACTCCGGGCACACCTCAGGGAGCGTGGCGTCGAAACCCACGTGCACTACCCAGTGCCTATTCACCTCTCGCCTGCCTACCGCACAAACGGCGAGACAGGATCGCTGCCAACGGCGGAGTGGCTGGCAAAGAGGCTAGTTTCGCTGCCCATTTTTCCCACCATGACGGAACAGATGGTAGACCACGTCACGGCGGCCGTCCGCTCGTACGAGCCGGCGCTATGAGCTGGAAATGGAAAGATAGACGACGCGGCCGCGACCGCCGGCGCGCAGTGAGACGTGAAGTGACTCAGGAAGGACTCGAAAGCATTCGTTGCACGACGTGCGCGATCATCGGACTCGGATACTGGGGCCCGAATCTACTTCGGGTTTTATCTGAGATAGACGACGCCGACGTCAAGTGGATTTGTGACCTTGACCGGGCCCAATTGTCTCGGTATGGGCGTCAGTACGCCGATACATGTGTCACCACGTCGATCGACGAAGTGCTCGACGATCCCGAAGTTGACGCCGTGTTCATAGCCACACCCGTTTACACTCATTTCGAACTCGCGGCCCAGTGCTTGGGTGCACAGAAGCACACCTTCGTCGAGAAGCCCCTGGCTCTGTCGAGTAAGGAAGCAGACGAACTGATCGATCTCGCCCGCGCCGAGGGAGTAAAGCTCATGTGTGGGCATACCTTCCTGTACAGCCCTCCTGTTCAAAAGATTCGCGAGCTTATGGAGCAGGGCGACTTGGGCACGATCTACTTCATTAGCTCCAGCAGAGTGAACCTCGGCCTTCACCAGCGCGATGTGAGTGTCGTATGGGACCTTGGCCCGCACGACTTTTCGATTCTGCTCTACTGGCTAGGGGAGGTCCCGCAGACGGTGCGAGCTGTCGGCCGCGACTCGATTGTTGAGGGAATTCACGACGTTGCCTTTGTGACGTTGCAATTCCGCTCTGGGGTCGTGGCGAACGTCGAATTGAGTTGGCTGGCGCCAAGCAAGCTACGTCGCACTGTACTGGTCGGCAGCGAGCAAATGGTCGTTTATGAGGACAGTGGAAGCGAGCCGGTTCGAATCTACGACCACGGAGTTATTTACGAGTATCCGGAGTCATTCGGCGAGTACCAGCTCTCGTACCGCACCGGCGATATCCGGTCGCCAAAGGTCGAATCTGCTGAGCCTCTGATGATGCAGCTCTCGGACTTTATCAGTGCCGTCAGCAATGAATCCAGGCTGAGCTCACATCTCAGGCTTGCCCGAGACGTTGTTCGCATAACGGAGGCGGCCAATCATTCCCTGCAGGAAGGCGGGACAGCTATACCGGTCGATACAGCGCCAACGCTGGTCGGGGGGGCGCATCAATGAAGCACGCCATGTCCCTCCTCGTATTTTCTCCCGTCAGGCGATACCAGCGAAGAGGCACCCGTCTGCCGCAGTTACTGTTCGCGCAGGGATATCAGGCGACCCCGACCGGATAATGACAGCGGTTCGCGATGCCAAGCTGAGCGATGTGGTCATTTCGTCGGGCACCGATGGCGTACTCCCGCGCACACTTATCCAGCGCTTACGCGAGTCAGGAGTTCGGGTCTCAGTGTCCCCAAGTCCAGAGCTATCGCACATGGCAAGACCTCGCCGTAAGCACCTCAACCACGAGCAAGTAATCGAGCTGCTACCGAGAACACGTGCGTCTCGATTGCGCGCCGCAAAGCGCACGCTCGACGTCGTCGGCGCCGTAGTTGGTCTCATTGTATTCGCGCCGCTTGGCGTACTTATCGCCATAGCGATCAGGCTGGACAGTCCGGGGTCAGTGTTTTTCCGGCAACGCCGAGTCGGACTTGACGAACGGCGGTTTGGGATGCTCAAGTTCCGCACAATGGTCCCCGGCGCCGAGGCGCAACGAGCGGCGCTGCTTGCGAAGAGCCGGGACCCAGGGTGGCTCTACCTAGAGCATGACCCTCGCGTGACTCACGTTGGTCGGTTGCTGCGGAGGTGGAGTATCGACGAGGTACCGCAGCTTTGGAACGTGTTGCGCGGTGAGATGAGCCTCGTGGGGCCACGTCCTTTGATCGAGGAAGAAGGAGAGAATATTCCCACTTGGGCGCGTGCGCGCGCGGAGGTCCGCCCGGGCATGACCGGACCATGGCAGGTGATGGGCCGAACCTCCATGTCGTTCAGCGAAATGCTTGTGCTCGATTGGGCGTACGCCGTGAGCCATTCGCTTCGAGCCGACTTGATTCTGCTGCTGCGCACCATTCCCGCCCTCGTAAGTGGGAAGGGAGCCAACTAACGCGCTCCGGCGAGACAAGCAAGCCCATTTCTCTCTTCGGGTAGGGATGACTGTGGTCTCTGGACCGGCGGCACATAGCCACACCGCGCGGCTCGTCACGCTGGAATACCCCGAGCCGGCGGACGCGACCGTGCAGTCGCCACGTCACGCGAGGGCCGACCGATGAGCACGTTGCTAGTGAGCAGTGTCGGAGGCCACCTCGCCGAGCTTCACCGTCTTGTGCCCCGGTTTGAAGGGATCGATTCTGACCGTATGTGGGTGACCTTCGACACGCCGCAGAGCCGATCGATCCTCCAGGGCGAGAACGTCGTATTCGTCGATTACACGGCTCCAAGAGATCTCAAAAATGTCGTGCGCCATACCGGGGTGGCGATGCGATTGTTCCGGGGGCAGCATCCCTTCACGACGGTTCTCAGTGCAGGGTCAGGCATAGCCCTCTCGTTTCTGCCGCTGGCTCGCGCGCGGGGGGCCTCCTGTCACTTCATCGAGAGCGCAACCCGAAGCACCGGACCGTCGCTGACAGGTCGTCTCCTGCGTCGCGTTCCTGGAATCGTGCTCTACTCGCAGCATCGAAACTGGGCACGAGCTCCATGGAGATATGAAGGCTCGGTGCTCGACGGCTATGCGCCAGCGCCGCCATCCCCCAAGCCACCGGAGATTGGTCGTATCGTCGTCATGCTCGGGACGATGCCGTATCCGTTTCGCCGGTTCGTGGAGCGGTTGATCGAGATCCTGCCCCGCGGTCTGGCGGTCGATTGGCAGGTGGGTCACACGGATGTCGAGGACCTTGCGATAACGGCTCAGCGCTGGCTGCCCGGGGAAGCCCTCCAGAGGGCTATCGGTGACGCGGATGTCGTTGTCGCCCATGCTGGCATGGGATCGGCGTTAGCGGCGCTCGACGCCGGCAAGTGTCCGATCCTCGTGCCGCGGCTAAGCGCCTTCGGGGAGAATATCGACGATCATCAGCTGCAAATCGCTTCTGAGCTCACACGGCGGGGATTGGCGGTCGTGAGATCCGTCGAAGAACTTGACGTCACCGATCTGTACGAGGCCGCAACACGGCCAGTCCTCCGCAACCATCAGCCGATGTCGTTTCGACTCAGCCCCGGGCGTTGATCGAGCCCGTGCGAAGTGCGCCGCTTGAGGCTTTCCGGAGGCGTGCTGGCGCACGCTGCGACTGGCACCGGAGCAACGGAAAACCGCGATGCTAATCGACGGGGGTAACCTGGGCGCCGACTCCGACCTCCGAGCGGAGATCGCCGTCGTGGGAGCAGGACCGGTCGGAATCGTTGTCGCCCTTGAGCTTGCCCGATCTGGTCACAGCGTGTTGTTAATCGAAAGCGGCAACGCCAGGAGCGGAGGCTCACAGCCGGACAGTGAGGTGATCACCGGCGATCCGTTCCATGTGCCGATGTCACTAGCGACGCGCCGTCAGCTCGGCGGGGCCACAAACATGTGGGGCGGCCGCTGCGTCCCGTTCGATCCGATCGATTTCGAGACGCGGACTATCGTGCCCGGGCAGTGGCCGCTTGCCTACGAGGACATCAGCCCCTTCTTTCAGCGAGTCTGCGACTGGTGCAAGATCGGGAACGCTTTATTCGATGCTGACCAGGTGGCCGAACTGCGCGGGCGGGCGCTCGTCCCAGGGTTGACCAATGGGCACGTCCGGGCTACCGCTTTGGAGCGGTGGTCGCTTCCAACCAACTTCGGCCGCGAGTATGCAGACGCCTTGAGGCGGTCCCCGAAGGTGACCGTGGTCACGAACCTCACGTGTGTCGAGATCGTGTGTGATCCATGCGATCGTACCGTTGACCATCTTGAGGCCCGAACTTCAAACGGTAAGCGGGTTGCTATCAAGGCATCACAGTACGTGATCGCCTGCGGCGGACTCGAGACGACGCGTCTGCTCTTCGCATCCAATCGTGTTCATCCGGAGGGGCTCGGAAACCATTCAGGTCACTTAGGGCGCTGGTACATGGCACATGTGGAGAGTCGCATCGCGCAAGTCCACTTTACGACCGCGCCGAGTGACACGATCTACGGCTATGAACGCGATGCCGCGGGCGTCTACGTCCGCAGGCGATTCACGTTTTCGACCGACTTTCTGCTGGAGCACAAACTCCCGAATAGCGCCCTGTGGCTGATTAATCCCACTCTCAGTGATCCATCACATCGCAGCGAGATCCTCTCTTTCGTCTACCTCATGCTGGTTTCCCCGTTGGGAAAGCGGTTCGTGGCCGAAGGAATCAGGCAATACCACATCAAGTCAACCCGTTCGGTCGTACTTCGTGACCATTTGCTCAACGTCATCCGTGGGGTCGGGCCGGCCGCTAGGTTTGCGGTGGTCTTCGCCTACCAGCGATATCTGAAGCGGGGCCGCAAAGTCCCCGGTTTCTTCGTACCGAGTGCCACCAACGTCTATCCGCTTGACTATCACGCTGAGCACTTACCGAGCTACGACAGCTACGTCGTGCCCGTCGATGAGCGCGATTCCTTCGGGGTGCCACGTCTCCGAACGCACCTGGTACTGAGTGACGACGACGTCGATGGAGCACTTCGGGCTCACGACTACTTGGATCGTTATCTTCGCCAATCCGGCCTCGGGCATGTCGAGTTCTTGTATCGGGACCTACGGCAAGTGATTAGAAGTCAGTTCTTCGGCGGCTATCACCAAGCAGGAACAACTCGAATGTCAGCCCGCCGCGAGGATGGCGTGGTCGATAGTGACCTCGCCGTACACGGCTTCAGGGACCTCCATGTGGCCAGCAGCTCAGCTTTCGTCACCTCAGGTCAGGCGAACTCGACGTTCATGATTCTCGCTCTGGCACTGCGCCTGGTGGAGCATCTACGTACAACGCTGGCATCTGGTCTCGGGACCGAAGGGCCTCCGCAACGACCCCGAGCGAGTGATGTTTCCGTCGGTGGGGTTCGGCATGGGTGAACCGGACGACCGTCAGCTGGTTTTCATCGTTGCGAGCTTCGAGCCGGACTTGGGCGGTGATGTGCGATTGGTAGCGAACCAAGCCCGAACCCTGGTCAGGCGAGGTTGGGATGTGACTGTCTTGACCCGCCATCCCGATGAACGCGCTCCGCGGCAGGAGTTCCTCGATGGATTGCGCGTGGTCAGGCGAGGACGTCGCGGGCGCCGGCGCAGGGATACCGTGGCCGCCTTGCTAGGTTGGACAGCATGGCTGCTGCGAAGGCGTCGGACCGTCACCGCCGTCCACGTCGTGATGCATCCCGATTACTTGATTCCGGCTCTTGTTTGCGGTCTTCTGAATCGCAGCGTGCTTCAGTGGATCACCGACGGTGACGTTGCACGGTCCCTCGGGTGGCGGGACGGTCGGCTGCGAGCGTTGCAAATACGGGTCCGTCGCTGGCTGACAGCCCGCACGGTAAACGTCTCGCTCACCGAGACGATGAGCCAGGAACTGAATGAGGTTGGCGTGTCCCCTGGCGAGGTCATCCCCCTGGGAGTTGATACGAACCGATTCCAGGCTCCGGACTCGATGGATAGAGCAGCCGAGCGGAGTGGCCGCGGTCTCATGCCCGAGGATGTCGTGATCCTGTTTGTGGGTCACCTTGAGCCTCGCAAGGGCATCGATCTACTTATTCAGGCGGTCGCTCAGCTTCGTAAGTCGTGCCCCTGGCAGCTGTGGATTGTCGGCGATGATCACCCCGGCCTGTCATACAGTCGCGCTCTAAAAAGCCTCGCTGCCCGGCGTGACGTTCAGACTCGCGTCAAATTCATCGGTGCCGTCCGCGAGGTCGAGAGCTGCTTTCGCATCGCTGATGTTTTCGCCATCGCCTCAGAACGAGAGGGTCTTCCCAACGTATTGCTAGAAGCCATGGCACACGGGCTTCCGTGCGTCGCCCCCTTTAGCGCTGGCGGTGGGGAGCTACTGGCGGGCGGCGCGGGGAGTGTGCCGCAGACGAACCGTCCCGACGAGATGGCCTCGGAGTTGCGCGCCTTGGTTGACGATTCAAGGCTCCGTGATCGCCTCGGTAGCCGGGCTCGAGCTGCGGTCCAGCGGTATTCGCTCGCTGTCGTCGCTGACAGCTATGAGCTTATTTACCACGAGCTGCCCACGGCGGGGCAGCGGTCGCATCGAAGAATCAGCAGTGTGCACACTCCGCGACCGCGCACATCGCGCACGTCGTCGTGACCGTCAGTTCAGCCCCATTGACTGGTCCGCAACTGGGGGCGGCGGGGCATTTCCTCGGCGCGCCCCGCCCCGCATCGCCTGCAGGGCGGTGTTGACATAGAGCCGCACACGGTGGCGTCCACGGGGGGTGGCCAGGATGATCGCTGCGGGTAACGCGAGTGTTAGTCGCCAGACAGCAGGGAGGAGCGGAGCGAACAGTGGCGGCACGCATGCCGCGGCCGTGACGCTGAGGTCACCGTACTTGACCGGAAAGAGCAGTCGGCGCACGGCGGCAGCGCCGACCGCGTAGTTGACGAGCGACGCCACCGCCGCTACTCCATAGCCGATGATGCCGATCAGTGGCACGAGCACCAGGCTGCCGCAGACGAGCACGGCGAGACGCAGTGCCATTATCCCGATGGCGGCCCGGTGCAGCCCCCGGACCATCAGGACTTGCCCTTGCAGGGCGAACGCCGCCTCGCCGAGGTAGAAAAGGGCCACTAAGGGGAACACTCGAAGCATGGGATCCCAGCGGTTGCCGAACACAGCCGGCACCAGCCAGGCCGCGATGATGGCGAAGCCCCCTAGTAGCGGGCCGCAAACGAGGACCTGCAAGACCATCGCCTCCTCAAGCCCGCGCTGAAGCCGTTCAAGCTGCTGCTGGACGCGCCCGAAGGCCGCCACCGAAAGCCTGAAGGAGGCGCGGGTCACGAAGGTCAGCGTGTCAGCCAGCCGAGAGGCGAGAGTGACGTAGGCCACACTCGCTGCGCCGAGGAAGCCGCCGACAACGAGTGGATTTACGAGCTCCACCGCCCGAGTGAGCAGGATCCAGCCCGAGATACCACGGCTGGAGCGAACCAACTCGACGAGGCGTTCGCGTGGCAGCCATAACTGGATGCGCTGCGGTGCCAGAGCAAAGCTTATGACGAGCAACCACGTCTGCCAGCTCAGATACCCAATTACCGGTCCCCAAACCCCCGCACCCAGCGCCACGAGCGTCACCGAAACGCCGTAGAGAACGGCATCGCCGCCGATCTCGACGACCGCTATGGCGCGGAAGCGAAAGGCCCGCTCGATCCGCGCGACGGCGGGTACCCAGAGTATGTTGACAGGCAGCGAAATCAGTAGAACTTGGAAGACTCGGATCGATCGGCTATCCGCGAAAGCTGTCTTCACCAAAAATGACGCGCCGAGAGCGAGCAGGCCCGCCACAAGGCTGGTGAGGACCAGGAAGGTGAAGACTTCGGAGTACAGCTTCTGTGATGGCTCGTGCTCCCTACGCAGCAGGTACACCTCGGTACCGAATTGCGATGTCGTGGTTAGGTAACCCACGACCGCAACCGATCCGGCGTAGATGCCGAACCGCGTCGGCCCGAGAAGGTGCGTCAGGGCGACCACACCACCGAGACGGATCATGATCCCACCGGCCTCACGCAGCCCGAGCGATGCGCCAGCCTGCAGGACCTGGGTTCGGAAGTTCACCTGTTACTGACCGGGGAGGGCCGGCCAAGCGATACCGAACGCGTCGTCCGTGCTACGGACGACGGAGCGGCCGATGACGCCGTACCGCCGAAGGACAGTCCCGCGACGATAGCCAACACGTAGGGGAGTCCGGCATCTACGAAGTACGGGACGATAGTGTCAGCGATCACCAGGAAGAACAGGAAGATCATGGTGATCCGCCCGAGGCCCATGCGGAGTGGGTCCCCGACGGACATCACAGACGATGCTTTCAGCCCCCAGGCGAGCATCAGCCCGAGCTGGATCAGAACCAGGGGTATGCCTCCGCGGAGTGTCAGCTGGAGATAGAGCGAGTCGGGCCACTGCCAGCCGATGCCGGAAGGCAGATCAGGCCCGTAACCCGTCAGCCAGTGCCCGTGCAACAACGGAATCCACTGGTGTGTCCAGGTTTCCCAACGGAACTGCAGGGTATTCGGCACGAGCGAGCCTTGCCCCCCGTAACTGCTCGTGAACTCGTTGGCTACCCGCTTCAAGAAAAGTGGTAGGAACGCCACGCCGGCGATAACGAGGGCGGGCAGAAGCCGCGCGAGCGTCCGACCGAGCTGACCGTACGCGCGCGCAAGAACCAGGGTGCCGACGAACGCAATTCCGATCGTTGTGATTGTCGCGGTCTGGATGATGGCGACTACGGCCACCGCCAGCACCGGCAATAGCCAGCGCTTGCGCAGCACTCGACACCTGACATCCAGGAGCTGCCACATGCCAAGGAGAATGATGATGGCAAGGTATCCGCCCAGGTCTTGCCATCCGCTGAACGGGCCTGTCGCGCGGGCGACGCCTTCCGAGCCCGGCAAGTTGGCAGCGAACTGGAAGTAAGTCACGCCGGTGGCGGTCTGGAGCAGCTGGCGCACTCCAAGCAAATTGAATTCCTGCAGGATCGCCAGGATCCCAACGGGCACGCTGGCGAAGAGCAGAACCCGTAGTACGGTGCGGCGCCAGCGGTCGTCCACCACCACGCTGGCGACGACGAGGTAAACGATAAGGAGCTGGAACGGGCCGAACAATGAGCCTACATCCCGGATCCCGAAACTCGCGTCCCGCATTATGAGGTCGACGGCTCCCAGGATCGCCGTAGCAGCGCAGTAGAGAAGAAAGCACCATTCGAAGTGCCCCCATCGGATCGGCACGCGGCGTTGTCGTGTCAGCAGGACAAGCGGCCCTAGGCCGCCGATGATCACCTCGTAGAGACGGAAGTTGGGGACCGGATAGCCCTGCGCCAGGCCGGAAACGACCGGGACCAGCGAGATGATCACCATCGCGCCAACCATGGGATACACGAGAGTCACGAGGCCAAAGGCAACCGCCACGAGAGCTCCTACACCGGGGGCTGGGCCGAGCGCCGCCCCAACTCCCACGATCACCGCCGCGGCGAAGGCGATAGCGGCACAGGTGAGCGGTCCCGGCAGCACGGCCGCGGATCGCGGACGTGGACGCCCATCGATGCGCGGCTCAATGGCTGTCGCGGCCATCGACTTGCTCCGAAGTCCGCTTAGCTCGCCGGAAGCTCGGATGCTTTTCGGCCCGTGAGTACCGCTGCATGGGGCGCTCGGCCTACCTCCGCCAGGTGATCGACGGTCGTCGAAACCTGCCGGGCATTGGTGCCTCTGGCAATGACGAGTACGAGCAAATCGTGGTCGACGATTGAGCCCAGATCGAAGCTATGACGTTTTCCTAGGGCGACCGCGTCGACGTGTATTGGAGATGCTTGGGAGACCAAAGCCGATTGGGCTCGAAGCGCGGTGGGGCTGGGGCTCCAGCCGGTGTCGGCTCCGTCGGTCTCGTGGGCTGCGGACTGGTCATGCGACAACGTGAGCCGAGCGGCGAGTTCTTGGGCCGCGAGCTCGCTGGCTTTGGTGGTCGGGACGAGCGCTGCGGTTACGAGGCTGCCCTCTGGGAACTTTTGCTCCCGCGCGGCGATGTCGTACCAGTCCCAAACAAGGCGATCGGCCACTTCTCCGCTCAGCCGTGAAGCGGCGATCACAGGCAGGTCTAGAAGCGCCGCCACGTCGCGAGGGGTTTCTAGCCGGGGGTTGGCTCGGTCGAGCACGACCACCAACAGCAGGCCGAGGGCGACTCCGAGCACTGCCGCGATCCCGACGAGCACGGCCTCGGTGTAGGCCGTGGTGGTGGTGGTCGGCAGGTGGACGAGCACCAACGACCCAGGGGGTATTGCCGGCGATACCGGGTGGCTCCCGGAGACATCTCTTGCGATCGAGATCGCGCCCAGTAGAGCCGCGGATGGGCTGTCGCCCGAATAATCGACGCGTACGAGCGAAGTGTTCGCGGTATTCACGGCGGTCAATCGGCTTTGGACGTAGCTCGTCGAGCCTCCCAGCTGGCGACTGGCGGCCCGTAAGACCGATTGATCCTCCGGAATTAGGCTTGCGAAGGTCGTGGCCAAGTTTTGGGCTTGGTCCTCGAGGCCAGGACCCTGATAGGTAGGATTCGTGTGGATAGTCTTCCTGCTCCGCCCGGACCGCACGACGTCGCTGGAGCCGCTGGGGCTGCCGGAGTTGGAGGGAACAACCAGCACGGCTTCGGCTGTGTAATGCGGCGGCCGCATTCTATGAATCGCGACTGCGATGCCGACCACGACGAGCGTGATCAGCACCACGATCCCCAAGTTGCGGATATAACGTAGGACTCTCACCGTGCGTCGCCGGTCCGAAAGCGTTCACCTGCCGCATGCGGGGACCGGTTTCCGCGATGCCCGAGTGCCGGGAGGCCGGTCCCGCAAACCATAGGCGACGGGATCCACCCAATAAAGGTCTGCCGAACTGTAGCTGTCAATTGACGCGCCAGATCGTGTCCTCTTCGAAGATGGGATGATCACCCTTAAGGCAGTACCGGCGGACGATCTCGGACGGGAGCTCGTCGGAAAAACGGTCCTCCACTACGTCGAGACCGTGCTCTCTTAGGCGGGCGGGGAAGTCGATGCCGTAGAGCCGGGCGTGATCCTCTTGCCCGTAGAGCTCCATACGCTCTTCGGGCGATCGGTCGGCGCCATCGTCGAGGGTCGTCGTGCGGGTGCGATCGACGGGATGCATCAGAATCGCCCAGCCATCCGGTGTCAGCACTCGCCGGATCTCCGCCATGGCCTCAGCGTCGTTCTCCACGTGCTCGAGCACGTGGTTGCAGATGACTACGTCAAACGAGTTCTCGGCAAATGGCAAACGCTGCAAATCCGCTTTTACATCGGCGAGATCGCTCATGAGGTCTGCGGAGGTGTACTGCAGATGCAGCATCCTGCGGAACATCCGCCACAGCGGATACTCGGGGGCTACATGGAGCATGCGGGCGCTCTGGGTCAGCAACGGAGTTCGCGTGTGGAGGTAGAGCCACAGCAAGCGGTGGCGGTTCATCGAGCCACATCCTGGACAGCGGGCGTTGGGGATGCCGCGGAAGTCCATCATCCGGCGGAACGTCCGGTGGCAGCACGGACAGCCGTAGGCCTCGCCGGCGAAGAACGGGGGCCGAGCCCGCTCCAAGACGGGAAAACGAAATCGGCCCGGGATGCGGGTGGCCAGCCTGGACATTCGCTTTCTATCCGTATTGTAGGGTTGTGAAGGAATACGCTGGTATTTAGTGTCTTAGGATGCCCGCCAGTCCTAAGAGTCGAAACATGCGGTCTTTCGAGACGATCCGGCGCGCACGTAGCTCTCGAGCGAGCTGGGCAAATTCCGGGTCCGCCGCTGTGATGCGGCGCGGCGCCCCTGCCGCTAGGGGCCCCGACCGCCACCTGCCTGCCGAAACTTGCTGACCTCGAATGGGCCTCTCCAGACGCAGGTCGCGAGTTGCCTTTGTGGCGTGGACCTCCGCTCCAGAACGTGCCCACGAGATTGCGGCAGCCCTCGGCGGCATGGCGTTCTGCCACTATCCGCTCGGGTACGTACGGCCGATCGCACCCCTCCGCTATCTCTACAGCGGCGTGCTGACGTGCGTGTTCCTGGCGCGCCACCGTCCGCGGGCGGTGATCGTGACAAACCCGCCCATCTTCCCCGCGCTGATTGTCCTGGTTTATGCCCGCCTCAGTAGGAGTCCTATGCTCCTCGACAGCCATCCGGGCGGCTTCGGCCTGCAGGGCGACACGGTGAGCGCGCGGATGCAGCCGGTCGTCAAGTGGGTGGCGCGCCGCGCGCGCGCGACATTGGTCACAGACGAGTCCCTCAAGGTACGCGTCGAGGGCTGGGGCGGCCGCGGACAGATCGTCCACGAGGCGCCACCCAAGTGGGAGAAGCCCGCGCCGGTGCGCCGAGGCGATGCGCCGGAGGTGCTATTCGTCTGCACTTTCAACCCCGACGAGCCAGTCGAGGCCCTGATAGAGGCCGCGCGTACCTTGCCGGACGTCGCCTTCAAGGTCACCGGCCACCTGAGGAAGGCGCCGCCGGGACTCGTGGAATCCGCTCCAAGTAATGTTGAGTTCGTCGGGTTTCTTCGAGGGCCCGAGTACACCGCAGCTCTCGCGTCCGGCGACCTTATCGTCGTTCTGACCACCGAACCGACGTCGGTCGTCAAGGCCGGATATGAGGCGGTATACGCTGAGCGGCCCCTGCTGCTGAGCGACTGGCCGGCCGGCCGCGAGGCGTTCCCCGCCGCCGCGTTCGCGGAGAACAGTCCGACGGCGCTGGCCTGCGCCATCCGAGTAGCTCTCGACGAGCAGCACCGGATGCTAGGTGAGACCACGGCGGCACGAGAACGCCAGACACGCCGGTGGATCGAGCAGCGCCAAGCGCTCGAACGGTTGATCGGGGCCTGACGTGGAACGAGTCTCCCTCGCCTGCGGCGCGGTCAAGACGACGCGGATTGGGTTTGGGTGCGCCGGGCTGATGCGCCTGCCCTCACGGGCCGATCGCGAGGCCGTGCTAAATGCGGCGTTCGACGCCGGGATCCACCACTTTGACGTCGCACGCATGTACGGATTCGGAGCGGCGGAAGGTGAGCTAGGCCGGTTCGCTGTCGGCCGACGGGACTCGCTCGTTATCGCGACGAAGTTTGGGATCCAACCACATGCCGGCGCCGGGTTCCTGAAACGGGTCCAGGGGCCGGTGCGGGCACTGCTCGGACGCTATCCGGGATTACGACGCCGCGTCAAGCGCGGCGCGAACTCGCTGAACGGAACGGGCGCCTATGACGCCGCAACAGCTCGCATTAGCCTGGAGACGAGCCTTCGCGAGCTCCGCACCGAACGGATCGACCTACTGTTCCTGCATGCGCCCACGCCTGACCGCGTGCGCGCCGAGGAAATCTGCGGCTACCTCGAGGAGGCTCGGCAGTCCGGCCTGATCGGCGCCTGGGGCGTCTCGGGCGAGCCCGAGCCGACGGCGGAGGTAATCGACCGGTTCTCCGTCCCGGTCGTCACGCAGATCCACGACGACATCCTGCACCGCTCGTCGCACGGCCTAGCCGCCTTCTCGTCGCCGCTGATCACGTTCGGGTCGCTGGCCGAACCACTGGAGGCGATACGAGCGCATCTTTTCGACCCGGGTCGCACCGCCGCCTGGAGTGAGGCCGTAGGGGAGGACTGCGGGCACGTGGAAGTGTTGGGCTCCCTCCTGCTGCGCGACGCCGTCCGCGTCAACGCCACGGGCACCGTGCTGTTCGCCACCACGCGCACCAGGCGAATGCAGGCGGCGGTGGACGCTGTGGCCTGCGTCGACCGGCCGGACGCGGCGCTCGACGCGTTCCGGGCACTCGTCACCAAGGAGCTCGTCGCTTCCTGATCATCAGTTAAGTTGTCACGGCACCCGCCTGACACGGGGTTCGCAACCGTGGCTGCCGGACCGCCGAACGGCGCAGGCATTCCGCGATACTGGATTTGTGTCGCTTCGCGGGTGCTGTCAGATCCTCGCTGCCGCGGTCGTCATTCTGCTCTTCGTGGACATGATCGGAGCAGGGTCGCCGTCAAGGACATCTGTCCCGACGGGAACTGCCTCGACAACCGCGATCAAGCCGCCACTGCACGTCGCCGGGACTGTTCTCCGCGACCGGAAGGGGCGACGCGTCGGACTCAAAGGCGTCGCCGTCCAGATGGTGCCGTACTATGCCGGAGCGACGCCGACCGCGCAACAGCCGTATCTAGTCGAGGTGGCGCAGCGCAACTTCGATCACCGGTCCGCGCAGTTCGCGAAGATCCGCTCGCTCGGCTACGACGCGATCCGCGTGCACATTCCCGGGCCGTACGTTTATGGATCACAGCTGTACGCGAGCAAGGCCGCTACGGTCGGCCGGATCCGGCGGATTGTGGATTCCGCGAAGGCGGCTGGTCTGATCACAATCCTGGACGCGGACGCCGTAGGGGACAACCTCGAGGACTGGCGCGCTTACCAGCCGATGTTTGCCGATCTGATCGCCAGTATCGGTAACGATCCCTGGGTTATCTGGGAGCCCTTCAACGAGCCTGCGGACTATTCCCAGGGTGCGCCGAACTACTTGGCGGGTGTCGAGGGGATTGGCGCCTACCTACGCTCCCTCGGCTCGCGTCAGCCCCTCATCATTCCCTCAAACGGCTACGAGCAGAACGTTTCCCCTGCTCTCATGAGTGAGGTACTGCGCAACGCCGCAAGGTACGGCTGGCGCGCTGCGGGGCTGCTGTTCGGTGTGCACGTGTATCTCGACCAGTACGTCTCGGACCTGCGCCGGTCAGGAGACACGTTCAGTGGAGCTGTCTACGGGCTGCGTCAGAAGCTTGCCGCGCACGTAAGCTCCTACCCGCTGATTGTCACCGAGATGGGTCGATACAACAACGGGATCACCACTACAGAGGCCACTGCGCAAGCGTACAGTTGGGTCGTCGGCCTCGCCGCCAGGGGTCTCAACGGCTTGATCGCTTGGGATTGGGACTGGGCGCTCAGTGAGAGGGCAAGCGACCCTAATGCGTGGACGTGGGACGGCTTGCATCTCAACCCGTGGGGGCGGCGGTCCAGCAAGAGCCTGTCCAAGATGACGTTCCCGGGCCTCGACGACGAGCCCACGCACAGCATTACTGGATAGCACCGCGTACCCGACTCCGAGTCGGAGGCTTCGCGAACGGATCCGGGTGAGCGCGGAACTACACTCCGGCCGCTATGCGGCTCAGCGAGGTGATGCCGGGCGCCCCCTCCGGAGCGCGCAATCTCGAGATCACCAACCTCGCCTACGACACGCGCCAGGTCACGCCGGGGACGCTGTTCTTCTGCGTACCGGGCTTCACGCGCGATGGGCATGATTTCGCGCAGGAGGCGATCGCGAAGGGCGCCACCGCGCTGGTCGTGGAGCGCCCTCTCCATACCAGCGTCCCCGAAATACAAGTCGAGTCGGCGCGGGCGGCGATGGCCCCCGCAGCGGCGGCCTTCTACGGCGACCCGACCTCCCAGCTGCAGACGATCGGTGTGACGGGCACCAACGGCAAGACGACTACCGCGTTCCTGCTCAGGGCGCTGCTGGAGGCCGGCGGCCGTCAGACCGGGCTCCTGGGCACCGTGATCGGCGTGATCGGTGGCCAAGAGCAAGAGGTGGTTCGCACGACACCGGAGGCGATCGACCTGCAGCGGACCTTCAAGGCGATGCTCGACAGCGGCGATCGGGCCTGCGCCATGGAGGTTTCCTCACACGCGCTCGAGTTGCGCCGCGCCGACGCGATCCACTTCGCGGCCGCCGCGTTCACCAACCTGACGCAGGACCACCTGGACTTCCACGGCTCCATGGAGGAGTACTTCGCCGCCAAGCGGCGGCTTTTCGTCGACGGGCGGCCGCGGGTCGCGGTCGTGAACGTCGACGACCCATACGGGCGCCGACTGGCCGCCGAAGTGGAGAACCCAATCACCTTCGCGCTCGACGGCGAGGCCGACTACCGCGCCGTCGATGTCGACACCGGGCTCGAGGGCTCCCGTTTCGTGATCCGGGGACCCGGCAGCGAGACCGAGATCATCTCGCCGCTGCGCGGCCGCTTCAACGTCTACAACGTGCTGGGAGCGTTCGCGACAGCGCGAGAGCTGGACGTCGACGAAGAGGCCTGCGTGCGGGCGATCGCCGGAGCGGGCCAGGTTCCGGGCCGCTTCGAGCCCGTGGACGAGGGCCAGCCGTTCGCCGTACTTGTGGACTACGCCCACACGCCCGACTCGCTGGAGAACGTGCTGAAAGCCGCCCGGCTGCTGAGCGAGGGCCGAGTCCACGTGGTGTTCGGCTGCGGTGGCGACAGAGATCGGGGCAAGCGTCCGCTGATGGGCGAGATCGCCACGCGGCTCGCGGATCGGGCGATCGTCACCTCCGACAATCCTCGCTCCGAGGATCCCGAGGCCATCATCAACGAGATCCTCGCCGGCGCCGGCCAGGACATACCGCACAACGCCGACCGCCGAACCGCGATCGCGGAAGCCATCGCCGGCGCCGAGGCCGGCGACGTGGTGGTGATCGCGGGCAAGGGGCATGAGCAGGGCCAGGAGTTCTCGGGGGGACGGAAACTCCCGTTCGACGACCGAGCAGTGGCCAGCGAGCTCCTGCGCGGAGTGCCGGCAGCCCGGTGAGGACCTGGAGTCCCGACCAGATCGCCGCCGCGGCCGGCGCCCGGCTGGCCGGGCCTTCGCCCGCCAGCGCTGGCCCCGAGCGGATCACGATCGACTCCCGTGACTCGGGGCCGGGCGCCCTGTTTGTCGGTCTCCGCGGTGAGCAGGTCGACGGCGGAAGCTTTGCTTGCGCTGCCCTGGCGGCCGGCGCCTGGGGCGTGCTGGTGTCGCCGGAGCATGCGGAGTCGGCCCGCCGCGCACAGCCCGGGACCGTTCTGGCGGCCGATGACCCGCTGAAAGCGCTTCAGCGGCTGGCGGCATCGTGGCGCCGGAGCCTCGATGTGACCGTCATCGGCATCACCGGCTCGACCGGCAAGACGACCACCAAGGATCTACTGCTCGCGTTGCTGGCACCTCGCGGCGAACCGTCGCCTCGCGGGCTAACTTCAACACCGAGATCGGCCTGCCGCTGGAGATCCTGGCCGCGCCCGGCGGAGACCGAGGTCCTGGTACTGGAGCACGCGATGCGCGGCGCGGGCCAGATCGCCGAGCTGGCCGCGATCTCCCAACCGGAAGTGGCGGTGATCGTGAACATCGGGCCCGTGCACCTGGAGCTGCTGGGCTCGATCGAGGCGATCGCGGCCACCAAGGCCGAGCTGATCGGTGCCCTGAAGCCGGGCGACACAGCTGTCGTCCCCGCCGGCGAACAGCTGCTCGAGCCCTACCTTCGAGATGACCTCGAGGTGGTCAGGTTCGGACCTGGAGGCGACGTCCAGCTGGCGAATGCCGACGGGCAACAAGTGACAATCGACCACAGCGGAACGCGTATCGAGCTCGAGGTGCCGTTCAGCCAGCCCCACCTGCTCAGTAACCTGCTGGCGGCCGTTGCCGCGGCCCGTGCAGTCGGCGTAACGCCGGCGGGCCGACTGGAGGTAGCTTTCTCGCCTTCCCGCGGCCAGCGGGTGGCGCTCCCACACGGCGTCACGCTGATCGATGACTGCTACAACGCCAACCCCATGTCGATGCGCGCGGCGCTGGACGACGTGGCGTCGGTGGCCAACGGCGCCACCGGTTCGAGGACCGTGGCCGTACTCGGCGACATGCTCGAGCTGGGAGAGGCAGCGCGGCGGTTCCACAGCGAGATCGGCGAGCGCGCCGGCGAACTGGGGATCGATCTGTTGGTGACGGTCGGGCCGCTGGCCAGCGCGATCGGGGAGCGCTACGACGGAGAGATCTACTCGGTGGCAGACGCCGGCGAGGCGGCGGCGCTGGTCCCTGAGCTGCTTCAGCCGGGCGACGTCGTGCTGGTCAAGGGGTCGCGCGGAGTTGGGCTCGAGCTGGTGTCGGAGTCCCTGATCCAAGGCAACCACTGATGGCGCTGTCGGCGGCCGTGAGCGGCTCGATCTCGGGCCGCGTGCTCATCGCGGGGACAGCCTCGCTGTTGATGTGCCTGTTCTTGAGCCCCAAGTTCATCGCGTTCCTCAGACAGCGGGAATTCGGACAGAACATCCGGGAGGAGGGTCCGCAGGGGCACCGGCAGAAGGCGGGAACGCCGACGATGGGCGGCATCATCATCCTGGCGGCGATCGCCGTCCCGTTCCTGGTCCTCTCGAAGCGCGACTGGCAGTCGATGGGCGTCTTCGGCGTGACCGTGGCCTGCGCCCTGATGGGCTTCATCGACGACTACACCAAGATCGTCAAGCGCCGCTCGCTTGGGCTCCGCGCGCGGTCCAAGCTGGTCATCACCGTTGCCATCTCGGTGGGGCTGTGGTGGGTGGCGACCCAGAAGCTGGGGTTACCGGGGGCCGTGCGCTTCCGATTCGTGGACGTGAACATCGACCTGGGCCCCGCGTACGTGATCTTCATCTACCTGGTGGTGGCCGGAAGCACGACCGCGGTCAACTTCACCGACGGACTCGACGGCCTGGCCGCAGGCTGTGCCGCGATCGTCCTGCTGGCCTACATCGGCATCACGTACATCACCGCCGGCGACAGCAACCTGACGATGCTGGCCGCCTGCCTCGTCGGGGCCTGCATCGGCTTTCTGTGGTTCAACAGCTTCCCGGCCAGCATCTTCATGGGCGACACGGGCTCCTTAGCCCTCGGGGGAGCGATCGCCGGGCTGGCCGTGATGACCCAGACCGAGGTCATCCTCATCCTCCTGGCGGGGGTCTTCGTGCTGGAGGTCGTCTCGGTGATGATCCAGGTCGTCTCATTTCAGGCGTTTCGCAAACGCGTGTTCCTGATGACGCCGATCCACCACCACTTCGAGCTCCAGGGGTGGTCGGAGACCAAGATCATCCTGCGCTTCTGGATCATCGCCGCGGCCTGCGCGGCGATCGGCTTCACCGTGTATCAGCTGAGCATCAAGTGAAGCCCCGCCCGCCGCTGCCCGGCGGCCCCTACCTCGTCGTGGGACTCGCTCGCTCGGGTCTGGCCGCGGCGCTGGCGCTGCGCGCCCGCGGAGAGGAGGTGATCGGCTGCGATGCGGGCGCCAGCGGGGATCCCCGTCTGACCCAGGCAGCGGGGAGGCTTTCGGAGGCGGGCGTCGAAGTCCATCTCGATGCGTCAGGCGACGTACTTGCCGCCCGCGCCCGGACGCTCATCAAAAGTCCCGGCGTTCCCAGCGACGCGCCAGCGATACGCGCGGCGCGCGCGGGGGGAGTTCCCGTGCTCGGCGAGCTTGAGCTGGCCTGGAGGCTCATCCCGAACGAGTTCATCGCGGTGACCGGAACCAACGGCAAAACCACCACCACGGAGTGGATCGGCCACATCCATCGGCGAGCGGGGCGTCCCGTGGCCGTCGCCGGGAACGTCGGCACGGCCGCAAGCTCGCTGGTGGACACCGTCGAGCAGGACCAGGTGCTGGTGTGCGAGGCCTCCTCCTTTCAGCTGGAAGACACCGAGGCCTTCTCCCCCGAGGCCGCCGCGCTGCTCAACCTGGCCCCGGATCACCTGGACCGCCACCACAGCTTCGAGGACTACGTCGCCGCGAAGCTCCGCATATTCGCCAATCAGGACGCAGACGACGTAGCGGTCCTCCCGGCCGCGCTGGACGCTTCCCTGAGCGGCGGGGAGGCTCGCCGCGTGCTCTTCGGCCCTGGGGCGGCCTCGGCGCTGAGGATCCGAGAAGGCCGTCTGTGGTGGCACGCCGAGCCGCTCATCGAGCTCGAGCAGCTGTCGCTTCCCGGAATGCACAACGCCGAGAACGCGATGGCCGCGGCGGCGGTCTGCCTGACCCGGGGGCTCGACCCGGCCGCGGTGACGGCTGGACTGAAGACATTCCTGGGGGTGGCTCATCGTCTGGAGCTCGTGGCGAGGAGGGAAGGAGTGGCCTACGTCAATGACTCCAAGGCCACGAACGTGGCCTCCACCATCGTCGCCCTGAGGGCCTACGAGCAGGGTGTGCACCTGATCGCCGGAGGACGCGGCAAGCGACAGGACTTCTCGCCCCTGGCGCCGCTGGTCGCCGAGCGCTGCGGTGGCGTCTACCTGATCGGAGAGGCCGCCGCGGAGCTGGCCCAGGCGCTGCGCTCCGTCCCCGTGCCAATACTCCAGCTCGGCGAGCTCCCCGCAGCCCTCGAGGCCGCGCGCGTCGCCGCAGGGCCCGGGGACACGGTGCTGCTCTCGCCGGCCTGCGCCAGCTATGACCAGTATCGGGACTACGAGGCCCGCGGCGAGCACTTCAAAGCCCTCCTGGAGGCCGCCTGATGGCCGGGGCCGCACCGGCCCCGAGCCGCCGGCCGGCCCGGGGGCGCGCAGCGGTTGCGCCGCCAGAACGGGTCAAGCCTCGTACCCGGCGCGTGGCGCCACCGCTCGAGCATCGGATCCTGCTGACGGCCACCCTGTGCCTGCTGGCCTTCGGCGCGGTGATGGTTTACAGCGCCTCTTCCGCGTCCGGGGTCATGGGCGGCAGCGGCCTCGGCACCGGCGAGTTCATCCGTTACCTGATCTTCGGCGCGATCGGACTGGCGGTCATGCATGTCCTCTCGCGGCGCGGCCTCAGCTTGCTGAACGAGCGTCTGGTAAAGCTGCTGCTGATCGGCTCGGTGGCCCTGCTGCTGCTCGTCCTGGCGCCGGGTTTCGGCGTCAATGTCAACGGCGCGAGGCGCTGGTTCGCCGCCGGACCGATTCAGTTCCAGCCCTCGGAGCTGCTGAAGCTGGCGCTCGTCCTCTACGTCGCGTATTACCTGGCCAAGAACCCGAAGCGGGTGGGCAGTCCGCGACGCCAGGCGCGCCTCATCCCCCTGATCACCCCGATTGCCGTCGCCGTCGGCCCGGGGTGCCTGCTGATCCTCGTGGAGCCGGACATGGGCACCACGCTGGTGATCGTGTTCACGATCGCCGCCCTGCTGATCGCAGCGGGCATGCCGATGCGGCAGCTGGCCGTGCTGGCGGCAATCGCCCTGGGGTTGGTCGTTGCGTTCGTCGTGGCGCAGCCCTACCAGCTCGCGCGGCTGACGTCGTTTCTCCATCCTTGGTCGTCGAAGTCCACGGCCGGCTTTCAGGCCGTTCAGGGCCAGATCGCGCTCGGCTCGGGCGGTCTCTTCGGCGTCGGCCTCGGGCGCTCTGTGCAGAAGGTCTTCTACCTGCCGGAGGCCCAGACCGATTTCATCCTCGCCGTAATCGGCGAGGAGCTCGGCATCATGGGCGTCGGCCTGGTCGTCGTTCTCTACGGCATGATCGCTTACGCTGGCCTGCGCACGGCCCGCCGGGCGGCGGGTCGCTATGCGAAGCTGCTCGCCACCGGCCTCACCTCGCTGATTCTTTGCCAGGGGATCCTCAACATCTTCGTGGTACTCGGCATCGCACCGCTCACCGGCGTGCCGCTGCCGTTCATCTCCTATGCCCCGACGAACCTGTGCGTGATGCTGGCGGCGATCGGGCTCTTGCTCAACATCTCTCAGCCCCGGGGCGCTCGGTTGCAGGCGGTCGGGGCGCCAGCACGGGGTGATCCCGTCCGCCGCTCACGGTCCCGGCGCGCGGACAACCCCAGCGGGAGCAGACCCTCCGGCTCCGACGAGGATCGTGATCGCCGCCGGCGGGACCGCCGGGCACGTCGTGCCCGCGCTCGCGGTAGCCGAGGCGCTGAAGGCTGAGGGCGCGGAGGTCGTCTTCGTCGGCGGCGAGCGCGCCGAGCGCGAGCTCGTGCCCGCCGCCGGATACGAGCTACGGACGCTGAAGCTGGCGCCGTTGCCGCGGCGCAGGCCACTCGACGCTCTGCGCGCGGCAGCCGTGGACGCCCGGGGCGTGCTCGCCGCGCGGGCCATGGTGGCGGAGCTCGAGCCGAGCGCGGCGCTCGGCGCAGGCGGCTACGTCGCCGGTCCGCTGGGGCTGGCCGCGGTGCTCGATCGGGTGCCGCTCGTCCTGATGGAGGCCGACAGCCACATGGGGCTCGCCAACCGGATCCTCTCGCCGTTGGCGCGCCGGGTGTGCCTGGCGTTTCCGGCCGGCGAGCGCTCCGGTCCGCGCTACCTGGTGACAGGTCGCCCGGTGCCCGCGGCCGCCACCGATCGCGCCGCGGCCAGGAAGCGCTTCGGAATCGCCCCGGATGAGACCGTCGTCGTTGTATTCGGCGGCTCGCAGGGGGCGCGATCGATCAACCGGGCGGCGGTGGAAGCGTTCGCCGGGGCCCAATTCCGGATTCTGCACGCGGCAGGCTCGCGCGACCTTCCGGAGCTTCGGGCGCCGGGTCCCCATTACGACCTGCGTGGCTATATCGAGAACTTCGGCGAGGCGCTGCTGGCCGGCGACCTGGTCGTGGCTCGCGCCGGAGGATCGATTTTCGAGATCGCGGCACACGGACGTCCGGCCGTGCTGATCCCCTATCCGCACGCCACCGCCGATCACCAGTTCGAGAACGCGCGCTACATGGAGCGGGCTGGGGCCGCCGTGATCCTGCCGGACAGCGAGCTCACTCCGGCCCGGCTCGCCCAGGAGGTTGGTGGCCTCCTGGCGGATACGGCGCGCCTGACGGCGATGTCCCGTGCCTCCGCGGCGCTGGCGCGCCCTGATGCCGCTCGAACGATCGCTGCCGAAGTCCTCGCCGCAGCGAGATCGCGATGAGCAATCAGCCGTTCGCCGGCCGGCGCATTCACTTCGTCGGGATAGGAGGGGCGGGGATGAGCGGGCTGGCGCTCGTGGCGCGATCCCTGGGTGCGAGCGTCACCGGCTCGGACCGCTCGGAGTCCGCCTACACGGAACGCCTGCGGCAACATGGCATAGCGCCCACCATCGGGCACGCGCAAACGAACGTCCCGCTCGGGGCGGAGATCGTCTACTCCACAGCCATCGGGGCGGATAACCCCGAGCGCCGCGCCGCCGAAGGACGCGAGCTGCATCGGGCCGAGCTGCTTGCGCAGATCGCCGCTCTGCGCCGCTGCCTGGCGGTCACCGGCACACACGGCAAGACGACGACGGCGGCGATGATCGTCCAAGCCATGCAGGGCGCGAACCTCGATCCGGGCTACGTGATCGGCGGCGAGCTGCGCAGTACGGGCCTCAACGCTGGCTGGGGCAGCGGCGAGTGGATCGTGGTGGAGGCCGACGAGTCGGACCGTTCGCTGCTGCGGCTCGAGCCCGAAATCGCGGTCTTGACCAACGCCGAACTCGACCACCATTCGACGTACGGGTCGATGCTGGAGCTCCAGGACACGCTCCGGACCTTCATGGCCAGGGCCAGCACCGGCGCGGTGGTCTGGGACCGGCCCGAGCTGATCGCGCTGTGTCCCAGGGGAGCGGTCGTCTACGACGTTCCCGAGCCGTCGCTCTCGCCCACCGGGTCGAGCTTTGCCTGGCGGGGGATGGACGTGGTGCTGCGGGTGCCGGGCGCTCACAACGCGGTGAATGCCGCCGGCGCGCTGGAGGCCGCGGCGCTCGCCGGCGCCGACCCGCGGCGAGCGGCAATCGCCCTCGGCGACTTCGCGGGAGCCCGGCGGCGCTTCGAGCGGCTGGGGGAGACGTATTCGGGCGCTGTGGTCTACGACGACTACGCACACCACCCGACGGAGGTGGCCGCCGTACTCGACGCGGCACGGACGCTCGAGCCGCGGCGCCTGGTGGCCGTCTTCCAGCCGCACCTCTACTCACGCACCGCGGCCCTGGCGCGGGACTTCGGTGTCTCCTTGTCCCGGGCCGACACGGCGGTGGTGCTGGACGTCTATCCGGCGCGGGAGCGGCCCGCCGACTACCCGGGAGTCGATGGACGGCTGATCGCTGCCGCGGCGGCGGATGCCGCGCCCGGCCGGCCGGTCGCGTGGCTTCCGCAGTTCGCCGACGCGAAGCCGTTCCTGGCACGGGAGCTCAAGGCCGGAGACGTGTGCGTGGTGATGGGGGCCGGCGACGTCGACGCACTCGCTTGGTCCCTGGTCGGCCGACGGTGACGGCCGCGGTCGTCAAGTAGGGGTGGAGCCCGGGAAGTCGAACTATTCAACGTGAGCTTCCGCCGCCCTCGGCTGCCGCGCGTCCCTCGGATCGCTCTCGTGGCGGGAGTAGTGGTTCTGCTGGCGCTCGGCGGCGGGTGGCTGTGGCTGCGCGACTCCTCATTGGTAGCCGTACAGCGCGTGAGCGTGGTCGGAGCGGGCGGCCCCGATGCCGGCCAGATCCGCAGCGCGCTGAGGGCAGCCGGCCGCGGTATGACCACGCTCGACGTGAACGTTTCGGCGCTGCACACCGCCGTGTCGCCATTCCCGGTGGTCAAGGACCTCCGGGTTTCGACCCACTTCCCGCACGGGATGACGATCAGGGTCATCGAGCAGGTTCCGGTGGCGGTAGTGGTTGCCGACGGTCGCCGGGTCGCTGTGGCCGGGGACGGCACGCTGCTGCGCGACGTCCGCCCGGGGTCCTCGCTGCCGCAACTCGCCGTTCGTCTGCTGCCGGGTGGGCCGCGTGTCACCGACCCGCGGACGCTCAGCGTGCTCGCGGTTCTCGGCGCCGCTCCGTGGCAACTGCTCCCCCACGTCACGGCCGCGAGCAGCACGGCCGGTCACGGCGTGGTCGTGAATCTCCGGCAGGGACCGCAGGTGTACTTCGGAGATTCCACGCTGCTGGCGGCGAAATGGACCGCCGCGGACGACGTCCTGGCGGACCCCGGTTCGGACGGGGCGTCCTACGTCGACGTAAGCGACCCCTACAGGCCGGCGGCGGGCACCGCCGGCGCTACAAATGGCGCCGGGGCATCAGCGAGTTCCAGCGCGTCGGGATCGCAGGCCGCGTCGGGCTCGCAGGCCGCGCCGGGATCTCAGGCGACGTCACTTCCCCAAACCATCGCCCCCGCCCAAAGCGGCACAGCGACGGGAGCTCCTGGAGCATAGCTAACCCTCAAGTAGAGCCTTAGATCACGATTTCGAGAAGTCTCTGGGCAGGTCGAGAGTCACGCGATCTGCAATGAACCTTGCGCATTGCGGCCGATGCGTTGACTTCACGCATCCAGGCGCAGTACCGTGCAAAACTCCGCTATTACGGCAAGTTCGGCCGAGACACTCAACACGAACTCGAGGGTTGGGATAGCGACATGGAAAGTGGCAGTTATCTGGCAGTCATCAAAGTCGTAGGCGTCGGCGGCGGCGGCACCAACGCGGTCAACCGCATGGTTGACGCGGGGCTACGCGGCGTCGAGTTCGTGGCCTGCAACACGGACGCCCAGGCGCTCGCCATGTGCGACGCCGACATCAAGCTCAACATCGGCCACGAGCTGACGCACGGGCTGGGCGCGGGCGCCAACCCGGAGGTGGGCCGCGGTGCCGCGGCCGAGTCGCGCGACGAGATCAAGGAAGCGCTCAAGGGCGCGGACATGGTGTTCGTGACGGCGGGCGAGGGAGGCGGGACGGGCAGCGGCGCCGCGCCGGTGATCGCCGACATCGCCAAGCACGAGATCGGAGCGCTCACCGTCGGCGTCGTCACGCGCCCCTTTAACTTCGAGGGCACCCAGCGCGCGCGCCAGGCGCAATCGGGGATTCACGAGCTGAGCGAGCAAGTCGACACGCTGATCGTGATCCCGAACGAGAAGCTGCTGTCGATCGTCGAGCGTCGAACCACGATCCTCGAGGCCTTCCGCGAGGCGGACAACGTGCTCCGCCAGGGCGTCCAGGGAATCACAGACCTGATCACGATCCCGGGCCTGATCAACCTCGACTTCGCGGATGTGCGCACGATCATGCGCGACGCCGGCACGGCGCTGATGGGCATCGGCACCGCCGGCGGCGAGAATCGCGCCGCTGACGCGGCCAAGGTCGCGATCTCATCGCCCTTGCTGGAGGAGTCGGTGGAAGGCGCGATGGGCATCCTGCTGAACATCACGGGCGGCCACGACCTGGGTCTGTTCGAGGTCAACGAGGCGGCGGAGATCGTCCAGAGCGCCGCCGACGCCAACTCGAACATCATCTTCGGCGCCGTGATCGACGACGCGCTCGACGACGAGGTCAGGGTCACGGTGATCGCCACCGGCTTCGACCACGACCGGGGCCGTGCTCCGGCGGCGCGGGAGCCCGCGCGCGCTCCGCGCCGGGACCGGGAGGTCTCGATGGACGATCGGCAGCGCTCGTCGCTCGAGATCGGCGACGACGAGATCGACATCCCGTCGTTCCTCAGAGACCGCTGATCGCTCCGCTAGGCTCCGCGCCACATGAGCGGGGAGCGCTCAGGCGACGAGGAGGAACTCGACCATGTGGGCCGCCTACGGCTGCCGTCACTCGCCCGGCCACTTCAGGACCTGGCGGCGGGCGCGGCGTTTCTGCGCCGCGTGCTGCCGGACATCGCCGCCGACCTCCAGGCCATACGGCGACACGTTGCCTCCATGGACCCGGAGATGGTCGGCATGCACGCCGCCGTGCGGCGCATCGAAGGCGAGATCGGCCAGATGAGCGGCCGGATCGAGGACCTCGGCGAGCACATGAACGCCGTGGAGCACGCCGTTCATCGGCTCGAGCCACACGTGGCCGAGGTCAACCTCGCGGTTAGGCCCCTGCGCCGCGCCCGGGCCAGGATGCGCCCCGGGCAGGCCCGTCCCAACGGGGAGGCCGACGACCCCCATGGCGAGGAGGCCGACAGCCCAGGCTGACGTTCACCGTGGCCGGTTGTAGCCTGCGCGCAGGATGACGGACACCGCCCCCGCAGCGCTGCGCCAGACGCCGTTGCGTGACCGCCACGCCGCCGCGGGCGCGCGGCTGGTCCCCTTCGCCGGCTTCGAGATGCCGCTGCAGTACTCGGGGATCCGCGAGGAGCACCTGGCAGTCCGGCGCTCCGCTGGCGTCTTTGACATCTCCCACATGGGGCAGGTGGAGAGCCGCGGCCCGGATGCCCAGCGCTTCCTGCAACGCGTCGTCTCCAACGACGTGCGACGGATCCCGGAGGGCGGAGCGCAGTACAGCGTGATGTGTCGCGAGGATGGCGGCGTGCTGGATGACCTGTTCAGCTACGGCCTGGGCGAGCGCGAATACCTGACAGTCACGAACGCCGCCAACCACGAGCGCGATCTGGCCTGGATGCAGGCGCAGGCCGGCCCGTTCGACGTCGACGTGCTCGACAGGGCCAGCGACTTCGCGATGCTCGCCGTGCAGGGGCCGGCGGCCCGGGAGCTGGTCGCGGGGCTGACCGATGGGGCGCTGCCGGCGCGCTTTCACTGCTGCGAGCGGCGCGTTGCGGGGGTGGGAATGCTCGTCTGCGGTACGGGCTACACGGGCGAGGACGGCGTCGAGCTGCTGATGGCGCCCGACGCGGCGGCTGGGGTGTGGGACCGGCTGCTTGAGGCAGGCGCGACACCGGCGGGCTTGGGGGCCCGGGACACGCTGCGGCTCGAGGCATGCTTTCACCTCTACGGCAACGATCTCAGCACCGAGCGCGGGCCGATCGAGGCCGGCCTCGGCTGGTGCTGCAAGGAGGAGACGGGGTTCATCGGCGCCGACGCCGTGGCCTCCGTCCGCTCCGCCGGACCCAAGGAGAAGCTGGCTCCGTTCGTGATCGACGGCCCAGGCATCGCGCGGGCCGGCAATCCCGTCCGCGGCGGCGGCGTGGTCACCAGCGGCACGTTCTCGCCCTGCCTGGAGCGCGGCATCGGCATGGCGTACGTTGCCGTCGGCGTGGCCCAGCCCGAGACGCGGATCGAGATCGACGTGCGCGGAACCGCACGTCCCGCGATCATCGCCAAGAAGCCCCTCTATCAAAGAAAGGAAGCCTGATTCATGGCCGCCAGCTATCCCGAGGATCTCCTCTACCACGCCGAGCACGACTGGGCCCGGGTCGACGGCGAGGAGGCCACGTTCGGCATCACCTGGTTCGCCCAGGATCAGCTCGGCGAAGTGGTGTTCTTCGACCCTCCGGCGGTCGGCACCCAGGTCCGCCAGGGGGAGCCGTACACCGAGGTGGAGTCGGTCAAGGCCGTATCGGACGTGATCGCGCCCCTGTCGGGCGAGATCGTGGCCGTCAACGGGACGCTGGGCGACAAGCCCGAAACCGTCAACGACGATCCCTACGGCGAAGGGTGGCTGGTCAGGATCAGGCTCTCAGAGCCCTCGGAGACGGAGTCGTTGATGGACTCCAGTACCTATCAGGCGACGCTAACGTGACCTTTCCGCGATGAGCAGCTACGTCTCAGCCACCGACGCCGATCGGCGCCAGATGCTTGACCAGATCGGCGCGTCCTCGATCGAGGACTTGTTCCTCGACATCCCCGCGAACCTGCGCCAGGACTTCAGTCGAGAGCTCGAGCCGGGCCGCTCGGAGCAGGAGGTCTACGAGGAGCTGCGGGCACTGGCGGCGCGCAACACCTCGACCGAGGATGAGCTCTCGTTCCTGGGGGCCGGCATGTACGACCACTACGTCCCGGCGCTGATCGACTCCATCATCGAGCGCTCGGAGTTCCTCACTCCCTACACGCCCTACCAGCCGGAGATCTCCCAAGGCGGGCTTCAGGCCATGTTCGAGTACCAGACCGCGATCTCCGAGCTGACCGGCCTCCCGATTTCGAACGCCTCGGTTTACGAGGGACCAAGCGCCGTGGCCGCGGCCGCCTACGTGGCCAAGCTCCATCACGGACGCGCGCGCTTCGTGGTCTCCCGGGGCGTCCACCCCCACTCCCGCGAGACGCTCCGCACGCTGGCCCACGGCTACGGAATGGATGTCGCCGAGGCTCCCCTGCGTGCCGGGCTCACCGAGCTTTCGGGACTCGACGACCAGGTCAGCGCGGTGATCGTCCAGCAGCCGAACTTCCTGGGGGCCGTCGAGGACCTGGAGCGCCTGGCGGATACGGCGCACGGGGTCGGCGCGCTTTGCATCTGCGCCTGCGACCCGCTGCCGCTGGCGCTGCTGAAGGCCCCGGGGGAGTGCGGCGTGGACATCGCCGTGGGCGAGGGTCAGACGCTCGGCGGACGGCTCGACTTCGGCGGTCCTTCGTTCGGCTTCTTCGCCGCCACCGAGGCGCTGATGCGGCGGATGCCCGGGCGCATCGCGGGCCAGACAAAAGATGTCGACGGGCGGCGAGGCTTCGTGCTGACGCTGCAGACGCGTGAGCAGCACATCCGGCGCGAGAAGGCCACCTCCAACATCTGCACGGCGCAGGCGCTGAACGCCCTGGCCGGAGTGATCTACCTGAGCTGGCTGGGCAGGCGCGGGATCGTGGAGCTGGCGGAGCTGATGCTGCAGCGGACCGCCTACGCCCGCGAGCGCCTGTGCGCGCTGGACGGGGTCAGGGCGTTGCACGAACAGCCCGTGGTGCGCGAGTTCGCGATCGGGCTCGAGGCCCCCGTGGAGCGCGTGGTCGAGCGCTGCCGCGCGCAGGGCGTCAATCCGGGCTATCCGCTGGCGGGTGATTACGGGAACGGGCTGCTGGTGGCCATCACCGAGCTGCGCACGCGCGCTGATATCGACCGCCTGGCCGAGACCCTGGGTGCGGCGGTCGCCGCCGAGACCGCGCCGGTGGAGGCGAGGGCATGAGCGCGAGCGAGCCGAAGCCGCCGGCCCGCTGGTTCACGGCCGCCGCCGACGACGAACTGACGATCTATGACCGTTCCAAGGCCGGCCGCCGGGCGTTCGTGGCCCCGGAGCTCGACGTGCCCGAGCGCCGGCCCGACGAGCTGCTGCCGGCGGCGCTGCGCCGGGCGGACGCTCCCAGGCTACCCGAGGTCTCAGAGCCGGAGATCGTCCGCCACTACAACCGGCTGTCGAAGCGCAACTTCGACCTGGACACCGGTTTCTATCCGCTCGGGTCGTGCACGATGAAGCACAACCCCAAGCTGCACGAGCGCGTGGCCGCGCTCCCCGGCCACGCCAAGCTCCATCCACTCCAGGAGCCGCGCCACGCTCAGGGCGCACTCGAGCTGATGTGGCGCCTGCAAGGCGAGCTGGCCGAGGTGTCCGGCCTTCCCCACGTCTCGTTGCAGCCTTCGGCCGGTTCGCACGGCGAACTGGCGGGCGTGCTCCTGACCCGCGCCTACCACGAGGACCGCGGCGAGCGGCGCACCAAGGTGTTGACCCCGGACACCGCCCACGGCACCAACCCGGCTACGGTCACCATGGCCGGTTACGAGGTGGTCAAGGTGGGGACGGACGCCCGGGGCAACGTCGACCTCGACGACCTGCGGCAGAAGGCGGACGAGGACGTGGCCTGCCTGATGCTCACCAACCCCTCGACTGTTGGGCTGTTCGAGGAGGGGATCGAGGAGATCCACCGCATCGTGCACGGTGTCGGCGCCACCCTCTACTACGACGGCGCCAACCTGAACGCGATCATGGGCATCTGCCGGCCGGGGGACATGGGCTTCGACATCGTGCATTTCAACCTGCACAAGTCGTTCACCCAGCCGCACGGGGGTGGCGGCCCCGGCGCTGGGCCGGTGGCGGTTTCCGACCGGATCGAGCCGTTCCTGCCGCGGCCGCTCGTCGTGCGGCGATCGGTGCAGGAGAACGGCGCCTCGGCCGCCTTCTACGACCTCGACTACGAGCGACCCAAGTCGATCGGTCGCCTGCGCGGCTTTCACGGCAACTACGGCGTGTTCGTCCGCTCCTATGCCTACATCCGCTCGCTCGGTGCGGCCGGTCTGCGCGAGGTCTCCGAGGTCGCCGTGCTGAATGCCAACTACCTGCTGGCCCGGCTGCGCGAGGCTGGGGTGGCCGAGTATCTGCCGGCCGCCTTCGAGCGCCTGTGCATGCACGAGTTCGTGCTCTCGGGCGCGCCGATGAAGCGCGAGCTTCAGATCAAGACGCTCGATCTGGCAAAGCGCCTGCTGGACCACGGCGTCCACCCGCCGACGGTGTACTTCCCGCTGATCGTGGAGGAAGCGCTGCTGATCGAACCGACCGAGACGGAGACCAAGGAGACGCTTGACCGCTTCGCCGAGATCGTCGTCGAGATCCTGCGCGAGGCTCGGGAGGACCCATCGGTGGCGCAGAACGCCCCCCACACCACCCCCGTAAGGCGCCTCGACGAGGCCGGCGCCGCCAGGCAGCCGATCGTCCGCCAGCCGCTGTAGAAAGTACGCGCGCGGACGTCTCCGCCGCTACGGATTTTGGTTGGCGGACGCCCGCTTCGGCGATAACTACCGCAAACCACAAAGGAGCCCCCATGCTGCTCATCTTGGGCGTCGTGCTGCTCGTCATCGCGATCGCGGGCGGGGTGATCATCCACCCGCTGCTCTTCTTGATCGCGATTCTGGCCCTGATGGCATTTGCCGCAGGCCGCTTCTAGCCCCCCAGCCCTTTTTGAATATGGCCGGCCTCGCCTGATAGGCGGGCCGGCCTTTTTTTGGAAAACCGGCCCTAGGTCATGGCCGCCACCAGGCGGTGGTGGCGGAACTCCTCAGGGGGCGGCCCATGCAGGACCCAGGTGCCGTCGTCCTGCCGGCTGACCGAGCTCGAGCGGGCCAGCTTGCCCATTGCGCTCGTGACCGACGGGCGATGGGCACCGACCAGATCGGCCAGGCGCTGGTGGGAGAGGGGGAGGTTCACGGCGATGCCGTCCGGGCGCACGCGCCCCCACCGCTCGGCCAGGTGCCACAGCGTGAGCAGCAGCCGGTCATCGACGTGCGGGTGATGGGCGATCGCCAGCGCCACCGCCAGGGCGTGGGCGCGGCGGGTGCCGCGGGCGAACAGCTCCAGGCCGAGCTGCGGCCAGGGATCCATCCTGCGCACGAGCCCGTGATCGAGCACGGCCAGACGGGTCTGCTCCAGCACTACCCAGCCGACCTCGGCGTGGACGTGCGAGCCGTCCTCGTCCCAGCTCCAGGGCCGCAGGACATCGCCCGGCCCAATCAGCTCGACGCACCGGCGTCCGAGTACCTCGACCTCCCGTGAGAGCAGCCCCTCGACGATCAAGAACCCGCGGTGATGAGTGTCCGCCTCGATCGCCTCGTGGACGTCCCACTTGCCGGGGGAGAGCCGGCGCTCGCGCGTCAGCGCCTGGCGCCGGGCGCGGTCGCGCTCCTCGGGGCTGAGCAGGTCCGCCAGGTCGGCGTCGGCGTCGACGATGCTGATCAGGTCGGTGATCGAACCCATCGCCGGTCACCTAATCACATCCCGGCTCACCTGGCGCAGGCCGGCTCAGGGCGCGCCGGCGCGTGTCAGGCAGCGTGCTCCGCAGCGGGCGCCGAGCGCCACCGCTTCTGGCACGGTCGACCCGGCGGCCAACGCGAACGTGAAGCCGGCCGCGAAGGAGTCGCCACAGCCATAGCTGTCGCGGGCCGGTCCCGGCGGGGGCACAGCCTGCCAGCGCCCCTCGGACTCCCCCCACCAGCGCCCGCCGTTGGCGCCCTCGGTGGCCACGAGCAGTCTGCTGTGGCCGGCGGCGCGTTCGGCCCAGTCCTGTTCGTCGCGATCGGCGGCGCTGAACACCAGCGCATCGATCGTCGGCGTTCCGTCGGCCTGCGTCCCATGGGGCGCGGCGGCGAGCGCCGTACGGGCCCGCGGCGAGGCCACGACCACCCCCGCCCGGCGCGCCAGCCGGATCGCGTCCGTATCCCCGGCGGTCACGTATACCCCGCCCGCCGCCGACAGCCGCTCCCACTCCAGCTTGTCGGAGCCCCGGGGGTCGAGCCGTTCGCCGATCGTCACGATCGTCCGCTCGCCTCCGTCCTCGAGCATCGTCACCGCGCGGCGCGTCGGCTGCGAGTGCCATGCCACGTGCGCGCGTACGCCGCGCTCTGAAAGCTGCTCGGCGGCGGCGTGCCCGTCGGCGTCGTCTCCCAGCGCCGTGAAGAAGTCGACCTCGGCCCCCAGCTCGGCGAGCACCACTGAAACCACGCCGCCCCCGCCCGCAGCGCGCGTGAAGGCATCGCCCGCGTGCAGCACCTCGCCCGCCCGCGGCAGGTGGGGCACGGGCACGAAGTCCACCCATTCAACGTGCCCGACCACCGCGACGCGCGGGGCAGCCGCGCTCGTCGCCATCAGCGCTCCTCTCGGCCTCTCCTGACGGCGACACGCCGCCAGCGCTGCGATTGTGGCACGGTGCGGAGCGTGACTGACATGTCGATCGACAGCCTCGCGTCGGAGCTCGCCGCCCGCGCCGAGCGCGAGCTCGAGGCGCTCGTGGCGGTCTCATCTCCATCCGGCGACGTGGAGGGCGCGGAGGAGGCGGTGGCAGTGTGCACCGCGCTGCTGCCGGTGGGATCCGCGCTCGAGCGAGTGCCCTGCTCGACCCCCCAGAGCGCCCCCGACCTCCTGGCCCGGCTGCGCGGGACCGGCCGCCGTCGCGTGCTGCTGCTGGGGCATCTGGATACGGTCATCGGGCACCACGCCCACACGCCACTGCGGCGTGAGGCGGGGCGCATCTACGGCCCCGGGACGGCCGACATGAAGGGCGGCGTGGTGCTGGCGCTGGTCGTCGCGCGTGCGCTCGCGGCCCGGCCCGAGCTGTTCTCGGAGCTCGCCGTGCTGCTGGTGACAGACGAGGAGTGGCGCACCGCGGAGTTCCGTCACGTCGAGCGCTTCCCGGGCTACGACGCGTGCCTGTGCTTCGAGGCCGGTGAGCGCGCGGCGGGGGGAGAGGAGGGCGTGGTCGTGCGGCGTAAGGCGGCCGGCACGCTGAGGGTGCTGGCAGAAGGTCGCGCCGCCCACTCGGGCAGCGCGCCGGATCAGGGGCGTAACGCGCTGCTGGCGCTGGCGGCGGTCGCGCCAGCGGTGTCCGAGCTGCACGACCCCTCGGGCCCGGAGCGCCGCAGCGTGGTCCCCACCGTGGTCCGCGCGGGCGAGGCGTTCAACGTCGTTCCCGCCGCCGGCGAGCTGATCTTCGACGTGCGCGCCGACAGCCTCGAGGCGTTCGAGCCTGTGCTCGAGGCGGTGCCGGGAGAGCTCCGGGGGGTGGGGCTGAGGCCCACGTTCGAGCGCCGCTGGCCGGGCATGGATTCACGCGCCGCGACGTCCTCGCTGCTCAAGCGGGCCGGTGCCCGCCTGGGGCGGACTATCGTCGGGGTGGCCCGGGGTGGCGCCAGCGACGCCAGCCACTTCGCGCCCACGATCCCGCTGACGGTCGACGGCCTCGGACCCCGCGGCGGCGGGGCGCACACTCCCGAGGAGTTCGTGCTGTCCGAGTCGCTGCACGAGCGCGCCGAGGTGGCGCTGGCCGTGGCGCTGACGGCGCTGGAGGAATAGGGGCGCGGCCCTTGGGGCGCCAGCAGCTTCGGGTCGGTTGTCGGCCCTGAAAGCCGGCATTTCTGCTTCAGTGCGATCGGAGTGCGCGCCTGATCACACCGGGGCGCCGCGCGACCTGTGGCCCCACTGCCACCGCGAACGCGCTCAGCGCGAGCCAGGGGCGGAGGTGGGGGCGGATTCGGCGGATCGCCCCATCCTCGTCGAGCTCGAAGACCATCGCGTCACCGAGCCTGAACGGGCCGACCTTGGCTTCGCCCAGGGCGACTATTAGCCGGCCATCTCCGATCTGGGTCTCCCAGCGCAGGCCGCTCAGGCACTTGACGTAAACCGCCTCGAGCAGGATCCGAAGGTCATCGGTGCCCCGGAACACCATGCGGCCGGAGATCGGCGATACCAGTTCCGCGTCCGGAGCCAGCGTGGACATGATTCCGTCGAGGTCCTTGGCCACCGTCGCTTCTCGGTAGCGAGCGATCGCATCGTCCACGTCGCCATCGTGGCACACGCTCGACTCCGTGGCCACTCGTTCGCAGCCGCCCCGCGACATGCGATCCTATGCGCAATGGCTACCAGCGAAGCGCATGTGACGAGACGGCCGCCCTTTGGCCTCAAGCGCTCTGGCGCGCCCACGTCCGAGCGAGCCCGGAACCGAATCGAGGGCATCCAGCTACTGGCCGGGATCCTCGCGCTGATGTGGCTGGTGGAGGTCATCAACACACTTGACTCCAACCGCCTCGATCACGACGGGATCTACACGCGCAGCGTCTCGCAGATCTGGGGGATCTTCACCGCGCCGTTCATCCATGTGAGCTTCCAGCATCTGATCTCGAACACCGTCCCGTTCTTGTTCATGGGACTGATAATCGCCCTGCGGGGCGCAGCGCGGCTGGCCCTGGTGACGGTGATCGTGATCGTGGTCGGCGGCCTCGGCACGTGGCTGATCGGACCTGCCCACACGTGGACCGTCGGGGCCAGTGGCATCGTCTTCGGCTACGCCGCCTACCTGTTCTCACGGGGGTTCTTCGACCGCAGCCTGCTCGAGCTGCTGACGGGGGCGGTGGTCGGCGTCGTGTGGGGCGGCGCGCTGCTGTCCAGCATCGTCCCCCACTACGGCATCTCGTGGCAGGGCCACGTTTGCGGCGCCGTGGGAGGCGTGCTCGCGGCCTGGCTGCTGGCCCGCGAGCGCGGGCCCAGCGATCCGTCCGTGCCGGTTCGCAGGCCGTCGGCTGACGCGGTCTCGAAGTAGCCTCGTCTTTTTTCGGCAATGCGGATCTTCTCGGGCATTCAGCCGACCGGTCGCAAGCACCTCGGCAACTACATCGGCGCGATCACGCAGTATGTGACCGGGCAGGACCGCGGCGAGGCGCTCTTCTGCATCGTCGATATGCACGCCATCACGGTGTCCTACGAGCCTCAGGTCCTGCGGGAGTCGGTATATGACACGGCCGCGATCCTGCTGGCGGCCGGGCTCGATCCCGAGCGCTGCACCTTCTTCCGCCAGAGTGACGTTCCCGAGCACACCGAGCTCACCTGGCTTCTTTCCAGCGTCACGGCATTCGGCGATCTGAACCGCATGACGCAGTTCAAGGACAAGTCGGCAGATCAGCGAGAGCTCGTGTCGGCGGGCCTGTTCTTCTATCCCGTGCTGATGGCGGCCGACGTCTTGGCCTACCGGGCCGAGGAGGTGCCGGTGGGGGAGGACCAGCGCCAGCACGTGGAGCTCATGCGCGATGTGGCGGAGCGCTTCAACGCGCGCTTTGGCCGGGCGCTGGTCGTGCCGCACGCCCGGATCCCAGAGGTCGGCGCCAGGATCATGGATCTCCAGTTTCCGGACCGCAAGATGTCGACCACCGGTGGCTCGCCGCAGGGAACGGTGTACGTGCTCGACGAGCCGGGCGCCGTTGTGAAGAAGGTGCGCTCGGCCGTCACGGACTCCGGGGCGGAGGTTGCCCGGGCCCCGGACAAGCCGGGGGTCTCCAACTTGATCGAGATCCTCTCCGCTGTGAGGGGAGCCGCTCCGGAGGAGGTCGAGCGGGAGTTCGACGGCGCCGGCTACGGCGCCTTCAAGCAGGCGGTGGCCGATGCCGTGGTGGCCTACCTGGAACCGGTGCGCGAGCGCTACGACACGCTACGTGCCGATGAGGCCCGGCTCGAGCGGATCTTCGCCACGGGCGCCGAGAAGGCCCAAGCGATCGCCGCCGAGACGCTGGCGGACGTCCGCCAGATGATGGGGCTCGGAGCGATCCGGGGCCCGCAGTAGGCTGACTGTCCTGCGCATGCGCCTGGCTTCCCTCGAGCTCGACCTGGACGTGTTCGCCGGTCCGTTCGACCTGCTGTTGACGCTGATTCTGCGCGAGGAGGTCGATCTGCTCGAGGTCGACCTGGCGCAGGTGGTGATCGCCTACATCGACCACCTGGAGCAGCGGGGTGAGCTCGATCTGGAGGCGGCGACCGAATTTCTGGTGCTGATCGCCGCGCTGCTTGAGCTGAAGTCGCGGCTGATGCTGCCCGGCGAGGAGCAGGAGGAGATCGACCTCGACCCCGGAGAAGCCGCCGAGGAGCTGCTGGCGCGGCTGCTCGACGCCCATCGCTACAGAGCCGCTGCGGACAGCCTGAAGGAGCGGCTGGAGCGCGAGTCGCCGTTTCGGTTCCGGGCCGCGCCGCTGCCCGAGGCGCTCCGGCGGGCACCGCTTCAGGAGGCCCACGCCGTCTACGACCCGCGGGCGCTGGGCGAGGCACTGGGTTGGCTGCTCAAGCCCCCTGAGCGGGTCGACACCGCCCATATCAGGGTGTCGCGGGTCACCGTCGCCGAGCGCCTGGCGCACCTGCGCTCGCTCCTGGGGCGGGGAAGCTTCAGCTTCGAGGAGGCGATCAAGGACGCGGATCGAGTCACGGTGGCGATCACGGTCTATGCGCTGCTCGAGCTCTACAAGCAAGGTGAGCTCGACTGGACCCAGCGGCAGCCGTTCGGAGAGGTGACGGTTGAGCCTCGCGAGGCTGCGCGGCAGGTGGAGATGACGGCGTGAGTGCCTCCGGCGAGCTCGAGCGCACCCTGGAGGCGCTCTTATTCCTCTCAGGGGAGCCGATCGAGGCGGCGGCGCTCGCCCAGGCCACCGGTGCCCAGTTGCACGAGGTAGTGACGGCGCTCGAGCGACTGCGCGAGCACTACGAATTCGAGCGGCGCGGCTTGGTGCTGCGAGAGCTGGCGGGCGGGTATGTCCTCTCCAGCCACCCCGACGCGGAGCCCGCGGCGCGTCGGCTGTTCGCCAGGCCGCGAACGCCACCGCTCACGGCGGCCCAGGCCGAGACGCTGGCCATCGTGGCCTATCTGCAACCGATCTCCCGGCCCGAGGTGGCCCGCATCAGGGGCGTCAACGCCGAATCTGCGGTAACCACGCTGCTCGAGCGGGGGATGCTGCAGGAGAGCGGTCGCTCGCAGTTCGGCGCGATCCTGTACCGCACCACTGAGCTGTTCTTGCGGCTCTTCGGCCTGCGCTCGCTCGAGGAGCTCCCGGATCCCAGCGCGTTCGACCCATCACCCGAGCTCGAGGCCGAGCTGCGAGATCGCCTCCTGCGCGCGGGCGAGGCACGGGCCAGCGCCTGAGAGAGCGAGCGCCCCGATGAGCGGTGGTCCCGGATTTCGTTCGACCAGGCGACGTTCCAGTGGAGCGGGATCGAACCGCGACCCTACAAGCCGGGCGTCGAGTCCGAGCGGGGCATGGGCTTCGGCGGTATTGCCCGCCACCGCCTTGCCGATCCGGCGTCGCTGCCGGCGCAGTTCGAGCTGCGCTATTTCGAGCTCGAGCCGGGCGGCTACTCGAGCCTCGAGAAGCACGAGCACGCGCACTTCGTGATCGTGCTGCGCGGTGCCGGGCTGGCGCTGGTGGGCAGCGAGGTGCACGAGCTCAAGCCGTTCGACGCGCTGCATGTGCCGCCGCTGGCGCCCCACCGGTGGCTCACCTCGGGCGATGAGCCTTTCGGCTTTCTGTGCCCCGTGGACGCGTCTCGCGACCGGCCGCGGGCCCTCGAACAGCGCGAATGGGATTCGCTGCGCGCCGACCCGCGCACAGCGCGATTCGTGTTCTGAGCTTGGCCCGCGTTCAGGCCGACGCGGCCAGCTGCCCGCACGCGGCGCTGATCTCGCGTCCCCGTTCGACGCGGACTGTGACCGTCAGTCCGTGGCGCTCGAGCTCGGCCGCGAACGCCGCGACGGCCTTGCGGCTGGAGCCGCGGTACCCGGCGCCGGTGGGGTTGTAGGGGATCAGGTTGACTTTGAACGTCCGCGGATCGAGCAGCTCGGCGAGCTGCACGGCCTGGACGTGCGAGTCGTTGACCCCGGCCAGCATCACGTACTCCACGAACACCCGCCGGCGCTTCCGGTCCTGATAAGCGCGGCAGGCGTCGAGCACGTCGGCCAGCGGATAGCGGTCGTTCACCGGCATCAGCTCCGAGCGCAGCGCGGGGTCCGCGGCGTGCAGGGAGAGCGCCAGGCGGATCGGCAGCGGCTCGACCGCCAGACGCTCGATCCCAGGAATCCAGCCAACCGTGGAGATCGCGGTCCGGCGGCTGGGGATACCGACCTCCCTGAGCATCTGGCAGGCCTCGAGCACCGAATCGATGTTCAGCATCGGCTCCCCCATGCCCATGAACACCGCGTGATCTACGGGTCCCCGGCGGCGGAAGTGAAGCGCCTGGTCGATGATCTCCGATGAGGTCAGATTGCGACCAAAGCGCATCTGTCCGGTTGCGCAGAACTTGCAAGTCAGGGGGCACCCGGATTGCGAGGAAAGGCAGACCGAACGCCGCCCGTCCCGAAAGCGCATCAGCACCGCCTCGAGCGGCCGGCCGTCCACGGTCCTGAAGAGGGTCTTGACCGTCCCGTCGCTTGCCTGATCCTCGCGCTCCACGGCCAGCGTCGAGAACGGAACGCGCTCGGCCAGCGTCGAGCGCAGCGGCAGAGGTAGGTCTGTCATGCCTACGAAGTCGCTGGCACCGCCCACCGCCCAGCGCATGATCTGTCGCCAGCGATAGCTCGGCTCGCCGAGCTCGCTCAGCGTGCGCTCCAGGAGTGTCGCGTCCATGCGCCTTATCGTGGCAGGCTCGGGCCGGGGGAGGGAGTAGCGCGGGCCAAAGGCTGACGCGTGGCCGGAGCCCGCGCGGCCTCGGGGAGGGTGGCCGGAGCCCGCGCGGCCTCGGGGGTGCGCGCCTGCAGCGGGCCTAGCGGGTGACCGGGTCCGAGGTCCCCAGAACCCGCCCCTGGGCGTCGATCGCCTGGACCTTGAAGTAGGGCCCGGTGCTCGACGTGGGGATCGCCGTCTCGAAGCCGGTAAACGCCCCCTGGGCCACATAGGACAGCGAGCTGGCGCTGGCGCCGGCGTAAACCCGCCAGCTGGCGATATCCGTGGCGCCATTCCAGCTGGCATAGACGGTGGTGCCTGAACTGGTTGCAGAGGCGGCCCCGAACGGTGAGCCGGTCGGCTGCCCCGACCACTGCGCGCGGTACGCCCGGTAGAACTCCACCGGGTAATTGAAGGACGCCGAGAACGTCTGACGGCCGGCGTTGGTGTACTCCGCGAAGTAGGGGTTGCTGCCGAAGCCCACGAAGACGTTGCCGTTCGACAGATGCTGCGTGTTGCCCTCGCCGTTAGAGGACACGGGAGGTACGTGCGCGTACTGATGGACCAGCGTGGCCTGCCGGGTGCGCATGTTGAGACGGATCCGCATGCCGCGGGACTGGCCCTCCGTCTTCTTGTAGCCGGCGCCGTCGTCGAACACCGTGATGTCCCCGTTGGACTGCATGCGCGCATCGTGCTGCCAGGAGAAGTTGGCCCCATGCCCGATTTTGAAGCTCGAGTGCTTGCCGCCCAGGACCCAGTTGATCTTGCCCGTGGCCTGGTTGATCTCGTAGACGGCGAATGTGTGCCGCGCCGACACAAGGATGTTGCCGCCGGACAGCTGCTGGATGGAGTTGACGTGGAAGAAGTCGTAGGGGTTGCTGTTGGGCTTGCCGGCGTAGGACTCGGCGAGGTGCACGTGTCCGTAGGCGTGCCACTCCCACAGCAGCTGACCGGTCCTGATGTTGATCTCCTGGATGACTGAGTCCAGCAACGTCCCGGTCTTGGAGCCGCCGACGGATGAGAGATCCGCCTGCACGGGCGCGTAGGCCGTGATGAAGGCGTCGCCCTGTGGCGTGATCTGGAACTCGTGCAGATCCGCGTGGAATCCGTTCGCGGCCTGAACCACACCCACCGTCTGGTAGGCGTGGTTGAGCATCACGTCCTCGCCGGAGCCGACACCGCCGCTGACGTATCCCTGCCAGAAGGTGAGCACCGACTGCCCCGCATATTGCTGCACGTTGAGGTCGAAACCGGCCTGGCCGTTCGGCAGCGGATCGAACCACAGCACTTGTCCTTGGGAATTCAGGATCAGCGGCCCGGCCTGGGTCGAGCGGTGGGCGTCGGTCAGGATGTCGCCCGACTGCTGATCGGGATTCCTGCTGGCGCTCACGGTGGGTGGGTTAAGCCACGGCTCGGAGTAGAAGGAGTGAGTGAAGGACGCGGCATGCAGCTTCCCGTGGACGACCGCTGGGCCGTCCGGGCCCGCGGATGACGCTCCCGCCGCGACGCGACCCGGTGAGGCGATCGAGAAGCTGAACTGCACATGCTTGGAGGCGGACGCCCGCCGGACGAGCGACGCTCTGACCGTCACCCGCTCCCCGCTGGCGAACGGCCGGTCAGGGATGAACGCCACCCCAGGGTTGATCCGGAGCGAGGTCAAGCGACCGGCATGAACGCCGCTTCGGGAGCCCGTGACGGTCAGAGAACGGACCCGCCATGCGCCGAGCTTGTAGAAGTCGATCTGTGTCCGGCTCGAGGCGTCGGGCGTGCCGGGATACGGAAGGACATCGAGCTGGAGCGTCCGGTTGCCGCCGGACGGCGACCGGACGCCGGCGCCGCGCACGGGGCGCCCCGCCCCGTGCGCGGCCTGGGCAGCGCCGCCCACCACGAACGCAAAAACGGCGCACAGCAGGACCCCGATGGCACGAGGTCTCCTGATGAAGGCAGATGGATGCATGAAGCTCTGGCTCGTCGTTTCGCCCCCGCGCTGCTCAACACGAACACCGCCCCTGGTCCAAAGTAGCGCTCGCCTCTGGTTTGCAGTACGCCTGACAGCGAGGCTTGCGCCAGCCACCCCTGGGCATGCGCCCGGGATCCCTCTTGCACACTGTCAGCAATGCGACTGGCCAAGTACCTCTCGACAGCGGGGATCGCCTCACGCCGTGCGTCGGAGACCCTGGTTCGTGGCGGGCGCGTCCGGGTGGGCGGGGAGGTGGTCACCGACCCGGCCCGCGACGTGGACGAGGCGAGCGCGGTGACCGTCGACGGAGAGCCCGTCTCCCAGCCCGGTCGCAGCGTCGTCTACGCCGTCAACAAGCCCTCGGGCGTCGTTTCCACGGCCCACGATCCCCACGGCCGCCCCACCGTCGTATCGCTCGTCCCGGCCTCTGGTGAGGGAGGCTGAGCGTGGGTCCCGCCTCTACCCCGTCGGTCGCCTGGACATCGACACCACAGGTCTGATCCTGCTGACCAACGACGGTCAGCTCGCGTACCGCCTGACGCATCCCCGGTTCGAGGTGGCCAAGACCTATCGAGCGGTGGTCAGGAGTCCTCCGGTTGGCGAGCGAGCGTTGAGATCCCTGCGTGACGGAGTGCCGCTGGAGGACGGTCTGACCGCGCCGGCGCGAGTTCGCCGGCTGGGACCCGAGGAGCTCGAGATCACGATCCACGAAGGCAGAAAGCGGCAGGTCAGGCGGATGTGCGAAGCGGTCGGCCACGGCGTGAGGACGCTCGAGCGGGTGGCGATCGGTCCGCTCGCGCTGGGCCGGTTGCCGCCCGGAGCGCACCGTCAGCTGACTTCGGCGGAGGTCGACCAGTTGCTCAGCGCGGCGCAGGCCCCGAGGTCTGCACGAGCAGGTCGTCGTACTTGAGCTGAGTGTTCGTGAGCGCGCTCGAGACCATCTGCGGCGAAACGGTCACCGGATGCGCGGCGACCATCCGCATGATCGTGAACTGGTGCGAGTGGCGGATCCAGACCGTGCGGAACCCGGAGGTCGGATAGCTCGGCTGCAGGGCCGTCCCGATCAGGTTGCACGCCGAGCCCCACCAGCAGCCCGTCGACGGCGCGGGGGGAGAGGAGATCGCCACCACGTCCAGTTCGGTAAGCGGATAGCTCCGCGTGTAGTGGCTGTATTTGTCGGTCCCGGTGTGGTGCCAGGCCCGCAGCTCTGGCATGTACAGCGACAGCGGCAGTACGTCCCGGTAGTTCTGGATCAACACCGCCCGCTGGTTGACGCCCGCGGGCGGTCTGACGCCCAGCACGCGGGCCACCCCACGCCAGTCGGGCCGCTGGTAGGAACGGGCAACGGCGACGCCGATCGCGGCCGCCAGGCCCACGCCGCACAACGCTGCGGCCAGCACGGGCCCCGGCAGGCGAAAAATTCCCGCCCGCGGCGCTCCGAAGCCAGCTGCCACGAGCAACGCCGCGGGAAGCCACAGCGCGATCTCGTTGCGGCTCAGCAGATTGTCGATCCCCACCACCACCAGCAGCGCGTTGAGCACCACCCCGACCGCCAGGATTCCCCCGGCTACCAACGTCCCCCGCTGCCAGCTGTCAGCTCGTCGTCGCACGTGCGCCGCCAGGAGGCCCAGACCGATCAGTGCCAGCACGCCGGCGATCCATGCGAGCGCGCCCCCGCCCGGCGCGCCGAAGCCGATCAGGAACTGCGGAAACGTCTGACCGATCCTCGGGGCGAGGGGAAGGTGCTTGATCCAGCTTGCGTGTCCGGTCGAGCTCTGACTGATCGCGAACCACAGAAGCGCGGCGCTCCAAACCGCCAGCCCGCCGAGGGCCACTTGGAAGGCCCGCTCGCGCCTGTAGCGATAGATGAGCCACAGGGCCAACGGCACCACGACCAGCGCGCAGTAGTACTCGGTCGCCATCGCCAACGCTGACGCCCCGGCCCACATCGCCAGCGCCGGCGCGGTGGGCTCCTCATCGGCATAGAGGAATGCCAGCATCGAGACGCCGCTCAGGAGCACCGCCATCTGGTAGGCCCGAGCCTCCTGCGAGTACCAGATGAGCAGCGGGTTGGTGGCGACCAGCGCGGCGGTGATCAGCGCGACGCGCCGACTGGAGAAGAGCTTGTTGCCGAGGGCGTATCCCAGCGGGACGACCAGCACGCCGCACACGGCCGACAGGGAGCGCAGGCCGGCCTCACCAAAGCCGAAGATCCGGGCCCACACCCATGCCACGCAGTAGTAGAACGGGGGCGTCGACTCGTAGTGCTTGAGCAGCGTGAGCATCGCCCCCGGGGAGTCGCGGACTTCCTGGGCGGTGTTGGCCTCGTCGAACCAGAACCCCTGGTGGCCGATGAGCGCAAAGCGAATCGCTGCGGCCAGGACGACGAGGAGGCCGAGAATCAGCGCATCTCGATCGAGTGAGAACATCCGTGCGCGGCTCGCCGGGACCGGCCCGCGCCGCTCGCGGGTTAGCGTGCCGACGCTCACGAAGCGGAGGCTACAGCGCACGTCGACCGCGTCGTTCCGCGCCCCTCGCGACTAGGCTTAACGCGATCCCAACTGCTGCGGCTCCCAGAACCAAGCCGCGTGCGGGCATATTTTCTATCCAATGCGAGAGGACCCGAGCTCCCGCCAGGCGTCGGTGGCGCTGGCGTCCGGCCGTGTGGCCGGCGCCGGGCAGCCGGACGTAGCGCTTCCCCGGTTCGTGCCCTTGTGGCGGCGGATCACGCTGCCACGGCCGCGCCTTGCGCTCGGCCCGCTGCCGGCCTTTGCCGCCCTGGCGACGCTGATCGTCTCCTCGTTCGCGGTCGTGATGTTCTCGACCGCCCAGCAGTCGACGCTGGTGCCGAAGTCATCGACGTCATTCCCCGACTGGCTGGCGGGCCCCCTCCACGGGCTGTTCGGTCCGCTGACCAACAACACCGAGACGCTCCAGGTCGGCCTCAGCATCGTGCTGGTGGCGATGCTCGTGGCCTACGGGATCGTGCTGGCGTCGGTTCGCTCAGTTTCGATGCGAGCGCTGTGGATCTGCGTGATCTTGCTGCTGGCCATCATGCTGATGAGCCCGCCGCTGCAGCTGACTGACGTCTTCAACTACCTGGGCTACGCGAGGCTCGGGGGGCTGCATCACCTCAATCCGTACACGCACGTCATCGGAGCCGAGAGCCATGACCCCGTGTACCGGCTGTCCACCTGGCACAACCTGACGAGTCCCTATGGCGAGCTGTTCACTGCACTCAGCTACCCGTTGGCCTGGCTGCCGCTGCCTGTCGCCTACTGGACGGCGAAGGTCGTAACCGTGCTGGCGGCGCTGGCCTTCGTCTGGGTCGTCGCTCTCTGCGCTCGTCGGCTGGGCCGCGATCCGCGCTTCGCGGTGGCCTTCGTGGCGCTCAATCCGGTGTTCGTGATCTACGCGGTGGGCGGCTTTCACAACGACTTCTTCATGCTGCTGCCCTCCACGGCGGCGCTCGCACTCGTGCTCCACAAGCGCGATCGCAGCGCGGGCGCCGTGCTGATGCTCGCCGTGGGTGTCAAATTCACCGCGATCCTGCTGTTGCCATTTCTGCTCATTCCCGCGAGGACCAACGCGCGGCGCATCAGGATTCTCACCGGGGCGGTGATGGCGGCCATTCCCTTGATCATCGGCAGCATCGTGCTGTTCGGCTTCTCGCTGCCAAACCTCTCGGACCAGAGCACGCTGCTGACGGATTTCAGCATCCCCCAGGTCATCGGGCTGCTGCTTGGAATCGGAGGCGGCACCCCGACCCTGTTGAAGCTGATGGACGTTGTACTGGTGGCAGTCGTCGTGTACCTCCTCTGGCGGCGACGCGACGACTGGCTGTCGGCGGCGGGCTGGGCGACCGTGGCGCTGATCGCGAGCCTGTCCTGGCTGATGCCGTGGTACGTGGTGTGGGTGCTGCCGCTGGCGGCGCTCGGGAGGAGCGTCCGCCTGCGCCGCGTGTCGATCGTGCTGAGCGTGTTCTTGGTGGTGACGTTCCTGCCGGTCGTCTGGCGCTACATGGCCCAGCACAACATCAATCCGCTGCGAAGTTCCGCAGGCCAGGCTTCGCAGACACTGCAGCGCAAGCTGGCTAACGGACCGACCGGTCCCTAGCGGCGCGCGGCCGTTGCCGGCCGGATGGCGCTGAGGAAGGTTTATGCGGAGCTGTTGCGCGCTTCGGTACCTTCGCGTGCTCGATGAGCACCGAGGTCGCTCCCCCGCCTGAGGCCATGAAGCTAGAGATGCCGGCCGTCCGCCGTCGCCGGCGGCTCGACTGGTTCGACGTGGCGGTGTTGGCCGTGTTCGCGGCCATTTCGGTCTGGGTGTTGGGGCTCGATGTCTGGCAGGTGCTCATTCACAACCACGTGTGGACCGGCACCGACGGGCTGTTCCTGACAGACCAGATGCAGTACCTGGCTTGGATCCAGGACGCGAGCAAGCACTTCCTGGCAAGCGACATGTTCGTCCTGCGCTCGACCCCGCACGACTACTTCCAGCCAATCGTCGTCCTATCGGGCGGACTCACGGCGCTGGGGGTGGCGCCCTGGCTGGCGCTGCTGCTCTGGAAGCCGCTCGCCGTGCTCGCGGCGTTCCTGGCCGTCCGTGCCTTCACCCGCTACACGCTCCTGGACCGCTTCGACCGCCGGGCGGCGTTGGTGCTCGCGCTGTTCTTCGGCACCTGGGGGGTGGTCGGCGACGAATGGATGCCGTTCTGGTCGTGGGGCTATCCGTTTGGGCTGATCGCTATCGCTGCCTTGGCGGGCACATTGATCTCATACGATCGGGCTCGCACCCACGATCGGTTGACGTGGGTTGCGCCCGTCCTGGGGATGGTGGCCAGCTTCACCCATCCGTGGCAGGGGGAGGTGCTGGTCCTGGTCCTGATCGGAGCCGAGCTCGTCACGTGGCGGCGGGGCATGAGCCTGCGGCGGCTGGTGCTGCCCGCAATCACGATCGCCGCCACCGCGTTCCCGCTCCTCTACTACGAGGCCCTTTACCGCTTCGACCCCAACTGGCATGCCGCCCAGGGTGCGAGCCGTCACGTCTACTCGCTGTCTGCGCTCGTGCTGCCCGTGCTGCCGCTGCTGATCTTTGCGGTGTTCGCCTACCGCAGGCGGCCGGTCAAGTTCTTCGACGCCGCGATTCGGGTCTGGCCGCTGGCGACGCTCGCCATCTATCTCTTCTCCGAGAGCGGCATCAGCGGCACCCCCTTGCACGCCTTCGCGGGCATCACCCTGCCGCTGTCCGTGCTGGCCGTCGAGGGCGTGCGTTACATCGGATTGCGACGCATTCCCGGCTGGCGGTTACTGGCCACCGCCGTGATCGCAGCGGCGACGATCCCGGCAGGCATCTCACAGCTTCGGCTCGCCAAGTACTGGGCGAGGCCCACTCCCCACAACGCCAACTTCATCACGCAGCACGAGCGCGACGCGCTCAGCTACCTGAAATCGAACCCCACTCCGGGCGGCGTCCTCGCCCGGGCCACGTATCTGGGAATCATCGTGCCTGGGGAAACCGGCAGGCGCAGTTACGTCGGCGCCTGCCTGTGGTCGGAGCCCCATTGCAGCGACAGAATCGTCTTCACTCGGAATCTGTTCCTGGGCTGGGACAAACCGCAGCAGGCCCAAGCCTTCGTGCGCTCAACCGGCGCTCGGTTCCTGCTGAAGGACTGCTATTCGCCCGAGGTGCTGCAAAAACAGCTGGGCTCGATGATCACCTCGGTCAAGCGGTTCGGCTGCGCCACCGTGTACAAGGTCAGCTAGTGCTCCTGTCCTCAGCAAACAGCGCCAAGCGCCACGAGCGTCCATAGCTATGCGTCTCTTTGCTTTGCGTGGTGCCAACGGCGTCGAGCGCAACGATGCACCCTCGATCCTCGGGGCGACCGACGAGCTGGTACGCGAGATGATGGCCCGGAACCAGCTCGACGCGGATGCCATCGTGAGCGTGATCTTCACGCTCACCAACGACCTGGACGCCGAGTTTCCGGCGGTGGCCGCCCGCCGCCTGGGACTCGACCGGGTGCCCCTGCTGTGTGCGCGTGAGGTGCCGGTGCCTGGCTCGCTGCCCCGCGTGATCCGCGTGCTGGCGCACTATTACGCCGCCGATGGGCACACGCCGCGGCACGTGTACCTCGGCGCCGCCCGGGCGCTCCGGGCCGATCTCGAGTCGGCACAATAGCCGGCGATGGCGATGGAATTCGCACAGCGCGTGCGCCGGATCCCGAGCTACCCCGTGGCGTCCGGCTACAGCCTTGGCGCCGACATGGCCATGCTGGCCTCGAACGAGTCGCCGTTCGGGCCTGTGCCGGAGGTATTCGAGACGGTGCAGCGTGCAGTGCTGGGAGCCAACCGCTATCCCGATCCTGCCTACGTGCCACTGCGCGAGGCGCTGTCAGCCCGCTACGGGGTTCCGCCGGCGCGGATTGCCCTGGGCAATGGCTCCTGCGACATCCTGCTCGCGGCCGGCGAGGCGTTGCTCGAGCCCGGAGCGGAGGTCGTCTACGCCTGGCCGGCGTTCAGCGAGTATCCGCATCTGGCGGCGGCATCCGGGGCGCGGGCCATAGAGGTGCCGCTCGACGCCGAGGACCGCCACGACCTCGACGCCATGGCCGCGGAGATCACGGTTGCCACGCGCTTGGTGATGGTCTGCAACCCGAACAATCCCACTTCGACCTCGTTGCCGCTGGAAGCCGTATCGGCTTTTCTGGAGCGGGTCCCGCCACACGTGTGCGTGATCCTCGACGAGGCCTATTGCGAGTTCGCGCTGGCGCTCGGCGATCCCGACGCTTCCGTGGAGCTGTTGCGCGACTGGCCGAATCTGGTGCTGCTGCGGACGTTCTCCAAGGTCTATGGACTGGCGGCGCTCAGGGTCGGATACGCCCTCTGCGGCGATGCGGCCTTCCGGCAGGCAGTTGATCTCGTCCGTCAGCCTTTCAACCTCAATGCCGCCGCTCAGGCAGCAGCCGTGGAGGCGCTGAAGCACCAGGACGCGGTGGAGCGGCGCGTGACCGAAACGCTTGCTGCACGGCTGGAGCTAGAGCAGGAGGCTCGCGATCTGGGGGTGTGGGTGGCCGAGTCGGACGCGAACTTCATCTGGATCCACCTCCCCCAGGAGCTCGAAGAAGCCTCGGTGGTGCGGGGCCTGGCCGAGCGCGGAGTGCTGGTCAGGGCGGGAGCTTCTCTCGGTCGTGAAGGATCGCTGAGGGTGACGGTGGGCACGGCCTCCGAGAACCGCCGGTTCATCTCCGCCCTGGCCGAGTTGCTCTAAAGCGCGCCCGCGTCTCCGCGGCCCGCACGGGCGGGCTTGGCGAGCGACGCCTCCGGAATTCGCGGGCTTGGCGAGCGACGCCTCCGGGATTCGCAGGGGGAGTGGATGCGCAGTCACCTCGGATTTCGCAGCAAACGCCGGGTCCGGCCTCGGTTTTGGCGAGATAAGCATCCTGGGGATGCTTATGTGCACAAACGGCGGAGGGGCGGGCGCGTTTGTTGCGTTATTCGAGCGGAGCTCGGGCGGCGCGGGGTGAGCGAGACCGAATGCACGAAGCACTTGAGACCACAAGGCGCCGGACACGCCCCGCGGACCTCCGCAACCGCCCTCCGCTTGCGCCCGCATAACCCCCGCTTGCCCGGGCGGAACCGGTTTGCTACAAGTCAGGGCAGCCGATGCGCGACCGCAGCCACCCCTCATTCGCGACCATCACCGCCGCCGGCTGCGGCTGCTACTACGCCTGGCGATTTATCTAGGCGCTCGGTACGTCCCTACTGCGCCCGCACACCCGAGGCGGGCACGCATGCCGAGCCGAGCGCCGTAGCCCTCCCGGCCGCGCCCTGGTGGCGCGGGGGACCGCGCCCGGGTGGCGCGTCGCGGCGGTCACGGCCGCCCTCGCAGCACCCCTTCCCTAGAGTTTCGAGTAGCGAGGATCAGATCGTGAGCAACCAGGCATTAGGCACACTCACCCGTCTCAGACCGGGCGAACAGGTACGCGACCAGCGGATCGAGCGGCTCGTGCCGCTGCTCTCTCCCCGTCAGCTGCTGGAGGAGCTGCCGCTACGCGACGTGCACGCACGGACCGTTCTCGAGGGACGCTCGGCGGTCCACTCAATCCTCGAGGGCACCGACGATCGGCTGCTGGTGGTGGTCGGGCCGTGCAGCGTGCACGACCCTGAGGCCACGCTCGACTATGCCCGCAGGCTGAGCGCCCAGGCCGGCGCGTACCGCTCCGAGCTGTGCGTGGCGATGCGGGTCTATTTCGAGAAGCCGCGCACGACTACGGGGTGGAAGGGGCTGATCAACGATCCTCACCTCGATGGCTCGGGGGACGTGAACCACGGGCTGCACCTGGCGCGCAAACTGATGCTCGAGGTCCTGGCGCTCGGGCTGCCGGTGGGTTGCGAGTTTCTCGACCCCATCACTCCCCAGTACATCTCGGACGCCGTCTGCTGGGGCGCGATCGGGGCGCGGACCACGGAGAGCCAGATCCATCGCCAGCTGGGGTCCGGTCTGTCGATGCCCGTGGGCTTCAAGAACCGGACCGACGGCAACGTTCAGGTCGCGGTCGATGCGGTACGCGCCGCCGCGATCTCACACGCCTTCGCCGGCATCGCGCTCGACGGCAGCTCGGCGATCCTGCACACCAGCGGAAACCCCGACGGCCACGTGATCCTGCGCGGCGGTAAGGACAAGCCGAACTACGGGGCCGACGGCGTGGCCGAGGCGCTGGCGCTGCTGCGTCACGCCGGCCTGCCGGAACGGGTGGTGATCGACGCCTCCCACGACAACAGCGGCAAGGACCCCACACGCCAGCCATCCGTCGCCCAGGCGGTCGGAGAGCAGGTGGCCTCCGGCGACCGGGCGATCATCGGCGTGATGCTCGAGTCCTTCCTCGTGGCGGGCTGCCAGCGCCTCGGGTCTCCCGACACGCTGACCTACGGTCAGTCGATCACCGACGGCTGCATCGACTGGGCGACGTCCGTCGAGGTGCTCGAGGGCCTCGCCGGCGCCGTACGCGCGCGGCGCCGCGGCGCGAGCGCCTGAACGGCGCGCGAGCCCATGCGGATCGCGGTCGTCGGCGTCGGGCTGATCGGCGGTTCGATCGGGCTGGGGGCCCGGGAGCGCCTCGGCGCCCACGTCAGCGGGCTCGACTCCTCGAACGCGGCGCTGGAGGCGGCGCTCGCGCGGGGCGCGCTCGACCGAAGCTGCACGACGATCGGCGAAGCGCTGAACGGAGCGGAGGCGGCGTTCGTGGCGGTCCCGGTGCGGGGGCTGGCGCGGACCTTGGACGAGGTATTGGCTCACGCCCCGCCGGACTGCGTGGTCAGCGACGTCGGGTCCACCAAGCGTGCCGTGGTGGCAGAGCGCTCCGACCCCCGCTTCGTCGGCGGGCACCCGCTGGCCGGGGCCGAGACCTCGGGGGTGGAGCACGCAAGGCCCGATCTGTTCGAAGGGGCCACCTGGTACCTGACCCCGACCGAAATCAACTCGGGCCTCCTCTACGAGCGTCTGCACCGCCTGCTGCACGGCCTCGGGGCGCGTCCTGTGGCGATCGATGCCGGCGCGCACGACACGATTCTGGCCACGGTCTCTCACCTCCCGCACGTGCTCGCCAACGTCCTGGTCGCCCAGGCGGCGTCCGCGCTGCACGCGGACGAGGAGCGGCTACCGGCCACCGGCCCTAGCTTTCGAGACGCCACCCGCGTGGCCGGTGCCTCGAGCGCGATCTGGACCGACATCTACCTCTCGAACGCAGATGTCCTGGCGCGGGAGATCGAGCAGACGACAGCACGGCTCGAAGCTGTCCGCCGAGCGCTGGCGGAGGGCGACGAAACTTGGCTGCGGTCCTGGAACGACGCCGCCGCCGGCGACCGCCGGCTGCTGCTCTCCGACCAGCTGGCCGGCGAGGAGCTCCTGGAGCTGCGGGCCTCGGTGCCGAACCGGCCGGGAGTCATCGCCCAGATCGCCCTGGCCCTGGGGCGCGCGGGCGTGAACATCGCCGACATGGCCCTCTACCCGGCACCCGACATGCGCGAGGGGGTGGTGGCCCTGTGGGTCGCAGGCGAGGGTCCGGCACGGCGCACGGAGGAGCTGGTCGGCGAGCTCGGGTTCCCAGTGGTGCGGGCGTGAACGGGGAGCCCAAGGTCCCGGGGGCCAGAGCGTGAATGTGCGCTTCGGCCCCGTCGGCCGTCTCCGCGGGCGGCTGCGCCCGCCGGCCGACAAGTCGATCTCCCATCGGGCCGCGCTCATCGGGGCGATGGCTTCCGAGCCGGTCACGGTACGCAACCATCTGGACGCGGCCGACACACGCTCCACACTGCGCGCCATCCGTCAGCTGGGCGCGGTCGTCGAGCCCCGCAACGGCGAGCTGGTGGTGCGGGGCGGCGGGCTCAGGAACGCGAACGTGCCGGCCGGCGCGATCGACGTGGGCAACGCGGGCACGCTGATGCGGCTGCTCCCGGGGTGGCTGTCGTTTCAGACGGGGGCCAGCTTCACGCTCGACGGCGATGACTCGATCCGCCGGCGGCCCGTCGACCGCATCGCCGAGCCCCTGAAGCAGATGGGCGCCGGCGTCGACGCTCGGGAAGGGCGCTTTCCACCCTTCACCGTCCATGGTGCGGTGCTCCGGGGAATCGAGTACGAGCTGCCCGTGGCCAGCGCCCAGGTCAAGTCCGCCATCCTCCTGGCGGGCCTGACGACCGACGCCACCACGATCATCGAGCCCGTCGCCACCCGCGATCACACCGAACGGCTGCTGGCGCGGGCCCGGGCGCCGGTGACCCGAGAGGCGCTCGACGGCGCCGCTCTGCGCATCACCGTCGGCAACGCCGACGAGCTGGAGCTCGACGCGATCGATGTTCCCGCCGACCCCTCCTCGGCGGCGTTCATGATCACCGCCGGCGTGCTGGTGCCCGGTTCGCGACTGCTGCTCGAGGGGGTGGGCGTCAACTGGACGCGCACGGGCTTCATCCGCATCGTCGAGCGCATGGGAGGGATCGTGCTCGCCGAGCTCGAGCCGGTGGGATCGTTCTCCGAGCACGAACCGATCGGCGACATCGATGTCCGCCATGGCCCGCTGGAGGGGACCGCGGTCGGTCCCGACGAGGTGCCGCTGGCGATCGACGAGCTGCCGCTGGTGGCGTTGCTCGGCTGCTTCGCCGAAGGGGAGACGGTGGTCTTCGGGGCCCACGAGCTGCGGGTCAAGGAGTCCGACCGCATCGCGACGGTGGTGGAGGGGCTGCGCGGTCTGGGCGCCGACATCGAGGCGCTTGCGGACGGGTTCATCGTCCGTGGTGGAGGCGGACTGCGCGGAGGCGTGATCGACGCCCACGGCGACCACCGCCTGGCGCTGCTCGGCGCGGTGGCGGGCCTGGCCTCACAGGACGGGGTGGAGGTGGTGGGTATGGAGGCGGCCTCCGTGTCCTACCCGGGCTTTGGATCAGACCTGGCGAGCCTGTCCACGTGACCGTCATCGCCATTGACGGGCCGGCCGGGGCCGGAAAGTCGACGGTCGCGCGGAAGCTGGCCGCGGAGCTCGGCTTCACCTACCTCGACTCCGGCGCCGCCTACCGCTCCGTGGCGCTGGCAGCGCTCGAGCGACACCGGCCGCCGGCAGAGGTCGCCCCGGAACTGACGATCGAGCTCGGAGAACGCGTGCTGCTCGACGGGCGCGACGTGACCGACGCCATCCGCGCCCCACAGGTCTCCGAGGGCGCATCGCGCGCGGCCGCCGACCCAGAGGTGCGAAAGGCGATGCTGGCGGTTCAGCGCCGGCTGCTGGCGAGCGGCGACTGGGTCGCCGAGGGACGGGACATCGGCACTGTCGTCGCGCCCGAGGCCGAGCTCAAGGTCTTCCTCACGGCTTCGCCCGAGGAGCGTGCTCGACGCCGGGCCGCCGAGCTGGGAGGCGACGTGGAGACCGTGATGGCCGAGCAGGCGATCCGCGATCAGCGCGATCGCAACCGCACCCACTCCCCGCTGCTGCCGGCGGCCGGCGCGATCGAGCTCGACACCACCGGAATGACGCTCGATCAGGTCGTGGCCCAGATAGCCTCGCTGACGCGGCGATCTGAGACAGACTCCACGTCATGAAGGTGGCGATCGTCGGCTACCCGAACGTGGGGAAGTCCTCGCTGGTCAACCGGCTGACGGGCAGCCGGGAGGCGGTCGTGCACGAGCTGCCAGGCGTGACCCGCGACCGCAAGGAAATCGAGACCGACTGGAACGGCCGCGAGCTCGTCCTGATCGACACCGGTGGCGTCGAGAGCCTCAATCCACGTCAGGAGCTCGCCCGTCAGATCCGCGATCAGGCCCGCGCCGCGCTGGCCGACGCCCAGGTGGCGGTGCTCGTGGTCGACGCCAGGGCCGGCCTTCGCCCCGGCGACTCAGAGCTCGCCGAGCTGCTGCGACGCGGGCCCATTCCTGTCGTCGTTGCGGCCAACAAGATCGACACGGGCGCCGATGTTGCGCTGGCTGCCGAGTTTCACGCCCTGGGCCTCGGCGACCCGGTCGCGGTCTCGGCCGCCCAGGGCCTGGGGACGGGCGATCTGCTCGACCGAATCGTCGCGCTCGGCCCCCCGGAAGACGAGGATTCCTCAGGGGAGGACGCAGTGCGCCTGGCAGTCATCGGCCGGCCCAACGTCGGCAAATCCTCGCTCGTCAACCGTTTCCTGGGTGCGGAGCGCGTGATCGTCTCGGCCACGGCCGGGACAACCCGCGACGCCATCGACCTGCCGCTGAGCTTCGAGGACCGGTCGCTGACGTTGATCGACACCGCCGGTCTGCGCCGCCAGTCAAAGGTCGCCGAATCGCTCGAGTACTACACGACTCTGCGCTCGCGCCGCGCGGCGGAGCGGGCGGAGGTGGCGCTCGTCGTCTGTGACGCGGTCGACGGCGTGACCGCCCAGGACCTGCGGGTGGCGGAGCTCGCGATGCGCTCGGACTGCGCCACCGCGCTGGTGCTCAACAAATGGGACCTCGCCGAGGAGCTCGACCTCGACCACGAGCGCGCCCGGGTCAACCGCAAGCTGCGGCTGCGCCCGCGCGTGCTCACCGCTAGCGCCAAGACCGGGCGCCACGTCGAGCGCCTGCTGGTCGAGGTGCTGGCGCTGGCCGATCGCCGCCGAGGCCGGATTCCCACCCCCGAGCTGAACCGCTTTCTGTCCGATGTGGTCGCCAAGCGTCAGCCGCCCGCCCGCCGCGGGCACCGCCTCAAGCTGCTCTACATGGCCCAGACGGAGACCGGTCCGCCGCGCTTCGCCGTGCAGATCAACGCTCGCGCGCGCCTGACGCGGGAGTACGCCTACTACTTCGAGAACCGCCTCCGGGAGCGATACCGGCTCGAGGGAATTCCGTTGGTGATCGAGTTCGTGGAGCGGGGCGAACGGCGTCGCCGCGGAACGACCACTGACGCGGGCGCCACCGTGGCGTGATTTATTCCCGCCGTGGCAACAACTAGGCCCGCCCGGGTCGGGACCGCCGTGGCGACGCTGGCCGCGCTGATAATCGCGGCCTCGGTGGCGATCGTCCTGATTTCCAGCCGCACCACGCCACCGGCCACCGGCGCGAGCGCGCTCGTGCCGAGTGACGCGCTGGCCTACGTCCATCTGTCGACCGATCCGTCGCGATCGGCGGTGGGGCAGGCGCAGAAGCTCGGTAAGAGCTTTCCCGACGAGCCGCTGTTCAGCGCTGCGGTCGAGAGTCGACTGAGCGCGATCGCCGCCGGAGGCAAGCCGGGCGTCTCCTACCAGCGCGACATTCAGCCCTGGCTGGGTAAGGAAGCCGCGCTGGCGGTGCTCAACACGACCGGCTCGACGGCGGGCTCGGAGATCGTCCTCGACGTCAAGCGTCGTGCCGCCGCGCAGACGTTCGTCACCGGCGCCGGCGCGGTCCCCGCCGGTGCCTATCGAGGATCCACGCTCTATGCCTATCGGTCGGGCACGGAGCTCGCTTTCGTCAGGCACTATCTGGTGCTGGGCCAGCCGTCGAGTGTGCGCGCGGCGATCGATGTCGCAGGCGGACAGCGTCAGTCGCTGAGCCGGGCCGGCGCCTACCGGGATGCCGCGGCGGGCGAGCCCGATGACCGCGTGCTCGACGCCTATCTCTCCGCCGCCGGCCTGCAGCGCCTGCTGCTGCCTCACCGCGGTCTGATCGGCGCCCTCGCCCAGCTGATCTACAAGCCGGCGCTGACGGCCACAACGCGTCTCCCTGTCGCCCGCCGCCGGCGGCGCCAAGGTTCGCATCCACGCGGCGATCGACAGGCGGCTCGAGCGCGGCGGTGGACCACCGACCCCGTCGTTCGAGCCCACGCTTCAGAAGCTGATGCCTGCCGGGTCGCTGCTGATGCTCGACACCCAGGGCCTGGCCCGGGCCGCCGGCCCCGTGCTGCGCGCCGCAGCCACCGGCGGCATTGCCGGCAATCTCGGTCCGCTGCTCGGCCGTCTGGGCACGGCGCTTCAGTCAGAGGGCGTGAACGTCCAGGGCGTGGAGTCGCTGTTCGACGGCGAGACGGCCGTGGCCATCGGTCCCGGCAGCACCGCGCGGGGCGCGGGCCGGGCCGCGTCCCCGTCACTGCTGATCGTCACCCGCACGAAGAATCAAAGCTCGGCCACCACCCAGCTGGCCGAGCTCGAGCTGCCGCTCTCGCAGCTGTTCCCGGCACCGCAGTCGGGCTCCGGCACGGTGCCCGAGTTCTTCGACCGCCAGGTCGGCGGGGTCACCGCCCACCAGCTCGCCCTGGCTCCCGGCCTGGAGCTCGACTACGCGGTCTTCCGGGGCCTGATCGTGATCTCGACCAGCCTGGGCGGGATCGGAGCGGTGGCCAGCAATGCTCACCCGCTGTCCGATGAAGCCGCCTGGAAGGCGGCCTTCGGGAACGACCCTGGCGCTGTGACCTCGCTAGTCTTTCTCGACTTCAACCAGCTCCTCAGCCTCGCCGAGCAGACCGGACTGATCCGCGGCGCGCTCTACAGCGAGTTGCGGCCGGACCTTCAGAGGATTCGGGCCATCGGTTTGAGCTCGACGAGGGGGGAGGCCGATTCGACCGCGGAGCTGTTCCTCCAGATTCCATGACCACGCTTTCCGACAACGAGTTTCTGTTCACCTCCGAGTCCGTCACCGAGGGCCACCCGGACAAGATCGCCGACCAGATCTCCGACGGCGTCCTCGACGCCGTGATGCGCGACGATCCCACCGGTCGAGTGGCGTGCGAGACGCTCGTCAACACCGGCCTGGTGGTCGTCTCGGGCGAAATCACGACCGAGACCTACGTCGACATCCAGCACATCGCCCGGGACACGATCAAGCGGATCGGCTACGTGGACGCGGAGTACGGCTTCGACTACAACACCTGCGCGGTCATCAACGCGATCGACAAGCAGTCGGCCGACATCGCCCAGGGCGTCAATCAGGCCTACGAGGCGCGCACCGATCCCGGCGACGACGACGAGCTCGATCTGGCAGGCGCCGGCGACCAGGGAATGATGTTCGGCTACGCCACCAGCGAGACCGAGGAGCTGATGCCGCTGCCGATCTCGCTGGCCCACAAGCTGGCCAAGCGCCTGGCGGACGTGCGCAAGGCCGAGATCGTCCCCTACCTGCGACCCGACGGCAAGACGCAGGTCACGGTGCGCTACGTGGACGGCCGGCCGGTGGAGATCGAGAAGCTGCTGATCTCAACCCAGCACCGGGACGGCGCCGAGTCGCTGATCAAGGACGACCTGTGGGAGCACGTGATCGAACCGATACTGCCCGCCGAGCTCTACGACACCCGCAAGCTGCACCGCAGCTTTCTGGTCAACCCCACCGGGCGGTTCGTGATCGGCGGCCCGATGGGCGACTGCGGGCTGACGGGCCGCAAGATCATCGTCGACACCTACGGGGGGATGGCCCGCCACGGCGGCGGGGCGTTCTCCGGCAAGGACCCCTCCAAGGTCGACCGCTCGGCGGCCTACGCGGCCCGCTACGTGGCCAAGAACGTGGTCGCCGCCGGTCTGGCCGAGCGGGCCGAGGTCCAGGTGGCCTACGCGATCGGCGTCGCCCACCCAGTGTCGGTGATGGTTGAGACGTTCGGCACGGAGAAGATCGGCCGGGCCAAGATCCTCGAGCTCATCGCCCAGCACTTCGACCTGCGCCCCGGCGCGTTCCGTCAGTACCTGCGCCTGCACCGTCCGATCTTCCAGAAGACCGCCGCCTACGGCCACTTCGGCCGCGACGATCACGACTTCACCTGGGAGCGGACCGACAAGGCCGGCGAGCTGCGCGCCGCCGCCGGTTTTAGCGAGACGGCGGTCGAGGCGTAATTCGATTTTGGATCCGGCCGGAACATGTTCCGGCCGGCCGGGCCGATCATGATCGGCCCGGGGCCGGCGCTCATGAGCGCCGGCCTACATAGGGGAAAGGGGCGTGGGCTCCCGCAGCGCGTGTCCCACCTCGCGGGCGATCGAGCGAGGGTCCGCCACCCCGTGGAAGGCGAACTCGAAATCTAGGCCCGCGGTGTCGAACTCGACCGTGCCCACCCCCACCAGCCGCTCGTATAGCGACTGCCGGCAGCCCACGTTCTGCACGCGGTCGAGCCGGGTCTCGTGGAGCTCGCGGCCCAGCAGTCCGGTCTCGATCGTCAGCCGCTCGCTGGTGATCGTGTAGGTGGTGCGCCGGCGCTCGAGTAGCCCCCTGAGCGAACCGAGCGCGAGCACCACCAGCACCGCGACCACGACCCAGCCGACCTGCACGCCGCGTCCGGCGATCGCGCTGACGACCCCGGCCACCACGCCGGCCGCGACGGCCGCCAGAAGCACCCTGGCGTACAGGCCGAGCATCGCGCGCCACGACGGGTGGCCTTGGAACAGGATCTGCTCGCGCCGGGCGTCCCGCTGCATGGCCCTAGTGTCGCGGACGCCACTAGCTGGCGATGCCGATCAACGCCACGGCCACCAGCGCCAGCGCCAGCAGGGCCAGAACCCCGGCGAGCGGCGCCGGCTCGACGGTCGCCCGGCGCTCGCGACCGAAGACGAACACCGCCACCATGGGGCTCCCCCCGGCCGCGCAGAGCCAGGGCCAGCCGGGTGCGCGCTCGCGGCTTGCGGCGAGCGTCCCCAGGGCCCGCGCGCAGGCGTCGAGTGCCAGCCCCAGCGCCAGCACCGGGCGGCCGGCGTCGAACCCCACCAGCGCCACGCCGGCGTACAGCTCGGTGATCACCACGGCCACCAGCGCGGCGCCGGCGATCGCGCCCAGCCAGGCCGGGAGCTCAAACGGCCGCGAGGCGGGGCGTGCTCGTCGCCGAACGTCGCGCCACTCCGCGGGTGCCGCGCCCTCGGAGCCCGGCCGCGTGCCGCGGGGGGGCCGCTGCGCGGCGGCGATTGGCGTGGCCCCGGCCGCGCCGAGCAGCGCCCGCAGGCGACGCTCGGCCTCCGGACGGTCGCCTGCGATCTTGGCCGGAGTGAGCTCGAGCAGCCGCAGCCCGTGCGCCGGTACGAGCTCCCGGTAGAGCTCGTCGTTGGGGCCCGGGGCGGGCCGCCACACGAGCACCAGACGGTGGCCTGGGTAGTAGGCGTCCACCGGCAGCCACTGGTCGCGCGGGGCCTCCGGCGCGCGGAGCCATCCGAAGAAGTGACGGCGCCGCGACGGCTCGCCGACGATGCGGTCGCACAAGTCGAAGGCCTCGGCAGGCGTGACGGTCTCCCCGGTCGAACCGAGGTCAGGGCCAAGCCCCTCGGTCGTCATCCTTTCCTCACTCTACCCTGGGCCGCCCCCAATGGACCAGATTCTCGCCGCCGAAAAGCGGATTGCACGCGTCGAGGTGCTGATGAGCACCCGGGCCGTGCGAGGCCCGTTCGATTACCTGCTGGGCGACGGACAGGGCCACGTCGCGGTCGGCTCGCTGCTGCGTGTGCCGTTCGCCGGGCGCTCGGCCCTGGGCGTAGTGGTGGCTCTCTCCGAGCGCTCCGAGCTCCCGCTCGAGCGGCTGGTCGAGCCCGAGCAGGTGCTTCCAACGGCGGTTCCCGGGGACCTGGTCGCTCTGGCCCTGTGGATGGCGAACGAGTACTGCTCGACGCCGGCTCGGGCCCTGGGGCTGGTCATGGCGCCCGGCGCCAGGAGGGGTGTCAAGGCCCGCCAGGCGCTGGTGGCGCGGCTCACCTCGGCCGGGCACGATGCCCTCTCAGGCAACGGCACGCTGAACACGGCCCAGCGCGCGGCGCTCGAGGGCCTGCGGACGGCAGGCCCCCTGCCGGCCGCCGAGCTCGGCACCGACCGCCTGCGTCGGCTCGAGCGGCGGGGGCTGGTGGCGATCGAATCCGCGGTGACTCGCCGCGTGCCGCGGAGCCGGCGCGTCGGGTCGGCCAGCGCCGAGCCTCCCACGCTCGCGCCCTCCCAGCAAGTCGCGCTGCAGGCGCTGGAGTCGGCGCTCGACGGCGGCCGGCATCAACGCTTTCTGCTGCACGGAATCACCGGGTCGGGCAAGACCGAGGTGTATCTGCGCGCCGCGCGCCACACGCTGCACTCCGGACGAGGGACGATCGTGCTCGTGCCCGAGATCGCGCTCACCCCGCAGACGCTGGCACGCTTCGAGGCGCGCTTCGGCGAGCGGATCGCGGTCCTGCATTCGGGGTTGTCGGATGGTCAGCGCCACGACGAGTGGATGCGTCTGGCGCGCGGCGAGGCGCGCGTCTGCGTCGGTCCGCGCTCCGCGGTGTTCGCGCCGCTCGAGCGAATTGGCCTGATCGTCGTCGACGAGGAGCACGAGGGCTCGTACAAGCACGAAGGGGACCCGCGCTACGACGCGCGCACCGTCGCCGCCCGCCGCGCCGAACAGCATCGGGCGGTGCTCCTGCTGGGAAGCGCCACGCCGCGCCCGGAGAGCGTGCACGCGTTTCGGCGGCTGCGGCTGACCGAGCGGATCGACAGCCGGCCACTGCCGCCGGTGGAGCTGCTCGACATGCGCGGGCAGCATCACCCCCTCCATCCCGCCACGCGGCTGGCCCTGGCCGAGCTGCGGCGCCGGGGAGGTAAGGCCATCATCCTGCTCAACCGCCGTGGGTGGTCGAACTTCCTCTCCTGCCGCGGCTGCGGTCGGGTCTGGATGTGCCCCAACTGCGAGGTGGCGCTCGTGCTCCACCAACCGCGGCGGGGGACAGAGGGCAGGGGGTTCCTGGCCTGCCACCACTGCGCTCATCGCGAGCCGGTCCCGACCCGCTGCCCCGCGTGCGGCTCCACTACGGTCGCGCGCCACGGGGCCGGGACCGAGCGCCTGGAGCACGAGCTGCGCGAGGCGATTGCCGAGCCCCAATTCCCAGTTCTGCGCTTGGACGCCGACTCCGCCGGGCTCGACGGGCGAGCCCGCGTGCTCCAGCGCTTCGAGGCCGCGCCGGCGGGTGTCCTGCTGGGTACCCAGATGGTGGCCAAGGGCCACGACTTCCCGGATGTCACCTTGGGGGTGGTGCTCGACGCCGACCAGACGCTCCGGTTTCCCGACTTCCGCGCCGAGGAGCGGACTTTTGCCCTCATCACGCAGCTCGCCGGGCGTGCAGGCCGGGGCCAGGGAGGGGGCCGCGTTCTGGTGCAGACGCTGGCGCCCGAGGCCCGAGCGGTGAGGCTGGCCTCCACCCACGACGCGGACGGCTTCGTGACCGGGGAGCTCGAGCGCCGCGCCGCGCTCGGCTATCCGCCGTTCTCCTCGCTGATCCGCGTGGTGTGCTCGGCGCCCGAAGCCGCCGAAGCCCGCGCGGCGGCGACCGCGCTGCACGCGCGGATCGCGGCGCCGGAGGCCGACGTGCTGGGGCCGGCGCCGCTGTTCGCGTTGCGCGGGCGGGCGCGCAGCCAGCTGGTGATCAAGGGGCGCCGGCGCGCCGAGGCGATCGACGCGGTGGGCGCGGCGGTGAGCGAACTGGCCCGCGGCCGGACGGCTTCAGGAGCCAGCATCAGCGTCGACGTCGACCCCGTGTAGGGGCCTCATACACTTTGCAGGTGGCCGAAGAGCAGACACTGGAATCCGAGACTGAGCCCGGCGCGCCCGAGGACGAGGGCCATGAACCGGAGCTCGATGCGGAGACCGCCGAACGGCGCGCGGCGGCGCTGGCCCGCGTCCGCAAGTTCGGCGATCCAGTGCTCCGCACCCGGGCCCGGGCCGTGGAGCGCTTTGATTCCGCGCTCCTCGACGAGGTGCAGCGGATGGGGGAGCTCATGAACGACGCCCTGGGCGTGGGCCTGGCGGCGACGCAGCTCGGGGTGCTTCATCGCCTGCTCGTCTACCGCGTGCAGCCCGACGCCGAGCTGGCAGCGCTCGCCAACCCGGTGCTGGAGTGGGCGGGAGGCGATGCCGAGGCCGCCGAGGAGGGCTGCCTCAGCCTTCCGGAGGTGCTGGTCGACGTGGAGCGTCCGGTGCACGTCCGTGTCCGCGGACAGAACGAGCGCGGCGACCCGATCGTGGTCGAGGCCTCGGGCCTCGAGGCGCGCGTCATCCAGCACGAGATGGACCATCTGGACGGGGTGCTGATCCTGGATCGCACCACGCGCGAGCAGCGCAAGGAGGCGATGCGCACGTTGCGCGAGGTACAGGCTGCCGCCTGACCGAGGCGAGCCTCCTCGGCAAGTGCGGACCGTCTTTCTGGGCACCTCCGAGTTCGCGGTCTCCGTGCTGGAGCGGCTGGCGGCCTCCAGCCACCGCCCACAGCTGGTGATCACCAGACCCGACCGCCCCCGGGGCCGGGGTCGCAGGATGGCTTCGCCGCCGGTCGCCGAGGCGGCTCGACTGCTTGAGATGCCGGTGGCGCAGCCGGTGTCGGTCAACGACGAGACGGTACGAGGACAGATCTCCGAACTGCGTCCGGACGCGATCTGCGTGTGCGCGTTCGGAGCGCTGATCAGAGAGCCGCTGCTCTCCGACTACCTGATGCTGAACGTCCACCCGTCGCTGCTTCCGCGCTGGCGCGGCGCGGCGCCGGTCGAGCGGGCGATCATGGCGGGCGACGAGCGCACCGGCGTGTCGATCATGCGCGTCACCGCGGGGCTGGACAGCGGCCCGGTGCACGCCCAGGCCGCCGAGCGGATCGAGCCCTCGGACACCTACGGGACGCTGGCCGCGAGGTTGACGCGTCTGGGCGGCGAGCTGCTGGTCGGCACGCTGGATGAGCTCCCTCCGGCAACCGAGCAGGACGAGCGCCGGGTGACCTACGCCGAGAAGATCACCGCCGCCGACCGCCGGCTCGATCCGACGCAGCAGGCGGCGATCCTGGAACGCCTGGTCCGGGCCCTGACGCCGCACATTGGCGCCCAGCTGCAGCTGGCCGATGGGTCGCTGCTGGGCGTGCGCGAGGTTCGCCTCCGGGCCTCGGGGCCACCGGCCGGGACGCTCTCAGTGGAGCCGCCGCGTCCCGTGCTGGGGTGCGCCCAGGGCGCGCTCGAGCTGTGTGTCGTCCATCCGCCGGGCCGCCGCCCGATGACCGGCGAGGAGTACTTGCGAGGACTGCGGCGGTGAGCGCGACATCCTCACGCGCTCAGCCCGCCCGGGCATGCGCGTTTCGGGTAGTGCGGCGGGTTTTCGAACACGGCGCGTACGCCGACCGAGCGCTGCGGGCGGAAGCGCAGAGGGCAGGACTCGACAGCCGGGACCGCGGGCTGGCGATGCATTTGGCATACGGCGTTGTGCAGCGCCGCGCGACACTCGACTACGTGCTCGAGCGGCTCGCCAACCGGCCAGTGCGCCGGCTCGAGCCCACCGCGCTGACGGCGCTGCGTCTGGGCCTCTTCCAGATCCTGTTCATGGACGCCATACCCGAGCACGCCGCGGTCTCTGAGAGCGTCGAGCTGGCCAAGGCCGGGGGCGGGCCCGGTGCGCGGCTGGTCAACGCCGTCCTGCGCCGTGGCGTTCGCGAGGCGTCTGGTCTGCTCGCCGGGCTGGACGACGAGAGCGCGGAGCGGGCGGCGGTCCTTCACTCCGTGCCCCGCTGGCTGGCTGAGCGCTGGTGGCGCGAGCTCGGGGCGCAGGAGGCGCGGGCGCTGCTGCGGCACATCAATCTCCCGGCAGAATCCGCGCTGCGGGTGAACACGCTGGCCGCCACGCCGGCGGAGGTCATGGCCAGCCTGCCTGTGACGGCGCGCCGGGCGGACGATGCAGCCGAGGGCCTGCTGCTCGATGGGCCGTTCGATGTGGAGGGATCGGAGCTCTGGCAACGGGGCGCCGTGATGCCCCAGTCGCGGGGCTCGATGCGGGTGGCGCGGGAGCTGGCGCCGCAACGGGACGAGCGGATCCTCGACCTCTGCGCCGCGCCCGGCGCCAAGACGACGCACCTCGCCGCGCTCAGCGAGGACCGAGCCGAGATCACGGCGGTGGAGCGGCATGCCGGGCGGGCCGCCGCACTCGCGGCGACCTGTGCCCGTATGGGCGCTCAGAGCGTGCGGGTTGAGGTGGCCGACGCGCGCGAGCGGCGCTCCGAACCTCGGTTCGATCGGGTCCTGCTCGACCCGCCGTGCTCGGGCCTGGGAACTTTGCAGTCGCGGCCGGATATCCGCTGGCGGGCCACGCCAGGGTCGATCGCCGAGCTGGCCTCGCTTCAGCGACAGATGCTCTCCGCGGCGGCCGGGGCGACGTCGTCCGGCGGCGTGCTGGTGTACTCCGTATGCACGATCTCGCGTGCCGAGGGCCCGCAGCTGATCGACGAATTCCTCACTGAGCATCCGGATTTCGAGGGCGAGCCGCCCGTCCAGCTGTTGCCGCATCGCGACGGGACCGACGGGTTCTTCATCGCCAGGCTGCGCCGGGCGTGAGCTCGGGACCGCGGCCCCGAATGTAAGGCGCGCGCCGGGGGCGTCGTTACTCTCCGAGTGAGTGACGGATGCCAACGGCAAGCTTGGGATGGAGTGTCCCGACTGTGGTGAGCCCTGGCTGCGTCCCACCGCCGTCCCCGGTCGCTACCGCTGCGTCTGGTGCCTGCACCGGTTCGAGCTCGTCTCGGTGTGCCCCAACTGCGGCGAGCACTCCACGATCGTGCGCATGTCGAGCACGGCAATCGTGGCCTGCAACCACTGCCATGGCAGCATGCTGAAGGCCGTGTAGTGGGCCGTACAAACGGCGGGAAGCACTAGCGGGCCGGTGACCGCCGAGCAGATCCTCCGCGACCGGCGCGTGGCGCCCTCGATTCTGTCGGCCGATTTCGCACGCCTGGGCCCACAAGTCGAGGAGATACTGGCGGCCGGTGCTCGCGTCATCCATGTCGACGTGATGGATGGGCATTTCGTCCCCCCGATCACTTTTGGGCCGGTCGCGGTCAGCGCGATCGCCGACCGTGTTCACGACGCCGGGGGGATCGTCGACGTTCATCTGATGGTCGAGCGGCCCGAGCGACAGGTGGAAAACGTCGCGCGCGCAGGAGCGGACAGCATCACGGTGCACGTCGAGGCCACTCCGCACGTTCACTACGCGCTCTCGGCGATCAAAGACGCCGGCTGCAGCTCGTGCGTCGCGCTCTGCCCGGCGACGGCCTTCTCGGCCCTCGACGAGCTTGCCTACGACGCGCTCGACATGGCCCTGTGCATGAGCGTCAATCCCGGCTGGGGCAACCAGAAGCTGATCCCGGCGTCGCTGGGCAAGCTGTCCCGTATGCGCTCCGCGCTCCCGGAGCGGATCGCACTCGAGGTAGACGGCGGCGTGCACAAAGACACAGTCGCGGCTTGCGCCGAGGCCGGGGCGAACGTGCTCGTCACGGGCTCCGCGGTGTTTGGATCTCCGGATCCCGCCGCGTCATACGCCGAGATCGTGGCGGCTTCAGGCGCGGTCTAGCTACTGTTTTGCCCGTGATCCGATCCAACCGCATGCTGGCGGCCGCCCTGGCCGCCGCCGCGCTGGCAGTCGCCGGCTGCGGCTCATCGAAGTCCTCCGGCGTCTCCGCTGCCACCTATGTCAATTCGATCTGCACCTCAGCGTCGCACTGGCAGGCCGCGGTGGAGACGGCCGGCAACAAGCTGCAGTCGATCGCCAACACGAAGTCGCTCACCGCCGCCAAGACCGGCTACGTGCAGTTCGTGGACACTCTGGCCAGCGCCACCAGCTCGACGACCAACGATCTCGCCTCCGCGGGCACGCCCGCCGTGTCGAACGGCAAGTCAATCGCCCAGACGCTGGTGCAGGTATTCACCAAGGCGAAGGCCAGCCTGAACCAGGCTGCCGCCGACGCCACTCACATCTCAACCAAGAGCAAGAGCGCCTTCACCGCCTCCGCGGGCAAGGTCAATACCGACGTGCGCAACGCGCTGTCGGGAATGGCGAAGCTCGCGCCCGAGAAGAACCCGCAGCTGCACGCAGCTGCCACCAAGGATCCGACCTGCCGCAGCCTGGAGTCCGGGGCCTAGTCAGGCTGTCGTCTTTGCGGGGCCGCGCACGTACAGGATGCCCAGCAGCGCACAGAGGACGCCGGCCGCCAGGCAGTAGCCGACCTCCACACGGGTCACTACCGAGGAGATCGTGGGGGCGGCGACGAACGCCACGAACAGCGCCGCGGAGAACAGCCAGGCGACCGCGGCCAGCGCGGCCCGGCCGCGGGCCAGGGCCGCCTGGTTAAGCGTGCCCGACACGAGGTGCAGGCCCATGCCGATCCCGACCACCGCCAGGCCCAGGCGGTGGTAGTAGCCGGCCCCGTTGTGGCCAAGCAGCGCGGTCATCACCGGTGGGCCGATGGCCAGCAGACCGAGGGCGACCACTGCCGAGAACGCCACGATCGCCAGGATCGTGGTCCGGATCGCGCGGTGGAACTCCTCCCCGCTCTCCCGTGCCTCGAGGCCCGCGAGGTGGGGGAGGATCGCGGTCTGGATCGCCTGGAAGAGCTGCAGCGGGGCGCGGACGATGAGCAGCACGTTGAAGACGAATCCGGTCAAGCCTGTGCTGATCGTGCCACCCGACTTCGCGGCGACGATCAGCACCCCCGCGTTCATCAGCGTCTGCTCGGCGAGCATGATGCCCACGACCGAGACTGCGAAGCGCGACCCGTGGCGCAGCGTCAGATCGGTCGCCGCCTCCTCGAGCTGTCCATGCACCGGCCCCTCGCGCGCCGCGTCGGCGACCGGCAGCTCCTCGAGACCTCTTGGCGGCGGGCGCTGAATTCTGGAGAACGCGAACGGGATCACGCACAGAGACGCGAATGGCGCAACGGCCATTCCCAGTCCCACGGCGCCCTGGCCTGAGCCGATTCCGAGGGCAACGGCGAGGGCGAACAGGAAACGCGATGTGGATTCGAGGAAGACGAGGCCGCCGTACAGGGCGAACCGCTGGTGGCCGCCGAGCCATCCACGGGCGAAGTAGCTCGCCGCGTAGGCCAGCACGCCGATCACCAGGATCCAGTAGAGCGCGGTCGAGCCGTCGAATATCCCGTGCTCGATCTCGTGTCGCAGCGAGAGCGCGGCCGCCAGGAAGACGAGCGCGAACCCCAGCTGAATCGACGCCGGGATGCTAAGCGGATGACCGCGCAGGCCACGGGCTCGACGGTCGGCGATCGTGCGCGAGAGCAACTGCTCGATCGGCCGATAGATCACCGACAGGATCACGAACATGATCGCCCAGCAGAGCGAGATCCGGCTGTACGAGGCCTTGTCGAGCACGTGGCTCGCGGTCGCCAGGTACAGGAAGGTGAAGATCCCGGTCGAAGCGATCCCGATCGACAGCACGCGGGCGCCGGGGACGTATTCCCGCTTTTTTCTGGCGCGCGGGTCGCCGTTGGCGGAGCCTGGGGCCACCGGTGCTTCAGTCTCGGCGGGCGCGAGCCGTTCGGTCATTGCACCCGCACCAGCAGCATCTGCCACGGGAGGGGCGCCCGCTCCGCCACCACCTGGCCATAGGGCTCAAGCAGTCGCCTGAGCCCGCGCCGCGACCAATGCTGCCGATGCCCGGGCGTGTTGCCCAGCTCGCGCACGTACGCGCCGCGGGCCAGGTTCAGAGCCCGCCACAGAGGCTCGCGCGGGACCGATACCAGCAGGTGCGAGGCGGACACGCGCGCCATCTGCGCCAGCACGCGCCGCGGATCCCCGACGTGCTCGAGCGACTCGATCGCGGCCACCAGGTCGAATTCGCCGTCCGCGAATGGCAGCCTGCCGGCATCCGCCGCGAGAAACTCGAGGTTTGGCCGTCGCCGAGCGGCCCATTGCCCGGCGAGCGCCGGGTCCGCGATGTCGACGCCCACGACCCTTCCAGCTTGCAGCCGCTCGGCCCAGGTCTCTGTGATGACGCCTTCGCCGCATCCCACGTCGAGCACGGAACTGGGGGCGGCGATCCGGAGCAGCTCTTGGAGCGAGCGCTCGAAGCGAGCCATGGCGGACCGCACCAAGGGGTTGCGGGAGCCGTACTTGTCGAACAGGTTGCCGGCGGGGGCCTCGTGGCGGCGGTCATCCGTGCGGCGGGTGCCGGCCGTGGCGGTCATACCTCGAGCGTCTGGCGGCCATCGCGACCGGGCTCGACGTCCGTGGCACGCTCGCCCAGCGGCTCGCGCGCCGGCTCGTAGTGCGAGGGCTCCACGCCCATCTGGAGCTCGATCCGACGCACCCGTTCGAACGTGCGCTGGGACAGCGTCCGCTGGGCATCGAGCAGGTCTCCGATCACTCCGAGCGCGGCCAACAGCATCGCGGTGTTGAACAGCACCGCGCCTGCGATCAGCGACTGCACGTGGCCACGTCCGTGGCCCTCGGCAAAGAAGATCAGGAAGCGGACGAAGATGCCAAGCGAGACCAGCCCGATCAACACCGCCCCGGTCCAGAACACCTTGAGCGGCTCGTACTGCGAATACAGGCGGAAGATCGACAGGGCGTTGCGGCGCACGTAGGAACCGACTGACGGAAACAGCCGCGACTCACGCGTTTGGGGGTTGGTCCTGACCGGTACGTGGTCGATGGCCACCAGCAGCTTGCCGGCTTGGATGATGGTCTCCAGCGTGTAGGTGAATCTGGAGACCGCCTGGACCTGGAGGGCAGCCTCTCGGTTGTAAGCGCGGAACCCGGAGGTGGCATCCGGGATCTCCGTGGCCGAGGCCGCTCGCACCACCCAGGAGCCGAGGCGTTGGAGCAGCTTCTTGGCACCCGAGAAGTGCTCGATCGCAGACACCTGACGATCGCCGACGACCATGTCGGCGTGCCCTCGCAAGATCGGCTCGACGAGCCTGGGGACGTCAGAGCCGTCGTACTGGTTGTCGGCGTCGGTGTTGACGATCACGTCCGCGCCGAGCTTCAGGCTGGCGTCGAGACCGGCCTGGAACGCCGCCGCCAATCCTTTGTGCGTCGTCAGGCGGACCACGTGATCGACGCCTGCATCCCGGGCCACCTCGATCGTTCGATCACTCGATCCGTCGTCGATGACAAGCAGCTCCACGCACTCGAACCCCGGCACCGTGCGCGGCAGGCGGCTGAGCGTGAGCGGCAGCTGGTGCTCCTCGTTGAAACAGGGGATCTGGATGACGAGCTTCATGGGCGGCGCTCTGTGTGAGCTCCCTCGGGCGGCGCTCTAACGGCAACACGGTAGCGGGATACTCGTCCGGGATATGAGCACCACCGTCTCGCCTCCGGTGCCCGGCGGCCCCCCTGGTCCACTGCGCGACAGCGCCGATCGCGCTGGGCGTGGCGGGCGTGTGGCGCGGGCTCTACCGCCGCGCGTCGACGTCGTTCATGTGGCGCTGGCAGTGCTGCTCCTGGCCACGCTCGGCTTGCGGCTCTGGGGCATCAAGCAGGGGCTCCCATACAGCTACAACGTCGACGAGGCACAGCATTTCGTCCCGCGGGCGATCGCCTTCTTCGGCCACGACTACAACCCTCGCTACTTCCTCAACCCGCCGGCTTACTCATACCTGCTGCACGTCGTGTTCGAGCTCTGGTTCGGCTCTGGCGACGCCGTCAGCCGGGCCTACACAACCGATCCCACGGCGGTGTTCACACTGGCTCGCGTGGTGGCAGCGGCCCTGGGGACGGCATCGGTGTGGCTGCTGTACCTCGCCGGCGCTCGGCTCTTCGGTCGTGTCTGCGGGCTGCTGGCGGCGGCCGTGTTCGGGCTGGCGTTCCTGCCGATCTACTACAGCCACGTGGCGGTCAACGACGTCCCGACGCTGGCGCCGTTGACACTGTCGTTGTGGGGCATTGCCGGCGTCCTCCGCGCTGGTCGGCTGCGCGACTACCTGATCGCCGGCGTCGGAATCGGTCTGGCGGCGGCCACCAAGTACACGGGCGGCATCACGCTGCTGTGCCTCCTGGTTGCGTCAATTGCAGATGCCCACACCAGCACGACCGCCGGCGCCGCGCGCAGGCTGACCGCCGGCCTGCTGGTGGCGTTCGGCGCGTTCGTGCTCGGCAATCCGTTCTCGGTGCTGAACTTTCACGCCTTCTGGAGCGGGCTGACCGAACAGGCCTCGCTGGCCGCCGGCTCGCAGCCATTCAAGCTCGGGACGTCCCAGAACGGCGGCATCGCCTTCTACTTCTCGACGTTCACCTGGGGACTGGGCTGGGTGCCGGCACTCGCGGCGCTCGCCGGCGCGGTCGCCCTCATCGCTCGACGCCGCCTGGCGATGGCGCTGATGCTGGTGGCGGTGCCAATCGCGTACATCATCTTCATGGGCCAGCAGCAGCGCTTCTTCGGGCGCTGGCTCTTGCCGATGTTCCCCATCGTGGCGCTGCTCGCGGCTTACGGCGCGCTCGAGCTCCAGCGCCTGCTCCGGCGTGTGCGCCCCGGTGTGCGCCGGCGCGGCCTCGGCCCCGTACGGTCCGCACTCCCCGTGCTGGCGGGAGCGCTCGTGGTCGCGGCGCTGCTGGCGCAGAGCGTCGTCAGCGACGTGCACAACGACCTCGTCCTCGCCCGACCGGACACGCGGACGCTGGCGCGGACATGGATGGTGTCCCATGTGCCGGCCGGCTCGCGCGTCGTGCTCGAACCGGACGTGCCGGACGCCTGGGCCACGGACGTTGGCCGCTCACTGTCCCGGACGCCAACCGGCGAGCGCTGGGTGCGCTATCCGACATGGCTCTCCAACATCGGCGTCGACGGCCATCCGCTGCCGGGAGGCAGGCTGCGCTACGTGCCGGTGGATCAGTACGAGCGCACGCTGCGACCGTCGCTGCTGAATCAGTACGTGCAGCAGGGCTACTGCTGGGTTCTCATCGGGTCGCTTCAGGCCGGGCGCGCGTTTGCCGAACCCGGGCTTGTTCCGGGCGCGATCGCCTACTACGCCGCGCTTGCCAGGCGAGGGCGGCTCGTCTATCACGTCACCCCGTTCGCCGCCGGGGCCCGCCCCGTGCCCTTCAACTTCGACTTCTCGATCGATTACTACCCGGGCGCCTACCGGCTTCCGGGGCCGGATATCAGTGTGTACCGCTTGAGCGGCGGCCGCTGCTCGTAGGCTTAGGTTGGTGCCCACCGAGCCCAACATGGACCACCGCCACCTCGCGCGGGCGATCGAGATCGCCGAGAACGGGCGCGGCCGAGTCAGTCCGAATCCTCTTGTCGGTGCGGTGATCGCCGCCCGCGGGGAGATGATCGCCGAGGGCTACCACGGCGCCTTCGGCGGCCCACATGCCGAGGTCGAGGCCATCCGCGCCGCGGGCGATCACGAGCTCGCCGACGCCACGCTGTACGTGTCGCTCGAGCCCTGTTGCCACCACGGCAAGACGCCGCCCTGCACCGATGCAATCCGCGAGGCGGGCATTCGCCGGGTGGTGGTCGCCGCCGACGATCCCAGTGAGCACGCCTCGGGCCGCGCGCTGGGGATCCTGCGCGACGAGGGGATCGAGGTCGTGGTCGCCGACGGGGAACTGGCGGCCCGGGCTCGCCTGGCGAATCAGCCGTTTCGCAAGTGGGCCCGGACCGGCCTGCCGTGGGTGCTGTTCAAATCGGCGATGACGCTCGACGGCAAGGTGGCCACGCAAGGCGGCGACTCCAAGTGGATCTCCTGCGAGGCGAGCCGCGCCAGGGCCCACCGCTGGCGCGCGGAATGCGACGCCGTCGCCGTCGGCATCGGCACGGCGCTGGCCGATGACCCCGAGCTCACGGCGCGGGTCGAAAACGTTCATCGTCAGCCGCGCCGCGTGGTCTTCGACTCCCTGGCCCGGCTTCCGGTCGACTCGAAGCTCATCCGCGACGCGCGTCGCGTCGCCTTGACCGTGGTCGTCTCGCGCGCCGCCCCACGGACAGCGACCGATGCTCTGGAGACGCACGGCGCCGAGGTGATCGTGGCGCCGGGAGAGAACGAGACGGCCAGAGTCCGCTCCGCGCTCGAGCAGCTCGGCCTGAACGGTGTCAGCTCGATCCTGCTGGAAGGTGGGCCGCATCTCGCCGGCGCATTTCTCGACGCGGGCGAGATCGACGAGCTGCGGTTGTTCCTGGCCCCGCTGGTGCTGGGCGGGCGAGCCGCACGCGCTCCGCTCGAGGGAGAGGGAGCTGAGACCATCGCCGGCGCCGCGCGGGCCTCGGTGATTTGCTGGGAGCGTGTGGGGGAGGACCTGCTGATCTCCTCGCGCCTCAAGGACTGGTGATGTTCACAGGCTTGGTACAGGCCGTCGGACGGATCGAGCATGGCGAGGCGGCCGCGGACGGAATGCGGCTCACCGTCAGCAGTCCGGTGGCGTCAGAGCTTCGGCAGGGGGACTCGGTCGCGGTCAACGGCGTATGTGTGACCGCCGCGAGCGTCGGGGACGGAGCCTTCACGGCCGAGCTGATGAACGAGACGCTATCCCGTAGCTCGCTCGCCGCCGCGGCTCCCGGAACGCCGGTCAACCTGGAGCTGCCGATGCGCCCGAGCGACCGGCTCGGTGGTCACATCGTGCAGGGACATGTCGACGCGCTCGGCACCGTCGTGTCCGTGTCAGAGGACGGCTTCGCCAGACGCCTCACGATCGAGGCCCCGCGCGAGCTCCTGTCATACGTGGTGGAGAAGGGGTCAATCGCCGTCGACGGCGTATCGCTGACGGTTGCGGCGCTTTCGAACCGATGCTTTACCGTCTCGCTCATACCGGAGACGCTGACACGCACCAACCTTGGGGCCGCGGCGCCGGGGACGCGGGTGAACCTGGAGGCCGACGTGCTGGCGAAATACGTTGAGAAGCTCTTGCACCGCGACGGGAGCGATAGGTCATGAGCTCGACCAAAACCCCGTTCGCCACGATCGAGGAGGCGATCGAAGACATCCGCCGGGGCCGCATGGTGGTAGTCGTCGACGATGAGAACCGCGAGAACGAGGGCGATTTGACGATCGCCGCCCAGTTCGTGACCCCCGAGGCGGTGGCGTTCATGGCCAGGGAGGGCCGGGGGCTGATCTGCCTGGCTCTGACTGCCGAACGCTGCGATGAGCTGGGCCTGGACCTGATGGCGGCCAAGAACGAGTCCACGTTCGAGACCGCCTTCACGGTCTCGATCGAGGCTCGCGACGGCGTGACGACCGGCATCTCGGCCTACGACCGCGCGCGCACGATCCAGGTGGCGATCGACCCTGGCACGGCGCCACGAGATCTTGTCCAGCCGGGACACGTGTTCCCGCTGAAGGCCCGCTCGGGCGGCGTGCTCGAGCGCGTGGGACAGACCGAGGCGGCGGTCGACCTGGCGCGCCTGGCCGGCCTCATTCCGGCCGGTGTGATCTGCGAGATCATGAACGACGACGGCACGATGGCACGCGTCGGTGACCTCGTCTCCTACTGCGAGCGCCACGAACTGAAGATGGTCACGGTCGCCGATCTCGTCGCCTATCGGCGGGGCCACGACAAGCTCGTCGAGCGGGTGGTGGCCACTAACCTGCCGACCACATTCGGCGAGTTCGTGGCCATTGGCTACCGCTCGCTGGTCGACAACAAGCACCACGTGGCGCTCGTCAAGGGAGACGTCGCCGGTACGCCCGACGTGCTGGTGCGCGTGCACTCCGAGTGCCTCACAGGGGACGTGTTTCACTCCTTGCGCTGCGACTGCGGCGAGCAGCTGGAGTCAGCGCTGGCGATGATCGAACGTGAGGGAAGAGGCGTGCTGCTCTACCTGAGCCAGGAGGGCCGGGGCATCGGGCTGCTCAACAAGCTTCGCGCCTACAAGCTCCAGGAGGAGGGGCTCGACACCGTGGACGCCAACCTGCGCCTGGGTCTGCCCGCCGATCTGCGCGACTACGGCATCGGCGCCCAGATCCTGGTCGACCTTGGCCTGTCGAGCATCCGCATCCTGACCAATAACCCAAAGAAGATCTCGGGCATGTCCGGCTACGGCCTGTCGGTCACCGACCAGATCCCGATCCAGCACCTGCCGAACCCCCACAACGAGGCGTACCTGCGCGCCAAGCGCGACCGGCTGGGGCACACCCTGCACCATCAGGGCCTGGCGCTGGATGAGGAGATGCTCCACCAGGAGCGCCGCCGCGAGTGAGCCTCGCCGGGGATGAGCGCGTCGCGCTCTGTGTGGCGAGGTACTACGCCGAGCTCGCAGACAAGCTCGAGCAGGGTGCGCGAGCGACACTGGCCGAGGAAGGGCTGACGGTCATTGAGCGCTTCGACGTGCCCGGAGCGTTCGAGCTGCCGCTGATCGCGGGCTACGCGGCGCGATCCGGCCGCTACGACGTCGTCGTCTGTCTCGGTGCGGTGATCCGCGGCGAGACAGACCATTACGCATACGTGTGTGCCGAGGCGGCGCGGGGAATCCAGCAGATCCAGCTGGAGACCGGCGTCCCCTGTGGGTTTGGGATCCTGACGGTCGACAGCATGGAACAGGCGCTGGAGCGGGTGACCGGAGGGTCCAAGCGGGACACGGGCCGTCACGCGGCGCAGGCCGCCCTGGCGGCGCTGGCAGTGAAGGCGCGTCTCGGCTCGCAGCGCTAGCCCGGCGGCGCGCCACCCCGGTGCGCCGGCGGGCCCGGCGCCCTGGGCGCGTGGTACTGGCTCAACGCCGCGTTCAGCTCGCTCTGGACGATTTGCCGCTGATCCTGGTAGCGCAGCCGCTCCTGAAGCAGCGGGATCGCGGCCTGCAGGTCGCCCATCTCCCGATAGCTGTGACCGAGGTCGTAGAGCGCCCACTGGTAGATGAGGCTTCCAGGCGCCGCGGCATGAAGCGCCTGTTCGAGCACGGTGACCGCGTCGCCGTATCGGCCGGCGAGCATCAGGCTGTGGCCCTGGGCCTCCAGCGATGCCGCCGACTGAGATGAGCTCGGGGGGCCTGACGTTGCAGACTTGGGCTCGGGGGCCGGATTCGTCGGCCTGGAGGCGGGACGCGCCGGCCCGGAGACCGTCGGCCTGGAGGCGGGACGCGCCGGCCCGGAGACCGCCGGCTGTCTGGTCGAATGCAGCAGGGCGCCGTCTGTGCTCGGCGAGCTATGCCTGAGCCGGGCGGCTGCCTCCAGGTGACCATGCCTCGGCGTTCCCGATTGGCCGGCAACGATCACGCCAACCGCGAGCGCCGCGGCGACGGCAACCCCCGCCAGCCAAGCTGTCCGCCTCCCGCCGAGGAGCGTCCGCGGCGCCCGCCGCCTGGTCAGCGGCAGCGGCGCACCGGCGGGCGAAAACGAGACCGGCCGCTCGAACAGCCCGGCGTCGATGGCAGCAGCGAGGGCCGCGCCGGTCGCCCACCGCTCGGCGGGGTCCTTGGCCATTCCGCGTCGCAGCACGGGATCGAGCGCCGGCGGCAGGGTCGCGCGGCGCGAGCTGACGGCCGGCGGCTCCTGTTCGACGTGGCGACGCGCCAGAGCCGCGAAGCCGTCAGCCGCGTATGGGCGTTGGCCCGAGAGCAACTCGAAGGCCACCACCGCCAGCGCGTAGCGATCGCTCGCGGCCGTGGCTCGTTCGCCGAGCGCCTGCTCCGGTGAAATGTAGGCCGCCGTGCCGAACAGGTTGCCGGCGCCGGTGATCGTGTCCTCGTGCGCGAGCCTGGCGATGCCGAAGTCGCCGATGTGCAGGAGGCTTTGGCCGTCAAGCAGCATGTTCGCGGGCTTGACATCGCCGTGGACCACACCGTGCTCGTGCGCATAGTCGAGCGCGGCGGCGGCCTCGTGGATCCACCGCCTTGCCTCTTCGATGCTCACGTGGCGGTGGCGCAGGGCGTCCGCGACCGTTCCCCCAGCAAGATGCTCCATGACGATGAACGGCGGGCCCGGGACCCGGGCAGCCCTCGGGCCCGCGGGTTCGAGGGCTACCGTCTCGCCCACGTCGTAGATCGTGACGATGTTGCGATGAGAGGACAGCCGCGCCGCGGCGCGCGCCTCACGCTCGAAGGAGCGAACCGCCCGGTCGTCTCGCCGGAACCGGGGCGCCAGCACCTTGATCGCCACCTTCCTGGAGAGCAGCGAGTCCTGGGCGCACCACACGGACGCCATGCCGCCGTCCGCGATGTGACGCACCAGCTCGTAGCGATCGGGAAGCTCGATGTCGGCCAGTCCGGGCGTGGGCAGAGTGTGACCGATCCCCGTCATACCGGCAGCTTTACCCAGCGGACGCCGTCTATACTCGCCCCGCCATGCCGAAGGTCTGTCACGTGTGTTCAAAGGGTCCGGCGTTCGGACACAGCCGAAGCCACTCGATGGTCGCCACGAAGCGGCGCTTCGACCCAAACCTGCAACGCGTGCGGATCGACGACGGCGGCACCCCCCGGCGCGTGTACGTCTGTACTCGCTGCCTCAAGGCCGGCAAGGTCGCCAAGGCGCGTTGATGCCCACAGCGGCCGTGGGCGCTGCGTTGCAGAGCGACTAGCGCCGCAGACGTGTCGGACCCCAGCATCTTCCGCTTCCGCGCTGTACTGGAAGCCGCGCTGACCGCGCTCGAGCAACGGCGGGAGGAGGTCAACGAGCTCAACGTCTTCCCGGTCGCCGACGGGGACACCGGCGACAACATGGTGCTGACGCTCCGAGCGGTCCTGCAAGAGCTGGACCGTCTGGAGGGAGCGCTCAAGGATCGAACCATCGACGACATCGGGCGTGACGAGATCGTGGCCTCTGTGGCCCGAGCAGCGCTGCTCGGGGCGCGTGGCAACTCGGGGGTGATCCTCTCGCAGCTGATTCGGGGCGCGGCCGAGGAGCTCGCCAGCCGCCCGGGCGAGCTGGTCGATCCTGTGCTGATCGGGGCGGCCATGGCCAGGGCCGCCAACCAGGCCTACGGCTCGGTCCGCGACCCGGCCGAGGGCACGATTCTCACCGTGGTGCGCGAAATGGCGACGCGGATCGTCTCGGAGCTGGCACACACCCAGAACTCCCGGCTGTCCGCGGACGCCAGCGCCGAAGAGCAGAACGCCGTGATCGCTGAGGTGATCGAGCGCGCCCTCGACGTGGGAAAGGCGTCGGTTGAGCGGGGACCCGACCTGCTGCCGGTGCTGCGCGAGGCGGGGGTGGTGGACGCCGGGGGCTACGGGCTTACGGTGCTGCTGGCGGGGATCATCGGGGCGCTGCGCGGCTCGGAGCCGCCTCCCCTTCAACATCACCAGGCGGCTCGCGTCAGCCACCCTCAGCACTCCTCCACGACCTACCGCTACTGCACCAATTTCGCCGTCACCGGGACCGGGCTCGAACCCCGACGCCACGTGCAGGCCCTCGAACGGCTGGGCGACTCCGTGCTCGTGGTCGGCGACCCGGCGACGCTCAAGGTTCACGTGCACACCGATGATCCGAACGCTGCAACGGCCCTGTTCGCGGAGGTGGGGACGGTCTCGCATCTCGACGTCGCCGACATGCGCGAGCAGGTGCAGCGCCGCGACGAGCGGCTGGCCGGCGCCGACGAAGCGGTGGTCTGCGGGGCAGTGGCGGTGGCCAGCGGAGACGGGATGCGCGCCCTGTTCGAGAGCTTCGGCGTCTACGTGCTCGACGGGGGTCCGACGCTCAACCCATCCACCTACGACCTCCTCGCGGCGATCCACGCCGTCGACGCCGAGCAGGTGGTGGTCCTGGCCAACAGCCCGAACGTGGTGCTCGCCGCCGAGCGGGCCGCCGAGCTGTCCGACAGGGCAGTCGAGGTCGTCCGCTCGCGCTCGCAGCAGGCCGGCTTGGCGTCCGCGGTCAGCCTTGACGGGACCCGGACCGCCGTGGAGAACGCCGCTGCCATGGCGCAGACGCTCACGCGTGTCCGCACCGGGGCCGTGGCCCAAGCCGCGCGCGATGACGCTCGCGGTCGCTTTCGTCAGGGCGACGCGGTGGGATTCGTCGAGGAGGAGATCGTTGCCTGGGGTCAGCCGCTTCAGACTCTGCGTGGAGTGCTCGAGCAGCTCGCCGACCACGCAGAGCTGATCACCTGTCTGCGAGGAGTGGACGCGCCGCTGGATGACGAGACTGTTCAGGCCCTGGCGGCGGGCGAAGTGGAGTTCGAGCTCTCCGACGGAGGCCAACAGAGCTACTGGTGGCTGCTGAGCGCTGAGTAGCGGCCGTTCACGATCTGACAGCGGCATTCCCCGCCGCTCGCCGTGCAAAACCGGCGCCCAAGCCGACCGGACTGGTCTGCATCATGAGCTCGCCGCCATGCCGCTCGCCGCATTCGCCGCCACACGCGTATTGCCGCTCGAGGAGCTTCACGGCGCGCCGATCCGCTATCCGCGGCCCTCGCGCCTGGCGGCGCCGCTGTCACTGGAGGGTGCCAAGACCCAGAGGGCCGCGGAAACACTGGGACTGCGGACCGTCGGCGAGCTGCTCGATCACCTACCGCGCGATCGGCGCCAGGCGCGCACCCTGGAGCAGCTCCAGCTGGGGGAGAGCGCAACGGTCGTCGTCGAGGTTCAGAGCATCGCTTCGCGCTCCGTGCGCCGTCGGGGCATGCGCCCGCTGGTTGAGGCCACGGTTTCGGACGGTACGGGCCGTATGAAGGCGACCTTCTTCAATCAGCCGTGGCTCGAGCGCCGCTACTCACCCGGGACGCGGCTGGTGCTGCACGGCAAGCTCCGGACGCGCGGACGCTTCCAGGTACAGGCGCACGCCCGGACGGCGGAAACCGCCGCCGGCGATGGATCTGTGGCGCACTATCCGGCGACCGAGGGGCTCACCTCCACACAGATCCTGTCGCTGGTGCGTGAGCACGAGGCCGCGCTAGGCGATGTGCTCGAGCCACTGCCGGCAGCCGTCCGCACGCGGCGGGGGCTCCCCGAGCGTGCGGCGGCGCTTGCGGCCTCGCACTTCCCGGAGCGCGCCGGCGGCTCGACGGGGGCCGCCGCCGAGCGGCTGGCGTTCGAGGAGCTGCTGCTGGCTCAGCTGGCGCTGCTGGGCCGCCGAGCATCCCGGGAGCGCACGAGCACCGCGCCAGTGCTCGACGCTCAGCGGCGTCTTACCGCCCGCTGGCTCTCGGAGCTGTTGCCGTTCGAATTGACCGGCGACCAGCGGCGGGCGCTTGAGGCGCTCGATCGGGACATCGCGCTCGCGCGGCCGATGCAGCGGCTGTTGATGGGCGAAGTCGGCTCCGGCAAGACGGTAGTCGCCCTCTACGCCATGCTCCGCGCCGTCGAGCACGGGATGCAGGCCGCGTTGATGGCGCCCACGGAGACGCTCGCCGAGCAGCACTTCGCCACGATCCAATCGCTGCTGGCGGCAGAGCTGGTGCCGGTCGGTCTGCTCACCGGATCGACGCCGGCACGCCGACGTCGCGATCTGCACTCCAAGCTCGCAACCGGCGAGCTCCCGCTGGTGATCGGCACCCATGCCCTGATCGAAGAGTCAGTCGGCTTTGCGGCGCTGGCGGTGGCCGTTGTCGATGAGCAGCATCGTTTCGGAGTTCGCCAGCGCGCAGCGCTCGATTCCAAGTCTTCCACCGGCTCGAGTCCCCACGTGCTTCACATGACGGCGACGCCGATTCCCCGCACGCTCGCCCTTGCCGGCTACGGCGATCTCGACTTCACCGTGCTTCGCGAACTGCCGAGCGGCAGAAGACCGGCCGAGACATTCATATGTTCCAGCGAGGGTGAGCGAGCGCGCGCCTACGAGCGCATCCGCGAGGAGCTCCGAGCCGGACGCCAGGCGTTCATCGTCTGCCCCCTGGTCGAGGAGTCCGAATTGCTACAGGCCAAGGCCGCCACCACCGAGTTCGAGCGCCTGCAAGACCACGAGCTGCGAGATTTCTCGCTCGTGCTCCTGCACGGACAGCTGCGGCCTGGGATCAAGCAGCAGGCGATGGCCGCGTTCGCGTCAGGAGAGGCCAACGTGCTGGTGGCCACATCCGTGATCGAGGTCGGCATCGACGTCCCCAATGCGACGGTGATGCTCGTCGAGGACGCCGATCGCTACGGGATCTCTCAGTTGCATCAGCTGCGCGGACGCGTCGGCCGGGGACAGCACCGGGCGCTTTGCGTGCTGTTCGGCCCCAAGGGCGCGCCGCGCCTGCGTGCGCTTCAAGGTCATGGCGACGGCTTCGAGCTGGCGGAGATCGATCTCCAGCTGAGAGGCGAGGGGGAGCTCGTCGGCACCCGGCAGCACGGCGCGACGGAATTTGCCTTCGCCCAGTTCCCACGCGACGCCGAGCTGCTAGAGCGGGCACGCGCGGACGCAGAGTGCATCCAGAGCCGCGATCCCCATTTGCGGCTCGCGGAGCACGCGCTGCTCTCCGATGCGCTGAACGAGCGCTATGGGGCGGAGGCCCTGGCTCCGATTCCGGGTTGATGAAGGCCGTCGTGTTGACAGTCGCTTTTCAGCGAAGCGCGGCGCTCAAACTCGGCGGGGGAGGCGCCTGTTATCAACCTATGACAACGGCTTGGACGGCCCGGTCACTGCAGCGAGCCGGGGGCTTGAGAAGTTAGATGGCGCCAGACGACCATAACTTCTCACAACCGTCGGCGCTACGGCGATCAGGGGGCGGCTGTGGCAGAAGACAACCAGTCGCCGGGACTCCCTCGAGCTGTGGAGCGCATGTCTACAACCGACTGGGTTTGCGCCACAGCCACCAGCGAGCGCCGGCATGAGGGTTGTCGCCGGTCAGCTTGGGGGCAGGAGGCTCAACGCCCCCCGCGGAACCCTTACGCGCCCCACGTCGGACCGCGTCCGCGAGGCGGTCTTCTCGATCCTCGGCGAGGTCGAGGGCGCGCACGCGCTCGACCTGTTCGCCGGTTCGGGGGCAATGGCGATCGAGGCGCTGTCGCGCGGTGCCGCGGACGCCACGCTCGTTGACTCCTCGGCGGCCTCCATCGCAACGATTCAGCGCAACCTACGGTCGCTCGAGCTGAGCGCCACGGTCCGCCGGCAATCGGTCACCGGGTTCCTCCAAACCGCACGCCGAGCCGGACGTCAATACGATCTGGTCTTCGTTGACCCGCCTTACGGTCGCGCGAGCGCCTATAGCCGGGCGCTGTCGGCGGATCTGACGCCGGTGCTCGCCGCGGGTGCCCGCGTCGTCGTCGAGAGCGACAGGCGGGAGCCATTGGAACTAGACCTGATGCCGCTGCACCGGCGCCGCTACGGAGACACCCTGATCCTGATCTTCCATGTCCCCACCAGATAACCGCCTCGCGATCTGCCCCGGCACCTTTGACCCCGTAACGAACGGTCATCTGGACATCATCGGTCGGGCCTCCAGCATGTACGACGCCGTCATCGTCGGCGTCGTCAACCTGCCCTGGCGCAAGGGCAAGACGATGTTCACCGGCGAGGAGCGCGTGCGCTTCGTCGAGAACGCCACCAGGCACTTCGGCAACGTCTCCGTTCAGACGTTCAGCACCTTGCTGGTGGAGTTCGCCCACGAGACCGGGGCCAAGGCGATCATCAAGGGACTCCGAGCGATCTCCGACTTCGAGTACGAGCTGGAGATGAACCAGCTCAACCGGCGGCAGGCGCCCGAGATCGAATCGGTTTACCTGATGGCCTCAGCCAAGTACAGTTTCCTGCGGTCCAGCGGGGTCAAAGAGCTCGCCACGTTCGGAGGCGAGATCGATGATCTCGTACCCGATGAGGTCGCCAAGGCGTTGAAGGAACGGCTTGGCCACTGACGAAACAGAGGTCTTGTAATGGACGTCCTCGTACTGATTGACAAGCTCGATGATCTGGTCCACAACGCCAAGCCGGTGCCGCTGACGGATCAGGTGCGCGTCGACAAGGAGGAGATCTACGACATCCTCGACCAGATGCGGGCCACGATCCCTGAGGAAATCAAGCAGGCCCGCTGGATCGTCAAGGAACGCCAGGAGATGCTGGCGGAAGCCAAGCGCGAAGCAGAACGGATCGTCAAAGAGGCGAGAGACCGGCAAGAGAGGCTCATCTCCGAGGAGGAGATCACCAAGCAGGCCGAGCGGGCGGCCGAGGACATCGTCGAGGACGCCCGAGCTCGCGAGCGTGAGATCAGGCTTGGGGCGGAGGACTACGCCGACGACATCCTCAACACACTCGAGGTGAACCTGACGAAGTTCATCGCGGCCGTGCAACGCGGCCGTGACCGCCTGGCCGGAAAGGAAGAACCGGCCGAGGTCGGCTGACGGCGCACCGGGGCGTGGCCGAGGTCGAGGTCCTCGAGGCCGACATCACCCAGCTTAAGGTCGACGCGATCGCCAACGCGGCGAACACGCGTCTGCTGCACGGCGGCGGCGTGGCCGGCGCGATAGCTCGAGCAGGCGGCGACGCGGTCGAGCGCGAGAGCAGGGCCAAGGCTCCGATCGCCCTGGGCGAAGCCGTTGAGACCTCGGGTGGAGAGATGCCCTGCCGCTGGGTCATCCATGCCGCGACGATGGAGCTCGGCGGACCGACCTCGGCCGACATCATCGCCCGTGCCACCGCCAGCACGCTGCGCAAGGCAGACGAGCTCGGGGCCCGCTCGCTGGCGCTGGTTGCGTTCGGCACCGGGGTCGGCGGCTTCCCGCTGGAAGAGGCCGCGCGGATTGAGCTTCGCGAGGTTCACCGCCACTTGCAGGGCGACACGCGGCTGGATCGGATCGTGTTCGCTGTGCGCGGACAGGCGGCCCGAGAAGCCTTCGAGCAAGCGCTCAGCGAACGCTGAACCCGCTCAGGCCCTCGGGCTGGTGATCGCTGACCTCGAGGTCCTCGACGTCGGCCTGCGGTGGGCCGCTGCGGCAGTACGAGACGACCTCCTCCACTGCGTCCGGCGGTCCTTCCAGCACAACCTCCACGGCACCGTCGTTGCGATTGCGGGCCGACCCCGACACTCCCGCTGCATCGGCCCGCTCTCGTAGCGAGTCCCTGAAGAACACGCCCTGGACATGACCGCGGACGACTAGGTGGCGACGGATGGTGTCTGCCATCGGCGCGGCCGATTGTAGTTCCGTCCGCGGCCCGCGCCATGCTGAATGGCTGGATATGAATGCGATCTGGTTGATAGTGGGGATGGTGGTTGGAGCGGCGCTGGCCATAGCGGCGTTGTGGCCCCGGCTGCGGGCCAGGCAGCAGCTCTCGGACACGTTCAAGGCGTTGAGCGCCGAGGCGCTGCAATCCAGCATGGGGCAGCTCGCGGAGATCGCCAATTCGCAGCTGCGGACCGCGCAGGCGGAAGCAAAGGGCGACCTCGAGCAGCGCCAGCAAGCGGTGGAACGGCTGGTTGCGCCTCTGCGCGAGCAGCTGGGCAAGGTCGACGCGCAGCTCGTGCAGCTCGATCGCGAGCGGCGGGAGTCGCGCGGAGCGCTCACCGCCCAGCTGCGCTCGGTGGCTGAGGCAGGCGAGAAGCTGCGCACCGAGACCGGCGCCCTGGTCACGGCGCTGCGCAAGCCGAACGCTCGTGGCCAGTGGGGGCAGATGCAGCTTCGAAACGTGGTCGAGATGGCCGGGATGGTGCGCCACTGCGACTTTCTCGAGCAGGCCTCGCTGGCCTCGGACGAGTCATCGCTCCGTCCCGACGTCGTCGTCCGCATGCCAGGCGGCAAGCACGTGATGGTCGATGCCAAGGCGCCCCTGCAGGGCGTGCTCGACGCCTATCAGGCGCGTGACGAGGAGGAGCGCCAGCAACACCTTCGCGCGCACGCGCGGCTGCTGCGCAAGCACGTCCGGGCGCTTGCTGACAAGTCGTACTGGTCAAGGCTCGACTCGACGCCCGATTTCGTGGTCATGTTCCTGCCCGCCGAGCACCTGTACGGCGCCGCGCTCGAAGCCGATCCCGCGCTGATCGAGGATGCAATGGCCCAGCAGGTCCTGATCGTCACTCCCACGACGCTCTTGGCGCTGCTGCGCGCCGTGGCCTACGGCTGGCAGCAGGAACGGGTGGCGGAGTCGGCCCAAGCCATCGCCGAGCTCGGCCGCGAGCTGCATGGGCGCCTGGCCAAGCTCTCGAGTCTCTTGTCAACGCTGGGAACGCGGCTCAACAGCACCGTTCGCGCCTACAACGAGACCGTTGGTTCCTACGAGGCTCGCGTTATGCCCGGCGCGCGGAGGTTCGCCGAGCATGGTGCCGCCAGTGCCGGTCGTGAGCTCGGGGCGGTGGAGCAGGTGACCGTCGGCGCGCGCAGCGTGGAGGTCGCCGAGACCGAAGCGTCCGAGCTCGACGAGCAGTTCACGGTCCGTCCGCTGCGGGCGGCCGAGTAGCCGCCTGGCGCACCCCGCCTTCGCCACGTGCGCCGGTCTCCTCGCGTGGATGTCCCTCGTCGCTGTCCTCGGCGGCCTGACGTTCGTCCCACCAGCGCCTCAGGTCCTCGCGCTGATGCGGCAGCGGGTCGGCGGAGGGTTTGCGGACCTGCACTAATTCGAGCGCCTGGTCGACGTCGAGTCCGTCACGGACGGCGACCACGGCTGCCGCCAGCGCCGCCGAGCGCTGCCAGCCCGCCCGGCAGTGAAGGTAGACGCGCTGACCATCCTCCAGCCGTCGCAGGGTCTCCTGCACCACCCACTCAATCGCTTCCGGTGGCAGCCCACCGAAGTCGGCGAGCGGCAGCCGAGACTCCTCGATGCCCGTCGCTTTCAGCGCCGTCTGGACGACCTCGCGGTCACCCGGCCGGTACTCCTCGTCGTCGACGACGTTGATGATGCGCTGGACACCGAACCAGTCGAGCATCGCAACGTCGTCCCGGTCGAGGGGATAGGCCCCGATCAGGAGCTGATCATGGACGTCGGCGAAGCCATAGGAGCGAAACCAACCGGACATGGCAACCAATGATGGCCGGTCTCCCCTTCGGACGGATAAACGGCGAGTCTGAGCGCCGAAAATCGCCGCTAAGCTCGGGTGCGATGCCCGTTCGGACTGACACCTTCGACCTCGGCGGGCTGCATCTCAGCTCGGGCGCCGGGCGGAGGCTTGAATTGGACGTGGCGATCGACCCGTTCGTGTTGGGGGGAGAGCGATATGCCGTAGAGCCTGCCCTTGTCCCGGTACAGCTCGACGTCTCGCGCACCAACGCGAATGGCTACGCACTGCGGCTGCGGTTCGACGCGGCGCTGACCGGACCCTGCATGCGCTGTCTGGGTACGGCGACGCCCACGATCGGCGTGGAGTCCCGCGAGATCTCACAACCGGGGGAGGTCGAGGATCTGATTTCCCCGTATCTGGAGGGCGAGGTGCTGGACCTTCGCGCGTGGGTCCGTGGCGCTCTGCTGCTCACGCTTCCGCCACAGCTTGTGTGCCGGCCCGACTGTGCGGGCCTGTGCCCAGTGTGCGGAGCCGACCTCAACAGCGCCGCGGCCGACCACAGCCATGGCGCACCGCCCGACCCTCGCTGGGCCAAGCTCTCCGAGATCCGCTTCGAGTAACGCCGCGGTTCGCGCCACCCGCGGCGTCTGGGACCCGCGGCTACACTCCCGCGCCTATGGCCGTTCCCAAGCAAAAGCAGTCTCGCGCCCGCACGGCCAAGCGGCGGGCACAGCACAAGGTAGTGCCTCCTGGCTACAACGCCTGCCCGCAGTGCCACAGCCCCAGGTTGCCTCACCGCGTTTGCCCCGTGTGCGGGAGCTACAAGGGCCGGGACGTAGTGGCTATCGACACGGTCGAGCACGGCGACTGAACGGCCGCGCGCGATGGTCACCGTCGCCGTTGACGCAGGCGGAGCAGACCTTGGCCCGGCGGAGGTGGCCGCCGGGGCCGCACTCGCATCCGCCCGCGGCATCGGTGTCCTGCTGTTCGGACCGGCTGCGGAGATCGGCCCCGTCGCAGACGGTGTGGAGCTCATCGACGCCCCGGTCTCGATCGCCAAGGCGGCCGATCCGGCGTTCGCTGTCCGCTCGACGCCGGAGGCGTCGATTGTCCAGGCCGCCCGCGCGGTAGCCGACGGGCGTGCCCAGGCGCTGGTGTCCGGAGGCTCGACGGGCTCAGCGCTCGCGGCCGGCCTGTTCAACCTGCGTCGCGACCGCGGGATCTTCCGACCGGCGCTGGCCCTGCCGATTCCGATTCCGGGCGCCAAGCCGGTACTGCTGCTCGACGTGGGCGCCAACGTCACCTGTAGGCCCGAGCACCTCGTCCAGTTCGCGCACATGGGCTCGGCGTTCTCCCAGGCCGTTCTCGGCATCCAAAGCCCGCGCGTGGCCCTGCTGTCAAACGGTGAGGAGCCCGAGAAGGGGACCCCCGATCTGATCGCCGCGCACCAGCAGCTCGTCGGCTCGGGCGGCACCGGGCTCAATTTCATCGGCAACATCGAAGGCACGCAGGTGACCGCCAGCGTGGCGGACGTCATCGTCATGGATGGGTTCACCGGCAACATCACGCTGAAATTGATCGAGGGCGTCTCAGCGCGGACGATGCACGCCATGCGCGATGCGGCGATGAGCTCGCCGCGCGCCAAGGCCGGCGGCTGGCTGCTGTCGCCCGCGCTCAGGAGCCTGCGCGACGAGATCGATCCAGAGGCGCCCGGCGGCGCCTACATGCTCGGCCTGCGGCGACTGGGCGTCATCGCGCATGGACGCTTCACGCGCCGCGGGTTCGCCCGCGCCATCGAGGTCGCCGCGCGGGGGGTGCGGGAGGACGTGATCGACGCCACCCGGTCCGCGCTGCAAGCTGCCGGAGCGCTCAGAGCCCCGCGCGGCTCCGCGGGCGAGCCCGGGGCGTCCGAGCACGCCGCTACCGTCTGAAATCGGCGATGCCTCTCGACCGTCAACAGGTCTTCTCGTTGATTCGTGCCCATCTGGCCGACGAGCTGGAGGTCGATCCCGAGTCGATCAAGGAGCCGACCCGCTTCAAGGAGGACCTGGAAGCCGATTCGCTCGACCTGTACACGCTGGTCCAGGAGCTCGAGGACTCCTACGGCGTCAGGATGTCCGACGAGCAGGCGGCCAAGATCCTGACCGTGGGCCAGGCAGTGGACTTCGTGCTTCAAAGCGGCGCGGCCGCAACCGCCGCCTCAGATGCGGAGTGAGCGCTCTGACGGCGGACGTAACGAGGCTGCGCCAGCTTCTGGACGGCCTGCCGGAGCAGCTCTCTGCTCCGGTGTTCACGCACGCGTCATGGACCCCGCGCCGGGCGCAGTCCTATGAGCGGCTGGCGTTTCTCGGCGACAGCGTGCTGGGACTGGCGATCACCACGCACCTCTATCCCCGATTGACGGCTGAGCGCTACGGGGCCGGGGAGCTCACCAAGATCAGGGCCCAAGCCGTCTCCGGGCGCTCCTGCCGTGCCGTCGCCGAGCGCCTGGGAATCCCCGAGCGCCTGCAGTCTGCGGCCCCCCCGGCGGCGGCCCCGAGCGTGTCGTCGCTGGCGTCCACGGAGCGTGTGCTGGCCTCGGTGATCGAAGCGGTGATCGGCGCCTGCTACCTGGAGTACGGCTATGAGCGTACGGCCGAAGCCGTGGTCGAGGCCTTTGCCCCGGAGATCGAAGACGCGCTCGAGCATCCTGCCGACTTCAAGTCCGCACTGCAGGAGCGCCTCGCGCAGCGGGGAGAGCTGGTCAGCTATCAGGTGATCGCCGAGCGCGGCCCGCCCCACGACCGCACGTTCCGCATCAGCGCCGTCGTAGGTGGTGTCGAGGTGGGGCGCGGCATGGGACGCAGCAAAAAAGATGCCGAACAGGAGGCAGCACGCGCAGGGCTCGAGGCTCTGAGCAGCTGAGGGGACCACCAAGATGCACCTGAAATCGATCACGCTCAAGGGGTTCAAGTCCTTCCCCGATCGCACGCGGCTCGAATTCGGGCCGGGCGTCAGCGTGATCGTGGGGCCCAACGGCTCGGGCAAGTCCAATGTGACCGACGCAGTCCTGTGGGCCCTGGGGGAGCAGTCGCCGGCCGCCGTTCGCGGGTCCTCGATGCAGGATGTGATCTTCGGCGGCGTGCCCGGCCGCCAGGGGGCCTCGAATGCCGAGGTGGAGCTCGTGCTCGACGATTCCGACGGAGCCTTGGGGCTGGGAGTGCCCGAGGTGTCGATCGTGCGCCGGCTGGATCGGGCCGGCGAGGGCGAGTACCGGCTGGCTGGGGCCCGCTGCCGGCTCGTCGACGTGATCGATGTGCTGTCGGACACCGGGCTGGGCAAGGAAATGCACTCGGTGATCTCGCAGGGCCGCGTCGAGTCCCTGGTGACCTCGAAACCGCGGGACCGACGACTGCTGATCGAGGAGGCGGCGGGCCTCGGCAAGCACCGAAAAAGGCGGCGCCGGGCGCAGCTGAAGCTCGAACGTACGCGCCAGAACCTCGATCGTGCGCTCGACATCGAGCGCGAGGCGCGCTCCCGGCTGCGTCCCCTAAAGCGTCAGGCCGAAGCGGCCGACCTGCACGCCCGGCTGGAGCGCCAGACGCTCGAGGCCCGCTGGGAGCTGGCGCGCGACGATTTGCGTATACGGCGCGAGGAGCTCGGCGCCAGCGCGGCCGCGGTCGAGGCCGTGCGCTCGCGCCGCGGGGAGGTGGAGCGTGAGCTCAAGGCGCTCGCCGCCCGGCGCGAAGCCGCCGAGGAGGCATTGGCGGCGAGGAGCGCGCAGCGCGAGGAGCTCTCACGGCGCTGCTTCGCCGCCCAGTCCGCCGCCGAGCGTGTGTCTTATCGGACAGAGGCGGTGGTTGGAGCAGCGGCCGCCATCGAGGAGCGCGCTGCTCGCATCACGCGGCTCCTGGACGGACTGCGGGGCGAGCAGGATGGGGAAGGCGACGACCAGGGAGCAAAGGAGCGGATCGCCGCGCTCGAAAACGCACTCTCGGCGCTCGAGCGCGAGCAGGAGAACGAGGTTGCAGCTGAACTGGCGGAGCTCGAGCGTCGGCGGGCAGAGGCCGGCAGCACCTTGAGTGCCCGCGACGATGCGGTTTCAGTGGTCGCTCGTGAGCGCGATCGAGTCGAGGCCGAGGCGGAGCAGGCGCGAGGCGAACTGCGCGCCGCCGAGCGTGCGGTCGAGGCCAGTCGCCGGGAGGCTGCCCGCGTCGGCGCCGAGCTGGCGTCCGTCAACCAGTTTCTGCGCACCCAGGCGCGGTTACCCGGGGGCTCCCCGGCGCTCTCGGGCGCCCCGGCGCTCTCGGACGAGCTCGACGTCGAGCCCGGATACGAGTTGGCGGTGTCTGCGGCTTTGGATGGACGGCTGCGCGCCGCGGTGGTAGCCGACCGTCGAGACGGGATGCGTCTGCTCGACGTTGCCGGCGCCGACGGCGGAAGGGTGCTGGTCCGCACCGCCGATGATTCCCCGCCACCATCTGATGGCGCGGGCGACAGGCTCTCCGACCACGTCCGTGGAGACGGCGAGGCCGCGATCCTGGCCCGCGCGCTGCTGTGCGACACGTGGGTCTTCGATTCTCTCGAAGGACTCGCCGATGACTTCCGGGGCATGGCCGTGACCCGCGCAGGACGCGTGTGGGCGCCGGGGGCGTACGAGCTAAGACAGGCTCCGGCGCTGGGCGAAGAACGGGTGCTGGCGGAGCGCAACCGGCGAGAAGGGCTGATGCGCTCGAGCGCCTCAGCGGTCACGGCAGAGCGTGAGGCGGCGGCGGCCCTGGAACGCGCTCAGGCGCTGGTCTCGGAGCGCGACGCCGAGCGTGAGCGTGTGCTCGCCGCCAGCCGCGCGGCGATTCGCGAGCGCGATGAGGCTGCCGAGGAGGAACGACGGCTCGCGCTTGCGCTCGAGCGACGGCGCTCGGCTCCCGACGAGGGTCCTGCCGCCGCCCGGCGCGCACAGCTCGCCGCCGAGCTGGCCGCCGAGCAGCGGACGATCGAGCGGGCCCAGCGCGACCGCGCCGAGCGCGAGCGTCGTGTCGGGGCGCTGGAGAAGGCGCTTCACGGTGACCGGCAGGCACTCCCCGAGATAAAGCGGCTGATCGAGTCGCTGACCGGGCTGGGCCCCGCGATCAACGAACAGCGCGCGCGCTTCGACCAGGCGCTGTCGGTCGACCGGGAAGCCGGCGAGCGCCTGGCGCTCGAGCTGCGAAGTTGCGCCCAGGGCGAGGCCTCGGTCCAGGCTCAGCTTCAGCGGGAGAACGAGTCGCTCACCGGCGCCGAGGTTCAAGCCCAGCGCGCCCGGGACCAGGCCGCCGAGGCCGAGGAGGAGCTGCGGGCGCTCGCCTCACGCCTGGCACTCAAAGCCGAGCCCGCCGACGAGGAACTGGACGACGAGCGACGCCACTGGGTGCTGCAGCGCATTGAACGCCTCGGCCGGCGCCGGGAGCAGCTGGGGCCCGTGAATCCCCTGGCGCAGGAGGAGTACGTCGAGGCGGTGGCGCACGTAGAGGAGCTAGAGGGCCAGCGCGAGGACCTGGAGGCGGCGCTGCACGAGCTCGAGCAGCTCATCGGCGACACCGATCGCCAGATCCGCGAAGCCTTCGAGCAGACCTTTGGGGCCGCGGCGCGCAACTTCGAGGAGCTCGTCCCCAAGCTGTTTCCCAACGGACGCGGACGATTGCGGCTCGTTCGGGAGCGCGATACCGCGCCCCGCACGCTGGGCGGTCAGGACGAGCAGCTCGCGGAGCTCGACGATCAGGCGACGGACGACGCGTCCGAGGATGAGATCCTCGGGGTGGAGATCGAGATAACACCGGCTGGCAAGGACACGCAGCGCCTGTCGCTGCTGTCCGGCGGCGAGAAGTCAATGACGGCGATGGCCTTCCTGTTCGCGGTGTTCCTTGCCCGCCCCTGCCCCTTCTACATCCTCGACGAAGTTGAGGCGGCACTCGATGACCTCAACATCGATCGCTTCCTCGACCTCTTGCGCGTCTATTCGCGGCGGGCCCAGTTCATCGTGGTGACGCACCAGAAACGCACCATGGAGGCCGCGGACTCGCTCTACGGAGTCTCGATGGGAGCCGACGGAATCTCCAAGGTCATCTCCCGCCGCCTGCCGGCGGAGGCTGCGGCCTGACTCCGCGGCCCCGCTGCAGGGCACCGGGGCGGCGTTGGTAACGTCGCGCGTCCCTATGGCGCGCGACTGGAGCGATCTCTTCATCGTCGATGGCGGCGCGGCGTCCGAGCGCGGCGACGGGCAGGCCGAGCCCGACCAGCGGCGCGTGGGTCGCTTCCGGCGCCTGCGAGAGAACCTCCGCAAGACCCGTCAGGCGCTGAGCTCCGAGATCCAGGCGACGCTGTTCGAGGATCTGACCGATGAGACCTGGGAGCGGCTAGAGGAAGCGCTGATCTACGCGGACGTCGGCGCCAGGACGACCGCCGAAGTCGTCGAGCAGCTCGAGCGCGAGGCGACCGAGGGCAAGCTCTCCGGTGGGGAGCAGCTGACGGAGCGTCTCGTGGAGCTGCTGGCCTCGATCGCCCGTACCGGCGACGGGCGGATCGACATCCGCCCTGAGCCGGCCGTCATTCTGGTGGCCGGGGTCAACGGGACGGGCAAGACCACCACGATCGGCAAGCTCGCCTGGCATCTGCACAACGAGCTGGGACGCTCGGTCGTGCTCGGCGGAGCCGACACTTTCCGTGCAGCGGGCATCGAGCAGCTCGAGGTCTGGGCGCAGCGATCAGGGGCTGCGTTCGTCACCCGCACCGCGGGCGCCGACCCGGGCTCGGTGGCCTACGACGCAATCGAGGCCGCGCGGCGGGAGGGCGCCGATGTCGTGATCATCGACACCGCCGGCAGGTTGCACACCCAACAGGAGCTGATGGGGGAGCTGCAGAAGGTTCGGCGGGTGATCGAGAAGCAGATGCCGGACGCCCCGCACGAGACGCTGCTAACCGTCGACGCCACAACGGGCCAGAACGGCCTGCGGCAGGCGCGGCTGTTCTCCGAGACGGTGCAGGTGACCGGGCTGGTGCTGACCAAGCTCGACGGTACCGCCAAGGGCGGCATCGCGCTGGCGATCGCCCACGAGCTGGGAATCCCCGTGAAGCTGATCGGGGTGGGAGAGCAGCTCGAGGACCTCCGCCCGTTCGAGCCGACGGACTTCGCCCGGGCGCTGGTCGGAGCCTGAGCCGCCGCCCCGCCGCTAGCCTCATCCGCAGATGTTCGACAGCCTCTCCGACAAGCTTCAGGCGACGCTCTCGGACGTCCGTGGCCGAGGCACGCTGACCGAATCCGATGTGGCGGCGGCCATGCGCGAGATCCGCTTGGCGCTGCTCGAGGCGGATGTCAACTTCAAGGTGGTCAAGAGCTTCACGGACGCGGTCAAGGAGCGCGCGCTGGGGGCAGACGTCGTCGGCAAGCTGAACCCAGGCCAGCAGGTGGTGAAGATCGTCTCCGACGAGCTCACCGAGCTGATGGGTAGCGCCGCGCACGACCTCTCGTTCTCGCCGCGACCGCCGACGATCGTCGTGATGGCCGGCCTGCAAGGGTCGGGCAAGACGACGGCCACCGCCAAGCTCGCGCGATACCTGCGCGACGAGCATGGGTCATCCGTGGCGGTCGCGGCTTGCGACGTCTACCGGCCGGCGGCCGTCGACCAGCTGATCAAGGTTGGCGCCCAGGCGGGTGCCGAGGTCTACGAGCAGGGCACCGACCGCGATCCGGTGAAGATCGCGGCCTGGGCCCGCGACCGGGCTCAGAAGGAGGGCAAGGATGTGCTGATCGTTGACACCAGCGGGCGGCTGCACGTCGACCAGGAGCTGATGGCCGAGCTGGCCGACATCAACAAGGCCGTCCGGCCGCACGATGTCCTCCTGGTGCTCGATGCCATGACCGGACAGGATGCGGTGGCCGTAGCGGAGCAGTTCGCCGATATCGCCGAGTTCGACGGCGTCGTGCTGACCAAGCTCGACGGCGACGCCCGGGGTGGCGCAGCGCTGTCGGTCAAGGCAATTACCGGCAAGCCGATCCTGTTCGCGTCCACGGGCGAGAAGCTCGACCAGTTCGAGCGCTTCCATCCCGACCGAATGGCCCAGCGGATCCTGGGCATGGGCGACGTGATGACGCTCATCGAGAAGGCCCAGGACGCATACGACGAGGACCAGGCGGCAGACCTCGAACGGAAGCTGCGCAAGCAGGAGTTCGGGCTCGACGACTTCCTCGACCAGATGCGCCAGGTGCGCCGCCTGGGGCCGCTGCAATCGCTGCTGGGGATGATTCCCGGGCTGGGCAAGGAGCTTCGCGGCGTGCAGGTCGACGAGCGGGAGTTCGACCGCCTCCAGGCGATCATCCTCTCGATGACGCCGCACGAGCGTCGTCATCCGGAGCTCATCAAGGGCTCGCGCCGGCTGCGGATCGCCAGAGGGTCTGGCACCAATGTGCAGGCCGTCAAGCAGCTCATCAAGCAGTTCGAGCAGATGCGCAAGGTCATGCGTCAGGTAGCCCAGGGCCGCATGCCCGACCTCGGTGCCCTGATGCGCCAGGGGCGCTGACGCCCCTGGCCCGCGGCGAGCCGCTAACCTCAGCCGCCGCATGTCAGTGAGACTGAGGCTAACCCGCGTCGGCAGCCGCAAAAACCCCATTTGGCGGGTGGTGGTCGCCGACCAGCGCGCCAAGCGCGACGGCCGGGTGATCGAGACGGTGGGGCACTACAACCCACAGACGAGCCCGTCCACGATCATGCTGGACGAGGAGCGGATCCGCGATTGGCTCTCCCGGGGAGCGCAGCCGAGCGGCACCGTGCGCAAGCTCCTCAACACCCAGGGCATCCGCTAGCTCGAGAGAAGCACCGGCCGATGAAGGAGTTGCTCGAGTATCTGGCCCGGGGACTCGTCGAGCGGCCGGACGAGGTACGTGTCGAGGAGGTCTCCGAGGACGACGGCTCGACCGTGCTCGAGCTGTCAGTCGCCGAGGACGACTACGGCAACGTGATCGGACGCGGCGGACGCACTGCCCAGGCTCTGCGAACGGTGGTGAAGGCCGCCGCGGTCAAGGGCGGCCGCCGAGTGTTCGTGGACATCGTCGACGCTGGATGACCGCCCACGCCGGGGGGCGCGGCACGCTGCGTGCGGGCCGCGTCGGCCGCCCGCACGGGCTCGATGGCAGCTTCCATGTGGTCCAGCCCAACCAGCTGCTCCTGAGCCGCGGCCAGCGGCTGCTCCTCCGCGACTCAGAGGCGGTGGTGTTGGAGCGAAAGGGCACAGCCGGGCGGCCGATCGTGCGCCTGGACAGGGTGGCGGATCGAACGGCCGCCGAGCTCGCGCGTGGCGAGCTGCTGCTCGCGCGCCGCGAGAACGCACCAGCGCTGGACGAAGAAGAGTGGTGGGCGGAGGATCTGGAGGGTTGCGCCGTGCGGTCGGGAGCGACCGAGGTGGGGACGGTCCGCCGCCTGGTCGTCCTGCCGTCCTGCGAAGCCATCGAGATCGAGCGAGAAGACGGCGGTCAGCTGCTCGTACCGCTCGTCTCGGACGCCGTGCTTGCAGTCGATCTCGAGCGGCGCGAGATCGAGATCGACCTGGTGTTCCTGGGCGGCTGAGGCTGAATGGATATCGACGTCTTCACGCTGTTCCCCGATGCCTTCGGCTGGTTCGAACGCCAGCGTCACGTGGCGAACGCACTGGTCAAGGGACACAGCCTGCAGTACGTGAACTACCGGGACCACACGCCGCTCGGTGCGGGTCAGGTGGACGACACACCATTTGGCGGCGGCGCGGGAATGGTGCTGAGGATCGACGTGGTGGAGGCCGCGCTGCGCTGGCGCTACGAAACCGACCCTGCCCTGCTGCCGGCCGAACGCCGGGTGATCGCCCTCACTCCAAGCGGCCGCTTGCTCGACGACGCCTTTGTCGACGAGCTGGCCGCCGAGCCCTCGCTGACGCTGCTGTGCGGCCGCTACGAGGGCTTCGATGAGCGCATCCTCGAGCACTTCTGCAGTGATCGCCTGTCGATCGGCCGCTACGTGCTGGCGGGGGGCGAGCTTGCGGCAATGGTCGTCTGCGATGCCGTGCTGCGCAAGCTTCCGGGAGCACTGGGTCACGGCGAGTCGGCGATCGAGGAGTCATTCAGCACGGCGCTCGAGGGCGGACCGGAGTACCCCCATTACACGCGTCCCGCAGAGCATCGAGGGTGGCGCGTGCCGGATGTGCTGCTCTCCGGTCATCATGCGCAGATCCGCGAGTGGCGACTGGCCCAGAGCCGTTCGCGGGCCGGGGACGGTCCGCTACCATAGGGCGCCCGCGCGGGCGGTCTGTCTTCCCTCCGGGGCGCCCCTTACCAGTCGCGCCGGCGCGGTCCGCTCGCTTGCCATGAGTTCGATCATCGACAGCCTTGAGCGCTCGCAGCTTCGCCGCGTCCCGCGTTTTGACGCCGGCGATCGCCTACGGGTCCACTTTCAGGTCACCGAGGGGACCCGCCGCCGGACGCAGGTTTTCGAGGGCGTCGTGATCAAGCGCCAGGGACACGGCGCGCGCGAGACCTTCACGGTGCGTAAGCAGTCGTTCGGGGTGGGAGTTGAGCGAACTTTTCCGCTGCACTCACCGAAGATCGAGCGGATCGAGGTGGCGGCCAGGGGAGACGTGCGGCGCGCAAAGCTCTATTACCTGCGAGAGCGCGTCGGCAAGCGGGCCCGCGTGCGAGAGCGCCGCTCGACCGGGCCAGAGGAGATCGTCGAACGCGAGCTGCTGTATGGGGAGTCACCGGAGGCGGAGGGGGCGGATGAAGATGGGATGACGGACGACGCGCACGGGGAGGAACCGCAGGCGGGCGAGGTCGAGTCAGCTGACTCCAGGCCGGACGAGGAGTCCGCGGCGCCCGACTCCCCGACGGCGGCGCAGGACGCCGGCCCGGCGGCTGAGGATGCCGCCGGCGAAGCCTAGGTGTGACCCGCACCAAGCGGTCGCTGACCGGTTCCATCGTGGAACTGGTCACGATCGTTGCCGCGGCGCTTGGCCTGGCGCTGCTGATCCAGGCCTTCGTCGTCAAGCCCTACCGGATCCCGAGCGGTTCGATGGAGCCCACGCTGAGCATTGGACAGCGCATCCTGGTCGACCGGGTCGAGTCGCATTTCGCCTCCCCGCACATCGGCGAGATCATGGTCTTCCATCCTCCGAACGCATTCGCACAGGGTTGTGCCGATTCCAATCAGGGCCAGAACGACTCCGGTCAGGACAACGCCGCCGCGTGCGACGTGCCTTGGAACCGGGCGTCATCGCAGACATTCGTCAAGCGCGTGGTCGGTCTCCCGGGCGATCACATCTCGATCCGCGATGGGCATGTGATCCGCAACGGGGTACGCGAGAAGGACCCGTACATCGAGGGATGCGCCGGCTCCGGTTCCTGCAACTTCCCAGATACGATCACGGTCCCGCGTGGCGAGTACTACATGATGGGCGATAACCGCGGCGAGTCCGACGACAGCAGGTTCTGGGGCCCCGTTCCCAAAGCCTGGATCATCGGGCAGGCGTTCTTCACCTACTGGCCCCCGGACCGCATCGGAGCCCTCTAGTGCCTCCCCCCGCCTATACGGTCGTACTCCCGGAGGAAGAGTCTGGCCATGGCACCCCGTAGCAGGACCGCCGCCAGATCGGGCGCCAAGACGCTGTTCGAGCTAGTCGTCACGGTGGCGATCGCCATCGGCTTGGCGCTGCTGATCCAGGCCTTCATCGTCAAGCCCTATCGGATCCCGAGCGGCTCGATGGAACCCACCCTGAACATCAACCAGCGCGTTCTCGCCAACCGCCTGATCTCGCATCCGAGTGTCGGCGACATCGTCGTGTTCCATCCTCCCGAGGGCGCCGTGGAGGGAGACGGCATCTGCGGCGACCCCAGCCAGGGGATAGGGCGTCCGCAGCCGTGTGGCGTTCCTACGTCCAAGGAGTCCTCGACGACGTTCATCAAGCGTGTCGTCGCCGGCCCCGGGGATCGCCTCGTGATCAAAGGCGGCCACGTGATCCGCGATGGGGTGCAGGAGAAGGACTCCTATATCGATCCATGCGGCGGCGGCCCGGCGTGCGACTTCTCCAAGCCCATCGTGGTTCCCGCCGGGGATTACTTCATGATGGGGGACAACCGTGGCCAATCCGACGACAGCAGGTACTGGGGGCCGGTCCCTGACAAATGGATCATCGGCGTTGCCTTCTTCACCTACTGGCCGCCCGACAGGATCGGATTCCTCTGATCACGCCTTGAGCAGCTCGTTCGGCCGTCGCCCGGCCGGAGCCCCGGCGCACCCGCTGGCGGCGAGCAAACGGGCACGTCCCACGGGGCGGCGCTTGTTCAACTTCGACCGTTCTTGCGGTGTCCGCTACGTGGCGGGGGCCGATGAGGCCGGGCGCGGCTGCCTGGCCGGACCGCTGGTGGTGGCCGCGGTTCTGTTCGACTTCGAGCGTCTGCGACCCGTGGACGTCCGGGCGCTCGGCGCCCTCAACGACTCCAAGCAGCACACCCCAGACGGGCGCGCCGAGCTCTTCCCGCTGATTCTGCGCCTGGCGGCGAGCGTGGCGATCATCACTCGCTGTGCTCCGGGCATCGACGCCCGTGGTCTGCACGTCACCAACCTCGCCGCGCTGCGCGATGCGCTCCGACGCGTCGCTCGCGAGCCCTGCATCTGCCTCAGCGATGGCTTCCCGCTCGGGGAGCTGGGACACCCCCACCGTGCGGTCGTCGGCGGCGATGCGCGCAGCGCGTCGATCGCCGCTGCCTCGGTGGTGGCAAAGGAAACGCGCGACCGCTACATGCGGCGCGCCGACTCGGCCCACCCTGGCTTTCAGTTCGCCCAGCACGTCGGTTACGCCACCCCCGAGCACCGAGAGGCGATCGAGCGCCTCGGCGTCTCGCCGCTGCACCGCTTGTCGTTTCAGTCGGCGGCCTACCAGCAGCTGAGGCTCTGACGTCGACGCTCGGCCGCTTGCCGCCAACTAGAACGCCCCCTCCAAGTGCTCGATCGCGGCGAGCTCCCCCCGGGCGTCGAACGTGACGCCGATGGCATCGAAGCGCAGCACGGGGGCGAAGACACGCTCTCCGCGCTCTGCCAGCCACTGACGCGCCATGCTCCGGACCTGCGCCCGTTTACGCACATGCAGCGAGTCGAATGGCCGCACCGCCGAGGCCCTGGCGCGGCGCGACTTGACCTCGCAGAACGCCAGCGTGTGGCCGTCGAACGCGACGATGTCGAGCTCCCCCCAACGCGTCCGGTAGTTGCGTTCCACGATCCGAAACCCGCGCCGCACTAGGTGCTCGGCAGCCAGTTGCTCGCCCCTCGGTCCGAGGGCCCGATGGCGCTCCTCGCTCACTGGTTCGACGCTACGCCGCAACGTGTGACGCGTGGGTCTCAGGGTGCATCAATGGTGTGCCCGGCGGAGCTCGTTCCAGGTGCACAATTGGCACGTGGCGTGACCCACAAACGAGACGCTGGCGCATAGCGTCAGCGGCGGTGCTGGCCAGGGTTTGCACGTTTGCGATCGACGGCGTCGACCCCAGGCAGGTGTGGGTGGAGGTCGACATCCGGCTCGGCCTGCCGTCGTTCACGATCGTCGGGCTGGGCGACGTCGCGGTCAGGGAGTCACGCGAGCGCGTGCGATCGGCAGTGCTGAACTGTGGCTTCGAGTATCCCCAGGCCAGGATCACCGCCAACCTGGCGCCCGCGTTCCTGCGCAAGGTGGGACCTGGATTCGATGCCGCGCTGGCCATCGGACTGCTCGCCGCCAGCGGTCAGGTGCCGGTCGAAGCACTCGAGCGCTACGCGGTCTTCGGCGAGCTGTCGCTTAGCGGGGCGCTGCGTGACTCGCCGGGCGTGCTCGCGGTGGCCGAGGGGACGCAGCGGGTGGGGATTGCACGCTTGGTGGTTCCGCGGGAGCGCGCGCACGAGGCCACGATCGTGGGCGGCGTCGAGGTCGTCGCCGTCTCGGACCTGCGCGGGGCGGCCGAGGTGCTCGGGGGCCGGAGGCCGCCGGCGCTGCCCGATCGCCCGCCCGAGCCGCCCGACACATCGGCGGATGACGACCTGATCGACGTGCGGGGTCATGCGGCGCCGTTGCTCGCGCTGCAGATCGCCGCCGCGGGCGGACACAACCTGCTGCTGGAGGGAGCGCCCGGGACCGGCAAGACGATGCTCGCCCGGCGGCTTCGATCGATTCTTCCCGCAATGAGCAGGACCGAGGCGATCGAAGTGACCCGGATCCACAGCGTGGCTGGGCTCCACGCCGGCGGGCTGATCCGCATGCGTCCTTTCAGGGCCCCGCACCACACGATTTCCGCCGCCGGGCTCGTCGGTGGCGGCTCGCCGCCCCGGCCTGGGGAGGCGACGCTCGCAAACCACGGTGTCCTGTTCCTCGATGAGCTGTCCGAGTTTCAGCGCGGGAGTCTCGACGCCCTCCGCCAGCCGCTGGAGGACGGCAGCGTGACGATCGTCCGCGGTCAGCGCGCTCTGGTGTTTCCCACCAGGTTCATGCTGGTGGCGGCGACCAATCCGTGTCCCTGCGGATTCGCCGGGGCGGGCGACAGATGCAGCTGCGGCGAGGCCGAGCTGCGGCGCCACCGCCGCAAGCTCTCCGGACCGCTGCTGGACCGCATGGACCTGCTCGTCAGCGTGCAGCGGCCGACGGAGGCCGAGCTCCGTGGGGATTCGGGAACGGACTCCAAGCAGGCACGGCGGCGGGTGGCGATGGCCCGCGAGCTGCAGCGCGCCCGCCTCGCCGGTACGCGGGCCAGCAACAACGGGGAGATGGACGTCCGGCTGGTCCGCCGGCACGTGCAGCTCGACTCCGGAGCCGAGCAGTCGCTGGCCCACGCATACGCAATCGGGGCGCTCAGCGCACGCGGCAGGCACCGGGTGCTCAGGGTGGCGCGGACGGTCGCCGACCTCGAGCTGCGGGAGCAGGTGTCTCGCGAGCACATCCTGACTGCGCTTGCGCTGCGCCAGCGTGGCGGGGGCGAAGAAGCGCTGGCGGCGTGAGCGCTCCGGGCAAGCCACGCGCGTGCGGGCCCTGCCTGAAGCGCTCGTGGCTGCTCGGCAGGCTTTCCGGCAATCTCGATCTGGAGCGTCGTCGTCTGTCGGAGCTGCTTGCCCTCCCGGACCGCGAGCTGATCCTCGCGCTGGCCGGTAAGCAACGCGAGCAGGTCCTGGCCGAATACGCCGGCGTCGATTGCTCGACGCTCTCTGCGCGCACCTGCGCCGCCGGGCTAGATGCGATCTGCGGGTGCGACGAGGACTATCCCGCGCGACTCAGAGACCTCGAGAACAGGCCGGCGGCGCTGTACGTGGCCGGGGGCCTGGAGCACTTTCTCGACCTGAGCTCGGGCGACGCCGTGGCTCTGGTCGGGACCAGAAGGCCGACCGAGTACGGGATGCAGGTGGCGAGGTCAGTTGCCCGGGGGGTAGCGCGGGCAGGACCGACTGTAGTCAGCGGCATGGCAATCGGTGTCGACTGCTCGGCTCACGCCGGCGCCCTGGACGGGGGGGCGACAGTGGCGGTGCTGCCCGCGGGGGCCGATCATCCCTATCCGCCGGCCAAGCGGGTGCTCTACAGGCGCATCAAGGACCAGGGCGCAGTGGTCGCCGAGCTGCCACCGGGGGTCCCGGTGCGCCGCTGGATGTTCCCGGCCCGCAACCGGATCATCGCGGCGCTGGCGGCAGCGACCGTGGTCGTTGAGGCCGGAGAGCGCTCCGGTGCATTGGTCACCGCCGCCTGGGCGCGCGACCTCGGACGCGCCTTGGGAGCAGTTCCGGGCCGCGTCACCTCGCCGCTGGCGGCGGGTCCAAACGACCTGATCGCCAGGGGAGCGCGGCTCATCCGCGGGGCACACGACGTGCTCGAGCTGTTGTTCGGCGAGGCCGCAGGCGGCGAGCCGCTTGACGATCGCGAAGCGCTCGAGCCGGGACTTCAACGGCTGCTGGACGCGGTCGGCGATGGTCGGGACACGATCGAGGCGCTGGTCCGGGCCGGACTGGCGGCGGAAGCGGCCCTCGCCTCGCTCGGCGCGCTCGAGCTCTCGGGTTACGTGCGGCGGGTCGCCGGCGGAAGGTACGAGGTGCTTCCCTAGCGCCCCGAGTCACACTACGGCCGTGAGCGGCCCCAGGCGCATCCCCCGCGTGCTGTCTATCGCCGGCTCGGACTCCGGCGGGGGCGCCGGGATCCAGGCTGACCTCAAGGCGTTCGCGGCCTGCGGCGTCCACGGGATGAGCGCAATCACGGCGATCACCGCTCAGAACACGACCGGGGTCACGGACGTTCACGGCGTGCCGGGCGAGATGATCGTCAGCCAGGTGCGGGCGGTGGCGTCGGATATCGGGGTGGACGCGGTCAAGATCGGGATGCTGGGCAACGTCGACACAATCGAGGCGGTGCTCCGGGCCCTGGGCGAGCTCGGGTCCCATACGCCGGTTGTCCTCGATCCGGTGATGGTGGCTGAGTCCGGGGCGGAACTGCTCGAGCCGGAGGCCCGCGGTTCCCTGATCGAGCAGCTGCTGCCGCGGGCGACGGTGGCCACGCCGAACCTGCCCGAGGCGCGTGCTCTGAGCGGGCTAGGCGACGTCTCGAAACTTGAGCTGGCGCGTGCCGTACACGCCCTGGGGCCCGCCGCGGTGGTTCTCACCGGCGGCCATGGCGAGCAGGCCACCGACCTGTTCTTTGACGGATCGCGGGCCGTCGAGCTGCCCGGCGAGCGCTATCCCGGCAGCGCCGCGCACGGGTCGGGCTGCACGCACTCCTCCGTGCTCGCGGCGGGGCTGGCGTGGGGCCTTGATCCGCTCGAGGCCGCGCGCCGAGCAAAAGAGCTCGCCGCTCTGGCCGTGCAGCGTGGACTTCGCGAGATCGGCGCCGGAGCCGGTCCGGTCGACGTGCTGGGGCTATCTGGCCACCCGTTCCTTTGACATAATCCCCCGTGCGCTTTCTGAGGATGAGGCCTGGGCCACGGTGAGGTGCTGATCGCCGAAGGCGACGTTGAGCTGGCCGAAGACGAACGGCGGCTGGTCGAGGAATTCAGGCGGCAGTTGGAGCAAGGACTTTGGGCTGCGGTCCCCTCAGAGGGGACCGAGGGACGTCGTGGGGCGGAGATGGTGCGGTCCTTCGATGACGTTCCGCGCGATGCGGAACGAGTGATCTTCTTCCCTCGGGCCGCGGGCGGCAGGTAGGCGGCCGCGGATGCTCCTGGCGCTCGCTGCGACGGCTCTCGTGGTCATCGCGCTGCTGGCGGAGGAGCTGATACCGAAGGTCGAGCACGCGTGGGCCCGGCACCGAGCCCGCTCGCGGCGTGTGCCGACGATGGACTACGACCCCGGCCGGGAGCGCCGCGCCGAGCAGCGCGCCCGGGAGCTGCTCCGCTCGTGCGTCGGTGAGGAGGAGTGGGCCATGTACCGAGATCTAGGCTTCATCCGCGTCTGGGGCTGTCAGTCGGGCGGTCCGGACCAGGGGAAAAGGACGGGCGGCGCTCCCTACGCGTACCTCATCTACCCCCACAAGGCGATCATCGCCTACCTGGCGCAGACGCACCGGCTGCTCAACGAGTACTGCGTGACTTTCCCCGACCAGACACGGCCCTACGGCAGCACGATGCTGCCCGATTCCGACGACGTATTGGCCAAGTGGATGGCGCTCACGGGCGATGAGCGGCGGCTGATTTCCACCGCCAACATGCACCTGCCCGGCCGCCAGCTGGACCCGGTGAAGGTCAAGCGCGACCTGTGGCGCCTGCAGCAGTGGGAGCGCGCGCGGATGCGCGAGCGTGGCTCCTCCGAGCGCGCGGCCAGCTGAGCGTTGAGCGCGCGCGGCTCCGTGGCCCGCCCGCGGACAGCACGCCCGCTACAGTCTCCGCCCTCGTGAGCGCCCTTGACCCCAAGCACCGTAGCCGGGCGCTGACCGACGGGCCGGAGCGGGCGCCGGCCCGGGCCCAGCTGAAGGGCATTGGCTTCGACGACGAGGCGCTGTCGAAGCCCATCGTCGCCGTGGCCAACACGTGGATCGAGACCATGCCCTGCAACTTCCACCTGCGCGCGCTCGCGGCCAAGGTCAAGGAGGGCATCCGCGAGGCGGGCGGCACGCCGATGGAGCTGAACACGATCGCAATCTCCGACGGGATCACGATGGGCACGCCGGGCATGCGGGCCTCGCTCACCAGCCGGGAGCTGATCGCCGACTCCATCGAGCTCGTGTGCCAGGCGCACATGGTCGACGCCGTGGTCGCGATCTCCGGCTGCGACAAGACGATTCCCGGCACGGTGATGGCCCTTTGCCGGGTCGATGTGCCGAGCCTGATGCTCTATGGCGGATCCATCCTCCCCGGCCACTTCCACGGCGAGCGGGTGACGATCCAGGAGGTGTTCGAGGCCGTAGGGGCCCATGCGGCGGGGAAGATCAGCCGCGAGGAGCTCACGGAGCTCGAGGACGCCGCGTCGCCCGGTGTCGGCGCCTGCGGCGGGCAGTACACCGCCAACACCATGGCCATGGCGTTCGAGGTGCTTGGCATCTCGCCCGCCGGCTTCTCGATGGTTCCGGCCGTCGACGGCCACAAGCCGGACGTGGCCAGGGAGGCGGGCAAGCTGGTGATGGACGTGCTCGAGCGCGGCCAGCGCCCCAGCGACATCGTCACCCGCCAGTCGCTCGAGAACGCGATCGCGGCCATAGCTTGCAGCGGCGGCTCCACGAACGGCGTGCTCCACCTGCTGGCGGTTGCCCGCGAGATGGGCGTGCCGCTGGAAATCGACGACTTCGACCGGATCAGCGAGCGCACGCCGCTGCTGTGCGACCTGAAGCCCGGCGGGCAGTACGTGGCCCCCGACCTCTACGAGGCGGGCGGCGTGCCGCTCGTGCTCCAGCGGCTGAAGCAGGCCGGCGTCCTGCACGAAGGAGCGCAGACCGTCACGGGCCGTACCGTGGGGGAGCACGCCGATGGGGCGCAGGAGGTCGAGGGCCAGCGCGTCGTGAGGCCGCTCGATGACCCCATCAAGCAGACCGGGGGGCTCGCCATCCTGCACGGGAACCTGGCCCCCGAGGGCTGCGTCGTCAAACTGGCGGGCCACGAGCGCCTGAGGCACGAGGGCCCGGCGCGGGTGTTCGAGTCAGAGGAGCACGCCATGGCCGCGGTGACCGCCAACGAAATCAAGCCCGGCGACGTGGTCGTGATTCGCAACGAGGGTCCGGCCGGCGGCCCCGGGATGCGCGAGATGCTCGGTGTGACCGCGGCGCTGGTCGGCGAGGGGCTGGGCGAGGACGTGGCACTGTTGACCGACGGGCGCTTCTCGGGCGCCACGCACGGCCTGATGGCGGGTCACGTCGCGCCCGAGTCGGTGAAGGGCGGTCCGATCGGACTGGTCAAGGACGGCGATCAGGTCGTCTTCGACGTCGCCGCGCGCCGGCTCGACGTGGCGCTCTCAGACGACGAGCTCGCATCGCGCGCGAACTCTTATGAGCCGCTAGAGCGCCCGTACCCTGGCCCGGCGCTCGCCAAGTACGCGCGCCTGGTCTCGAGCGCCTCGCTCGGCGCGATCACGCGCTAGGCAGCCCGTTCCTGCCACTACAGCGGCACGACGAGGGTCTAACGCGATCTTCACCGGTTGCCCGCGAGCGATCTGGAAGCGTCCCCCCGACAACAGCGGGCGCTGGCCGGACGCCACAACCCAACAGGAGGAGTTTCATGAGTCGAGTAACGCGGGGACTCGTCGCTGCAACAGGGCTAGTAATCGCCTGCGCGACGATCGCGCTCAGCGCTGGAGCGGCCGGCGCGAAGACCAAGGGCCGACCCGACAGCGGCACGGTCTACGTCTCGATCACCCACACGGCCGGCGGGTACGAGTACGCCGCAGGCAACGCCACAGACAAGATCTTGGGCAACGCTGCGGTGACCTACAAGATCACGGCAGGCGGCTCCAATAGCGGGGCGATCAACGCCAAGGTGAGCGTGACGGTGTTCACCAAGACGGGGTCGTTGTCCGGGACCGCCACGGCGACGCTGACCGTGAGTGGGAACACCGAGACGGTCTCAAACGGCAAGCTAAATCTCGTAAAGGGCGCCGGTTCGCAGAAGGGCCACAGCTTCATCGGCACGTTCTCGGGCAGCGGCAACCTGATTGCTAACCAGTTGGTGTTCCGCGAGAAGGGCACCTACAAATAGCGGTCATGGGGCGGGGGCCGGCATAGGCCTCCGCCCCTTCTGCCGTCTCCGAACCGCGGCGGTGCGAGAATCGCCGCGGTGACCGACTCCGACCTCGAATCTGGCCAAACCCTGGAGCTAGCAATCGGCGCGTCGCCCCCGGCGTTCCGCAGCCAGGGGCACGACCAGCTGCCTGGGCTCGAGCCTGAGCGCACGATCACCGACTGGGGACGCTCGGAGCGGATCGAGGGCCTGGTCGATCAGGTCGTCTACGAGTTCCTCTACCGCTACTGGTTCCGGGTGGAGGTCGAGGGGATGGAGAACGTGCCGGGGGAGGGGGGAGCGCTGCTGCTCGCAAACCACGCAGGCGCGATTCCTCCCGACGGGGCGATGGTGGCCAAGGCGATCAAGGAGGAGCATCCGCGAACGCGGCCGCTGCAGGTCGTAAATTCGCGCTCATTCGCCGGCGTGCCGGGCGTGGGGATGCTTCAGACCAAGCTCGGCCGGGTCTCGCTCGCATCCCGCGAACCTCGAGCGCCTGCTCGGCGACGAGCGCCAGCTCGTGCTGGCGTTTCCGGAAGGCCCGGCGGCGACCGGCAAACCGCTCAAAGAGCGCTACCGGCTGCGGCCCTTCTCAGATCGGGCGCCCATCGAGCTCGCGCTCCGCCACGGCGCGCCGATCGTCCCGGTGGCGATTGTCGGCGCCGAGGAGGCGCTGCCGGTGCTGATGCGCCTTCCTCTTTCCAGCATCCCGTTGCTCTCGCCGGTGCCGCTTCCCGCCAAGTTCAGGATTCGCTTCCTGGAGCCCGTCGCCACCGCCCAGCTAGACGGTGACTCGCGCGGCGATCGCCGGCTCGTGCAGACGCTGGCCGACGACATCCGGGCGCTGATCCAGGAGAACGTGTTGGAGCTCGTCGCGGAGCGGCGCAGCGTGTGGCTGGGGTGAGCGCCAGTCGCGTCCTGATCACCGGTCTTTCCACGCACTGGGGAGGACGGCTGGCCCAGCTACTGGAAAGCGACAGTGCCGTGGAGGCGATCGTGGGCATCGACACCGACGACCCCCGCCACCAGCTGGAGCGCACGGAGTTCGTCCGCGTCGAGAACCGGGCGTCGCTGCTGGAGCGCATCCTGAGTGCCGCCGCGATCGACACGGTGATCGACACCCGGCTGATCGCCGACCGGCGCCAGACGCCTGCCGCCGGCCCCGACCCGTCCACCGGCGGCGCGACAAGCGAGATCCTCGCGGCGTGCGCAGCCCCGGCTTCACCGGTACGCAAGCTCCTGTTCAAGTCCTCGGCGCGCTACTACGGATCGAGCGCCGAGGACCCGGCTTTCTTCACGGAGGAGATGGAGCCCCGCCGGCCGCCGCGCACGGCGCTCGAGCGCGACATCGTCGAAGCCGAGCGAACGATCGCCGCGTTCGCCGCCCGCCACCGGACGATGGTGGTCACCGTCCTGCGGCTGACGGGCGAAATCTGCTCCGAGCAGCAGGACGCGCGGCTCCAGATGCTCGGTCTGCCGATCATCCCCGGCGTCCTGGGCTTCGACCCGCGGCTTCAGTTCGTCCACCAGGACGACGCAGTGGGGGCGCTGCTGCACGCCACCCGGCACGACTTACCCGGCGCCTACAACGTGGCCGCCGACGGGGTGCTGGCGCTCTCGGAGGTCGCTTCGCTGCTGGGCAAGCCGCTGTTGCCGATCCTGCCGCCCTGGGGCACGACATTCGCCGCCCGTCAGCTACGCCGCCTGGGGTTGCCGATGCCCGTCGAGGGCCTGCAGGAGCTGCGCTTCGGCCGCGGGCTCGACAATCGCCGTCTGAAGGCGTCCGGCTTCAGCTACCGCTACACGACGCGCGAGGCGGTCCTGAAGCTGCGCGCCCAGCAGCGGCTCAGGCCCCTGCTGGGAAGCGGCGGCGACTCGTATCGCTATGAGCGTGAGGTGGAGGAGTTCCTGCGCTGGAGCCCGAGCGTCCAGGCCGCACGCCGGACAGGGACCGCGACGGCGGGTCAAGCGCCGCCGCCTGAGGCTTTGGACGGCTATGACCAGCTGCCGGCCGAGGAGGTGATCGGCCTCATCTCCTCACTCGAGCCCGGGGCAGCGGCGCGGCTTCGCAGCTACGAGGCCGCCAATCTGGGCCGAGACGACGTGCTCGAGGCGCTAGACCGGCGGTTGGCACGGGCCCGCGGCTTCAACTAGCAACCGCCGAACCTGAAAACTTTTTCAAAGAGGCGAACACGGGCTCGCCTGTCGCTAGCATTTTGCGGCCATGGGGTTGATGACTGGTGGCTAACGTCTCGTATCTACGAACGCCTTCCCGCGGGGAGCGTTCCGCCACGCGTCTGCACCAGCGGCTGACGTCCCGCAGAGGCGGGGGCCCCTGGCGCTACGCGGTAATTCCGGTGCTGCTGGTGGCGGTGATCGCCGTCGTACTGATCGCCTTGGTCACGTCCAGCACCGGCCTCAGCACCGACTCGCGGGCCCTGGCGAAGATCAACATGCCGCTGGGCGGAGGCAAGATCGAGAGCGTCTTCGTCTCGCGCTCGCCGGACAACCGTCCAATCCCGGTCACGGTTAAGAACAATCTCATCTGGCCCCGTCACGCGATTCCGGCCGGGACTCGCCTGCTGGTGGAGGTGGTCGTGAAGCGTGCCGGCAGCGTTTCCTGGCTGACGGGCTCCACAGACCGCGTGCGTCTCGAGTTCACCGCTCCCAGCGCAGTGCTGACCACGCCGTATCTGACGCTGCGCTCGGGCGCGCCGTTGCGTGTGGGCTTCAACCAGGCGATCCAAATGGTTTCCTACGGTCAGCCTGGAGCGCTGCATCGCCACCTGCTGTCCTCCCCGCAGCAGACCGTGGAACTGCCCCGCAGCGGATCCGCCGGCTCGGTGTTAATCGCCGCTGCGCCGCGGACCTGGGAGACAGCGCACGCCACCGCCGTCAGCTGGTTCCCGGCGGGCACCGCGCACGCCAGCGCGGTCGCGAACCCAACCCCGGGGTCACGGATCGACCCCTCGACCCCGATCACGCTGACCTTCTCGGAGTCCGTGCAGCGGGCGCTCGGCGGCCACATGCCGCCGGTGTCGCCGAATACGCCGGGCACCTGGCACGCCGTCAACGACCACACGATCTTCTTCCAGCCGCAGGGCGATGGCTACGGCCTTGGTGCAACGGTGACTGTGCCGCTCCCCGGCGACGTCCACCTGGTCGGCGCCAATGGCGGGGCGGCCACTTGGACCGTTCCCGGCGGCTCCACGCTGCGCCTACAGCAGATGCTGTCGCTGCTCGGTTATCTGCCGCTCAGCTTCCATTACGCGGGCGGTACTGGCGTCGGCCTGACGCCCACCGCACAGGAACAGGCGGCGATCAACCCGCCGGCCGGGACGTTCGATTGGCGCTGGGCGAACATCCCCAGCGACCTGCGCTCGATGTGGAAGCCGGGAACTTTCGGCACGATGACCAAGGGCGCCCTGATGGCGTTCGAGAACAACGAGAACATGACCACCGACGGCGTCCCCGGCTCCGCCGTGTGGAAAGCGCTGATCCAGGCCGTGATCGCCGGCAAGCGCTCCGCCTTCGGCTACACGTTCGTAACTGTGACCGAGGGGAGCCCCGAGACCGAAAGCACGTGGCACAACGGGAGGGTGGTCGTCTCGGGGTTGGTCAACACCGGCATTCCCGGGGCGGCGACCGCGCTTGGTGTGTACCCCGTGTTCGAACACGCGCCGTCGGTGACGATGAGCGGCACGAACCCGGACGGCAGCCACTACTCAGATCCCGGCGTTCCCTACGTCAGCTATTTCAACGGGGGAGACGCCCTGCACGGATTCCTTCGCGGTTCCTACGGGGTAGCGCAGAGTCTCGGCTGCGTGGAGATGCCCTACAGCGAGGCCTCCCAGGTGTACCCGTACACCCCGATCGGCCAGCTCGTCGACGTCACGGGCTAGCGGGGCCGGCGGTCAGTAACACCGGCAGGCGCGGCCGCGACCGCGGCGAATCACTTGCTGTGACCGAAGCGTCGCTTCCCGAGCCGTGGCAGCGGGCGCTGGCGGCGCTCGAGCAGGACCTGCGTCGTCGCGCGCTGGCTGACAAGACCCGTCGGGCATACGCGATTGACACCGAGCAGTTCGCTCGCTGGGCTCACGACGCCGGCCTCCAGCCCTGCACCGTCGACGTCCGCGCCGTGCGCCGCTATGCCGCTGCGCTCTCCGCCCAAGGCCAGGCACCCGCCAGTGTGGCGCGCAAGCTGGCCGCGCTGCGAGCTCTGTTTCGCGTGCAGGTGGAGTCCGGAGCCCGCGGAGACAATCCGGCCGAGTTGGTCGGCTCGCCAAAGCGCGCGGCCCGGCTTCCCCGGGTGCTGAAGCCGGACGAAGTGGCCGCGCTGCTTGACCGCATCGGCGCGGGGAGTCCGCTCGAGCTGCGGGACCGAGCCATGTTCGAGCTCGCCTACGCGTCGGGGCTGCGGGCCGAGGAGCTCGTCTCGCTGGAGGTGGAGGCACTGGACTTCGACGCCGAGCTGGTGCGGGTGGAGGGCAAGGGAGATCGCACGCGGCTCGTGCCGGCCGGCGAGCACGCACTGCGCGCCCTGGAGCGCTACCTGGCGCGGGGACGCCCGGCGTTGGCAACCTCGCGCTCCGGGCGGTGGTTGTTTCTGTCGAAGTCGGGGCGGCGGCTGTCGACCTCCGACGTCAGGCGCCGGTTGCGGACCTGGGCCCGGCAGGCGGCGCTCGCTGGAGCTCATCCCCACGCCCTGCGGCACTCGTTCGCCACACACCTGCTGGAGGGGGGCGCCGACCTGCGCGCCATCCAGGAACTGCTGGGCCACGCCGGCATCTCCACCACGCAGGTCTACACACGGGTTGAATCGGGAAGGCTCCGGTCTGCATACTCTCAAGCCCATCCACGCGCCTGACATGCCCGATCCGGGGAGTAGATGGAGACCGACGTCAAAGCGATCGAGCTGCAGGACCTGTGGCGGCGCTACAAGGCCTCCGCGGATGAACGCGCGCGCGAGCGCCTGGTAGTCGCCTACTCGCCGCTGGTGAAATACGTGGCCGGCCGGATGGGATCCGGACTGCCGGCGCACGTCGAAGAGGCCGATCTGATCTCCTATGGCCTGGGTGGCTTGATCTCCGCGATCGAGCGCTTCGACCTGACGCGCGAGATCAAGTTCGAGACCTACGCCATCGCCCGCATCAGGGGGGCGATCATCGACGAGCTGCGGACGCTCGACTGGGTCCCGCGCTCGGTCCGGGCCCGGGCCCGGGAGTTTGAGCGCGTCAACATGAAGCTCGAGGCGCGCCTGCACCGGGTTCCGAGCGACGAGGAGATGGCCACCGAGCTAAGACTGACGGTCGCCGAGCTGCAGGATGCGCTGCTCGAGATCTCCAACTCGACGATCGTCGCCCTCGACGAGCTGTGGACGGTGGCGGACGCAAGCGGCGACCAGGTGTCACTGCTGGACACGCTTCCCGACCGGGGGGCCGACGACCCCGAGGCGCTGGTCGACCAGTCCGAGCTACGGGACCGCGTGGCCGAGGCAATCGCCGCCCTGCCCGACCGCGAGAAGCTGGTCATCGCCCTCTACTACTACGAGAATCTGACGCTGCGGGAGATCGGCGAGGTGCTCGGCGTGACCGAGTCGCGCGTGTCGCAGCTGCATACCAAGGCCATGCTGCGGATGCGCTCCAAACTGGCCGCTGAATTGGACTAAAGTGGCCTGGCCGCATGCGGCCAGGCCCCGGGCCGATCATGATCGGCCCGGCGGGGTCGCGCGTGCGCGACCCGGACAAATTGAAGGAGAGGAGCAGGCATGCACAAGGCCGCGGATCGGATTCGCAACGTGGCGCTCGTCGGCCACCGCGGTAGCGGCAAGAGCTCGCTGCATGAGGCGTTGTTATTCCAGGCCGGAGTCGTCAACCGGCTGGGATCGGTGGTCGACGGGACGACGGTCTCCGACGCAGACGAGGATGAGAAGGCGCGTCAGATGTCGATCTCCGCTGCCCTGTCGTCGTTCGAGTGGCTCGGGCGCAAGGTGAACTTGATCGACACCCCCGGGGACTCGAGCTTCGTGGCCGACGCGCTCGGCGCGCTGCGGGTATGCGAGTCTGCGGTGTTCGTGATCAACGCCGTGATGGGCGTCGAGGTCCACACCACGCGGCTCTGGCAACGAGCCGAGGAGCTCGACCTGGCGAGGCTCCTGTTCGTCAACATGCTCGACCGCGAGCGGGCCGACTTCTTCCGCACGCTCGATTCGCTCAAATCCGCGTTCGGCCAGCACGTCGTGGCCACCGAGATCCCGATCGGCTCCGAGCACGAGGTCTCCGGCGTGATCGACCTCGTCGACATGAAGGCCTACCGCTACGACGGTCCGGCCCGCGAGAACTGCGCCGAGATCCCGGTTCCCGACGAGCTCTCCGGCCAGGCCCAGCAGTACCGCGAGAAGCTGATGGACGAGGTGTCCGAGTCCTCGGACGCGCTGATGGAGCGCTACCTGGAGGGCGAGGAGATCTCCCACGAGGAGATCGTCACGGCGCTCAAGGAGGGCACCAACCACGGCGCGATCTTCCCCGTGACCTGCGGTGTGGCGCCGAAGAACCTGGCCACTAACCGGCTGTTGGACGCCATCGTCGACGACCTGCCCTCACCCGTCAAGCACGGCGCGCTGGACCTGGGCGAGCTGGAGCTCGAGCCGCGCGAGGACGCGGAGCTGTTCGCCTACGTGTTCAAGACCCGCGCCGATCCATTCGCGGGGCGCATCAACATGTTTCGCGTCTACCAGGGGGTCATCAAACAGGACTCCCAGGTGCTGAACACCCGCTCGCACACCAAGGAGAGGGTCGGCCAGCTGGTGACTTTCGAGGGACACGAAACGCGTCACGCCACGGACTTCGGCCCCGGCGACATCGGTGCCGTCGCCAAGCTCAAGGAGACCCGCGCCGGTGACTGGCTGTCATCGCGCGATACGCCGATCGTCATGCCCTCGATCAAGTTGCCCGCCCCGGTGATGGCATTCGCCATCGAGCCCCAGAGCAAGGGCGACGAGGACAAGGTCTTCACCGCGCTGCGCCGGCTGCAGGAGGAGGATCCGACGATCGATCTGCACCGCGATGCGCAGACCGGTGATCAGATCGTGGCCGGCCTCTCGCAGGTCCACGTGGAGGTGATCGTCGAGCGGCTGCGCTCGCGCTTCGGCGTGGAGGTGAGCCTCAAGCCGCCGCGTGTCCCCTACCAGGAGACGATCAGAAAGCCGGCGAAGGCCCATGGCCGCCACAAGAAGCAGACCGGTGGCCGCGGCCAGTTCGGCGACTGCCACATCGAGCTCGAGCCGCTGGAGCCAGGCGCGGGCTTCGAGTTCGTCAACGCCATCAAGGGCGGCGTGATCCCCTCGGGCTTCATCCCCGCGGTGGAGAAGGGCGTGGTCGAAGCCATGAACGAGGGAGTCGTCGCCGGCTACCCGGTCAAGGATGTGCGGGTGCGGCTCTACGACGGCTCCTACCACTCCGTTGACTCCTCGGAGATGGCCTTCAAGGTCGCTGGCTCGCTGGCGATGAGGCAGGCGCTACAGGAGGCCTCGCCCGTGTTGCTGGAGCCAATCATGCTCGTCACGGTCAGCGTCCCCGAGGACGCCGTCGGCGACGTCATCGGCGATCTGAACTCGCGCCGTGGTCGGCCGCTGGGGATGGAGCCGGTCGGCGCTGGGATGACCGAGGTCAAGGCCGAGGTGCCGATGTCGCAGATGCTGAGCTACGCCCCCGATCTGCGCTCGATCACCGGCGGACGCGGCGAGTTCGCGATGGAGTTCGAGCGCTACGAGGAGCTTCCGGCCCACCTGGCGTCGAAGGTGGTCGACGAGGCCAGAGCGGAAAAAGAGGCAGTGAAGGCCTAGTGTCCCACTCGACGTCTCGGCTACGCTCCAGACCGTGAGCACCAAGGACATTCGTCCCGCCGTCCACCACACGATCTGCGATGTGTGCGGACGCACATTGCTGCGGGGAGAGCATCCGGAACCCTACATCGTGGGCGGCGAGCGGCGCTGGGTCTGTGACCTGTGCACCACGCGCGCCGTGCAGGAGGGTTGGATCAGGGAAGGGACCGTGCCCGAATACGACCCCTCGGAGGCCGGACGCGAGCGCCGTCGACCGCTGCTCGGCTGGCTGCGTTCCCGTCGCGGGGCCGGCCAGGAGATCCCGGCCCCGGCCGGCGGCGAGCGGGTTCGACGCCGGAGCCCCGGCGGTGCCCGCACCGCCGCCGCCGATGTCGCCGGCGGTGAGGGAGCCACGTCATGTGCATGCGATCCCATCCAGCGATGGTCACAAGGTCGCCGTGGCGATCGACATCTTCAACGGCTCCGAGCACGCGCGCACGATCGCCGGCGTGGCCCGCTCCTTGGGCTCGCCCGTGGTCTCGGTGCGGCCCTCCAGCACCCGTCCCAGCGTGGTCAACGTGGTCGCCGCCTGGGAGCTGACCTGGTACCGCTACGAGATCGACCTGGCCGACGATGTGGCGGACGTACGGGTTGCGGGCCAGGGTGCCGAGCTTTCAGAGCTCACGCCGCAGGAGCGTCAGGGCAACGCGGGAGCCGACGACAACGGCATGCTTGCCCTCCACGAGCCGACGGCATGATCTTCTGTGTGGTGCCCGAGGAACTGGCAGGAGAGCTGTTCGAGAAGCTGGAGCGCCATTACGCCGACGATCCGGAAGTGACGGTGATCGTCGAGCGCCGGAAGGCGGAGCGTCGGGAACGGGGATCCTCGGGCGGGGGGGAGCGCGAGGTCAGGGACCGCCGTCGCCCACGGGTGACCGGAGAGCTGCCAGAGCTGCACGGCGGCTAAGCCCGGGGCGACTTGCGACTGATCGTCAACGTCGACGGCGGGGCGCGGGGAAACCCTGGTCCGGCGGCGATCGGGGTGGTGGTCGCGGACGCCGAGGGCAACGTGCTCGACGAGCTCGCCGAGCCGATCGGGTTCGCCACGAACAACGTGGCCGAATACCGGGCGCTGTTGCGCGGGATCGAGTGGGCGCGGGGGCTGGGGGCCGACGAGCTCGAGATCGTCAACGACTCGGAGCTGGTCGCGCGGCAGCTGACGGGCGCATACAAGGTCAAGCATCCCTCGATGAAGCCCCTCCACGAGGAGGCGCTGGCGGCGCTGCGGACCCTGGGCAGCTGGCGGATTCGCAGCGTGCCCCGCGCTCAGAACGCCCGCGCCGACGAGCTGGTCAACAGAGCCCTCGACGGTCAGTCGGCCGCCTAGAGCCCTAGTAGGGGGAGGGCGCCCCGAACATCTCCGGCAGCCGGGCGGCCAGCGCGAAGTCTCCCTCGAACGCTGCCCGGTCGCGCAGCAGCGGCTCGGCTGGATCGATCGTCCCGGCAGCGATGCGCATGAAGTCAGACAGCCGAAAGCGAAGGGTCAGCGCGGCGTCATCGCGGCCTCCAGGACGGGCCGTGGCGCGGCCGTCGACTACCTCGATCGTCCATCGCGCGGGCGGCGCGCCGGTGGCCGGACGCTGCAGCTCGTAGACCAGGTGACCCTGAAAGCCCGCCGCCGCCTCCGGCTCGAACCCCGCCGTCATCGCGGCGAACATCACCCGCTGAACCCATCGCGAGCCGAAGCGGCGCTCGACCCTGGCGTCGTCGGCGCCGTCGACCGCGCGCTGCAGCAGCTTGATCGCGCCCTCCCGGGCGGTGCGCCGGGTCCGCGCCCGCAGCGCCGAATTCAGCTCGCCCGCGCTCTGGGGGAGTCTCGCCAGGGGCTTGGCGGCCGCCGCCAGCTCGGCCTGCTCGTCGACCACGTACGGAGCGTCCAGGCGCCTCGGCGGCTCACGTCTGGCGAGCGCGGCCTCGATCGCCGGCCGCAGGCGCTCCGCCTTGAGCGCCTCACCGCGCTCGCGGCCTGCGACGAATTCCGGCATCACCTCTGCGGCGAACAGCTCCAGCGACCGGCAGATGTCCTCGTGGCGGTTCCGGCCCGCCTGCAGCACGAAGATCATCTGATCGACGCCGGCTTGCTGGTAGCGGCGAACCAGGTCCGACACCTGGGCCGGGGTGCCGATCGCCCCCCGCAGCGAACCGAGACCCTCCTGCAGCAACCGGACCCCCAGCGGCGCCTGATCCGGCCTCACGATGTGGCGTGCGAATCCGGTCTGCTCGCGATTGCGGGTGAACTCCTCGTAGACATCGGTGACGCCGGGCGCATGGGGATTCAGTCCGTAGTAGTGGCCCAGCGAATAGCCGAAGAAGTGGGCCCCGTCGATGCCCCGCTCGATGGCTTCCTCCTCCGATGGGGCGATCATCATCGGCAGCACCACGGCCACGTTGGCGTTTAGCTCAAAGCCCGCGGGCACACATTCGTGGGAGGCGATCAGCTCGTAGTACTCGCGTACCCATTTGGCGGCGTCCTCGGGCTCGACGAACGAGAACGACAGCGCCCCGATGCCGCAGCGTGCCGCCAGATGGATCGTCTCCCGGCGGCTGCATGCCACCCACAGCGGTGGATGCGGACGCTGCAGGGGCTTGGGGATCACGTTGCGCGGCGGCATCTGTATGGCGTCGCCTTCGATTCCGGCGAACGGCTGCTCAACGAACATCCGCGTCACGGCGTCGAGCGACTCGTGCCACAGCTGCCGCTTGCGCTCGCGCTCGATCCCGAAGCCGCCCAGCTCAGCCGCCGAGCTGGACTCACCGGTGCCGAAGTCCACGCGCCCATGGGAGATCAAATCGAGGGTCGCGACGCGTTCGGCCACGCGCGCGGGGTGGTTGACCTGGGGCATGACGTTGACGATTCCGTGGCCCAGCCGGATGCGGCTCGTGCGCTGCGAGACCGCGGCCAAAAAGACCTCCGGCGCAGATGAGTGCGAGTACTCCTCGAGGAAGTGGTGCTCGACCTCCCACACGTAATCGAATCCCACACGGTCCGCGAGCTCCACCTGCTCCAGCGCCTCACCAAGCAGCTCCGCCTCACTGTGCTCGGACCACGGCCGCGGAAGCTGATGCTCGTAGAAGATGCCGAAGCGCACGCCGCCGAGATGTTAGGTCCTGGAGTACCGCCGGCCCGGCGGCCGATAAGCTCACGAGCGTGTCCGATGCTCTGAGAGAGCTCTCGAGCAGGCTCGATCAGGCCGCCGCGCGTCTGCGCGCCGGGGACCTCGACCCGGACGCCGCGCTGGCGCTGATCGAGGACTGCGCCCGCCTGGCCTCCGAGGCCTCAGCCCGGGTCGACGAACGGGCCCGCGCGGCGCTCGAGCCGCTGCCCGATCTACCGGGGCAGCTGCCGCTGCCGGCGTCCTGATACCCCCTGCCGCGATGGCATCGATGGTGCCGAGCGGCGCCCCAGGCGCCCCTACGTATCCCGAGCACCTTGTGGAAATTGTCGAGCGCTACCTGGAGACGCTGCGGTTCTCGAGCGAACCCTCCTCCGCTGGGCTGGAGGAGGCGATGCGCTATTCGCTGCTGGCCGGCGGCAAGCGGATCAGGCCGGTGCTGGCGCTGGCCACCGCGGGGGCGATCGGGCTGGACGCGGACTCTGTGCTCCCGTTGGCGGGGGCGATCGAGCTCGTTCACACCTACTCCCTGATCCACGACGATCTTCCGGCCATGGACGACGACGACATGCGGCGCGGGCGGCCCACGTGTCACAAGGCGTTTGGCGAGGATGTGGCGATCCTCGCCGGGGACGGACTGTATGCGGAGGCCTTCAGCCTGCTCCTCACCCACCAGCGCGGCCGGCCCCAGAGCATCATCGCCGCGGCCCGCGAGCTGGCGGCGGCCACCGGGGTGCGGGGGATGGTCGGCGGCCAGTACCTGGACGTCGCCGGCTCCGCCCCAGACGGGCCAGACGGGCTCCGGCGCCTGCACGAGCTCAAGACCGGCAAGCTGATCGGCGCTAGCGTGGGGTGCGTGCTGTACCTGAGCCCAGAACTCGAAAGTGAGACAATTTCGGGCTTAAGAGCCTTTGCCGGCGAACTCGGCGTGCTGTTCCAGATAGTCGATGACATTCTCGACGTGACCGGGTCGGTGCAGACGCTGGGCAAGCAGCAGGGCAGCGACGAGCGGCTCGGCAAGCGCACCTACGTGACCGAGTTCGAGCTCGAGGGAGCGCGCCGTCTGGCTGCTGAGTCGCATGAACGAGCCCGGGTAGCACTGTCCCAGGCGGTTCCCAAAACAGGTGCAGAGCTAGCCCAGATCACAGATTTCATCGCGACCCGGAGCTATTGATGTCAGACCTCCTGAAGCGGATCGATTCCCCCAAAGACCTCCACCAGCTCTCAGACGATGAGCTCGAGGCGGTAGCGCAGGAGCTGCGCGAGTACATCATCGACACGGTGGGGGAGATCGGCGGCCATTTCGGGGCGAATCTCGGGACCTGCGAGATCGCGGTGGCGCTGCATTCGCTGCTCGACTCGCCGAAGGACAAAATCCTGTGGGACGTGGGACACCAGGCCTACCCGCACAAGGTCCTGACCGGCCGGCGGGACCGCCTGGGGAGCATCCGCCAATACGGGGGGCTGGCGCCGTTCTGCGCCATTCACGAGTCCGAGCACGACATCATGGGCGCCGGCCATGCCTCTACCGCGATCGGCTACGCGGTGGGCCTCAAGGAGGCAATGCGCCGGGGGCACGGCGAGGATGCCCACGTGGTGGCGGTCGCCGGCGACGGCGCGCTGACGGGCGGTGTGGCGTTCGAAGCCGTCCAGCAGGCCGGCGGCCTGGGGACGCCGATCGTGGTCGTGCTCAACGACAACGGCATGTCGATCGCGCCCAATGTCGGCGCCATGTCACGCCAGTTCAACCGCGTGCGCCTGAACCCCAAGCTCTGGCACGCGCGCGAGGAGGTGGAGGGCGGCCTGACAAAGCTTCCCGCCGGCATCGGCGCCGCGTTCGAGCGCTTCGGTCCGCATGTCAAGGAGTCGCTCAAGGCCTTCTGGGCTCCCGGGCTGTGGTGGGAGGAGCTGGAGTTCGTCTACATCGGTGTGATCGACGGCCACGACGTCAGGGCGCTGCGGATGGCGCTTCGCGACGCCCTGGTGGCCGAGCGCCCCGTCGTCATCCACTGCGCCACGGTCAAGGGCAAGGGGTTCGCGCCCGCTGAGGAGGGCGGCCTGGAGGGCATGGAGAAGTGGCACGCCGCAAAGCCGAAGTCGATTTCCAACGGCGCGCCCGCGAGCGCGACGGCGGGCTCGGGGTCCGGCCGGGCGGCCGCCAAGCCGTCCCCGCCCCAGTACACCCAGGTATTCGGCAAGGCGTTGGTCGACGAGTGCCGGCGCGATGAGCGGGTCATCGGGATCACCGCCGCCATGAACTCGGGCACTGGGCTCAATCTGCTGCAGCGAGAGCTCCCGGACCGCTACTACGACGTGGGCATCGCCGAGCAGCAGGCCGTGCTGTTCGCCGCCGGGCTGGCGCTTCAGGGATGCAAGCCCGTGGCGGCGATCTACTCCACGTTCCTGCAGCGGGCCTTCGACCAGATCGTGCATGACGTCTGCCTGCAGAAGCTGAACGTCGTGTTCGCCATGGATCGCGCCGGTCTGGTCGGCGACGACGGCCCTACCCACCACGGCGCGTTCGACATCCCCTACCTGCGCTGCCTGCCGAACATCGTGCTGATGGCGCCCCGCGACGAGGCGATGCTGGTCAACATGCTGCGCACCGCCCTGACCTACGACGACGGCCCGATCGCGCTGCGCTACCCGCGCGGTGCGGCCGCCGGCGTGCCGCTGCCCTCGCGCCCCTCGGAGATCGAGATCGGGACCGGGGAGATCCTGCAGGAAGGGGGGGACGGGGGCTCCGGCGACGGAGCGCGCGTGGCCCTGCTGGGTTACGGAAGCGGGGTGGGGAAGGCCCTCCAGGCGGCGTCGATCTTGGCTTCGCGGGGGATCTCCGCCACCGTGGCCGACGCCCGCTTCGCCAAGCCGATCGACGCCGCGCTGGCGGCTCAGCTGGCCGCCGAGCACGAGCTGTTGGTGACCGTCGAGGAGGGCGCGCTGGCAGGTGGATTCGGCTCAGCGGTCTGGGAGACGCTGTCCGAGGCCGGCGTCGGTGGGGTCGGTGCGGGCGGCGGCGCCAGGATCCTGCGGGTCGGTCTGCCCGACCGCTACGTCACCCACGGCGCGCCCAAGCTCCTGCACGAGGAGGTGGGCTTCACCGGCGAGAGGATCGCCGAGCGGGTGGAGGCGGCGGTGGCCCGGCGCGAGCCGGTGGCCTAGAGAGCTACCTGAGTCGCGCGGACGCCCCGCCCCCAAAGAGAACGACCCGCGCGAAGGCGGGCCGTTCAGGGGAGGAGAGATGTTCTGCGTTGGTGGGTGGCGAACCACCCGCACCAATGTTTGCCGTCTTTTTATGGATTCAGTGTGATCTGGATCACGTACCGTCTGCCCGGTGAAGCGGACCCGGCTCGACGTCCTGCTCACGCAGCGCGGGGTGTTTCCGTCGCGGTCCCAGGCCGCCGCGTCGGTACTCGCCGGCGATGTGCTGCTCTTGCCGGGGCGCCGCCGGGCGGAGAAGCCCGGACAGCTGGTGCCCGACGACATCGAGATACAGGTGAACCGGGGCCAGGAGTTCGTCTCCCGGGGCGGGTTCAAGCTCGCCAACGCGCTGACGGCGTTCGAGCTCGATGTCGCGGGTCTCAAGGCGCTCGACATCGGGGCGTCGACCGGCGGCTTCACCGACTGCTTGCTTCGGCGGGGCGCCGCTCACGTCACCTGCGTGGACGTGGCCTACGGTCAGCTCGACTGGCGCCTGAGGTCCGATCCCCGAGTGACGGTGATCGAGCGTCGCAACGCCCGCTCGCTTGACGTCGAGGAGCTTCCGTACGCTCCCGATCTGATCGTGATCGACGTGTCGTTCATCTCGGTGCGAAAAGTGCTGCCGGCAGCGCTCGGCTGCGCCGCCCAGCGCTTCGACTGCCTGGCGCTCATCAAGCCGCAGTTCGAGGTGGGCCGGGAGCGCGTTGGCCGCGGCGGGGTGGTACGGGATCCACAGGAGCGCAGGCGGGCGCTGATCGAGGTCGGCGGTGAGGCCCTCGAGCTCGGAGCGGCCGTGATCGGCTACGCCAGCTCGGGCCTGCCCGGTCCTAAGGGCAACCTGGAATCGTTCATCTGGCTGGCGGAGGGCTCCCGCGGCGGCCTTGGCGCCGCGGCGCTCACGGCGGCGGCGAGGACGGCCGAGCCGTGAAGCCGATCCGCATCGCCACCGTGCTGACGCATCAGCGCCCGGCGGAGACGGGGCCTGCGATTGCCGAGCTGATCGAGCGGGCCCGCGAAGCGGGCGCAGTGCTGCGCTTTGACCCTGCGGAGACTCACAAGCACGGCCTTGTCCAGAGGGAGGGCGTCGAGGTCGACGTTGCGATGCGGCGCGACGTGGACATGTGCTTTGCGGTGGGAGGCGATGGAACGATCCTCACCGCGCTGCGCACCTATGCCGGCACCGACATCCCCGTGTTCGCGGTCAACTTCGGCGAGATCGGCTTTCTCGCCACCGTCGAGCGCGACGAAGTCGACGCTGGGCTTCGCCGCGCCTTCAGCGGCGAGTTCGAGGTCCTGTCGCTGCCCGGGCTGAGCGTCTCCGACCGGCGCGCCTCTGGCTTTCCGCCCGCTCGGCATCCGGCCTCGCCCAATCGGGCGGAGCCAGAGTCGTCCTGCTGGCTGGCGATAAACGACGTCTCGATCCATCGCCAAGCAGGTAAGCGTGTCGCCGATCTGGAGTACGCGGTCGGCGCCGACGAGGTCGGCAGGGTGCGCTGCGACGGCCTCGTGGTGGCCACGCCGGCGGGATCGACCGGCTACAACCTGGCGAACGGGGGCCCGGTGATGGCCTGGGGAGTCGAGGGGTTTGCCGTGTCGTTCATCGCGCCGCATTCGCTCACGGCGCGTTCCCTGGTCGTCGCGCCGGACGACCTGCTCGTCGTCCACAATCGTTCTCGGGACGAACCTGTAGACGTCGCCGTGGACGGGCGGCCGATGGGGGCCATCGATGCCGGCGAGACGGTGTCCGTGACCTTTGCCGGTGACCAGGGACATCTGGCACAGCTGCCCGGAACCACCTTCTACCACCGGCTGCGTGAGAAGTTCGGCCGGCTCGTGGCGCCGCTTTAGAACGCGTTCACTCGCTCCTGCCGGTTCGATCTGTCGGGCCGGCCTGGTACACCCGGCGCGTGCTCCACGAGCTCCGAGTCGAGAACCTGCTGCTGTTGGAACGGGCTGAGCTCCACCTTGGCCAGGGCCTCAACGTCCTCACCGGCGAAACCGGCGCGGGCAAGACGATGCTCGCCCAGGCATTGGACCTGCTGCTGGGCGGCCGCGCGCGCAGCGGCATCGTGCGCGCCGGCGCGCGCGAGGCCTATGTAGAGGGTGTGTTCGCTATCCCCGTCGCACTGAGGGCGGCGGTTCGGGAGCGGCTCCCCGAGGAGTCGGAGGAACTCGTGCTCGCACGGCGGCTGTGGCCCGACGGTCGCACACGTGCGTACCTCGGTGGCCGGTCGGCGACGCTCGCCGAGCTGCGCGAGCTGGGCGCAGAGCTGCTGCATTTCTACGGTCAGCACGAGCATCGCAAGCTGACCCTCGGCAGCGCCCAGCTGGACGTTGTCGATGAGTTCTGCGGTCCGCGACATATGGCCCTCCGGGCCCGGACGAAGCGGGCCTATGACCGCGTCCGAGAGCTCCAGCGGCGCACGGAGGAGCTCTCCGGGCTGGCGGGCGCGCGCGAGCGCGAGCTTGACCTGCTGAGCTTCGAGATCGACGAGATCGAAGCGGCCAGCCCGAGCGAATCCGATGAGCAGGAGCTGACCGCAGCCCGTGACCGGCTCCGCCATCTGGACACGCTGCGCGCCGCGGCGGCCGGGGGCGCCGAGGCGATCGCTCCCGAGAGTGGTATGGGCGTGGTGGAGCTGCTCGCGGGTCCGCTGCACGCCCTGGAGTCGGCCGCCAGGCTCGATCCCGCGCTCGCGGAGCTGGCCGAGCGTCTGGGCGCTCTCCGCTACGAGGCCGAGGACATCGGCGGCGAGCTCAGGCGTTATGGGCTCGAGCTCGAGGGCGCTGAGGGTAGCGCTCCGATGGGGATTGACGAGATCGAGGAGCGCCTCCAGTTGTTCGCCCGCCTGAAGCGCAAGCACGGCGGCGCGATCGACGACGTCCTGGCCCACGCCGAAGCCTGTCGGGCGCGGCGCGCCGAGCTGGAGCAAGCCGAGGTGGCGCTCGAGGGGGCGGAGGGGGAGCTCGAGGCTGCCCGCGCTGAGCTCAACCGGCTCGCGGCCGCGCTCTCGGAGCGGCGGCGCGCGGCCGCCCCGAGGCTGGCTCGAGCGGTGCGAGGCCGGCTCGCCGAACTGGCGATGCCGGACGCCCAATTCGATGTGAGGCTCACGCCTCGTGGCGAGGGCTGCGGGCCGCGCGGCGCGGAGAGCGTGGAGTTTGAGATCGCCGTCAACCCTGGGGTGCCGGCAGCGCCACTGCGAGAGATCGCCTCTGGCGGCGAGCTCTCGCGCGTGATGCTCGCGTTGTTGAGCGTGGCCCACGCGCCGGGGGGCGCACAGCCCGGCGCGGCCGACGGCGAGCCCGCTGCGCCGGACGGCGAGCCCGCTGCGCCGGACGGCGACACCGCTGCGCGGGACGGAGCCCTGCTGGTCTTCGACGAGGTCGATGCTGGGATCGGTGGGCATACCGCACGCGCCGTCGGCGAGCACCTGCGACGACTCGCCAACGGCAGGCAGATTCTGTGCATCACGCATCTGCCCCAGATCGCGTCGCTGGCCGACCGCCACTTCCAGATCGAGAAGGGAAGCGGCGGCGAGACGGCGACCACCACGGTCTCCGAGCTTGAGGATGACGGCGTGGTCCTAGAGCTCGTCCGGATGCTGGGCGCCAACGAAGACGATCGTGCCGCCGTGCAACACGCTCGGGAGCTGCTGCGGGCGGCCTGAGGGCGTCCGCCCTCCGCGCTACCGTAGGAGCACATGGCCCAGGGCGAGACGCGGTTCATCTTCATCACCGGCGGGGTCGTGTCGTCGTTGGGCAAGGGGATCGCGGCGGCGTCCATCGGCAGGCTTCTGGTGGCGCGGGGCTTCGACGTGCAGCTACAGAAGTTCGACCCCTACATCAACGTCGACCCGGGCACGATGTCTCCCTACCAGCACGGCGAGGTCTTCGTGACCGAGGATGGAGCGGAGACGGACCTCGACCTCGGGCACTACGAACGTTTCACCGACGCGAACACTGCGCGCGCCTCGAACGTCACAGCAGGCGGCATCTATAACACGGTCATTCGCCGCGAGCGCCGCGGCGACTATCTCGGCGCCACCGTTCAGGTGGTCCCGCACATCACAGACGAGATCAAGCAGCGCATCAAGCTGATGGCGGAGTCCACAGAGGTCGACTTCGTCATCACCGAGATCGGCGGCACCGTCGGCGACATCGAGTCGCTGCCCTTCCTCGAAGCGATCCGGCAGTTCCCCGTCGACGTTGGACGGCGGCGCTGCATGTTCGTGCACCTCACGCTCGTCCCCTACATCGGGCACGCGGGCGAGCTGAAGACCAAGCCGACGCAGCACTCGGTCAACGAGCTGCGGCGGATCGGAATCGCTCCCGACATGGTGGTCTGCCGCTCTGAATCGCTGCTCTCCGGAGACATTCGGCGAAAGATCGCGTTGTTCGCCAGCCTGCCCGTCGAAGCGGTTGTCTCGGCTCGCGACGTGCCCGATATCTACCAGGTGCCTCTCGTGTTCCGAGCCGAGGGAGTCGACGACTACATCGTGTCCGAACACTTCGGGATGGAGGCACCGGCGCCGGAGATGAGTGGCTGGGAGGCCATTACCCGCCGTGCAAGCGAAGCGACCGGTCGCGTGCGAATCGCCCTCGTCGGCAAATACGTGCGGCTCGAGGATGCCTACCTTTCGGTTGCCGAAGCGCTCCGCCACGCCGCGGTTCATCATGGCTGCCGGGTTGAGGTCGACTGGGTCGATTCTGAGGCCGTAGGTGACCAGGACGTTGCGGCCAGGCTGCAACAAGCCGACGGCATCTTGATACCCGGTGGCTTCGGAGGCCGGGGCATCGAGGGCAAGATCCGAGCGACGCAGATTGCGCGGGAGGAGGGCATTCCCTACCTGGGCATCTGCCTGGGCATGCAGGTTGCGGTGTCCGAGTTCGCGCGCAATGTTGCGGGGATGCCAGGCGCGAACTCCACCGAGTTCGATCCCGAGACGCCGTTTCCGGTCATCGACCTGTTGCCCGAGCAGAAGGAGGTAGCGGATATGGGCGGCACGATGCGGCTCGGGGCCGATCCGGTCAAGCTGCATGACTCCACACATATCCGCGAGCTGTACTCCGAGGCCGTTATCTATGAGCGGCACCGCCATCGCTATGAGGTCAACAATCATCTTCGGCGCCGGCTCGAGTCGGCGGGACTGATCTGCTCCGGCACCTCACCCGATGAGCGATTGGTGGAAGCGATCGAGCTGAGCCGAGACGTGCATCCCTTCTTCATCGCCTCGCAGTACCACCCGGAGTTCAAGTCCCGGCCCGAGCGCCCGGCGCCGCTGTTCAGGGAGTTCGTGGGCGCCGCGCTGCCGCGATCGGAGGTCGGTGCGCGCCAGGAGGCTGATGGAGGCGTCGCTGAGGCCCAGCCGGCTCCGGCCGCGCGGTGATCACGCCTTCCGAGCGAGACCGGTGGTGAGGCGCGCCAGCGATCCCGAGCGCGGGCAGCTCCACGAGACGTTTCAGACCCTCTGCCGGATCGAAAGCCCCTCGGGACGCGAGCGCAGCTGCGCGGACTGGGTGGCTCGCGAACTGACCTCGATGGGTCTCCAAGTGGAGGAGGACGGCGCCGGCGCCCGCGCCGGGTCTGATGCCGGCAATCTCCTGGCGCGCTTTCCGGGCCGCTCGGGGAGCGTCATGCTCTGTGCCCATCTCGACACCGTCCCGCTTGCGGCAGCGGTGGAGCCCGTGCTCGTAGATGGGCGCTTTCAGAACCGAAATGACGGCATCCTGGGGGCAGATAACAAGACGTCTGTGGCCATCCTGATCGAGCTCGCGCGGCGGCTCACGACGGCGGGCGCCGCCCCTTCTGTGGGCGTCGAGCTGCTGTTCACGGTCTGCGAGGAGGTCTCGCTGCGAGGTTCGCGAGAGTTCGACGTCGGTCGCCTGCGGAGCCCGTTCGGCTATGTCTTCGATCACGCCACACCGATTGGCGAGATAGTCCTGGCGTCCCCGACACACCATCGCATCCTCGCCGAGGTGCACGGCCGTGCCGCGCACGCCGGTCTGCGGCCCGAGGTCGGACGCAGCGCGATCGCCGCTGCCGCACGAGCCATCGCGGCGATGCGGCTGGGCCGTGTCGATACCGAGACGACCGCCAATGTCGGCACGATCGAGGGTGGAAGCGCGATCAACGTCGTGCCGGAACGCTGCCGCCTGGAGGCGGAAGTGCGAAGCCTCGATGAGGCCAAGGTCGAGGTCCTGGCCACCGAGATGATCGACCACCTCCAGGATGCGGCAAACGCCGAGGAGTGTGATCTCGACGTGACAGTGGAGAGGATGTTCAAGGGGTACCGCACGCGAGCGCGTGCCGATCAGGTGGTCGTCGCGGAGCGCGCGTTGCGGGCGTGCGGATACGAGCCCACCCAAATCGTTACCGGCGGCGCCTCTGACGCCAACTCCTTCGAGGCTGCGGGCTTCCCGTGCACGAACCTGGCCGACGGGACGGAGGCCAACCATCAGCCCGATGAGTGCGTCAGCATCGACGCACTCGACGGAATGTTCGAGGTGGCGATCGCGCTGGTAGAGGAAGCAGCGGAGGTGACCGGATGAACGAGCAGCGCAGGCAGGGTTTCGAGGCCCTGGGCGGGGAGACGAAGTACGAGGGCAAGATCGCGACCGTCAGCGTCGAGCGCTTCCGTCACGCCGACGGTGAGGAGGTGACCAGAGAAAAGGTCTCCCACCCCGGGGCGGTCGGCATCGTGGCCGTCGACGAGGAGCACGTATGGCTGACCCGCCAGCCGCGCGAGGTCATCAACGATCCGGCCTCGCTGGAGATTCCGGCCGGCAAGCTCGACGCCCCGGACGAATCCCCGCTGCAGACAGCCCAGCGCGAGCTGGCGGAGGAAATCGGTCAGGCGGCAGCCAACTGGGAGGAGATCCTGGCCTTCTACACGAGCCCGGGCTTCAGCGACGAGCGCGTCGTGCTGTTTTTGGCAACGGACCTCTCGCCGGCGCGAGAGGCCCAGAGCGACGAGCTCGAGCGCATCGAGGTGGAGCGGTGGCCGCTGGCGCAGCTCGACGAAGCGATCGCGCAATGCGAGGACTCCAAGTCGCTGGTCGCGTTGCTCTGGCTCGCACGACAGCGCCGTAGATAGCAGGAGCGGAGGCCGCCGGCGCGAATAGGCGCTCATGACGGCCGTCACCGCTGATGCTGATGCGTCTCCCTCAGCGCTACAGCGTCCTTCACGCCGGCTGACCGAGCTGACGCTGGATTTCCTGGCCTATCTCGAGCTAGAGCGCGGCCTGTCCCGCAACACACTCGAGGCCTACCGATCCGATCTGCAGCAGTTCGGAGCATTCCTCGACAGCCGAAATGTCGACCCGCTCACCGCCTCCCCCGGCGATCTGCAGGGTTTCGTCTCGGAGCTGGCCGGCGGACACGACGGCCGCCGCGCGGCTCGCCCCGCGACGCTTCAGCGCAAGGTGGCCTGCATTCGCTCCTTCTACAGGCACCTGCGCCGCGAGCAGCTGATCGTCGATGACCCCTCCTCACAGCTGCGGCCGCCGCGCTCGCGCGCCAGATTGCCGAAGGTTCTGAGCCGCGATGAGGTGGGCCAGCTCTTGGCGGCGCCGCGGGGCAACTCGCCGGCGGCGCTCCGCGACCGGGCGCTGCTGGAGACCATGTACGCCTGTGGCCTGCGCGCCTCGGAGGCCACCGCGCTCGAGCTCTCGGCGCTTGATCTGGAAGCGGGCGTGCTGCGGACGCGGGGGAAGGGAGCCAAGGAGCGGCTCGTCCCGATCGGCTCCAAGGCGATCGGCGCGCTGCGCACCTACCTGGAGCAAGGCCGCCCTCGCCTGGTCGGCCTGCGCGAGGAGCCGCAAGTGTTCGTCAACGTACGCGGGGGAGCGCTATCGCGCCAGGGGCTGTACAAGATCGTCCAGCGCCACGCGCGCAGCGCTGGCCTGGAGCGGCGGATGAGCCCGCACACGCTGCGCCACACCTTCGCCACCCATCTGCTCGCCGGCGGCTGCGACCTGCGATCGCTGCAGGAGATGTTGGGTCACGCCGACATCGCCACCACCCAGGTCTACACGCACCTATCTGCCGATCGCCTGCGCGACGTCTACTTCGACGCACATCCCCGGGCGCAGATCCGCCGTCAGCAGCCAGCCGGCTGATCTGGGCGAGCCAGGCCGGGGACCCCCCGGGCCACCGAGCGATCAGCCACTGCCAGAATCGGCCCGTGCCGACACCGCCGCGCAACGGGTGAGCCCCGAGGAAAGTCAACGCCGTGCCTTCGTGGTCGTGCTCGACGCGTGCGGCGCCGGGGCACTCCCCGACGCCGCGTCATATGGCGACGCGGGAGCCAACACCCTCGGCCATCTGGCCGAGGCACTGGGCGGGCTTGAGCTGCCGGCGCTGGAGCGGCTGGGGCTGGGCTCGGTCCTGGCGCTCGACGGCGTGCCGCCTGCACGAGCGCCCGTGCTTCACGGTTGCCTGCGGCCGCTGGGGCCTGGCAAGGACTCGACCGCCGGGCACTGGGAGCTGATGGGGGTGGTCACTCCGCAGCAGCTTCCTACCTACCCCCAGGGATTCCCGCCCGAGGTCACCGACCTGGTAACCGGGGCCAGCGGCCGTCGGGTGATTTGCAACCTTCCGTACAACGGGGTCGGCGCGATCGAGGACTTCGGAGCCGAACAGCTCTCGAGCGGCGCGCTGATCGTTTACACGAGCCAGGACTCGGTGCTGCAGATCGCGGCCCACGTCGACGTGGTGGCACCGGCTGAGCTGTACGAGATCTGCCGTGCGGTGCGGAGCAACCTACCCCCCATCCACGCTGTGGGGCGGGTCATCGCCCGGCCGTTCACCGGCTCCGTGGAAAACGGCTTCGAGCGGACCGACGGTCGGCGCGATCTCGCGATCGAGCCGCCGGGTCCCAGTTACCTGCAAGCTCTGCAGGCTCGCGGCATCTCGGTCCACGCGGTCGGTAAGTCCGGCCAGCTGTTTTGCGGAATCGGTGTCGACGTCCAGCACGAAGGAGCCACCAACGCGGCGGCGCTCAGCCGCACGGGCGAACTGATCGATTCGCTTCACTCGGGGCTCGTGTTCACCAACCTGATCGAGACCGACCAGGTCTACGGTCACCGCCACGACGCCGTCGGCTTCCACCGCGCGTTGCGCGAGATCGACAGCGCTGTGGCTCGTTGGCTGCGGGTCCTCAAGCCGACCGACCTCCTGGTGCTTGACCGCCGACCACGGCTGCGACGTGACCGCCTCGCACACGGACCACACGCGCGAGTTCGCCCCGCTGCTGGCGAGCTTCGCGGGCCACGGCTCGCGCCGTCACGACGGCGCCCTGGCCGATGTGGGAGCCAGCGTGCTGCAGTGGCTCGCCGGGGCGGAGGATCCGGACCTTCCGGGCACCACGTTCGTCTGATGCCAGAACTGCCCGAGGTTGAGACGATCCGTCGCCAGCTGGCGCCGTATGTGGAGGGCAGAGGGATCGAGCGCGTTCAGATACTCGACCCCAGGTGGACACTTCCCGATGCCGCGCCGCGAGTGGAGCAAGAGCTTCAGGGCGCGGTGATCGAGCGGCTGTCGCGCCGGGGCAAATATCTGTGCTGGATGCTGTCCGCGGACCGTCACCTGTTGATGCATCTGAGGATGACCGGCGTGTTGCTGCTGGACCCCCGCGCCGAGCCGGTCCACGTGCGCGTGCGTTTCTGGCTCGACGATGGCCGACGGCTGGTCTATGTCGATCCCCGCCGGTTCGGTACCGGCCACCTGCTGGATGGCGCCGCCGGTCGGGATGCATACCTCGCCGCGCGGCTTGGCGCGGAGCCATTCACGCCCGCCTTCACCAGCGAGCACTTGTTCCGCCAGACACGCGGACGCCGGGCGCCGATTAAGGCCTTTCTGCTCGATCAGCGCCAGCTGGCCGGCGTGGGCAACATCTATGCCGATGAGGCCTTGTTCCGAGCCGGGATCCACCCGCTGAGGCCGGCCGGGCGGCTGACCCGTACCCAGATCGACCGGCTGCGCTCGGCAGTCGAGGATGCGCTGCTGGCGGGCATCGCCGCCAAAGGCGCCTCGATCGACGATTTCCAGCACATCGACGGCGCGCGTGGCTCGTTCCAGGACCGCTTTCAGATTCACCGCCGCGCGGGCGAGCAGTGCCCCAAATGCGGCGCCACGGTGCGCAAGATCGTGGTCGGGGGCCGCGGGACATATGTATGCGAGCGATGCCAGCGGCGGCCGCGACGGAAGGTGTGAGCTGCGCATCCGGGCGATGCGCTCGCCTAGGAGGAGAAGTAGTGGCCCGATTCCACGTCGGCGACCCAGCCCAGATGGGTCGGCTCCCACCCCAGCAGCGCCTTGGTGCGCGCGTTTGAGGTGGGATTGTCCAGATGGGCAAAGGCCGCGAGGAAGCCGAGATACTCGGGCGCCTGCTCCGCGTTCACGCTCTTGGCCTCGAGGCCGAGCTTGGCGGCGATCGTCTCTGCGACCGTCTTGAACGGTATGCCCTCGTCGCCGACGCCGTGGAGGCGCGAGCCGGCTGGAGCCTGCTCCAGCGCGAGGCGGTAGAGGACGGCGATGTCCCGGGTGTGCGCGGCCGGCCAGCGGTTGGCGCCATCGCCGATGTAGGCGGCGCCGTGCTCGCGGGCGAAGCCGATCAGCGCCGGGGTGAAGCCATGCTTGTCGAGCTCGCTGTGAATCATCGGAGCCAGACGGACCTGGGAGGAGCGCACGCCGCGCTCGGCCAAGGCGGCAACCGCGTTCTCCGCATCGACGCGCGGGCCGCTGGCGATCACGTCCTCCTCGGTGCCCGGGCGGTCGTTGATACCGCCCATCGCCAGCATCAGCGTGCCGCCGGTGTTGACGAACGGCTTCTCGCTGCCGGCCAGCGCCTCGCCAATCGCTTCGATCGCCGCGATGTCGGCGGCGACGGCGCCGACGTAGTCGCCGCTGCGCATCGCCTCGTGCTTGAAGGCAAGGTGGATGACTCCGTCCGAGTCGTCCGCCGCCTGCCTGAGCATCTGCAGGTCGTCCAAGTCTCCGCGGCGGACCTCGGCGCCGAGGGCGGCGACCGCTTGGGCCGAGGAATCCGAGCGGGCCAGGCCGACGACTTGATGACCCGTGCTGAGCAGCGCGGGGATGACCGCGGATGCGATGTGGCCGGACGCACCGGTAACAAACACGCGCATGGTGAAGACCTCCAGATTGGCGGGCGTGGCATGGGCCAAAGCCGATGTCACTTAGTGTCATCACCCTAGCACGGTCACGTCACCTGGTGTCATCATCTACGCTCCACAGCCATGACGCGATGGAAACCAGACGCCGCCGGGCGGCTGACGAAGGCGGCGATCACGCTCTTTGAGCAGCAGGGATACGACGAGACGACGGTGGCGGAGATCGCCGAGAGCGCCGGGCTCACCAAGCGCACTTTCTTTCGTCACTTCGCCGACAAGCGCGAGGTGCTGTTCAGCGGCTCCGCGGAACTCGAACGACTCTGGGCCGACGGCGTGGCGGCCGCGCCGCCGGGTGCCAGCGCCATGGCGGCCGTAATGGCGGGCCTGAAGCCGGTCACGACGATGTTCCCCGAGCGCCATCCGTTCGCGCAGGTCCGGGCCCGGATCATCGCCGCCAACCCGGAGCTGCAGGAACGTGAGCTGATCAAGCTGCAGAGTCTCTCCGCGGCGATCGCCGCGGCGCTGCGGGCGCGCGGCATCTCCGAGAACGACGCCGAGCTGGCCGCCCAGACGGGTGTGACCGTCTTTCACCTTGCCTTTGCCCGCTGGATCGCTCAGGAAGATCCCGCGGCCCTCGGGCTCCTGACGGCGGAGTCGCTGGAGCAGCTCAGGTCGGTGACCGCGGCCTAGAGACGAATTCTCTAGGCGGCCGCCGTCAGCTCCCGAAGACGGCCTGCGCGATCCGCATCGAGCAGCTCGCGGAAACCACCCAGGATCTGATCGCCGACGATGACCTGGGGGAACGTGACCATTCCCGTTCGCTGCTGGAGCTCGGCGCGGCCGTCCGGATCGCGTGCCAGATTGATCTCTTCGTACTCGATCCCCCGCCGACTGAGAAGCGTCTTGGCGCTCACACAGAGAGAGCAGTGCTCCGTCGTGTACACGGTCACAGTCTTCATTGCTTCACAAAGTATAGGGCCTCCGAGGACGGTCTGTAGCCATCGAATCGTGACGCGGGAGTAAGGGCGTGGCTGGGCCGCTGAAGACGGAGGCGATCGTGCTGCGCTCGATCCGCTACGGCGAGGCCGACCGCATCCTTCATTTCTACACCCCGCAGCGCGGGCGCATCAGCGCCATCGCAAAGGGCGCCAGACGCTCCCGCAGTCGCTTCGGCGCGCGTCTGGAGCCCTTCTTTTGGGTCCGTGCCGTTCTGCACGAAGGACGGAGTGAGCTGGCCACCGTGACCAGTGTCGACACCGTGGCTGTATTCGCGCAGCTCCGAGACCGTGCGCAGACACTCGATGCCGCCGCCCGAGCCTGTGATGCCGTCGGTCGTCTGTTCGAGACCCCCGAGCCCCACCCCGAGGTGTTCCGGCTGCTCGTCAACGAGCTGGCGCTGCTCAACGAGCACGAAGACGCTGCCGGCCCGGCGAACGGCCTCGCCTTTCGCCTGAAGCTCCTGCTTGCCGCCGGCGTGGTGCCGCATCTCGGTGCGTGCGCCGCGTGCGGCTCGCGCGAGCGCTTGAACGGCTTCTCGGCCGCCGCCGGCGGCGTCGTGTGCGGCAGCTGCGAGGGGACGGCCTTCTCCCTCGACGAGGAGTCATACGGCTTCATGGTGGCCGCCCTCGGCGCGCCGCTGCTCCACGCTCCGCAGGCATCAGAGCGGGCGTTGCGCCAGGTCGAGCGGGCCATCTCGGAGACCGCCGAGTATCACGCGCACGTGCGTCTGCGGCCGCTGCTCGCCTCGCGCCGGGCGCAGGCCGATGTCAGAATCGGTCCACATGCCTGATTCAGCCTTGCAGGCGGTGCACGAGCATCCCGGGGGGCCGGTGGCCGACGCCTTCGCACAGCGGATCCGGAGTCGAGAGGAGGCGCAGCTATCGCCGCGCGCCATGCGTTCGTATCCCGCCAGGCGGCCGCGGCCCGAGCCGGACTGCGGGCTGCGCACGCCGTTTCAGCGTGACCGCGACAGGATCGTCCACTGCAAGGCGTTCAGGCGGCTGAAGCACAAGACGCAGGTATTCGTGGCCCCAGCCGGTGACCACTACCGCACGCGCCTGACGCATACGCTGGAGGTCACACAGGTCTCGCGGACGATCGCCCGCGCGCTGCGCCTCAACGAAGACCTGGCGGAGGCCATCGGCCTGGGACATGACCTTGGACACCCGCCGTTCGGTCACATCGGCGAGGAGGCGCTAGACCGCTGCCGCAGGGAGCACTTCGGCTCACCCTTCAGGCACAACGAGCACTCGCTGCGGGTCGTGGACGTCCTGGAACGAGACGGACAAGGGCTGAACCTGACCGAGCCGGTACGCGAGGGAATCGTCGGGCACTCCTGGCACGCCGACCCGCCGCCGACGCTCGAGGGGCAGATCGTGCGCTTCGCGGACCGGGTGACGTACATCAATCACGACATCGACGATGCTCTGCGGGCGCGGGTGATCGGCCCCGCGGACCTTCCGTCCGAGCCGATCGCCGTGCTGGGCGACAATGGCCCGCGGCGTATCGACACGCTGGTCCACGACCTCGTCGAGCATTCAGACGCGGCCGGTGAAATCGTCCAGGGAGACGGAGCCGGTCAGGCGATGTCGGAGCTTCGCCAGTTCATGTTCGACCGCGTGTACCTGGGCGCACAGGCGCGGCGCGAGCACGCAAAGATCGAGCTCGTAGTTCGTTCCTTGTTCGACCACTACCGGCTGCACCCGGATGAGATCCCGGATTCCATCCCCGAGGGCGGGCCGGCCGACCGCGTGACCGATTATCTGGCGGGAATGACCGACCGCTTCTGCATCGCCACGTTCGAGGCACTGAACGTGCCGGCTGCGTTTGCGCCGTGAGGCCGATCGCGACAAGGAGCCAGCACCAGTGAGCCGTTACACCGCGGACTCACGGGATCGCGTTCGCGACGCCGTTGACATGGTCGCCCTGGTCACGTCGCGCACGCAGCTCAGGCGCCAGGGCGTCAACAGCTACTTCGGCCTGTGCCCCTTTCACGAGGAGCGTACGCCCTCATTCCACGTCAGCCCCGACGAGAGGCTCTACCACTGCTTCGGCTGCGAGGCATCGGGCGATCCGTTCCAGTTCGTGATGGAGACCGAGGGGCTCGATTTCCCCGCGGCTCTCGAAGCGCTCGCGGAGCGCTTCGGCGTGCACCTTGAAACCGAGAGCGAGGATCCAGGAGCAGCCGAGCGACGCGAGCGACGGGAGCGTCTGCACGCGTTGCTGGGCAGAGCTGCCGCCTATTACCAGCGGACCCTGTGGGACAGTCCCGAGGCGGCGGGCGCCCGCGAGTATCTGCTGGGGCGGAATTTCAGCGCCGAGACCCTGGCTAGCTTCCGGGTGGGCTATGCACCAAGCGCCTGGGACAGGATGCTGCGCGCCGCCCGCGCCGCCGGCTACCGGGAGGACGAGCTGCTGACCGTGGGGCTCGCGCAACGCTCCAAGGACCGGCCGGGGAGCGTGTACGACCGTTTCCGGGAGCGGATCATGTTTCCAGCCACCGACGCCCGCGGGCGGGTGCTCGGTTTCGGGGCGCGGGCGATGCGAGACAACCAGCCGCCCAAGTACCTGAATACCGCCGACGGCGAGCTCTACCACAAGCGGGAGGTGCTCTACGGGCTGGATGTCGCGCGTGCTCCCGCGGCGCGCGCCGGGAGAATGATTCTCGTCGAGGGATACACGGACGTCCTGGCGCTCCATCAAGCCGGGCTGGAGAACGTCGTCGGCGTGATGGGGACCTCGCTGACCGAGGAGCAGCTTCGCGAGCTGGCCCGCGTCGTGAGCGTGCTGGAGCTGTGTCTCGACGCCGACCGAGCCGGCCAGGAGGCAATGCTCCGTGCCGCACGTCTCGCCGCCGGTCGCAAGCTCGAGTTGCGGGTAGTGTCGCTGCCCGCGGGCACCGACCCTGCGGACCTAGTGCAGGCGGAGGGCGCGGATGCACTGCGAAGCCGGGTCGAGAATTCGCTGCCATTTGTCGTCTTCCGGGTGGAGGGCGTGCTGGAACGCGCCGATCTCTCGAGTGCCGAGGGTCGGGACCGGGCGGTCGCCGAGCTGCGCCCGATCTTCGATGACCCCGAGCAGCTGCCGACGAGCGTGCTGCGCGACGATCTTCTACGCCGGGTGGCAGGGCGGCTCGAGCTCTCCGAAGCCGTGCTCTCGTCGCTGCAAGGCAGGGGAGGGTCGGTGCAGGGCGCTCCCCACCGGCGAGTCGACGCCCCTCGCCCCGCGCCACCTGCGGCAAGCAACGAGAGCTTGCGCTCCGAGCGGACGTTTCTGGCCATGTGCATCGCGTTGCCAGACGCCGGTCGAGACGCCCTCGCCACGATCGAGCAGGATGAGCTTCTGACCAGCGAGCAGATGCGCCGCGCCGCGAGGCATATCGCCAAGCGGACGGACTCGCCGCTTGCCGATCTGCCGCACGACGAAAACGGTCTGGCGCGGACTGTGGCCGATCTCGTCGCCCGGGCCGGCCGCACCCCCGACGTGTCCGAGACGCGCCTCGAACACGCCCGGCTCGTGCTCGAACGCAATCGGCTCGACCGCGCGATCCTCAGGACCCGCGCCACGGGCGAGGGAGATGTAGGCGCTCTGGCACGCGAACGGGAGGGCGTGCTCGAGGCAATCCGCAAGGTCGTCGGCGAGCTGGCGTAGGGGCGCCAGCGAAAGTCGGCGCTGCCGCTAGATTAAGCGCCGAGCTGGTGCCGTTCCGCCCATACACCACATCCGGGGTAGCTCAATGGCAGAGCGAACGGCTGTTAACCGTTAGGTTGTGGGTTCGAGTCCCACCCCCGGAGCTGCTTCCGTGACCTGACCGGAAAGGGAGTCAGCATGAAGCTCTACGTTTGCTACGGAACTTGGAAGCCCGCTCCGCGTCCGGGCGGACATCCCTGCGGCCTCGCCTACCAGGCGCTGAAGGACGCAGGCCATAGCCCTGACGTGATCCGCTCCTACGGGTTGGGGATGCTGCCCGACGCGTTCAACGCCACCGCCGGCCGCCGCGAGGTCAAGCGCCTTACGGGGAACACGTGGGTCCCCGCTCTCGTCACCGATGACGGGGCGGTTGTCCAGGGTTCCCGCGAGATCGCCGATTGGGCCAGGGCAAATCCCGCGGATGCCACGGCCGAAAGCCCGTGATGGCTGCCAGGGAACTGCGAACGGCGACCGTTCAGGAGCTCGAGGACTGGCGGGACAACGGCGCCGTTTGGCGTCCGGCTGAGCTCGACGACGAGCACGCCGTGATCGATCTGTGCACATGCTCCGGTGAACCTATGGAACGCGTCCGCAGTGACGAGCCGGAGTTGATCGCCTACGTGCGCGCGCACCGCGACGACTGAGGTGCGGGCGCCGCCACGCTAGCGCGCGCATCGCGGACGGCAGCAAGTCGGTAGGCGCAAGTCGGGAGGGCGCAACCCGGAAGGGCAAACGCACCCGCGTCTCGGGTTCGCACCCGCGTCTCGGCAAACGCACCCGCGTCTCGGCAAACGCACCCGCGTCTCGGGCTCGCATTTCGCAGCAAATCCGGCGCCCGGCGTCGCCTTTGGCGAGATAAGCATCTGGGGGATGCTTATGTGCACAAGGGGCGGCGGAGGTGCGGGGTTTGTTGCGTTATTTGAACCGCGCCCCGGCCGGCGCGGCGTTCGGCGCACCGGCTGGCGCGGCGTCCGGCGCCCCGTGGCGGCGCACCGGCTGCGCGGCGTCCGGCGCCCCGGCCACGCCGCCCCGGCCCCCGGCAACGCTTGGGCACGCCTCGGGGCGGCGTCCGCCAGGCCGCCTCACCCCACCAGGCGCTCCAGCAGTTCCGCGGCCCGCGATGGGCCGTCATTCTCCTCGGCCCATCGCCCGATCGCCGCTGCCTTGATCCACAGCGACCGGGTGGCAAACGCTTGGCGCACCGCGAGCCTCAGCGTGGAGGGGCTCAGAAACCGCCACGGCAGCCGCAGTCCGGCGCCGGCCCACCGAGCGCGGGCGGCATTCTCGGCCATATCGCCGGAATGCGGCACGGCCAGGACGGGACAACCGGACACCAGCGCGCGCACCAGGGTGCCATGGCCCGCATGCGTGACGACGAGCGAGGACATGGGCATCGTGCGCGAGTAGGAGATCCAGTCCACGAGTCGCGCGTTCGCCGGCACGGAGATTGACGCGTCGGCCCCGACCGAAGACCCAGCCCCGGCGGCCGAGTCCGAGGCCCCGACCGAGGAACCAGCCCCGGCGGCCGCGTTCGAGACCGCCGCGGCTCCCGCCGGCCGCCTGTTGGTCGCCGCCAGCACCCGCACGGGCTCGGCCGCGAGCCCCTCGAGTGCCGCGCGTAGCAATGCCTGCTTCGAGTCCTGCGCGGTCGATGGTGCCACGAGGATCAGCGGCTCCTCGCCGGGTGGAGGGGCCACCTCGTGGTACGGCGGCTCCCAGATGAGCGGGCCCACCACGTGTGTGTTCGGTGGCCAGCGGCGGGGATACTCGAGCTGGGGGAGGGTGGCCACCAGCGTCAGCTTGTCGCTGATGCCTCCATAGAGCCGATCCAGCGGTCGCAGCCCAAGGCGCCGGCGCGTCTCGTTGAGCTCGGCCCGGCCCTGGCGCAGTCCATGCGCGGTCAGGCCCTCGAGCATGCCCCAACCCAGCCGGCCGACCGGCGTTCGTGGCAGCCGTGCCCCGAGCGCGTACGGAGGCGCTCCGGGCAAAGGACCCGGATAGACGTGCGGGATCAGGGTCGCCACCGGGAGCCCCTCGAGCTCTCCGGCCAGAGCTGGCGCCAGCGTCAGGATGTCGTGCACGACGAGCTCCGCGCGGGCCTCGACGATCGCCTCGCGGGTCTGCGGGGTGGCGCGCACCACTGCCTGATAGGGCTTCACGGGGCGCTCGGGGGTGGGAAAGACCTGATACTCGGGCGCATCGACGAACCGCATGCCTGCCTCCTCCGTGGCGCCGCGCCACCGCGTCCATGTCTCGAATGTCACCTCGTGGCCGCGCTCGACGAGTCGCGCGCCGAGCGCCAGCATCGGGAACGCGTGTCCCGCCTCGCCGAATGCCCCGAGGAAGGCTCTCAAGTCGCGAGCTCTGCGATTGCCCGGAGCTGCTCGATCCGGTCCTCTGTCGTGAACGCCATGGGCATGATCATCAGCGTCCCGACACCCGCATCGCGGAATGCCGCGATCCGCTGGCGGACCACATCGGGTGGGCCGCAGAGCGAAACCAGCTCGATCAGCTCATCCGGGATCGCTGCTCCGGCCTCGCCCTTCCTGCCGTCCAGGTAGAGGTCCTGCACCTCTTTGGCCGCATGCTCGAATCCGTAGCGCTGCACGAGCTTGTTGTAGAAGTTCTGCTCGCGAGAGCCCATGCCGCCGATGTAGAGGGCCAGCGCCGGTCGCATCACGTTGCGCGCCAGCTCGCGGTCCTCGGATACGAACGCGTTGACCGTCGGCGCAATGTCAAAGCCGTTCAGCGCGCGGCCGACGCGGGCGGCTCCCTCCTCGAGCAGGGAGCGCAACTCGCCCACGTGCTCGGGTGAGAAGAACGTGGGGATCCAGCCGTCCGCGATCTCGCCCGCCAGGGCGGTGTTCTTGGGCCCGATCGCCGCCAGGTAGATCGGAATGCGCTCCTGGACCGGGGAGATCATCAGCTTGAGCGGCTTGCCTGGCCCGTCCGGCAGGGGGAGCTCAAGCGTCTGGCCCTGGAACTGCACCCTGTCGCGTGCCAGCGCCGTTCGCACCACTGCCACGTACTCGCGGGTGCGCTGCAGTTGACGGGCGAAGCGCTGACCGTGCCACCCCTCGGCCACCTGCGGTCCAGACGAGCCGATGCCCAGCAGCATGCGCCCGCCCGAGAGCTCGTCGATCGTCGCTGCGGTCATGGCGGTCATGGCCGCGCTGCGCCCGGGCATCTGAAAGATGGCCGAGCCCAGCTTGACCTTCGTGGTCTGCGCCGCCAGCCAGGCCAGCACAGTCGCCGCGTCCGAGCCGTAGGCCTCGGCCGCCCACACCGAGTCGTAGCCCAGCCGCTCGGCTTCCTGCACGACACGGAGCTGGTCCTGGGGACCCATGCCCAGACCCCAATAGCCGACATGCACGCCCAGCTTCATCTGCAACGTTCGTTTCGTCTGAAGGGAGTAGCTTGTCGCCGCCGACAAGCGCGGCTAAAGTGGCGCCGCCCTCTTTTCACCGGGCGAGAACCCTATGCCACGGCGGCGCAGAGCGACGATCAGCGAGTTGCGGGAGGCGGTGGAGCGTCTGCCGCGCAAGACCCGCGTAGCGATGCTGGAGGGCATCCGCCAGAACGACATAATCGTCGGCGCATACTCGAATGGCAGCGGCATCTGCCCGATGCTCGCTGCTCATCGCGCCGGTGGGCGCACCAGCGTGATCTCGTTCGCCAAGGCCTGGGACCGGTTCGCCTTCCGGGGTGAGCGGCAGTGCGCGGCACGGCGCGCCACCGAGCGCGAGCTGCTGGTGCTGCGCTCGCACCTGGAGGCAAGCCTGCTCGAGGCGGAGGCATCCGCCGTACTGGCGCCGACGAGCGGCCAGCATCGTGAGCCGAGCGAGAGCGCGCTGGCCCGGGAGCTGGGCGCGCGCGAGCGGGCGGGGTGGGTGCGTGTCCTACGTCGCCAAAAGCGGCCGGAGATCACCCCAGCGCAACGCGTCTAGGGGACCGGCTCTAGAGCTGCTCGCCCGGCCGCTGAAAGACGATCTCCGGGATCACGCAGTTCGGCGAGACCCGGAGCAGCATCCTGACCCCCTCCGCGACGTCCTCGGGGCGGATCATGTCCTCCGAGGAAACGGCGCCCTTGACGAAGTCGGTCATCGCCGTGTCGACGAAGCCTGGGCACAATGCGCAGGACTTCACGCCGGAGTCGTTCAGCTCTTTATTCATGGCCTGCGTGAAGCCGACGACGGCGTGCTTTGTCGCCGAGTACACCGACAGCCAGGCCTGCCCGGACTTCCCGGCGATCGAGGCCATGTTGATGACCAGCGCGTTGCGATGCTCCGCGCCCGCTGCGCCCAGCAGCTCCGCGCACTCGCGGTAGAACAGAATCGCAGCGCGCAGGTTGACCGCCAGCTGCATGTCGAGGTACTTGGTCTGGATGTCTTTCACCGCCGCGCCGATGCCCACGCCGGCGTTGTTGACCAGCACGTCCAGGCGGCCGAACCGCTCCTGGTGCGAAGACACCACGCGCCTCACGTCCTCCTCGGAGGCCATGTTGCCCGCCACTTCCTGCAGCTCGTAGCCTCGCTCACCGAGCTCGGCGGCGGCGGCCTGGAGCTTCTCCGGACGCCGGGCCGCGATCGTCAGCCCGAACCCCTCTTCTCCCAGCATATGGGCGATCGCCAAGCCGATGCCGCTCGATGCCCCGGTCACGATTGCCGCTCGCTCTGCCAAAGGTTTCCTCGCTCCTGTGCTCGCTGTCGGTCGCGGTATCCAATCAGGAACCTGCAAGGATGACGGGGTGAGCCAGGCAGGCATCGAGCTTCGCGGATCTTCCGACCGCGGTTTCGACGAGGTACTGACCGCCGACGCCCTGGGGTTCGTGGCCGAGCTGCAGCGGCGCTTCGGCCCGCGCCGTGAGGAGCTGCTCGAGGCCCGCGCCGCGCGTCGCGAGCGGCTGCGGACCGGCGAGACGCTGGACTTCCTTGCGGACACGCGCGAGGTGCGCGAAGGCGACTGGAGAGTCGAGCCGGTCCCCGACGACCTCGCCCAGCGCTGGGTGGAGATCACCGGGCCCACGGATCGAAAGATGGTGATCAACGCGATGAACTCCGGGGCGGACGGCTTCATGGCCGACTTCGAGGACGCCAACTCGCCCACATGGCGCAACATGGTGCTGGGTCACCTCAATCTCCGCGACGCGATCGAGGGGAGGATCTCCTACGACTCCGCGGACGGACGTCATTACGAGCTCGAGCCCAACCCGGCGACGCTGCTGGTGAGACCGCGAGGGTGGCATCTGCCGGAGCGCCATCTGCTGGTCGGCTCCGAAGCCCATCTCGGGGTCGCTGTTCGATTTCGGCCTGTACTTCTTCCACTGCGCGCCCCGGTTGCTGCGCGCCGGGACCGGGCCGTACTTCTATCTGCCCAAGATGGAGTCCCATCTCGAGGCGCGTTTGTGGAACGACGTCTTCTGCTTCAGCCAGGAGGCCATGGGCATCCCCCGGGGGACGATCAAGGCCACGGTCCTGATCGAGACGCTGCCCGCGGCGTTCGAGATGGACGAGATCCTCTACGAGCTGCGCGAGCACTCGGCCGGGCTCAACGCCGGGCGCTGGGACTACATCTTCTCAGCGATCAAGTGCTTTCCCGAGCGTCCCGAGATGGTCCTGCCCGACCGCGGCGACGTCACGATGACGGTGCCGTTCATGCGGGCCTACACCGAATTGCTCGCCGCCACCTGCCACCGTCGCGGAGCGCACGCCATGGGGGGGATGGCGGCCCTGATCCCCTCCCGCCGTGACGAGGAGGCAAACGCCAAAGCGCTCGAGGGTGTACGGGACGACAAGCGCAGAGAGGTCTCCCAGGGCTACGACGGCACCTGGGTCGCTCACCCCGATCTGGTGCCGGTTGCCCGGGAGGTGTTCGAGGACGGGCTGAAGGGCGCCCCCAATCAGCTGGAGCGCGTGCGTGATGACGTCGAGGTGGAAGCGGCCGAGCTGCTGGACCTTCCGGCCACACCTGGCGCGATCACCGAGGCCGGGCTGCGCACCGACGTCAACGTTGGTTTTCAGTACATCTCCTTCTGGCTCACCGGCCGCGGCGCGGCGGCGATCAACTCGCTGATGGAGGATGCGGCGACGGCCGAGATCTCGCGCTCACAGATCTGGCAGTGGGTGCATCACGAGGCCCGGCTTGACGACGGCCGGACGGTGACCCCGGAGCTGGTGCGTCAGACGCTCGACGAGGAGACGGCGAAGGTCCGCGAAAACGTGGGCGAGGAGATCTGGCGCCAGGGCCGCCCGGCAGAGACCCGCGAGATCTTCGAGCACGTGGCGCTGACCCCGGAGCTCCTGGAGTTCCTGACGGTTCCTGCCTACGCCTATTTGGATTGAGCGCGGCTCTGCGCAGCCGCGCCGGCAGCTATTCGCCGCTTTCGAACTTGAACGAGATGCCCAGGCGCACGCGGTAGCCGGTGATCTTGCCGTTCTCGATCGTCACGTCCTCGCGAATCACCTCCGCGACGCGCAGGTCGCGCACGCTGCGCCCCGCGGTCTCCACCGCATTGCGGGCGGCGTCCTCCCACGACTGGTCGCTGACGCCGATTACCTCTGTCACTCGGTAGACGCTGCCTGCCATGTCGGCTGCTCCTCTCCGCGGTTGTCGTTGACCGGGCTCCACGCCGGTGAGCGTGACCCTACACCGCTGGGGATGCCGAATAAAGGCGCGCCTGCCCTGAAGGGCGGCGCGCCCGTATTTTGCCCACCCCTAGACGGCCACCGGCGGCTGTCGGGCGCTTCGAGAGGCGCCCACCGAGGCCAGCACCACGAGCGCGATTCCCGCCAGCTCGCGCCCGCTCAGTGCTTGGCCCACGACGATGAAGCCCGCCAGAGCCGCCATCGCCGGCTCGAGGCTCATGAGGACGCCGAAGACCCGCGTGGCGATCCGCCGCAAGGCCTCCATCTCGAGCGTGTACGGGATTGCCGAGGAGAGCAGGCCCACGGCAGCGCCGACTGCCAATGCGTGCGGCTGCACGAGCTGCCCTCCGCCTTGGGCGATGCCCAGCGGCATCGCGGCGAGGGAGGCGACACACATGGCGATCGCCAGCCCAGACCCGTGCTCGAAGGCCCTGCCGACGCGAGCATTGAGGATGATGTAGGCGGCCCACATGGCCCCGGCGATGAGGGCGAAGATCACACCCAGCGCATCGAGGCCGCGGCCACTGCCGTGCATCAGGGCCACGATGCCGGCCGCGGCCAGGGCGACCCACACAAGGTCCAGCCGGCGTCGCGAGCCGGCGACGGCCACGGCGAGCGGACCTACGAACTCGATCGTCACACCGATTCCTAGCGGAATTCGTGCGATCGCTTCATAGAACGTCGCGTTCATCGCCGCGAGCACCAGGCCGAAGAGCCCCGCCAGCAAAAGGTCGCGCCGTGTTCGGCTCCGCAGGGCCGGACGCCAGACGGCGAGCAGCACGACCGTCGCCGTGACCAGCCGTAGCAGAACGACCCCACCAGGCCCCGTGCGGGCGAACAGCGTGGTGGCCAGGGCCGCGCCGAACTGCACGGAGGCAATGGCTCCGAGGATCAGAACGGGGGAGGGAGTGCGCGTCAGCGCGGCGGGGGCGCGCGGTGTGGTGTCGACCAGAGCCACTCTGGCGATCGTAGTGGGGGTGACTTGACTCACGGGCAGCGGCCGGGGAGGCAGCCTCGTGGCCGTCGAGTTGATGTGTGCGTATTGCGTACATTCGTGCGGATGTTGTTTGGCAGCGTCTGGCGGCGGGGAGCAGCAGCGAAAGCGACTGAGGAGAGATCTCATGTCCGCAACTCGCGTCGGTTCAGGTAGGACGGATTCTGCTGAGGCTCGGGCAGGCGAGCAGGCGCTCTCGAGAGGCACGCTCGTCTCGGCCGCACTCGCCGTGTGCGTGGCGCAGGTGGCCCTGGCGATCCCGGCGGTGCTCAACGGCCTGTTCCAGCAGGACCTGGGGACGAGCGCCGCGCAGCTGACGTGGATATCTGACGCATTCCTTGTCCCCGTCACGCTGTTCGAGCTCACCTTCGGCGTGCTCGGTGACCTGTTCGGCCGAAAGCGCCTGCTGGTGGGCGGGGCCGCGCTGCTGGCCATGGGGGCGCTCGTCTCCGTGCTTACCCCCGGAACCTCGTCGTCCACCGGCACGCGCGTGGCGTTCATCTGGACCGGCCAGGCGCTGGCGGGGATCGGCGCCGCGGCGCTGTTCCCGAGCTCACTGGCGGTCGTCGCCGCAGCGACCCACAACGCGCGCGAGCGCGGGCGGGTGATCGCGATCTACGTGGCTGCCCTCTCCACCGGGGGCTTTCTCTCCCCGGTCCTGGCCGGAGCGCTGGCGAAGGTCAAATGGGGCTCTGATCCCTATGCCAGCTGGCGCTGGGCATTCCTGGCCGTGATGGCCTTGGCGATCGTCAGCGGTATCACCTCATTCTTCGCGGCCCGCGACTCATCCTCCCCGGAAGGCCGATCGCTCGACTGGCCGGGACAGATCACAATCGCCATCGGGCTGTTCGCGCTGCTGTTTGCCGTGATTCAGGCCTCGACCGTGGGTTGGGGCAGCACGCAGGTGATCGTCGGCTTCGTCGTGGGCGCGGTCTTCATCTCGCTGTTCATCCTCGTCGAGCGACGGGTCCGGGCGCCGCTGCTGCGGCTTGAGCTGTTCGCGAATCCGGCGTTCGCCGTCACCGCCTTCGTCACCGTGCTCGGCATGTTCGCCTTCCTGGGGACCGCATACGCGTCGAGCATCCGGCTCTCGTCGATCCAGGGCTTCAGCCCGCTCAAGAGCTCGATCGCATTCGTGCTGATCCAGGGGTTCGCGCTCGTGCTCCTGCCGCTCACGTCCCGCATGCTGCACACGGTCAACCCGCGCTGGATGCTGGGGAGCGGCTTTGTGCTGATCGCCGCCGGCGACTTCTGGGCCTCGACGCTGTCCGTGTCGCATCTCTCGATCGCGCCGATCGTCGCTCCCCTGGCGCTGGTGGGCATCGGCTTCGCATTCGCGGTCTCCTCTGTGACGGCCGTGGCCGTCAACACCGTGCGCATCCGGCTGGCCGGCATGGCAAGCGCCACCACCAGCCTGCTGCGCGACTTCGGCTTCACGCTCGGCCCGGCGATCGTGGGGGCGATCGCCCTCAGTCGTGCCGCCGCGTCGATCCAATCCAAGGTGGCCGCGTCGCCGTCGCTGCAGCACGCTCTGGGGACCTTCTACAACTCGGTGGCCACCCTTCCCCCGGCGCAGCGGCACAAGGCCGCCGCGGCGGTGGCGGCGGTCAAGTCAGGTCCGCTGGGGGCAAATGCCGTTCCGGCCACCGCGACGCTCCCGAACGGCCACACAGCGCCGCTCAACCCGCTCAAGGACGTGGCGTTTCACGCCCTGGGCAATGCCTACTCGTTCGGATATGTCGTTGTCGGCTGCGCCGCGGCGGTGGCCGGTGTGCTGGTGCTGCTCGTGCTGCGCGCCGACGCCCGCCACGATGCGGACGAACTCGCCGCCGTAGAGCGCGACCAGTACGCCACGGGAACCGTGTCGCCGGCCACCTGATGCTTACTTCAGACGCCCCACGGCCTTGTAGAAGACCTGCGCGATGACGCTGTAGCCGTTGTCGTTGGCGTGGATGTTGGGACCGACCGGCGGGGTCGTGCATGCCCACGTCCAAGCGCAGACATAGGCGACGTTCACCGGGATCGTCTGGCCCGCATAGGAGACGGTGGCCGACTGGTTGTAGGTGTTGAAGGCGTCCGCGACGTCGGCCGTCTTGAAGCCGGCGGCGGCATTGGCCGCGTTGATGTCGCCGTTTATTGCCTGGATCAGTGGCACCGAGGCGCTGGCGAGCGCCTTGTCGGCGGAGTTGGCGCTGAAGTACCCACTGAGCGCGGGGTCGTACAGATTCATCGCCGCGAACTTCGTCCCCCTGGGGGCCGCGGCCTTCAGCGCGCCCAGGATCTTGGGCGTATTGGATTTGATCGCACTCTCGCCGTTGGTCACGCACGCGACGATCGCCGTCAGGCTGCCGGCCGTTGTGCAGGCTTCGACGTCGTTGGCGCCGATGTCGATCGTGATCAGCGGCACCTGACCCGCCCGGTGATGGCGCTTCAGAAACGCAACTGCCGCCTTCAGCTGGGAGCCGCCCTTGCGGTTGCAGCGGAACTTCGTGGCGTTCTGGGAGTTGCCCGTGCCGGTGAGCAGGCTTGTGGTCGTGTCGCCGGGACAGCCCAGCTCGACCAGCTGCAGCTTCTTGACTCGCTTGGCCTCGAGCGCGAACAGCTTGTTGGTGTAGCCGCGATCGGTCTCGATGCCGGTGCCATTGGCATTCGGCTGATAGCCCACGGATAGCGAGTCGCCAAGCGCGAGGTAGTAGCGGGGGAAGCTCGGTTTGGCGGCGAACGCCGGGGGGACTGCGACGGCAGCCGCTACAGCCAACACCGCGAACAACGGCAGTCGTACCTTCATCTCTCTCCTCCGATTCGGCTACTGGGCGCCGGGACTGTACCGTCCACGCGGCCCGTCCCGCCTCACACCCTCCGGTGAGCCTTCGCTTTCCCTAGGCCCCTAGCGGGTACCGTTCTGCCGATGCCATCGATATTCAGTCGCATCGTCGCTCGGGAGATCCCCGCGCACATCCTGCGTGAGGACGACGACTTCCTTGCGTTCCTGGACGTCCGCCCGATTCGCGACGGTCACACGCTCGTGATCCCCAAGGAGGAGATCGACGACGTCTTCGACCTGCCTGATCCAATCCTTTCGGGGCTGCTGCCATTCGCAAGGCCCGTCGCCCAGGCGATCAAGCAGGTGACCGGAGCAGCGCGGGTGGGCATGGCGGTAGTTGGCTTGGAGGTTCCTCACGCGCACGTCCATCTCGTCCCGATCGACGGGCTCCACGACATCGATTTCCGCCGCGCGAAGGAAGCGGACGACGCACAGCTCGCGGCGACCGCCGAACAGATCCAGGCGGTCCTGGCGAGCTGAGGGCCAGCGGCATAGGGGCCGCGGGGGCCGGTTTTGGTATGCCCACGTGAGCGGCGGTACGAGCGTTCCTGCCGGTGCCGAAGGTCTGCGAACCGCGGGGGACGGGATGATGTGTCGATGAGCAGCGGTTTGCCCCAGTCGGCGTTGCGAAGGCTGGGTGCTGTCCTGCGTGCCCGGCGGTTGGCGGAAGGGCTGTCGCTGCGTCAGCTGTCGACCCGTACGAGCGTGTCTAACGCCTACCTGAGCGAGCTTGAGCGGGGTCTGCACGAGCCGTCCCTCGGCGTGCTGTTTGCGATTGCGTCCGCGTTAGACGCTCCGCTCGGCGATATCTTGGTGCAAGCGGGTGTCCTCGAGGCCGGGGAGGATGCTCACAGATCATGCCGGCGGGACACCGAAGCCGCTATCGCGCGGGACCCTGCGCTCAGCGAGCCGCAGAGGTTCGCTTTGCTGAGTGTTTATCGAAGCTTCGGGCTCGGCCACACCATTAGTGATTGAAATATTGATCACCGCTCTATATCTTGAGCGAGATGAGTGCTTTCGACTGGCGTGAGCTGTACGCCCAAAACCAAGCCGCGATCGCCGCCAGCGGTATCCATTTGCCGGTGACGACGCTCCCGGCGATGAACATTGCCGGCGTGCGCGAGACAGGCCATCGCCAGTTCCCGAACCTGCTGCGCGAACGCGGACCAGAGGCAAACCCGCGCGCGCGTCGGCCCGGTTTGCGTTCAACGCCGCGCGGGAACGCCAGCGCGGACGCTCGTGCCCTGGTGCATGTCCCTCCCGGGCTGGATCCTGAAGTGCCGGCCGCGGTGGTGTGCATGCTTCACGGGTGCACGCAGGACCCTGCGACGTTCGCGGCTGCCACCGCAATGAACGAGACCGCCGATCGCCATGGCTTCGTGGTCATCTATCCGGCGCAGCCACGCGGACGCAACGCGAACAGATGCTGGAACTGGTTTATGCCCGCACACCAGCAGCGGGGGGCGGGAGAGCCCGAGCTGATCGCCCACATCACACAGCATCTCATCCCGCAAGAGGCCGGCCAGACCGTCGATCCGACGCGGGTGTTCATCGCCGGACTGTCGTCAGGTGGCGCCATGGCGCTGATCCTCGCCGCGTGCTACCCGGACGTATTCGCCGCCGTGGCGGTCCATTCGGGGCTGCCATACCGCTCAGCCAACGACCTCGCCTCCGCGCTCGCCGTGATGGGTCACGCCGGCGCCAGCAGGCCAACCGATGGCCACGCCATCCACTCTGCAATGGGCACACACGCAAGACCGATCCCCAGTCTCGTCATCCACGGGACGGCCGACCGGACCGTCGCGCCGGAAAATTCACGAAACCTTCTGTCCCAATCGATGCACGCCAACCACCTCGCCGCGCCACAGAGCTGCGCGCACGACCCGGTCAGACCAACCGCCTCGCAGCACACCCGTGCCGACGGTGGCCTCTTCTACGCCCGCAGCCAGTGGATCGACGCTCATGGCACTCTCATGCACGAATCCATCGAAGTCCAAGACCTCGGGCACGCCTGGTCAGGCGGGGCCCCCGGCGGCTCCTATACCGACCCGCGAGGCCCCTCGGCGACCCAAGCCATCTGGGAATTCTTCGCTCAAGCAGCCCCCGCACCCACGCCACCCCCATCAGGCAGACCAACACGATGATGGCCGCCAAAGACCGCAACCGCGACACCGGCGGCTCGCGCCGTGACGCGCTCTAGGGGCCATTGTTCAGAGTAAGCCCAAACCGCGAAACCGAGAAAAGGGTACCTGTGCAGGCATTTCCCATGGCCCGGGCAGGATTCGAACCTGCGCGCGACGGATTATGAGTCCGCCGCGACGGTTGCGGCTGTCCGCGGCTGTTTCGCCCTTTGCCTGCTAATCGGCGGTTTCCGCGAGCAACGGACTCTTGCGGACTTCGGCTGTTTCCGGACATTCGGTGGCCCCAAGGTGGCCCCAAGCGCCGCAAATACCATGTCGGTCATTGATGTTTGTGGTGGCCGACGAGAGCGCGTGTGGCGCGCTGCTTACGCCCGTCGACGTAGACGTGAACGTGAATCGGCTGGTGGGCCTGGTGGGCCTGATGGCCGTGGTGCATGGCTGATGCCACGGCAGCACTCGCGGTAGCCTTGCGGGTACCGGCGAACAGGTTCGTCGAACTGCCGCCTCCACCCCCTCCACCACCGCCACCGCCCCCGCCGCCCTTCGAGCCGCTTCCGGCCGCAGCCTTGGCGGCACCCAGGAACTGTTGGTAGGCGCCGCTGGTGTAGGTCACCCATGCTGACCAGTCGGTGCCGTTCTTTGATATGGCGATCGCGGCCTTGGCGTTTGCGTTCGGGTCACGCGCGTTGCCGCCTGGCACGTACTTGGCGTTCATCGGCATCATGATTTGCCATAGCCCCGTCGCCCCCGAACTGTTGTAGTTGTTCGGGTCGCCGCTTGATTCCGCCATCGCGATTGCCGCTGCCATCGGTGCGGCAGAGGCGCTACCACCGTTCGCGATCCATAGTTGTTCAAGTTGCGCCAGCGAGTAGTGCCCGCTTGTCGGAGCGCTTGTCAACCCGACCGGCGTGGCGCCCGGCGTGCCGCCCGGCGACGAGGCCGGGACGCTGGTGGAGCTCGATGAGCCCTTGAGTGCCGCCAGCACCATTCCCGGCGCGACCGAGTCCATCACCGAAATCGCGGGGGTGCCCATCCCCGACTGCATCGACGCGTACTCGCTGTTGCCCTGGTTGGTGTGATAGCTGGTGCTCTGTGGACCGCTTTTGTCGAGCTTCTGGGCGGCCTGCAACAGGGCGGCGGCGGCCTGTCCGAACGTGGCGATCGTCTGCCCCAGCGTCTGGCCCCTGGTGCCCCCGCTGAGCTGATTGAAGATGTTTTGCAGCAGCTGCTGGGCTTGGGTGGCGCCCTGCGGATTCTCGCCGCCATAGGTGGCACCCAGCCAGTTCAGTGTTTCCGGGGTGCCGGTGCCCTGGCCCTTCAGGCGATGACCGAACTGGTTCCACATCCACTGCTGCGCCTTCGGCGACTTGATGGTGCCGAACTTCTTTTGGGCCTGCTGCAACGCCTGTTTGACCGCCGTGTCCGCTGGGCCTTTCCCAAGCTGCTTGGGGTCAAACGTGCTGTCAGGGAACGCGAGCGCTCCGGCGGCAGTTCCGAGGCCAAGGCTCGCGACACCCCCGGCGCCGCTGAGCAGCGTGTCGAGCGTGTCGGAGCCGAAAGCGCCGCTGAGCAGGCCGCCCCCCTCGCCGGTGATGGAACCTTCGATCACCCCGTCCGGTCCGACTTTCACGCCGCTGCCCTTGAGGAGGTCCATGATCGCGCCGCCTGCGCTTGACGCGCCGCGCCCGGCAGCTCGCGCCCCGTAACCCAGCAGGCCCTTGAGCCCCCAGGCGCCGCCGAGTGCCGAACCGCTGCCGTGAAGCGGGCTCTGCTCGATCCAGCCGAGCGCCTCCCCGCCGATCCGGTTCAGCCACGACTGCCGGGGGTGGTGCGCTGCTGGGCGTGACCGATCTGGCCCTGCATCCATGACGTCGAGCCGCGACCGGTCGCGGGTTGTGGGGACTGGGCCTGTTTGATTGCGTTGTTGAGGGTGCTGGGATGCCCGGCGAGCTGTTCGAGTACGTCAGCGCCCTGCATGCCGAACATCGACCTGAGCGCAATGTCGCGGGTGATGCCCGTCCCATACAGCTTGGTCGCCTCATCCATGACCTGTTTCGCGACCTGCGGACTGTTCAACCCGGCGCGTTGTTGCCAGTAGCCAACGCCGGCCATCTGCAAGAACGCTTCCTGTGACGGATTGCCGTACGCGTTCTGCATCCCGCTCGACACACCGGACAGGCCGCCCTGCACCACGCTCTGGTTGCGGTAAATACCGCCGGTCTGGCCGAGCGCGTTCACCAACGCCGTGGTACCCGGCGCGTTCGGAGAGCCACCGATCGCCTGTTGAAACACCTGGGAGGCGATCGTTTGCATCGGCGCGGCCGCCTGAGAACCAGGGAACGCCGACAGGCCACCGGAGATGCCCGCCATCGTTCCTATCAGGTTGCCGGGAGTCAGCTGCAGGCGGGACGCCTGCAACAGCGGTGTCAGCACCTGCGCTACCTGGCTGGGGGACAGGCCAGCGGTCTGACCGTAGCCCGCGAGCAGACCGCCGAGCATCGCGGCCTGGCTGGGGGTGGGGTTGCCGCCAACGGCCTGGATTGCCTGGACGAGTCCCTGGGCGATCTGCTGGGACGCCACCCCGGTCTTTGCCTGGGCGGACAGCATCGCCTGCCCATAGGGATGCCATATATTCGCGCCGCCGGTGACATGGCCTGCGGCCAATGCCACGTTCGACCCGCATCTGCGACGTCTGGATGAAGCTGGTTGAGCGACCGCAGCCGACACCGGCGATACCGGCGAGCCCGAGGCCGCCGCGGGCGATGCTCTCGACGTTGCCGCCGATGCGGCCGACGATCTGCTCGATCGTTCGACCAGGAGCGTTCATGGCGGTCCATGAAGTCCTGGATCGTTTGCGCCCCGGTCTTATCGAGCGTCAGGCGTCAAAAGCGCGTCGACCGGGATTGCGGGTCCGCTTGGCATTAGCTGCCGTATAGGGCGCGGGCGCGCCGCTTGAGCTCGGCGAGCGCCATCTCGCTGCCGCTGGTTGACTTCAGAACGTCAGGGGCGCCAGCCCGCTCGGTCCGACGGGTCTTCGCGACTGTGGCCCCGCTGGGGAGCCGGTCGCTATAGGTCTTCTGGATGTTCTCGACGAGCGCCTGGTGCAGGTCGTCCGCGCCCGAGCCGAACGCGACCTCGTCCGCCTCGCGAACCTGCTTCATGACGTCTTCTGCGGTCTTGCCGGTCGTTCGCCCGGAACGGAGCGCATCCTCGAGGCTGTGACGGTGCCCGCAGCCGGGGCAGCCACAATTCGTGCTCCGATGCAGCGGAGGAGGGAGTTTCTGCAGCGCACGCTCGAACGGCGCGTCGCTGGCCTCTCCACGGTCACCGAAGCCACTGTCAAACCGGCGGCCGTGCGAGTTGCGTGGGAGACGGTTGTTGTAGCCCTCGTCCGACAGCGGGCCATGGGGGTTGTAGGCCTGCCGGCCGAACTCGTCGAATTGGGCGCCGTGGTTGGTCATTGCGTGTGTGTGTCCTCTCTCGGATTTGATTAGTGAGCGTCCCGAGCGGCCGTCTCGCACAGGCTGCAGGTCAGCTTCCACCAGTCGGCGGTGATGCGCATGTCGTGTCCGGCTGGTCGCCAGTAGGGCTCATGGTCGTCGTGGTCGCATCCTCGCGGCGGCGTGCACTGCAGGCAGCGCAGGCCGCCTTTTCCGTCCGGTCTCCACGCGGGGAGGTGGGCGGGGGTCTGGCATCCAACCGGCTCCGGCGGCTGCGGTGGCGCGGGCGTCGGCGCGGGCGGCTCGGGGATGCCGAGCGCGGCATGCGCCCGCCGCTCTAGCTCCTCGGGGGTGAGCGCACCGTCGTGCAGAGTGACGTCCCGCACATCGCTCGACCAGCCCGGAATCTCCTCGTACCCGAACCTGACCGGGATGCCAACCTCGAGGCGCTGCTGCGGCCGCCGACCACGGTACAGCTCGCCGGCACCATGGAACGCCCGGACAATCCGGCCGTCGGCGTATAGCTGCAAGTCGTTCGCGTCGCTCGAAGCGGCCAGGTGCGTCCACGCGCCCGCTCGCGGTGTCCACGTCGTCGTGGACCACAGCGCCTGCCCGCCACGCCACGACCAGCCGAGCAGCCCCAGGTGGCCGCGCCGGATGACGAGCGCCCGGATGCAGCCCAGGCCGGTACTTTCGATGACGGCGGCGATCACGCCCGCGGCGCCGGGATCGAGGAAGACGGTCGCCTCCAATGTCCAGTGGACCATCCGCGGGGTGTGCACGCCCTCGCCGCGAACGCCAACAAACGCCGGCTGCGGTTCGCTCGTGTCGCCGGTCATGGTCCGCGGTGACGTGTCAGTGCCGGTCGTTACCATGGCATCGTCTTCCGGAGCTCCTTGGCCTTCTTCACGAAGGTTTTGTGGGTCGCGTCGGGATCTTCGGCCTGGCCGACCTGCAGTCGGCGCTTATGGGCCAACATCTGCTCGCCCTCACGGACGGTGAATCCGTGCCCGCACTGGGGGCAACTGTGCCGTCTGAACGGCGCGGGGGTGTGACCCGTCGGATCGTGTTCTACGCGCCAGCCGGGGCTACCGAGAAGGTTTTGCTCGGTAGCGTCGACGTTCTTGGCGACGCCGCCGCCAACGGGAACCTTGAGCGGCGGCGCTGCCTTGAGCGGCTTGGACTCCGGCATCTTGCCGACGCCGGGGGCATGGAAGCTGGGAAGCAGCGAGTGGCCCAGGCCGGTGCCGTGCACCCAGCCCTTCTGCCCACACGTCGAGCAGGTGGCGTGAAGGGCCGATCCGCCGCCGGGGTGGAACAGGTTGTGCATCTGAGTTGAGCCGCACCCGGGACAGCCATGCTGTCCGGCGATCGTCTTGAGCACGTCGAGCGTGTCGCCAAGGCTTTTGTCACGGTTCATGCCCGGTCCGTACTTGCGCCCGGCGATGTATCCCGCTATCCGCTCGGCGGACTCCTGAGAGTGGCCCTCGCCCTTGAGGTGCGAGACCATCTTGTCCCAGCCGAGATGCTCCTTGGCGACGTCGACGAGGTCGCCTGCCTTGTCGACGGTGGGGCCGATGTGCTGCAGGTGGCACGTCGGACAGTGAGCGACCGGAGCTACGGCGTGCTTGCCGTCGCGAATGACCGTTTCTTTGTGGGCGTTCAGCTTGGTGCCGCAGTTCAGGCAGTGGTCGGGTTCGCCTTCGGTGGCAACACCGGGATGGTCGTCAATCTTCGCGACGTCGATGGTCATGGTGAACTTCTCGCTTTCTGTTGTTGATCGAAGGGCGGGATGCGTCGGCTCACGCAACCGCAAGCGGCAGCACTATGTGCAGGGTCTGCGACAAGTCAGGGTCGCTGGGACGCATGATCGTCAGGCCCATCGCCCGGAGGACGTCCACGGGGGCGCAGCCCGCGGCGCACTCGAGGACTGCTAGGCCCTCGTTCAGCCGCCCCTCGGCATGCGCCACCTTCAATGCCGGCGCGCGGCCGGAATGCGCCGGGCACCAAAACAGGTCAGGACTGGTCGTTCCGTAGCCGAGATCGTCGAGCAGGATACGAATGAACGCGACCTGGTCGATGGGTCTGGCGGCATTGCGCCGCGGCGGTCGCGTCGAGTGCACGCACGATGGTGCGCGGCGGCGTCGAACTTCGTGCATCACGGCGTGAGGCCCCGACGGGGGTTTCTGCTGATCGATCCAAACGCGAGCTGCCGCCCGTTCACTGTCCCCGCAGCCGGGACGAGCTCGCCAAACGGACGCTCAGCCCGGACATACTTCTCACGCTCCTTCACGTGCTCCGGGATGCCGGGCGGACGGTCGATCGGCCGCTCGCTCGCGACGACCGGGCCGGAGCTGTCATACATCGAGTGGTGGCCGAAGCCGGTGCCGAACGCGAACGCGGTGCGGTTGTGCTCAGTGCAATGCTGAATCACCCGCACGATCAGCGTCGGCCGAGTCCTTGCTGCCGCCCTCGCGGATGGTCAACCTTGAGGCCGTCAACGAACTCGATCCGCTCAAGCTCGTACAGCGCGCCCGGGTCACGCGGATCCGTCGCAAGTGATCGACGGAGTGTCCGGCAACGTCAACCAGCCCGTTGTAGAAGTTCGAACGGGCGTTGCGGTAGATGTCGACCTGAAAGTCGCGGGACCAGTGCTCCTCCCGCACGTTCATGCGGCGCGACCGCATCCGCTGAATCGTCAACGCACTAGTTCCAATGATCGAACGTGAACGTGGGACGCCGCTCCGACTCGCCGCGCTGCTTCCTCGGATGGTGCCCCAGCGACGGGTAGCGAGCCCTCAAAGCTGAAGATGACATCCTCAACGTTCTGCAAGTCCACCTGATGCCCATGACGCTTGATCAGGACGCCACACGATCAAGCGCGTCCACGACGGTCCGGTTGACGTCGACTTCCCACTCCACCAGGTCGTCAGCCGTCATGGCCATCCCGAACCCACCGCTCGAGTCGCGCACCTGAATACACCTCGGTCGCGGGCACGCGCCGAACGACAGTCGCCGAAGCGGGATGCGCGATCGCCAGCGCGAAGCTGTCGCTCACGAGACCAGGGTCGCCGTGGGCATACAGCTTCGCGCCGGCAGGCAGCTCGCCCAGACGTGTCAGCTTGACACCCACGTACGAGCGGCTCTCGCCCGACTCGCCATCCGTCCGAGGGATCAACACCCGCTCCCACTCGATCAGCGGCGCGCGGCCCTTGCGGACAGCGTTGCGTAGATGCTCCGGGTAGCGGAAGAACGCCTCACGAGCCATCGGCGGGTTGACAGCAATACCGCGAGTCCGCCTCCTCAAAATCCGCCTCGAAATCATTCGCCAACGAAACCGGCACGTCCAGGTGCCTCACCGTCACGCGCGGCTCGTCACGGGTACGATGGTTGACCTCCCACGTCTTGCGTGGCCCATCCGCCAGCATGCCCGAGCTCGGGGCGCGCCCGAGCCTCGCGCAGCTTCGTCATCGTGAAATCGTCCGCGTGCCGGGGATAGCTGATGACGAACCCGGCCCACCGCGAACCGAACCGCGACACCGCCGACGTCCGCAACGTCTGGTAGATCGCCTCCGCGTTCTCGCGCTTGAGTTTCGACAGGAACGCTGACGCTTCGTCCATCACCCAGGCGATGATATTCAGCCCCTCATAGCTCTCGTTTTGCGCATGCCGTGGACCACGCGCGGATGCCGCGCGGGAACTCGATGAACTCGTCGTTGATCGTGACTTCCAGACGGCCGGGTATCCAGGTGCCCTTGCGGCGGCCGCCCTCGACGATGTTGAAGCGCTCCGCGAGCCACGTCCAACGCTCCAGTCGGGCCTTGAGCTTCGCGAAGAACACGCTTCTTCGCCTGGTCGGCGTTGTAGGCGACGTTGACAATGTCCGACCGGCTCGCCGGGCGCCAGACTCGAGATACGCCTGTGGGTCACGCAGGCAAAGCAGGATGTGCACCAGCCAACAGACGACGATCGAGCACAGGTAGTCCTTGCCCGAGCCTTTGCCCCAGCAGAACGTGGCCACCTGGTAGGCACGGCGAAGGTTCTCGTCGAGATCGAGCGGATCGGCGAACACGAGCTTGGGGTCGGTCGCCGAACAGCTCGACCATCGCCGCCTGCTGGATTGGGTACAGCGGCGGCAGGCCGAGGTGCTCGGGACTGGTGACGAACTCCTCGAGCGCGACCGGCGTCTCGCGCCACACGCCGCCGCTGTCCGCCTGAACGCTTTCGCGCAGCGGTGACCGTAGGCCCTCGAACAGGTTGTCGACAGCCGTCGCGTTCATCGTTTCTCCGGGGTTCTTGACTGGTTGACGGGGCTTGCGCGTCGCCTCTCGGCGGTGGCCCCAAGATGGCCCCACGGGCTGCAAACCCCATGAGACAAGGACTTTTCAGGCGAGCAGCGGATTGCTGATTCGCCGCTCAGGCCCGGGCGAAGCGTGATCGTCGCGAGCTATTACCAACACCGCTCGCGTCCACTGGCCGGAACCGCACCCAGCGCTCCTTGCGCTCGCAGCACTTCTGACACAACGCCGCGCGCCGTGGCTCGCCGCCGCGCACCGGCACCACCATCACCAGCTCAGCATTGGAAAAGCCGCACTGCTCGCAGCAAACATTGGACACCAGCTTGCGGCGATCACGCGCGCTCATCTGCCCGTCCCCAGCAGGTTCGCTCTGACCATCGCCTGCTCCCGCGCCAACTCCTGCTCAACCTCCCGACGCAACTCCGGCGACTGGCGCTCCAACACCCGCAACACCGACCTCTGAAACGCCGCCACCTGCTCCACATTGAAGATGCGCTCCAACAGGTCGGCATACAGCTTCGTGTGCTCGCGCGCCTCGCGCATCACCACATTCAGGGCGTAGTAGTTCGACCTGTCCGTCGCTTCTGACTCGGCCTGGGGAAGCAGCTCGTCAAGCTTCGCGAGCGCATCACGCAACCGCTGCGCCACATCGATCGACACAACAGCATTCCGCTCGACCGCCCGAGGATCGTGCTCCCGCGGATCAGGCGGCCGATGAATCACCGCCGCCGTCGCCCGATCCAGGCTCGCGAAGTACCTAGCCACCGCCGAACGCCCTATCGGCTCACCCGCCTGAGCGCTCAGCTCGCTAGCAATCCCCCGCAGCGAACACCCACGGCCACGAAGCTCTACCGCAACAGTTTCGAGCTTATGCTTCGTTATCGCTGAGGGCGGGCCCGTCGGTTTGTGTCTTCTGCGTTGGGTCATGACGTGGGTTCGTTGGGGTGTGATGACCTGGGTTCGTTGGGGTGTCTCGGGTTGGGCGGCTTGGATGCTGGTGGGGTCGTCCCGTCCTTTCCTCCGGGCGGCTAGGCTCGCTCAAGTGGTCGAATTCCCGGACAAGGACGCGTACGTGACGTGGTTGCACGCGCTGTATGGGGCGGCGATGGCCGCGGTTCAGCAGCTTGAGCAGGCGATCAGTCTCGTCTACGCCGTGGCGAAGGTAGATCCGGCACGCCGGTCTAACGCGTCGCCGGAGCGGCAGTGGCGCAACGTGACGGTCTCGATGTGGCGAGCCTTCCAGCAGGGGAGCGCCGGGATGAAGCTGAACGACACGACTCGGGGGATCAAAAGCCACATCGACCCCGGTCTCTACGCGGAGGTCGACGCGTTCATCCGAGGGCCGAGAGCCCAGCTCGCGCACCGCTTCCTGATCGAGCGACTCCCCACGGTGGATCGGGATGGCGTGCCTGCGCTCTTTCGTGCCGCCGCTGAGCTAGTTGACGCGACGCTTACGGCCAGGCGCCTTAGTGATGCGCTGATGGTCCGGGCCGACGAGATTCGAGGTGCGTGGCCGGTTCCTTCGGACCCTCCGCCAGAGGTGACGGAGCAGCTCGAGGCGGTGGCGCGAGCGACGCTGCTCAAGGAGTTCCCACGGGAGTTCGTGGAAGGCGTCACCCGGCGTCAGCGTTCGGGCGGTGCGCCTCAGGCCGGTGCTGAACCGACGCCGTAGGCGGCGGCCTGCCGCACTCAGAGCAGGTGCTCATGCTGCTGCCGCCTCGCGCGCCTTCCACTGCTTCCAGGCGTCCAGCGTGTTGAGGTTCGCGTGGTGGTGCTGCTTCCAGGTGACGAACTGCTGGTACTCGTCGGTGTCGGCGTCATCGTTAGTGGCGTCGCCGTCGATGATCGGCTCCGATCCTGGGTCGGGACCGAAGGGGTTTGGGCCAGGGTCGTTTGGTGGGGCGGGTCGCTCTACGTGAGCCGGTGAAGCCGGTCTCGCGCCGGACGGAGTCCGGATCTCTTTCATCGCTGCTTCTACTTCTTTAGGTACATCTACTTCTTGGATCACTGTGATCCCTGGTGACGGGCTGATTTGATCCATGGACGGGGGATCAGGGTGATCCGTGGTGGCCGTCGAAGTGTCCGCTTTGTCCGTCGTGGCGCCCGATTCGGCCCACCGGGGATCACGGTGATCCGTGGTCCGGGGATCAGTCTGATCCGTGGTGGCGTTCTCCAGGTCCTCAAGCTTCTGCCACAGCGGATCGAGCGTGTAGCGATTGGGTGCCCGTCGGCCGCTGTCCTTGAAGTAGAAGCTGCGGCTGGCGACCAGCTCCTTCTTGACCAGCTTCGCGATCGAGCGCTTGATGGTCGGGACGCTCAGACCGGTAAGTTCGGCAAGTCGCTCCTGTGACGGGAAGACCTCGTCGCCGGCCGCTCGTCGGTGGCGCTCGAGTGCCCACACGACCAGCGTCTCGTTGGCGCCGATGCCCAACGCCACGCGATGGTCCATTACCGCCTCTGGCAATGGCGTGTAGTGGGACGCCAGGAGTGGCGGGAACCGCTCGTCGACTTTCGACGCCCGGGACGGGATCATTCCGCCGATCCCGCAGTCAAGACAGCCGACCGTGTCGTCACCAACGATCGGAATGTCGTCACGGTCGTACCGCGTGCCGCAACGCGTGCATTTCACCGCGACGATGTCATCGGTCAGCTGGTCCAGGTGATGAACGAGACTCATCACCCTGTCCCGGTTCGCGACTCCTCGACGATCGCCGCCTCGTCGATCGCCTTCGCGTCATGACATTCGGCCCAACCGTGCGGGCTGAAAACGTGTCGCGGGTGATGGCCGTGGGCGTCGCCCAGGATGACCAGGGCGCCGCTTGTGCTGATGACCGCCTTGGTGCCGCTGACCGACAGTCTGCGACCGTTCGTGAGCGTGACGTGCCACGTGCGGTGGTTGGCGCGCGGCCCCTTTCGAGGATTGTCGTCCATCGGTGCTGCCTTTCCCCGGCGCACCGTTTGCGCCGGCATGTCGGTGGATGTGACCGGGAGGGCGGGCCCTCGCCGGGAGAAGATGCGATTCTGCCCTGCGCGGTGGACGGCTCAGGGGCGCCTGGCGCCCCCGTTGCGCACCCATTCGTCTAGGTCTGACCGACGTGCGACGAGTGCGGAGCCGTCACGTTGAACGGGGATGCGGTCGGCTGACGTGAGCGCGTAAACCCTGGACCGTGGCGCGCCGATGTAGCGGGCGATCTGGTCGGCGCCTCTCAACCATGCCGAGCTATTGACACCTGGAGGGTTGAGTCGAGCGAGACGCGGCGCTAGGCGCTCTGCGAGCGCGTCGAGCGCGTTGTCGTCGAGGGCGGCCAAGACCGCCCGTGACAGCTCAGCAGCCGGCGCGTCCATCGGTCTCCTCCGGGAACAGTTCGGTGACGTTGCGGCCGAGGGCCGCGGCGATCGCGCGCGCGTTCGCGGGGGTGACCCGAGCACGGCCTCGAGCGATCATGGAGAGCAGCGCCGGTGAAACGCCCGCTTCGCGAGCTACCAGATAGGCCGGGACCCCGAGAAGCTTTGCGCCGGTAAGAGCCGCTATGAGGTTGACGTTCGGCGGCCGCAGTTGTCGGGCGGCCGGGATGGTTGGCGGCATTCGGTTCCTCCTGGGGGACTGGCGTCGCGCCTGTGTTGAACAGTGCGTTCAAAGTCGCGGCCAAAAAGAAAACCCCGGCGGAGACCACAACGCCGGGGTCAGGGGCCAACGAGAAAAGCCCCTCATAGGTACAGGCCAGCTCGGGCGCGAATCCGCCACGCCAGCAGATGAGAGTTAGCTTAATCTCAACATTTGGTCGAGCGGCATGATCCACTCGCCTTCGACGCTAAGCACGAGCTCACGCAGATAGCGACGGCCCGTCGATTCGGGTATTCCTGCCGCGCGTGCGGCAGGCTCAACGAAGATCGAGCCACCGCCGGCGACAGATTGGTCGGCGAGCCTTCGCACAAACACTCGGATCCGCGGGTCCTCGTCGACGCGATCCGCCAGCACGTTCTTCGCCGCGACCGCCCAACGGCTGTCGGGCGCGGGAATGTCGGGATGCGCGGCGGACATCAGAGCTTGCAACGACATGGCGCGGGCCGTCGCAAAGTGACGCTCAAACGGATCTTTCCCGACTGGCGCAGCTAGTCGTCGTCCCTGTCCGGCCCGTTCAGGCCTGCGCTCGAGCCCCACCAGATCGCTGACGACGTTGTCCTTGAACCGCTGATTTGAGCGCGCCTGCTGGTGTAGCTCGTTTTCCATCTTGCGCGCCTTCTCGGGACCGCGCGCTTTGCCGAGCGCTTCGAGCATCTCCCGATCCTCGCGCTTCATCCAACGGCGCTCCTTGGGCACGGTCCGGGGAGACGTCATTGGCGGGACTCTACGGGCGGCACCGGCGGATGCGGGAGCCACCGGAGGGGCGAAAAGGGGGGGAACATACGTTCGCTTGACAAACCGGAGATTTTATGATATACTGTATATATGGAAAGACGGAGAATATCGCAGACCCCAACGGCGCCGCTGCAGCCCCGTGAGCGCGCGGCCGCTGCCGCGATGCTCCGTCGACTCGCTAGACCAACCAACGCGACCGCGGCGGGGTGCCCCACGCCGACCAGGCACCCCGCCGCCCGCGCGCCACGCCGCTTCCGCACGGATCAGTCGACCGACAGAAAGGAGTGCCCCGTGCAAACCAACACCACCCCCAAACCACTGCAACCGCGACGCGAGGTGAAGCCATGAGTCACGGCATCGAATCCACCGACAGTCTCATGCTCGTCCGAAAGCCGGCCTGGCACGGGCTCGGAACCGTGCTCAAGCGACGCCCACGATCGCTCAATGACGCGCTGGCCAAGTCAGGGCTTGACTGGCGCGTTGACCAGCGACCCGTACATATCCGGACGAGCGGACGCTACCGCGAAGTCCCCGGAGTCCGGGCGAACGTCCGCAACGACACCGGCGACGTGCTCGGGATCGTCAGCGACCGCTACGTGGTCGTGCAGAACCGCGAGGCGTTCAGCTTCCTGGCCGCGCTGCTCGGCACCGACCTGGCGTTCGAGACGGCAGGCAGTCTTCACGGCGGCCGGCGGGTGTTCGTCACCTGCCGCCTCGCCGAGGTTCCCTACCTGGAAGTGGGCGGCGATCAGGTCGATCTCTACTGCAACTACTTCAACCGGCACGACGGAACCGGCGCGGTGCAGACCCTGACGACGCCGATCCGGACGGTCTGTCGCAACACGTGGGACGCGGCGGTCGGCCGGGCGGCGAACAGATACTCGATCCGCCACGTCGGCAACCCGTCCCTACAGATCGCGGAGGCCCGCACAGCATTGAAACTGTCACTCGACTACGGGCGCCAGTTCAAGAAGTGGGGCGACCGGCTCGCCCGGCAGAAGATCGCTGAGCGCAAGGTGCTGAACATCGCCCGCCAGCTGTGGCCCGATGAGGGGTCGGACAGGCAGGTTCGGAACGCGCAGCGCCGTCGCGAGGCCGTGGCCCACCTGTTCCTCGAGGGCGCCACCATCGGGAATGCGCCCGGCACGAAATGGTGCGCAGCTAACGCGTTCGTCGAGCACATTGAGTGGGATACGGCAGCTCGGGGAGCCGAGGGCCGCCTGCTCCGTCACTTCGACGATCCGGGCGGCATGAAGCGCCGCGCGCTCGATCTGGTGGCGACAGCATGAGTGACCGCGAGCAGCAACCAGCACAGGAGGGGACGGTGAGCCAGACGACACGCCAGTACATGCGGGACGTGCTCGCGATCGGCCAGCGGTGGCAGCTGCGCACCCGCAGACGCACAAAACCAACCCCCGTAGTGATCTACCAGGTCAAGCGCGGCGGGGACCGGGAGGTGTACGCCTACCGGGAGGGGGACGATCCCCACGCGCGAGGGGCGCTATTCAGGATCCCGTTCGCCGAGCTGCGGCGCCGCTACAAGCTGCTCGACGCGCCGGAGGATCTGCGGTGACTACCGAATCGGTGAGCACGGGGGCGACGGTCATTCCCCGATTTACGGAGGATCAGTCCAAACGGAGATCCGGGAACACAGATACGATCGATGACATGGTGCTGAACCACCCGACGGAGGTCATGCACATTCGAGACGTCGCCGCCCAGCTCGATGAGGACGAGCAGACCATCCGCGAGTGGGTCGGCGACGGCAAGCTGGAGTCTCCAAAGGAAGACCCCGACTCGGTTTATCGTGCAGTGAAGGTCCCGAAGGTGGCCAAGTGGATCGGAGTTGACGAACAAACCGTCAGAGCGTGGATCCGCCGCGGGAAGCTGTCAGCAACCCAATGGGGTCCGGACGACTCCAAGGTCATCCGCGTCGACCTTGCCGACCTGAAGGGCCTCGGTCCACGCGACGCTGGGCCAACCACCCTTGTGCTGCACCTTCAGCGTGACCAGAGCGCAAACACTCTTCGGTTTCACGAGGTCGGTGACAGTAAGCGTGCGATCGCCGGCATGACGATGACCAAACGCGCGCTTGAGGAACTGGGCGAGCCTGCCGACCTGACTATCACTGTGCGCGCGGGGGCGCCATCTCGTCGAGGGCGACCGCGCAAGACGAGCCCGACCCGTTGACCAACGAAGGAGGAACGACGATGGACAGACGCGACGCTCTGCGTTTACTGACGATGACCCGCGACCAGGCTGCGGCGATCGGCCAGGCCCAGGAATGGGAGCGCGTCAAGGCCGCGCACAGACGTAGTACGGCAGAGCGCCACCGCTGGCTCGACGACGTTCTCGCCGAGCTCGACCCCGGGGCGTGCCACTGATGGCCGACGGTCGCAGGCTCGAGCGGACGAAGTACCCGGGCATCTACCGCCGCCACGCCGGCGGATGTCAGGGCAACGGGCGCTGCAAGTGCCCATACGTGGTGCGGTGGAAGGACCGGGGGACGCCGCGCAAGCAGATGTTCCCGACACTGGATCTCGCTCGCGAGTTCAAGGGCGACTTGGACTCGGGTAAGCGCACGCGGCGACCGCTCTCCTCGCTGACGGTCGGGGACTACTTCCCGACGTGGCTTGACAGCTATCGCGGACGCACATCCCGCGGGCTCGAGGAGTCCACCCGGCGCGAGTATGAGATCAGCGGTCGACTGCACATTCTGCCATCGGCGATCGCTCGGATGAGGATGCGTGACCTGGGCGCCCCAGACGTGCGTGACTGGCTCGCCCAGCTTGAGCGCCGCGGCTCCTCGCCGACGACGATCCGGAAGGCCAAGGCGGCGCTCGCCGTGATGCTGGCGTGCGCAGTCGAGGACGGGGACCTCGCCTCGAACCCAGCCGCCGGTGTCCGCTATGTGCCCTCCGACCGCGCGAAGCGCCAGCACCCGAAGCGCCAGCGTCGAAAGCTGACCGCGGCCGACGTGAAGGCGATCCTCGCGGCGATGCCCGAGCAGTGGCGCGCGTTCTTCATGCTGCTCGTGCAGACCGGCGTCAGGATCGGGGAGCTGCTAGGGCTGACCTGGCAGCACGTCCACCTGGGCGACGACCCGCACATCCTCGTGGCCGAGCAGATGTACAAGGGGCAGCGCAAGCGGCTGAAGACCGACGCGAGCATGGCCCGGGTGCCACTGTCCCCGACGATGGCCTCGTGGCTCGCGGAGCTGCGCCCGCAGAACGCAACCGCGAACGCGCCGGTGTTCCCATCGGTGACCGGGACCCCGGTCACCTACTCGAACATGTACAACCGGGTGCTGCGCCCGGCTCTGCGCGACGCGGGAATCGCGGTCAACCTCGGCACCGTCGAGGCGCCCGTGTGGGACTACCAAGGGGTGGCGTTCCACGCCTTCCGGAAGGCGTGCGGGTCGCTGCTACTCGCGCAGGGCAAGAACCTCAAGCAGGTTCAGGGGTGGCTACGTCACTCGCAGCTCACCACGACGCTGAACGTCTACATCCACGACGTGGACGCCGGCCTCGGTGATGCGAGCGCGTGGGACACCATGCTCGGGGCCGGTGGCCCCAACGGTGGCCCCACAGCCCCTAGTCCGACGGTTATCGAACAATCGGAAACCGCTCGCTAGCAGGAGAATCATGGTATGGCCCGGGCAGGATTCGAACCTGCGCGCGACGGATTATGAGTCCGCTGCTCTGACCGCTGAGCTACCGGGCCGTAGTCCGGCGCGAAGCTAGCACCGGCTGGTGATTCAGATACGCTCCAGCTGGATGTTCATCCCCGCCTCGGCCGCACTCTCTCAGACGCTTGCGCTGCTGGCCACGTTCCTGGGTGTGGGCGTGATCGTCAACGTGCTCGTGGTTTACATCATCGCCCAGGTGTTCGCCGAGCGTAGGGAGAACCAGGAGCGTCGCAACGGCGGCCTCTGAGAGGCGATCTAGTCGGGCATAACCCCGCTCGGACGGCGCAGTAACGCCAACGCTGAAGGAACGGCCCAGTCGGGCGTCGAAACAGACGCCTGCCGATGAAGACCTCAGTGCCCACGAGTGCGTCTCGCGGCCAGAACGGCGCGACCACCACCGCCACCGGCTCCAGCGCCGCGCCAACCGACTCCGCGGCGCAGGCACTCTCGGCGTACATCCGCTCGCGATTCGACGAGTTCTCGCGCTCACAGAAGGACGTCGCGCAGTACATCGTCGATCATCTCGACGAGGCGGCCTTTCAAACCGCCGAGGAGCTTGCGCGGCGTGCGTGCACGTCCTCCAGCACGGTCGTCCGCTTCTCGCAGGCACTTGGCTTCGAAGGCTTCCCCGAGCTTCAGCAGGCGGCTCGCGACGAGTACCGGCGACGCCCCCCTGACGGAGGCGGTCAGGCCGTGGCGGCGGCCGCGCCGCTGTTCTCGCTCGACCACACCGAATTCGAAGCCGCGCTCGCGGCCGACCACGTGAACGTCGAGGAGACCGCGAGGAAGCTCTCGCGTTCCTCCGTTGAGGCCGCTATCGACGCCATCGTCTCCTCGGAGAAGGTTCTGATCGCCGGCACCGACCAGATGGCGTTCTTCGCCAGCTACCTGAGGCACCTGTTGATGCTCCTCGATCTGCGGGCCGAGATCGTCGCCAGCCCGTCGCAGGAGGCGCTGGGCCGCCTTTCGCGAATTGACGAGCAGACGCTCGTGATCGGCCTGTCCGCGGGGCGGCCGCATCCGCTCATCACGCGCACGATAAAGCTTGCCCGTCACCGCAAAGCCCCGACGGTGGCGATCACGGATGCCACCTTGTCGGAGGTCGCACGCCTGGCGCGGATCAGGCTCTACTACTCCTCGAACAGTCCGGCCTTCGTGCGTTCGCACGCGGCACTGCTCTCCCTGATCCAGGCGCTGGCCTACGGCGTGTACGCTCGCGACTCGCAGCAATACGACGTGCGGATCAAAGCCTTTCGACTGAAGTAGTGGCAGTGCCCCCGTCGCGGCGGACGGCACCGCTGGTTCACCACGAGCTCTGCTTCGGCTGCGGGCGAACGAACCTGTTCGGGCTTCTGCTGGAGGCCGAGCGCTCGGGGCCCGGTGCCCTCAGCGGCCGCTGCTTCATCAAACAGGACCATCAGGGCCCGCAACGGGGCCAGGTACACCCGGGCATTGCCGCCACGGCGCTCGTGGAGGCAATGGCGTTGGCCGCCGGCGATGAGACGCACGCGCAAGAGGTGACGGTGCGGTTTCACGGCTCGGCGGCGGTCGGCTCATTCCTGAACGTGGATGTCCGGTCCGAGCGCCGCGAGGGGCAGAACGTCACGCTGGTCGCTGTTGCGCGGTCGGGTGACGCGGTGGTCGCTGAAGCGCGTGGAAGTTATCTGTCTGGGTAACCTCTAACCGCCGTGGCCGAGAACCTGACGCGCCAGATCCTCAAAGAGCATCTCGCCGACGGAGAGCTCAAGGCAGGATCTCCGATCTCGCTGCGGATGGATCAGGCGCTGCTTCAGGACGCCACAGGAACGATGGCGCTGATGCAGTTCGAAGAGCTGGGCGTGCCGCGAGTCAAGGTCGAGCGCGCGGTCCAGTACGTGGATCACAACGTCGTCCAGCTCGATTACAAGAACCCAGACGACCACCGCATGCTCCAGGCGCTGGCCCGCAAACACGGGCTTTACTTCTCGCGGCCGGGTAACGGCATCAGTCACTACATCCACATGGAGCGCTACGGCAAGCCCGGGCAGACGATGCTGGGAGCCGACTCTCACACCACCCAAGCTGGTTGCATGGGCATGATCGCCATCGGGGCCGGCGGGCTCGACGTGGCCGTGGTGCTCGGCGGCCACCCGTATGAAGTCTCCTGCCCGGAGGTGGTGGAGGTCCACCTCGACGGCAAGCTAACCCGGCCGTGGGTGCAGGCCAAGGACATCATCCTCGAGCTGCTGCGCAGGCTTACCGCCAGCGGGGGCAAGAACAAGGTGTTCGAGTTCACCGGCTCGGGAACCGAGGATCTGAGCATTCCCGAGCGGGCGACGATCGCCAACATGATCGCCGACCTGGGGGGGACCGCAGGCGTTTTCCCCCCGGACGAAAGCACCAAGGATTGGCTCAAGCGCCAGGGCCGCGAGGAGGATTTCGACGAGCTCAAGCCCGATCAGGGGGCGGAGTACGACGAGCGGATCGAGATCGACCTGAGTGAGCTGGGACCGTTGGTCGCAAAGCCCCACAACCCGGACAACGTGGTCGCGGTGGAAGAGGTGAAGGGCACCGAGGTGGCCCAGGTCTGCATCGGCTCCTCGGTCAACTCCGGCTTCAACGATCTGGCGCTCTCGGGCGCAGTGCTGGCCGACAGGGGAGGCCAGATCGTTCACCCGTTGATCGCGGCCACGGCGACACCGGGTTCGCGCCAGATCCTGGCCGCGATCGCCGAGTCCGGGGTGTACCGTCAGCTCTCGGACGGGGGCGTGAGAATGCTCGAGCCCGTGTGCGGGCCGTGCGTCGGCATGGGCCAGGCTCCCCCGTCCGACGCCAACTCGCTGCGTACCTTCAACCGGAACTTCCCCGGTCGCTCCGGCACGCCCGAGGACTCGGTCTTCTTATGCTCGCCCGCAGTGGCGGCCGTCTCGCTGCTCAGCGGCAAGATCGAGGACCCGCGGGAGTACGGCGACCCCCCCGAACTGCTGCCAATGCCCGAGCTGCGGCCGTACGTCGACGACGTTCACATCTTTGCCCCGGCCGACGAACAGGAAGCCGAGAGGATCGAAATACCGCGCGGCCCGAACATCAAGCGCCCGCCGGAGCACAAGCCGATCGGCGATTCGCTCGAGGCGAAGATCGCGACGATCCAGCCCGACGACATCTCAACGGGCGATCTGGCTCCAGACGGCGTCGAAGTGATGGCCTACCGCTCCAACGTGCCTGCCATCGCCGAGTTCACCTTCCGCCACCGCGACCCGGAGTTTCGCAAGCGGCTCAAGGAATGGGGTAGCGGCTTGATCGTGGCCGGCAGCAACTACGGCCAGGGGTCCTCCCGGGAGCACGCCGCCCTGGCGCCGCTGCACCTCGGCGTCAAGGCCGTGATCGCTAAGTCCTTCGCCCGCATCCACCGCCGAAACCTGATCTCCCAGGGGATCGTGGCACTGACGTTCTCGGACGAGAGCGACTACGACAAGGCGGAGGTCGGACAGACCTGGACGCTCCCGAAGCTCAAGGACGAGCTCGAGCAGGGCACGGAGACGATCACTGCTCAGATTGAGGACACCGGTGATGAACTCACGCTGAGCCACGACTTCACCGAGCACGAACGGGAGATCCTCATCGCCGGTGGGCTGCTCTCCTACCTGCGCCGCGACGAGAGTGGCGACGGAGCGAACGCCGACCGCGCCGATCGCGCGGACCGCGAAGGCACGGCAGGCCAAGCCGCCGAGCGCTAGCGGTCAACGGCGGGCCACGACCAGGGCCTGCGTGGCCCGGCCGATACGACCGCGCTCGTCGAACAGGACGCTCTCCGCCATCCCGATCCCCTCGGAGACGACGCGCGTCTCGGCCTGAAGGCAGATCCATTCTCCACACGGCGCACGATCGATATAGAGCGTCAGATCGGGGTTGATGAACAGGTGGTCGTCCCAGGAGATGACCGCGCTGATGCCGTTGCCGAAGTCGCCGGCCGCGGCCAGGCGTTGCAAGGGCGATGGGTCTTCGCCGGCGACCAGCGGGACCCGCAGGCGAAACCAGGCTGTCGAGGGCCCGGGGGCCATGAACGCCCCCTCGACGAACCTGATCTCCATCGCATCGGTCGCGAACATTGGCCGGTGAGATGCCCAGAAGTCGGCGGCGTTTCCCTCCACCGGACCGTGGGGAGCGACCAGCGGCTCGCTCAGGGCGTCCGCCTCCGCGCGCCTGACGCGTAGCGCCCGTGCGCGGACCACTTCTGTGCCCTCGCCGGCGAACAGCGAGGCCTCGAGCAGCTGCACCCGCCGTCCGGGCCTCACGATCGACGAGCGGATTTCAAGCGGGCCAAGCGGAACCGGGCGCAAGAACTCATAGGTCACGCGGCCGATCAGGAGATCCTCGTCCAGGGGAAGGCGCTCGAACTCGCGCATCAGCAACGCCGCCGGCGCTCCGCCGTGCTGGGCGTACGAATCCCATGGCCCGCGGGCGAGCTCGGTGGCGACGATGCGTCCATCTTGAAGAAGGAACACGGCCCCGGAAGACATGGCGGCACACCGTAGCGCCCGGCTACACTCGCAAAGCGATGGGCGACGAGCTTGAAAACCGGCGCGACGAGGCGACATTCACCGTAAAGGCGGGCCTCGCCGAGATGCTCAAGGGCGGCGTGATCATGGACGTCGTGACCGCAGAGCAGGCCAAGATCGCCGAGGATGCCGGCGCCGCGGCCGTGATGGCGCTGGAGCGAGTGCCGGCCGACATCCGGCGCGATGGCGGCGTGGCGCGCATGTCCGACCCGGAGATGATCCGCGGCATTCAGGAGGCCGTCACGATCCCGGTCATGGCCAAGGCACGGATCGGCCATTTCGTGGAGGCGCAGGTGCTCGAGGCGCTGGAGGTCGACTACATCGACGAGTCCGAAGTCCTCACGCCCGCCGACGAGGCCAATCACATCGACAAGTGGCTGTTCAAGGTGCCGTTTGTGTGCGGCGCGACCAACCTCGGCGAGGCGCTGCGGCGGATCGGCGAGGGAGCGGCCATGATCCGCTCCAAGGGCGAGGCCGGCACGGGCGACATCGTCGAGGCCGTGCGCCATCTCAGAAGAATCGGTGGGGAGCTTCGCCGCCTTCAGACGCTTGATGACGGCGAGCTCGCGACGGCCGCCAAGGAGCTGCAATCACCGCTGCATCTCGTACGCCAGGTAGCTCAGGAGCGGCGTCTGCCCGTGGTGCTGTTTTGTGCAGGCGGCATCGCCACCCCCGCCGACGCCGCGCTGGTCATGCAGCTCGGCGCCGAAGGAGTGTTTGTCGGGTCGGGCATCTTCAAGTCAGAGGACCCGGAGCGTCGAGCGAGGGCGATCGTGGAGGCCACGACGCATTTCAACGATCCGGCACGAGTGGCGGCGGCGTCCACGGGGCTCGGACAGCCGATGTCGAGTCTCGAGACCTCGAAGCTCGAGCACGAGCAGCTGCTCGCCCCGCGCGGCTGGTAGCGGTGCCAAAAACCGTCGGGATCCTCGCCCTTCAGGGGGGCTTCGAGGCCCACGCCCGCATCGTGACTGAGCTCGGTGCCGAGCCCCGCGAGGTTCGCGTGGCCGGCGATCTGACTGGGCTTGACGCGCTGATCATCCCCGGCGGCGAGTCCACAGTGATGACGCTGGGAATCGAACGAGAACGGCTGGCAGAGCCGCTGCGTAGCCTGGCACTCGGCGGAACCCCGGTGCTCGGGACGTGCGCCGGCATGATCATGCTGGACCGAGACCACCTTGGCCTGCTCGACATTCGCGCCGCGCGCAACGCCTTCGGCCGCCAGCTGCGCTCGTTCGAGACCGACATCGAGGTGGCGGGCGTCGCTGGGGGACCGCTGCACGCGGTGTTCATCCGGGCGCCGTGGGTGGCCGAGCACGGGGAGGCCGTCGAGGTGCTGGCGCGTGTGGACGACCGCCCCGTGGCGGTCCGAGAGCGGAATCTGCTGGCCGTCGCCTTCCATCCCGAGCTGTCCGGGGACACCCGCTTGCACAGCCAGCTGCTTCAGATGAACGGCGACGCGCCTTAATCCAGCGCCGGCTGGCGCCGGTGGCGCCGCCGGCGCGCATAATCGCGAAACTCGTGCTCGAACGCCGCCCAGTCGAACGTCGGCGCCCCGTCGGGGGCCGGGGGCGGATGTTGGTCAGAGGGCTCGTCGCCGCCCCGGGGCGGATCCTCGCCGGTGTCCTTACCGCGGGATAGCCACAGGGCCAAAGCACAGATCGCGATGCCGCTGGCGTAGACCAGCGCCGCCAGCGTCGTGTGATGGGTGAGCGAGGCGACGCCGCCGACGGCGTAGAGCACCAGCGCGGAGACCACGAGACGCCGCAGCTCGGGGTAGGGAACGGCACGCCGAGGCGCGGTCCCGTAGGCACCGAGGAAGATCGCGGCGCCTAGCGCAACCGCGACGAGAAGCTTCCATACCTCCGGCAGAAGCAACGGCATCGCCTACCCGATGATCGACCTCCTACTGCCAGAAATCAAGGGTCCCGGGCGGATCAAGTGTGCGCGCCCACGGATGGCTCGGTCCCTCAGACGGTGAGACCGTGGCGCATTGTGTTCTCGCTTACCACCTGCGGCTCGACGAAATGCAAGAGGTAGTCGGGGCCGCCGGACTTGCTGCCCGTTCCGGAGAGCCGGTTGCCGCCGAATGGCTGGCGGCCGACCTTGGCACCGGTGATCCCCCTGTTGACGTACAGGTTGCCGACGGGGCTGCGCCTGCGTACGTAGCGGACCGTGCCGGGATCCCGCGCATAGAGCCCGCCGGTCAACGCATACGGCAGTGAATCGACTACGTCGCAGGCGTGTGCGATGTCACGGACCGGCTCGACCGTCAGCAGCGGCCCGAACACCTCCTCCACCAGGACGGGGGAATCCGGCCGCAGGTCGGTGGCGACGGTCGGGGGGCAGAACCAGCCCTCCTCGGGGACCGGCCCGACGTCAGCCACAATCCGTCCTGCGGCGGCCAGCGCTCGGTAGCGAGCGACCCGCTCCTGCGCAGAACGCTCGATGACGGGGGGCACGTCGGTGGCCAGGTCCGAGGCCTGGCCCACCACCAGCACGCGCACCGCGCCGGCCAAACGCTGCAGCAGGTGCTCGAAGATCGCTTCGTGCGCCAGGACCCGGGAGGCGGCCGAGCATTTCTGACCGGCGTACGTGAATGCGGATGAGACGATTCCCGGGACCGCCTCGTCGAGATCAGCGTCCGCGTCCACAAGCACGCAGTTCTTGCCGCCGAGCTCCGCCACCACGCGCTTTAGGTCGTGCTGTCCGGGGATCGGCTCGCCCGCCGCCCGCACGATCTCCAGTCCCACGGCGAGCGAGCCCGTGAACGCGATGGTCTGCACGGCCGGATGCCGGACGAGCGCCTGCCCGATGTCACCCTCGCCCGGGAGCAGGGCGACCGCGTCCGAAGGAACGCCGCCGGCGCGCAAGGCCTGCACCAGCCGCAGAGCGCACCCCGGAGACTGCTCCGCGGGCTTGAGCACGACGACATTCCCGGCGGCCAGCGCTCCGGCCGTCATCCCGCAGGGGATGGCAATCGGGAAGTTCCATGGGGAGATCACGGCCGTCACCCCTCTGGGCGTGTAGTGCAGCTCGTTGCGCTCTCCTGGAACCTGCACCAGCGGCCGACCGGCTTCGAGCTCGAACGCCCCCCGGGCGTAGTACTCCAGGAAGTCGATCGCCTCGCAGACGTCGGCGTCGGCCTCCGCCCAGGGCTTTGCGCACTCGCGCACCTCGAGCGCAGCGAGCTCCAACCTTCGCTCGCGCATCCATGCAGCGGCGCCAGTCAACGCCCTGGCGCGCTCGGCGGCGCCGACTGCACTCCACGCAGGGAACGCGGAGCGGGCCAGGGCCACGGCCGCGGCGACGTCTTCGTCCGTGCTGCGAGGACCGCTGGCCACCAAGCGGTCCGGACGGCCGGGGTCAGTGGAGTGAAGCGGCTCGCCGCTCGGCTCGCTGCGGACGTCGTCGCCGATCATCACCCCGACCGTCAGCGGCAGCTCGCGATCAACTGTCCCGAGAGAGCGCGCCACCTGCTGGCGTACCGATGCTCGGCGCAACTCAAGCACCGGCTCGTTGCTGAACGGTGCTAGCTGCGCCACGCCGCCGACCGTAGCAACGGCGACCGCGGGTTCAGCGGTACGCCGGAGACTTCTAGGGCGCGGCGAGCAGCGTATCGAGCGGTGTGCCGCGGGCCTGCTCATGCAGAAACGACTCGTTACTCGTGTTCTCCAGCAGACGCCTGACCAGATAGGCCATGCCGGCCACGAGGTCGCCGACCGGGCAGTACGTACGCACCCGAAAGCCGCGGCTTGCCAACGCGTCCTGTAGTTCGTCCCCCAGTCCCCGCAGGACCTGGAGCTCGAGCTCCGAGTCAGGCGCTCCCAGCAAGCGGCTGACGGCGACGGCATGCGCAACCGAGCGTAGGTTGTGGGAAGCCACCGCGACCCTCACCGCCGGGCGGGCCGCCAGCAGCCGGCGGCTCAACGCCTCGAAGTTGCGATCGCAGTCGGCCTTGACCTCGTACACGGGCGACGGCCAGCCCTGCTGGCGAGCCTGTGCCAGCTCGTGGTCCCAGTACGCGCCCTTGACCAACCTGATTTGGAGCGGAGTCGTCCGCCCGCTCGCCCGAGCCCACTCGAGGATCTCGTCCAGCGTCTGGCCCGAGTCGCGCAGATAGGCCTGCAGGACCAGCCCTGCCGACGGCCCATCCGCAAACTCGGGCTCGGACAGCAGCGCCAGCACCAGCTCCAGCACCACCTCGCGAGAATCGAGTGACTCCATGTCGATGTGGATGTGGACCCGCTCTCGCTTCGCGGCCCGCAGCAGGGGCCGCAGCCGATGGGCGGCGTCGTCGCGTCCGAGCTGCGGTGCGTCGGGCCGCAGCAGCGGCGTCAGCGCGGACACCTTCACGGAGAGATTCGCGCGGGGCAGCGTCCCGCTTCCGTCGCGCTCCAGCGTCGAGCGGCTGGGCCATTCGCGCGTGGCATGGGCAACCTCGTCGAGCGCGCCGGCACAGCGGGTTGCGTAGGCGTCCGCCTCGTCCGCGGTCACGGTGGCCTCGCCCAGGAGGTCGACCGTGCTCGCGATGCCCCGATTCCAGAGCTGCCTGAGGACGCCGAGCGCAGCAGCTGGGGTCTCGCCGACGATAAACCGGTGCGCGAGGTGCCGGACACCCCCCGCGGCAGCGGCGCCGAGGGCCGCTCGCCCCGCCCTCGTGTGGGACACCCGCATCGCGGCGGCGATGGGGGGTGGGCGCTGGGGCAGCTCATCGAGGAAGCTGGCCAGGTGGCGGGCCAGGTCATCCAGCGACCGGCAGGCGGGGACCACGTCGACGAATCTGAATAGCGCAGCGCGAAGCTCGCGGTCGCTCGATGCGAGCTCCATGGCGCGCGTATCGAGCGTGCGCATCGGGTGGCGGGCCGCGGATGGAAACGCGTCGGCCAGCTCGGCGCCGATGTCCCTAATCAGCTCCTCCACTTCAGCTTGCGGGGGCGCTGCTGCGCCATGCCCGGCGGGCGTCTGCATTCTCAGCCCGGGATCGTCGTCTCGGTCGCCGGTGTTGGCGGCGTCGCGCGCTCGATCGCGCCCCAGCTCATATGCTCTTCGCGCGCGCCCCGTTCCGCCGCGCCGCCGCCGCGGAGCCCGAACAGCCGCTTGGCGAGCAGCAGATAGACGACCACGGCCAGATTGATTAGGAAGCCGATCACCTTGGTCGCTGTCGCCTTGTGGATGATCTCGTAGACCTCGAAGGGCAGGAAGATGGCCGTGGCCAGGAAGGTCAGGTACTCGGCCCAGCGTTTGGCGAGCCACAGGCCGACGGCCTCGATCCCCTCCAGTGCCGCGTACGCCAGAAGCGCGATCCCCAGTTCCACCAGTGTTCCCGAGCGCAGCGTGAAGAGCTTGTCGAGATCGTGCACCAAACCGACATGGCCGGAAGCCTGGACCGGACCGCCGCCTATCCCGCTCTGCAGCCCGGCGAGCACGCGGTAGAAGTCATGGCGGAGCGTCGTTCGGTGCGCGGCGAACAGCAACACGGCAACGCCTAGTAGACCGAGGATCGATGAAGTGCAGGGCGCGCTCGATGGCGATCGCGCGGAGCACCACCTTGTCGCGCAGCGCTTTGCCCCGGAGGGGCACTGCGATCTGCGAGGAGTCGGGAAGGTGGCGACGGGCCGGGGACGCCGGGGGCGACAGCGGCAGCCAGCTGTCGCAGCGAAGGCAGCGGCACCAGCGCAAGCCGTCGAACTCGCGCGCCAGCGCGTGGTCCCGCGGGCGGAGCTCCGCAGCGTCGGCGCCGGGAAGCACGTGGCCGCCAAACCCGCAGGCGACGAGCTCCCAGTCGATCCGCCGTCGCGGGCGCGGCCTATCCGTACCGGGCGGGTGCTGCATCAGCTGAGGATGTTGACGGCCCGGGAGACGACGAGCGCCACGACCAGCAGCGACGTCAGCGACTGGACGGCCATCAGCAGCTTGGCGGTCTGCGACAGCGGCATCGTGTCGGTGGGGCTGAACGCCGTCGCGGTGGTGAACGAGAGCCATAGGTAGTCGATCACACCCGGTAGCCAGTCCGGCCGCGTGAACGGCTGGGCGTCGCCCATCTGTGAGAAGAGGAAGTCCGCCCGTCGCTCGGAGCCTGGCTGGGTTCGCGCCTGAGGGCCACCGCGATCTAGCTCCCAGTACCAGATCGCGAATAGCAGCACGTTCGTGACCCACAGCGCGACGCCGGCCAAGATCAGCGGCCTGCCGCTGGTGGCGCGACCCTCCAGTAGATAGCGGCACAGCTCGATCAGGGAGAAGATGTTGACGGCGCTGACCAGTCCGACAAACCCCATGGCCACGTTGCGTCTGAGCGCCGAATGGCGCATGCGTGGGTACGGGGACACCGCCAGGAGCACCACCAGAAGCATGCCCTCAATTGCCGGCAGCAGCCAGCTGGGCCCGATCGTCAGCTTGTTGGGCAGCAGTAGGTCGAGGGCGATCGCACCGGCGACCAGGAGCTGGGGCCCCCAGAAGGGATCGAGCTTCGACAGGAACGCCTCCATCGGCCGCATGTAGCGCTCAGGGTCGTATTCGCCTTCCTCGTACCGCGTCTGGCTGGGGTCCGGCATGCCCCTGAGATACTCGCATGAGCATGCACCGTCCGGAGCGCATCGGCTCGCACGCGCGGAGAAGGATCTGAGCCCGCCGTGGCAAAAGCACCACAGATGCGAACCGCGCTCTTAGTTGCCGTGGCAGCGGTGGCGCTGGCGGCCTGTGGCTCCAGTTCCAAGCCCGCCTCCTCGACGTCGGGGCAAAACCCCGGATCGGGCACCTCCACCGCCGGTACCTCGAGCGCTACCTCGCAGACCGCGACCACACCGCCCACCCAAACCACCACCACGTCGCCCAGCGCCGCCAACCCCCTCGGCGGCCTCTGCCGGGCGCCAGAGCTCTCGCTGGTCTATCTCGGCGGCCAGGGCGCTACCGGCCACGGCCTCTTGGGCTTTGAGCTGCGCAACGTGAGCTCGCATTCCTGTCACACCTTCGGCTTCCCGGGCGTGCAGTTCCTCGACGGCGCCGGACGGCCGCTCGCGACCGTCTCCACCCGCACCACGCAGGACTTCTTCGGCAGCGCGCCGGAGAAGGCGCTCGATGTCGCTCCCGGACAGAGCTTCTCGTTCCGCATCGGCGTCACGCACGGCATCACGTCGAGCGCCGGCTGCACCACGGCGGCCGCCGTCTCCGTGATCCCGCCGAACGACACCGAGTCGCTGCACGTCTCGATCCCGCAGGGGGCCTACGAGTGCCGGACGGCGACCGTGACGCCCGTTCAGCCAGGAACGTCCGCCTATCCCTGACGCGCGGGCACCTCGCTCAGCCCTTCGAAGCGCGTGACCTCGCCGTCGTCATCACGCCTCACCAGGCCCTCCTGCGCCAGCAGATCGAGGTGGCCCAACACCTCCGAGATCGTCAGGTAGGCCTGCGTGACAGCGACATTGCCCCACATTTCGAGGGCAAGCTCGTACGCGGTCATCGGCCCCTCACGGAGCAGCCGATGAAGCTTCTGGGCGCGGCGAGCGTGCATGGCCAACCGCTCGTCGATCAGCGCCGCGTGGTTGGCGATCGGCTCCCCGTGACCGGCCAGCACCAACGACACCGGTAGCTCACGGGTCTGCTGCATCGAGTGGATGTACGACAGCAGCGCATGTGGCTCATCGCCTTCGGCGGAACCGCTTAGAGGCCTCGAGAGCATCGCGTTCGAGGAGATGTGGGCCAGCAGGTGATCGCCTGCCAGGAGGATGCCGCGCCGCTCGTCCCAGAACACCGTGTCGGAGGGACTGTGACCGGGACGGTGCAGGACCGAGAGCTCACGGTCACGGAACCCCAGGCGATCGCCGTCGCGCAGGGGCCGGGTAACGCGGCCGGAGGAGCCGAAGGCGCGGAATGCGGCACCGACGGTCCCCAGCACCGTCACCACGTCCCCGGGAATTCCGTGGCGGCGCATCACCTCATCCGCGAAGGCGTCGTCGGCGGTCATGCTCGCCGAGAAGTTCTCGAGGTATGGCGCCAGGAGATGAAAGGCCGCCACCTCGGCCCCCGACCGTCGAGCGAGGATCTCCAGCAGGCCCAGATGGTCCATGTGCTGGTGGCTGACGACGATCAGCTCCAGATCCTCGACCCGATAACCGTGTGCGGCGATGGCCCGCTCGAGCTCGTCCAGCGACTTACCGGAGTTGGGCCCCGTGTCCAGCAGCGTCAGCGGCTCGTCCTCGATCAGATAGCAGTTGACGCGGCCCACCAGAAACGGCGTGGGGATTGCCAGGGGATGTATGCCCGCTCCGGCCGCTGTTTCGAGCGCCTCTGCGGTGGCGCTCACGAGCGGATCACTTCGAGCACCTCGTCGCGACGGCGCTCCATGTCCTCGCGCGAGCGCAGCGACTCCAGGCAAAGACGGAGCAGCGGCTCGGTGTTCGAAGGGCGGACGTTGAAATGCCAATCGTCATAATCGACGGACAGGCCGTCCAGCCGCTGCTGGCGAGCGTCGGAATAGCGCTCCGCCAGCTCCTCGACCTTCGCTTCCTGGTCGGAGACCTCGGAGTTGATCTCGCCGGAGATGAAGTACCGGGAGCGGTAGGTCTCGAGCAGTTCGGACATCCGCGCGGATCGGACCGACAGCAGCTCTAGCACGAGCAGCGCCGGGATCGTGCCCGAGTCGGCGCAGTAGAAGTCCCGGAAGTAGTAGTGGCCCGAGACCTCGCCGCCGAACGCGGCGTCCTCCTCGCGCATCCTGGTCTTGAAGAAGGCATGCCCGACGCGGTTCATGAGTGCCCTGCCACCCTCGCGCTCGACGACATCCGCCACCGCCCGACTGGCCCGTACGTCGTAGAGGATGGTGGCCCCGGGGTGGCGGCTGAGCATGGACTCCGCCAGCAGCGCCGTCAGAAAATCGCCGTCCACGAAAGCGCCGGTGTCGTCGATGAAGAAGCAGCGGTCGCCGTCGCCGTCCCAGGCGATGCCGAGGTCGGCCCGCTGCTCGACCACCTCGCGCATGATGAACTCGCGGTTTTCCTCGATCAGCGGGTTCGGCTCGTGATCGGGGAAGTTGCCGTTCGGCGTCCAATAAGCCGTGATCGGCTCTAGCCCCAGGCGCTCCAGCAGCGGTCCGACCATGGGACCGGCCATGCCATTGCCGCCGTCGACGACCAGCCGGAGCGGCTTCACGGCATCGGTGTCGATGAGCGCCAGCATCGCCTCGTGAAACTCGTCGTACAGGGAGACCTCCTCGACGCGGCCCCCACCCGGTGCGTCGCCCAGGCCCTCCTCGATCCGCTCGCGCACGGAATCGATGCCCGCCTCGCCCGACAGCGCGATCGCGCCGCGCCTGATGAGCTTCGCCCCGGTATAGGTCTTCGGGTTGTGGGAGGCGGTGCACATCAGGCCGCCGTCCAAGTCGCGCGAGCCGACGAGGTAGTAGAGCATCTCGGTGCCGATCTCACCGCCGTCGAAGACCGTCGCCCCCTCGGCGCACATGCCGCCGCTGTAGGCCGCAGCGAGCTCCGGAGCCTCGAGCCGCATGTCCCGCCCCAGCCCGACGCGGAGCTCCGAGGTCGGTTTGTCCTCGAGCTCCGCGATGACGCGGCAGAACGCCCGCCCGATCTGCGCCGCGGCCTCGGCGTCGATGTCGCTGCCGTACAGGCCGCGGATGTCGTAGGCCTTGAAGATCTCGGGCGCCAGTGCCATCGGGGCCGGGATGCTAGCCATCCCGGCCCCGAGGCAGGACCTTGCGCTGGTGTGTGTGAGAGCTGGCTCCCGCGGCCGGCTAGCTGCGCGGGGTGCGGGCAATCACCACGGTGCGCGACGGCGTCGTCACGATCTCTACGCGCTGCCCGGTTGTGAGCTGGGAAAGCGTCGCCTTGTGGCCGTTGTCGCGCACGCGGGCGTTCGCCGGAATCGTCAGCGTGACGTTCTTGTAGACCGCCTTCTTGGTCCGCTCGGTGATCGTCAGCTGGTTGCCAGACGCGGTGGACTGAACCACGCCGCGGTTGAACGTGAGCGTGACGAACCCCGATTTGGTGGGGACCACCAGATCGCCTTGGACTGCGCCGGCCAGAATCCGTCTGGCCAGGCCCGCTCGGCGAGCATGGATCCCGGTCGCGCCGGCGGCGGTAGTGCTCGTGCTCGAAGCCCGGGTCGCTGCGCCGGCGCTGGTGATAGCACTGACGCCGGCCCCGAGCGCGACACACACCGCCGCAAGCGCGACCAGCCTGTAGTGCCGTTTGATCAATCTCATTCCCTGAAACCTCCTGGGTGGTTCGATTCGGACCCTGAGCCTGCCCCGCGGGCGCAAGCAGCCGGTAAGCCCAAGGTCAGCTGCGTGTAAACCCTGCGGCTTGCGGGGGGATTGGCACCTACGATGTCGGCATGAGCGCGCTGGTCATGGTGGTCGAAGACGAGGCCAACATCGGCGCACTCGTTCGCACTTATCTGGACCGCGCCGGCTTTCGCACCGTCTGGGTTCGCTCGGGAGAGGAGGCGTTAGCCGAGCTGGGACGGCACCCGGTCAAGCTGATGGTGCTGGACCTCGGCCTGCCCGGGATGGACGGGTTCGAGGTCTGCCGCCGCCTCGACGGTCGCGTCCCGGTGATCATGCTCACCGCGCGCGACGAATTGCCCGATCGCGTCGCGGGACTCGAGCTGGGAGCCGACGACTACATAGTCAAGCCGTTTTCGCCCCGCGAGCTCACGGCGCGCGTGAAGGCGGTGCTTCGGCGGGCGAGCGCCGGCGTCCCGGCCAACGACGCCATCGAGCTCGGACCACTGACCATCGCTCGCGGCCCGCGGGAGGTCCGCGTGGACGGCCAGGAGATCGAGCTCACGCAGCGTGAATTCGATCTGCTCGAGTTCCTGGCCCGCCATGCGGGCCAGGTCGTGAGCCGGGACCAGCTGCTGGAGTCGGTGTGGGGATTCGTCTCGCCGGGCGAGACCCGGACGGTGGAGGTGCACGTGGCGCAGCTGCGCAAAAAGCTCGGGAATCCGGACCTGATCAAGACGGTGCGGGGTATCGGCTACAAGGCGGCGGCCTGATGCGGCTGCGCCATCGCCTGCTCGGCTATTTCGCGCTGACGGCGATCGCCTGTTGCGCGCTGACGGTCGGCATCGGTGTCCTGCTCGTCCGGCATCAGATCTCGAGTCAACGGATGAACGCCCTCGAGGTGCAGGCCGACGAGCTGGCGGCGTTCGGAGGGGCGCCGGGGGCGCTCGTGCCTGGTCAGCACGTGTACGCGGTCGGGAACGGCAGGGCTCGGCGTCTCGGTCCTGCGCGGGCCCGCGCGGTCCTGGCGGCGATCCCCGGTGGCGGAAACGCCCAGGGCACGGCGACCGTCGGCAAGCGCTCGGTCCTCTACGTCGCTCGGACCACGCCGTCGGGCCGGATCGTCGTCGCCCGCTCGGCGAAGCTCGCGTTTGGCGAGTGGCGACCATTCTTGGGCAGTCTGGCCCTGGCCGGTGTCGGCGGCATCCTGCTGGCGGCACTTCTCTCTTTCGTGCTGGCTCGGCGCCTCGCCCGTCCGATCGGCGACTTGGGCGAAGCGACGCGCCGGCTCGCGGCGGGGGAGCGCCAAGTCTCTGTTCCGGTGCAAGGCGAAGACGAGCTTGCCGATCTGGGCCGGGCGTTCAACGACATGTCCGCGGAGCTTCACAGTGCCCGTGAGGCGCACCGGCACTTCCTGGAATCGGTCAGCCATGAGCTGAGGACGCCGCTTACCTCGATCCGGGGGTACGCCGAGGCTCTGTCCGAGGATGCGGTGGACCCGGTTGACGGCGGCCGGGTGATCGCCACCGAGGCCTCGAGGCTCGAGCGGCTGGTGGCTGACCTGCTCGAGCTCGCGCGCTTCGAGCGGGCCGGTTTCTCGGTCGGCCGCGAACCACTCGATCTGCTCGAGGTCGCCCAGCAGGCTGTGCAGCGCCATGCTCCACGCGCCCGAGAACTGGATGTGGAGCTGGCAGCCGAAGGAAGCGAGACCGCTCCGGCGCTGGGGGACTTCGACCGCTTGCTCCAGGCCGTCTCGAACCTGATCGAGAACGCATTGCGGCTGACGCCGCCGGGGGGAGGAGTGACGGTCACGGCGGCGCCGGGACGCCTTACGGTCAGCGACACGGGGCCTGGGTTATCGGTCGACGATATCCCGCATGCCTTCGAGCGTTTCTACCTCCACGATCGCTACAGGTCCGAGAGGCCGGTCGGCAGCGGGCTTGGCCTGGCGATCGTCAAGGAACTGGTAGAGGCCATGGGTGGAACGGTGGATGCAGCGCCGGTACGGGCCGGGGGCGCCGCGTTCACGCTGCGGCTGCCAGCTGATCCTAGACTTGAATCCCATGTCCGGACATTCCAAGTGGAGCTCGATCAAGCACAAGAAGGCGGTCGTGGACGCCCGCAAAGGCCAGCAGTTCACGAAGCTGGCGCGAGCGATCACGGTGGCCGCCCGTGAGGGCGGAGGGGATCCCGATGGCAATCCGTCGCTCGGCCTAGCCGTCCAGAAAGCCCGGGATGCCTCCATGCCGAAGGACAACATCGAGCGGGCGATCGCCAAGGGGACGGGCGAGGGGGCGGACACGGATCAGATCGAGACGGTGGTCTACGAGGGCTACGGACCGGGCGGGGTGGCACTGCTCATAGAGGCCCTGACCGACAACCGCAATCGCACGGGCGCCGACGTCCGTCACGCGTTCTCAAAGCATGGGGGGAGCCTCGGCGAGCCTGGGTCGGTGTCCTACCTGTTCGACAAACGGGGCGTGATCGTGGTCGACGCCAGTCTTTATGACGAGGAGGACCTGATCGCCGCGATCGACGCCGGAGCCGAGGACATCGCCTTGGATGAGGACGTCTTCGAGGTCATCACCGCGCCCGGCGACCTGTCCGCCGTTCGGAACGCGCTGCAGGAGGCGGGGGTCGACATCGACGGCGCCGATGTGGCGCAGCGTCCCAAAACCAGGGTTCCGGTGAGCGAGTCGGACGCGGGGCGTCTGATGAAGTTGATCGATTCCCTCGAGGAATCAGACGACGTAAACGCGGTGCACGCGAACTTCGACGTGGACGCCGGCGTGCTGGAGCGCATCGCGTCCTGAGCGTCGCCGCTACCCTGCCACGCTTCGTATGACCAAACAGATCGCGACGATCGTGAGCTCCGCAGCGCTTGGAGCGGCTTTGCTCGCCGGCTGCGGCGGCTCCGGCCCCAAGGCCCCTGGGGTCCAGCTCGCTCCCTCCGGAGCCACTTCGGCAGTGACGACTCCCGTCAGCGTGCCACCTGCGCTATCGCACGAGCCGACGGTCAGCGTGCCGAAAGGGCCGCCACCCTCCCACCTGGTGGTAAAGGATCTGATCAGCGGCACCGGCCAGCGCCTCAGTGCCAACCAGACAGCGACCTTCAACTATGTCGGCGTCCTCTACAAGACGGGCAAGACCTTCGACTCCTCTTGGCAGCGCAACCAGCCGTACACCACGCAGCTGAGCTCGGGAAACGTGATCGCCGGCTGGGTGCAGGGGATCCAGGGCATGAAGGTGGGGGGGCGCCGCGAGCTGATCGTGCCCCCGGGACTGGCCTACGGCAAGGCTGGGCGCCCTCCGAGCATCCCGCCTAACTCGACGCTCGTCTTCGTCGTCGACCTCTTGTCGATCTCCTAGCCGAGCGTTGCTCGCGCTCTGACGAAGGCTCCCCAGCGGACGACGGCTTGCCCGCTGACGAATGCTCCCCCGCGGGCGAATGCTCCCCACCGGACGGCGGGAACCTCGCGCGGTAGAGCGGCTGGCGGTCTTCAACGCCTTTCAGCCGGAATCTGCCGGCGAAAGACCAGGCGAAGTCGTCCTCGGCCGCGTCGCGGACACCTTCGGTGCAGAGGACGCTTCCCGGCCGGGCCACGCCGGTGACACGGCTGGCGAGGTTGACGGCGTTTCCGTACCAGTCGCCGGCCCGGTTGATGACCGGGCCGCTGGCCATACCCGCCCGCAATGCGGGTAGATCGGCACTCTCGACCGCCTCCACCAGGGACAGGGCCGCCGCCACCAGAGCCGCTGGCTCAGGGCTGACGAACATCGCCGCGTCGCCGATCGTCTTGACCAGCCTCACCGGCGGCTCGGCCACGTCGCTGGCCAACTCCGCCAGCTGCCGTGCAACAGTTCCGAGCTCCTCGACCCCGATCTCGCCGCCCAGGCTCGTAAAGCCCACCAGGTCGGCGAAGCACACCACTGCGTGCTCCTCGTTTGCGAGGCGGCCCCTCTCGATTTCGGCGCGGCCGATGATCCCGCGGCGCGCGCTCTGGCGAACGTAGGCCCTCAACGCTGCGTTCAGGACCGGCCCCATCGACGGAAGCAGCGCCTTGGCCATCGCGGCGTAACGCAGCGCAACATCGCGTTCGTTGTCTCCTGGTTCGAGATACGTGTCCGCGAACGCGCCGGTGATCGTGGGCGCCAGTCTCGACATCCCTTCGCCAAGCACGCGGCTGATCTCGATCACCGCATCCTCCGGCACGCCACCATCCAGGAAGCGCTTGAGTGACTGGGCGGCTGACACCTCGTCCTCATCCCATAGGGCTTCGTCGGGCTTGACCTGAGGGAATCCGAGCGCCCGCCAGATCCTCGTCAGCTGCTCGATGGGGATGCCCGCGCGCTCCGCCACCTCCTCGCCCGTCAGCTGGCCCCCCAGCGCCCGCTCCACCGGCAGCAGCACCAGCCGGTCCTCGGATACGGCGTTGCGCAGCTCATCGAGCCCCACACCGTCGGCGGCCAGCTGCTCGAGCAGCGCCAGACGGGCGGCGCGTTCGTCCCCCTCCAAGCCCTCGAGTAGTCCGGCTGCGGCGAAGTCCACCCTGTAATCCTGAACCAAAACTTCTACCCTCGCGGCCCAGATGCTGTCGATCTTGATGCCGGTCTACAACGAGCGGGAGCGCGTCCGGCAGGCGATTTCCGAAGTGCTGGCCACGGAGCTTCCGACCGCTTTTGAGCTCATCGTCGTCGATGACGGCTCCACCGACGGCACGCGGGAGATCCTGCGCGACGGCGAGTGGGAATCTCGCGTGCGCCTCTACGAGCACACCGAGAACCAGGGCAAGGGGGCCGCGGTGAAAACGGCTCTGGAGCAGGCCCGCGGAGATTTCGCGGCCGTGTTCGACGCCGACCTGGAGTACGACCCCGCCGATTTGGCCCGCCTGATGCCGCCGCTACTCGATGGCAGGGCGAACGCCTGTTTCGGGGTGCGGGCGTTCGACGGCTATACGAGTCACTCGTTTCTCTATGTCCTCGGTAACAAGGCGGTCACCTTGGCGGCGAACGTCCTCTTCAACGTATATCTGCGGGACATCATGACCTGCCACAAGATGATCCGCACCGAGCTGTTTCGCAGCCTCCACCTCCGTTCGCCGGGCTTCGCGATCGAGCCCGAGATCGCCGCCCGCCTCGTGCAGCGCGGAGAGCGCATCTTCGAGGTCCCGGTTCACTATCGCGCCCGCTCTACCGCCGAGGGAAAGAAGCTGACGGCGGTGGACGGGGTTCGCGTGCTCGGAACCCTGCTGCATTGTCGGTTCACCGCGCCGTAGCTTTTACACGCAGCTGACACAAGGGGCGCAACTTACTGGCTGACTGTGGGTTTACGAAGCCGAGTTAGGTGACTGCGGCCCTGGAGGACGCGATGCGGCGCATGCGTTGGTTTGTGGGCTTGACGATGTGCGTGGCCCTGGGAGGCTGGGCCGCCTCATTCGCGGCCGCGCAGACAGGTAATGCCACGGTGAGCAGTGGTAGGCGCATCACGATCGACGTGACCCACAACCCGGCTGTCGCCAACCAGTCGGTGAAAGTCTCGGGCCGCGTGGTCGGAGCCGGTGGCGGGGTCACGCTCACGCTCTGGCGGCGGCTGCCCGGACAGCGCAGGGCGAGCGTTTCGATGCGCACCAGAACGAAGACGGGCGGCAGCTACGCGTTCGCTATCAGGGCGGGTTCGGTCACCACCAACCGCTACTGGTACGTGACGGGGTCGGGGATGCAGAGCCGCACGGTGTACGTGCGGGTGCAGGCGGCCCTCACCTTGTCGGCTTCCGATCCACAGCCGGTTCCCGGTGAAACGCTGAGCTTCACCGGTCACATCGGCCCGTCCTACGCCAAGCAGAAGATCGAGCTTCAGCAGAACAGCGGCCAGGGCTGGCAGGTCCTGGCCCGGCCGTGGCTGGACCGCAACTCCAACTACTCCACCAGCCGCACGTTCGGCTCGCAGACAGCCGTGCAGCTGCGGGCGTTCCTCCGCGGCGGGCGCCGAAATGTCAACTCGTACTCGCCGGTGCTGACGCTGCAGTTCCTCTATCTCCACAAGATCAAGCACATCGTGGTGATCATGCAGGAGAACCGATCGTTTGACACCTACTTCGGTACCTATCCCGGCGCGACCGGCATCCCCGGCCTGGCCGGCAACCCGGGCACCGTGCCCTGCGTGCCCGATCAGCTGAGCGGCGGGTGCGTGCAGCCGTTCCTCGATCACAACGACAAGAACTACGGCGGCCCGCACGGGCAGACCAACGCGGCCGCAGACATCAATTTCGGGCAGATGAACGGGTTCGTTGGCCAGGCCGAGAAGGGGTCGAACTGCACGACGAACCCGAACGACCCGAGCTGCAGCCCGTGCCAGTCAGGCCAGACGGGCTCGTGCGTCGATGTCATGGGCTACCACGACGGCAGCGACATCCCGAACTACTGGGCGTACGCGCAGAACTTCGTGCTCCAGGACCACATGTTCGAGCCCAACGCCTCGTGGAGCCTTCCCCAGCACCTGTTCCAGGTCTCGGAGTGGTCTGCGTACTGCACCAATCCGTACAACGCGTACTCCTGTACGAACGCGTTGCAGAACCCGAACAGCGACTCGGCGAGCAACAGCGCCAACGACGGCCAGCTGCATTACGCGTGGACCGACATGACCTACCTGCTGCACAAGTTCGGCGTCAGCTGGGGCTACTACGTGTTCGCCGGCAGCGAGCCAGACTGCGAGAACGACCAGGCCATGTCGTGCACCGGCGTACCCCAGAACGCACACACGCCGGGAATCTGGAACCCGCTGCCGTCGTTCACAGACGTCACTCAGGACGGCCAGCTTCAGAACGTGCAATCGCTCACCAACTTTTTCTCGGCGGCCAGGTCGGGCACGCTGCCGGCCGTATCCTGGATCGACCCGAACAGCAAGGTCTCGGAGCACCCCACTGCGCTTGTCTCCGCCGGCCAGACGTACGTCACGGGGCTCGTCAACGCGATCATGCAGAGTCCCGATTGGAGCTCGACCGCGATCTTCCTCACGTGGGATGACTGGGGAGGGTTCTACGACAACGTCGTGCCCCCGAGCGTCGATCAGAACGGCTACGGGCTACGGGTCCCGGGGATGGTCATCAGCCCGTACGCCAAGGCCGGCTATATCGATCACCAGACGCTCAGTCACGACGCCTACAACAAGCTCATCGAGGCCGACTTCCTGAGCGGGCAGGCCCTCAATCCGGCGACGGACGGCCGCCCCGACCCCCGGCCCGATGTCCGAGAGGACAGCCCCATTCTCGGGGACCTGCAAAACGACTTCAACTTCACACAGGCGCCGCGCGCGCCGCTGATCCTGCCGGTCTGCCCGCAGACGGCGCTGACGCCGAAGCCGTCCTGCTGAGCGCTCGGTCGGGGGGGTTGGCGCCGCCGTCCTGCACGCGGCCTCGGTGGCCGGCGGCCGCCGCCGCGGGCTCGCTCAGCCGCCCACGGTTCTGATTCCGACCCGCTTTACCACGGTCGTCTTGTTACCGGCGCGGTCGCTGACGGTCACCTTGATCACGTAGGTCTTCGCGCGGCTGTAGACGTGGACGGCCTTGTGCTGTCCGACCGCGATGCTCGAGCGGCGCCCGTCGCCCCAGACGATGACGATCGAGCCCACGCCCGAGGCATTTCCGCGCGGCCGGTCGGTGTAGCTGACGTTGAGTGTCACCCGTGCTCGCGGAGGACCGGTCACATTGACGCGCACAATCGGCGGTTGCCTGTCGACCACTATCCGAGAGCTGCCCCCGGAGCTCTGCTGCCCCGCGGGGTTGCGGGCGACGACCCTCCAGTTGTGCCCTCCCTGGGCGAGCGCGAAGGGAACGTTGAACGACGTGGAGCGTCGTCGTACCCACCGCCGTGCTGCCCACGAACAGCGTGTACGTAAACGGCCCCCAGGAGTTAGTCGGAGGCGTCCAGGACAGCGTGGGGCGGTTGTTTTTCGTGTAGCTCACAGGATTGCGCGGCAGCGGCGCCGCCGACGGCTGGTAGAGCTGAGCGACTTCGATCGCGGTAGCCGTCCCGGAGCCCTGTGCCCATGCCACAGCCACGTCGCCATTGACGTCCCCGGCGGTGGCCAGCCCCTGGGCGGCGTTCGCGGCTTGTCCGGAGCTTGAGACCTGCACCTCGGGGCCGTAGCCGTTTGCCACCGTGAAGTAGCGAGCGCGGATGTCCGGCGCGAGCAGCATCCCCGGGTCGTGCTGCCAGGCGACAACCAGCGAGTTCGTCCCGACCGCGGAGGGGACCGGGTACGGCGGGCTGACATTGGGCAGGCTGTCGACGCGGTACATCCCGTACCAGAAGCCGTTCTGGGTCAGCACGCTCGACCACACCTGGCCCGAGTTCACCTGGTAGGCGGTTGCCAGGCCGTTTCCATACTCGGCCATCGCCACCCGCGGGTCGGCTCCGCTGTCGGTCCCTGGAGTGCCCAGCCCATCGTTACCGACTACGCCCTGGTACTGCGAGCCTCGTAGCTGATTGAACAGCACGCGCGACTGCTGGCTGGCGCCGGCGCCCAGCGTTTCCACAAAAACCACATCGACATAGGATGAGTTTCCGCCAGCCGCGGCGTATGGCTGGCTCGAGGACAGTTCGGTCCAGCCGGCGAGATAGGGCACGTCGGCCTGCTCGAAGACGACGCTAGGCGACGTGTACCACACGCGGCGGGAGAAGATGTGTCCCTGCTCTCCCCACACCACGGTGGCGATGCCGTCGCCGGCGGTGGCCACCACCGGCCCTCCGTCGCCGGAGCCGGCGCCGTCGGACGGAGTGGCGTTCAGCGGCGCGGAGACGAGCTGCCACTGGCCGTTGTAGTAGTACGCCACGCGGACATTGGCGCCCGCGGCGAAGGCCAGATAGGCCTTGCCGAAATTGCTCATCTGTATCGACGGATTGCTCGCCCCTCCGCCCGCGATCAGCTGTGGCGCTTGGTACCCCGACGTGGCGCTCAGCCGGTCCACAACGTACAGCGCGCCCGAATTGACGAAGGCCACCAGCAGCGCGCCGCCGTTTCCGGCCGCGATTACCGGCTGTGAGGAGGGCCCGGCGAATCCGCCGTCTACCTCCTCGGGGACCTGGAAAACCCCGCCGACGAGGCGCGAGACGAACACGTGCTGGACGCCCCCCACGCTCTTTAGATAGACGAGTCCGCCGGTGCCGTCCCGCGCGATCGACAGGCCCGTCAGGCTGACGACGCCATCGCCGGGACCGTCCACGGTGATGGGTGGAGCGGCGACGGGACTGGTGTTCTGAGCCAGCGCTTGGCCAGGCGCAGCCACGATCGATGCGAGCACGCAGATGACCACTGCTCTAGGAAGCCGGTGCACGGCCGCAACAACAGCGCATGCGCGTCGGGGTTGCGCCCGGCGCGCACGAGCGCCAGGGCAGGCGTCCGCCCCCCTGCGCAGAATGTCTGAGGCGATGATCGTCCTCGGCATCGACCCTGGCACCGCCAGCACAGGCTACGGTGTCGTCGCACGCGACGGCTCAGTGATGCGCGCGCTGACCTACGGCGTGATCGAAACCAAGGCGGGGCTGGCGCCCGAGCGCCGCCTGGCAGACATCCATGCACGCGTCAGCGAGCTCTGCGAGACCCATCGGCCCGAGGCCCTGGCCGTCGAGGAGCTGTACTTCGGCGCCAACGTCCGCACGGCGTTCGCCGTCGGGCAGGCTCGGGGAGTCGTGCTGCTCGCCGCCGGTCAGCTCGGCCTCCCGTCACGTTCCTATACGCCTCAGGCGGTCAAGAGCGCCGTGTGCGGCCACGGCGCCGCGCGCAAGGAACAGGTCTCGCGCATGATCGCTCGCCTCCTGGGACTCGCATCGGATGCCCCGTCCGATCACGCCGCCGACGCGCTGGCGGTCGCCGTCTGCGATCTGAACCGCGCCCCGTTGCGTCGCGCCCTGAGCGGCCGGCTGGCGCTCGGAGCGGCCCGGTGATCGCCCTGATCTCGGGCAGGGTCGCCTTCCGGCGGGCCAGCCACGTCATCATCGACTGCGGCGGCGTCGGGTACCAATTGGCGGTCTCGGCCCAGACGCTTCGCCACGTCCCGGCGGTGGGTTTGCAGGCCACCCTGCACACCCACCTGATCGTGCGCGACGATGCCCTGTCGCTCTATGGATTCGCCACAGAGGAGGAACGCGAGCTCTTCCTGATGCTCCTGGGGGTGCAGTCGGTCGGCCCCAAGATGGCCTTGGCGGTCCTGTCCGGCGGTCCTCCGCGAGAGCTGCTCTCGGCGCTCGCCGCCGGCGACGCACCGCGTCTTCGCGCCGTGCCCGGGATCGGCAAGCGGACCGCGGAGCGCATCATCGTCGAGCTGCGGGAGAAGGTGGGGGCCACCGACCCCGAGGAAGCGATCGCCACAACCCGATCGGATGACCCTCGTGCGGTCGCCCGGGAGGGCCTGGTCGGCCTCGGCTACAGCGTCGCCGAGGTAGATGCGCTGCTCGACGGTGCAGTGGGCGAGAGTGCCGAGGACCTGATCGCCGAGGCACTGAGGGTGGCCCGGCGATGAACGCCCGCCTGCAGGCTCCGGAGACGCTTGGAGACGAGGAGCTCGATCGTTCGCTACGCCCGCGACGTCTGGAGGACTTCGTGGGCCAGGAGGCGGTCAAGGAGCAGCTCGCGGTCTCGATCTCCGCTGCCGTCACCCGTGGCGAAGCCTTGGACCACGTGCTGCTCGCCGGCCCGCCCGGCCTGGGAAAGACCTCACTGGCACAGATCGTCGCCGCCGAGCTGGACGTCCCGTTCGTCCAGACCGCCGGCCCGGCGCTTGAGCGCAAGGGCGACATTGCGGCGTTTCTCACCGCGCTCGAGCCACGCGCCGTGTTCTTCGTCGACGAGATCCACCGGCTGCCCACGGCCCTCGAGGAGACCTTCTATCCGGCAATGGAGGACCGACGGCTGCCGATCACGATTGGCCAGGGGGCCGGCGCGCAGGTGGTGACGCTCGAGCTGCCGCCGTTCACTCTGATCGGGGCCACCACCCGGACCGGGCTGCTGACCACGCCGCTGCGAGACCGATTCGGAATCCAGCAGCGGCTGGAAGCCTATTCGCCACTGGAGCTGGCCCGTATCCTCAGGCGCTCTGCGCGGCTGCTCGACGTGGAGATCGACGAGGCCGGGGCACGGGCGATCGCCGAACGAAGCCGTGGCACGCCGCGCGTCGCTAACCGGCTGCTCAAACGCGTCCGCGACTTCGCCGAGGTCCGCGGCGCCGGCGCCATCACCTGCGAGGTAGCCGTCGCCGGGCTCGAGCTCCTGGAGGTCGACCGAGAAGGGCTCGATCGTCTCGACAGGGAGATCCTGCGGACGATCTGCGAAAAGTTCGGCGGCGGCCCAGTGGGACTCTCGACGCTGGCCGCCGCGGTCGAGGAGCAGCAGGACACGATCGAGGAGGTCTACGAGCCTTATCTGCTGCAGCGCGGGTTGATCGAGCGAACGCCCCGCGGCCGTGCCGCCACCGGGCGAGCGTTCCAGCATTTGGGGCTCGAGCCGCCCGGCACGTTGCGGTTGCTTTAGGAGCCTGAGCCCCCAAAGGCGCAAGCTGGGTCCTGGCTATCCTGGCCCCGTGGCTCGAGAGCACTACTTCATCTGCCCACATTGCGGTCATCGCTCGATGGCCACTGACCGCACCACGGACTTCGGCCGTGAGGTCCGGGGCTGCGACCAGTGCGGCTTCGCGTACCTCTACGAGCTGCTCGATGACTACTACCCGGCGCCCAATGCCGCGTTTTTTGCCTGCGACTCCGAGGGCCGGATCATCGATTGCGGCAAGGGTTCCTTCGAGCTCACCGGGCTGCGCACCGAGCAGGTGATCGGCAGGCCCGTGGCGGACGTGCTGGGCCTGCGCTTCGACGACGGCAAGGACCATGTCGGCACCGCGCTCGAGTGGGAGGTGCGGGTGCAGGGAAAGCCGGTCGAGGTCAATGCCGAGCAGGACCTGCCCGCCAAGGCGGTCGCTGACATCTTCCCCGCATACGACGATGACCAGGGCGGTGTCCTGGTCGTCTTGACTCCCACCAACCACCGCTGAAAGACGATTCGCGGCCCCGGCTGCGACCACGACTGCCGACACCCTTGAGGGCTAGCATCACGCTCAACTCATGACCGATCGCCAGCGCCACGGCTTCATCCTGCTCCTCGTGGTGGGTCTAATCGCAGCTTCGGCCGTCGTGATCACCCAATCCAAGACGATTCTGGGACTTGATCTGAAGGGCGGCGTTGAGCTCGTCTACCAGGCTCAGCCCACCGCGCAGTCGCCGGTCAACCCAACCTCGCTGGGCCGTGCGGTGGACATCATGCGCCAGCGCGTCGACCAGCTGGGCGTCTCGGAGCCCGAGATCCAGACCTTTGGGGGCAATCAGATATCGGTCGGTCTCCCCGACGTGAAGGACACGACCCGGGCGATCCAGCAGGTCGGGACCACTGCACGGCTCGAGTTCTACGACTGGGAAGGGAATGCCCTGCTCCCCAGCGGCAGGACCGTGGCCAGCCTCGGCCCGGGGCTCGCGCAGGACCAATCAGCGGTCGCGCTCAGCCAGGGCTCCGGAGGGACGCCGGGTGGTCCCGGGACCGGGAGCATGACGCTGTACCAGGCGGTGCAGCTTGCATCCAAGCAGCCACCCCAGGCGAGCTCCGACAACGCTCGCGAAGGACCGCAGTACTGGATGTTCGGGGCGCCTTCGAGCAGCGCCTGCTCGATCGCCGGCAAGTACTACGGCTACACCCCGGTCGCCGGACAGCAGTGCCTCATCTCCGGCCCCGACACGACGCTTCAGGACCTTTACAGCGGCGTGCCGGCCGGCATCAAGCGCTCTCAGGAGCAGATCCTCACCGTGCCGCAGGGGACCGTCGTGCTGCAGGCCACGCCGTCGAGCTTCTCAAACCCGCCCAAGGTCTACGCGCCGTCCACGCGCTTTTACGTCCTCAGGGACCACGTGGCGCTGTTCGGCAACGACATCACAAACCCGCAGCAGAGCACCGACACCAGCGGGAGCCCTGACGTCTCATTCGGCTTCACCTCGAAGGGCAAGAACGAGTTCCAGCGCGTCACGGCGCAGATTGCGCAGCGCGGTCAGCTGATCAATCCCCAGGTCACGAGCGGGCAGAACCCGCTCTTGCAGCACTTCGCGGTGGCACTCGACCAGCAGCTGATCACGGTCCCATCGATCAACTACCAGCAGTACCCGGACGGGATTCCCGGCGACACCGGCGCCGACATCACGGGCGGCTTCACCACCAGCTCAGCCCAGAATCTGGCCAACCAGCTCCGCCTCGGCGCGCTGCCGATCAACCTCAAGCTGATCTCCGAGTCCCAGGTCTCCGCCACCCTTGGCAAGCAGGCGCTGCATCAGGGTCTGCTGGCGGGCGCCATCGGCCTCGCGGTCGTGGCACTGTTCATGCTCTTCTATTACCGCGTCCTGGGCGTGATCGCTACGGCGGGGCTGGCTGCCTACGCCCTCTACTTCTATGCGCTGATCAAGCTGATCCCGGTCACGCTCACGCTTTCCGGAATCGCCGGCCTGATCCTGACGATCGGCGTGGCGGCCGACGCCAACATCGTGATCTTCGAGCGCGTCAAGGAGGAGATCAGGGCTGGGCGCTCGATCCGCCAGGGAATCGCTACTGGCTATCGCAAGGGCCTGACGGCGATCATTGACGCCAACGTGGTCACGATCATGACTGCGTTCATCTTGTTCGAGCTCGCGACCGCGGACGTCCAGGGCTTCGCGCTCACGCTGGGCGTTGGCACGCTCGTGTCGCTGTTCACGGCCGTGATGATGACGCAGGCGATCCTGATGACGATGGGGTCCTCGCGGGCCATCTCGCGGCCCTCGGCGCTGGGTGCCGGCGGCAAGAAACACGAGTGGCGCTTCGACTTCATGGGAGCGTCGAAGTACTTCTTCTCGATGTCAGGGGTGATCCTGCTGGTGGGGGCGCTGGCGATCGGCGGCAGGGGGCTCAACCTGGGGATCGACTTCACCTCCGGAACCCGGATCACAACCAGCCTGGAGCAGCCGGCTACGCAAAACCAGGTCAGCAACGTGCTCGCCAAAGAGGGAGCAGCCAATCCCACGGTCCAGAAGGTGACGAACACAGGACTGGGCAACAACGTCTTTCAGATCTCCGCCAAGCAGCTTCCGATCAAGTCCGTCAACCAGGTGAAGAACCAGCTGAGCAGCAAGTTCGGCGTCAAGAGCTTCGACTCAACGTCCGTCGGGCCGACGTTCGGCAACACGATCGCCAACGCGGCGGTGATCGCGATCATCGCCTCGTTGCTCGTTATCTCGGTCTACGTGGCGCTGCGCTTCGAGTGGAAGTTCGCCGTCCCCGTGCTGATCGCGCTGGCGCACGACTTGCTGATCACGAGCGGCGTCTACGCCTTGACGGGCCGTCAGGTCACCGTCGATACGGTCGCGGCGCTGCTGACGATCCTGGGCTACTCCTTATACGACACGATCATCGTCTTCGACCGTGTGCGCGAGAACATCCCGCGCATGCCGCGGGCGGCTTTCTCGCAGATCGTCAACCGGTCGATGTCAGAGGTGCTGACGCGATCGCTGGCCACCACCTCGTGCACGCTCCTGCCGGTCATCGCGCTGCTGCTGTTCGGCGGTGGGGGAGTGCTCGGCGATTTCGCGTTCGCTCTGCTGATCGGGATTGCCTCCGGCGCGTACTCATCGATCTTCATCGCCTCGCCGGTCCTGACCCATTGGAAGGAGCGCGAGCAGGTCTACCGCGCCCGTCGGCACCGCCTGCTCGAGGAGCACGGTCACATCCCGGCCTATGCCGGGGTGGCGGCCGACGTCGAGCCGAAAGCCCCCAAGCGCTTCGGGCGGCCGGGCAGGCTCACTACCCCCGAGGGGGAGACGGTGTCCCGCGCAGAGTTCGAAGAGATGAAGCGCGGTCTGCAGATCGAGGAGGAGCGGCCTGGCCGCCAGACCTCGACTCTGACAGCCCGTGTGGCACGAACGCCCTCGGCCAAGACGCCGGCTAGGCCCAAGCCCCAGCGCGACGGCGCCCGCGGGCGACCTGCCGACGGCGCGCCTCGCCAGCAGACGGCGCCCAAACCCGACTCGACCGACGCTCCCAGCACGCCGCCGCCCGCTCCCGACATCGCCGAGAACGAGGGCGTCGCCCAACCAGCGAAGCCGAAGCCACAGAAGCCGAAGAACCGGCCGCGCAACCGCAGACACGGGAGGCGCCGCTGATGGGAATGCTGGCCTGGGTGATCATGGGGCTGGCGCTCTGGCACTTCACGATCTGGCTGCCCGACCGTTACTGGGGGGGCATCGTCGGCGCATTCGTGGGCGCCCTGGCGGGAGCTGCCCTCTTTGGGCTGATTATCTCCGGTTTCCACATCCCCGGCCGTCACGCCACGCATCTGACGACCGCACTCGAAGCGATCCCCGGCGCCTTGATCGGGATGGCGATCGTCTATCTGGAGGGCGTGCGTCGCGAGCGCGCTGGTGGCCCCGGAGCGCTCGAGCTGTGAGCCGCCAAGGGCGCTCGTAGCGTGAGTGGCCCGCTCGATTTGTTCACGGCTCCCCTGCGCTCGCTGCTGGGCGTCGCCGAACAGGATGCGGTCAGGCGCTCGCCGCTACACGAGGCGGCCGAGCTTCAGGACAGGTGGGAGGAGGCGGTGAGCGAGCTGCATCGCGCTGCTGACTCGATGGAGCGACACGTTGCGGTGGTCGAGACGCTCGCCCAGTCGGTCCCTGCCCTGACAGACTCGGTGAACGCGCTGGTGAGGGAGCTGAACGGGCTGCTGACCGTCGTGGCGCCCATCGCGGGCGCCGAACGCGAGGTCTCGCGCGTGGAGCATTTGTTTGGACGCCGAAAGCGCCCTGACGAGTCCACGCCGGCGGGCGGCCCGGGCGAGCCGGCGCCGGATGGACCGGACATCGCAGGCGGATGAGCTCGTGCCGCGGCGGGGCGGCGTGACAACTTCCCCACGCCGCGTGCCGATTGTGTGGCGCAAGCCGGCCGAGACCCCCGGATCCGTCGGGGCCGGGGCCTACGCTCCGCGCACCGATGACCGAGCCCGCGCTTCTGAAGGTCCTAGATGCCGCCACGCAGCCGGCGCGCATCGAGGCCCCCACGGTGGTGTCCGCGCCACCGCTCCGGGTCGTCGAGGCGGCTGAGGCCCCGCCGGCTCCGCGACCGGCGCCTCGCATCCAGATTCCGCCGTACGACTTCGCCCGCGCCCGCGCCCTCGAGGGCCAGCTTGGTCTAAGCCACGTATTTGCCCAGATACTCGTGAGACGCGGCTTGGGCGAACCGCTAGCCGCGAGGGCGTTTCTCGAAGCCCGCGAAACACACGATCCCGGCCGCTTCGCGGGGCTCGAGGAAGCGGTCGATGTCATTCGCCGACACATCGCCAGCGGAGCGCGGATCACGGTCCACGGCGATTACGACGTAGATGGCATATGCGCCACGGCTCTGCTGATCCGTGCCCTTCGGTCGCTGGGAGCGGACGCCGGGTGGTACCTCCCCAGCCGGCTAGAGGACGGCTACGGTCTGGCCGCAAAGACGGTCGAGCGGCTCGCGGCCCGCGGCACGCGGCTGCTGGTGACCGCCGACTGCGGAATCACCGCTTCGAACGAGATCGCCCAGGCCAGGGCCGCCGGGCTGGAGACCGTGGTCACCGACCACCACGCTCCCCGCGCCGACGGCGTGGTGCCCGAGGGCCCGCTGGTGCACCCCGGCATCTGCGGCTACCCCTGCACCGATCTCTGCGGGACGGCCGTTGCCTTCAAGCTTGCCGAGGCGCTCGGGTCCGCGACCGCCGCGGAGGACATCGAGCTGGTGGCGCTGGCCACGGTCGCCGATCTGATGCCCCTGCAGGGCGAGAACCGGCGGCTCGTCCGCCAGGGGCTCCGGGCGCTCTCGGGCACCGCCAAGCCCGGGATACGGGCATTGATGGAAGTTGCCCACGCGGACCCCAGCGCGCTCGATGCCCACGCGCTCGGGTTCCGGCTGGCGCCACGGATCAACGCCGCAGGCCGATTGCGGCGTCCCGACGCGGGGCTCGAGCTGTTGCTGACCGAGGATCCGCAGCGGGCAACGGAGATCGCCGCGGAGCTCGACGCGCTTAACGCCGAGCGCCGCGCCGTGGAGGAGCGGACCCGGTGGGAGGCTGATGCCCAGGTCGCGCACCTCGGCGAGCGTTCGGCATACGTTCTGGCGGCCGAGGGGTGGCATCCCGGCGTGATCGGCATCGTCGCCGCCCGCATCGCAGAGCGTTACCACCGGCCGGCGATCCTCGTTGCGCTGAACGACGGCGCGAGCGGCCAGGGCTCGGCCCGAAGCATCCCGGGATTCGACCTGCTGGGCGCGCTTCACGCCTGCGCCGGTGAGCTCGAGCGCTACGGCGGCCACCGTGCCGCGGCGGGCCTGACGATCGACCGCGAGCGCTTGCCGGCATTCGCAGAGGCGCTGGAGAGTCACGCCGCGGCGATACTGGACCCGGAGCTGCTTCGGCCAACCGAACGCGTCGATGCCGTCGTCTCCGGCGCCGAGCTCGGGCTGAGGCTGGCCGACGAGCTGCGCTCACTCGAGCCGTGCGGCAGCGGCAACCCAGCTCCCTGCCTGCTCATTCCCGGTGGACGGTTCGGCGAGCAGCGAGCCATGGGGGAGGGGAAGCACGCTCGCTTCTCCCTGAGCTCGGGCGGTACCCGTGCTCGAGCCGTGGCGTTCGGGTGCGACGGGCGGCTTCCGGTGAAGTGCGAGCAACCAGTGGACGCCACCTTCAGACTGGAGCGCAACGAATGGCGGGGCGTCGTCGAGCCCCGGCTCGTGCTTCGCCACGCCCAGCCGTGCGTGCCGGGCGGAATCTCGCTGCTCGGAGAGGAGAAGAGCTACCTCGAGGGGGCCTTTGCTGAGCTGGACGGACCTCTGCCGCCCGCCCAGATCGAAGACAGGGACCCGCCGGAGGGGGGTCGGACAGTCCTCGACCGGCGCGGTGAGAGCCCCCTGGTGGTTCTCTACGACGTCGTGTCGACCGGGGCTCCTGTCCTCGCCGTCTGCGCCGACGTGGCGCGAAGACGCGCGGGCCTCGAGGCCCGGGTCGGCGGTTTCCGGTTGGTCTCGTACCACGTGCTCGAACGCGATCCTTCATTTCCCGAGCACGTACCCCATGTCGTGGCTTTGGACCCGCCGAGCGCCGAGGCCACCGCGGCGCTGCTGGAGCTGGGGAATGGCTTTACCCACCTGGCCTGGGGGGTGACTGAGCTACGCTTTGCACAGCAGATGCACGAGCTGGAGTACGGTCTTCGCGCTTCACTCGCAGCTCTCTACCGCGACTTGAGAAGCCGTGGCAGGGTGGCCGGCGAGGAGCTCGGGCGCCTGCTTCGCGGTGACGGTCAGCACGGTCGTCCGGCGCGAGTTGCCGGCCGGCTGATCAAAGTCCTCACGGAGCTGGGGCTCGTCAGCCTCGACCGGGATCTGCCGGCCCTGGCGGTCGCGAGCGAGGAGCGCACGGCGCTCGAGCGCTCGGCGGCCTACAGGGCGTACGCAGCACGACATGAGGATGGACGCCGATATCTGAGCAGCGGAAATCTCCTACCAAGCGGCTGAGATCGAGCCGAGGACCGTCAACGCTCGTCCGTAAGCGGGTGCCGGTCGACGAGGTGGACGGCAAGCACGCGGCCGCCCCCGCCGCCGATGCCGAGCTGACGAAGACCGAAGCTCGGCTGCTGGCGGACCTGTTCGCGATCGTCGAGGAGCACGCCGAGCAGGCAGCGGTGGAGATCGACCGCGATCGCGTCCAGGAGGCGTTCGTCTATGCCTGCATGCACCATGCGGATCAGCGGCGACGGAGTGGCGAGCAGTTCATCAGCCATCCGGTTGGGGTGGCCAAGCTCTGCGCCGGGATGCGACTCGACACCGAGACGCTCTGTGCCGCGCTCCTGCACGACACGGTGGAGGACACCTCCGCCTCGTTGACGGAGGTCCGCGAGGCTTTCGGCGAGGAGGTCGCGGGGCTGGTCGACGGCGTCACGAAGCTCACCGGGCTGACCTTTCAGTCACGCGACGAGGCTCAGGCCGAGAACTACCGCAAGATGATGGTGGCGATGGCCTCGGACATCCGGGTCATCCTCATCAAGCTCGCCGATCGGCTGCACAACATGCGAACCGTCGCCGCACTGCCTAAGCACAAGCAGATCGAGAAGGCTCGTGAGACGCTCGACATCTACGCACCGATCGCCCACCGGCTCGGTATCCACGCGATCAAGTGGGAGCTCGAGGATCTGGCCTTCCAGACGCTGCATCCCCGCAAGTACAACGAGATCAAGGAGCTGGTGGCCCAGCAGCGCGCCGAGCGCGAGCGCTACGTCAACCAGGCCGGGGAGTACGTCTCCAAGGAGCTCGTGGAGCTCGGCATCGATGCAGAGATCTCAGGGCGGGCGAAGCACTTCTACTCGATCTACTCCAAGATGACCAAGAAGGGCCGCGAGTTCAACGAGATCTACGACCTCACCGCGATGCGCGTGATCGTCGATTCGGTGAAGGACTGCTACGGCGCGGTGGGGGTCATCCACTCGCTTTGGAAGCCCCTTCCCGGGCGCTTCAAGGATTTCGTCGCGATGCCCAAGTTCAACATGTATCAGTCGCTGCACACCACGGTGATCGGGCCAGAGGGCCGACCGCTCGAGATTCAGATCCGCACCAGGGAGATGCACGACCTGGCGGAGTTCGGGATCGCCGCCCACTGGATGTACAAGGCCGGAAGCGCCCGCGGCGGGAACGGAGTGGCGGCCACCGACGGCGAGGGCAAGCTCAAGTGGCTACGCTCGCTGCTCGACTGGCAGAAGGATCTGGTTGATCCCGGTGAGTTCGTGGAGACGCTCAAGGTCGACCTGTTCGAGGACGAGGTCTTCGTCTTCACGCCGAAGGGAGAGGTCAAGTCGCTGGCTGCCGGAGCGACACCGCTCGACTTCGCCTACGAGATCCACACCGACGTCGGGCACCGCTGCGTGGGGGCCAAGGTGAACGGCAAGATTGTCCCGCTGTCCTACCAGCTGCGCTCCGGAGACATAGTCGAGGTGCTGACATCGAAGCGCGAGCGTGGACCCTCGCGCGACTGGCTGGCACTGGTCAAGACGACGCGGGCGCGCAACAAGATCAAGGCCTGGTTCAAGGCGGAATCGCGCAAGGATACGGAGCACGCCGGGCGCGAACAGCTACAGGATCACCTGAAAAAGCAAGGCCTGCCGGCACAGAAGCTGGTTGGCTCCCCGCTGCTGGCCGACGTCATACGGGAGATGGGCTTCCGCAAGGCCGACGACTTCTACATCGCCCTCGGCGCCGCCAAGATCTCCGCCAAGACGGTCGTCAACAAGGTGATGCAGCGGCTCAAGCAGGGCGAGACCGCGGAGTCCGAGCCCACCGCCGCTGATGATCTGCTGATGACCCGCAGTCGGCGCTCCCGGCCGACGACCTCCTCCAGCCGCTACGGCATCTCCGTCGAGGGCATCGACGAGGTGATGCTGCGGCTGGCCAAGTGCTGCCGGCCGGTACCGGGCGACCCGATCGTGGGCTATATCAGCTTGGGGCGGGGCATCACGATCCACCGCGAGGACTGTCCGAACGTCGGCGTCCTGCGCAGGGATCCCGACCGCTTCACGCCCGTCTCGTGGGATGGGGACGCCGAGACCGCCTTCCGCGTCGAGCTCGAGGTCGATGGCTGGGACCGCCACCGTCTGCTGGAGGACATGTCCCGGACCTTCTCCGAGGCTGGTATCAACATTCTCGAGGCTCGCTGCACCGTCAACCATCCGATGGTCAAGAACCGCTTCGTCGTCGAGGTCGGCGACACGCGCACGCTGGATCAGGCGATCGGCCGCCTGCGCAACATCGATGCGGTGTTCGACGCCTACCGCGTCACCCCGGGCGCCGGGTAGCGCTCCTCCCGCCCCCGGCGCTCCGGCCCGTGTCGCTCCGGCTCCCGGCGCTCCGGTCCGTGCCGCCCGGAGCTGCGCTGCGGCGATACGCGCACCGTCCTCACCTGCGACCGCGGCAGCTTTGTGATCACCACCGCTTCGCCTGTGGCCAGCGAGGAGATCTCGTTTGGCTCGACCAGGAAGCGCTCGGTCTGACGCCGGGTGCCCCGTCCGTTGTCGTACTGCCCGAACAGGGGATGACTCGACACCTGCCGCGTCTGCTCCCACACGGTCTCGGTTCCCGCCATTCGGGCGATCGTCTGCGCCGACGAGGGAACGTCCTGGCGGTGGGCGATCTTGACAGCGGTCGACCCCAGCACCTGGTCACGCAGGCCGCGCGCCGTCCGGTCCAGATCGGCCAGCTCCTGCGTGGCCAGCAGCACGCTGACCCCGGACTCTCGGCAGCGGGCCAGCAGCGAGATCACATTGTCGGAGCGGAGGGCCGAGAACTCGTCGATCCCGATCATGGCCTGGGCACCGTCGGCTTGCGATGAGAGCCGATCGCCCGCGGCCGACACGAGGTCCTGGATCGCCAGCGCGCCCAGCTGTGACGCCAGGCCGCCGTAGGTGCTCGAGTTGAGGCTGAACAGCACCACCGCATCGCCGGCCAGCCCCTCTCGCACATCGACCGTGGGTCCCAGCTCGGCGTCCACTCTCAGAAAGGCGCCGACGTGTGACTCGGTGATCAGCGCCAGCCGCGTTCCCAGCCCCCGAACGGCGCTCAGCTGATCCGGAGACAGCGAGGCGATGTAATCCTGCACCCGCTCCGTGAACTCATGTGGCGCGCCGCGCAACATGCCGGATACCCGGTGTGGGTCCATGAGTCGCGCCACCTCCTCGAGCGTCGGCGCCCGCCGCGGATGTGCGTGCGCCAGGACCTGCAGAGCGGTCTGCACGTACCGCTCGGCCGCCCGCTGGTAGTGCGGCTCGGTGAAGCGCTCCGAAGCGATCAGCTTGTCCTTGAGCTCGGTCGGATTTCCATGCGCCAACGGGTTCCAGCACGAGGGGCCATCGGGCGTCCAGACGCGAAACGGCCGACCTGCTGCATCCGCCGCCTCGCGAAGCGAACGGGCGAATGCCGGCGAGCCCTTCATGTCGATCGCCACCACCGGGCGGCCGAGCCGCACGCTCTCGCCCAATAGCTTGAGCATCGTCGTCGACTTGCCCGCTCCGCTGGCGCCCACGATCAACCCGTGCGCCGAGAGCTGCCGGTCACTGAGCTCGACGCGCCGGCCGCCGCTGTCCGCGCCCAGTGAAATGGCCCCGCCCGAGGTTTCGAGCGCCTGACGTCGCCGGCGCCTGGCGGCGAGCTGCGTCTGCGCGCTCGCCGTCACCACGATCGCGGCGGCCGCGGCGAGGATCGCCCACGTCGGAGGGGCCGTCACCATCGCGACCAGGACGAGCGTCGACAGCCAGCTGATCGCGCGGCGGAGCGGCCTCACCGCTGAAGAGCCTCTGAGTTGAGCGCGTGCGCCGGCAGCCTCGTCGCCGCGCGCCCGCCGGCCCGGCCGGCCGAGTCACCCCACTGAACGCGCTGCACCTGGACTCGGGAGGTGATCCCGAGGCGGGCAGCCGAAGCTTGAACGGCGCGGGCCACGCTCCTGTTGTCGACGAGGTAGAGCACAGCGTCGATCCGGTTGTCGGCGCCATAACCGGCGAGGATGCGCTCGCGCCGCGTGCGCCCCTTGGTCGAGAGCTCGAGCTCCACCGCCACGCGCCGTCCGCCCTTGGTGACCAGCAGCAGGTCCGGGTAGTGCAGCCGCTCGCGACCACCGGGACCTATGCCACCCAACCGTATGGCCAACTGCCTGGCCCTGGAGCCCTCGGCTCTCGCCGCATGGGCCTCGGCCCCGTCGCGTGATCGCATCTCGCGCTCGGAAACCACTTGGCGCAAGTGGCCGAAGACGCCTCGTCGTGCCGCCAGCCACAGCCAGGCGACGCCGACGTCGTGGCGGTAGGCGTGAAGGTCGAGGCGGGGCGCCGGCAGGCTCGAATCGATCGCGGCCAGCCCCTTGCGGGTGATCCACCAGCACCCCGGCTGAGCGTGAAACAGCCGCTCGCTTTCAACGAGGCCCGCGCCTCGGAGCGCGCGCAGACGGCTATCGGCCGCACCCACCGATACCCCCAGCAGCTTCTGCACGTGTGCCGATAGCACGATCCGGTGCTCGGCCAGGAATTCAAGCAGCGTCTCGTCGCGGTCGGTGATGCGGGCGCGGGAGTCTGTGATGCGGGCACGGCGGCCGGGCTTGGAGCGCTCCACACCTAAAGAAGCCGCCAGCGGCCGATTTCCGCCCCCCTGACGGGTCAGGCGGTCTTGATGGCCACCGTCGGAGCAATGACCGGGGACTCCGCTTTACGGGACTCCGCTTATGGGACTCCGCTTTATGACCCCGGCGCGCTGGTCTGCGGGAGCCGGTCCCGTAGCCGGTGGCGCATTACCTTTCCGGAGCCGGTGCGCGGGATCTCGTCTATGGCGTGGAACTCAGCGGGCACCCTGAACGATGCCAGCCGGTCGGCCATGGACGCGCGCACCGCTTCGAAGTCCACGTCGCCGCCTTGCGCAACCACGAAGGCGACAACGACTTCTCCCAGCGCCTCGTCGGGCTTGCCGATGACGGCTGCGTCCCTGACCTCGGAATGCTCCAGGAGCGCCTCCTCGACCTCCGCTGGGTAGATGTTCTCACCTCCGCGAATGATCAGCTCCTTGATCCGGCCGCTGATCGTCAGGTAACCATTGGGGTCAGAGCGGGCCAGGTCGCCACTGTGGTACCAGCCGTCGCGAAGTACCTCGGAGGTCTCCTCGGGACGGTTGTGATAGCCGAGCATCACGTGAGGTCCGCGTACGAGCAATTCCCCGTCCTCGCCACACCCGACGTCCTCGCCGGTCGCCGGGTCGACGAGCCGCACCGCAGATCCCGGTAATGGCAGACCACAAGATCCAAAGGGCCGGTCGCCGGTAGGCCAGTTCATCGTGACCATCGTCGATGTCTCGGTGATCCCATAGCCGTCGAGCAGAGGGCACCCCGCAACTCGTTCGAAGGACTCATTCAGGGCGGCGGGCATGATCGCTCCGGCGGAAACGCAGAGACGGAGCGCCTTGGGATCCAGCTGCTCCCCGTCCAGGTGCTCGAGCAGGTAGTGGAACATCGTGGGCACACCGGGAAACAACGTGATTGGCTCAGTACGCAGGATTTCGATCACCCGAGTTGGCGAAAAGCGCGGGAGCAGCCGGATGCTGGCACCAGTCGCGACGATCGCGACAACGGTCAGATCGAGGGCGTAGGAGTGAAACAGCGGCAGCGCCGAGAGGACGTTGTCGTCTGCGGAGAGGCCCACAATTGGAGCCCAGCATGCCGCCACGACCCAGAGGCACGACCGCTGCGTCAGCAGGACGCCTTTCGGCCGACCGGTAGTGCCCGAGGTGTAAAGCATCCACGCCGGCTCGTCCAGATCCAGGTCATCCGCCGGCCCTCGGCTGGGGTCAGCGTCGAGGAGCGATTCGTAGCTGGTCGTGCCATCGCCGGACGGGCCGTCGACGACGACCGTTTCGCGCAGGGTAGGAAGCTGCTCGGCAAGGTGCTGGGTGCGTTCGTGCCCGGCGGCATCGGTGATCAGCACCTCGGCGCCCGAGTCGTCGAGCATATGCGCCAGTTCGCTGTCACTCGCGGCCGGATTGAGAAACACTCCGACCGCGGCGGCACGGAGCACACCGAGATAGCTCTCGACCGCCTCGCGCCGGTTGGTCATGCAGATAGCTATGGAACCGCCCCGAGCCGCGCGGTCCCGAAGCTGACCGGCCAGCCGCGCGGTGCGGTCCTCGAGCTGCTCCCAGGTCACGACACCATCGTCGTCCGCAAATGCCGGCTTGTTGCCCCGCTGCCGCGCCTGCTGGCTGAGCAGCACGGGCAATGGCTGGATCAGCTCGGTTTGCAACATCGGACAGCTCCTATCCGACGTTCGGGTGCCCGTCGCCTATTCAGACCAGAAGTCGATGGCCCGCTTACGCCGCTCCTGCCACAGCTCATTCTTGGTGGCGAACGCCTCAAGGCCCTTGCCGGGTTCGGCGTCAGGGATGCTCGGGGTTTCCGGCCGCCAGTTGACCGCCGCGGTCGCCAATTCGCTGTACGCCTCAAACGCCAGGGCGGTGGTCATGTCGGCATCCGCGTTCTTGTTCATGGTGAATTTCAGCTGACGGAGCGCCTGCTGGTTTTTCACCAGCATCGTGTCGATCAAACGTTCGAGCTCGGCATCGATCTGCTCGTCGGGGACCAGCTTGTTGAACAAGCCCCATTCCACGCCGCGCCGAGCGGACTGCAGCGCGCCAATGAGGTTGATCTCCTTCGTTCGGCGCCGGCCGATGAGCCGGATCATGCGGGTCGTGCCGCCCCATCCCGGGGTCATGGCGCTATCCACTTCAGGCATTCCCCAGCGACAGCTCTCGGCGATCATTGCCAGATCGCACGCCATCGTGATCTCCAGGCCGCCTCCCAGCACGAAGCCCTCGGCGACGGCGACGGTGATCTTGTCTAGCTCCTCGATCGTGTTCGCGAATCGCTGGTAAAAGCGAATCCGGCGCATCGTCTGGTTGGGGTCACCCCACAGGCCCTCGTGGATTTCGACCAGATCATCGCCCGCGGAGAACGAGCCGCCGGCACCGCGAAAGACGACCATGTGCAGCCGCTCGTCAGCCGAGGCCTCCTCGACGGCCGCCACCAGTTCGTCGGTCAGCCCCACCGACAACGGATTGAGGGGCTTGGGCGGATCCCACAAGATCGTGGCCACCCGTCCGTCGTGGCTTCGCTCCAGACTCACCTCCGAGTACTCGGCGACGTTCGTGGGTCGGAGGGTCGGCACCGGATACGCAGACTTGAGGCGGGCGTCGGTCGCGGCCATGTCGGGCTCCTTTCTCGTTCTCCCTAGCGAGCGCTAGGAAAAGCCTATCGATCACTCGGTAGAGTGTCAACGCATGGTTGATCCCGCGACGTCCACCCCGCCCCCCGAGACTGTCCGCCTGCGACGGGCGCGGGTGGAGGACGTCCGCGACGTGGCCCTGATGCTGTTCGCCGAACGCGGATACCACGGCACGTCGATGAGCGACATCGCAGCCCAGCTAGGTGTCCGTGTGCCCACGCTCTACAGCCACATTCGCTCGAAACAGGATCTGTTGGCGGAGATCGCAGTGGAGACGAGCGAGGCTGTCCTGGCCGAGTTCGAGGCGGCGATCAGCGGTATCTCCGACCCTCGCGAGCGCCTGCGCCGAGCGATCGAGGCCTACGCCCTTCGCCACGCCACCCACCGACGCCAGGCGCTCATCGTCAACCGCGACATCTTCAGCCTCGAGGAACCGACGCGATCCACCGTCTTGTCCAGCCGCAGGCGTCACGAGCATTCGGTCCGTCAACTGATCGTCGACGGCGTGAGCGCGGGCGTCTTCCAGGTTCCGTCGCCGTCGATCGCCTCCTTCGGCATGCTCGAAATGAGTGTCGGAATCGCACGGTGGTTCCGCGCGGACGGGGCACTGTCGGCCCAAGAGGTGGCGCGTCAATACGGCGAGTTTGCCCTCGACATCGCCACCAGTCGTCCGGATTGACGCAGGTCGCCTGCGCGGCGCCTTGGCCGCTCGCGGCCCCGCGCGAGGGCCGGACGCCCCGGGACCCTACGAGACGACCGTTATCCCCTCGGGCTGGACCGAGAAGCGCGCTTCGTTCGTCTCGCCGATGTAGTCGCCGTCGACCTGCAGCGGCAATGGCCGCTGGTCGCAGGAGCGAACGCTGAGCGACTCCAGCCCGCTGAAGGGGTGCATCCGGCGGTGGCGGCTGACCCGGGCACGACGCGACAGCGCGCGCCACATGATCGTCGGGACGTCGATCACGCTGGCGCGTTCGAGCACGATGCCCGCCAGGTCGCCGCTGCGCAGGCTCGCGCCCTCGGCCATCTGGACGGGCCGCCGCCCGAAGTATGTATACGGATCGCCGTTCTGGATCAGGGCCGTGACGCCAGTGATCCGCTCATCTCCCAGGATGACCTCGAGCCGCGGCGGATGCAGCAGGTACTTGCGGTTGAAGGTGCCCACTGCGATCCAGCTGTAGTACCACTCGCCGAGCCGCGCCTTGAGGCGAGGGTGCGCGTCCACGCGCTCCACCACGCTGGCGTCAAGTCCCAGCCCGGCGGAGAACGCGAACCAGCGGTCGTTGACGCGGCCCAGGTCGACGCGACGCGGCCGCCAGTCATCGGCGATCCGCAGCAGATGCTCGGTGGCGTCTACCACGTCGGTGGGGATCCCCAGCATCCGGCAGTAGACGTTGGCCCGCCCGCCGGGGAGGCAGCTGAGCGGGGTGTCCGACCCGGCCAGCCCGTTGGCTGCCTCGTTGACGGTTCCGTCGCCGCCGAACGCCACGACCACGTCATAGCGCTCGCGCGCCGCTTGGCGGCAGATCTCCGTCGCGTGGTCGCGCGACTCGGTGTCCACGGCCACCACCTCGTAGCTCCCGCGCAACGCGTAGACGACCAGATTTTTCAGCCGGTCCGAGACCGTTGTGGCGTAGGGGTTGACGATGACCAGCATCCGCTTGCTGGGAGCACGGGAGCCGACGCCGAGGATCGCCTCGAGGCGCGCGACTGACTCGGAGGAGGTGCCGGCCATGAGGTGAGCCCTGAGAACACCGCCCGCGAGCGCTCGTTACGGACTCCCCGCCGAGTCCCGGGCCTCCGAACGGACGGCGAGCCCACGGTCCCCCGCCTCGAATAACGCAGCAAACCGAACGGCTCCTTCTCCGCTTGGCGAGATAAGCATCCCCTGGATGCTTATGTGCACAAACCGCGGGCCGGGGAGAGGGTTTGCTGCGAAATACGCACCGGGCGCCCGTGCCGGCGCCTCGACGTCCGCGCGCGCCCGCGCGGCCGCACGGCCCACCGCGCGCCGCCCGGCCACACATCGGGGGGGCGCCCCGCCCTCAGCGCCGCGCCGTCCGCGCCCGCGCCCGCGCCACCCCGGACCACCGATCGTTTACAGCGTCTGCGCTGCGGTTATACTCGGTACTGCATAGCTGTACTGCATCCAGAGGGGTGAAGGGACATGGCCCTGTGAAGCCCCGGCAACCTCCCGCAAGGGAACGGTGCCAATTCCATCAGGCTCCAACGACAAGCCTGGGAGATGTGGGAGTGGCGGTTTCAGGACCTCCGACCTACAGACCCCGGCGGAGGTTTTTTACATATGCCGCCAGAGTCACTTCGCTGTAAGGAATGTGAATCCGAGTACCCGCTCGACGCACGATTCGTGTGCGAGCACTGCTTTGGGCCGCTGGAGGTGGCCTACTCGCCGCTGGGCGGGGCCGATCCCGACGAGCTGCGGCGGCGGATTGAGTCCGGGCCGCACTCGCTGTGGCGCTACGTCGACTTCCTGCCGCTGGACGCCGAGCCGTCCGACGGCCTGAAGGCGGGCTTCACACCGCTGCTGCGTGCCGATCGCCTGGCCGAGGAGCTCGGCCTGGGTGAGGTGTGGATCAAGAACGACGCCGCCAACCCCACCCACTCCTTCAAGGACCGCGTGGTTTCGATCGCCCTGGCCAGGGCGCGCGAGCTCGGGTTTGAGACGATCGCCTGCGCCTCTACCGGCAACCTGGCCAACGCTGTCGCGGCCCACGCCGCCGCCGCGGGCCTCCAGTCCTATGTGTTCATCCCCTCGGACCTCGAGGAGCAGAAGGTCCTGGCCACCGGCGTCTACGGCACGAACCTCGTCGCTGTCAACGGCAACTACGACGACGTCAACCGGCTGTGCACGGAGCTGTCGGCCGAGCGCGAGTGGGCGTTCGTCAACATCAACATGCGGCCCTACTACGCCGAAGGCTCCAAGACGCTGGCGTTCGAGACCGCCGAGCAGCTCGGCTTCTCGATGCCCGACCGCGTCGTGTGCCCGATCGCATCCGGCTCGCTGTTCACGAAAGTGGCGCGAGGCTACGAGGAGTGGCTCGCGGCGGGCCTGCTCCAGGGACCCCTGCCGACGTTCAACGGGGCCCAGGCCGCGGGGTGCTCACCCGTGGCCAGCGCCTTCGCCGCCGGCGAGGAGTTCTGCCGGCCCGTGAGACCGGACACGATCGCCAAGTCGTTGGCCATCGGCAACCCCGCCGACGGGCCCTACGCGCTCGATCTGGCCCGCCGCTCCGAAGGTGGCATCGACTCGGTGTCCGACGACGAGATTCGCGAGGGCATCCGTCTGCTGGCGCGCACTACCGGCATCTTCACTGAGACCGCCGGCGGCGTGACCGTCTCGGTGCTCGCAAAGCTGGCCGAGCGTGGCGACATCGACCCCGATGAGCGGGTCGTCGTCTACATCACCGGCGAGGGCCTGAAGACGCTCGACTGCGCGCGCGGGACGTTCGAGACCTGGGAGATAGAGCCAACCGTGGAGTCGTTCGAGCAGGTGTCAGAGCAGGTCGCGGTCCCGGCTTGATAAATAGTCATGGGCACATGGCGATCAGCGTCAAGATCCCCACGCAGCTCCGCGCCGCGACCGACGGCGAGGCTACCGCCGAGGTAGACGGGGCCACCGTCGGCGAGGTGCTCGATTCCCTATACGAGCGCTACGGCGAGCTCCGCAGCCGGATCGCCGAGGACGGCGGCCTGCGCCGGTTCGTCAACGTCTACGTCGGCGGGGAGGACATCCGCTTTCTCGACGGGCTCGACACACAGGTCTCCGACGGCGACGAGGTGACGATTCTGCCGGCCGTCGCCGGGGGCTGATGATTATGTCCGGGCCCGCACATGTGCGGCCCCGCCTGCATGCGCACCAGCCTTAAGGAGAAGGAGTGGGGGTGAGTCCCACCGGGCAGCTGACGCCGGTCCCGCCGAGCCCGCAGTACCCCCATGGGTTCTTGTGCAGATACTGCTGGTGGTAGTCCTCGGCGTAGTAGAACGGCCCCGCTTCGGCGATCTCGGTAGTGATTTCGCCGTGGCCCGCGGCCCGCAGACGCTCCGCGTAAGCGTCGCGAGAGGCTTCGGCGGCCGCTCGCTGCTCATCGGTCGCGAAGTAGATGGCGGAGCGGTACTGCGTGCCGACGTCGTTGCCCTGCCGCATGCCCTGCGTGGGGTCGTGGTTCTCCCAGAACAGCCGCAGCAGGTCGGGGTAGGCGAGCTTGGCCGGCTCGAACACCACCAGCACCACCTCCGCGTGACCGGTGCCTCCGCTACAGACCTCCTCGTAGGTGGGGTTGGGCGTGAAACCGCCGGCATAGCCCACCGCGGTCGTGTACACGCCGTCCGCCTGCCAGAACACCCGCTCGGCGCCCCAGAAGCAGCCCATGCCCAGCACCGCCCGCTCGAGGCCTTCGGGGAACGGCGGCTTGAGCGGCGTTCCCAGCACGGCGTGGCGCTCGGCTACCGGCAGCTCCTGCTGGCGCCCGGGCAGCGCCGCTGCCTCATCGACCATCGCCCTCTTGCGGCCCAGAAGTCCCATACGCCAAGCTTACCCACCGCTTCCGCTCTTGCGGTGACTACGCTGCCCAGCTGATGACGGCGAGCGCGGGTGCCGGACACACCGAGAAGCCTCGAGCCGGGGTCCGACTCGGCCGCTCGGCGAGATTTCCGGCGTTCGACTCCTTTCGGGCGCTCGCGGCGTTGACCGTCTTCCTGTACCACGGAGCCGCGTACGTCGGTGGCTTGGGGGGCACCGTCGGTGGCTACATCTCTCAGTGGCCGACGGGGTTCCCGGCGGTTGGAGTGGCCGTCTTCTTCATGATCTCAGCCTTTCTCCTCTACCGTCCGTACGCCCAGGCCCGATATGACGGCGCACCGATGCCGCCGCTTCTGCCCTACGGCATTCGCAGGCTCCTGCGCATCGTGCCCGGCTACTGGATTGCGCTCGTGATCGTCGCGCTGGTCCTAGGCCGCACCTACGTGTTCACGCCGCTGGGCCTCATCAGGTACTTCGGCATCTTTCAGGTCTACGGCGCCCACACCGAGCAGGCGGGGCTCGCGCAGGCTTGGACGATCGACGTGGAGATGACGTTCTACGCCGCGCTGGCCGCCATCGCCTACCTCATGGCCCGCCGTCGTCCGAGCTCTACACGCAGCTGGATAAGAAGCGAGCTCGGAATGTGCGGCGTGCTGATCTTGGGATCGCTGCTGTGGCAGGCAGCCGCCGTGACGTGGTGGCCGTCTAGCTCCCAGCAGTACCTCGCCTCGTTGATTACGCTGCCGGCGTCGTTTGACTTCTTCGGCGCCGGAATGGCCCTCGCGGTGGTGAGCGTGGCGGTTGGCAGTTCCACTCCTGGGGCCGTCCGACTTATCGACCGCGCGCCGTGGCTCCCGTGGCTCGGGGCCGCCGTGATTTATTGGCTGCTGGTCAACTCGCCCCCCTGGTATCAGTCGCTCGGCAGAACCCCGGCCTGGCTGCTGACCCACACGCTCCGTTGGCTTTTTGCCTTATGCGTGCTGCTGCCAGGCGTATTCGGTACGGCACGGAAGGGCTGGCTTCGAAAAGTACTCTGGTGGCGGCCGTTGATGTGGGTGGGAAAAGTCTCCTATGGCCTCTACCTCTGGCACGTGCTCGTGCTCTACGAGCTGCACAGGGCGGGGCTTCACAAGGCGGTAGGCGGGGCGGCCTTCCTGGTCGTCACTTTTGCGGTAAGCGTGGCGCTGGGCGCCCTCAGCTGGTACTTGATCGAGCATCCCGCGCTGACGCTCGCCCGGAGGTTGTCCGGGCTGCGGTCCGCCGAGGCCGGCGTCACGACTCCCGCGGCGCCGCTCAGCGTCCGGGCCCCGTGACAGCTAGCCGCTCGTTGCCCCGCCGTATGAGGGCGGCGCGGCGCTGTCGTTGTTGGCGCCGGCGATCTGCTGGAGCAGCGCCGAGGGGCTCGTGCCGCCCAACACGCGCAGCCGCGGGAGCCTGAAGCGGTCCTCGGCGGGGGCGGCCCACCCCGGAATCGTGGTCGTCGAGCCGACGAATCCCGCCGCTTTCACCGCATCGATGACAGTGGCGTTGTAGTGCCCCGACGGGTAGCAGAACCAGTTCACGGGCACGTCGTAGCGCTGCTGGAGCATTTGCCTGGCAGTCGCCACCTGGTAGTGCAGCTCGGATGCAGACAGCGTGATCAGGTCGGCGTGGCTTATGCCCTGGGTGTCGAGTTCCCATCCGGCGGCGATCAGGCCCTTGACCTGTGACTCGGTGAGTCCTCCCTGCGAGGGCGGCAGACCCGTGAGCTGAATGTTCTCGACGCCCACCCAGCCCAGACGCCTCAGCACCGGCAGCGCGTTCTGAAACTGCGACTGGTAGCCGTTGTCAAAGCTCAGCACGATCGGCTTGCCCGGGCCTAGCGGCACACCTCGCGTCCAGTTGGCCTCGAGCTGATCCATCGTCACCGGGTGCCAGCCGGCTGCCTTGAGCGCCTGCATCTGGGCCGCGAACTCGCTGGCTGGAACGTACAGACCCGGGTAAGGCGCGCCCGCCGGTGGGGGATTGATCACGTGGTACATGAGGATCGGCACCGTCGCCGTGCCCGGCTTGCCGGTGCCGGCCCCGGTCACAGTTGAGCGCGGCGTGATGGGTGTGGCCCGCGATCCCGCGCTCGGTCGCTTTATGGCGCTTGCACCCGAGGCCCGCGGGTGGTGGCCGCCGGACGACGATGAGCCGCTGGCGGCCACGGCGATAACCGCGGCCAGGACGACTACCGCAATGGCGGACGCCGCCACCAGCCGGCGGCGTCGGATCTGGCGCCGGCGCTCTTGCGCGTAGAGAGAGAAGCTTGGCTGCGGAGGCTGCACCGGCACCCGAGCGTATAGATTCACGCCGCGTGATCGACGGCGGGCTGACGCGGATGGTGAGAAGCGGCGAGCGCATCGAGCTCTCGCTGTTCGAAGCCGGTGACCCGGAGCGCCCGACCCTGGTGTTCATCCACGGCTATCCGGACACCAAGGAGATGTGGCAAGCGGTGATGGCGGAGCTCGCTGAGAGCTTTCACGTCGCCGCCTACGACGTCCGCGGCGCCGGCGCATCGAGCGCGCCCAGGGGGCCGGCGGCGTACGACCTCGGACGCCTGGCCGACGACTTCGAAGCGGTGCTGGACTCCGTTGCTCCCGGCAAGCAGGTCCATCTGGTGGGGCACGACTGGGGCGCCATCCAGGGCTGGGAGTTCGCGACGCTCGAGCGCTTTCGCCACAGGCTGAAGTCATTCACGGCGATCGCCTGCCCCTCGCTCGACCAGGTCACCTCCGGAGGCCGCTCGCTGGCACTGCGGCCGACCCCTGGCCAGCTGCTGCAACTGATGGGGCGGCTCCGGCGCTCGTGGTACGTGCTCATGCTGCTCGCGCCGGGCGGTCCGACAATTGCCTGGCGCGGGGTGCTGGGGCGGGGTCGCTGGCAGTGGGTGCTACGCAATGTCGAGCGCATACCGCCCGGGCGGGCGAGCGCCCCCACCGTTGCCGCCGACGGGCTGCACGGAGCGAACCTCTATCGCCGCAACATCCCCCGCCGGCTCATATCGCCCAGGACGGACGCCGTGGCCCACGTCCCGGTGCAGCTGATCGTCCCCAGTCGCGATCACTTCGTCTCACCGAGCTATTACTCGCTGGCCGAGCACGTCGCACCCGTTCTCAGGCGGCGCACGATCGCCACCACGCACTGGGCACCGCAGATCGAGCCTGTGCGGATCGCCCGTTGGCTCGAGGAGCTCGTCGGGGACGTGGAGAGTGGGGTGCCGCTGCGCTCGCGCCGGCAATGGGTGCGCGGCGGCGGGATCGAGCAGCTTCGGGGCCGCGCGGCGCTCGTCACCGGGGCGGCCAGCGGCATCGGCTTCGCGACGGCCAGGGCGCTTTCGGAACGCGGGGGGCGCCTGCTGCTGGTCGACCGCGACGGTGACTCGCTCGAGCGCGCGGCAGCCTCGATCCCCGGCTCCTACACATTCGTTTGCGATGTGAGCGACGAGGAGGCGATGGAGCGGCTGCTGAATGATGTCCTCGGGGAGCATGGGGTACCCGACGTGGTCGTGAACAACGCCGGGATCGGCGTGGCCGGCCCGTTCATGGCCACCGGGGTCGAGGATTGGCGGCGCATCGTGGGCGTCAACCTCATGGGCGTGGTGCACGGCTGCCGGCTGTTTGGGGGGGCCATGATCGCCCGCGGGGAGGGCGGCCAGATCATCAACACGGCTTCGGCGGCGGCGTTCGCGCCCACCAAGGACCTGGCGGCGTACTCGGCAACCAAGGCGGCGGTGCTGATGCTGAGCGAGTGCCTGCGCGCCGAAATGGCTCCCCACGGAATCGGCGTGAGCGCCATCTGTCCAGGCTTCATCGCCACGGGCATAACCCGTGCCGCCACCTACGTGGGACGCAGCGACGACGAGGCCCAGGACATCGCCGAGCGTGTCACGCGGCTCTACGAGCGGCGCAACTTCACCCCCGACCGGGTCGCCACAGAGATCGTGGAGACGATCGCCACCGACCGGCCGGTGGCGGCGGTGACACCCGAGGCCAGGTTGATGCGCGCGCTCTCGCGCGTGGCGCCGGGCGTTCTGCGGCGAATCGCGCAGCTCGACGCGCTGCCCGCCTGAGCAGGTCACAGCGCCGCGGCGATGCGGTCGGCGGACGCCGCGGGCGGTCCGAAGAAGGACTCCGTGCAGTGCCGACGAAACGGCACCACATGCTTCTGAAGAGAAACCCGGCGCGCTTGGAGCTGCGCGCCGCCAACACGCCCGAGGGACTCGAGCATCTGCGCTCGCACTGGGTGGCATTCGTACGCTGGCTGCAGGCAAACAAGGTCGAGTACGTGCTGATCGGCCCAGTGGCCGAAGCGGTGCGCGGCAACGGCCGTGCGGAAGGTGCCGTGACGATCGTGCCCGCGCCCTACCGCCGCAACCTCGAGCGGCTGGCCAGAGCGCTCGGGACCGAGCACGCGCGCCAGCGCGTCGAGACCGGCGAGGGGGCAGGCGCGGACCCCGTGCCGATCAAGCTCACCGCCGAGAAGCTGGCGGAGGAGACACGCTTCACGCTGCGCGTGGGCGCCCACGATCTGGACATCGAATGCGGCGTGCGGGCCGCCGGCGGAGCGTCGGGTATGCCCAGCTACCAGGAGCTGCTTTATGAGGCCACGCGCTTCGGGCTCGAACCGGGCGTAACGGTCGAAGTGGCCTCACTCGAGGACATCGAGCACTTCTCCCACCTGCGACGCACGGGCGTGGTCCCCGAGATCAAGATCACGCGCCAGGAACGGGCTCCGGAGGAGCCATCGGCACAGGACAACCGGGCCGAGCCGGCGGAGCCTCCGCAGCGCTCCGAGCGCGAAAGTCAGTAGCGGCAGCGCGCTGAAGCTACCCTCGGTGCATGCCGAGGCGGGCAATGCTGGGCGCCGGTTGTGGCGCGCTCCTCTTGATCCTGATCTGGGCGCTGGCCTTCCATGTCGGCGTGTTCGAGCACGCCGACCAGTCTGTGTTCATCGGCTTCGGCGGCCTGCGGCGTCCGCGCGTGAACTCGCTTGCCGAGTTTCTCGCCGGGCTCTGCAACCCGCAACCGTACGTTTACCTGGCCGTCGTCCCGGGACTGGTGGCCTTGCTTCGCCGGCGGCCCCGAGTTGCGGTGGGAGTGACGGCGCTCCTGCTCGGAGCGAACGCGACCACCCATGTGCTCAAGCCGCTGCTCGCCGAGCCGCGCGCCGCTTCGCTGTTTGCCGGCAGAGCTCCTGTCAGCCCGGTGTCGTGGCCCAGCGGCCATGCGACGGCGGCGATGTCGCTGGCGCTGTCGCTCGTGCTGGCGTCGCCTGGGCGGCTACGCCCGGCCGTCGCGGCGTTGGGAGCCACGTTCGCGGTGGCCGTCAGCTACTCGTTTTTGACCCTCGGTTGGCACTACCCGAGCGACGTGCTCGGAGGATTCGTGGTCGCGGGTATCTGGTCGCTGCTGGTGGTGGCTGCGATTTCAGCGGCCGACCGGCGCTGGCCGCGGACGCGGGCCGAGGAGGGGAGGACTGACCGCGTGCCGCTTCGCGAGGCGCTGCGCCCACCGGCGCTCGCGCTGGCAGGGGGGCTCTGCGTGGCGGCGGTGGTGGCGATTGCCCGGCCGCACGCCGTGATCACCTACGCCCAGCAGCACACGGCGTTCGTGCTCGGCGCGGCGGGCATCGCGGCGCTCGGTCTGGTGGTGGCCACGGCGGTGATGCTGGCTGCGCGGCGGTAGCCGCCGCATCGGAGCTCAGCGGAACTTGCCGGGCTCCCACAGCGGCTCCTCGCCGCGATTGGCGCCGCGGCTGAGGATGAACAGCAGGTCTGAGAGGCGGTTCAGGTAGCGAACAATCTCGACGTTCAGCTCATCGCCACAGGCGATCGCCAGCCGCTCCGCGCGCCGGCAGACGGTCCGGCACACGTGCAGCTGCGCCGCGGCGGCCGTCCCACCCGGCAGGACGAACGACTTCAGCGGCGTGAGCGTCTCGTTCACCTCGTCGCAACGCTGCTCGAGCCACTCGACCTGCTCGGGGATGACGCGCAGGCGCTCGCGCTCGCTCTGTGGATCCTCCGGCGCCGCGATGTCGGCGCCGATGTCGAACAGGTCGTTCTGGACCCTCCGCAGCCAGGTCGCATACTGCTCGGGTAGCCCGTCCACCGTGAGCGTCAAGCCGACGTGGGCGTTGAGCTCATCGACCGTGCCGTAGGCCTCGATCCGGGGATGGGTCTTGGGTACGCGGCTCATGTCGCCCAAGTGGGTCTCCCCGCCGTCCCCTAGGCGGGTGTAGATGCGGGTCAGGTTGACGGTCATCGCGCCTTCTCCAGTGCTCGGCTCTCCGTTTGCCTAGGCATTGAACGCTACGCCTCGCGGCGGGCAGAGCGCTACGATGGCGCCCGTTCAAGGTCGGTGGTGATGGGAAGCCGGTGAGAATTCGGCGCGGACCCGCCACTGTGATCGGGGACGCCTGCCGCATTTACAGCCACTGGACGACGTCGTCGACCGGGAAGGCGCGGCGGGTAGGCCCGTCAGCCAGGAGACCAGCCCCCGGCCACAAAGCCAACTCGCCCTCGCGGAAAGGGGTGGCCCCATGAGTCTCAAGAAGTTCCTCGCCGCTATGTCGGCAGCTGTAGTGCTGGCCGCAGCAATGTCCGGCGCCGCACTGGCGGCCGGATCGACGGGGCCGGCCGTCAAGGTTCAGGTAAAGGGCCTGACCAAGACGCTGCTCGGCACTACGACAGTCCGTGGACAGGCAGGCTGGATCACAAAGGGCGGAACGCCGACCGGCAAGTGCTCGGGCAGCAGCGCCGCCGGCGCTCTTAACGCCGCGACCAGAGGCCGCTGGGCCGGCACATGGTCCGCGAGCGTAGGCGGCATCTTCGTGACCTCGATCCTCGGCGTGAAGCCGAAGGGCAATGACTACTGGGATTTCGTGGTCAATGGCAAGGCCGCCGCTAAGGGCGTCTGCGGCATCAAGCTCCGCGCCGGCCAGACGCTCCTGTTCAAGATCGCCAAGTAGAGGATCGAAGCGGGAGTAGTTCACCGAGGATGAGACTGAGGTCCGCAGCGGCGGCGATCGCGGGCGTGGTGTCGGTGGCGATCGTCTCCGGCTGCGGCCTCGGCGCCGGCAACGGAACGTCTGATGTGAAGCTGAGCGTCACGCGCGACTACGGTACGCGCCAGGTCCTCTCGGTAACGCGTGGCCGCGTGACGGGATCGCAGACCGTGATGCGACTGCTGGAGCGCTCGGCGGGAGTGAGCACGCGGTACGGCGGCGGCTTCGTGCAGTCGATAGACGGCTTCTCGGGCAGCGGTGCCCACCGCGACTGGTTCTACTACGTGAACGGCATCCAGGCCCCCGCCGGAGCGGCGCAGACGGGTGTCCACAAGGGGGACCGGATCTGGTGGGACCTCCATGACTGGAGCGCCACCGATTCGATCCCCGCCGTCGTCGGCTCGTTTCCGGAGCCGTTTGTGCACGGCAGCGGCGGTAGGCGGCTGCCGACGGTGATGGAGTGCGCCGGTGACGTGAGCGCGGCGTGCGCTCGCGCCTCGGCGGCGCTCGCGCGCGCCGGCGTGCCGGTCTCAAGCCAGGCGCCTGGCACGGGCTCCGGCACCGACAGCCTGGCGGTGCTCGTCGGCACGTGGAACGACCTGAAGCGTTCGTTTGCCGGCGCCCTGATCGAGAAGGGGCCGGGCACAAGCGGCATCTATGCCAGGTTCGCGGGGCCCGGGGAGGACGCGCTTCAGCTGCTGGATCCCGCGGGCTCCGTGGTCCGGACGCTTCATGCCGGCGCGGGCCTGATCGCCGCCACCGCGCAAGGCTCCGCCGAGCCCACCTGGCTCGTGACCGGCACCGATGCCGCCGGCGTAACGACTGCGGCTGGTTCGTTGACCGCCAAGGCGCTTGACGACCGGTTCGCGCTGGCGGTCCAGGGCCAGGCGCTGCTGCCGGTTCCCCAGGACGGGGCTTCATGAGCTATCGGCGCAGAGCCAGCCCGCTGCACGCGGCGCGCGCCGGCGCTGCGTGCGCCTGGTGTCTGGCGCTGGCGACCGCGGCGCTCGCGCTGTCCAACCCGGTGGCGCTGGGCGCTGTCGCCGCGGCCGTGGCGCTGGGAGGGATCGTCGCGGGAGTGGGCAGAGAGGTGCGTCGTGCGGCGCTGTTCGCGCTGGCCCTGGGGCTGGGGATCGCGCTCGTGAACGCGCTCGTCACGCGCGATGGCGTCACGGTGATCATCCGTCTCGGGCAGCTGCCGGTGCTGGGTCGCACCGACGTGACGCTCGAGGCCACGGTCTACGGCGGGATCCTGGCGCTGCGGGCCGCCGCGTTGATCCTCAGCGGGGCGATTTACACGGCGGCCGTGGACCCGGACGAGGTTCTGCGCCTGTTCCGGCGGCTCTCGTTTCGCTCGGCGCTCAGCGCCACGGTGGCCACGCGGATGGTCCCCCTGCTGGCCCGCGACGCGCGGCGGCTGGCCGACGCGCAGCGCTGTCGCCCGGGAAGGCCGCCGACGCGGGTGCAGCTGATGCGCGTGGCGACGACGGGGCTGCTCGACCGCGCGCTGGACGTCGCCGCTGCGCTCGAGGTGCGGGGCTACGGCGCTGCTCGGCGGCCGCCCGCCGCCCGCCGCCCCTACTCGCGTCACGATGTTGGCTTCACCGTCTCGGCGCTGGCTGTGCTCGCGTTGACCGTCGCCGGGCGGGCGTTCGATCTGGCGCCGTTCAGTGCCTATCCGATGCTGCACTCGCCGGCGGGAGGGCGAACGCTCGCCCTGGCCCTGGCGCTCGTGATCGTGGCGCTCGCGCCGTTCGCCGACCGGCGGGGAGTCGCCCGATGAGCGCGCTGGTCTTTGACCGCGTCAGCTACCGCTATCCGGGCTCCGAGCGCCTGGCGCTCGACGACGTGTCCGTAGAGCTCGAGGCGGGGCAGCTGGTCGTGCTCGCGGGCGCCTCGGGTTCGGGCAAATCCACGCTGCTGCGAGCGGCCAACGGGCTCGTGCCCTACTTCCACGGCGGCCACATGGGGGGCCGCGTGATCGCCGCCGGCATGGACACGCGCGAGCACGAGCCGGGAGAGCTGGCGGCCGGGGTGGGCAGCGTGTTCCAGGACCCGGAGACGCAGGTCGTGATGGGAACGGTCCGCGGCGAGCTGGCATTCGGGCTCGAGAACCTCGGTCATCCGCCGGCCGCGGTGGCGCGCGGTGTGGAGGAGGCGGCGCTGGCGCTGGGCATCGGCGGTCTGCTCGAACGGGAGACCGCCACGCTGTCGGGCGGCGAGCTCCAGCGCGTGGCGGTAGCGGCGGCGCTGGCCGTGCGCCCATCGCTCCTGCTCCTGGACGAGCCGACCTCGCAGCTGGATCCGGTGGCGGGGGACGAGCTCATGGCCGTGTTGCGCCGCTTGAACGAGGACTACGACGTGGCGATCGTGCTCGTCGAGCACCGCCTCGAGCGCTGCCTGGCGGCGGCCGACCGCGTGATCGCGCTGGACCTCGGCAGGGTGGTCTGCGACGCGATGCCCGACGAATTCCTGTGCTGGGCGCCCGAGGAGCTGCAGACGCCAGGCGCCCGGCTCCTGCGGCGCCTGGGAATCAGCCCGGTGCCGGGCGTCAAGGCGGCGCGCGCCGCACTGCGCGAGCGTCAAGTAGAGCTGAAAACCGCCGACGCAGCCGGCGATGAGCGCCGCCCGAGTGGTCGGCAACGAGGCGCGCCGCCGCCGGCGCTTGCGTTTCGCCGCGTATGGCACGAGCTCCGGGACGGTCCGGTGGTGCTGCGTGACGTCAACCTGGAGCTCGCAGCAGGCGAGCGCGTGGCTTTGATGGGCCGTAACGGAGCCGGCAAGTCGACGCTGCTGCGCCACGCGGCGGGCTTGATGAAGCCAACCCGGGGGCGAGTGGAGCGCGCCGGTCGGGTGGCGTTGCTGTTGCAAAATCCTGGTGACTACCTGGTCCACGAGACCGTCGCCCGGGAAGCCTCAGCGCAAGCGCTCGAGCTCGTGGCCATGGCCGGATTCGGCGAGCGCAATCCCCGCGATCTTTCGGCCGGGGAGCGGCAGCGGCTGGCGCTGGCGGTGGTCCTGGACAGCCCCCAGGGATCGCCCGCCGCCGTCTGCTTGGACGAGCCGACACGCGGGATGGATAGGCGTCACAAGCGCGAGCTGGCCGCAACGCTCGTCTCGATGGGCTCGGCAGTGCTGGTGGCAACGCACGATCCCGAGTTCGCGGCCGCCTTCGCCGACCGCGTCGTCCTGCTGGCCGATGGCGCGCCGATCGCCGACGCAACGGCCGGCGAGGTGTTGACCGGTGGAACCTACTTCGCCACCGAGACAGCACGGATCGCCGGCCTGCTCACGCCGGAGCACGCGTTATCGGCAGTCCGGCGCCCGGAGGTTGTGGTGTGAGCTGGCAGCTGGGCGCGTTTCTGATCCTGGCGGCAGCGCTCGCCGCTGGCTTTGCCTGGTATGAGCGGGGCCGTCCGGATGCCCGCGTCGTGGCGCTCGTGGGGACGCTGGCGGCGTTTGCCGCGCTCGGACGGATCGCGTTCGCGGCGCTTCCCAACGTCAAGCCGACGACCGACATCGTGCTCGTCACGGGCTACGCGTTGGGTGGAGCACCGGGCTTCGCCACGGGAGCGATCGCCGCTCTGGCCTCGAACTTCTTCTTCGGCCAGGGGCCTTGGACGCCCTGGCAGATGGCCGGCTGGGGTGTCACCGGACTGATCGGCGCTGGCCTGGCGCTGGCAAGCGGCCGACGGCCCAGCCCGAACCGTTGGTTGCTGGCCGCCATCTGCGGAGTGGTGGGATTCGCGTTCACCTCGTTTCAGGACTTTGGAGACTGGATCACCTACAGCGACCACAGCCCCACGCAGCTCGGTGTCTATCTCGGGCGGGGCGTGGGCTTCGACCTCGTGCACGCCGCGGGCTGCGTGGCGTTCGCCCTGGCGTTCGGGCCGGCCCTGGCCCGGTCCCTGGCGCGCTTCGCGGAGCGGCTGAAGGTCACGTGGTCGGCACCCGGCGATGCGGCGTTGCGGGCCAAGGCGATCATGATTGCCGTCGTTGCCCTGAGCGCCGGCGCATCCATCGGAGCGGTGGGCGGGGCCGGCAGGGCTCAAGCAGCCGGGACCCCCACCGGGTACCTGCTCGCGGCGCAGAATCAGGACGGAGGCTTTGGGCCCAGCCCGGGCAGCTCATCAACCCAGCTCTACTCCGGCTGGGCCGCCCTCGGCCTGGCCGCCTCGGGCTACAACCCGCAGAGCGTGCGCCATGGAGGCGAAAGCCTCGGCTCCTACATCATCGGGGGCGAGAGCTCGGCGACCGATCCGGGCTCGCTTGAGCGGACGATCCTGGCGCTACGCGCGGCCGGGTCGCCGGTCGGAACCGTGGTCGGCGCGCTGCAGCGAGATATCGCGCGCGATGGATCGGTCTCCAACCAGGTCAACCTGACCTCTTTCGCGGTCCTGGCGCTGCGCTCGGCGGGTGCCACGCCACCGGGGAACATGCTGTCATGGCTGGCCCGCCAGCAGGACTCCGACGGGGGCTTCAACTTCGCCACCAGGGGCGGCAGCAGCGACGTCGATGACACCGGAGCGGCGCTGGAAGCGCTGGCCGGCGGCCACGCGGCGACCGCGGCTCGCGCCGTTCGCTTCATCGACTCCCAGCAGAACTCCGACGGCGGATATGCCAGTCAGCCCGGTTCGCCGTCGAACGCGCAATCGACGGCCTGGGCTGTCCAGGGGCTGCTGGCGGCCGGCGCCGGGGGAGGCTCCGTCGACCGGGCCCTCGCCTACCTTCGCTCGCTGACCGCACCCGATGGCCACATCCGCTACTCCCGCGGCAGCGACCAGACGCCGGTATGGGTGACGGCCGAGGCCCTCATGGCGCTGGCCGAGAAGCCGCTGCCGCTGGCTCCGCTCGCGGCCGCCAAGCCCGCGCCGACCTCGAGTCACTCAGGGGCGGCAGGAACCACTCCGCGGACCAACCGCGGCACGCGACGCGGGCGGACCCGCCTTCGGACGGGTGCCCGGAGGAACCCCTCGCTGCAACAGCTGGCGGCCGATTTCGGGGTCGCCGACGCGCTCGCGCTGGCACCTGTCGGATAGGCAGCGCGTTCGGGTAGCCGATACCCTCTCGCGCCCATGCGGATCGGTGTGCCGAAGGAGACGGCCGAAGGCGAGCGGCGGGTGGCGCTCGTCCCTGATGTCGTCCGCAAGCTCCGCTCGCAGGGCGGCGAGGAATCGCAGCCCGTAGAGGTCGCGGTCGAGCGCGATGCCGGAGGTGGGGCGCTGATCCCCGATGCTCAGTACGACGAAGCGGGCGCAAAGCTGGTCGACGATCCGTGGGACGCCGACGTGGTGGTCAAGGTCGCTCCTCCCAACGCGGAGGAGATTCAGCGCCTGGGATCGGACACCGTGCTGATCGGATTCCTGCAGCCGCTGACGCACGCCGAGGGCGTCAGGGCGCTGGCGCAGTCGGGCGTCACGTCGTTCGCGCTGGAGTCAGTCCCTCGCATCAGCCGCGCGCAGTCGATGGACGCACTGTCGAGCCAGTCGAACGTGGGCGGCTACCGTGCGGCGCTGATCGGCGCCCAGGAGCTGGGGCGCTTCTACCCGATGCTGATGACCGCCGCGGGCACGATCCGGCCCGCGACCGTGCTCGTGCTGGGCGTTGGCGTGGCGGGCCTGCAGGCGATCGCGACCGCCCGGCGCCTGGGGGCCATCGTTCAGGGCTTCGACGTACGTCCGGAGGTGGCCGATCAGGTCCGCTCGCTCGGCGCCGACTGGCTCGAGCTGGGACCCGAGGCATCGGGCGAGGGTGGCTACGCACGTCAGTTGAGCGAAGAGGAGCAGGCGGAGCAGCAGCGGGCCCTTCAGGAGGCCATCGGCAAGGTCGACGTGGTGATCACCACCGCGCTCGTCCCCGGACGCCGGGCCCCCATCCTGGTGACCGAGCAGGCGGTTCAGAGCATGAAGCCGGGTTCGGTGATAGTCGACCTCGCGGGCGAGGCGGGCGGCAACTGCGAGGTTTCCGAGCCCGGGCAGACCGTCATCCGCCACGACGTCAAGGTCGCCGCTCCGCTGAACATCCCCTCGACGATGGCCGAGCATGCCTCGCAGCTATACGCCCGCAACATCGAGGCTCTGCTCGGGCTGATGATCGAGGACGGGGCGCTGAAGCTCGACTTCGAGGACGAGATCATCGCCGGTGCTTGCCTGACGCGCGGCGGCGAGATCGTCAACGAGCGGGCCAAGGAAGCCGTCTCGCAAGGCGCGACGGCCTCATGACAGTGGGAGCGGGCGTCTCGTGAGCACGATCACCGAAATCGCGATCCTCGTCCTGGCGGCGTTCGTCGGCTTCGAGGTCATCTCCAAGGTGCCGAACACGCTGCACACGCCGCTGATGTCCGGCACGAACGCGATCCATGGGATCGTGCTGCTGGGTGGGCTTCTGCTGATGCATGAGGCTCACGGAGTGCTCGAGCACCTGTTGGCGGTGATCGCGATCATGTTCGGGACGATCAACATCGTCGGTGGGTTCTTCGTCACCGACCGCATGCTGGGGATGTTCAAGCGCAAGGATCCACCGAAGGCAGACGAGAAAGAGACTGAAGAACAGGGCGGAGCCGGAGGCGGAGCCCCCTAAAGATGTTGATAACCGCTGCCGTCAGCTCGAACGTCACGAACGGGCTGTACATCGTCGCCTTCGCGCTCTTCATCTACGGGATGAGCGGCCTGACGGGCCCCCGCACCGCCGTGCGGGGCAACCTCATCGCTGCGGTGGGCATGGCCGTGGCCTTCATCGCCACGCTGCTCCAGCCGCACGTGTTCTCCGGCTCGAGCACGCCGTGGCTGATCGCGCTGGGGCTCGTGCTGGGAACCGCGATCGGGATCCCCGCCGCCCGCCGGGTCCACATGACCGCGATGCCGCAGATGGTCGCGTTGTTCAACGGCGTCGGGGGCGGGGCCGTGGCGCTGATCGCCTGGATCGAGTACCGCCACAAGTTCGGGGGAAATTTCACGCTCAAGTCGGAGATCCCCTCGCTGCTGGCGGCGATCATCGGCTCGATCTCGTTCTGGGGCTCGAATATCGCGTTCGGGAAGCTCCAGGAGATCCTCCCCGGTCGGCCGATAAAGCTTCCCGGGCAGGCGGTGATCAACCTTGGCCTGTTCGTAATCGCCATCGCCAGCGCCGTGGTGCTGATGGCGGGCACCCACTCGCAGGCCCTGTTCATCCTGGGGGTTCTGCTCCCGGCCGCGATCCTCGGCAACATGATCGTGCTGCCGATCGGCGGTGCCGACATGCCGGTCGTCATCTCGCTGCTCAACGCGTTCACCGGTCTGTCTGCCGGCCTGACGGGGATAGCGCTCGACAACACCGCGCTGATCGTCGCCGGGATGATCGTCGGCGCCTCGGGCACGATCCTCACTAACCTGATGGCCAAGGCCATGAACCGGTCCGTGCCGGCGATCGTGGCTGGAGGCTTCGGCGGTGCGGTGGCGGCACCGGCCGGCGGCGAAGGTGAGACCGGCGGCACCGTGCGCTCCACTTCGCCAGCCGACGTGGCGATCCAGCTCTCCTATGCCCGGCAGGTGGTGATCGCCCCCGGCTACGGGATGGCCGTAGCGCAAGCCCAGCACGCCGTGCGGGAGCTCGAGAAGGCGCTCGAGGCCAAGGGCGTGGAGGTCAAGTACGCGATTCACCCCGTCGCCGGGCGGATGCCGGGCCACATGAACGTGCTGCTGGCCGAGGCCGACGTGCCGTACGACCTGCTGCGGGAGATGGACGAGATAAACCCGGAGTTCCCGCGCACGGACGTGACGCTGGTGATCGGAGCCAACGACGTCACGAATCCAGCGGCGAAGAACCAGCCGGGCTCGCCGATCTATGGCATGCCGATCCTCGAGGTCGACCAGTCGAGCGCGGTGATTGTGCTCAAGCGCTCGATGGCCTCAGGCTTCGCCGGAATCGACAATCCCCTGTTCTACGACCCCAAGACCTCGATGCTGTTCGGAGACGCCAAGGGGTCCGTCGGCGAGATCACATCTGAGGTGCAGTCACTGTGAGCGCCGTCCACTGCGACGTCCAGCGGTGTGGGTAGAGTCGCTGTTAACCGGATCGAGGAGCGACCATGGGCATAGACACCAACCGGCTGACCGCCATCCCGCTGTTCTCCGACCTCTCCGACGAGGAGGCCAAGCGCTTGGCTGCGTTCGCCACGGAGACCAGCGCTGCCGAAGGCCAGATCTTGATGAAGCAGGGTGACTACTCGACCGAGCTGATCGCGATCGAGGAGGGCACCGCCGACGTGATCAAGGACGGTCACAAGGTCGCCGCTCTGAAGGAGGGCGATCTGATCGGGGAGATGGGCCTGCTCGAGCGCGAGCCGCGCAACGCCGACGTCATCGCCACATCGCCGATGCGGCTGCTCAAGCTGACCCACTGGGAGATCCGGCGGATGTCCGAGGACACGCTCGAGAAGATCAAAAAGGTTGTCGAGGACCGCCGGGACGCAGGGGTCGCCGACCCGGCCAGCTAGGCAGCTCCCGGCGCTCCTGGCGCCGCTCCCTGCTGGGGTCGCCCGCTGCCTGGATACCCTGGGGAAATGATCCCCCCGGAGCGGGAACTGAGGATCAGGGGCGAGACGCTGCGGCTGGGCGGACGGTCGTGGCTGATGGGCGTCGTCAACGCCACGCCCGATTCGTTCTCGGATGCGGGTCTTCACCGCACGCTGGACGAGCGGACCTCGCTGGCCCGCGAGCTTCTCTCGGCCGGAGCCGACATCGTCGACATCGGCGGCGAATCCGGGGTCACCAACCGGCCGGCCGTCAGCGCGGAGGAGGAGATAGAGCGAGTCGTACCGCTGATTGAGCGCGTGGCCGGGGAGCTCGGCGGCAGGGTCTCCATCGACACCTACAAACCGTTGGTCGCGCGGGCCGCGATCGCGGCCGGCGCCTCGATCGTCAATGACATAAGCGGGTTGCGCACGCCGGAGCTCGCCGATGTCTGCGCCCAGACCGGGGCCGGTCTGGTCATCATGCACACGCGCGCGGCACCCAAGCACAAGCTGCTCGACGAGGGTCTCGACGGCCAGGTCGCCGCCGACGTCACAGATCTGTTGCGTCAGCAGATCTCCCTGGCGGTTGAGCGCGGCATGGACTTTGAGCAGCTGATCGTCGACCCCGGGCTCGACTTCTCGAAGACACCGTTTCAGACCGTCGCCGTCCTCCGTGCGCTGCCGGCCATGCACGATCTTGGAAGGCCGTTGCTGCTGGCCGTCTCGCGCAAGGACTTCATCGGCGCGATCACCGGCCGAGCGCCGCGTTCCCGCCTGGCGGGGACGCTCGCCGCCGTCGGCTACGGCGCCGCGGCCGGGACCCACGTGCTGCGGGTGCACGACGTAGCGGACGCCGCGGACTTTCTGGCGGTCCGTGCCGCGTTGGCGGGTGAGACGGACGTCGACCCGCGGCTGAGAATCGCCCAGGACATCCGCTGGGAGCAGGGTTGAAAGCACAGGGCTGCGAATGAAAGATTGCCCAAGCCGATAGATTCACGTTCGCAACCCCATGCCGGTCGCTGCGCCAACGCGCCCGGAGCTAACGGCAACAACAAGGAGGACCGATGTCTGTACTAGACCGCGCCGCGCTGGAGGACAGCCCGCTCGCCGATCTCCACGCGATCGCCTCGGAGCTATCGATCGACGGTTACCGGCGTCTGCGACGCGAGCAGCTGATCGACGCGATCCTCGATCGTCAGCAGGGGACGGGAGGCCAGCAGCCGGAGGCACTCCTCGACGAAGCCAGCGAAGAGTTGCGTCCGCGGCGACGGCGGGGACGCCGCGGCGGCCGCGGTCGCGGTGGCACAGAGCCCGCGGAGGAAACGGCGGGCGATGCCGATGAAGCGGTCACGGAAGCCGGCGGCGACGCCGAGGGTGAGGCAGGCGCGGAAGCCGCGGACGAGGCCGAAGCGGAAACCGCCGCAGCGGCCGAAGGTGCTCCGGCGACGAAGGGGCAGGAGGTAGTCGAGGGCGAGGTCGAGCTACTGCCCAACGGATCGGGCTTTCTGCGTGTGAACCCTCCGGAGCCCTCGGACGCGGACGTGTATGTCTCGGCCGCCCAGGTCAAGCGCTGCGAGCTGATCTCCGGCGATCGTGTATCGGGGCCGCGGCGCGCTCCGCGCAGATCCGAGCGCTTCGCGTCGCTGCTGAGGATCGATTCGGTGAACGGACATCCCGCGGAAGAGCTCGGCGACCGCGCTCGATTTGATGACCTGCCGGCCGTGTTTCCCGAGCAGCGCCTCGAACTGGGCGTACACGAGCCAGCGCTGGCCGCGATCGACGCACTGGCGCCCATCGGCAAAGGATCCAGGGTCACGATCGCCGGTGGAGCTCGCGCCGGCAAGACGCTGACGCTGCAGCGAATCGCGAGGGTGCTCGCGCGCGATCAGGACCTGCAGCTGTTCGTCGTGCTGGCCGGCGTCCGGCCCGAAGAAGTCGGGGAGTGGGCCCCGGGCCCCAAGGCGCCGGAGCACGCCGTGAGCTTTGCGGCCTCCTCCGACGTCCAGGACCAGGCCGTGTCAAGCGCGATCGATCAGGCCAGGCGACTGGCAGCGCGCGGGATGGACGTCGTCGTGCTGATCGACACGCTCGACGGGCTCCACCCGCCGGCCGCCCGCAGGGCGCTGGCCGCGGCCCGCAACATCGCCGAAGGCGGGTCGCTGACCGTCATCGCCACCGCCGTACGGCCGTTTGGCGGCGAGACGACCGTCATTGCGCTCGACGCCAAGCACGCAGACGGCCCCGGACCGGCGCTCCTCATCGCCGCTACCGGCACGCTGCGCGCCGAGCTCTTGGTTGGCGAAGAGGGCGCCGCGGCGATCTCGCGGACGCGGAAGGAGGCTGCGGCGGCGGATTCGCCGGCCAGCGGGGAGGGGGGTGGGCTAGCGGCGAACCCCTAGTACGCGGTGCAGCGAGACCGGTGCCGCGGGGAGGCCTTGTACCTGGGCTCTTGACCCCTACGCCACAGCAGCCCGTCGATGTGGGCAGCGTGACTGCCGGGTCGGGCGGCGACGAGCAGCTCAACTGCGTGAAGGGCACAGGCCCTGATCTCGACCTCCTCAGGCGAGTCATGTTCGATCAGCTCGCCGTGATCGATCCGCCCCACCAGCTGAGAATCGAACCGCAGGATGCCGTCCAGGCGCAGCACGTGGGGCACGAGGTTGTCGGCGAACATCGTCAGTCGCTCCAGGTCTTCGAACCGCGCCAGCCCGGCTGCGGCCAGATCGGCCACGGTGAGCTGTGCGCGCTTGAGAAACGGAACTTCGAGCTGTCCGTACGGCGAGCGGTCCGCGAACGATCTCCAGCCACTCAAGCGCTCAACGAGCGGCAGGACCGAGCCGCCCGCGTCGTCGACGAGGGCGACGAAGCGACCGCCGTGGTGTTCTTCGATCTGCCGTCCCAAATCGTTTAGCGACCGCGCAAACAGGCGCATGAGCTCGTGCTCAGGGTCCTGGCCGAGCGCCGCCGCGAGATCCCGCGCGCTCAGCTCCGCGAGCTCCGCAGGCCGCCATGGACCGTGCGCCGCGAACCGATCCCGTATGCCGCTCGCCACCGTGAAGTACCCCGAGCGCCCGGCGCGCTTGCGTAGCGTCGGAAACCATCCTGAGCCGAAGTTGACGGCATCCAACGTGATCCAGAAGGCCGCCAGCTCCTCGCGGGTGCCGGACACAAGGTGAGCCTCGGGGTCGAGCACTGCCTGGGTCTGTTCGGTGGGCAATGCCGCGGCGTAGCTCGCCACCGCCCCGTGCTCGATCGACACATGCCGGGCCCGGGTGGCCACGTCCGCGCAGGCCCTTCGCAGCCGGCTCAGCACGTCCACCGCACCAAGGATGACCGACCAGTGGCATCGCTACCGTTGAGAGACTGCGGATGGCGGAGGCGACGAGCACGATCGAGCACCTGCTGGCGGGTCTGAACGACCCCCAGCGCGAGGCCGTGACATATGGCGACGGGCCGCTGCTGATCCTTGCCGGCGCCGGATCGGGCAAGACGCGCGTGCTCACCCACCGGATCGCCTACCTGCTGGCCTCGGGCGCCGCCCAGCCGAATGAGATCCTGGCGATCACGTTCACGAACAAGGCGGCCGGCGAGATGCGCGAGCGCGCGGCCTATCTGATCGGCCGGCGGATCAGGGCGATGTGGGTCATGACTTTTCACTCGGCCTGCGCCCGCATGCTCCGCGCGCACGCGGACCGGCTCGGCTACACGCGCCAGTTCTCGATCTACGACCAGGCCGACTCGCGGCGGCTGATCAAACGCTGCATCGACGAGCTCGGCTTCGACCCTAAGCGCTTCACGCCGGCCGCCGTTCAGGCCCAGATTTCGGACGCCAAGAACAAGCTCCGGGATGCCGACGCCTACAGCCAGATGGTGGGTTCGTTCTTCGAGCAGACCGTGGCCGACGTCTACCGCCAGTACGAGCGCCAGCTCCACCGCATGAACGCCATGGACTTCGACGATCTGCTGGTCCGCTCGGTCAACGTGCTTGAGCTCTTCCAGGAGGTCCAGGACATCTACATCCAGGGCTTTCGCTATGTGCTCGTGGACGAGTACCAGGACACCAACCACGCCCAGTACCGCTGGCTTCAGCTGCTGACCAAGGAGCGGCGGAACCTAATGGTGGTCGGCGATGATGCTCAATCGATTTACGGCTTTCGCGGGGCCGACATCAGCAACATCCTCGACTTCGAGGACTATTACCCGGACGCCCACGTGGTGAAGCTCGAGCAGAACTATCGCTCGACGCAGAACATCCTCGACGCGGCGAACGCGGTGATCGCAAACAACCGCGGCCAGAAGACGAAGTCACTGTGGTCGGAGCTGGGCGCGGGCGATCCGATCCACGTCCGCGAGCTCGAGGACGAGCACGCCGAGGCGAGGTTCGTGACGGGGGAGATCGAACGGCTGGTGGACGAGGGCGGCTCGCGCTCGGAGATCGCCGTCTTCTACCGCACGAACGCCCAGTCCCGGGTGCTGGAGGACACGCTCGTGCGCTCGGAGATCCCCTACCAGGTGATCGGCGGGACGAAGTTCTATGAGCGAGCCGAGATCAAGGACGCCGTGGCGTACCTGAACGTGCTGGTCAACCCTCAGGATGTCGGCGCCTTCACCAGGATCGTCAATTCGCCCAGGCGCGGAATCGGCTCTACCTCGATGAGCCGCGTGCTCTCGTTTGCCAACACCACCGGGATTCCGATCTGGGATGCCGCCTCCGAGCCGGAGCGCGTGCCCGATCTCGGCGCCGCGGCGATCAACGCGCTGCGCCGTTTTATGGGAACCATGCATGTCCTGCGCGAGCGCGCGGAGGGGACGGGCTCCGTGGCCTCGCTGCTGCAGGAGCTGCTGCGCGAGACCGGCTACCTGGAGGCGCTTGAGGCCGAGCGGACGATCGAGGCCCAGGGCCGGATCGAGAACCTGGAAGAGCTGGTCAACGTCGCCGCGGAGTACGACGAAGCGGCGGAGGCCGCCGGTCGCGAGGATGCCGGCCTGGCGGAGTTCCTTCAGCAGATCCAGCTGCTCTCGGACGCGGATGAGCGGCGCGATGACGAGGGACTGGTGACGCTGATGACGCTTCACAACGCCAAGGGGCTGGAGTACGCGACGGTCTTCATGATCGGCTGTGAGGAGGGGGTCTTTCCTCACTCCCGGGCGCTCGATGAGGGTGAGTTGGAGGAGGAGCGCCGGCTGTGCTACGTGGGGATAACCCGCTCGCAGCGCGACCTCTACCTGATCAGCGCCCGCACCAGGAGCGTGTTCGGATCGCGGACCTACGGTATTCCTAGCCGCTTCATCTCGGAGATCCCGCCGGGGCTAACCGACCGTGAGGAACGCGATGGCCAAGCAGGAGCCCCGGGTCTCCGTGCCCGCGCCACGGCCTGGCCCGCGGCCGCCGACACCCCCGCGGTCTCGTTCCGAATGGGCGACGACGTGGTCCATCCCTCGTTCGGGGAAGGAGTGGTCACGGCGCTCGAGCCGGGCGGGATCGTCGTCATCCGCTTCGCCCGCGATCGCTCGGAGCGCAAGCTGGTGGCCGACCTGGCTCCGATCAGCAAGCGCTGAACCTCCGGCGCACGTGGCCGCCGGACGATCCTCTAGCGTGACTGAAAGATGACCGCCACGATCATCGACGGACGAGCGGCCGCGGCACAGGTACGAGCCGATGTGGCCCGCGAGGTATCGGAGCTAGTCGAGCAGAGCGGCCGCCAGCCGGGACTGGCGACGATCCTGGTAGGCGACGACCCGGCCTCCGAGATCTACGTGCAGAACAAGCGCCGCGTGTCGGCCGAGGTGGGAATCGCCGACTTCCACAGCCAGCTGGGTCGGGATGCTTCCCAGGATGAGGTTGCGACGCTGATCAAGGAGTGCAACGAAAACCGCGAGGTATCGGGGATCCTGCTGCAGTTGCCTGTGCCCGAGGAACTCGATGGCCCGACGCTGACCGGAGCGATCTCACCGGACAAGGATGTCGACGGCCTGACCCCCATCAGCGCCGGTCGCCTGGTACAGGGGACCCCCGGCCTCCGTCCATGCACGCCGCTGGGAATCATCTGGCTCCTCGACCATCATGGTGTGGCTCTGGAAGGGGCGGAGGCCGTGGTCGTCGGCCGCTCGGACCTGGTGGGGAGGCCCGTGGCGGCCATGCTGGTTCATCACAACGCCACGGTGACCATTTGCCACTCACGGACGCGGGAGCTAGAGGAGGTCTGCTCGCGCGCCGATGTGCTCGTGGCGGCGGCCGGGCACCCGCGCCTGATCGGCGCAGCCCACGTCAAGGAAGGCGCGGTGGTGATCGATGTCGGCATCAACCGCACCGAGGACGGCCTGGTCGGCGACGTCGACTTCGAACCGGTAGCCGAGCGCGCGAGTCTCATCACCCCAGTCCCCGGCGGCGTCGGTCCGATGACCCCCGCGATGCTGCTGCGCAACACGGTAGAGGCGGCGAGGCGCCAGCTGGGATGAGCGCGGGCGATTACGATGGCGCCGATCGCGTGCCCGGTGAACGCCGCAACAGAACTACGCTTGAGAGTGTCTCGCGCGACGAGTTGATCGTGGTCGCCCTGGCCGTGCTGCTGGCGCTCGACCTGCTGTTTCTGCCGTGGTTCCAGATCACGATCACCGGTGGCGGCCAGACAGTTCCAATCAGCGATCCTGCGACGGGGGCCCCAGACGGCTGGCTGGGCGTGCTGGCCGTGTTCGCGGTGGTCGCGCTGCTGGCCGATCTGGCGATCGAGCGGCTCTCCCCCCACACACAGGTCCCGGCGATCGCCGACAGCCGCGCACGAACGCGAATGGTCCTGGCACTGATCGCGGCCGGTCTGCTGGCCTTCAAGCTCCTGATCCACTTCGGATCCGCTGGCGGCATCGGGTTCTGGGGAGCCCTGCTGCTGGCCGGTGGTCTCCTGTACGTGACAAGTCGCCTACGCTCGCTGGAGGCCGTTCGGCGTTGAGTGACTTTGAGCCGCGGCGCCTGCGCTGGGGCGAGATGATCGCCGGTGGAAGCGCCGTGCTGCTGCTGATCTTCCTGTTTGCCCTGAAGTGGTACGCGCTCGGTGGCTCGCTCAGCCAGACGGCGAACAACATCGGTGCGAAGACGAGCTGGACAGGCTGGAGCGGCCTCAACCATCTGCGGTGGTTCCTGCTGCTGACGATCATCATGGGACTCGCGCTCACCCTCTTTCAGGCCTCTCAGCGCGCACCGGCGATCCCGGCCACGCTCAGCGTGTTTGTCACAGTGCTGGGCGCGCTCAGCGTCCTGGCTCTGATCTATCGCGTGGTGATCAATCCCCCGTCAGGCAGCGGCGTCGGCGAGCGGCCCGGAGCGTATCTGGGCCTGGTGGCCGCGATCGGAATCCTCTATGGCGGATACCGATCGCTGCGCCAGGAGGCCGGCACTGATCTGAGGGCTCTGGGGCACATGGAGACCGTGCGGATTCGGGAACCGGCCGGCTCCTAGAATGCGGCTCAGATGCTGGACCGCGCTCAGGTACTCCATGTCGCAGCGCTGGCCAAGCTCGAGCTCTCAGAGCAGGATGTCGAGCGGATGGCCGGCGAGCTCTCCAAGGTGCTCGACCACATCGAGAAGATTGGCGAGCTCGAGCTCGAGGGGGTACCGCCCACCGCTCACGTCGTCGACGCCGCCGGGCCGCTGCGTCCCGATCAGCCGGAGCCCTGCCTGACGGCGGAGCAAGCGCTGGCCAGCGCCCCCGAGCCGGTGGCCGGCGGCTTCGGCGTGCCCAGCCCGGGGCCGGGCGCTCCGTGACCGAGCTCATAGAGCTGACTGCCGCCCAGGCGGTCGAGAGCGTGCGCGCCGGCGAGATAGAACCGGCCGAGCTGTTCGAGGCCTACCGGCGCCGCGCGGCGGCCGACGAGTTGAACGCGTTCACCTGGGTGGCCGAGGGGCCACCGAGCGACAACCGCCGCGATGGGGCGCTGGGCGGGGTACCGGTGGCGGTTAAGGATCTGTTCTGCACCGAAGGCGTCCCCAGCCAGGCCGGATCGCGGATCCTCGCGGGCTACCGGCCGCCATACACGGCGACCGTCGTCCAGCGACTGCTCGAGGCGGGCGCGCCGCTGCTTGGAAAGACAAATCAGGACGAGTTCGCGATGGGCTCCTCAAACGAGAACTCGGGCTTCGGCCCGGTGTTCAACCCCTGGGACCGGGGCCGAGTACCGGGGGGGTCCTCGGGCGGCAGCGCGGCAGCCGTGGCCGCAGGGCTCGCGCCGTGGGCGATCGGCACCGACACCGGAGGATCGATCCGCCAGCCGGCGGCGTTGTGCGGCATCGTCGGCATGAAGCCGACCTACGGCGCCTGCTCGCGGTACGGCATGATCGCCTTCGCCTCTTCGCTCGACCAGGCAGGGCCGCTGACCCGCAACGTGACCGACGCGGCACTGCTGCTCTCGCACATGGTGGGCCACGATCCGCGCGACTCGACCTCGCTGCATTTCCCCGGCCAGATTGCGCTGCCCCAGCGCGATGACCTCCAGGGGATCCGGCTCGGCGTCCCCGAGGAGCTGACAGGACCAGCGGGCGGCGTCGAGCCCGGCGTGCGCGAGCAGTTCGACCACACGGTCAAGCTTGCGGAGGAGCTCGGCGCCTCGGTCGAGCCCTGTCGGCTGGAGCACGCGCCGCACGCCCTCTCGGCCTACTACCTGATCGCGCCCGCCGAGGCCTCGGCCAACCTGGCGCGGTTCGACGGCGTGCGCTACGGGCTGCGCATCGATGGCGACGCCGACCTGGAGTCGATGTACCGACACACGCGCGCCGCGGGCTTCGGTGCTGAGGTCAAGCGCCGGATCATGCTGGGCACCTATGCGCTCTCAAGCGGCTATTACGACGCCTATTACGGAACGGCGCAGAAGGTGCGCACGAAGATCTCCGAGGACTTCCGTGCGGCGTTCGAGCGCTTTGACTTCATCGTCACCCCCACCAGCCCCTGGACGGCGTTCGAGCTCGGAGCCAAGACCGACGATCCATTGGCTATGTACCTCAACGACTTTTGCACGGTCCCGATGCCACTTGCCGGGATTCCGGCGATCTCGATTCCAGCTGGGCTGAGCGACGGCCTGCCGGTCGGCTTCCAGCTCGCCGGTCCAGCCTTCTCCGAGGGACGGTTGCTCGACGCCGCTTTCGCCCTGGAGCAAGCGATCGGATTTGACGGGAGTCCGGCCCGTGACTGAGTACGAGCCGGTAATCGGGCTCGAGATTCACGTTCAGCTCCAGACGCGGACGAAGATGTTCTGCGGCTGTGAGCTGGCGTTCGGCGCGCCGCCGAACGCCCGCACCTGCCCCGTATGCCTGGGGCTGCCGGGCGCGCTGCCGGTGGTCAACGAGCAGGCGGTCCGCTTCGCCACGATGATCGGGTTGGCGTTTGGGTCGCGCATCGCCCGACGCTCGCAGTTTCACCGCAAGAACTACTTCTATCCCGACAATCCCAAGGGCTACCAGATCTCCCAATACGACCAGCCGCTCTGCCGCGGCGGGCAGCTGGGCGAGGTGCGCATTCACCGCATCCACCTCGAGGAGGATGCGGCCAAGCTCGAGCACACCTCGGCTAGCGGGCGCATCCACGGCGCCGAGCGCAGCGTTGTGGACTTCAACCGCTGCGGCACGCCGCTCGTGGAGCTCGTCACCGAGCCTGATCTGCGCTCGCCCGAGCAGGCACGCGAGTGGCTGACGCTGCTGCGCGCGACACTCAAGGCACTTGGGGTCTCCGACGTCGACATGTCGCAGGGCTCGCTGCGGGTGGACGCCAACGTGTCGGTCCGCCCCGTCGGCACCGAGCAGCTGGGCACCAAGACCGAGCTCAAGAACATGAACTCGTTTCGTTTCATGGAGCGCGGTCTGCGTGCTGAGATCGAGCGACAGATTCGGCTGCTGCGCTCGGGCGAGACGGTGGTGCTGCAGACGTTGCACTTTGATCCCGTTTCGGCCCAGCTCACACCGCTTCGCTCCAAGGAGGAAGCCCACGACTATCGCTACTTCCCGGAGCCAGACCTCATGCCCCTGGAGGTCAGCGACGAGATGCTGGCAGCTGCGCGGGCGGCGTTACCGGAGCTTCCGGCGGAGCGAGCGGCGCGGTTCGAGAGGGCTTTCGGATTGAGTGCCGAGAGGGCGCGCCAGCTGGCCTTCCGGGTCGAGCTCGGAGACTACTTCGAACGCGCGCTGGCCGCAGGATCCGACGGCGGGAGCGATCAGGCTGCCGCCGCTGACGGCGGTCGCGTGCCCAGCCCTGTGGAGCTCGCCAACTGGATCCCCCAGCTCGTCGAGCGGATCGGATCCGACGCCGATCCCGGCGATTCGCGTGTCCCGCCTGAGACGTTGGCCACGCTGGCCGCGATGGTGCGCGCGAAAGAGGTGAGCCGCGACGCCGCGCGGCAGGTGCTGAGCCGCCTGGTGGCGGAGGGCGGCGACCCACGCGCGATCGTCGAGGAAGCTGGTCTTGGCGCCATGGGGTCGGACGGCGGGGAGCTTGAAGCCCTGGCCGAGGAGGCAATCGCCGCCGATCCGTCGGCCGCCGAGCAGGTCCGCGCCGGCAACGCAAAGGCCCTGGGGCCGCTCGTCGGGTACGTGATGCGCCAGACCAGCGGACGCGCGGATGGGGGAGAGGTCAGGCGGCTGATCCTGCAGCGGCTGGGCGTTGGCTAGCGGGCCGCGAGATCGGCGCTAGCGCCCACCGGCGCAGTCCGACCATCGTAGCCTGAGGACGGCCGACCGTCGTAGGATCAGAACGGCCGGCCGCCTCAGCGCCGCGAATCGATGCCCACCCGCCGCGAGACAGCGAAGTCGCGAAGTGGGAAAGCGTTATCGATCAGCTGAGGCCGCGTGATGCCCGGCGGACGACCATGCCCGCCCCGAGCAGCACGGCGCCGCCCACGACCAGCAGCCCGAGGTCCAAACCGGTGAACGGGAGGCTGCTCGAGTTGGTTCCCGCGGTCGTAGCCGATGCGGCATTGACAGCACTCGAAGGCTCGCTCGGCCCCTGGTTCTGAGTAAGCCCCGAGACGTTGCAGACCTTTTGGTGATAGCTCTGGCACGTCGAGCTGCTCGCGGCCAGGGCCGTACTTGGGATCAACAGAGCCAGGGCCGCGATTATCGTCGCAATACGCTTCATCCATCCTGCCTTTGGAATTGAGGTCCCGCCCCCACCGATGTGAAGGGACGCGGCTTATGTACACGTTCCCCAGGGGAAGGCTACACGAAAGCTCCATGCAAAGTCAATTGTGAACTGAAATCCGGTCTATTGTGCGAGTTGGGGCAACCTGACCCATAATTGTGAGCTATAGATCGGTTTTTGCCGGGGACGACCCCTACTGTGCGGCCACCAATCTGAGGGCAGCCCTCGGGGCGAGCGGACTGCGTCCGTAAACCCGTGACAGCGCCTCTGAGACCACCGGCTGCTGAGCGTTGATCGAGGCCGCGACCACGAAGTCGTGATGGGCGCTGGGGCGATCGCCGAGCGCGGAAGCTGCCAGGCCCTTTCCGAGCCACGCAAACCAGTCGCCGCGCTCACGCGAGATGGTCTGCGCGAAGCGCCGCTCCGCCTCGGCGAAACGGTTGCTCTCCAGGGCGATGGCACCGGCCAGGCGTCCGGGGTCCGGGCTGAGGGGGTTGAGATCTGCCGCCAGGCTGAGGTCGTGCAGCGCCGCGCTGGGGTCCCGGGTGCCGACGTCGTATCCCGTGGAGACCTCGCGCACCGCGAGGTAGGGGAATAGCAGCACGATGAACGCCGCGCACAACACCACAGCCGTCGCCGCGGGCAAAGCGATCCGCGGCAGTATCCCCGCCGGCCTCGGCGCTGGCCGTTCGGTGCCGGTGGGCGGAACTCTGCCCAGAGCCACCGCCATGCCCAGAAAACCGAGTGCCGGTCCGCTGAGCGCTGGGATCTCCCAGAACCAATCGATCGAGCCGTGGATGAGCCATACGACCATGGGCAACACCGCAGCTCCGGCCACGCCCCGGGCGAGCGCTGACCCCCGGCGCCGAGCCCTGAGAGCAGCGATCAGCGCGCCGGTGATGAACGTCAGAAACAGGGCGAAGCCCACCGCTCCGGTCATCGCCAAAAGCCGCAGCTCAAGGCTGTGCGTCCACTGCGGATCTTCACTTGTGCGGCGTCGCGTGACGTAGTAGTCGGCGAAGTTGTCCTGTCCCAGGCCACCCACGGGATGGGCTTTGAATGCATCGAGCGCGACGCGCCAGAAGTCGTAGCGGCCGCTGCCGACGTCGGTGAAGTGCGAACCGGTGCTGCTCGCCTGGGGATGGGCGAAGCCGTGCCACTGTGAAGAGATGAAGTGGAATGGATGGCCGTGCGTCGCGGCCACGCCGCCGCCGATCGCCACCGCCACGGCGGCCGCCGCCAAGGCGCCCCCAATCGCACGGCGCCAGCGGCCCGTGAGGGACCGACGCGCCAGCCGACGATCGGCGATCGCGAGGGCTGTACCGGCAACAAGCATCACCGCGCACAGGATCAGTGAGATCTGTCCCGCCTTCGCTGCGGCGTGTTCCAGGCCGCTGGCGCCCGAGCTCTCGTAGACGTGCAGAAGCGTTCGGACGGGCGCGAGCACGGCGACTAGCGGCAGCACCGCGGCGAGTGTCACCCTCAGCCGATCGCCGACCACGATGATCGCCACCACGGCCACCAGCGGCAACGTGAACAGCCAGCCACGGCTCTGAACGATCAGCGCCAGCTGAAGCGAAGCGCAGGCAAAGGCGATCAGCAATCCCCGGAACACGGACGGCAGCTCGCGCCGCGCCGCCAGAGCCGTGGCCGTCAGCGCGTCGATCGTGAACAGCGCGGCGGTGGAGTTGAAGTACCCCGTCGGGGCCGCCAGCCGCCCTTGGATCACGAGTGCCTCGACATGGTCGGCCGACGCCAGCCGCACCAGCAGAACGATGGCGATCACCCCCACGCCGACTGTGAACGTCAGCAAGGCGATCAGCGCCGCCCGCGTGGTCCACGGAGTGATCACCATCAGCGCGAACACCAGCAGGTACAGCAGTGCCCGATTGCTGCCTTCCAGCGCGTCACCTGGCGACTGTGCCCAGAGAATCGAGAGGTAAGACCAGGCGACGTACAGAACGAAGGCGCCCAACGCTGCCGCGCCAGCTCGCGAGACGCGGATTCGCGCGCCGAGTCCAATCACCGTTGCGGCGAGCGCCACCAGCACTAGCAGCGCGCCCCAGTACCACGTGTCCTCGTCGTAGCCGCCGTCGTGCACCGCCCACACGAGCATCAGCGCGATGACGATGAAGCTCGGGACAAGCGGGACTACCTGCCTCGACCACGGCTCGCCCCGAGAACGAGTGTCTGTGACCCCCATCGACGCAGTCAGACGTTCCACGAGAAGTCGGGAGCCTATCCAGGAAAAGGGCCGCTTCTGCTGGTGGAAGATGCGCGAAGCGACAAGCGATCGTCTGGCGACAGGCGATCGTCTAGCGTTTCGCACCGATGGCGACGAAGATCAGCGGGGCTGACGGGGGCGAAAAGCTGTCCAGTCCATTCTTCAGCATTCTGGTCACGACGTATCAGCGTGCTCGAGTGGTCGAACGTTGTGTACGCAGCTGTATGGAGCAGACATTCGAGGACTTTGAGATCGTCGTCGTAGACGACGGCTCAACGGACGATACGCCGGCGGTCTTGGGCTCCTTGGGGGAGGCGCGTCTGCGGCTCCTGCGCCACGAGCGAAACCAAGGGATCTTTCCCGCGCGGGCCACGGCCGTTGAACATGCCCGCGGGGAATGGTTCGTGAGGTTGGATTCGGACTGGGAGTTGCTGCCGCACTCGTTGGCCCGGCTGCGGGAGCTGATCGACACGCGGCCGGACGGCCTCCACGTCATCCGTAGTCGGATGCAGTGGGACGATGGCCACGTCGGGCCGACGATCATGCCCGCCACTCCGATCACGGATTACCGGGGGCGGCTCACGTGGCTGCAATCCATCTACGAGCGGGAGGCCGACTCGGACGCAGGCCATTGCATCCACCGCTCGGTGTACGCGGAGACACCCTATCCTCGTCGGCGGGGAGTAATCGACGGGTTGTGGGAGCTGGACCTCGCCAGGCGCGAGCGAAGCCTGTGGGTGGAGGACGTCCTGGCGCGGCAGCACACCGACGCGGCCAACAGCTACACCCGTGACGCCGCCGCTGCCCGATTGATCCCGCAGCTACTGAACGACGCAACCGACGTCCTCTGGCGGGACCGGCAGATGATCGCCCGCCACGGCGCCGAGCTGGCACGCCACGCGCCCGCCTGCTGGCGGGTCGTGGTGGAGAGCACGGCCCTGCATGCATTCCTCGCCGGTAAGCGCATGGCAGGAATCAAATACACGTGGGCCAGCGTCCAAGCTGGCGCCGCGGGACCGAAGGTGTGGGTCACGCTGATCCTGGGGCTGATGAACAGGCGCCTGCTTGCCTACGTCAAGGCAACGGGACGCCAGACCCGTGCCAGGATCGCCGCACGCCGGCAACCGGCTGGCGCGGTTCCGGTCACCAGTCGCTGATGGCCGACGCCGCATCCGGGCAGAAAGAGGCAGCCCTCGGGCGCCGGGAAGGGGCAGGACCTCCCCAGGCAGGGCTGGACGATCCGGGTCCGATCCGCAACACGGCGCTGCAACTTGCCAGTCAGGTTGCCACCACCCTGTTCACCGCCGGCCTGACTCTGTACCTGGTGCGGGCCTTGGGGGCCTCGAACTATGGCCTCTACGCGCTGGCGTACGGCATCGGCGCCTTGTTGTCCTTCCCAGCGGGACTTGGCCTGCCGATGGCCATGGGGCGTTTCGTCGCGGATCACCGGGGCAACCTGGCGCATGCACGAGCGCTCCTGATGCTCGGGCTGCGGCTTCAGGTGCCGGCCGCTCTCTTGATGAGCGTGGCGCTGTTCGCGTTGGCCGCGCCGGTGGCGCATGCCTACGGCCGCCCGGCGCTTGTGTGGCCATTGCGCTGGATGGCCGTGGCGCTGTGTGGGCTAACGCTGTTCACGTTTCTCACCTCGATGGCTACCTCGCTGCTGCGCGTGATGGTGAGCCTGCGGATGGTTGTGATCGAGAGCGCGGCCGAGACCTCCACCGCGATCGCGCTGGTAGCCGCCGGCACCGGTGCGGCCGGAGCGATGCTGGGTAAGGCGATCGGCTACGCCGTGGCGGTCGCCGCGGGGCTGTTTCTGACGCTGCGCCTAGTTGGACGCCGTAGCAATGGGGGGGCGCTTCCCGACCGCGTCGGCCTGCGCGCCGTCACGCGATACGCCGGGGCCATGCTGATCGTCGACGTGACCTACAGCGCGATCACCCAGATCGATGTTCTGCTTATCGGGGCCGTGCTCACGTCTGCTGCCGTGGGGAGCTTCAGTGCCGTGGTGAGGATCTTGACCGTGCTCGGATACCTGGGTATCGCTGTGGCCGGCGGTATCGCGCCAAGGCTCTCGTTGGGCGGGGGGTCCCCGGACACGCGCTCGTTCAACCAGGCGATCCGGTACCTGGTCATCGTTCAGGGTCTGGTCATCGCGCCGATGGTGGTGTGGGCCAAGCCGATCGTGGGGTTATTGCTAGGTCCCGGCTACCACTCCTCTCCTGAGATCATGAGGGTGCTCGCAGTGCACGCGTTCGTATCACCGGCGGCCGCACCGATCTCCGGCGCCGTGACTTATCTGGGAGAGGCGCGCCGGAGGGTACCCATCGTGTTGGGGACCTTGGCGCTGGGACTGATCGCCACCTATCCACTGTTGCGCCTCGTGGGAGTGGTGGGCGCCGCGATCGCCGATGACATGATGATGGTCGTCTACGTAGGGGCTCACCTTTGGCTGTGCAGTCGCCTGGTCACGGTCGAGGTGAGGACACTTATCGCGGCGGCCTTCCGAACCGTCATCGCGGCCGGTGCCATGGCGCTTCCCTTGCTGGCAGTGGGCACCGGACACCTCTCCGTAGCGGGATGGCTGATCGGGGGTCTGTCCGGAATTGCCCTCTACGGCCTGGTGCTGGTCGTCACCGGTGAGTTGTCGGTGGCGGAGCTGCGCCAGATCGTGGCCAGGCTCCGTTCCGGGTTTCGCCTGCAAGCGAGATCGGGAGTCGGCTCGGGATGAGCGAGACGGCGCCGGTCCGCATCTCGTCCGCTCGCAGCGCGATCGCTGGCGACAGCGAGTGGGTCTGACCGTGACATAGTGTGAACATGTCCAACCCGGACCTGCGGCGCTGATGGTCGCAACCGCGCGCCTCGGGCGGTGGAATCCGTGGCTGATTGCGTCCGCACTTGCGGTGTGCGTGGCGAGCGGAGTGGTCGGTGGCATCAAGCCCGGGTACGGCGTCCTCGTCGCAGTCGGGATTCTGTTCGCCGTCGCAGTCATAACCGATGTGACGCTGGGCTTCGTGTTGTTCACGGTGCTCTCATTCCTCGACCTATTCAGCAGCACCGGATCGGTGAGCGTCACCAAGGCGATCGGACTCATCCTGTTCGTGTCGTGGCTCGTGCGGATCGCCGCGCAGCGGGGCCGCGATCTAGCGGCATTTATCTCCGAGCACGCGGCCTTGGTGGTGGCGCTGATCGCAATGCTCGCCTGGTCGGCGCTCAGCTTCGTCTGGGCCTATAGCCCTGGCACCGCATTGGGGGGCGCCGGCCGCTACCTGCTGGACATGATGCTGATACCGATCGCGTTCGGCGCCCTGCGGGAGCGCGAGCATGTCAAATGGACGCTTTTGGCTTTTGTCGCCGGAAGCTTCATCTCGTGCGTCTACGGCCTGTTGGTCCCCACCGCCCAGACCAGCGCGCAGGCCGGTCGTCTGACCGGGACGGTCGGCGAGGCCAATGGCGAGGCGATCGTGATCGCCGCGGCGATTCCGCTGCTGATCGCCCTGGCAGCGACCAAGCCCCGTTCCCCGCACGTCAAGCTCATCGCGATGGCAGCTACCGTCGTTTTCTTCATCGGCCTCGTGAGCACCTTGTCACGGGAAGGGCTACTGGCTCTAGGCGCGGTGATGGTGGGAGCCGTCGTGTTCGGGGGACGCTGGCGGGCGTGGGCGGGGATGCTGCTCGTGGTGGGTGCGGTTGGCACCGTCGGGTACTTCTTCGTGTTGGCACCGCTGACAGCTCGCAATCGGGTGACAGCGTCAAGCACCACCGGCCGATCAAGCATCTGGACTGTCGCCTGGCGGGTGATCAGGACACACCCGGTGCAGGGCGTCGGAACAGACAACTTTCCCTTGGTTGAGGGACGTTACGTCAATCAGCCAGGTGCCATCACATCGGCAAACCTGATCGTCGACACTCCCAAAGCCGCTCACGACGCGGCATTGGAGGCACTCGCCGACCTCGGCGTGCCAGGCCTTTTGACGATGGTCGCCGTGTGGGGAGGGTGCTTCGCCTTGGCGGTCAAAGCTGCCCGCATCTTCGAGCGCCTCGGCGACCGCGAGATGGAGCTGCTCTCGCGCGCCGTGGTGCTCGCGCTGATCGCGGTCTTCGTCGGCGACGCTTTTGCTCCTTCGCAGTACGCCAAGTACCTGTGGATCTTGCTCGCGGTGTGCCCGGTGCTGCTGTCCCTGGCACGCCGTGGGGCGCGGCTATCGGGGATGCAGTCGCAACCCGTCGAGCCGTGGTCTCCTGCGACGGCAGGCGTCGCCCCTTAGTACGAGGTGGCGGCCGCCCGGGCGATCATGTCACCTGCTCCGCGATCGGCGTCGATGGCACGAGCGGTGCTTCCGGCATGTGCTTCGGCGATGGCGGCGGCGGGCTTTGGTGTGATGTGGCTTCCGGTGGCTTGTGGCGCGGCTGACCCGTCCGGTCACGTGCTGGTCAGCAAAGTTGAGCAGCACCAGCCCCTGTGCCGTCAGACTCCCGTTTGACAGCTGCATCGAGTAGCCGTCTCCTGAGCGCAGCCAGAGGATCATCGCTTTGAGCCAACCGGCCTGATGCATGGCGTATGCCGCGCGGAGCGTCCGGGCCAACCAGCGAGCCGTTTGGCCTCCGGAGCCGTACCAATCGCCCTTGCTGCAATTCTGGCCGCCGGCCACGCTAGTCGCGCAGAAGCCGATTTCCGACACCACGATGTTGTCAGTCCCAGAACGCATCTCCGCTCGCAGGGGGGGCACGGAATTGATCCCCTGGCTGGAAATCCCGGGCAAGCCATAAGGATGGACGGTCCAGCCCGCGATCGGGGTCTGCGGAGCGCCACTCTCACATGGTCCGCCGCCGGGTGCCAGGCACGGCTCAGCCGCGTAGAGATCAGGGATCCAGTGCGTGCCATCCGGGAGCCAACCCGCGGCGGGCACATACACATCGCTCAACGGAATCGAGGGACCACTGGCCTCGGCAATCGCGGGAAGCAGCTTTGCCAAGACCGCTGCATACTCGGCTGCGGCTTTGTATCCCGCTTGTGTGCCAGGCGGTGATCCCCAATAGAACGGCTCGTTCATCGGCTCGAACAGGAACTGTTGGTTGGGATACGCCTGCAGCACCGACTGCACGGTGGTGATGAAACCGTTCACATAGGTCTGGATGTCGGCAGCGCTTGTTGGCAAGCACCAAGCTGCGGGGGCGGGGTCAGACGTGCACCCCGTCGGGTTGCCAGCCGCCGGGTCGACGACGATATCGGGAATCATTCCCGCCGAGATGGAGCGGCTCAGCTTCGCGAAGGATTGCGAGCTGACAGTGTCGCCCGCTGCGGGTTCGACGCTATCCCTGTCGTAGACGATTCCGTGATCTACGAACTCGGTGAGGTCAGCGGCAGGTGCCGGTGTCTGGCTGTTGTAATCAAGACCCAGCCACGGCGCCGAGTCGGCGGCCGACGCCGAGGGGTAAGCCGCAAACAGAATGACGGCCGCAACCAGCACACATACGCCGCAGGAAAAGCGTGCGAAATCCCTTGATCTGGTGGTGAGTCTCAGCCGCATGTGTCATCCGAGGTTTGGGGCGGACGCCGGTGGAACGTCCCTCATGGCTCATCGACCGGGGCGCGATCGTAATCAGCTCGGCGTTGCCCTCTGCGGTATGTCCGTCTTTGCGAAGCATTGAGCAGACAGCCTGTGCGTTGTGGAGGAATACGTGCCTTGCCGGTCCTGGCGCAAAAGGTCCAGCGACACCTATGATCACCTCAGCGATGCGCCTGGTCGCCTACTCGGACTGCACCTACAAGCAATCCGACGGTGACACCTATGGTGAGATCGCATTCGCGCAGTTCCTCGCCGCGCTTGCGCCAAGAGTTGACAAGCTGACAGTTGTGGGACGGGTAGATCCCGAGCCCGGTGTGTCCCACTACCGGCTACCGGCAGGGGTCCGCTTCCTCGCGGTTCCCCATTACGCGACGCTCACGATGCGGGTACGGGTGCTCGTCTCTCTCCTCCGCTCTCTGCGTCTGTTCTGGCGGGCGCTGGACGACGCCGATGCGGTCTGGGTCATGGGGCCGTACCTCCATGGGGCGGCGCTGGCCGTGCTGGCCAAGGTTCGCGGCCGACGCGTGGTGCTAGGTGTGCGCCAAGACTTCCCCAGCTACGTGAGGCGACGGCGCCCGAACGAGCGCTGGACGCACGTTGCGGCCGATCTGCTCGAGCTGATCTGGCGCGCGCTGAGCCGCAGCTGTCCTGTCATCACCGTGGGTGACGAGCTCGCATCGCGCTTCGGTCACGCCCCCAGCGTTCTCCCGATCAGCGTGTCGCTGATCACCGAGCGGGACATCCAAGCTGGAGAGCGGGCCGTAGAGCGAAGCTATGAGGGAGACCTCAGCGTGCTAAGCGTCAGCCGGCTCGACTACGAGAAGAATCCCCTCCTGCTGGCTGACACGTTGGCCGCGTTGCGCAAGATGGATCCTCGATGGCGCATGATCGTTTGCGGCGATGGGCCGCTCGAGCAGCCACTGATGGAGCGACTGATCCAATTCGGCCTTGCCGATCACGTCGATCTTCGGGGATACGTTGCGCTCAACGATGGCCTGCTCGAGTTGTACCGCTCGAGCCATGCCTTTCTCCACGTTTCTCACACCGAGGGGGTGCCTCAGGTGCTGCTCGAGGCGTTTGCCTCCGGCGTGCCGGTGGTCGCAACAGCGGTCGGAGGAGTGGCCGCGGCGGCCGGTGACGGCGCCTTGCTGATCCCGCCCTCGGACCCGGACGCGGCGGCAGCGTCGCTTCAGCAGATCGGCTCCGACCTCAGCCTTCGATCGCGGCTCGTACAGGTCGGCTTCGAGCTCGCGCGACGACACACCCTGGACCGAGAATCGGCGCGCGTCGCGGCTTTCATCGCGGAAGCCTGAGCGGGATGTCCGCTCAGCGCACGCCGCGTACTCGAGCAGGTGTCTGTTGACGTCAGGTGGAGCGGGAGCGGGATCCCACCGCACGTCCCGCGGGCGTTGGCCGCGTCCAGTGCCGGTCGGCGGCCGCGGCGGCGTCGGGCGGCTGGATGTAGTACTCGTAGCGCTGGTCGCGACTGATGTTCGCGCCGACAAGCACAAAGCCGCTCGCCCCGGTGGTGTGGGTGTGCAAGAGCTCCACGAGATCCGCGAGCTTGTTGAGCCGCGACTGTCCTATGCGCGCCAAGACCAGAATTTCGTCGGCGATTTGGGCCAGCGGTAGTGCGTCGATCACTGCCGTGAGCGGCGGCGAGTCGATCACGACGTAGTCCGCGAGCTCCTTTGCCGATTGAACCAGCCGACGCCCGATTGCGAGTGACAGGCGATCGGCGAGTCCCGCTCCGGCCTGATGAGCGGCCAGCACGCGGAAGGAGGTGGCGGCGACCCGGACGGGAACCAACGCTTGCTCCAGATCGACCTCCCCGATGAGCACCTGTTCGGTTCCGAACCTGACATCGATCCCCAAGGCTGGCGCGATCCGCGGGCGACGGAGGTCCGCCTCGATCAGGATCACACGGCCACCCGCCTGGGCAAGAGCCACCGCCAGGCCGATCGCGCTAGTCGTTTTGCCCTCCGCCGGTGCCGAACCGGTGACAAGGTATGCCGGGGGTCCATTCCCCGGCCGCGCGGAAAGCGTGGCCCGCAGCGTTCGGTAGCCCTCCACGGCAGCGGGAGTGAGCTCGGACGGAACCAGAGGACGCGGCCGGCGCCCTTTGCCCACCTTTGGGATCCGAGCCAGGACCGGAACACCGGGGAAGAACTCTCGCAGCTGCTCCTCCCGGCGCAGACGGGGGTCCACCGCGCTGAAAATGAATGCCGTCCCGATGCCGATCAGCAGTCCGGCAAGGAGCCCGGCGACGAGCGACAACTTCGTCTGCGGCGAGCTGGGGCCGCCGGGCAGTACGGCCGGTGCTTCGAAGATCAACGTTGGGTCGTTGCCTACGGCAAGCTGCTGGAGCTGGCCGAGCTCCTGCCCCACCCCGTTCGGTGCCTGCTGGTCGGCGACCGGCAGCGCCGCCACCTGCTTTTGCAGCGGCGGAATCTGCAAAGCCAGAGCCTGGTGCAGCGCCGCCGTGCGAACCGCGATCGCCTGGATGGCAAACGCGTTTGCCAGCCGTTGAGCCGTCCGCGCTGTGGAGGCCTGAGCCTGTACGACGACGATATCGCTCTGTCCCTGCGGGCTTGCCTGGACCTGCGAGAGCAAGCCCTCGGGGCTGGTCGCCAGATGCAGCTGCTGCTTGACCGCGGTGGCGACTTGCGGCGTGGTTATAAGGCTAGCGGCGGTCAGCACGTCCTGGGTAGGGTCACCACTCTGGTGGAGCACTGGGAGATTCGCCAGAACGGTGTTGGCGGACGGTGCAGGATTTGCCAGCAGCTCCGCCTGAGCTGTGTAGCTCTGGGGCGCGACCTTGACGTAGACACCGGCAGCGATGAGCGCCACGAGTGTGCACAGCGCTATCAGGAGCACGTGTTCACGTAGCGTCGTGTAGTAGCGCGTCAGACCAGAGCGCTCGCCGGGCGAGCGACCCCAGTCCCCTCCCGGTGATGAAGGCAGTGCCATGAGGGCGTACTATGCCATGAAGGCTGGCGCTTCAGAGACGCAGGCGTGATTGCACGATGTCGTGCTTTCGCCCCACGCGTTTCGAGCCGCTGAGTGGCGATCGCTGAGCGCCACTCAGACGATCTGGGAGACGTTGACTCACCTAGGTCAGGCCGGCGTCGAGCGCGGTCCAGCGGTGGTAAGGAGGTGGCGCACCGGACGCAGGGTCTTGAGCCACACCCTCCAGCGACTATCGGTGCGATAGATCCCCACACGGGGGAAACGGTAGGCATCAGACCGCCTGGCGCTCGATCCGAGCCCTGCTCCGGAGAGGTAACCCACGCTACGCGCGCTGGCCGCCACCCGCTCGTCGACGTCGCCGTAGGGGTAGGCGATCGCGGTGCACGCTCGACCGAGGGCTTCCTCACACTCCTCTCGTGACCGGCGGAGCTCGAGCTCGAGCTCGGCGTCGTCCAGGTAAATCAAGCGTGGATGCGTGCGGGTGTGCGACCCGATCTCCCACCCGCGTTCGGCCAGCACGCGCAGGCCGTCCCAGCTCATCGCGGTCAGCTCTCCCTCGTGGGGACCCCCTGCCCATTGGTCGATCCCCGGCCAGCTCAATGTCCTGCCCGTCGACATGAACGCGGTCGGTGCGAACACGGTGCCTGGGACCCCGAGGCGGTCCAGAGCCGGTACGGCATGCGCGGCGACGGACGCGAACGCGTCATCGAAGGTGATCGCCAGAGTTCGAGGAGCTTGCGGACGCAATACCGCCTCGGTGAAGGTCGTCGCCTGCCAGCCACGATCCAGCAGACGGGCGATCTGGCGCTCGAACGCGGTCGGAGTCACTGCCAGATCGACCTCCCAGGCCGAGCTGAGGGCGTGATAGCAGAGGACGACGACGTCGCTCAACTGATCGCGTGCGACGCCGGCTGGCTCGCCAAGCCCGCTCGCTCAGCGAGCGCCTCGTAGAGCTCCGCGAATCGGGCCGCGATCGTCTCGATCCTGAATGTGTCCAAGCTTTGTTCCGCCGCTGCAGCGAGCTCGTGGCGGCGCACAGGGTCGCTCAGGAGCGTCGTCAGGGCCTCGGCCAGCTTCGCCGGTTGGCGCGGCGGCACGAGTAGCCCCGTTCGCCCGTCCTCGATGATTTCCGGCAGGCCGCCGACCGCCGTAGCCACCAGCGGCGCGCGGTTGGCGATGCATTCAAGCGCCACCAGCGGCGTTCCCTCATAGTCGGAGGACATGGCCGCCACGTCCACAGAGCGCAGGATGGCGTCGACGTCGCGACGGATACCGAGGAAGCTGACCTGGCCGTTGAGACCGAGCTCGTGCGCGCGCTTTTCGAGCTCCCCGCGGCACTCGCCGTCGCCGGCGATGACGAGCCGGGCATGCGGAATCACCTTCAGCACCTGGGCGTATGCCTCCAGCATGACCGACAGCGCCTTCTGCGGCCGCATGACCGCCACGGTGCCGATCAAAGGCGTCGAGGCGTCGATCCCCAGCTCGTCGCGCAGATCGGCCGTGGACGCACTGGGACTGGGCATGTAGGCGTTGGGGATCACGGTTACTTTTTCCCGGGGGACTCCCTCCAGCGCGATCATGCGCTGGGCGTCGAGCGATGAGACGGCCACGAAGCAGTCGCAGAAGCGGCCGATGAACTGACCATCCACGAACCGGCGAAGTGGTTGTCCGTCGTAGGACCACGTCTGCTCGTGGGCCATCACCACTGGCACCCGGCAGGCACGCCCGATCAGGGTGCCCCATGCATTCGAACCGAACATGTGGGCATGGAGGATGTCGATGCGCTCGCGTCGCAGGACCCGGGCCAGCGTCTTGAAGCGGTAGAAGTCGAACTTCGAGTGGCGTCCAAGATCAAAATGGTTGACGCCAGCGTCGCTCAACCGCACCTTGACCGACGGATCGGTCTTGCGCGACGTGCACATCCAAACCTGGAAGCGAGATTCGGGCAAGTGGGTGGCGAGTCCAACCGCGAAGCGCTCGGCGCCACCACTGTCGATCGCCTGGGTAATCAGCAAGAGGACCCGGAGTCGGCGCGCGGACGCGCCGCGCCGCTCCTCCCCAAATGATCCGGCCGCACCAGCCATCCCGGACCCTAATATGCCAGCTCACTCTGCTCGGTGGCGGGAGATGATGTAGCTAACCGGGCCTCTCACACATGGATCTGCGCCCAGCCTGTGATGCCGGAATCGAACTGTTGGGGAGCGGTCGCTCTCTGCTTGCGCTTCTGATCGCCTGCGCTGTCGTGACGGGGTGCGCTCGCGATGCGTTGGTCAAGACTTCCCGAGTGGCCGCGGTAAGTCCGTGGCTGGGGCTCGACTACAACAGCGACTCCGGCGTCGGAGCGCCAGGAAGGTTTGCCGCGGAGGGCATCGCCTACGACCGCAACGGGAACATAGAGCCGACGGCGGGCGACACGCTTGCTTCCGCGCGCGGCTTCGCTGCCGGCCTCCGTAAGTCGTTTGCGGCAGGGATGATTCCCGATGTTCTCGTCGACCCCGCCGCCAACCACGGGCCGCGGGTGTGTAGCGGCAACACCGAGGGGACGCAGGTCTGCCTGCCAACGAGCAGCACCGACGTGCGTTCCTTCGTGTCCGGATTTGTGAGAACGGCGAGCTCGGTCTTGAGGGCCTATCCGCACCGGCAGGTGCTCTTCGAGCCCATGGACGAGCCGTGGCAGTTTGCCGCCCAGCGAGGGCCGGGAACTGCTCGCCGGGGATGCGGCGGCTGTGCAGTACGCCTACGTTCTCGCCCAGCTGCTCCCGCGGGCGCTCGCAGCGCATATACCGCTGAGCGACATCTACGTCCCCGCCACCGGCCAGCTGATGGACGGAACGTCGTGGATACCGGATCTCTACGCCGCCCAACCCTGCTTGGCCCCCGGGGGGCCGGCGTGCTCGCCCGGCGAGCCGTCAACGCCGATCGAGGGGTGGAACGTCCATCCCTACGGGCTTCCAGGCCGATCTCGGGAAGGCATCGGGTCTGTACCGGCAATGCGAAACCAGATGCTCGCGGGCGCCGACAACGTTGTCGTTTCGGAACTCGGCTTTTGCCAGATCGACGTCCGTGGACCAAGCGACTGCGGCCAGAACCGGCGCGATGTGGACGGAGGGGGCTCAAAGGTGGCCGCCTGGCTGCACCAGTCACTGGTGGAGGCCCTGCCGATGCACCAGGCGGGATGGCTGAAGGCACTGATCGTGTGGGCGCGAAACTATCCCTGGCGCACTCAGGCGCATCCGCCGGCGTCCACCGGGTGGGCAATGCAGAACCTGGACGGGAGCCTGACAGCGCAGGGAAAGGTCCTGGTGGCGTTCGCCGAGCACGAGAGCTGAAGCTGGCCAACGAGCTGTCCTTGCTGAAGAGTGCTTCAACGCGCCGCCTTGGGCCACAGCGCCGGTCGATCGCGGCGCACGTAGCGCGCCATCCCTCCAAAGGCCACCACCTGCAGAGAGAGCACCTGAGCCGCGATCCGCTCCGGGGGGGAAACCCGTTCACCGCGAGCGGCCCGTACCAGTCCCTGGACGGCGGCGAGGTGTGCGAGCACGAATGCGAGCGCCAGCGATGAGTGCTTGATCCTTGCCAGCGCCAGGCAGAGGAGGCCTCCGTGGGCAACCGGGCCCGCCGACTGGCGCAGCAGCCGGTGGCCCCAAAGCTCGATCGCCACGGGACTACGCGCAGGATTGAGCATCGCCCGGCGTCGCCACAGCACGTCGAACGCTCCAGATACCACCCGTGTGCGCCGCTCCCAGTCCTCGCGCCAGCTCGCGCTGGCGTCCTCAAAAGCGATCGCCGAGGGCTCATACATGATGCGAAGGCCAGTCTCGAAGACGTCGAGCGCTATCCACAGATCGTCGACTGCCACGTCCGGTGGCAGCGGTCGGAACACGTCGCGGCGAAAGGCCGCCAGCTCTCCGACCAGGCCCACCGTGCTGCCACGCCTCGACTCGTGGCGCTTCAGCCAGGCCTCATAACGCCAGTAAAAGCCCTCGTGGCCCTCCCGGATCTGCTTCTCCCCGGCCACGGCGCCCACGCTTGGATCCGAGAACCATCGCGTCATCGCGCCCAGGGCGCCAGGGGCGAGCACGGTGTTCGCATCGGTAATGACCACGATTGGGTGGCGGGCGGCGGCGACGCCGCGGTTCAGCGCCGCCGCTTTTCCCGACCGCCGTCTGGCTTCGAGCACCTCGACACCCGGCCGTCGGGCGGCCGCCGCCGTATCGCCGTCATCCGCCACCACCACGATCTGGAGATCACCTTCGTACCCGGACGCCTGCAGGTCGTCCAGCTTGCGGCCAATCATGTTCGGCTCGAGGTAGGCCGGCACCACGACCGAGACCCCTGGCCATGGCTGTTGATCTGGCGGTTCCGGTGCCCGGCCGGCGCGCGAGCTCAACGCGAGCCAGGCTGGATACCCGATCGGACCGATGGCCGCGACCCCCGTCAGGGCCGTCGCACGCAAGCGCAGCGGCCGCCGGCGGCTCCCGCGGATTGTTTCGTCGCTAACGGAGGTCGGAATGCCCGTAGGCTAGGCGCCTTGATCGCGATGACTATCGCGGCAGGGACTTGGAGCTTGCGCCGAAGGAGAAAACTTCGCCCAGCGTCATGGCCAGGATGCGGAGATCGAGCCCCAGCGACCAGTTGCGGATGTAGTAGTTGTCCCACTCCACGCGATCGGCTATCGACGTTTGCCCGCGCAGCCCGTTGACCTGAGCCCAGCCGGTGATGCCGGACTTGACGCTGTGGCGATCGTCGTAGCGCTGGACCTCGACCGTGAAGCGCTCGACGAACTCCGGTCGCTCCGGCCGCGGTCCGACGACGCTCATGTCGCCGCGGAGCACGTTCAGGAACTGTGGGAGCTCGTCGAGCGAGAAGTCACGCAGGTAGCCGCCGATCCGTGTGCGGCGGTCCTCTCCCTCGATGCCGCCTGGTGCGCATCCCTCGGGTGGGGTGAAGTCTTCGTGGCAGTCGGGCGCGCGCATCGTGCGGAACTTCAGGAGGTCGAACTCGCGCCCGTCACGGCCGACGCGGCGCTGCCTGAATAGGATGGGGCCGGGCGAGCTCAGGCGGACAGCAAGCGCGATGGCCAGCATCAGCGGCGCCAGCGTGGTCAGCGCCAGGGCGGCGAACGTCCGGTCGAATGCGTGCTTGATGGCGAACTGCCAGCCGTGAGGGTCGACGTCGCGCAGCGCGAGCAGCGGCAGACCCCCGACGTGGTCGAGCGTGGCGTGCTCGCTGATCGCTTCATAGAGACGCGGCACGAGCGAGACCTCGAGCCCCAGCCGGCGGCACTCGCGCGCGCGCTCGACCAGCTCGTGATCGGGCATCGAGGAGAAGGCCATGATCACGTGCTGTGCCCCGGTTGCCTGAACGGCGTCTGCCACCTCATCGGGACTGCCGAGGATCGGGAGCGAGGGGGCGCCGGGACCATCGCCGCGGGGCCGATCCTCGGTATCGAGAAACCCGACCGGCCGCAGCCCATAGCCGGCCTCGGCGCTCAGACGCTTGACCAGACGCTCGCCCACGGTGCCCGCGCCCACGATCAGCGTGGGTTTGGCGAAGCGCTCGAGCTTCACCGCCTGGCGGCGGATCGAGACGAGCATGGTGCGCGCCAGCGTCAGGTACACCCCGGCGAACAGCCACAGGCGAACAGCGAGCGCGACCGGGTGCTCGCCGCGGAGGGCCGTGTCCAGAGCGATGGTGAGCATCGCCGCCAGCGACACGACCCCCAGGACGTGAGCGGCGGTGTCGATGCGCGAGGCCAGGAGCCGATCGTCCGGGCTTCGCCGGGCGTAGAGGATGGCCAGAACCAGAAGGGGGAAGATCGCCACCAGCGCAGAGCTCAGGGCGAGCTGGTGCACGGGCGAGGCGAACAAGGCCGCAGCCGAGGCGAGGTAGAGAACTGTCGTGTCCACCACAAGGCGCGCACGCGTCCAGGAGCGCGCCTCGAGCAGGCAAAGCGCGACGCGCGCGAACACCTGCTGACGCCGGTTTCCCGGTGTGAACGGGAGCGCCGTCGCTGCGGCATGACTTGCGGTAGGCGGTGATGTCATCGTTCTTGGCCCTGCATCCAAGAGGCCCCCACGGCCCTAGCTCCGTAGAGACGACACCCGCCTGTGCGTCCTAGTCTCGATGGACCGAACGCGGTGCGCCCCCTGGGCCCACGGCGTTGATCATAACACAGGTTTGGCCCACAAAGTTGTGCATTTACCCACCGATCGGGCCAAGTTTTGGCTGGTTTAGCTAGCGATTGTGGGAAGAAGGAGCGCGGTTCGCCTGTCGGCGACCGCGCTGCATTTGTCTCGGGCCGAGCCGTCCCCGACTCGGGTGGCGACCCGAGCTCCGACGTGGGAACCGGCTTGGCTCGCGCGGACGGAACCAGGGCGTAGCATGGGTGCCACCCATCGCGTCAGGAGGTTTTGATGTCGCGGCTGATTCGGATGGACCAAAGCGGCCACACGACGCTCGCCGAATGGACGGTCGACGACGGCACTGCGATCGAGGCGGCCGTCCAGGCGTTTCGCGCAGAGCTCGATCGCGGCTATTACGCCGTCGTATCTCAGGGAGAGGGCCACGCCGAGCACGTGCGCGAGCTCCCGCTCGAGGCGCCGGTCGTGATCCTCAGGCGCCCGATCGCCGGAGGATGAGACGGACGCTGCCGCGGCTATAGGCGAGCAGCGCCAGGAAGCACTTCCCGAGCTGGAGCGCGTCTATTGGCGCCCGCGCGTCAGCGAGCAATCGCTGACGCGCACCGGGAGGCTATGGACGCTGACGACCGTGGCACACGCGGTGCCCTATCTGCTGATCGCCGCGCTGCTAGTGGCGCTCAAGCCGCTCACGGCTCCTGTGGCGGCGATGGCGCTGGTCATCGCCTGGGTGGTGCCCGAGCTCTACTCAGCTAGGGGCGCGAATGTCCTCCGCGCCCGCGGTCCAGGCGCGCCGGGTGCCGAGCAGGTGGCGGTCGGGTTGCTCGGCGACCTTCTCGATCACGGCCAGCGGGAGCTTCACGCCCGGACCGGGCTGGTACTCGAGCGGGGCGGCTTCGGCGTCTGGCTGATCGGCGAAGCGGGCGCCGTGCTGGTCGGACCGAAGGCGCGCCGGGTGTACTGCTACTGCGTCAAGGCAACCGACTCGGAGCTACCGGCGGCTGACCGCACGGCCCACCTGCTGCTGGCGCTGCGGGCCGACGAAGCGGGGTTTGCGACCGTGGCCAATCTGGCCTTCTGTGGCGCTCGCCGGCGGCTGCGTCGCCGGCTCCGCAAGCCCGCCCGCGAGGCCCTCGACGCCGCGCAGCGCGCGGCGTAGGGCGCCTCAGGGCCCAGCAGGTTTCGAAATCTCTGTACCAGCGGCCAATGCGGGCTTTAGCCGCCGCCTGGATCATGTCGGCCATGACTCGTCCTGACCAATCGTCCAAGCTCGTGCTGGTGGAGGACCGCCGAGGTGCAGCGTCCGGGGAGCCCGCGGAGGGCGTGCGGCGCTACCGCCTGGCCCGCCTGCGCTTCGAAAGCCGCTCGGCCGAGCCCGGGCTGCGCTTCGAGCACATCGCGCGCGTATACGACTGACGTCGATAGGTGCGGAGAGCGCTGGCCTGAGCGCTACGCTTCTGGCATGAGAACGGAACTCGAGCAGCAACCGCACCACACCCCGGTGCTCCGCAAGGCGGCGGCCGGCCTGGTGCTCATCGTTGCCGTTGCGCTCGCCCTCAAGCTCGCCATCGGCTTCGTCATCGCGATTTTCTGGACTGTCGTCGCGGTGGCCGTGGTCGTCGCGATCTTATGGGCGGTCAAGACGATCGTTTGGTGATCGCGTAGCCCATGCAGGCCATGGGCTACGTAGTGATCTGCGCGTTCTTCGGCGTGGCCGGAGGCGTCGTCGGGCGGATCAAGGGCAGCTCTTTCTGGCTGTGGTTCCTGATCTCCGGGCTGATTCCGTTTCTGGGCCTGCTGACCGCGATCTGCTACCGGTGGGATAACCGGGAGCTGCGCCGCCAGTGCCCGGGGTGCGGGCGGGTGGTGAAGCTTCACGACGCACTGTGCTTGCGCTGCGGCACGGAGCTCGAGTTCCCCGAGCAGGCCATCGCCTCCGAAGCGGCGATGAGACAGCGTCCGGCGTAAAGCCATCCTCGGCCTCATCGCGGCCTCTGGGCCGCCTGTACACTCGCTCGCAAAGCCCCCGTCGCGGGGCAGATGGCCCCTACTCCGCCGAAAGGAGGTCGATTCATGCGCGCAGTCGATGCCCTGATGGAATGCCTAAAAGCAGAAGGTGTCGACGTCGTATTTGGCCTGCCCGGCGGGGCGAACCTCCCTACCTACGACGCGTTCTATGACGCCGGCATCCGTCACATCCTCGTGCGCCACGAAGCAGGCGGCGGCCATGCGGCGGAGGGCTACGCCAAGGCCACGGGCAAGGTCGGAGTGGCGATCGGTACGAGCGGGCCAGGCGCCACGAATCTGGTGACTCCGATCTGCGACGCGATGATGGACTCCGTGCCGGTGGTTTTCCTCACCGGACAGGTGCGAACCGAGCTGTTGGGGACAGACGGCTTTCAGGAGGCGGACACGATCGGGATCACGATGCCGATCGTCAAGCACAGCTTCATGATCCAGCACCCGCTGGAGATTCCGCGCACTTTGCACGAGGCATTCCACATCGCGCGCACCGGCCGCCCGGGCCCGGTGGTGGTCGACGTTCCGCAGGATCTCTCGCGAGCCGACATTCCCTACGAGCCCGTCTCTGACGTGCATCTGCCCGGCTATCAGCCGACCGTGGAGGGCAACCAGAAGCAGATCCGGCTCGCGGCGAAGGCTCTGGCCAACTCCCGCCGGCCCGTCATTTACGCGGGCGGCGGCGTGATCAGCGCGGACGCAGCGGAGGAGCTGACGGAGCTGGCCATGGTTGACCGCTTCCCGGTGACTTGCACGGTGATGGGTCTCGGCGGCTTCCCGGCGCCGCACGAGCAGTGGCTGGGGATGCTGGGGATGCACGGAACGCGGGCGGCCAACTACGCGATGGACGAGGCGGATCTGATCTGCGCGATCGGCGCGCGCTTCGATGACCGCATCACCGGCAAGCTGTCGGAGTTCGCGCCACGCGCCAAGTTCATTCACATCGACGTCGACCCGGCGGAGATCTCCAAGAACGTCCCTGCACATATCCCGATCGTGGGCGACGCCAAGAACATCCTGCCGCGCCTGACGGCGGAGTACCGGGCGCTGTCGACCGACAGCACGCGGCTCGAGGAGTGGTGGACGCGGATCCACACCTGGCGGGAGCGCCATCCGCTCCGCTACGACGACAGCGCCGATTCTGAGATCAAGCCCCAGTACCTGATTCAGGCGCTGTACGAGGCCACGGGCGGGCACGCGGTCGTCTCGAGCGACGTCGGACAGCACCAGATGTGGGCGGCCCAGTACTTCCATTTCGCGCAGCCCCGGCGCTGGATCAACTCGGGCGGCCTGGGCACGATGGGCTTCGGGCTGCCGGCCGCGATGGGGGCCAAGGTCGGCCGCCCCGATGAGACCGTGGTCTGCATCGCCGGAGACGGGTCGGTGCAGATGAACATGCAGGAGCTCGCGACGTGCTCCCAGGAGGGGATCGCGATCAAGGTGTTCATCATGAACAACGGCTACCTGGGCATGGTGCGCCAGTGGCAGGAGCTGTTCTGGGAGCGGCGCTACAGCCACGTGGACATGGGCCAGTACCCCGACTTCGTCAAGCTGGCCGAGGCCTACGGCGCGACGGGAATGCGGTTCACGGACAAGCGGACGCTCGTCAGCGACATCAAAGAGGCGCTTCAGGCCGAGGGCCCGGTGCTGGTCGACGTGCGCGTCACGCGCGAGGAGAACACCTATCCGATGATTCCGGCCGGCCAGCCGGCCCGGAACATGGTGGGCTGATGGGCGAGCCGGCTACCAAGGAACTTCTGTCGCTGGATGAGCTTGAGGCCGCCGGCAATCTCCGCACCGGCCGCAAGCACATCCTGTCGATCCTGGTCGAGAACAAGCCCGGCGTCCTGACGCGCATCGCGGGTCTGTTCGCCCGCCGCGGCTTCAACATCGACACGCTGGCGGTAGGCCCCACCGACGACGAGCGTTTCTCGCGCATGACGCTGACGCTGGACGGCGCCAAGCACTCGATCGATCAGGTGACCAAGCAGCTACACAAGCTCGTCAACGTGCTGAAGATCCGCGATCTCGAGCCGGGGGAGACGCTGGCCAGAGAACTGGCGCTGTTCAAGGTCTCGGCCGACGGCACGGCGCGCGCGGAGGTCATGCAGATCTGCGACATCTTCCGAGCCAAGGTGGTCGACGTGAACCGCCGCTCGCTCGTGGTCGAGGTGACCGGGACGTACGACAAGCTGGACGCTTTCGAGCGGCTGGTCAGGCCATTCGGGCTTGTGGAGATGGCCCGCACGGGCGAGATCGCGATCTCGCGTGGGCGGGGCGAGACATGATCGGCCTGGGCGTGCGCGCCCAACGCGTGCCCGTCATTCCCGCGTAACTAGCACAGCGGCCGCCGGGGACTTGGGCGACATCCAAATCGAGATTCATGAGGAGCTTGACGCCGTCAGGCCCGAGTGGGACCGGTTGGCTCTGCGGGCCGGCAACGTGTTCGGGACATGGGAGTGGGCGGACGCGTGGCACCGCCACCTCGCCGTCGGGGCGGCGCTACGGATCGTCGTCGCCAGAGAGCCGGACGGCACGCCGCTTGGGCTGCTGCCGCTCTACATCGTTCGCCGCCGGCCGCTGAAGGTCATCCGGATCGTCGGCGCCGGGCCGGCGGACGAGCTCGGCGTGCTTTCGGCCCCGAAGGCTCGCGATGCGGCGGCGCGAGCGGTCGCCGACCAGGTCCGCCTGCTGATTGGACCGTCGGGCCTCTTTCTCGGAGAGCGAATTTGGGCCGAGCAGGCACTGGCCGCGCCGCTTGGGGCTGAGGTTGTGCATCGCAACTCCAGCAGCGTGCTGGCGCTCTCAGGATCGTTTGAGGATTTCCTCGCCTCGCGCAGCCGCAATTTCCGCTCGCAGGTGCACCGGTACGAGCGTGGGCTGATGCGAGACCACCGGCTTGCCTTCCGGCTCACCGTTGAACCGGAAACGCTGCAGCGCGACATGCAGACACTGATCTCGCTTCACGAGGCGCGCTGGAGCGGCGGCGGGTCCACGGCATTCGCGGGAACACACGGACGATTTCATCTCGATTTTTCCCGCGCCGCACTGGACCGCGGCTGGCTCCGCCTGTGGACGATGGAGCTCGACGGAAGACCGGTCGCAGCCTGGTATGGCCTTCGCTACGGCGATATCGAGACCTACTACCAGGCCGGGCGCGACCCAGCCCTCGACCGCCTCCATGTTGGATTCGTCCTGCTCTGCCACACGATCCGCTGCGCGTTTGAGGACGGGCTGCGGGAATACCGGTTCGGTCGTGGAGATGAGAGCTACAAGAGCCGTTTCGCCGAGCGCGATCCCGGGCTCGACACGCTCACGATTGCCAGCGGACCTGGCGGTCATCTGGCGACCGGCGCGCTGCGGCGGGTGTTGAAGCTCAGGCCGCGGACGAGGCGAGCCCTGCAGAGGCGGGTGAGGTGGTGAGGAGCCGGCAGCGCAAGCATAAAATCGTCATTGGAGGCCCGGTTGAAGGGAGCGATTCAGCTCGGAAGCTTGTGGGAGAGCGCACGGACATAGACGACCACGTGAGCCGGGGTGACCTGGGTTCAGCCGCTGCCGCCCTCGCTGGCTCGCCGCGCCGCTATCTGCGCCGCCGCCGGGGCAGCGGTCCGGCGGACCTTGACACAGACGTGGCGGTGATTGGAGCCGGGCCTTACGGGCTGTCGATCTCAGCTCACCTGACGGAAGCCGGCGTCGCGCATGAGGTCTTCGGCCACACCATGGACAGCTGGGCCAACCACATGCCTCGGGGGATGTACCTGAAATCGGAGGGCTTCGCATCCGATATCTCCGAGCCGACCGGGACCCACACCTTGGAGCGATTCTGCGCCGAGAGCGGGATCGAATACGGCAGGATCGCGGTCCCCATCAGCCTGGACACGTTCGTTCGGTATGGCCGATGGTTTCAGGAGCGACTCGTCCCCGGCGTGCATCCACAGCTCGTAGAGCGCGTCCGCCGCCTGCCGGATGCGTTCGAATCGAGGCTGGAGTCTGGCGAGATGCTGCGCTCCCGGCGTGTAGTTATGGCCACGGGGGTGGAGGCATTCTCGTTCGTCCCCCCGCCGTTGCAGGCTCTTCCCTTTTCGGCGATGGCGCACAGCTATTACCCGGACCAACTGCCCAAAGGCAACGACGCGGACCTGCTGGTGATCGGGGCTGGCCAGTCGGCGCTCGAAGGGGCAGCGCTGGCTCGCGAGGGAGGTGCCGAAGTCCAGCTTGTGGCCCGGGCTTCGCAGATCGCCTGGAACTCCAAGCCCGCAGGGCCCGATCGCCCGCTCTCTGCCCGCCTGCGCTACCCGGAGTCCGGGCTCGGCCAGGGAAGGGGTCAATACGCGTACGCCAACCACCCTCTTGTCTTTCACAGAGCGGGCGCGGCCTGGCGCCAGAAGAAGGCATACACCGTGCTCGGCCCGGCCGGCGCATGGTGGCTGCAACCGCGCGTGGAGGGAAAGTTCCCCGTGGCGCTCGGCCGCACCGTGATCGACGCCCACGCCGACAAGGGGTGGGTACGGGTGCGTACGCAAAGCGAGTCCGGCACCGAGGAGTTCGCAGCCAGACAGGTGCTGGCGGCAACCGGCTATAAGCCCGACGTACAGCGATTGGCGCTTCTGGACCCAGCGATCCGTAATCAGCTTGCATCGTTCGCCGGCGCACCGATCCTGGATCGCGACTTCCAGAGCAGCCTGGACGACCTGTACTTCGTGGGCTACGCGGCCGCGGTGAGCTTCGGACCGTTGATGCGGTTCGTCTTCGGCACGGGCTTTACCTCGCGGCGGGTCACACGACGGTTACGCGTGAGATGAGCGCTCCGAAGTTCGGCTCGGCTCAGCCCACGAGTGAGCTCGAGGCGGTCGTCTCGCATGAGCCGGACTCGAGCGCCGCGGACTGGAACCGTCTCACCCAGGGGTCCGGCAACCCGTTCATGACCCACGAGTGGCTTACCTGCTGGTGGAATGCCTACGGGCGCGGAACCCCGACCTGGGTCCTGGTCCGAGGGGAAGACGGTTCTGTACGGGCAGGGGCCTTCTTGGAAAGGCGCGGACGGTCGCTGCACGCTGCCGCCAACGTGCACTCCGCCGAATGGGATGTCGTCGGCGATAGCGAGCAGGCCCGCGCGCGAATGTGGCAGAAGGTGAGCGAGCTCGGCGCCGACCGTATCTGCCTGCGCTCGGTTCCCAGCGACAGGGGTAGCGCTCCGCTCGCGCGCGAGCATTTGGCACGCGGCGGATACCGAATCGCCCTGCAGCAGGGGCTCCACAGCCCATGGCTCGAGCTTCCCTCGGCCTCGGAGCAGCTCCTGGGCACGGTCAGCAGGGGACTGCGCAGCCAGCTGGGCAGACGCCAACGCGCGCTGGAGCGAGCGGGAGCGCTCGAGCTACGCGTAGTCACGGACGGTCCGACCCTCGATCGAGACCTGGAGGCATTCCTGAAGCTCGAGGCCTCGGGCTGGAAGGGCAGGGCCGGGACCGCCATTCTGGGCAGTCCACACACCGAGCGCCTGTACCGAGAGTTCGCCCGAGCGGCGGCCGCACAAGGCTGGATGCGGCTCTACATGCTGGAACTCGATGGCCAGCTGATCGCCGCTGACTACGGCTGCGCCCTGGCCGGCTCGGGATCGCTTATCAAGACGGCCTTCAGCGAGTCGCATGGCCACCTGTCTCCCGGACTGGTGCTCCGTGCGGCGGTGCTGCGCTCGACGATCGAGGAGGGGTTGCACCGCTACTACTTCTTCGGTGAGGCCGACCAATACAAACGAAGGTGGACGTCCCAGGTGCGCCCCCACGCTGACATATGGGCTTTCCGGGGGTGGTTTCTTCCGGGCTACGTCTACCGCCGAAGGGCGCGCCCCGCCCTGAAAACAGCACGCGATGGAGCCAGGAAGGCGCTAGCTGGGTTGCCTCGGACTCGCCTCAGCTCTCACCAGCTGTGAGCTTGCGTGCCACCGCGAATAGCCGCAGGCCATCGTCGGCCATGCACCATAGGGGCTGGCGGTCTTCCCCCCCACGCAGGAACCGGTCGAAGCCCCAGTTGAACTCGACGTCGTCGACCACGGCGAAACCACCGGGGCGGAGTGCGCGCCACGACGTGGTCAGCTCCCAGTAGACGTTCCGCGTGGAGTGCATGCTGTCGTGAACAAACAAGTCGATAGGAGCACGCTCGCGCAGGAGCCTCGGGAGTCGCCGACGGCTTGCGCCCTGCAAGAGCTGCCAACTAGCGCGCAGCTCCTCCGGTACGGCCAGCGCCATCTCGGCGCTACGTTCACGAATCGTCATTGGCGGCAAATCGATGCTCGAGAGCCGGCCTCCGCTGCTGCGTCGTAGGCCCTCCAACATGATGCGGCTGCTGACACCATGAGCCACGCCGGTCTCCACGACCTCCGTGGCACCCAGATGGTGCACTAGACACCACAGCGCCCGCGCGAAACCGCTGTCGGCGTCGTCGTCATCGCCGTAGTTACGTCGGCCGATGCGAAGCCCATGGCGGCGCATAGTCTCGTTGACAGATGCCCACACCTCGGCGAACTCGGCACTCAAGGGGCAGGGCCAGGCGGCGCCGAGGACGTGGTGCAGCCGGCATTCCCAGTCCTCCGGAGCCTCGTAGCGCGGCTGCCGATCCCCCTGCCGGACCCGTTCCCAGCGAGCGGCCAGCTTCTCCATCAGCTTGGCGTGTGTGTCCCCGGGCGCGGCGCATCCAGCGCGCACGGCTCGCAGCAGGTACGTGGGACGGTTTGGAGCCAAGGGGTCGCGCAAGTCAAGATCCGAGCGTCGGCCGATCGTTGACATGGATGGTAATCGTCGCGTTCGGCGGCTAGACGGCCTCGGCGACCGGCGCGAACCCTGCATGGTGAGGCGGTCTGGACGTAATCTCACAGGCATGCCCAAGGTCGCCGTCGGTGACTCCGCTCACGGCTGGCTCGGCCCCCTGGCTCGTGAGCGTCTCGAAGCCCGCCTAGGGCTCGCTCTGCGCCAGGCGCGCGCCGGTGGTGCGCCGCGACTGCTGAGCTTCACCGTTGCTTTGGAGCGACCGGTCGATCCCACCGCCGTGATCGCCGCGTCGCGACGGGGCCAGGAGCCTTGGTTCTGTTTCGAGCAGCCTGATCGCGATGGCATCGCGCTAGCCGCGCTCGGCGCCGTGCGAACGCTGGAAGCTTCTGGTGAGCGCCGCTTTGCCGAGCTCGCCGCACGGTGGCAGGCGCTGGTCACTGCCTCGCTTGCAGACGAGCCCGACGGTCCGCCGGGGACAGGGCTCATCGCGGTGGGTGGTTTCGCCTTCGACGGTGACGGCGCTCGCGCCGGCGCGTGGGAGGGCTTCTCGCCGGCGTCGATGGTGGCCCCCGAGATCTCGCTGGCGCGGCGCGCATCAAAGTCCACGATGACTGTGAACCTCGACGTGGCTCCGGACGACACGAGCGAAGGGCTCGCGGCGCGGGTCGATGGCAGGCTTCAGTCATTGCGCTGCGAGCAGCTGCCGCTGCTCGATCCCGCGCCCACCGGGACATACACGGTCAGGAGCACCGTGCCCCCGGCTCACTACGAGGATGCCGTGGCGCGCGCCGTGCAGCGGATCCGGGCCGGAGAGCTCCAGAAGGTGGTCCTGGCGCGGGAGGTGGAGGTCCAGGCCCCGGTCGCTCACGACCCGGGCGCGGTGCTGGGGGTGATCCGGGAGTGGTTTCCGGCGTGCTACGTGTTCGCCGTCGGCCGCGGCGACGCCACGTTCATCGGCGCCAGCCCCGAGCTGTTGATCCGCCGCGACGGGCAGCGAGCCAGCACCGTGGCGCTGGCGGGCTCGGCCAGGCGCAGCGCCGATCCAGCCGTCGACGATCACCTCGGCGAACGGCTGTTGAATAGCGACAAGGACCGCGAGGAGAACGCGATCGTGGCCCGGCGCATCGCCCGAGCGCTCGAGCCGCACTCGGTGTGGGTCACCTCGCCGCCGGAGCCCGAGCTCGTACGGGTGGCAAACATCCAGCATCTCGGACGGCCGATCCGCGCACAGCTGCGTAGGCCATACGGCGCCGTGGAGCTGGCGGGACTGCTGCACCCCACGCCGGCAGTCGGCGGCGAACCCGCTCAGGCGGCGGAGCGGCTGATACCGGCGCTCGAGGGCTTGGACCGCGGCTGGTACGCCGGCCCGGTGGGGTACACCGACGCTACAGGCGACGGCGAGTTCTGCGTAGCCCTGCGCTCGGCACTCCTCCGCGGTCGCAGCGCCCGCTGTTACGCCGGCTGCGGGATCGTCCGCGACTCGGACCCCGCTGCAGAGCTTGCCGAGTCGGAGGTCAAGCTCGAGGCGATGCTGCCGGTGCTGGCCGGCTAGCGACCTCCGTCACTCGCCGCCCGACTTCCTCCGCCAGGCGGCGGTGAAGCGCCAGATTCTGCTCGCGCTCGGTCCGGACCTCCAGGATCGTCGTTCCCGCGTCTGCCAGCGAGCGCTCGAGCGCCGCGCGCAGTTGCTGGGAGGTATCCGCGCGTTCATAACCGCAGCCATAGAGCTCGGCGGCCCGGGAGAACTCAAGCCCGTGCGGGGTTGCCACGTGCTGTTCGAACGCGTCTCGCTGACCGGCGACGGGCAGGAAGTGAAAGATGCCGCCGCCGTCGTTGTTGAGCAGCACGATCGTCAACGCCAGGTTGAGGCGGCGCCCTGCGAGCAGGCCTCCCATGTCGTGGGCCAGCGCCACATCGCCTATCAGCAGCACAACTGGACCCTGGGCGGTGGCGGCGGCGCCAAAGGCCGAAGACACGGTGCCGTCGATGCCATTGGCGCCACGGTTAGAGAGCACCGTGGGCCCGCCGCCGCGCGGCTCGAGGAACGACTCGACGTCGCGGATCGGCATCGAGGAGGCCACGAACAGCGTGGCTTGGTCGGGTAGCCAGCGGCCGAGCGCCCGGGCCACGAAGGGCTCGGATGGCCGATCGTCGATGGTGGCGTCGATCGCCCGTCCGGCCGCCTCGTCCGCCGCCCTCCAGGAATCGAGCCACCCGGCCTCGACATCCAGCCCTTCGGGTTGCGGCAGCCGGCCACGCAGCCGCATCCCGACTACAGCGTCGGGGTCGTGCCAGGTGCCGTCTGGATCGAACGCGATCTGAGGCACGTCGGCCACCGACGCGAGCCACGCGCGCAACGGCTTCGAGGTCGGCAGGTCCCCGAGGCGGAAGACGAAGTCGGGCCGGTGGCTCTCGGCGAAGCCGCGTTCGCGCAGCAGTAGGTCGTAGTGCGCGATTGCCGCCTCCCCGCGACGCGCGCCAGACAGCGGATCGGCGAGCAGTGGGATCCCGTTGCTGGCCGCGAACGCAGCCAGCCCGCTCGGGTCCGGCGCGGCGCCTCCGGCCACGATCAGCAGCCGTCCGGAGGGGTGCGGCCCCGGGCCCTGGACCGCGGGGGCGTCCCCGGGCGGCTCGCGCAGCACGTAGGGGAGGCCGTTGGCGCGGGCGGTGTCATCCGCGGGGAGCGTCGCGTCCAGCACCAGGGGGTCGCGCAGCGGAAAGTTGAGGTGGACGGGTCCCGGTGGTCCTTCGAGGGCGGTCAGGTACGCGCGGCAGGCGAGCATGCGGATGAAGCGCAGCCGCTCGGGCGCGGCGTCGGGGAGATCAACTTCGAAGAACCACTTGACGGCGTCGCCGTAGAGCTTCAGCTGATCGATCGTCTGACCGGCGCCCACGTCCCGCAGCTCAGGCGGCCGGTCGGCGGTCAGCAAGAGCAGCGGCACACGGGCCCAGCGGGCTTCGATCACCGCTGGCGCGAGGTTGGCGGCGGCCGTCCCCGATGTGCAAGTAACGACCACCGGACGCCCTGAGGCTTTGGCGGCCCCCAGCGCAAAGAAGCCCGCGCACCGCTCGTCGATGTGCGACCAGCAGCTGATCCGGGGCTCGCGGAAGAGCGAGAGCACGAGCGGAGTCGAGCGTGAGCCCGGCGACGTGCAAGCATGGCGCAGGCCGCAGCGGGCCAATTCGTCGCAGAAGGCGCGAAGCAGGAGGTGGCTGGCGATTGCGGTCATCTCGGTAGATTCAGCGTGGGCGAGGGGTACGCGAGTACCGGCGCAAACCCGACGGTCCCAGCATCGGCATAGTTTCGTCAAGCTTGATACAGGAGGCCCAGAGGTGAGCCGGCAAAGCATGGACGCCCGACGCGTGCTCGTCACCGAGGGTCAGGAGCGCTGGGTCGTCGCGGTTTGTCGAAGCCTCGCCAAAGCTGGCTTCGAGGTCACCGCCGCCGGCGACTCGCGTCCCGCGGTCGCTCATTGGTCGCGCTTCTGCAGCCGGCGGATCGATGTTCCGCCCCCTCAGGCGGACCCTGAGTTGTTCGTCGAGGCGCTCGCAGCAGAGCTCAGCTCGCGGCGGTACACCCTGCTTCTGCCGTGCGGAGAAGCCTCGCTGAGAGCGATCTCCGAGCATCGCGAGAAACTGAGCCCGCTCCTCGGTGCGGACCTCGGCCTCCCGTCCAGGGAGGTAGTGCGGGCCGTGACGGACAAGATTTGCCTGCTCGACGCCGCCCAGAGCGCGGGTTTGGCATGTCCCGAGTCGGTGGTCTGCTCGGGAGTCCCGGAGGGCTTGACCGCGGCCGCTCGCATGGGGTACCCGGTGGTCGTCAAGCCGCGCACCGCATTCGTCGAACGTGACGGGGCGGTCGCCTGGCGGCCGAGCAGGATGGTCCATCGACCCGAAGAGCTGCGTTCGATGACTGACGGTTGGGCCACGGCCTACCTTGTCCAGCGCCTGGAGAGGGGCGTCGTGCATTCGTGCTCGGGCGTCTATGCCGATGACTCCTTCATCGGGCTCTCGCTCGCGCGGTATGTTCGAACGTGGCCACCCGAGGCCGGTAACGCAGCCTTTGCTGAAACGATCGCGATCCCGGCCAATCTCGCCGATCGGGTGCAAGTCCTCCTGAAGAACATCGGCTGGCAAGGCATCTTCGAACTGGAGGTCCTACGCCGTTCCGACGGCAGTTTCATGACCCTCGATCTGAATCCGCGAACGTACGGCTCGCTCGCGCTCGCCGTTCGCGCTGGAGCAAACCTGCCCGTCGCATGGTGCGAATGGCTGCTCGGCGGTCGACCGAAGCCGGCGTATGCTCGCCCGGGCGTCCGATACAGGTGGGAGGACGCCGAGCTTCGCCGGCTGGGGTGGGAAATCCAACGGCGCAGCATGCGGGGCGCGGTTGCCGTGCTCCGACCTCGAGCCCGGACCGTACACCCCCACTTCACCTGGGACGACCCTGCGCCACTGATCGCCCGGGCGCTATTTCTAATCCGGGGCCGCCTTCGGCAACGGCATTCTGGCACCCGGCGTCAGCGTACTGAGGCACGATCGTAGGGATGCGCACGCGAGCTATCTCGTTGCCCGACCTCGCCCCGGCAGACCTGAGGGCTTGGCGTGAGCTGGCCAGCGACTCGGTCGAGCCAAATCCGTTCTTCGAGGCGGACTTCGTCTTGCCGGCCTGCCGATACTTGAGAGGCGGCAGCCGCGTGGCGCTCGTTGTGGCGGAGGACGGCGGACGTTTTCATGCCTGTCTTCCGGTGGTTGGGGTCATATGGCCGCGAATCATTCCCACGCCGGCAATCTCCGCGTGGCGTCACCTATATGGTTTCCTCGGAACTCCATTGGTGAGCGCCGAACGCGGCAGGAGGCCGTCACCGCGCTCTTGAGAGAACTCACCGGGGGGAGCGTATGGGGGAGGACGCTGGTGTTGGAGGTCTTCGGCGATGACGGACCGGTCGCCTCGTACCTCAGGAGCGCGGCGGAGGAGCTTGGGCTCGATGTGCTTGTCCATGCCCCCTGGGAGCGAGCGGTGTTTCGCTGTGGCGATGGCACGACGGATGTTCCGCCGGCTACCGCAAAGGAACGGCGGACGAAGGCACGCCAATGGCGGCGCATGACCACCGACTGGGGCGATGCGGCGGTCGTCGACCGGGCTCGTGATCCGGACGGCAGCGCGGACTTCCTGGCCCTCGAGGCTTCCGGTTGGAAAGGGACGGCGGGAACTGCCCTGGCGTGCCGAGCAGAACATGCAGTGTTCTATCGCGAGGCGACATCGGGCTTCGCGGCCACGGGGAGGCTTCGGCTCTATGCCCTCCAGGCGGGCGGCGAAACGGTGGCGATGCAGACCGATTTGTGTGCCGGTGGCAGGTTGTTCGACTGGAAGGTGGCCTATGACGAGCGGTTCGCCCGTTACGGTCCGGGGACACAGCTGCAGTTGCGAGTCCTCGAAGTTGCGGGGCAGGAAGGTGTCCAGTGGATTGACTCCTGCTCAGACAGCGAGGACCCGGGTCAGCTCCGACTCTCGGGCGACCGACGTCGCATTGCCACCCTGGTCATCGGCGCGCGTGGCCCACTTCAACGTAGTAGGTCCGCGCTCGCGGTTTTTCTGGTCAAGGCGAGCCGTAGGCTCCGGGAGTGGTCACTCGGGGATCAGCGCCGCCGGCTGGCAGCGTCATCCGGCGCTTGGAGCAGGGTCTTTCGCCGGTGACGAATCCCGCTGAGTTCAGCAGCCGCCGGTGGTGGCCACCGATTCAGTTTGGCTACAACCCGCATCCATTTTGGAAGTTCGAGCACCTTCAGCGCTATCACCGCATCTTGATGCCGATATGCCGGCGTCGCTACCCGGTGGGCGCCGATGTGTTTCCTCCCGCAGACATCGAGAGGCTGGCGCGATGGATGCATCGCTGGGGACTGGTTCCGTCTGATGTGCCGCCCGCCCAGACAGCGAGTCAGCTGGAGACGCTGACGGCGACCCCGGTTGAGATCGTCGAAGCCGACGCGGTCGCGAGGGAGGCATCCCGCGGAGTCGTACGGCTGCCGGCGGAGTGGGAGCAGGCCGAAGCGGTAGTCCTCGCGTGGCCGGTGCTCTATCCGGGTCTGTGGAAGTTCTACAGCGACCTGGTTGGCGCCATCGCGCCCGTAGCACGAGTCGACCTGCTCGTTCCGCACGCCATCTACGCTGCGGCGATCGTCGCCTATCTCGGCGAGGCCTGGAAGGCGGATTCGCGGATTCGATTCCTGGTCACCGCAACGGACGACCTCTGGGTCCGGGACTACGGCCCCTTGACCTGTCTCGATGAGACCGGAAGCAGGGTGATCGTCGACGCCACCTTCGACCCTCCCCCGGCAATGCCCTTTGCGAACGATGATGCGTTCCCCACCCGTTACGCCGCTCACGAGGATTTCCCGTGTCGCCAGCTTCCGCTTCATCTGGAAGGAGGCAATCTCTGGTCCGACGGGCAGAGGCACGATCATCGCGACGGAAGGCCTGTACGCCCGCAACCCCGATATGGCCCGTGGAGGACGTTCGCAGTCGGTTGCTCGAGGCACTCGGTGCCAGCGCGTTGATCGTAGTGCCGCCGCTGCGGATGGAGGACACCGGCCATGTGGATGTGTTCGTGAAGCTGGCGACGCCCGAGACTGTCCTGGTGACGGATAGCCGCTCGATCATCAACCGGCAACGGCTGACCGAGACGGCCGCGACCCTGGCGTCCAGCCGCACTGCGGTTGGCCGGTCCTTTCGGGTAGTGGCGCTCCCCAGCGTGCCCCACTACCGCAACTGGGGCATCGTGCGGGTGTGGCCGAACTACACCAACGCGCTGACCGTCAACGGTCGTGTGCTGGTTCCAACCTACCGGGACGGGGAACGCGACGCCGCCGCATTGGCCATCTATCGCCGCGAGATGCCCGAGCACGAGATCATCGCCATCGATGCGAGCGTCGCCGCTAACGCAGGCGGCGCCGTGCACTGCCTGACCATGCAGATCCCATCGGCCGTCGCCAGCAGCACGGCCCGCTGATCCGCCAGACCACGGCTAGTCGCCGTCATGATGGAGTCATGGCGCCGGCTGTCGTGTTCCTGCACGGCTTCACCAACACCGGACGGAGCTGGGATCCGGTGCTCGCCGCGCTGCGCGGACGCTACGCGGCGCTGGCTCCGGACATTCGGGGCCACGGCAGCGCCTCGGAGCGCAGGCCGGTGACGCTTCAGGCGGTGATCGCCGACGTGGCGGGGCTGGTCGATGACCGCTTCACGCTGGTGGGGTACTCGATGGGGGGCCGCATCGCGCTGCATGTCGCGCTCGCGCTGCCCGACCGGGTCGAGCGGCTAGTGCTGATCGGCGCCAGCCCGGGCCTCGCCGACGAGGCCGAACGAGTGGCGCGGCGCCAGGCCGATGAGCGGTTGGCGGATGAGATCGAGCGCTCGTCCCTCCCCGACTTCGCCCGCCGCTGGGCTGCCAGTCCGCTGTTCGCCGATCAGCCGCCCGAGGTCAGGCGGCGGATGCACCGGGACCGGCTGCGCAACGACACGGGCGGCCTGGCAGCTGCGCTGCGGGGACTGGGGACGGGCGCCCTGCCGCCGCTCTGGGACCGTCTCGGGGAGCTTGCGATGCCCTCGCGGTTCGTCGTCGGCGAGCGTGACGGTAAGTTCCGCGAGATCGCGCTGAGGATGCGGGAGCTGGCGCCCGCCGCGGACCTCGTGATGGTGAAAGGCGCCGGCCACGCGGTGCATCTGGAGAACCCGAAAGCGGTCGCCGAGGCGCTCGCCGGCGACTAGCCATACCAGTCGAGCAGTCCATCGCCCAGTCCGGCACCGGCGGGTAGCGCGATCTGTCCTTCGCGCTGCGGGAGTGGATCCTCACGGGCCGCAAACAGCGGCAGGGTCGCCAGGCCACAAGCGAAATCGGGGCAGATCGCCGCCGCCGCATGGAGCGCGGCGGCAACGCCCAGCGGCCCGTCGAGGGTCGAGGCCAGATATATGCCATAGCCCGTATCGCGGGCGCGCCGGGCGGCCTGGAGCAGACCCGAGATTCCGCCCCAGGCGGAGACCTTCAGGCACACGGCCTGGCACGCCCGGCGCTCGAGCGCGCCTGGCGCGGTAGCCGACTCGTCGAGCGCCAGCGGGACGGTCGTGGCCTTCGTCAGCTGCTCGATCTGCGCGGGACCAGACGTGGGCTCCTCGCAGAGCTCGATGCCCATGGGTGACAGCGCCTCCAGTGCGGAGACGGCCTCGGAAACCGTCCAGACGCCGTTGGCGTCGAGTCGGATCTTCATCTCCGTCCCGGCGGCCGCCCGTACGGCTGCCAGGCGCTCGAAGTCGTTGTCCAAGCCCACCTTGACCTTGAGGCAGCTGAATCCTGTCGATCGTGCCACGGCGGCCGAGTGCGAGGCGACTGCGGCGTCGGCTACCGCCAGCGTGGCGTTGACGACCAGCGGCTTTGGCGCGCCGGCGCCGAGCAGTCGCCACGCGGGCTGGCAGACGCGGCGCCCGGCCAGGTCCCACAGCGCGAGGTCGATCGCCGCGATGGCCTGCGGCACTGGCGCGCGCTCAGCACAGGCGACCAGCAGGTCCGCGTGGTCCTCGCCGTCCGATTCCGAGAGCGGCTGACGACAGCGCTCTAGCGCGGCGAGTACCTCCTCCACGCTGACGCCGTCGTAGCCCTCGAGCGGTGCTGCCTCGCCGTGGCCCGTCGTCCCGTCGGCCGAGACCAAGCGCACGAGCACCAGACGCCTCGCGCTCACCGACCTGCCCGCGGAAAAAAAAGGCGCGCGCAGGCGCGCCTCTATTAAACGGACGACCAACCTCACCGGCTGAGCAGCAGGCCGGCCGACAGCAGCATGCAGAACGCGAGCTGCAACTGGCCGGTCTGCGCCAGCGTCTGGTTGAGCGATGGCCCGTCGGTGCGGTTTCGCACCGCGCGCACGATCGTCGCTGCCACCGGCAGGCTCAGCCACGGCAACAGCACCCAGGCCCGCACCGGCCCGAAGAGCCAGGTGATGGGCGTGAGCAGGTAGGAGACATAGACCCCCGCCGCGAACAGCGCGCGCGTGCGGGGGCGACCGAGCCGCACCGCCAGCGTGCGTTTGCCAGCGCGGCGGTCCGAGTCGATGTCGCGGACGTTGTTGACCATCAGGATCGCCGCCGCGAGCAGCCCCACGGGGACGGCCAGAGCAAACGCCTCCCAGTTCAGGTGGCGGACCTGGACGAAGTACGAGCCCGCCACGGCGACGATTCCGAAGAACAGAAACACGAACGCCTCGCCCAGGCCCTCATAGCCGTAGGGCCGGGGGCCGCCCGTGTACAGGACGCCGGCCAGGATCGACGCCGCGCCCACGAGCAGCAGCTCCCAGCCGGCCACGACGATCAGATAGACGCCCGCCAGCACGGCGATGCCGAAGGAGACATAGGTGGCCACCAGCACCCGCCGAGGCGGGACCAGACCGCCTGCGGTGACGCGCACCGGCCCCAGGCGATCCTCGGCGTCGGCTCCCCGGCGGGCGTCCGAATAGTCGTTTGACAGATTGGTGCCGACCTGGATGAACACGGCTCCCACCAGCGCCGCCAGGAAACGCAGCGGGTGAAACACGTGACCGAAGCCGGCGAGCGCGGTGCCCACCAGCACCGGCGCGATCGCCGCAGGGAGCGTGCGTACCCTGGCCGCCATCAGCCAGATGCGCACGCCGCTTGGCGTTGTCACCGGCGCTGTCGTGGCCATCATGGTCGCCTGGGGAACTTCGAGAAGTCCGGCCGGCGCTTCTCGAGGTAGGCGTTGCGCCCCTCCTGCGCCTCCTCTGACATGTAGAACAGCAGATTGGTGTCGTGGGCCAGCTGCTGAATGCCGGCCAGCCCGTCCTCATCGGCGTTGAAGCTGGCCTTGAGCAGGCGCAGCGCGAAGGGGGAGAGGGCCAGCATCTCCCGGCACCACCTGACGGTCTCGTCCTCGAGCTCGGTCAGCGGCACCACGGCATTGATCAATCCCATCTGCAGCGCCTGCTCGGCGTCGTACTGGCGGCAGAGGAACCAGATCTCCTTGGCCTTCTTGGGCCCCACCAGCCGCGAGAGGACGGTGGCCCCAAAGCCGCCGTCGAACGAGCCCACCTTCGGTCCACTCTGCCCGAAGCGGGCGTTATCGGCGGCGATCGTCAAGTCGCACACCACGTGGAGCACGTGCCCGCCACCGACCGCGTAGCCGGCGACCATGGCCACCACCGGCTTGGGCATCCGCCGGATCTGCATGTGCAGATCGGTGACGTGAAAACGCCCCACCTGTTGGTGAGAGCCGGCGGCCGAGGGGTCGGCGCCGCTCACGTAGCCGCCACCGCGACCGCCGCGAGTGCGCTGGTCGCCGCCGGAGCAGAAGGCGTCGGGACCCTCGCCGGTCAGTATCACCACGCCGACGCTCTGATCCTCGCGCGCCTTCTCGAAGGCGTCGGCGAGCTCGACCACGGTCTCCGGCCGGAATGCGTTACGAACCTCGGGCCGCGCGATCGTGATCTTGGCGATGCCGGCGTCCTCGCCGGTCGCAAGCTCGTAGCGGATGTCCGAGTATTGGCCCGCGGGCTCCCATCTCACAGGCACGCCGGCCGGAGACTACCTTTTCCGCATGACTCACTGGCTGCTGCGAGCCAGCGCGGCGAACCCGGACCGGGTCGCGCTTGAGACCGCGGCGGGCCCGGTCTCCTACGCCGAGCTCGCACTCAGCGCCCGCCGGACCGCGGGCGGCTTGCGGGAGATGGGGGTGAGGCCAGGCGATCGCGTGGCGATCGCGCTGCCAGCCGGCGTGGATTTCCTCGCCACGCTGCACGGCTGCATGCTGCTGGGCGCAATCGCCGTGCCAGTCGACCTGCGGTTGAGCGATGCGGAGCGGACGCAGCGCACGGGCGGTGCGGTCACGGTCCTCGACGCGCCCCTCGGCGGACCCCCAGTCGAGCGCTCCCGGCCGCTGTCGCTGGAAGCGGTGGCCACGATCATGCACACCTCGGGCACCACCGCGGCGCCGCGCGCGATCCCGTTGAGCTTTGGCAACTGGCTGGCCAGCGCGCTGGGGTCGGCGGTGGCGCTGGGCCTGGACGAGGCGGAGCGGTGGCTCTGCCCGATGCCTCTGGCCCACGTCGGCGGCCTGTCGATACCGATCCGCTCGGCGATCTACGGCACGACGGCGGTGCTCCATGAGCGCTTTGACCCCGTCGCAGTTGCCGGGGCGCTGTCGGACCACACGCGGCGCATCACGCTCGTCTCGCTGGTCCCCACGATGCTCCAGCGGCTACTCGATGTTGGGCTGCGCCAACCGCCGACGCTGCGCTGGGCGCTGCTCGGCGGGGGACCGCTGCCCGCGGCGTTGATCGAGCGCGCCGAGCAAGCCGGAATTCGCGTGGCCCCTACCTACGGGATGACCGAAGCCTGCTCGCAGATCGCCACCCGGGGCTGGCCGCTGCCGGGCGTGGAAGTCCGAGTCGCCGGCGGCGAGATCCTGGTTCGGGGCCCGATGGTTGCCTCCGCGTCGCTGGCGGACGATGGATGGCTTCACACGGGCGATCTGGGGTCGCTCGACCCGTCCGGGAGGCTCGAGATCGCGGGTCGCCGATCGGAGACGATCGTGAGCGGTGGGGAGAATGTGGCGCCGGCGGAGGTCGAGGCGGCGCTTGTCGCTCATCCCGCCGTGGCGGACGCCGGCGTCCACGCCCGGCGCCGACGCCGAATGGGGGGAGGCGGTGGTGGCGACTGTCGTGCTGCGCGACGGCGCGGACGTGTCGGCCGAGGAGCTACGCATCCATTGCACCCAGCGCCTGGCGCGCTTCAAGGTGCCAAAGCAGATCGAGTTCGCCCTGGTCCTTCCCAGGACGCCGTCGGGAAAGCTGCTGCGTCGCGAGCTGTGAGGTGGTCGGGCGCGCGGGCGCGGCGCGGCGCCCGCGGGAGCCGAACGGGTGCCCGGAATCCGGCAACGTCACATTAAACGACGTTACATCATGTGGCGATATCATCTCGGCGGTGACGATCGCCGACGGTGACCACCGCGCCGGCCGGGACTCCCCGAACCAGTTGACGATCGAGCAGCTGGCGGCCGAGACCGGCATGTCCGTCCGCAACATCCGCTCCCATCAGGCCCGGGGCCTGCTGGCCCCGCCCGAGGTCAGGCTGCGCGTCGGTTACTACGGACCCGAGCACGTTGCCCAGCTGCGGCTGATTCGCGATCTGCAGGCCGAAGGCTTCAATCTCGGAGGGATCAAGCGCCTGCTCGAGGACACGCAGGGAACCGCGGAGCGACTGATGCGCTTCAAGCGGTCGCTGACGGAACCCCACCTGGAGCGCCCGGAGACCCTTACCCTGTCCCAGCTCGGCAGGCGCTTTCGCGTCAGCGCCGAGGACGCGCCCAAGGTGCTGGCGCGCGCCGAAAAGCTTGGCTTGCTGGTACCGGCCGGCGAAGGCTCCTACCACGTGCCCAGCCCATCGTTGCTGGCGGTCGCTGAGGAGGTGGTGGGCCGAGGGATCTCGCTGGACGCCGCGCTCGGGGTCTTCGAGGAGCTCGAGCGCAACTGCGACAGGGTGGCTGCGGCATTCGTGAAGCTGTTCGTGGAGCAGGTGTGGCGTCCGTTCCAGCGTGCTGACATGCCCGCCGAGCGCTGGCCCGAGATCGACCAGGCCATTGAGCGCCTGCGCCCGCTGGCATCCGACGCCCTGATGGCCATCTTCCAGCGCCGGATGCAGTCACAGATCGAGGCGGCATTCGGAGAGATGACCCAGCGGCTTTCGCAGACCCGGAGCTAGCTCGGCCATGGCCGACGCCGATCGTGACGAGCTCCTCGCGAGCTGGGACCGAGCCGCCGTAGGCTGGGCCGAGCACGCCGACCGCATGCAGCGTGCCGCGATGCCGGTCTCGACCTGGATGCTCGATCGCGCCCGGCTACAGCCGGGGCACCGGGTGCTGGAGCTTGCGGCGGGGCCCGGGGACACGGGCTTTCTGGCGGCCGAGCTCGTGTCCCCCGGCGGCGTGCTGGTGTGCAGCGATGCAAGCGAGGCGATGCTCGATGTGGCACGGCGCCGCGCGCAGGCCATCGGGATCCACAATGTCGAGTTTCAGCGGCTGGAGCTGGAGTGGATCGACCTCGATACGGCCAGCGTCGATGCGGCGCTGTGCCGCTGGGGATACATGCTCGTCGCCGATCCCGAGTCCGCGCTGCGCGAGACGCGTCGCATCCTGCGTCCCGGCGGCCGGGTGGCGCTGGCCGCGTGGGACGAGCCGACCCACAATCCGCGGCTGACCATCGGCCGCGAGGCCGCCGCCGAGCTCGTGCAACTCCAGTCACCCGAGCCCGGTTCGCCAGGTCCGTTCGCCCTTTCTTCACCGGATCGGCTGCGCACGTTGCTGGAGGAGGCGGGCTTCCTGGAGGTGGAGATCGATGCGCTCGATCTGACCCAGCGCTACGAGGACGTCAACGCCCTCATCAGCGAGTCGCTCGGGCTGTCGCCGACCGTGGGTGAGGTCTGGAAGCAGATGGACGCTGCCACCCGGCGGCGGTTCGAGCAGCGGCTGGGAGAGCTGGCGGAACCGTATCGGGCGGCGGATGGCTCGCTTCTGCTTCCGGGCCGCACGTTCGTGGCAGCCGCGGACGCCTGAGCGGAGCAGTCCGGGCCGCCGTTGGTGGCAGCCGCAGACGGCAGAGCGGATCAGCTTTTGGGAGGTTTTGCATCCCCGGTCAGCGCATTTATGGCGATCGGCCTGAAAACCTGGTTGCAGGCGTTGGCCGCTGGCCCCGAGCGTGTCAACACTGGGCGCATGCGCCTCCTCAAAACCGTCCCCACGCTTGCGGCCTGCATGATCCTCGCCGCCCCCGCCGCCGCGTCGGCCAACTTTCTTCATGTCGTCACCCCCGGCGAGTCGCTGAGCAGCGTCGCCGCCACCGATGGCCTGTCGGTCACGCAGCTCGCCGCCACCAACGGAATCTCACCGGGCGCCACGCTGGTCTCCGGCGCGACGTTGGCCATCCCGCCAAAAACGGGCTACGTCACCGCAGCGCCGGCGTCAACCGGCACGCCCGCCGGTGACGGCGATACAGACAGCGATGACCAAGGCGCGGCCGTCCCAAGCTCCGCGGCCGTGGGTTCGACGGCTGGGGTCTCGACGGCCGGGGTCTCAACGGCCGGGGTCTCGAGCGCGACGGGCGGTTCGTACGTCGTTCAGCCTGGCGACACGCTCTCGGCGATTGCTGCCCGGGCCGGTTTGTCGGTCAACGAGCTGGCAGCGGCAAACGGGCTGAACCCGAACGCTTACCTGCTCAGCGGCACGGCGCTCAGGCTTGGCGCCGGGTCGCTTCAAGCTCCCACGAGCTCAACGGCCACTGGAACGGCGACACTGAGCCAGCCGGTGGGTGTGGCGGCCGAGGGCACCGCAACGGGAGCGCCCTATCCGACGCCGGAGCGTGTGACAGCCGGCCAGATCAGCGCGATCGCCGCGGCCAACGGTGTCCCGCCGTCGCTTGCGGACGCCATCGGCTGGCAGGAGAGCGGCTTCAACAACGACTTGGTCTCGAGTGCCGGCGCCCGCGGCGTGATGCAGATCCTGCCGGGGACCTGGAACTGGATCAACGCCTCGCTGACCCCGGCTCCGCTGGCGCCGAATTCGGCGGCCGACAACGTGCGCGGCGGCGTGCTGATGCTGCACTCGCTGCTGAGCGCCACTGGAGGCAGCACCTCGATGGCCGCGGCAGGCTACTACCAAGGTCTGCCGTCGGTGCAGCGCTACGGCCTGTTCCCAGACACGCAGCGCTACGTCAACAGCGTGATGTCGCTGGCCTCCTCGTTCGGCGGGCGATAGAGGGCCGGGGGCGGCGCGAGGCGATCCAGCGCCGGGGCGGGGCGGGCGCGGGCCGTGGGGTACAGCGGCCGGCGTGCCCCGGGGCCGGCGCCGGGCTGGGGGACACCAGAGCCGCCACCGGCGTGACGATTGTTGATTTGTCGCGCTATGCGCGACGCAGATCCAAGCGTCAGCCAAAACCGCGACTTTGGGACGCCGCGACCCAAGCCCGGACCGGACCAAAGCCCCGGAGCGAGGTCAACGCGGGCGCGGACCCGACCAAGCCGCCGCGACCCCACCCACGACCAGACGCGCCCCACCGACAGCCCGCATTCACCATTTCTTCACAGCCGCTTGTTGACCCGTTCACGGTTCCGTTCGCCGCTGGGGCGAAGCTGATGGCCAGTGAGCGAGGTCGTGTGGAGACTGCTGCTACTGCTCTGGGACCTGTCCGGGGAGCAGGAGCGGCCGCCGCGAGTGCTGCTCGAGCGCTGAGCGCCCGTTCGCGCCCGCCAGGAAATCGGCCAGCAGCATCGCGCTGGGACCCGTGGCCGCGATCAGAGCGAGCGTGGCCGGAGTCGGCAGCGGCAGGCCGAGGAAGCGCCTCAGCGGAGGTAGCGCGAATGCCAGCGCGGTAACGCCACCGGAGCCGGCAATCGCCGCGATCACAGGCCCGCTCAGCTGTCCCTCGCGGCGGCCGGCCTGAATCGTCTGGGCGAGCTGCGTGCAGACGATCGAGGCGAACGCCACTGCGGAGCTCTGCGCTCCCAGCAGCGGCGCCGCGATCACCGCCGCCAGCGCCGGGGCAGCTGTGGCGATCGCCCGCCTGACGATCCCCTCCACGAGCTGGCGGTCGAATGAGCGCTGGGCCTCCGGCTCCAAACGCTCGAGCTTCTGGTCTCCGGGAGGCTGGACAGCGACGGACACCGCCGGCAGCACGTCCGTGACCAGATTGATCGTGAGGATCTGGCGCGCGGTCAGCGCCGGGCCTCGACCCGCGGCGGCGACACCAGCCATGAGCGCCATCTCGCCCAAGTTTCCGCCCAGCAGCAGGCTCAGCGCTCCCTGGAGGTTCTCCCACAGCGAGCGGCCCTCGATCAGGGCATCGATGAGCGTCTCGAAGCGATCGTCGGCCAGCACGAGGTCTGCGGCCTGGCGCGCGACCTCGGTACCCCCGGCGCCCATCGCCACCCCAACGTCCGCCAGTCGGAGGGCCGGCGCATCGTTGACGCCGTCGCCGGTCATGGCCACCGTGTGGCCGCCCTGCCTGAGGCACTCGACGATCCTGACCTTGTCCGTCGGTGTGATCCGGGCCACCACGGAGACCTGCTGCAGCCGCGCTCGGAGCTCGCCGTCTCCCAGTCGCTCCATCTCGTCACCGATCGCGACAGCGTCGCCGTCGAGGGGGAGCTTCAGCTCAGAAGCGATCTTGCGCGCTGTGGCCGGGTGATCGCCCGTCAGCATGATCATCCGTATGCCCGCCGCCTGACAGCGCGCGACTGCATCCTCCACCCCCGGCCTGACCGGATCGCTGATACCCACAAAGCCAATCGCAGTCAGCCCCTGCGGATCGTCGACCGATGCCCCCGCCGGCCCTTCGGCCACCATCAGCACGCGCAGGCCCCGCGCCGACAGCGCTTCCGCACGCTCGAGCAGCGCCCGGCGCTGGTGGTCGTCGAGTGTCTGGGAAGCCGACCGCCCGCCGGCGGCTCGCGAGCAGCGTTGGGCCACCTCCTCGGCGGCTCCCTTGACGCAGATACGCCCCCGTATCGCCGTGGCGTGAAGCGGACGAACCGGGTCGAAGGGGACCTCAGCTCTGCGCCTCACGGACAGCTGGTCGGTCAGTGCCGATCGAGTGGCGGCGGCGAGCACCGCTGCGTCGGTGGGGTGCGCAAGCGCATCGGGCGAATCAGGTGGTGGGCTCGCCAGCGCCGCCGTCAAGAGGACGCGGGCGCCGCGGTCGTTCAGTTTGCCCGCCGCCTCGGAGATGTCGCGGAGGTCGTCGATTACCGTGAGCGCGAGTTTGCCCTGCGTGAGCGTCCCGGTCTTGTCGCAGCAGACAATGTCGACGCCGCCCAGTGCCTCGACGGAGCTCAACCGGCGCACCAGCGCTGAGCGATTGGCCAGCCGACGAGCCACGGCGGCCGCGGAAACCCCGGCGAGCAGCGGTAGGCCCTCGGGGACGGCGGCCACGGCGACGCTCGCACCGACTGCCACCTGCGTGAGCGGTGCCCCGCCCCAGGCGATACCTGTCACCGTCACGAGGATCCCACCGAGTACAACGACCGGCAGGCCCTGGCGAAACAGCCGGTCGAGCCGCGCGCCGAGAGGGCTCTCACGCGAGTCCTCGACCGCCAGCGCGGCGGCAATCGCGCCCCAGCGCGTGCCCTCGCCGATTGCGGTCACTACGGCCTTGCCCGATCCCACCGTCACGTCGCTCCCCTCGAGCACCACGCGCGCGTCCGGCTGCTCGGCATCCGCATCCTTGCCGACCGGGAGCGACTCGCCCGTGAGCGCCGCCTCGTCCACCTCGAGCGCCTCCGCCTCTAGCAGCCTGGCGTCGGCCAGAACCCGGTCGCCCGCGCCGATCAACAGGATGTCACCGGTCACGACCTCGTCCGCCGCGATCTCCGTGACCTCCCCGTCTCGCAGGACGCGGCCGGAGGCAGCGCCGATCCGCTCCAGTGCCTCGGCCGCCTGTCCGGCCTGGCGCTCCTGCCAGGCACCGACCCCGGCATTGGCCAGGATCACCGCGCCGATGATCACCACGTCGGCGGTGGCGCCGACCACCAACGACAGGGCGGCGCTGGCCCCAAGCACCGCCACCAGGGGCGATTGCAGCTGCTCGGTCATTGCCTCCAGGAACGCGTTCCGACGGCGCTTGCGCTCAGCGTGGGGACGTCTGCTTGCGGCCTGCTCGGAGCTCAGGCCACCAACCTCGCTGTCCATCGCGGACAAGACCTCGCCGGGCTCGACCCTTCCCCAGCGCTCGGGCTGGGGGTCGGTGAGGCGGTTGATGACCGAACGGCTGCGCCCGCCGCCGCGTAGCCACTCCCAGCCGGCGCCGATCGCGCACAGCGCCCCGACATAGGTGGCGTACGAGGCGCGCACGACACCGGGCTCGCCCTGAAGCCCCCAGAAGCCGCCGGCCACGTTCGCCGCGACTGAGAGGCCGACCGCTGTACCCGCAGCCCGATCGCGGCGCGCTGCGGCGTCGAACACGGCCCCCACCGCCGGCAATCCGGGGGCCAGCAGGTCAGCGCGCGCCGAGAAGACGGAGCTCCGGCCGGAACTGAGGCCGATTGCCAGGTCACAGGCTTCGAATGCCTCAGCGGCGCCGGGGCTATCGGACAGAACCGCCACTCGCTCTCCGCGACGCTGGAGATCGAGCACCAGCTCGGTCAGGTCGGCCTCCAGGAGCAACCGCATGCCCGCCCGCGTCGCCACGGCGCGCGACGCCCGTCTGTCGTCTCGCTCCAGTACCAAGATCTCCACGCCCTGGGCTTCGCAGCGGCGCCGTAGCTCGGAGACGCCCGAAGCCAAGCGGGGACGGAGGCGGACGTAGGCGAGCACCTCGCCGCTCTCCTGCCCTCGCAGCAGGAGCGCCTGCTCGCCGGCGGCGACGGCCCGCTCCACCTCGGGAAGCCGCTCGTCCTCCTTCTCCGGCGGCGCCAGGCGCAGTCGCCTGCCATTGACCGTCGCGCTGACCCCAAACCCATCAAACTCGGCGTCGATCGCCTGTGGGCCCTGCAGGCGGGGGAGACCCCGACCCCACGGCGCCCGGGAAGACGTGGCCAGCGCCGAGACCAGCTGCGCTAGCTCCGCGCGCTGCCCGCTGCGGGCGGGAATCACCTGGCTCTGCTCTAGCCCCGAGGTGAGCACTCGCGGTCCGTCGACGACGAGCACATCCGGGCTGCGGATCTGCCGGTTCTGGCGCGTACCGACCACGGTCACCCCGGCTCGCAGGACGCGGGCGGCGGCGCCCGCGTCGGCCGCCTCGGTGCCGATCACCGCCACCCGCGGGTTGACAAGCAGGAGTCCGGTGAACAGCGCGCTCAACGAGCGGAGCCTGGCCGCGTGGAGGATTGCGTAGCCAACGGCGGCGGGGCCAATGGCTGCCATGTAGCGACTGAGGAGATCCGGCTTTGGCTCGGCCGGGCGTGGCCTTGGGGCCCACGAGTGGTCGCCCAGCAGCTCGACGACGAGTGGCCCGCCGATCACCGTGTCGCCCGCCCGGACGGTAGCGCCCGGCATCACGCAATCCGGCAGCCCGTCGGCGCCGGCGACTGTCCCCATTCCCTCGATCACGCGCCCCGTGAGCGGTATTCGAGAGCCGGCATCGAGTCTTGCGATGGCGCCCGGCTGGGCCTGATTCAGGCTCTCGAGCCGCCGCTCGTACGCTTCCCAGGCGTCCCGGCGGGCACGGGCCTCGGTGAAGAAGCGCAACGCTCCGGCGCCCGTCACGAGCAGGCCCAGCGGTGACCCTGACAGCGTCAGCGACGCGATGGCGGCGCCGCCCAGCACGAGTTGCCCGCGGTCGCGGCCGAGGACCTTACGGAGACCGTCGCGCACCGGCGGGGCGCCCTCGATCAGCCCCAGGGCACCGGCAATCGCGGCGGGCGCGCCCGCCTCCTGAGCGCTCGGCCCGCGGCCCAGCGCGTTGCGGGCGACCACCACGCCGAGGCCCAGCACGGATCCGATCACTCGAGCGCCGCTCTGGATGACGGGCGCCGGATCGAGCGGGTGGGCCGGATGGTATTCGCCCGGCTCCGACGGCAGCTCGACGCTCGAGACGTCGGCGAGCAGATCCTGAAGGGACGACACTCGCTGGGAGAACTCCACCATCACGCGCCCGGTGGTGGCGCTGGCCACGGCGCGGCTTACCTCGGGCCGGCGCTCGAGCATCTGCACGACCTTGCGCGCCAGTTGAGGATCCCGGTCGATGCCGCGCACGGCGATCCGCGCGCGGCCGAATCTACCCGCCTGTTCGCGCAGGATTCCTGTTACCGCGGCCGCCGCGGCATGGGGACGCGCGCCGCGCGCTCGCGCGGCATGGGGACGCGTGCCGCCCGCTCGCTCGCCGCGGGGCGTGGCCTCCTCGGGGCGCTCGGCCTCCTCGCGAGGCGACGGCGGGTGTCGACGCGAGAGCCGCTCCGCGATGGCTCTCAGCAGTTGCTTCTCATCGAGCTCGCCTTGATGCACGCGCAGCAGCACGTTTCCCGTCGCCGACCGCGCGGAGGCGTCAGTGACTCCGGGGATCGCCGCCAGCAGATCCTCGACCGCGGCTGGATTTTTGCCGTCCCAGCCGGGTAGGTGCACGCGCAGCCGGCCGCTGCTGGCCCGGACGATTCGGGGCCGCTCGGCGATCATCTCCCGCGACGGAAGCTAATCGTCGCTCTTTGCGCCCGAGCGCTCGTTGTGCGTCCGGGCCTCGGCGATGATGTCCTCGACCTCCTCGCGAATCCGGCCCGCTACCCGGGTGATGAGCCTGGAGCCATCGCTGATCACCCGCTCCACCAGCTCCTCAGAGCGCTTTTCGGCAGAGTCCTGGCGCGAGCTCGAGTTGCCGCCAGGACTCATGAGCCCGACGAACCGCTCCTGCTGCGGCTGCGCGAGGACGAGCTGCCGGAGGACCTACTCGAGCTGCCGGAGGACCTACTCGACCTGCGCGGCGAGCTCCCACCGGAGCCATCGGAGGAGACCTGACTGCGGACTCCACGCGCCGCGCCGCGGGCCGCGCCGGCAACGACGTCTCCGGCCTTCAGCGCCCCGGCGACGCCCAACACGGCACCACGGCGCATCGTCTCGCGCGTGCGCGGCGAGAACACGGCTGCTGTAGCGGCGGCTACGAATGCCGACTCAGTGCTGAATACGTCGTCTAGTCCCATGGCTCCACCGCTCCTGTTGTTTAGTGCCTTTCGCTACCCGTCATGTTCTCACGGAAACGTCTGCGGTTGTGGTGCAAACGCGCGAGCCAAGCGGCGGCGAAGCCGGCGGCCGTGTAGCCTCGCGCCCCATGTTCTACGACGACGACGCCGACCTCCACCAGCTGGACGGGAAAACCGTGGCGATCATCGGCTACGGCTCGCAGGGCCACGCCCACGCGCTCAACCTCAAGGACTCCGGCGTCTCCGTGGTCGTCGGTCTGCGCTCGTCGTCCGCGAGCGTCGGCAAGGCCCGCCAGCACGGGCTTGAGGTGCTCGAGCCCGCGGATGCCGCCAGCCAGGGCGACGTGGTGATGATGCTCGTACCCGACGAGCTCCACCGCCAGGTGTGGGACTCGGGCGTGGGTGACGGGATCGCGCCGGGGAACATGCTGATGTTCTCCCACGGGTTCTCGATCCACTACGAGGAGATCGCCCCGCCGCCTGAGGTGGATGTGGCGCTCGTGGCGCCGAAGGGACCGGGCCATCTGGTGCGGCGGCAGTTTCTTGAGGGGTCCGGCGTTCCCGCCCTGGTCGGCGTGCAGCAGAACGCCACCGGCAAGGCGCTCGAGGTGGCGCTGGCCTACGCCAAGGGCATCGGCTGCACGCGGGGCGGAGTGATCGAGACCACCTTCAAGGACGAGACCGAGACGGACCTGTTCGGCGAGCAGGCCGTCCTGTGTGGCGGCGTCACAGAGCTGGTGCGCGCCGGCTACGAGACGCTGGTGGAGTCCGGCTACGACCCCCGGCTGGCGTACTTCGAGTGCCTGCACGAGCTCAAGCTGATCGTCGATCTGATGTACGAGAAGGGCATCGCCGGGATGCGCTATTCGATCTCCAACACGGCCGAGTACGGCGACATGACCCGCGGCTCCCGTGTGATCGGCGACGAGTCGCGGCAGGCGATGAGGCAGCTGCTGGCGGACATCCAGTCGGGTGACTTCGCGCGGGAGTGGATCGCCGAGAACCACGCCGGCCAGGAGAACTTCAGGCGCATGCGCGAAGAGCAGTCAGGCCATCAGGTGGAGGTCGTGGGCAAGGAGCTCCGATCGCAGATGGACTGGATCGACACCGAGTTTCACGAGTAAGGCGCGCTCGGCCTGGCGGCCGGCGCGCCGCATATCCAGGGGACTCCGAGGTCCTCCGGCATCTACGGCTTCCGTGCGAACGAGATCACCTGCTGATAGGTGGGACGATTGGTGGTGGGGAACGTGGTTGGGATGAGGCTGGGCACGAACGAGGTCGTGCCCTGGTCGACGCGCCAGGCCGAGGGGTTCGGGCCATCCTTCTTGACCACATCGGCTCGTCCGACCTTGATCGCCGCCCACAGGGAGCGCGCGCACGTGGCCACGTTGCCGCGTCCGCAGTAGCGGACCGAGTAGGGCGCAAGCACGCGGCGCCCGAGCTCTGTGCTCAGGTCTTTGTCGACGTACGAGGCGTCGCGGCCGAGCAGGTTCTCGAACGGGCCGAGGAGGCTCCCCAGCCGTGCGCCCATGACGGCGTCGAAGATGTGTGGCCATGCGGCCTGGAACAGTGCGTCGCCCGCGTACGGGACCGGTCCGCCCGGCGGGCTGCCAACCGTGGGTGATCCGGCGCGCGTCCAGGCCTCGATCAGGGCAACTGCCTTCGCTGTCTGGGCGTCGGGGGCCTTGCCGCGGCGCAGCATGGCGCGGATTACCGGCCAGACCTCCACGCCCATGACGTCCTGGGTGGCGGCCTTGTTCATCACCCCTACCACGTCGTTTATCCGCGGGTGCTTCGGGAAGGGCCCGAACAGCTGGACGTGCTGCACCATGCCGAGGTGCCCGTCGTCGCCGTGCATCCACCCAGGTGCGGCCTTGTTGTTCCAGTTGAGCAACAGGTTGTTGGGGCCGCCGACGTCGTGCGGATGGGCCAGCTCGGGAAGGAAGCCGCGCCACTCATAGCCGCCGGTGCCCAGCGTCGGCAACATCCGATCCAACCCCGGCGCACGGACCGGGAGCTTGCCGGAGGAGAAGAACGAAGTGGAGGTGCGGTTGACGTAGGCCCAGTTGAAGGTGAAGCCGAAGCGGTTCGCGTACTTCCAGAATTTCTGCGGGGTCGTGGCCCGGCCTTCGGTCATGTCCTTGAGCGCCGCAAGCGACAGCACGTCCTGGCCGTAGGTCGAGCGCTTGCGGGTGAGCGCGTAGGGCCATCCGTGTACCGTCGCGGTTCCGATCACCGGGCCGTGGACGGTCATCGGGAACCTGATCGCCGTGTTTCCGATCGAGCCGGCGTCGAACATGCTCATCCGCCGGCAGCGCCCGCGGAACATGTACGTGAGGGCGGCGCGGGTGGGACGGCCGCCGCCGGGCACGCACAGCTTGTCGGCGAACACATCCTCGTTGGCGTTGTCCGCGGAGGTGAGGCTCCAGGCGTAGTTCTTCGTTCGCCCGATGAGGAGGTAGAGGCCGATACCGGATGCCGCAATGCCCTGGGCATCGATCCCCGGCCCCTGGAGTTGCTCCTGGTAGACGATCTCCGGGTAGTAGTAGCCGAGCTGGGGCCCCATCACCCCCAGTGTCCGGCCGGTGGCCGAGCGGCCCGGCGCCACCAGCTGCCAGTTCGAGGCGTGGCGGCGGGGAGCCTCGGTCGTGCGAGCTGCCCCTGTGGCTGGGTTCTTGACGAGCCGGACTGACCTCGGATCGACGACCACCGATCCGGTGACCCTCCCGCCCGTGTACTCCCCGTACTTGAAAACCTTGTGCGTGGTGACCGGCGCGTCGGGGTCGTTGGCCTCCATGGCGTCATTCCACAGTGCATGGCCGCGTTTCACGCCGAACTTCCGCTCGAACCGCGCCAGCAGATCGGAGTTCTCGTGCGACGTTCCGCCGCCGTTGCCGAAGATCGAGCCGATGAAGGCGGTCACGGCGATCAGGTCGTCGGCGGTGAATGGGCGGTTGTCGGGGAACGGGATGCGGTTCGACGTGTAGTAGCCGTTGATGCCGGCGGTGTAGTTCGCCATGTCGGTTAGCATCTGCCGGCCCTCCGCCCGGTAGGCACGGACGAGCGCTTTTTGCTCGCTGTTGACGAGCGCCTCGGCCTGTGCGCTCGGATGAAACGGCGTCGCGCTCGTGACCAGCGAGAATGCGTCGAGGCCGGGGACGTCGGCCACCGCGGCCACCCCCGGGTCGCGGCCGAACTGCAAGAGCAGCCCGCGGTCTTGGGCCATTACCCAGCCCGCGCCGAACATCATCCCGGCGCGCGTCTTGCCTTTTATATGCGGGATCCCGTAGGCGTCGTAGGTCACGGTGACGTCGCTACGCCCCACGGGCTGAATCGTCGTCGTCCCGATTGGCGTGAGGTTCATCGGCAGGTAGAACCGGCGCACATCGGCCATCAAGACGTTCCGCCGCAGCGGGGTCAGTCCCGAGTACAGAGACAGCTGGTCCAGCGAGTGTGGGTTCGTCGGGATGCCGCCATAGTTGCCGGGCGGCAGGACGTAGCGGCTGATGTCGCTCGGGTTGGCATGTGCGACGGAGGAAGCGCAGAGCGCCACAAGGAACACAGCGGACGCGAGGGCGCGCCGAGCCATGGCGGCGTTCTATCAGGATCGTGATGGGAAATGTTTGGGTGCCCGGCACGAGCCCGTCAATCGGCCCCGATACACTTCAGCCGAGCTGCCGTGACTGGCGCGTAAAGGTGGAGCCACCACCGGGGAGCGGCGGCCGTAGCGCGAGAGCCGCGCGCCTGGGCATGTAGACCCCGCTAACTTCGAGGTGCCCACATGACCCAGAGCCAGACCCTCCTCCAGATCCCGCCCGAGCTCAAGCCGGTCGATGGCCGCTTCGGCTCCGGACCCTCGCGTGTCCGTCCGGAGCAGCTGCGCCATCTGGCCGACGCCGGGTCGAAGGTGATGGGCACCTCGCATCGCCAGCGGCCGGTCAAGGCGCTGGTGGGGGAGATCCGTTCGGGCCTGCGCGAGCTCTTCCGGCTGCCGGACGGCTACGAGGTGGCGCTCGGCAACGGCGGCACCACCGCCTTCTGGGACGCCGCCGCCTGCGGTCTTGTGCGCGAGCGCGCCCTGCACCTGGCCTACGGTGAATTCAGCTCAAAGTTCGCGGCCTGCACGCTTGATGCCCCGTTTTTGGCCGACCCGATTGTGCTGGAGACGGCGCCCGGCGACGCGCCGGAGCCGGCGGCAGACCCGGACGCCGACGTCATCGCCTGGGCGCACAACGAGACCTCTACCGGCGTCATGGTTCCAGTCGTACGGCCTGCCGGCAGCGAGCAGGCGCTTGTGCTTATCGACGCCACCTCGGCCGCCGGCGGGCTGCCGGTCGACGTGCGCCAGGCCGACGCCTATTACTTCGCCCCCCAAAAGGGCTTCGCCTCCGACGGAGGGCTGTGGCTCGCTCTACTCAGCCCCGCCGCGCTCGAGCGGATCGAGACCGTCGACGCCGAGCGGCCGACGATCGGCCCCGCGCGCTGGATCCCCGAGTTCCTGTCGCTGCGCACGGCGCTCGATAACTCCGTCAAGGACCAGACCTACAACACGCCGGCCATCGGCACCCTCTTCCTGCTGGCCGACCAGATCGAATGGATGCTGGCCCGCGGCGGCCTCGAGGCGATGGTGCGAGCGAACGACCGCCTCGTCCACTCATCTCTACGAATGGGCCTCCGGCCATCCGCACGCCAGACCGTTCGTCGAGGAGCCGCGCAGGCGCTCGCTGGTGGTGGGCACGATCGATTTCGACGACGATGTCGACGCCGCCGCCGTGGCCGCGACATTGCGGGCCAACGAGATCGTCGACGTGGAGCCATATCGCAAGCTGGGGCGCAACCAGCTGCGGGTGGCGATGTTTCCGGCCACCGACCCCGCCGACGTGCAGGCGCTCACGGCCTGCATCGATTGGGTACTGGAGCGGAGCCTGTGAGCGCCGCCACCGCCACAGCCGCTCCCGATACGGAGCTCCGGCCGCGCGTGCTCGTGGCCGAGAAGATCGGCGACTCGGGAATCCATCTGCTGAAGGAGCACTTCGACGTGGAGATCGGAGGCGGCTGGAGCCGCGAGGAGCTCGCGGAGCGGATCGGCGACTACGACGCGATCCTGATCCGCTCGGCGACAAAGCTCGACGGCGAGCTGCTGGCGAAGGCCACGCGCCTGCGTGCGGTGGGGCGGGCGGGGGTGGGCGTCGACAACGTGGACGTCCCCGCGGCCACTCAGCGGGGAATCGTGGTGGCCAATGCGCCACAGTCGAACGTGATCACCGCCGCCGAACACACGATGGCGCTGCTGCTGGCCCTGGCCCGCAACATCCCTCAGGCGCACGCGTCGCTGACCGGCGGCGCCTGGGAGCGCTCCAAGTTCTCGGGCGTCGAACTGCACCAGAAGACGCTGGGGATCCTGGGCTTCGGCCGCATCGGGCAGCTGGTGGCGCAGCGGGCCCGTGGCTTCGGCATGCGCGTTTTGGCCTTCGACCCCTTCGTGGGCGCGGAGCGCTTCCGCGAGCTGGGAGCCGAGCAGGCGGCCTCGTCCGATGAGGTCTACTCGGAGGCCGACTTCCTCACGCTCCATCTGCCCAAGACGCCCGAGACCGAAGGCTGGCTCGACGCCGAAGCGCTCGCCAAGTGCAAGGCCGGCGTGCGCGTGCTCAACGTGGCCCGTGGCCCGCTCGTGGTGGAGGACGATCTGAAGGCGGCGCTGGATTCGGGCCAGGTGGCCGGCGCCGCGCTCGACGTGTTCCGCTCGGAGCCCGTCACCGAACATCCGCTGTTCGGCTATGCGAACGTGATCGTCACGCCACACCTCGGTGCCTCGACGGCCGAGGCCACCGACCGCGCCGGCTATCAGGCCGCCGAGCAGGTGGTGGCGGCGTTGACGGGAGGCGTCGTCTCGAGCGCTGTCAACGTGCCGGCGATCTCGAGCGAGGACATGGAGGCACTGGGGCCGTTCGTACCCCTGTGTCGTGCTCTGGGCCGCATCGCCATGGCGTTGGCCGAGGGCTCGTCTGTCGACAGCGTGCAGGCCGAGTTCCTGGGACGCATCGCCGAGCGCGACACGCGGCTGCTGTCGATCCACGTCCTGCTGGGCGTGCTACGCGGTCACACCGAGGAGGAGGTCAATGAGGTCAACGCGCCGGCGCTCGCCGAGCAGCGAGGAATCGAGGTCGGGGAGAGCAAGCGCACCTCGGCTCGCGACTACACCGATCTCATCCGGGTGACGGTCAGAAGCGGCGCGGAAGACGTCCGCGTGGTGGGGACCTTGATCGGGCGGCGCAATCGTCCGCATCTGCTCGAGGCCTGGGGCCAGCGCTTCGACGTCCAGCTCGAGCAGCACGTCACGCTGCTGCGCTACGAGGACGTGCCGGGAATGATCGGCAGGGTGGGCACCACCTTTGGAGCCCAGGGCATCAACATCGTCTCGGCGGCCGTCGGCCGCCAGCCGGACGACAGCGAGCGCAGTGGCGACGGTGCTCTGGCAGCGATGGTGATCACCACCGACGCCGCAGTCCCGAGCGAGCTGCTGGACGAGATCGTCTCCGGCCCGGGCTTCGTCGCCGGCCGGACCGTCAACCTGTAGAGATTGCGCCTCCGAGATCGAGGCGTCGTAGGCAGCTTGCGACTGATCCATCTCGCGGACTACCGCGGCCCTTACTCAGGTTCATTCGTGCCGATGCTGCGCACGATCCTCCGCGCCGCCAGGGACAGCGGCTACGACGTGGAGGCAGTCTTCCCAGACGAGATTCGCGACCGTCGGTGGCTGCGCGACCTCGACCGCGACGAGCTCCCCTTTCGGTTCATCGGCACGAGCGATATATCGAAGATGACGCGTGAAATCGATCAGATCGCAGGCGACGACAGGTGCATCTTCCACACGCACTTCTCGCGCTTTGACCTCGCATGCGCCGCGCATGCTCGTCGCCATCCCGACAACGTCGTCTTCTGGCACGTCCACAGCCAGCTGAAGCCAGGCGCGATCGCGTGGGCGCGGAACGCCGTGCGATTCACGGCCATGGCACGCGGGGTTGAGGAGATCATGTGTGTAGCCCCCGACCTTCCGCGGGCCGTGCGCCGACGGCTGGCCCCGCCCAACCGCGTGACGTTCGTGCCAAACGCAATCGATACTGCACGGTTCGCCCCTGCGCCCGAGGGGATTCGGGAAACCGTTCGGGCGAAAGTCGGTGTCAAGGGTGACGCACCCCTGTTGCTCCATTTCGGCTGGGATTGGGAGCGCAAGGGCGGCGATCTGTTCCTCGAGGCGGCGGCGCGGATACCGGAAGCCGTGGCAGTGACCGTTGGTGGCGGCGAGAGTGCGCAGCGGGCCGCGTCCGAGCTCGGAATCAGTGGCCGGGTGAGGGTCCTCGAGCCAACCGAGAAGGTCGAGGAGCTCTACGCGGCCGCCGACGTCGTCGTGATGCCGAGCCGCGCAGAGGGAATGCCGTTCACGATGGCCGAGGCCCTGTCATGCGGACGGCCGGTCGTCGGGTCCGACATACCGGGCCACCGCTGGATCTGCGAGCACGTGCGGGCCGGCCGGCTGACGCCGCCCGACGGTGAGGAAATCGCGCGTGAGGTGTCTGACGTGCTGGCGTGGAACCCTCGCGTGCGGGCGGCCAACGCTGCCGCGGCCCGCTCATGGGTCCAGAGCGAGATGGACATTGAGGTCTGGGCGGCGAGGCTGCTCGAGCGCTACCAGCGGACGGCCGAGCGGCGATGAGCGCGCGTTCGAATTGCCCTTGCACTGCGCCCGCGCTAGTCTCCGGGCGGATGGGCCTCCGTCTTGAGCTGCGACTTCTTCTCCTCCCCCTTCGGGGGGAATAGCGCGCGAGCGGCCGCACGTAGCCGCACACAAGCCTCAGGAGAAGCCAGTTCGAGAGAAGAAGGAGCGAGATGTCCACAGAGCCTGATCCCAAGCGAGTATTGATCTTCGACACGACGCTGCGAGACGGCGAGCAGTCGCCGGGAATCTCGTTGAACACGTCCGAGAAGCTGGAGATCGCCCAGCAGCTGGCGCGGCTCGGCGTCGACGTGATCGAGGCCGGCTTTCCGATCACCTCGCCCGGGGACTACGAGGCCGTCGAGGTCATCTCGCGGCAGGTGGTCGAGCCGGCCCCGCCGGTCATCGCCGCCCTGGCCCGCACCCACGTCGCGGACATAGACGCCGCCTGGGGCGCGGTGCGGGACGCCGAGCGGCCCCGCATCCACACGTTCATCTCGACCTCCGACATCCACATCCGCCACCAGCTGAAGACCACGCGCGAGGACGTGCTGGGCCAGGCCCGGGCGGCGGTGGCGCACGCCAAGCAGTACGTGGATGACGTCGAGTTCTCCCCTATGGACGCCACGCGGGCCGATGTCGAGTTCACCGCCGAGGTCTGCCGCATGGCGATCGAGGAGGGAGCCACGACGATCAACATCCCGGACACCGTCGGTTACGCGATGCCCCAGGAGTACGCGGCCTATCTGGAGCGCCTGTACGAGCTGGTGCCGGACCTGCGCGAGGTGGTGCTCTCGGTTCACTGTCACGACGACCTGGGACTGGCGGTGGCCAACTCGTTGGCCGGTCTGCGCGCCGGTGCGCGGCAGGTGGAATGCGCGGTCAACGGCATCGGTGAGCGAGCGGGCAACGCGTCGCTGGAGGAGATCGTGATGCTGCTGCACACCAGGCAGGCGGACGTCGCGCTGCACACCACGGCCAACACGCGGGAGATCGCACGCACCTCGCGGCTGGTCTCGCGCCTGACGGGCTATCCGGTCCAGCCGAACAAGGCGATCGTGGGGCGCAACGCCTTCGCCCACGAGTCCGGGATTCACCAGGACGGCGTGCTCAAGGAGCGGAGCACCTACGAGATCATGGACGCCACGACCGTGGGCCTGGACGCCAACTCGATCGTGCTCGGCAAGCACTCCGGCCGCCACGCTCTGCAGCAGGCGCTGACCGAGCTCGGCTACCCGCTGTCCGGGCAGAATCTGAACACCGCGTTCAAACGGTTCAAGGACATCGCCGACAAGAAAAAGCACGTAACCGCGCTCGACCTCGAGGCGCTGGTCACCGATGAGCTCCGGGAGGAGGTGGTCGGCTATCAGCTCGAGTGGTTCGACGTCGAGGCCTCCTCGCGTCGCCCGCCGCACGCCACCGTCGGCATCAGGACGCCGGCAGGAGCCGAAGTGCAGGGCTCGTTCACCGGCGACGGTCCGGTCGACGCCATCTTCCACGCGATAAACGCCGCCACGGGCAGCGAAGCGCGGCTGAGGGAGTTCCGCGTCGACGCGGTCACCGGCGGCCAGGACGCCCTGGGCGAGACCTCCGTCGTGCTCGAGCTCCGCAGCGAGGTCCCGGGCGGCGAGCCCGTGGTGGGCTCCGGTCAAGGTGTGTCCACCGACATCCTGGAAGCCGCCGGACGGGCCTACGTGCGAGCGCTCTCGAACGCCATCCGGCAACGCGACCTGGCGGCGCAGACGCCTGGCTCGGCGGCGGATGCGGCTGTGGAGCCCGCCGACGCCGTAGCGGCGCGGTGAGACCGCTTCGCCTGGCTGCGCTCACGGCCACCCTGGCCCTGGCGGCGACGGGAGTGGGTGTCGCTTCGCCCCGGCAGCGTGACTGCTCGAAGGGTGTGCGGGCGCTCGTGGGCCAGACCGAGCTGATCGCCTTCCGGCTCGCCACCCGCAACGTGCGCTGTGACGAGGCGCGCGCTGTGGTGCGCGCCTACCTGGTTCAGAAAGTCAGTCACCCGTACGGCTGTGCGGAGCGCTCGCTCACCCGCGGCTGCGACATCCGGCGGTTCGTGTGCCATGAGACCTACATCCGACGCTACGGTGGGGCGCTCAACTACTGCGCGGGCCAGGGGCGGCGGCTGTCGTTCTACGAGACAGGACGGAGGGACTAGCGCCCCGCTCCTAAGCGCCGCGCCTGGCGACCGCGAGCCCCTGGCGGTAGCCGGCTCTCAGCACCCGGCCGCGCGGCTCGGGGTCCATGAAGTCGCCGCCCATGGCCGCGGCGCTGTCGATGTCGGGTACCAGCGTCTGCACCGCCGCCCCGCGTCGGCGGAGCGCCAGCGCCTCCACCGACACCGCCGAGCGCGCCAGCCGACGGGCCACGGACGCCAGCGTGTGCGCGCCTCCGATTCCGGCCGTGGGGTTCAGACACAGGACGTAGGTGTCGCGCCCGGCCGGCGCGGCGTCCAGGTTCGTCGCGCTCCACACGCCCCCGTCGACGTATTCGCGCCCGGCGATCGTCACCGGGGCAAACAGCCAGGGCACGGCGCAGGACGCCGTCACGGCTTCGGCCACTGTCGCCGGCGGCGCGCCGGGGCTCCCGAACAGCACCCGACGGCCGCGGCGGCGGTCCACCGCCGCGACGCGCAGCCGTCCGTCGAAGCGGGCCCCGTAGCCCTCGACGTGCTGGCCCAATTCGTCGAGCGTCCGCCGCGGGCGCTCGATCCGCGTCAGCACCCCGGCGCGAACCAGCGCGCCGCCCGGCCCGCTGGCGGCGAGCGCGAGCGGCGCGAATGGGGCAGAGGCCGCCATCGTCCACTCGCCGGCGCGCCGGGCAACCTGCAGCGCGGCGTTCGCGGCGCCGTTGGCGGGACGGGAAGCGGTAGGCGGCTCGAGCTCGGTGCTGGGGGACTCTGGGCGTCGCGGCGAGCGCCCGGCGGCCAGGCGAGCGGCGATTATCGAACCCGCCGAGGTTCCGACGAAGTGCTCGCAACGGCGCATGTCGAAACCGGTTATCTCCTCGATCCCGGCCAGCACGCCCATCATCCACTCTTCGCCCAGCAGGCCGCCGCCGCCCAGCACGAGGACATCGGGACGAGAGAGCATGACCGCAGGCTAGCGACAGCAGGATGGGCAGACAGACGTACGTGATAACGTACGACGCCCGATGTCGGTTGAGGCACGTTCTGCACCCGAGCTGGGGGCCGTGGGCCCGCGCATCCGGGTGCTGCGCGAGGCCATGTCCCTGTCGCTGCGCGACCTGGCGGAGCGCTCGGGTGTCAGCGCGCCGATGCTCTCGCAGGTGGAGCGTGGTGAGACCAGCCCCACGCTCCAGGTGGCGGCGCGCATCGCGGCGGGGCTCGAGCTGCGCCTCAGCCAACTGCTGCGGCTCGACGAGGACGGCGCGGTGACGGTGGTCCGGGCCTCGGAGCGGCGCAAGGGTCCCGGCCGCGCCAAGGGCGGCCACAGCTACGAGATCCTCACGCCGCCGCTGCCTGGACAGCGGGCCGAGCTCTCGCGTCACACCCTGGCACCGGGGGCGCTGACCGGCGGGCGAGGGGACCCGCCGATGCACGAGCCGGGCAGCAGAGAGACGGCGCTGGTCGAATCCGGATCAGTCGAGCTTTACTGTGACGGCAGCCGTCACGTCCTGCAGGAGGGCGACTGCGTGACGTTCGACGCCGATCTGCGCCACCACTTCGAGAACCCCTCACACGACAGAGATGCCGTGCTGCTGGCCGTCGTCAGCGCCGGCCTCAGGAGGAGCTGAATGCCCGCTAAACCACGGAGCCTGTTCGAGAAGATCTGGGACGCCCACGAGGTGGCACCCGGTCTGATGTACGTCGACCTGCACCTGGTGCACGAGGTCACCAGTCCGCAGGCGTTCGACGGCCTGCGCCTCGCGGGGCGCAAGGTCAGACGGCCCGACCGCACGGTGGCCACGGCCGACCACAACGTCCCGACCGACGGCACGCCCGTCGCACAGCGGATCAAGGACGAGTTGTCGCGTGTACAGGTCGAGACGCTGGAGCGCAACTGCGATCAGTTCGGGATCCCGGTCTACTCCCTGGGCTCGGACCGCCAGGGAATCGTGCACGTGATCGGTCCGGAGCTGGGAATCACCCAGCCGGGCATGACCATCGTCTGCGGCGATTCGCACACCGCCACCCACGGCGCGTTCGGAGCGCTGGCGATCGGGATCGGCACCAGCGAGGTGGAGCACGTCCTGGCCACCCAGTGCCTCGTGCAGTCAAAGCCCCGCTCGATGCGGATCACCTACGACGGTGGGCTCGGTTTCGGCGTGACAGCGAAAGACCTGATCCTGCAGACCATCGGGCAGATGGGCGTGGACGGCGCGGTGGGACACGTCGTGGAATACGCCGGCGAGGCGGTCGCGGCGCTGTCGATGGAAGGACGGATGACGATCTGCAACATGACGATCGAGGGCGGCGGCCGTGCGGGGATGGTCGCCCCGGACGAGACGACGTTCGAATGGGTCATGGGCCGGCCTGGGGCGCCCGCGGAGCTCCCCGAGCACTGGCGCCAGCTGGGGACCGACCCAGGGGCTACGTTCGACAAGGAGATCACCGTTGACGCGGGCGCCATCAGCCCCATGGTCACCTGGGGCACCAACCCCGGCATGGTCGTCCCCGTGACCCACAGCGTCCCCGAACCACGCTCCGAGCAGGACGAGCGCGCGCTTCACTACATGGCGCTCGACCCCGGAACCCCAATCGAGGAGATCAAGCTGGACCGGGTGTTCATCGGCTCCTGTACGAACTCGAGGATCGGGGACCTGCGCGCCGCGGCGGGGATGATCAACGGTCACCGCGTGGCGGACAGCGTCTATGCCATGGTCGTGCCCGGCTCCCAGCAGGTGAAGGCACAAGCCGAGCGCGAGGGCCTCGATGAGGTGTTCAGGCGCGCGGGATTCGACTGGCGCGGCGCGGGGTGCTCGATGTGCCTGGGGATGAACCCGGACATCGCCGCGCCGGGCGAGCGCGTGGCCTCGACCTCCAACCGCAACTTCGAGGGTCGGCAGGGACGGGGAGCACGATCGCATCTGGTCTCGCCGCAGATGGCCGCCGCGGCCGCCCTCACCGGCCATTTCGTCGATATCAGGGACTGGGACGACGCGGCGATCGAGGGGGCGGCGCGATGAGGGCGATCGAGACCATCACCGGCCGCGTCTCGGTGCTCGACCGTGACGACGTGGACACCGACCAGATCATCCCCAAGCAGTTCCTCAAACGCGTTGAGCGCACCGGATTCGGCGAGTTCCTGTTCTACGACTGGGCCCAGGAACCGGGCTGGGAGCTGCCGAACAATCCGATCCTCGTGGCGGGGCGCAACTTCGGCTGCGGCTCGAGCCGCGAGCACGCCCCCTGGGCGCTCGAGGACTACGGCTTCCAGGCCATCGTCGCCCCGAGCTTCGCCGACATCTTTCGCTCCAACTGCACGAAGATCGGGCTGCTGCCGGTGCAGCTGAGTCAAGAGGCCTGCGAGGCCATCGCCGCCGCGGGCGAGGCGCAGGTCGAGCTCAGGGAGCAGGAGGTCCGCTGGCCGGGGGGGAGCGAGCGCTTCGAGATCGACCCGGACATCAAGCACCGGCTGCTGAACGGCCTCGACGACATCGCCCTGACGCTGGAGCAGGGCGAGGCGATCGACGCTTTCGAGCGCGAGCGCGAGCGCCCCGGTCCTGTGACGACGAGCTTGTGAGCGAGCACAGCGCCCGATCGGGCACGCGTGACTGGGACGCCGGGACCTACGACCGCGTCTCGGACCCGCAGTTCGGCTGGGCGCTGGAGCAGTTGGAGCGCCTGCCGCTGCGGGGTGACGAGACGGTTCTCGACGCCGGCTGCGGCTCCGGGCGGGTCACGGCGGAACTGGCAGGACGCCTGCCGCGGGGGCATGTGTACGGAGTCGACGTCGCGCCGTCGATGGCCGAGCACGCACGGGTCGCGCTCGGTGACCGCGCCACCATCCTGTGCCAAGACCTGGTGGAGCTGGAGCTGCCAGAGCAAGTTGATGCAGCGTTCTCCAACGCCACCTTCCATTGGATTGGAGACCACGAGCGGCTGTTTGCCGCACTTCACCGCGCGATGAAGCCCGGCGCGCGACTGGTGGCTCAGTGTGGGGGGAGGGGCAACATCGACGCATTCCGCCGCACCGCCGACGACGTGGGAGCCGAGGAGCCGTTTGTGCCCTACTTCGCCCACTGGCGCGGGCCGTGGAACTACGCGGGCGCCGAGGAGACGGCTGAGCGACTGCGGCGCGCGGGTTTCGAGGACGTCCACACGTGGCTCGAACCCAAGAGCGTGGAGCCGGAGCGGGCCTTCGTGCAAACGGTGTGCCTCGTCCGCCATCTCGACCTGCTGCCGGACACGCTGCGCGAGGCTTTCGTCGACCGCGTCCTCGCGCGCGCCGGACAGCCGCTGGTGCTGGAGTACGTGCGGCTCAACATGGTCGCCCGCCGGCGCTAGAGCTGGCCGGCCCTCGAGGGGGGCGCGCTACGTGGGGGGCGCGCTACGTGGCGGGCGCGCGGCGGATCCGCCCGGAACCCTCGCCGCGAGTCTCGGGCGGCTCGGGAGCCACGGGCCGGGCCAGCGCCCAGAAGATCATCAAGCCGGCGAACACGAGCATGCCGATGCCCGGACCACAGATCGATGTTGATGCCCGACGCCTTGTGCTTGACGTGCGAGGAGCCGACGATCCCCAGGATCACCAGAATCACGCCATAGACGGTGAACAGGCCGCCGATAATACGGCGGATGTCGAAGCGGTTGGCGGCCTTGGCCGCCTCGATCTCCTCCTCGTCGCTGCGGCCGACAGGCGGCAGCGCGTCGGGCTTGGGCTCAGAGGTGAATGGCTGTCTGGCTTCGGGCATCGGCTAGGCGAAGACGATGTTGAGCACCACGACACAGGCGAGCGCGACGCCGCCGAGGAGCGCCGGCGAGCGCCACCACAGCCGATCCCGCGGGTCTGCGTTCACTTCCCTCTCCTCCTTACGGGTCAGACCCCACACTAACCCACGCAACTCCTCCACCGGCTTGGGCTTCGTCACCAGCGACACGGCGACCAGCACCACGACGCCCACGACGAACGCCCAGATCGCCTGCCAGAAGCTCGCGCTGAGCGCCGAGCCGAAGTGGAAGATAATGTGGTAGGCGGCGAGGCGATTGACCAGGTAGGCGGTGAGCGTGCCGGTTACCAGGCTCCAGAAGCCGCCCCACGCCGAGGCTCGGCGCCAGAACATGGCCACGATGAACGTTGCGAACAGCGGCGCGTTGAAGATCGAGAACAGCGTCTGGATGTAGTTCATGATGTTCGAGTAGCCCTCGGCCACGAACGCCGTTCCCACGGAGATGATCACGCCGCCGATCGTCACCAAGCGCCCCATGCGCAGGTAGAACGCGGAGTCGCGGTCCTTCCAGATGTAGGACTGGATGACGTCGTAGGTGACGACCGTGTTGAACGCCGTGACGTTTGCCGCCACCCCGGCCATGAACGCGGCCAGCAAGCCGGCCACCGCGACCCCCAGCATTCCCTCCGGGAAGAACTGCCCGATCAGGTGCGGAATCGCCGTGTTGTACTGATTCGCGACGGCCTTGCCGACGCCCAGGCCCTTGACCGTGATCAGTGCCATCAGCCCGGGCAGGATGATGATCGCCGGCAGGAAGATCTTGGGGTAGGCGCCGATCAGCGGCGTGCGCCGGGACGCTGACAGATTGCGCGCCGAGAGCGCCCGCTGGACCTCGGCGAAGTTAGTCGTCCAATAGCCGAAGCCGAGCACGAAGCCCAGCCCGAACACGACCCCGATCCAGCTCGACTTCAGGGGGTTGGTCGGGTGGTGGATGCTCAGCCCGCGCCAGGCGTGAAGACCGGCCGAGCCCAGCTTCGTCATGTCCTTGACCTTGTTCTCCAGGCCATGGATGCCCCCCAGGGCGTGCAGCCCGATCAGCGTCAGCGGCAGCAGCGCGGCGACGATCACGAAGAACTGCAACACCTCGTTGTAGACCGCCGAGGTCAGCCCGCCGAGCGTCAGGTACACGAGCACGATCGCCGCCGCCACCAGGATCGCGGTGGGGATGGCCCAGCCCAGCAGCAGGTGCAGGATCAGCGCCAGCGCATAGAGATTCACGCCGCTGATCAGGACGGTGGCGACGGCGAACGTGATGGCGTTGAAAGCGTGCGCTGCCTCGCCGAACCGCAGCCTGAGGTACTCCGGCACCGAGCGGACCTTGGCGCCGTAGTAGAAGGGCATCATCACGATGCCCAGGAAGACCATCGCCGGGACCGCTCCAACCCAGTAGTAGTGCACGGCGGGGACGCCGTACTGCGCGCCGTTGGCCGACTGGCCGAGGATCTCGAGCGCGCCAAGGTTGGCGGCGATGAACGCCAGCCCGGTTATCCAAGCGGGCAGCGATCGCCCCGAGAGGAAGAAGTCGATGTCGGTCTTGATCGACAGCCGGGCGACGAAGCCGATCCCCAGCACGAAGACGAAGTAGATCGCGATGATCACGTAGTCGATCGTGCTCGGATGCAGCCTCAGCATCGCGGCGAGACTGCTACCCGTTTATAAGACGTTGAAGCAGCCGTAGATCGTGAACAGAGGGTTGGTCACGTTGTTGCCGCGCGCGTCACGCATCGTCTGCTGACCGATGAACGATGGCGGGGCGGTCGCCTTGTAGCAGCCGTCGGAGCTGGCGCTCACGTCGTAGGTGACCGGCGTCTGTGTGAACGGGTTGGCCCCGGCCTGGGGCATGAACACGGTCACCGTGCAGCTCCAGTCGCCTGGCCCGTTGGGGGTGCTGGCGTGCCGGGCGCACGATGTCTGCGTGCTCAGCTTGGCGCCCGCGGGCACCTTGCGTCCCAGCAATTGCTGCTGCAGCACGGTCAGGCCATCGAACGACGGCGCCAGCGAAGTGCGCAGGCGGCCGGGCGTGACACCCGTCGGCCCCCAGCTCCCGGCGACCGCCAGCGCCACGACGACCGCGGCGAACGCGAGCGTGAGCCTGACTGGCATCGTCCAGCCCGGGCGACGCGTGACCGGAGTTCCGGCGAAGTCCCGACTGCGCAGCATCAGCCAGGCGGCGACGAGGCAGGCGACGATCCAGGCCAGCGCCACCAGACAGGCCGCGAGCACCGGACCGTAGAACGGGTGCGTGACGAATAGTGGATGCCACGCCAGCGTCGCGGAGCTCAACAGCAGCGTATGCATCCATACCCCTGAGCCGATCAGCAGCAATAGCTGCATCACCAGACCGGCGACGCTTGCTCCAATCACGCCCACGATCCCGTTGCGCGATGCGACCGACAGCAGCAGCGCCAAGGCGGTGTAAGACAGCGTCGGCAGCAGGCAAAGCGCCCAGCTCACCAGCACCAGCAGCAGGGCCTTCCCGGGCGAGATCAGCGTGCCCGATAGCCCCACCAGCGATTGGCCGCCCACGAACACCAGACCGGCCACCAGGCTGGAGAGGGCCAGCAGCACCACCAACGCCACGGAGTAAGCGCTCCCGGCGAGCAGCTTTCCGGCGAACAGGTCCCCGCGGGTCCGCGACCGCGTGAGGACGGCCTTCCAGGTCCCATAGCGATCCTCGGAAGAGAAGATGTCGCCGGCCACGATGCCGGCGATCAGTGGTAACCCCCAGGCGCCGGTGAACCCCAGGATGACGAGCGGAAGCGCAAAGCCCGAGCTGTGAACCCAGACGCCAAACAAAGTGTCAGCGGGGCTCGCGCTCTGCGTGCTCAGCACTCCTGCGAAGGCGAATGGGCCGACCAGGCAGACGAGCGCCAGCAGCCGCGTCGCCAGCTGAGCCTGGAGCTTGCGGCTCTCGGCCCGGAACACGCTGAGCGTCCCCGCGCGGGAGAAAGTGGGTCGCGGGGCGGCCAGGTCGGGGACCGCCGCAGCGTGCTCGATGCCGGCGGCCGTCATCTGCCGGCGGTCGCCTCCGCCAGGCGCTCCTCGAGCAGCGACAGGTCATCGAGCGGGTGATCGCTGGTCAAAGCGAAGAACATCGACTCCAGCGGGCTCAGCATCAGCTCCAGCCGGCGGATCGAGATCCTCGCCTCCCCAAGGCCGACGGTGTAGGGATCGAGCCTGCCCTCGCGGGCCCGGAGCGTCAGGCCGCCCCCCGGGGCCCTCGCCACCCGCACCCCCGGATAGCGCTCGGCCAGCTCCGACGCCCGCTCGTCGTCGCTGGTGCGCAAGGCGTAGCCGGAAGCGGGGGCCTGGGCTCGCAGCCGCTCGGCAGTGCCGTCCCACACGATCTGGCCGCGGCGCAGGATCGTGAAGGAGTCACAGGCCCCCTCGAGATCGTTGATCAGGTGGCTTGAGACGAGCACCGCCGTTCCGGCGGCGGCCAGCTCCCGGATCAGCGAACGCACGTCGCGCGCTCCGGCGGGATCCAGACCGCTGGTGGGCTCGTCGAGCAGCAACAGCCGCGGCCCCCGCAGCAGGGCGGCGGCGATGCCCAGCCGCTGTCTCATACCCGTCGAGTAGCCGCTCAGCCGGTCTTCGGCGCGCGCGCTGAGCCCCACCCGCTCGAGCACCTCGTCAACGCGCCCGGCGGCCCCGCCGCCGTCGAGCTCGGCCAGGATCTCCAAGTTGACGCGGCCCGAGAGGTAGGGGTAGAAGCTCGGTTCCTCGATGAAGCCGGCCACACCGTCGAGCGCCGTCAGACCGTGGGGGGCGGAGCGGCGCCCGAACAGTTCCACCCAGCCGGCATCTGGGGCTACGAGCCCGAACAAAAGGCGCAACAGCGTCGTCTTGCCGGCGCCGTTCGGCCCGAGCAGACCCCGCGCCTCGCCCTCCTGCACCACAAGGTCGACGTTCTCCACCGCCCGGGTTTGACCAAAGCGCTTGACGAGACCACTGGTGCGTACGGCCGCCACGCGCGCGGACTATAGGCACTGCCATAGCGCTCCCAGGCCGCTTAATCCCATGGGCTGAGAGAAAGATCAACCCAAGGGTGGACGACGATCAGGCCCCGAGCCGCCACAATGCTCGGCGGTGAAGATCTCGGTGGATCAGATCTTTGAGGCGCTGGCGCGCTTCGTCGTCCGCTTCCGGTGGGCAGTCGTCGTCTTCTGGATCCTCGTGGCTGTCCTCACCTCCGCCGCCCTGCCGTCGCTGACCAGTGAGGTCAACGACAACAACAGCGCTTTTCTGTCCCCGAGCGCCCCGAGTCAGAAGGCCGCCAACCTGGCGGCGCCAGTGCTCGGCGGCGGCGCCAACGGCAGGGTCAGCGACATCACGATCGTCGCCTCGCGCCCCGGGCCGCTGACGCCGACGGACCTGGCAGCGGTGTCGCGTGCGGCCTCGCTGGCGCGCGGGGTGGCGAGCGTGCGGTCGGTCGCGGAGAGCGGGATCTCCGCCGACCGCCAAGCGGCCCTGATCCGCGTCCGGGTGGTGCTGAGCGCTAGCGACATCTCCAAGGACAAGACGATCGTCGACTCGCTCCAGGCGACGTTCCCACGCGTGGACGCCCCCGCCGGTCTGCAGCTGCACCTCGCTGGTCCCGTGGCTACATCAGTCGCCAACCAGCAGAGCTCGAATAAGGCAGGCAAACAGGTGCAGACATTCTCGATCCTGTTCGTGATCGTGCTGCTGCTGATCGTCTTCCGCTCCGTCCCGGCGGCGATCGTGACGCTGCTGCCGAGTGCGCTCGCGCTGCTGATCTCCATGCGCCTGATCGGGGGACTGGGCCAGAGCGGGCTGAAGATCTCCTCGATCACGGAGGTGCTGCTGATCATCCTGCTGATCGGGGCCGGCACCGACTACGGCCTGTTCCTCGTCTTCCGCGTGCGCGAGGAGCTGCGCGAAGGGGCCGAACCGCACGAGGCGGTCAGGCACGCCCTTGTCCGCGTCGGTGAATCGATCACCGGCTCGGCGGGCACCGTGATCCTGGCGCTGCTCACGCTGCTTCTGGCGAGTTTCGGCTTCTACCACGACCTCGGCGCGCCACTCGCCGTGGGCATGGCCGTGATGCTCATGCTCGGCCTCACGCTGCTGCCGGCACTGCTGGCGATCCTCGGCAGGCGGGCGTTTTGGCCCTCCAAGGTCCATCCCGGGACGCAGCGCGAAGGCATCTGGGGCCGCGTGGCCAGCAGGCTTGTGCAGCACCCCGAGGCGACGCTGGCGATCGGCGTGATCGTATTCCTCGGCCTGGCTGCCGGGGCGCTCGGCTACCACTCCGCCGGATTTGGGGGCGCGACCAACCCGCCGAGCGGCTCCGACGCCGCGGCCGGCAACGCTGCGCTCGCGAGGCACTTCCCCGAGACCAGCAACAACCCGGCGAACCTGATCCTTGCCTACCCGCGGTCCGTGTTCTCGGACCCGACCCAGGTGGCGCGCGCGGAGGCGTCGCTGCGCAGCTCCGGGGCGTTCACCCAGGTGGCGGGGCCGCTCAATCCCAACGGCACCGCACTGACCCCGTCCGAGCTGACCAGGCTCTATCAGTCCCTGGGGCCGCCGCAGCGGCTGCCGGTTGTACAGCCAGCCGGCGCACACGTCCCGCCGGCGCTCTACAACGCCTACCGGACGACGGCCACGTTCGTCTCCGCCGATGGTCGCACGATGCAGTTCGAGGCCGCCTTGAAGGCGGGCGCGCAGAACACGACCAGCGCGATGAAGGTCACTCCGCAGATCCGCGACGCTGTGGCCACGGCCGCGTCCAAGTCGGGCGCCAGCGCCAACGGCGTGGCGGGAGAAGGGGCAGCGATATACGACATCTCGTCGACGGCCAACAACGACCTGGCGAAGATCATCCCGATCGCGATCGTCGCCATCGGATTGCTGCTGGCGCTGGTGCTCCGCAGCCTCGTTGCGCCGCTTTATCTGATCGCGAGCGTCGTGCTGTCGTACCTGGCGGCCCTCGGGGTGGCGACGATCGTGTTCATCGACATCGGCGGCCAGAACGGGATCATCTTCCTGCTGCCGTTCCTGATGTTCATCTTCCTGCTGGCGCTGGGAGAGGACTACAACATCCTCGTGATGACTCGGATCCGCGAAGAGGCGCGCCGGATGCCGCTGCGGGAGGCGGTGGTCAAGGCGATCAGCCGCACCGGCCCCACGGTCACGTCCGCCGGCATGATCCTCGGAGGCACGTTTGCGGTGTTCGGGATCGTCGGCGGCGGCGGCTCGCAGGGCGGCCAGCTGCGGGCGATCGGGTTCGGGCTGGCGATCGGCATCCTGATGGACACGTTCCTCGTGCGGACGCTGCTCGTCCCCTCGACCGTGATTCTCCTGGACCGCTGGAACTGGTGGCCGTCGGCCATGAGCCGCAGGAAGGATCGCCGCGCCGGCGCCACCGCTGGCGGCCTGCGCCCCGCAGAGACGCCAGAGCTCCCGTAGCGGCCCAAACACGGCCTCCGAGCCTTACCGCATAAGCTTGGGCCATGTCCAAGCAGGTCGTGCTCTTACCCGGCGACGGGATCGGACCGGAGATCATCGAGCCGGCAGTCGAGATACTCGACGCGGTCGCCAGCGGAGAGATGACCTACGAGCGGCGTGTGTTCGGCGGCGCCGCGATCGATGCCCACGGCAGCGCGCTGACCGACGAGACGCTTGCCGCGTGCCAGCGAGCGGACGCCGTGCTGCTGGCGGCGGTCGGCGGCCCGAAATGGGACACCACCGATCCCCACAAGCCGCGGCCGGAACAGGGCCTGCTCGGGCTGCGCAAGGGACTGGGCCTGTACGCCAACCTGCGCCCGGTGAGGCCGCTGGCCGCGCTTTATGCGGCCAGTCCGCTGAAGCGCGAGCTGATCGAGGGAACCGACCTCCTGGTCGTCCGCGAGCTCACCGGCGGGATCTACTTCGGCGAAAAGACCCGCAGCGCCGATCAAGCCTCCGACGCCTGCGTCTACACGCGCGCCGAGATCGAACGCATCGCCCGCACTGCCTTCGGCGCCGCTCGCTCACGGGTGACAAGTGTCGATAAGGCAAATGTGCTCGAGACCTCGCGACTGTGGCGGGAGGTGGTGCGCGACGTGCACGGCCGCGAGTTCCCCAACATCGAGCTCGAGCACCTGCTGGTCGACAACGCCGCGATGCGCCTCGTGGGGGCGCCGCGCCACTTCGACGTTCTGCTGACGGAGAACATGTTCGGCGACATCCTCTCCGACGAGGCGGCGATGCTGACCGGCTCGATCGGGATGCTCCCGAGCGCGTCCCTGGGCGGCGAGAACGGCGCCTCCGGTCCGGGACTGTTCGAGCCGGTGCACGGCTCGGCTCCCGATATCGCCGGTACGGGGTCCGCCAATCCGCTGGCCATGTTCCTCTCGGCCGCGCTCATGCTGCGCCACGGCCTGCGCATGGAGGCCCAGGCGGCGGCGGTAGAATCGGCGGTCGACCGGGCGCTGGCCGACGGCCTGCGCACACCGGATCTGGGGGGCTCCGCCTCGACCCGCGAGGCCACCCAGACGGTTCTGAAATACCTCTAAGGAGCCATACACGTGGAGCAAGCGGACCTCATCTGGCAGAACGGAGAGCTGGTTGCCTGGGATGACGCCAAGGTCCACGTATTGACCCACGGTCTGCACTACGGCACCGGCGTGTTCGAAGGCGAGCGAGCCTATGAGACCGCTCAGGGCACGGCGATCTTCCGCCATCGTGACCATCTGGAGCGGCTATTTCAGTCGGCCAAGCTCTACTACATGCCGATCCCCTTCACGCTCGAGGAGCTGCGCAGGGCGACCCACGAGCTGATCGCCGCCAACGAGCTGCGCGAGTGCTATGTGCGCCCGCTCGTCTTCCGCGGTTACGGCCAGATGGGGCTGAACCCGCTGGACGCGCCGGTGGAAGTGGCGATCGCCGTGTGGAAATGGCCTTCATACCTCGGCGAGGAGGGCAAGCGTGACGGCGTGCGCGCCAAGGTGGCCAGCTGGCGACGGATCTCGCACGACTCCCTGATCCCTCACGCCAAGGCCTCGGGGCAGTACTTGAACAGCGTGCTGGCCAAGATCGAGTCGCTGAACGCCGGCTACGAGGAGGCCATCCTGCTCGACGCCCAGGGCTTCGTTTCCGAGGGCAGCGGCGAGAACATCTACGCGGTGCGTTCCGGGCAGATCGTGACCCCGCCGCAGACGGCGGGGATCCTGGACGGGATCACGCGCCGCTCGGTGATCGAGATCGCCCGCGACGCCGGCTACGAGCTCGTGGAGCGCAACCTGGCCCGCGCCGAGCTGTACCTGGCGGACGAGGTGTTCGTGTCGGGGACCGCGGCGGAGCTGGTCCCCGTACGGGAGATCGACGACCACGTCATCGGTCGCGGCGAGCCCGGTCCGGTGACGCGCCAGATCCAGGGCACGCTCGACGACGCGCTCCACGGTCGGGACGAGCGCTACCTCGAGTGGCTCGATGTGGTCAAGGTCCCCTCCAAGGCCGTGTGATGCGCTTCCGCCGCTGGGAGACGCGAATTAGAAGGCCGGCTCGCGCCTGATGGCGCGGCCGGCCCTTATTTGATTCCGCCCCCACGGCAAAGGAGGGACACTGACGCGGTGAAAATCGAGCTGTACGACACCACCCTTCGCGACGGCATGCAGGGCGAGGGCATGTCGCTGTCGGTGCAGGAGAAGCTGCGCGTGGTGCGCAGGCTGGACGAGCTGGGCATCGACATCATCGAGGCCGGCTTTCCCAGCTCCAATCCCAAGGAGCTCGAGCTCTATGAGCTGCTGGCGGCCGAGACGCTCGAGCACGCCCAGATCGCTGCGTTCGGGATGACCCGCCGCCGTGATGCGCGCAGCGCCGCCGAGGATCCCGCGCTACGGGCCCTGGCTGAGTGCTCGACCCCGGTGTGCACCCTGGTGGGCAAGACCTGGGGCCTTCACCTGGAGAAGGTGGTCAAGGTCAGCCGCGAGGAGAACCTGCGGATGATCGCCGACTCCGTCTCGTTCCTGGCGGCGGAGGGCAAGCGCGTCGTCTACGACGCCGAGCATTTCTTCGACGCGTTCTCGGAGGATCGCGAGCATGCGCTTTCGTGCCTGCGCGCGGCGCTCGGCGCCGGCGCCGACACCGTGGTGTGCTGCGACACCAACGGGGGCACACTGCCGGACGCCGTCGCCGCGGCGATGGCCACGGTACGCGAGGTGCTGGGCACGGAGGTCCGGCTCGGTATTCACTGCCACGACGACGCCGGGTGCGGCGTCGCGTGTTCGCTGGCCGCCGTGCAGCAGGGCGTGACCCACGTCCAGGGGACGATCAACGGCTACGGCGAGCGCTGCGGCAACGCCAACCTGGTCTCGATCATCCCCAACCTGCAGCTCAAGCTGGGCCACGAATGCCTGACTGACGAGCAGCTGGCCAGCTTGACGCCGACCGCCCACTTTCTGGATGAGCTCCTGAACTTCACACCTGATCCCGACGAGCCCTACGTGGGCCGCAACGCCTTCGCCCACAAAGGCGGCATGCACGTGGCGGGTGTGACGGTCGACCCGGCGACGTTCGAACACGTGGACCCGGCCATCGTCGGCAACCGGCGCGAGGTCCTCGTGTCCGAGCTCTCCGGTCGGGGCACCGTTCACGCGCGGGCACGTGACGCCGGGATCCCGCTCTCCGACGCGGACGCCACACGGGTCGTCGACCGCGTCAAGAAGCTCGAGCATCGCGGCTACCACTTCGAGGCCGCCGACGGCTCGTTCGAGCTGTTGTTGCGAAAGGAAACCGGCGCCTATGAGCCGCTGTTCACGCTCGAGTCCTGGCGGGCGATCGTCGAGAAGCGCGCCGACGGACGCGTGGAGACCGAGGCCACGATCAAGATCTGGGTCGAGGGTGAGCGCTACGTGCGCACCGCGGAGGGCAACGGGCCTGTGCACGCGCTGGACCGGGCGCTGCGCGAGGCCCTGGTGGAAATCCACCCTCACCTGCGAGACATCAATCTAGCCAACTTCAAGGTGCGGATCCTTGACGAGGCCAAGGGCACCGGCGCCATCACCAGGGTGCTGCTCGACGCCTCGGACGGCCGCGAATTGTGGGGCTCGATAGGCGTCTCGGAGAACATCATCGAGGCCTCGTGGGAAGCGCTCGTCGACTCGCTCGAGTACGGGATGCAGGTGGCCGGGCGCCGTCTGGCGGCGCGCTCTCTGCGAGGCTCGTGAGCGTCGATCCGATCCCGCTGGCCCAGCCGGTGATCGGCCCGCAGGAGGAGGCACGCGTGCTCGGGGCGCTGCGCTCGCGGCGGCTGTCGCTGGGGCCGCTGCTAGAGCAGTTCGAATTGGCTTTCGCCCGCCGGGTCGGGTCGCCGTTCGCCGCTGCGGTCTCCAGTGGGACGGCGGGGCTTCACCTGGCGCTGCGTGGGGTGGGCGTGGGAGAGGGCGACGAGGTGGTAACGAGCCCGTTCTCGTTCGTGGCCAGCGCCAACGTGTGCCTGTACGAGCGCGCCCGGCCGGTGTTCGCGGACATCGACCCGGTGACCCTGAACGTCGACCCCCAGGCCGTTGCCGCCGCGGTCACGTCCCGCACCGCCGCGCTTTTGCCGGTCCACATCTTCGGCTACCCGGCCGACGTTGCGACGCTGGAGCGGCTGGGGCTGCCGATCGTGGAGGACGCGTGCGAGGCGCTGGGCGCTGTGTTCGCCGACGGCGTACCGGTCGGCGGGCGGGGTCACCCGGCCACGTTCGGCTTCTATCCCAACAAGCAGCTGACGACCGGGGAGGGAGGGATGGTGTGCGTCGCCGATGAGGCGTTCAAGGTGCGGATCGACTCGGAACGGAATCAGGGACGCGCGCCCGACATGGACTGGCTCGATCATGATCGCCTGGGGTTCAACTACCGGCTCTCGGACATCGCCTGCGCCCTGGGGTTGGCGCAGCTGGAGCGACTCGATTGGATGCTGGCCGAGCGCGCGCGGGTGGCCGCTCTGTACGCCGAGGCGCTGGGTTCGATCGACGGGCTCGAGCTGCCGTGTCCAGAGACCGGGAGGGTCCGGCGGGGCTGGTTCGTCTACGTGGTGCAGCTGCCGCGCGGGCTCGATCGCGACGCCGTCGTCCGCGAGCTCGCGACGCGCGGCATCCCCAGCAAGCCCTATTTCCCGGCCGTGCACCTGATGACGTTCTACCGCGAGCGCTTCGGCCACCGCCAGGGGGAGTTTCCGGTCTGCGAGGACGTGGCGGCGCGCTCGCTGGCGCTGCCGTTCTTCCCGGAGATGAGCGAGGGCCAGGTGGAGCGGGTATCCGGCGAGCTTCGGTCGCTGCTGCAACAGCGCTCGCGCCTCCCCGTCGGGCACTAGGACCCTCGCCGCCATCCAAGGCGGGCCGCCTGCGAAGATCCGCGCTCATGTCGCGCTTCGGCGAGCCACAGCACGAGACCTTCCGGCGCCTGAACGACTCGATCGGCTTCGACTGGCGCCTTGGGCCGTACGACGTCGAGCAATCGCGCGCGCACGTGTCGATGCTCGCGCGCCGGGGGATCATCTCCGAGGAGGACCGTGACACGCTGTTGCGGGCGTTGGCCCAGGTCGAGCAGGAGCTGTCCGAGGGAGCGTTCCCGTTTGCCGACGGCGACGAGGACATCCACATGGCGATCGAGCGTCGCGTCACCGAGATCGCGGACACGGCGGGCGGCAGGCTGCACACTGCCCGCTCGCGCAACGACCAGGTGGCTACCGACATGGCGATGTTCGTCCGCGCCCACGCCTACCGGGCGCTCGACGGCGCCGGCAGGCTCGCCGGGGCGCTGCTGGCCCAGGCCCGCGAGCACCTCGACTGGCGGATGCCGGGCTTCACCCACATGCAGCGCGCGCAGCCGGTCTACCTCGGCCACCACCTGCTGGCGTACGTGTGGATGCTCATCCGCGACCGCGAGCGCTTCGCGGCGGTGCTGGGCGCAACCAGCAGGCTGCCGCTTGGCGCCGGGGCCCTGGCGGGGGTCAACTTCGATACCGACCGGGGCTCGGTGGCGGCAGAGCTCGGGTTCGCAGCGGTCGCCGAGAACTCGCTGGATGCCGTTTCCAACCGCGACTTCGTGCTCGACTATTTGGCCGCCGCGGCGACCTGCGCCACTCATTTATCCCGTCTCGGAGCCGAGCTTGTCCTGTGGTCGAGCGAGGAGTTCGGTTTCTGCCAGGTCTCGGATGCCTGGGCGTCAGGGTCCTCACTTATGCCCCAGAAGAAGAACCCCGACGTTGCAGAGCTGCTGCGGGCCAAGGCCCCGCGCATCGCCGGCCACCTGGTTGCGCTGCACGGCGTGATACACGGGCTGCCGCTGACCTACAACAAGGACCTGCAGGAGGACAAGGAGCACCTGTTCGACGCCGTCGACACGCTCGAGCTGTGCCTCGATGCCGCGGAGGGCATGGTCTCCTCGGTCACCTTCAACCGTGAGCGCCTGGCGGGCGCCGCCTCCGACGAGTTCCTGGCCGCGACCGACATCGCCGACATGCTCGTCCGCCGTGGCGTTCCCTTCCGCCAGGCCCACGGCATCGTCGCCGGTCTCGTGCGGGCGGCGTTGGAGCAGGGGAAGTCCCTCTCGGAGCTGACCCTTAAGGAGCTGGCCGAGCACTCGCCGTTGCTCGATGAGCAGTTCTACGAGCTGCTTGCGCCGCAGGCCTGGCTGGAGGACAAGCGCTCGGAGGGAGGGACGAGCTCTGAGCGGCTGCTCGAGCAGCTGGAGCGGGCGCAGACGGCACTGGCATCGACCCCGTGAGCGCGCTGACGAGCGCCCTGCCGACAGAGTTCTACGAGCGACCGGTTCTCGGGGTGGCGCGCGCGCTGATCGGCTGCACGGTGGCGCTTGACGGATGCTCGGGGGTGATCGTCGAGACCGAGGCCTATCACCACTCTGAGCCCGCCTGCCACGCGTTCGTGGGGCTCACACCACGTACCCGCACGCTCTTCGGAGCGCCGGGAGCCGCCTACGTCTACCGCTCCTACGGCATCCATGCCTGCCTGAACGCGGTCGCCGAGCCAGAGGGCGTCGGCGCCGCGGTGCTGATCCGGGCGCTGGAGCCGGTGGAAGGCGTCGAGGCCATGCAGGCTCGGCGTGGCGTCGAGCGGCTGGAGGCGCTCTGCTCGGGGCCCGGCAAGCTCACGCAGGCGCTGGGCATCACGCTGGAGCACAACGGCACGAGCCTCCTGCGGGGGCCGATCGTGATCTCCGGGCCCGCGCCGTCGGCTGCCGGCGCCGAGGTGAGCGCCGGTCCCCGCATCGGCATCACCAAGGCGGCCGAGCTCCCGTGGCGCTTCTGCGCCGCCGGCAGCCGCTTTCTCTCACGGCGAGCGTAGGGCGCCGGACGCCGGCTATTTCCCAAGCACCCCGGCGCCGCCGCTCTTGCCGGTCGGCGCGCCGCCGGTGCCACCTCCGCCGCCACCACCCGCGCCGCCTCCCCCAGCGCCGCCCGGCGCCGCCGGAGTGGGCGCTGGCGTGGCCGGCGCTGGCGTGTTGTTGCCCGGGGCCGCCGGTGTCGGCGTCGCCGGAGTGGTGTGCGGCGTGGCCGGGGCCGTCTGTCCGGGAGTCGTGCTGGGGGCGGCGGGGATTGTTGAGGCCGGCGCCGGTGTCGTCGTCGGAGCGACACTCGGACCGGGGACCGAGGGCAACGGCGTGGTCGTGCTGCTCGTGGTGCTCTGGCCCTTCTGGTTCTTCTGCTGCTCCTGCTGTAGGACCTGCAGCGCCTGCACCATGAACGAGTGCCAGATGACCGCCGGGTAGGTCCCGCCCTCGACCGGGCCACCGTTATAGAGCGTGCTCATCGCGACCAGCTTCTTCGGGAAGCCGACCCATACGGCAGTCGTCAGCTGCGGCGTCCAGCCCACGAACCAGGCATCGGCGTAGTTGGATGTGGTGCCTGTCTTGCCAACGACCAGCACACCGTTGATGGCCGCTGCGGTGCCGGTTCCCGACTGGACTACGCCGGTCAGCATCTGCTGCACGGTGGCGGCGACGTCGGGCGGCAGGATGCGCTCGAGCGCGGGGTGGTTGACCATCTTGGTCGGGATCCCTGTGCCCGCGCAGACGGGGCAGGTGATCGAGTGGATTCCGATTGGGCCCTGGTCCTCGTCGCCCAGGTTTGGGTTATAGACCTTCAGACCGCCCGTGGCGAACGTCTCATAGGCGTGGGCGATGTCGAGGGGCGACACGCCGGTGGTCAGGCCGCCGAGGATCATCGCGTAGTTGTCAGAAACCGGGGTGCGGATCCCCATCCGCTGCGCCAGCCGGGCGATCCTCGAGGTCCCGACCTTGATGCCCACCTGGGCGAAGACGGAGTTGTCGGAGACGTCAGTCGCGCCCTGGAGGGTGGTCGTCCCCGAGTAGCTGTTGCCGAAGTTGTGGACGATGAAGTGCTCTTTGCCGCCGCTGTTCGGCACGATGAAGTCCTGGGGCGCCGAGGCCCAGACCGAGTCGGGACCGAACCCCGACTCGAGCGCGATCGCCAGCGTGAACGGTTTGAATGCCGACCCCGGCTGGCGGTGGCCCTGGGTGGCGATGTTGAACGGGTTGTGCTCGTAGTCCTCCTGCCCGTTCACGATCGGCCCCCCAACCATTGCCTTCACCTCGCCCGTCTTGTTGTCGATCGCCACCAGCGAGGAGGTCGGCGCGTTGGATCCCGACGGCAGATCCTGCTCGATCGCCTGCTCGGCGGCGCGCTGCATCGACAGATCGAGGCTGGTCTGAATCTTTAGCCCTCCGTAGTACGCGCGATACTCGGCGACGGCTGCTGGCGTTCCGCGCCCCAGGCCCATGATGTGCAGGATCTGCGGGCGCAGCCAGCTTGTGAAGTACGGGGCTGCTGGTGGCTCCTCGGGCTGTTGCAGGTCGCTCGCCGTGGGAAGCTCGGCGCTGCGTGCCTGCTCGTACTGGGTTTGGCTCAGCTCATGCTCCTGCAGCATGTCGCTGAGCACCACATCCCGTCGCGCTCTGGCGCCCTGCGGGTTTGTGAGCGGGTCGAAGTCGCCCGGGGCGGCGATCATCCCGGCCAGGAGCGCCGCCTGGGCCGGCTGAAGCTTCGACGCGCAGAACGAGTCGGCCGTGTTGCCGCAGCCTCCGGTCGTGCCGTCGGCGGCGGCGTTCGGGTCATAGCCCAGCTGCTTGCCGAAGTACACGCGCGAGGCGGACTCCACGCCGTATGCCCCGTTGCCGAAATAGATCGAGTTCAGGTACTCCCTGAGGATCTTCTCCTTCGACCACCGGTGGCTGAGGTGAAAGGCGAGTGCCGCCTCGCGCAGCTTCTCCAGAACGGTGCGGTCGTTTTGCTCCGCCAGGGCCTGCTTGACGAACTGTTCGGCGATCGTCGAGGCGCCCTGACGTGAGCCACCGGTCACGTCGCTCGTGACGGCGCGCAGGATGCCGCGAAGGTCGACGCCCGGATCGCTCCAGAAGCGCTTGTCCTCCACCGCCACGACCGCCCGGCGCATCCACGGTGAGATCTCGTCGAAGCGGTCGATCACCACGGGGCGGGTGGGCGGCGCCAGCTGCCCGATCGGCTTGCCCGTGTCGTCGTACAGGTAGGAGGTCTTCTCGCTCTTGTACTGCTGCTGGTTCTCGATCTGCGGGATGTCGGAGGCGACCGCCATCATCATCCCGAACACCGTCGAGACCAGGGCCAACGCCCCGAGGCCGACCAGCAGGAGCAACAGGCGCAGCTTTCGCACCCGAGGCTTCGGCGGGGGAGCAGCTCCACCGCGGTCATCACCGCGTCCCGGGGGGCCGTCGCCCCGGCCATCGCCGCCGGGCGTCGTTCGCTGGCCGCCCGGCGTCCGTTTGGGACCGAACGGAACGAGCGTATGTACGTCGTCGCTCATGCGATCGAGTGCAGCTCCTCGGGTGCTCTTCGGCTACGCGCGGCCGCCTTGCACCGCACGTCCGGGAACGTCGGCGGCAGGGTCCCCGGGACGGGCGCAGACTCTAGCATTGGCCGATGCCTTCCCGGCCGGATCAGCTCCCCGCCGCATGGCTTGAGCGCAACGCGGTCGACTCCCTTCCGAGCGGCGAGCTTGAGCGCAAGCTGGCACTCGGCCGCCCGCTGCGGGTGAAGCTGGGCATCGACCCCACGGCCGCCGACATACACCTCGGGCACACGGTGGTGCTGGGCAAGCTCCGCGAATTCCAGGACCAGGGACATCTGGTGGTGCTGATCATCGGCGATTTCACCGCCAGAATCGGCGATCCCACCGGCCGCTCCGAGCTCCGGCCGGTGCTGAGCGCCGAGCAGATCGAAGAGAACGCTCGCACCTACCAGGAGCAGGCCTTCACGATCCTCGACCGCGAACGCGTGGAGGTCCGTCACAACAGCGAGTGGCTCGACATGTCGATGGAGGATTTGTTCGCGCTGGCACGAACGGCGACGGTGGCTCAGATCACGGAGCGCGAGGACTTCTCCCGGCGGCTTCAGGCCGGGACGCCGGTGTCGGTGCTGGAGCTGCTCTATCCCCTGATGCAGGGCTACGACTCCGTGGCTGTCAAGGCCGACGTCGAGCTCGGCGGCACGGACCAGAAGTTCAACCTGTTGCTGGGCCGCGACATCCAGCGCGCCTACGGCGTGGCCCAACAGGCGATCTTGACCATGCCCATCCTCCCGGGCACCGACGGCGAGCGGCGGATGTCGAAGTCGTTTGGCAACTACATCGGCGTGAGCGAGCCGGCGGAGGAGATCTACGGCAAGACGCTCAGCATCCCGGACTCAGCGCTCGCCACCTGGTACGAGCTGCTGCTGGGCTCATCGCCGCCCGCCGGCCTGAATCCGCGGGACGCCAAGCGCAATCTGGCCAGGGCGCTGGTGGAGCGCTTCAAGGGGGCGCAGCCCGCGGCCGAGGCAGAGCGGGAGTTCGATCGCGTCCACATCGCGCGAGAAGTGCCAGAGGACCTGCCAGTCGTGGAGTGGGCACCGACCGGCTCCGTACTGCACCTGCCGGCTCTGCTTCAGGCGGCGTTCGGCGTGACGAGGACCGAGGCCCGTCGTCTCCTGGCCCAGGGGGGCGTCAAGCTCGACGGCCAGCCGGTGATCAACGGCTCGCTCGATGTCCCTGTCGCCGAGGCTGACGGCAAGGTAGTCCAGCTCGGCAAGCGGCGGTTTGCGCGCGTGCGGGTGGTTCCCGCGCGCACGCACTGAGCAGGATCTGTGACCCTGCGGCGCTCTCGCCCCGAAGGCGTGGTCGGCAGGTGACCGTCGCCGGCGGACTGCTGCGGATGGACACGCCCGGCAACGGGCACATCGTCGATCTCACGGAGGGCATCACGAGCATCGTGCGCACCGCCGAGGTCGACCGTGGCCTGGTGACCGTCTTCGCCACGGGCTCGACGGTGGCGGTGACAACGATGGAGTTCGAGCCAGGCGGCGTCAACGACCTCCAGGCTCTGCTTGACCGACTGATTCCCGCGGGTGGCGACTATGAGCACAACGCGCGAAATCACGACACGAACGCCCACGCCCATCTGCGGGCGGCGGTGATCGGGCCCTCGGAGAGCATCCCGCTGGTCGAGGGCCGGCTGGCGCTCGGCACCTGGCAGCAGGTCGTCCTGCTCGACTTTGACGACCGCCCCAGGCAGCGGACCGTCACGGTGCAGGTCCTGTCCTAGCGCCACCCGCAGTTTGATCTGGCGTCCACGACCCTGAGGAGACTGACCCAGTCAGCCCCGCTGCCGCATAATCGACCGATGCAATCCTGGCGGTCGACCGCTGCTCTCTCGGCCATCGGCCTGATCGGCGGCTACGGCGTGGCCGTCGGCAGCGGCTCGCGTCCGCTGGGCGGCGTAGTGCTGGCCCTCTGCGGCGTGCCCTGCATCGCCATCTGGGTGCGACGGCACGGGCCGCGGACCGCGAGCCTCCTCACCGCCGGTGGTCTTCTCGCCTTCGCCGTGTCCCACGCTCTTGGTTTGGCGATCGGGGGGTGGCCAGCCGTTTTAGTGACGGCAGCCATCACGGCCGGCACCTATTGGAGGTTGTCGGACTCCCGGAACGCTCAGCTGCGCGCTCTCGGGCTGGGGGCCTGAAGGCACGTCTTGACGCCTATTCCCTCGGCCGACGTACCCGGCGCCCGTGCAGCAACAGCCGGGCCACTGCGCCGCCTCCACAGCCCCTCGCTGGGGCGCTATACTCAGCGGTCCGCCTCGGGCCCCGTACTGATTTAGCGGGTCTGGGAGCGCCCCACGTGGAAGGGAGTCCCCTTTCCAGAAGAGGTGCGACGGTCTTTGAAAACTCAACAGCATGCGCACCTTCGGCCGACCCTCGGCCGAAGTGTGTGTCCAGGTTCGACGCCGCCGCTCGGTGGCCCTTCGCGGGCCGTTTGAACGGCGGTGCCAAGATTGACCCCGTCTTGCGCCTCGAAGCTCGCCATGTGTACGCGGGCTTCCTCGAGTAGGCGCAAGGGCCTGACCCACCAGGGGCAGGCCCAGAGGATTTGCCCGTACCGCGAGCTCACCAGAGCCGCGTCCTACGGGCGTACCCCTGACGACTCTTTGTGAGAGCGGGCTCCTTGGGCGCGAGCTTTATCTCGCCTCCAGGTACCCGTTCAGCAGTTCTTCACGGAGAGTTTGATCCTGGCTCAGGACGAACGCTGGCGGCGTGCCTAACACATGCAAGTGGAGCGACGAACCAGGCTTCGGCCTGGGGCAAAGCCGCGAACGGGTGAGTAACACGTGGGTAACCTGCCCTGATGATTGGGACAACCCGAGGAAACTCGGGCTAATACCGAATGTGCCCTTCGGCCACAAGGCCGTCGGGGAAAGGAAGCTTCGGCCTCCGCATCGGGATGGGCCCGCGGCCCATTAGCTTGTTGGTGAGGTAAAGGCTCACCAAGGCAACGATGGGTAGCTGGTCTGAGAGGACGATCAGCCACACTGGGACTGAGACACGGCCCAGACTCCTACGGGAGGCAGCAGTGGGGAATCTTGCGCAATGCGCGAAAGCGTGACGCAGCAACGCCGCGTGGGGGAAGACGGCCTTCGGGTTGTAAACCCCTTTCAGTTGGGACGAAGCTTTGCCGGTGAACAGCCGGTCGGAGTGACGGTACCTTCAGAAGAAGCCCCGGCTAACTACGTGCCAGCAGCCGCGGTAATACGTAGGGGGCTAGCGTTGTCCGGAATCATTGGGCGTAAAGAGCGTGTAGGCGGCTCGGTAAGTCCGCTGTGAAAGTCCAGGGCTCAACCCTGGAATGCCGGTGGAAACTGTCGAGCTAGAGTCCGGAAGAGGCGAGTGGAATTCCTGGTGTAGCGGTGAAATGCGCAGATATCAGGAGGAACACCAATGGCGAAGGCAGCTCGCTGGGACGGTACTGACGCTGAGACGCGAAAGCGTGGGGAGCAAACAGGATTAGATACCCTGGTAGTCCACGCCGTAAACGATGGGCACTAGGTGTGGGGGGTGTCGACTCCCTCCGTGCCGACGCTAACGCATTAAGTGCCCCGCCTGGGGAGTACGGCCGCAAGGCTAAAACTCAAAGGAATTGACGGGGGCCCGCACAAGCAGCGGAGCATGTGGTTTAATTCGACGCAACGCGAAGAACCTTACCTGGGCTTGACATGTTCCTGACAGCCGTGGAAACACGGTCTCCCTTCGGGGCAGGATCACAGGTGGTGCATGGCTGTCGTCAGCTCGTGTCGTGAGATGTTGGGTTAAGTCCCGCAACGAGCGCAACCCCCGTCGCATGTTGCCAGCATTTAGTTGGGGACTCATGCGAGACTGCCGGTGACAAACCGGAGGAAGGTGGGGATGACGTCAAGTCATCATGCCCCTTATGTCCAGGGCTACACACGTGCTACATTGGCGCGTACAGAGGGCTGCGATACCGCGAGGTGGAGCGAATCCCTTAAAGCGCGTCTCGGTTCGGATTGCAGGCTGAAACTCGCCTGCATGAAGGCGGAGTTGCTAGTAATCGCGGATCAGCACTGCCGCGGTGAATACGTTCCCGGGCCTTGTACACACCGCCCGTCACACCATGGGAGTAAGCAACACCCGAAGCCGGTCGCCTAACCCTTTTGGGAGGGAGCCGTCGAAGGTGGGGCTTGTGACTGGGGTGAAGTCGTAACAAGGTAGCCGTAGCGGAAGCTGCGGCTGGATCACCTCCTTTCTAGGGAGCCCCTCGAGGGCACCGGCCGTGCGGAGCAGGACGCGACCATCAGGTCCGCGTTCTCCTACCGACACGGTCGGCCACTAGAAACGTCGACCGGACCTGGGAGGGACCGCGCCACTGTCTCGACGGTGGTCAGCGGACTCGCATGCTGTTGAGTTTTGAGAGACCGGCGCGCGGCCGGCCCTCGCCGAGCTCTGGCTCGCGGAGGCCGAAGGCGCGCTCGCCTCTTCGCGGACCTTGAAAACTGCACAGTAGCCAATGACACGGGTATCACCGGGAGATGGCGACGCGTCCGTTCGCTCACGCGGTCGGTCGCAACCGCTCTCTCCCAGATCACCGTCAAGATAGTAAGGGCACATGGTGGATGCCTTGGCACCAAGAGTCGAAGAAGGGCGTGAACGGCTGCGATAAGCCGCGGTGAGGCGCTGAATGGCCAGTGACCCGCGGATGCCCGAATGGGGAAACCCAGCGCCGGTAATGCGGCGTTATCCCGCGCTGAACACATAGGCGCGGCGAAGACAAGCGGGGGAAGTGAAACATCTCAGTACCCCGAGGAAAGGAAATCAACCGAGACTCCCTGAGTAGTGGCGAGCGAAAGGGGATCCAGCCCAAACCCGATACGTGTAAGCGGCCACGCGTTGCGTGTCGGGGGTTGTAGGACACCTGGTCCGGATCGTGGCCGATCCGGCGGAAGTGACAAAGTCGAGCGGTAGTCGAAGCGCGTGGAACCGCGCACCACAGAGGGCAATCGTCCCGTAGGCGAAACTGCTCGGCCTTCCGCAGGTGTTCCTGAGTAAGTCCGCACCCGTGAAACGCGGACTGAACCTGGGGGGACCACCCTCCAAGGCTAAGTACTCCTTGGTGACCGATAGCGGACTAGTACCGTGAGGGAAAGGTGAAAAGTACCCCGGAAGGGGAGTGAAATAGTACCTGAAACCACGTGCCTACAAGCGGTGGGAGCGGCCTTGTGCCGTGACCGCGTGCTTTTTGCATAACGAGCCGGCGAGTTACTCGTCTGTGGCGAGGTTAAGCGATGAGCGAAGCCGTAGCGAAAGCGAGTCCGAATAGGGCGTCATAGTCGCAGGCGGTAGACCCGAAGCTGAGCGAGCTACCCATGGGCAGGTTGAAGCGGGGGTAAGACCTCGTGGAGGACCGAACCGACCTAGGTTGAAAACTGGGCGGATGACCTGTGGGTCGGAGTGAAAGGCTAATCAAGCTCAGTGATATCTGGTTCTCTCCGAAATATATTTAGGTATAGCCTCGGATAAATTCCGTGGCGGCCGTAGAGCACTGTTTGGACTAGGGGCCCTACCAGGTTACCGACTTCAGGCAAACTCCGAAGACCGTCACGGTTACTCCGGGAGTCAGTTGCTGGGGGATAAACTTCAGCGTCAAAAGGGAAACAGCCCAGACCGCCAGCTAAGGTCCCTAAGTGCTAGCTAAGTGGGAAACGATGTTCGAATGCCGAGACAACCAGGAGGTTGGCTTAGAGGCAGCCACCCTTGAAAGAGTGCGTAACAGCTCACTGGTCAAGTGTTCGAGCGCGGACAATGTAACGGGGCTCAAGCTAGTCACCGAAGCTGCGGGTGCGTGAGGCCTTCGGGCTCTCACGCGCGGTAGGAGAGCGTTCCGGCGCCTGTGAAGCGGCGGCGTAAGCCAGTCGTGGAGGCGCAGGAAGTGAGAATGCCGGCATGAGTAACGAAAGAGGGGTGAGAATCCCCTCCGCCGATTGCCCAAGGTTTCCTGAGTAAAGTTCCTCTGCTCAGGGTTAGTCGGGTCCTAAGGCGAGGCCGAAAGGCGTAGTCGATGGCCAACGGGTTGATATTCCCGTACCACGTCGCTTCCGTTTGACCGAATGGGGGGACGAGGAAGGCTATGGGAACCCAGGCGATGGTTGTCCTGGGGTAAGCATGTAGGGGTGGCTCTAGGCAAATCCGGAGCCGCATAACCCGAGGTGCGATGCCAGCTGGCTCTAAGCCGGCGAGTCCCGGATGCCATACCTCCAAGAAAATCCTCTAGGGAGGAAGCGCGTGCCCGTACCAAAACCGACACAGGTGGGCAAGTGGAGAACACTAAGGTGATCGAGATAACCCTCGTTAAGGAACTCGGCAAAATCGCCCCGTAACTTCGGGAGAAGGGGCGCCCCAGTAGGGTGAAGCTCCTCGCGAGTGGAGCCCGAGAGGGCCGCAGTGAATAGGTTCAAGCGACTGTTTACCAAAAACACAGGTCTCTGCTAAGTCGAAAGACTACGTATAGGGGCTGACGCCTGCCCGGTGCCGGAAGGTTACGTGGAGGTGTTAGGGCTTCGGCCCGAAGCACCGAAACTAAGCCCCGGTAAACGGCGGCCGTAACTATCAACTGACCGAGGTAGTTATAAAACTCGGCTATATGCTGGAACCTCTGAGTATCCCGCACTACTCGTTCCGTCCGAATCGGCCGGTACAGTGACAATGTGTCGGGTGCAGACAATCAGCAGGAAAGACTCTCTGTCGCTGCAATTCCGAGCACGCTCGGAAACTTCCTAGCCGGGTTCGCGCTGGGAGAGGCCAGCTTCATGATCGTGTGCCGTCCTAGGACGGATTACGCACGACGCTGGAAACTCTCGGCGGCCTTCAACGTCTCGCAGGGCGATCGGGCGCCGCTCGATCTGTTTCGTGAGACCCTCGCGTGCGGGAGCATGCGAAGAGCCGGCAATGGCGGCTGGTATTGGGAGGTCAATCGACTTTCCGATATACGGTCGCGGATTGTCCCGTTCTTCCGACGATTTCCGCTCGTCGGGTCGAAGGCGCAGGACTTCGAGCTGTTCGCCGAAGTGGCGGACCTGCTCGCAAAGGAGCCCATGCCGGACACCGACTACAGACAGGTCGTGCTCCTCAGGGAGCGGATGAATCGTGGCGGCAAGCGCCGCTACACGGCAGAGAGAATCCTCAGAGACTATACGCCGAGCTCACCAGCTGACCTGGTTGGTGAGATGAGATAGTCCGATCTCATGGGCGACCATGAGAGCTGACCAGAAATGTGTCAGCCGCTCGAGTCAGTAGTGACTCGAGTAGTAACAACAATGAACGGTCCTAAGGTAGCGAAATTCCTTGTCGGGTAAGTTCCGACCTGCACGAATGGCGTAACGACTTGAACGCTGTCTCAACGAGGGGCTCGGTGAAATTGCAATCTCGGTGAAGATGCCGAGTACCCGCGGCTAGACGGAAAGACCCCGTGAACCTTTACTACAACCTGGTATTGGGGTTCGATGCATTTCGCTCAGGATAGGTGGGAGACTGGGAAGCGCCGGCTGCGGCTGGCGTGGAGTCAACCTTGAGATACCACCCTTGGTGTATTGGATCTCTAACGGTGCGCCGTGAATCCGGGCGCCGAACAGTGCCAGGCGGGTAGTTTGACTGGGGCGGTCGCCTCCCAAAATGTAACGGAGGCGCGCAAAGGTTCCCTCAGCACGGTCGGAAATCGTGCGTAGAGTGTAAAGGCAGTAAGGGAGCTTGACTGCGAGACCGACAGGTCGAGCAGGTGCGAAAGCAGGCCTTAGTGATCCGGCGGTAGCAAGTGGAAGCGCCGTCGCTCAACGGACAAAAGGTACTCCGGGGATAACAGGCTTATCGGGCCCAAGAGTCCACATCGACGGCCCGGTTTGGCACCTCGATGTCGGCTCGTCGCATCCTGGGGCTGAAGTCGGTCCCAAGGGTTGGGCTGTTCGCCCATTAAAGCGGTACGCGAGCTGGGTTCAGAACGTCGTGAGACAGTTCGGTCCCTATCTGCCGTGGGCGTTGGAGAGTTGAGAGGATTCGTCCCTAGTACGAGAGGACCGGGATGAACGCACCTCTGGTGTATCTGTTGTCCTGCCAAGGGCACTGCAGGTTAGCTACGTGCGGATCGGATAACCGCTGAAGGCATCTAAGCGGGAAGCCGGCCTCAAGATGAGCTCTCCCATCCCCTCGAGGGAGTAAGACCCCTGGAAGATGACCAGGTTGATAGGCCGGATCTGGAAGGGCGGCAACGTCCGTAGGAGACCGGTACTAATGGGTCGAGGGCTTGACGGATGATTTTCCGATTCCCGTGCATTGGCGCTGTGCAGTTTTGAGGGTCCGCCGGAGCGGTCTCTACCAGTTTCCGGTGGCTATGGCGAGGGGGAAACACCTCTTCCCATTCCGAACAGAGCAGTTAAGCCCCTCAGCGCCGATGGTACTTGGCCCGCAAGGGCCTGGGAGAGTAGGTCGCCGCCGGTTTTTCTTCTAGCCCGCCCGTCGGCCGCCACGCGGCTGACGCCGAATGCCGCCTGTCGGAGTGGGAGTTGCCTCTCGTTGCCTGCGGAGCGTGCCGAGCCCGCCCGCGGCTACCCTGGGCGAGAGCTCCCCGCATGCAGGGTCTCATCGACTTCTTTCGCCGCAACCCGCAGGCGCTCGCGCTGCTGTTGATCTGCCTCGTCCTCGGGATCGGGACCTTCATCGCCGTGCTGATAGCAGTCGCTGGCTCCTCACGGACCGGGCCGGGTTACCCGAGCGGAGCCCTGGCGGCATTTCACGCCCTTCTGACGGTGTTTCCGCGGTGAGCTCCCGCCCGTAGCCGCGAAACCCAGCTTCCTCTACGGCGCCTTACACGGCGCCCAGTTGGAACGGGATCGGGCGAAGACGCGGCCGTTGAGCCGGTAGAGCGTCACCTTGTTGTAGTAGGCACGGCTGCCGCACCGCACGACGTCAGACAGCCGAACCCTTACCTGCGCGGTGTGGATCTTTGCTTGTCCACAGCTGGGCGTGCAACCGTGCTGCTCTCCAAGCCCGCGACCTACCGCCACGCGACCGCCCCACGCAGACCACTTCACACCCGACACCCACAGCGACCCATCGGCGCTCAGCGCGACGTTCGATGGCTTCACATGCCGGGAGCTAACGGCCCCCTCGAACCACACCGTACTTGCCGCATCGGCCGCCGCTGCCGTACTGAGCAGGATCGCCGATCCGATCAGGATCAACGCCCATCGCCTCATCACGTCCCCTTCCAATCTCGTGGACGGCCCGATCCTAGCTCGGACGCCGACCCAAACAGGGGGAGCCGCACGCGTCCTCACGTCGGCCGTCGTAGCCTTGACGCATGACCACTCCGAGCCGGCTCCTGACGATGACCTTGTTGGCTGCGGCCCTGTTATGCGCTTGCGGCGCGGCAGCCTCGTCCGCGGCTAGATCGACTGTTGGCAACAGGGTCGCCGCGCAGCGAGACGCGGACAAGCTGGTGCGCCTTCTGGTCCTCCCGCGTGGCGCGGTCTCACTGCCCGGGGAGCCCACAGGCGATGGTGGCGTCCTGCGCACGGCAGGGTCGCGGCCCGGAGCATTCGATCTTGTCGACCGTCACATGTTCTGGCGCGTGCCGTCCGGACTCCGCGCCGTGATCGCATACATCAAGTTCCACCCGCCTCGTGGTTCGCAGCTGACGGGTATTGGTTCGGAAAGCGGGCCTGGAGTCCCGCCTACCCGCTATCTGACGTTCTCCTTTGCACCGCTCGGCGGGCGCATCTCGACCCGGTGGCTGAACGTCACCGCGGTCGCGCTGCCGCACCGTCAGACCGGCGTCAGAGTCGACGCTCAAGATGTTTGGATCGTCCCCCGGCCAGCGAGCGAGAAGGTTCCGGCCGACGTGCACGAGATCGACGTCACCAGCGGCTATCCGGGCAAGCAGCCGAGCACCGCTGTGAGCGTGACGAATCCAGCACAGGTCAGGCAGATTGTCCGCTGGTTTGACGCACTCGACATCGCGCAACCGGGCGCCTATTCCTGTCCCGTGGTGGGCGGACCGACCGTGACGCTGACCTTCCGCGCCGCGAACGGCGTACCCGTAGCACAGGCGAGCGGGCTTGACTTCCAAGGTACATCGGGACCCTGTAACCCGATCCAATTCAGCATCCGCGGACGCCGGCAGAAACCCCTGAGCGGCGGCGAATTCTTTAACAGGGTCCAGCGCGTCATCGGCATCGGCCTGGACTAGGTTCGCGCTCCACCAGCCCGCTAGCAGTGAGCACTCGGCGCGCGCGGTTGCTGAGCACCGCGCCGATAGCTGGCTTTCGAGTTGGGATACTTCCGCTTGGATGGTCGAGCCCTCCCAGCCCCCCGGCGGGGCGAGCGACGAGCCGGCGCCGGGGGCGATGCAGATCGAGGACGTTCGCCGCGTCGCAATCGTTGGCGCCGGGACGATGGGCCAGCAGATCGGGTTTCAGTGCGCCGGTCACGGCTACGACGTCGTGGTCTACGACATCGACCCGGCGGCGCTCGACGGTGCGAGGAACAGCCTCGACGCCTATGCGGAGGGGCTCGAAGCCGGTGGAGCGATCACATCAGAGCTCCGCGTCTCCGCGCAGGCGCGGATAGCGCTGACGACAGACCTGGCTACCGCTGCGCAGGACGCCGATCTGTTGAGCGAGGCCATACCCGAGGACCCCGATCTCAAGGGACGGGTGCTCGCTGAGTTCAATGCGGCCTGCCCGCAGCGAACGATATTCATGACGAACACCTCGACGCTGCTGCCGTCCCAGTTCGCGAAGGCATCGGGACGGGCCGACCGGCTGGTGGCGCTTCACTTCCACCTTCCGGTGTGGATCAGCAACCTGGCAGATGTGATGCCGCACCCTGGCACGGCGACGGAGGTGACGGCACTGGTGCTCGCGTTTGCGCGGCGCATCGGTCAGGTCCCGATCGAGCTGCGTCGGGAGCACAACGGATACGTGTTCAACTCGATGTACAGCGCACTCAATCGCGCCGCGATCTCGCTCGCTCAGCAGGGCGTTGCCTCCATCGAGGACATCGATCGGTCGTGGATGCACATCACCAAGGCACCTGTCGGCCCGCTGGGAGCGCTCGATGCGGTCGGTCTCGATACGGCGTGGACGATCACCGACTACTGGGCGCGCGAGCTCGGCGACGAAGAACTGCGCGCCAACGCGGCCTTCCTCAAGGAGTACGTCGATCGCGGGGCCCTGGGGGTCAAGGCCGGCCGGGGTTTCTACACGTACCCGAACCCCGCATACGCACAGCCAGGCTTCCACGAGTCGCCCAACTCCTGACGCGCTCCCGGGCCCTGTCAGGGGACCAGGACGACCTTGCCGACGTTGCGCCGCTCGGCGATGAATCGGTGCGCGTCGGGTGCGCGGTCGAATGAGAAGGCCTTGGCGACCACTGGCTTCAGCTCCCCCTGTTGGAGGGCCGGTATCAACGGTTCAATCAGCCGGTCGAGACTGCCCTCGGCGTCCCACCAAGAGAGCATGTTGAGACCGAAGACGCCCTTGTTCTCGTTCATCACCCCTAACCCCTTCCACCATGGCATCGTCGAGAACGGGCTCTTGGCAACGGTCCTGAGCGCGGCCGGGACGCTGCGCCTTTCCCCGGTCTGCACCTCAGAGGCGCCGTACATGATCAGGCGGCCACCTTGGCGGAGCAGCTGGTAGTCCTTGCGGAAGCTCGACGGACCAAGCGCATCGAAGGCGACGTCTATTCCCTCGCCCCGAGTGAGCCGGCGCACCTCCTCGACGAAGTCCTGGCTGCGGTAGTCGATCGCATGGTCGACTCCCTGCTCGCGGATCGCGTCGTGTTTCGAGGCCGAGGCTGTGCCGAACACCTCGGCGCCGATGCGCTTGGCAATCTGAGTGGCCGAGATTCCCACCCCGCCGGCCGCGGCGTGAATCAGGACCCGTTCGCCCTGCTTGAGGCCTCCCATCACGACAAGGCCCGCCTCGGCGGTCGCATAGTTGACAGGGAACGCCGCACCCTCCTCAAACGACAGCTGCTCGGGCAGCTTGACGACCATGTTCTCTCGCACCGTGACCAGCTCTGCCTGGCCGTTGAAGCGCGTGCCTGCGAGCACCCGGTCACCGAGCTTGACCGAACCGACTCCGTCTCCCACTGACTCCACCTCGCCCGCAACCTCGTAGCCGACCACGCAGGGGACTTTTGGCGAGTCCGGATAAAGCCCCGTTCGGGCCAGCGTGTCAGCGAAGTTGATTCCCGCCGCCTTGACCGCGATACGCACCTCGCCCGGTCCCACCGCAGGGTCGGGCCGCTCCTGGACCTGCAGGACCTCCGGCGCTCCGTGCTCGGTGATCACCACAGCTCGCATCCCGCTACAACTGTAAGCGATCCCGAAGCCTTGCTCCGGCCCCCAGTAGCGGGCGCTCCGCTACCTACTAGCGTCCCACGATCACGTCGTCGATCAGCTCCGGTGCGAACAGGCCGTGTCCTGCGACTCCGGGTATCCGATCGAGCTTCGACGCCAGGGTGGCCGGATCTTCGATCGCTCCGTGGTAATCGGCGAGTGCTCCGCCATCAGGGGTGCTCGGTGCGCCCGGTCGAAGCGAGGCTTGGCCCAACGCTCTCAGCGTCGCCGGCAAGCCGAACCGTTCGAGTTCGAGCGGCACCGGCGGATGAAGCGCCTCGACCACCTTTTCCGGTGTCACGATGACCACGAAGCGGTCCGCCGCCGCCGCCACGATCTTCTCGCGCAGCTGGGCACCGTGGCCGCCCTTGATAGCCCAGCGATCGTCGGTCACCTGGTCGGCGCCGTCGATCGCGATGTCCAAGCGCTCCAGCCGGTCGAACGGCTCCACTGGGATGCCGAGACCTTTGGCCGCTCGTTCGGTGTCGGGCGAGGTCGCGACGCAGCGAAGGCCCTCGAGATCACGGGCGGCGAGAGCTCGCAAAAGGCGGGCCACTGTCCGGCCAGTTCCCAGCCCGACCCGCATCCCCGGCTCGATCAGCGCGACGGCCGCATCGGCCGCCCGGCGCATCTGCTCCTCCACGACTGTCATCGCCAGGGCGAGATCTCCGCCGCCAGGGCCGGTTGAGCTCGAACCAGGGGGCGCGGGTGGGTCAACCGCGTGTTCGGTCTATCAGTACGTGGTTGTCGCGGTGACTTTGACCTTGATGTCGTCGAGAGGATCCTCGTACTTGTTGCTGTTTCGCACCGTTACCCGGCAGACCGAGCCACCGAGGGCCGAGCCCCGACGGAGGATCCTGGCGCCGCTCTTGCCGGGGCCTGAGATCTTGGCCGTACAGGAGTACTTGGCGCCGCCGTACTTGAGGGCGGCGGGATAGCCGACATTGATGGTCTTTGTGGTGTGGGAGTGCACCGTGACGGTCTTGCTTTTTGACAGGCGAGTCTTGGCGGCCACGGCCGCTGGACCTACAAGGGCGGCCCCCATGACGGCCATGATCGCGGCGATGGCCGCCAGGAACGTCCATGCCCGACCCAATCGAGCGTTGCTAGCCCTGCTCATCGAATGCTCCCTTCAGTAAATGACGTGGCCCCTGGAGCCCAAGCAGCAGCGGGCCCCTGCTGCGAATCCTAACCGCGAAGCGCCCGCCGCAGCAGAGACCTAACCGGCGCCCTACCGGACCGTGATCGTGCGGCGAAGCAGCACATTCTTGCCGCTCTCGACCGTGATCGTATAGCGGCCCGGCGGTGGCACCTTGCCGTGGATCCTCAGCACGAGCTTGTGCTTTGAAGTGGTCACGCGCACGCGCTTGAGCGTGTCGACGACCCGCTTGCCGTGCCGTACCTTGATGATCAGGCCGCGCAGCGTGCCGCTCCCGGTCCAGAGCTCGATCACCACGCCGTGCTGTCGGGGCTTACGGCCGAGGTCGCGGAACTTCAGCCGAGGTCTGCGTCGTGCCGGCGGCGCCCGACGACGACGACGAAGAGGACGACGATCCGGATGGAACCGGCAGCGGGGCGAGTGAATTGCCGGGGGCGATGGAGGCGCAGTCGTTCTCGGCCGAGCCTCCGTTCAGAAGACCGTTCAGGTACGAGAGCGCGGTCGTCTCAAACGGGACGGCGGCGGCCGTGTGATCGTCTCCGTTGTACACGGTGTACTTGATCGTCAGGCCGCGCTGGCAGTAGACGTAGGCCAGCTCCTGGACGTCCTTGGTGACCATCACTCCGTCGCCCGTTCCGTCGGCGTTCCCCACGGCCAGGAACATGGGAATCCTTGGGGTGCCGGTGTCGCTCATGATCTCGTCATTGACGGTGTTGACGATCACGGGAACGTTGGCGTAATCCTGGTATTGGGGCAGCAGCAGCTGTTGCAGCGTGAGCCCGGGATACGCCCCCACGAAGCTGTTGATACAGCCGCCCTGCACCTGGGAGGTGATCTGTTGGCCATAGGCCGAGAGGTAGGAGCTGAAGTCGATGTTGAACGCCCTTCCGAGCCCCACGAGCACGGCGGGAATGACCCCTGACCAGTCCGGGCTGCCATTGACGTAAGCCAGGTTGTGGGCGAAGTCGACAGGCACGCCGCCCGCTGCGGCGCCGACGATGTCCAGCTCGCTCGCATACCTCGGAGCCTCCTCTGAGGCGTACTCGGTGGCGATCGACCCGCCCGAGTACCCCACCATGGCCACCGGCGTGGACGATGCGGAGAGGCTCAAGAGGCTTTCGGCGGCCCGGATTCCGTCGAGCGTTCCGTAGCCCGACTCCTGACCTGCTCCCCAGTCGAGGCTCTCACCCTCGTAGTCGGGGACGACGACGGTGTCGCCCGAGGCCACATAGGCCAGCAGCAGCTGCTCCTCTTCCTGCGCCGTGCTGTAGCTCGAGTTTCCGCCCTGCAGCGTGTACGACGGATCGCACTCCGAACCGAGCGCGTCGTAGGCGGTCTGGTAGGAGACGATCTTCGTCTGCGCCAGGTTCAGGAGCGGGCTGATCACCGTGGCCACAGTGACCGTCGGCTGCCCAAGCTGACCGGTGGTGCGGTAGAGCACCTGGGTCGCACTGAGCGGCGTGCTGATGCCGATTTCGGCAAGCGAAATCGTTCGCGATCTGAGCACCGTGCCCGGGGCAACCCCCGACAACGAGCCGGAATAGCTGTAGAACGGGTCCTGGGAGGGCGGCGACGGCTGCGCCGAAGCCGGTCCGGCGGCCGTCAAAGCCAGCGCCATGGCGGCCCCGAGCGCGATCGCAAGGCACACCCAGCGCGCTGTCCAACGGCCTCCCACACGCCCCTGCATGATCGACCGCGAGCCCACCGGTCGGCAGTCTAAGGGGCCCTGCCGGCCGGAGCGCCGCTTCAGACGGCCGCTGTGCGGGTGCCCGTTTGACGGCGATGCACGGCCGTGCCCGCGCTGTCTCCCACTGGCGAGAGGCAGACCGCCGGCCGGGGAGCGACCGTACCGGGGCGTCGCACCGGGCGCCAAGTCAGCGGATGGCGATGAGGATGTGCGCTTTCAGCCGCCGGCGGATCGCCGAGAACGTCGTCCAGGAGCGACAGCCAGCTCCGTAGGCGGTCGGATCGCTGTAGGAACATATGTTCGAAGCCTACGAGGACCGTCGGACGGAAAGGGAGGAGGCGCCAGCCAGTCACGGAACCCCGGTCCTCAGGCCGCGGATCCCAGCGAAGACCAGATGTCGAGCTTTGTTCGCACGCGCTCGGCCACCGCGCTGGTGAACTCCGTCGTCCCGGTCGAGCCGCCGAGGTCGGGGGTCCTGATCCCGGAGCCGACCGTCTCGAGCGAAGCCTCGTAGATCGCCCGTGATGCGCGCTCGGCCGACGCGCCATGCTGGCCGGCCGCGTGGTGAAGCAGCGCTGCGCAGGCCAGGATCATGGCCAGCGGGTTGGCCACGTCCTTGCCCTGCAGCGCGGGAGCGGTGCCGTGGGGCGCCTCTGCCATGGCCACCGTCGTCTCGTACTGCTCGTCGAAGGCCAGCAGCACCGACTCGGCTCCCGCGATCGAGCCGAACATCGGCAGCACGAGGTCAGATAGGCAGTCTCCGTCGCGGTTCAGGGCCGGGATCACGAGCGGCGCCTCGGTGGCGCCCGACAGCAGCCCGGCGTAGGTGGCGTCGATCAGCACCGGCTGGTAGGCGACGTCTGAGTGCCGCTCGGCCGCGGCGTCCAGCTCCTCCTTGAGCATCCCCTCGTAGACGGGCGACACGGTCCATTTCGGCCCGCCGTAGACCCGAGCATTCATCCCCGCGGCGGCGCGAAATGCGTATTCCGCCACGGCCCGGCACGTGGAGCGGGTAATGCGCTCTTTGCGGTAGGCGATCTCCTCCCGCGAACCTGTTTCGCCCTCGCGCCACTGCTCGGCTCCGTAGGCGTCGTCGACGGCCATGCGCACGACAGAGATCGGGTGGTGGACGCCGGCGATGGGGGAGACTCCTGGCAGCCGGCGACCGGTTCTCACGATCACCTTGCCTTCGACCGCCTCGCGCAGGATGCGGTTGGGCGAACCGACATCGTCCGCGCCCTCGGGCGTGATGGTCGCGGCCTTGAGCCCAAGTCCGGCATCGCGCATCGCCGCGGCGGCCTCGTTCACCACCTGGTTGGACGTTTGCCGGCGATTGTCGAGCGAGAGGTCGAAGCGCTCGAGCCTTACCTCTAACTCCAGCAGTTTTGGATCGAGCAGCCGCAGTGCCTGATCCAACAACTCCTGGCCCGTCTGATCGCCCTCCAGGACGACGACTTGGATCGACTCCGGCACGCGAGCCACCGCCTTCAATCACGCCGCCGCGTCGCCGTCGACCCCCATCAGCTCATCGGAACGCGCTGCCAGCGCTCCGATCACCGTCTCCAGGTGCTGGTCGAAGTCGACGCCCAGCTCCTGGGCGCCGCGCAGCAGATCCTCGCGGTGGACGGCGGCGGCAAACGAGGGCTGCTTGAGCTTCTTCTTGACCGACTTCGGCGTCATGCCCTGGAGCCCGTCCGGACGGACGTAGGCGCATGCGAGGACGAACCCCGAGAGCTCATCTACCGCGTACAGAGCCTTCTCCATCTCGGTCTCTCGCGGGACGCCCATGAAGTCGGCGTGCGAGGCCACCGCTCGCACGAGCTCCTCCGGATATCCGCGATCCGAGAGCTCGCGCAGCGCGTAGCGCGGGTGGCCGTCACCGAGGTCGGGATAGCGCTCGTAGTCGAGGTCGTGCAGAAGCCCGGTCACGCCCCACAGCTCGGGATCGCCGTCCAGGCGCGCCGCGTAGGTCCGCATCGCGGCCTCCACGGCCAGCGCATGGCGGCGCAGGGACTGTGATTTCGTCCATTGGCAAAGGAGGTCCCAGGCCTCTCCGCGCGAAACCTTCGTCTGCATGGCTGTTACCCTAGCTCAGCGCTCGCGGCCCTTTCCATCCCCGCGAAGCGCCGCGCCGGGGAAGCCGGCAGCACCTCCGATTCCCATGGAGAAGTTTGTAATCGAAGGCGGCGTGCCTCTGTCGGGCACGATCGTTCCGGCCGGAAACAAGAACGGCGCCTTGCCGATCCTGGCCGCATGCCTGCTGACCGAGGACGAGATCGTGCTTCGCAACGTGCCGCGGATCGCGGACGTGGAGGCGATGACGCTGCTGCTGGAGACCCTCGGCGCCTCCGTCGACTGGCTCGGCCCTGGCGAAGTGGCGATCAACGCCGCGAGCGTCGATCGCTTCGACGTTGACCGATCACTGGCGGAGCGCATCCGCGCCTCGTTCCTGCTGGCGGGACCGCTGCTGGCCCGCTTCGGCCACGCGGAGATGCCGCCTCCCGGCGGCGATGTGATCGGCCGCCGTCGCCTCGACCCCCATCTCGACGCCTTCCGGGCCCTGGGAGCGACGATCGAGGATCACGCCGACATCGTGCTCCAGGCCCCGCCGCTGGGCCTCAGCCCCTGCGACTTCCTTATGGACGAGCCGTCGGTGATGGCCACCGAGAACGCCCTCATGGCGGCGGCGCTGACCCGCGGGCCGACGGTGATCCGCAACGCAGCGTCCGAGCCCCACGTCCAGGACCTGGCCCGGATGCTGGTGGCGATGGGCGCCTCGATCGACGGCATCGGCTCAAACGTCATGACCGTTCACGGCACCAGCCGCCTGCGCGGCTGCACGCACACGATTGCGCCGGATCACATCGAGATCGGCTCGTTCATGGCCCTCGCGGGCGTCACGGGCGGCGAGCTCATCGTCAGGGACACGGTGTCCGAGGACCTGCGCATGATCCGTCTGGCGTTCAACAAGCTCGGGCTGCGGACGGAGCTTCGAGGCGCGGATGTAATCGTCCCCGGTGGACAGAAGCTGGCGATCCAGAACGATGCGGGCAACCGCATGCCGAAGATCGAAGACGGTCCATGGCCTGCGTTCCCGGCGGATTTGACCAGCATCGCGCTCGCGCTAGCCACACAGGCCGAGGGTTGCGTCCTGATCCACGAGAAGATGTTCGAGAACCGCCTGTTCTTCACCGACAAGCTCCAGGTGATGGGCGCGGAGATCACGATCTGCGACCCGCACCGGGCGATCGTCATCGGTCCCCGGCGCCTCCATGGACAGCGCGTGGACTCTCCAGATATCCGTGCCGGCATGGCGATGCTGATCGCCGCGCTGTGCGCCGACGGCCAGACCGAGATCGGCAACGTGCGTCACATCGACCGCGGCTATGAGCGCATCGACGAGCGGCTGCGCGACCTCGGCGCACGCATCCAGCGCCTGGATGACGTGCCCGTCTCTGTGTGACAGGTAGCGACGGTCCGCCCATGGTCGACCGTATCCCGAGCGGTACGCGCGACGTGCTGCCCGATGAGATGCGCGAGCTGCGCGCTCTAACCGACGGCATCCGCAGCGTCTTCGAGGGCGCCGGGTATGGCGAGGTGTACACGCCGGCCCTTGAGTACGAGGGCAGCGCGCCGCATTGGGACCGGGCACCACGTCCCACATACCGGATGTTCGACGAGCAGGGCCAGGTTCTGGTCCTGCGCTCGGACATGACCGTGCCCATCGCCCGTCTGGCGGCGACGCGCTACCGGGCGGTGGAGCCACCGCTGCGCTTCTGCTATTTCGCGCATGCCTATCGCGGCGTGCGCCCGCAGCGGGGCCAGTCGCGCGAGCTGCTGCAGGCCGGCATCGAGCTGATCGGCTCGCCCACGCCTGGAGGAACGGCCGAGGCGCTCACTGTGCTGTGCAGAGCACTCGACGCGGCCGGACTGCGGACCTACCGGGTGGGGCTCGGCGACGCGTCGCTCTATCCCGCGCTACTGGAGACGTTCGGCGTCGAACCCGCCACCCGCGAGCGCATCCTGGCGGAGCTCTCGACGGGCAACTTCGTCGGCGTCGAAAACGCGCTGCGTGCCCTGGAGCTGAATCCCGATGACCTCGAGCTCCTGCTGCGGGTGCCCCGAACCCGCGGTGGGCCCGAGCTGCTCGAAGAGCTATCGGGACCGGTGGAGGCGGCCGTCACCGGCATGCGCGCCGTTCACCGGCTGCTCGAGCCCCAGGCGGCGCAACGGATCATCTTCGACCTGGGCCTGGTTCGAAGCCTTGGCTACTACACCGGTGCCGTGTTCCAGGTGTACGACCCCGCCCACGGGGTCCCGATCGGCTCGGGGGGGCGCTACGACGAGCTGCTGGCAAGCTTCGGCCGCCCGCTGCCCGCCGTCGGCTTCGCACTCAACGTGGAGCGTCTGCACATAGCGCTGGCCGGCGAGGAGCGGGGCCTCGGGAGCATGCGGTGAGCGAGCTCCGGATCGCCGTGCCCCGCGGGGCGCTGTTCGCTGACACGCTCGATCTGCTCGACCGGCTGGGTTTTGACACTGGGGAGATCAGATCGAACGATCGCAAGCTCCTATTTGAGCGGGCGGGCATCGTGACCATGCGCCCTTCCGACGTTCCCACCTACGTGGAGGCCGGCGCCGCCGACATCGGCATCACGGGCAGGGACGTACTGATGGAACAGTCAGAACGTGAGCTCTATGAGCTGGTCGATCTGGGCTTCGGCTACTGCCGCATGGTGCTGGCAACGGTCGCGGGCGAGGACCGCGCCGCGGAGGCGCTGCGCCGGCTTGGGGTGGTCAGGATCGCCACCAAGTACCCGCGCGTCGCCGCCCGACATTTCCTTCAGACCGGTCGCCAGGCGGAGATCGTGGAGGTCAAGGGATCGGTCGAGCTCGCACCGCTGACGGGACTCGTTGAGGGCATCGTCGATTTGACCGCCACCGGCACCACGCTCCGCGAGAACGGGCTCGTGGTGCGGGAGGAGATCGCCGAATGCACCGCCCGGCTGATCGCCAACCCCGTCTCGCACAAGCTGAAGGCGGGGGCGCTCGACGCGCTGCTGGAGCGCCTCGGGATGGGCCCAGGTGCGGTCTGAGCGAATCGAGCTGAGCGGCAACCCCGCCGAGCTGGCCCTTCGGCTGCGCTCGCTCGTTCCCGCCCCGGAGTCGGTCAGCGCGCAGGTGGCCGAGATCATTGCCGCCGTCCGGCGCGAGGGCGACGAGGCGGTGAGCCGGTACACGCGCTCGCTTGACACATCCGGCGGCGAGCCGCCGCCCCTGAAGGTGACCGAGTCCGAGCTCGAGCGGGCAGTCGATCAACTCGATGCGGACCTGACCGACGCGCTGGGGTCGGCCATCGCAAACGTCCGCCAGGTGGCCGAGGCGGCGCTGGAAGGGGAGCGCACGGTGGAGATGCAAAGCCAGCGGGTGACGCTGCGCAGCGCCCCGGTGGCCCGGGCAGGCGTCTATGTGCCCGGGGGCCGGGCGCCATATCCGAGCACCGCGCTGATGGGCGTCGTGACCGCGGTGGCGGCAGGGGTACCAGAGGTCGTCGTCTGCTCGCCGCCGCCGGTCGACGAGGTGGTCCTGGCGGCAAGCCGGCTTGCGGGCGCCGCGGCCGTCTATCGCGTGGGGGGCGCGCAGGCCATCGCCGCGCTGGCCTACGGGACCGAATCCTTGGCGCCGGTCGACGTGATCGTCGGCCCCGGAAACCTCTACGTCCAGGAGGCCAAGCGCCAGCTCTCGGCGCGGGTCGGCATCGACAGCTTCGCCGGTCCCAGCGACCTCGCGGTGATCGTCGATCCCGCGGGCCCGCTCGAGCTGGCGGCACTCGACCTCTCAGCCCAGGCGGAGCACGGCCCGGGCACGCTGGTAGTGGGGATCTCCACCTCGCCGCGCGCGCTCGACGAGCTCGCCAAAGCCATGCACGATGCTCCGGAGACCGGTGCCGTGGCGGCGTTCGTCCAGGTGAGCGACCTCCAAGAGGCGCTCGCGCTCTCTCAAGCGCTCGCGCCCGAGCACCTACAGCTCATGGGGCCAGGGGCGGAGTCGCTCGCTCCCCGCGTTACGCGCGTTGGATGTCTGTTCGTGGGCGCCGCCTCCGCGACCGCCTTCGGGGATTACGTCGCGGGCTCCAATCACGTCCTTCCCACCGGCGGCACGGCCCGGTTCGCGTCCGGGCTCTCGCCGGCTCATTTCCGCCGTCACTTCAGCGAGGTGCGCATCGAGGACCCAGAGCAGCTGTCCAGATCCGGGGCTGCGCTGGCCCGCTCGGAGGGCTTTGAGCTGCACGCACGGTCGATGGAGGCTCGCATACGCCAGAATCGATAGCCGATGGCGCGCACAGCCGACATCGACCGCAAGACCGCCGAGACCGACGTTCGCCTGACGCTGCGCCTGGAAGGCACGGGCGCCGGTGAGCGCGAGACCGGCGTGGGCTTTCTTGATCACATGCTGGACCTGCTAGCCCGCCACGGCCGCCTCGACCTCGACGTCCGGGCCTCGGGCGATCTTGAGACCGGCGCCCATCACACGGTGGAGGACGTGGGAATCTGCATCGGCCAGGCGCTCGACCGGGCGCTGGGTGAGCGCGCCGGGATCTCGCGCTACGGCCAGGCCACGGTGCCGATGGACGAGGCGCGGGCGGCATGCACGATTGACATCTCAGGCCGCGGGCTGTGCGTGTTCGAGGCCTCGCTGCCCCCCGGGACGATCGGCAACTTCGACCACGAGCTGGCCGAGGAGTTCTTCCGGGCGCTGGCCACCAACGCCAAGCTGACGCTGCACGTAACCGTCGAGCGGGGAACGAATGCGCATCACGCCATCGAGGCGGCGTTCAAGGCGCTGGCCCGCGCACTCCGCACCGCGGTGGCGCTCGATCCCAGCGAGCGCGGCGTTCCCAGCACGAAGGGGACATTGGTATGAGCTCCGGTCCCTCGATCGCGGTCGTGGACTACGGGATGGGCAACCGGCGCTCGGTGGAGAAGGCGCTGTGCCACGTCGGCGCACAGGCGGTGATCACGCGCGACCGTGAGCTAATCGCGCGCGCAGATGGAGTGGTGGTCCCCGGAGTGGGCGCATTTCCCCAGGCGATGCGCAACCTGCACGAGCTGGGGCTGGCGTCGGTGATCCAGGAGCGGGCGCGGAGCGGCGTGCCGTTGCTGGGGATCTGTCTGGGCATGCAGCTTCTGTTCGAGCACTCGGAGGAGGTGAGCGACACCGAGGGTCTGGCGCTGCTCGAGGGCCAGGTGTCGTTTCTGCGCAGCGAGGGCCTGCGGATCCCGCACATCGGCTGGAACGAGGTCACGTTCTCGCAGCCGAGCCCGCTGACCGCAGGGCTTCCCGATCGGGGCTGCGCCTTCTATCACGTGCACTCGCTCGCAGCTCGACCGCGCCGGGCCGAAGACGTGGTCGGAACGACCGACTACGGTGAGCGCTTTACGACGATCGTCGCCAGGGACAACGTCCTGGGCGTCCAGTTCCACCCCGAGAAGTCCTCGGCTCACGGCCTGCGCATGCTGGAGAACTTCGTCTCGCTGTGTGCCGGCGAGCACATCCTCTCGCCGGAGGCAACGACGGCGCGGGCATGATCCTGCTGCCGGCGATCGACATCCTCTCGGGGCAGACAGTCAGGCTGGCCAGGGGTTCGTTCGACGAGACCACGGTCTACGACACCGACCCGGTGGAAGCGGCCGAGCGCTGGGTCCAGGCCGGGGCGAGGATGCTCCACGTGGTAGATCTCGACGGGGCTCGGGCGGGCGAACCCCGAAACCTGGACAGCGTGGCCCGGATCACAGCCACCGTCCCGGTGCCAGTCCAGGTCGGCGGCGGACTTCGCACCGTGGACGCGGTAGGGCAGGCCATCGACGCCGGAGCGATGCGCGTGGTCCTGGGAACCGCCGCCTTCCGCGACATCGACTTCCTGGACGACGTTGTGGCCCGCCACGGCGAGCGGGTGACCGTGTCGGTCGATGCCCGCGACGGCCGACTGGCCACCGCCGGCTGGACCGAGCAGACGGAGATCCCCGCCACCTCGGTCGTCGAACGGCTCGGCGCCCGAGGAGTCAGGCGCTTCGTCTACTCGAGCATCGATCGGGATGGAATGCTGAGCGGTCCGGACCTCGATGGGGCGCGCCGGATCGCAGCCGCCGTGCGCGGCAGCTTCATCTACTCCGGCGGCGTGTCCTCGCTCGAGGACCTCCACGCCCTGGCCGGGCTGCGACAGGTCAACCTCGCCGGCGTGATCGTGGGCAAGGCGCTATACGAGCGGCGCTTCACCGTTGACGCCGGGCAAGAAGCCCTGGAGGGTCGCTAGGCGTGCACTACAAGCGGGTCATTCCCTGTCTGGACGTCGACGCGGGCAGGGTGGTCAAGGGAGTCGGCTTTGTCGACCTGCGCGACGCAGGCGATCCGGTGGAGCTGGCAAGCCGCTACGACGCCGCCGGGGCGGACGAGCTCGTCTTCCTGGATATCACGGCCACCTCCGACAAGCGCGAGACCGTGGTGAAGCTCGCCCGCCGGGCCGCGGACGAAGTGTTCATCCCGTTCACGATCGGCGGCGGGATCCGCTCGGCCGCCGACGCGCAGTGGGTGCTGGACGCCGGCGCCGACAAGGTGTCGGTCAACTCGGCGGCGCTGGCGCGTCCGGAGTTGATCGGCGAGCTTGCCTCAAGGCTTGGATCGCAGTGCGTGGTACTGGCGATCGACGCCAAAGCCAGCGACGGCGGCTGGGAGGCGTACGTGGCCGGTGGGCGCACCCCTACCGGCAGAGACGCCGTGGGCTGGGCCCGGGAGGGCGTGGAGCGAGGCGCGGGTGAGATCTTGCTGACGAGCATGGATCGCGACGGCACAAACGTGGGCTATGACCTGCCACTTACGACCGCCGTGGCCGATGCCGTCGCCGTGCCTGTGATCGCCTCGGGTGGCGCCGGCGAGCCGGAGCACCTCGTCGACGCACTGCGGGCCGGCGCCGACGCCGCACTGTGCGCCTCGATCTTCCACTACGGTCGCCACACCGTGCCGGAGGTCAAAGCCCGCCTCGTGCAGGCCGGGGTCCCCGTGCGCCTCTGACCTTGCGAGAGGCGCGCTGGATAGCGCCCTCGGGGCCGCCGCACAGCACCGACCGTGCCGCGTTGAGCGCGGCGTCGGCGACGCAGGTCTTCGGTTTGAGTTATCTAGCCAGCTAGGCCCGGAGTACCGCTAGGCGGCCTCTTCTACGTAGCCCGCTGCGGCGCACGCATCACAATATGCGGCGGGCGGCACTCGGGGCTCGTAGCAACCGGGGCGGCAGCACGTCGATGAGCGCTTGGGCCGGCCGCGTCCGATCCGGGCGGCGGCGGCGTCCTTGAGCTCCTCACGCATCCGATCGAGCTCGGCGGCGTGCTCCGCGCAGAAGCGACGGCCCGGCAGGGCCGACTCCTGACAGTGGCTTCCACTACGACAACGCATACGAACTAAACGATATCAAGAACACCGAACGCACGTTCCACGAAACCGCCCTCACTCCTGCTATTTGCACGGGTTTTGCCCGCGGTTACGTCTTTGTTTCGGTTAGCGTTTGGGCCGCGCACGGCCGGTTGCGACGGCACGATGGGCGGTTCGGGGGGGTGCGGCCGCTGCGTGGGGGATCATCTCGTAGAGCATCGAGTAGCCGACCAGGTAGACGACGTGGCCGTCGGAGATCGCTGGGTTGAAGACGCCGTCGCCGAACGAGAACACCTTGTTGCCCGTTCGCGGATCGAGCCCCGTCGTCGTCCTCGACCCCAGATCGGAGTAGTAGACGATGTTGCCGATGATCATCGGCGAGCCGGAGATCTTGCCCCCGGCCGGGTGCTTCCAACGGAGCGCGCCTGAGCGGGCGTCGAAGGCATAGAAGTTCCCGTCGTAGGAGCCCACGTAGACGGTGGGGCCGAGCCCCGGTGTGTTCTCCGCGGCGGGCGAGGCGTATACATATGCGCCGGTACTCGTGGCCCACCCCAGCTGCCCGTTGGTGGCCGAGAACGAGTAGATCCGTCCATCGGTGTTTCCCAGGTAGACCCGCCCGAATGCGACCGCGGGGCTGGAATAGAAGTTGCCCGAACCGAACCCGAACTGGGCTCCGTTCGTGGCCACCGCCCATTTGGCGCTGCCGGTTCGGGCGTTCAGCGCGTAGGCGCGGCCGGCGTAGTCGCCGAAATAGAGCACGCCGCCGGCCAGCGCCGGCCCACCCTTGACGGCTCCGGCCGCGTGGTAGGTCCAGTACTCCTTGCCGCTGGTGACGTTCAGGGCATACACCGTGCCGTTCTGATCGCCGAAGTACACGGCCCCGCCCCACACCACGGGAGAGGATTCCGTGCCGGGCGGAATCGCGCGTGACCAGACCACCCTGCCGGTCCGCATCGAGAGCGCGACGAATCGCCCGTTCCCCGGTGCCTGCGTCTGCTCGGCGTTCGCGTTGACCGACAGGATCGGCAGGAACATGAGCTGGTGGGTCACGTCGATCGCCGGCGATGCCGCCGCCAGCGTCCCCACCTTCGTCTCCCACAGCTTGCGGCCCGTGGTGGCGTCAATCGCCTTGGCCGACCCGTCGTCATCGAGCAGGTACAGGGTGGTGCGGTACATCACGGGGGGAAACTCGAGCAGCGCGTAGTCCTCATAGCGCCAGCCAATCCGAAATGGCGGACCGATGCGGGCCGGAAAGTCGCGCGTGCGGGCCAGATCGAACCCGTACACGGGCCAGCGAAAATTGTTCACGGGCTGCGCCTCGCGCGTCTGCGTCGACACGGTGAAGTGCACACCGGGGTGCGAGACGTTGCCGGGCGCGTGCAGCAAGACAAACGCCACCGCGGCCCCGACGGGCAGCGTCACGATCACAGCGGCGGTGGCGAGCCCGCGCCGCAGTGAGCGCGGCGAACCTGGACTCGGCATTGGCGGCATGGTAGCCGTCGCGCGAAGATGGGCATGTGGATCTTCCGACGCCCTCAGACCTCTTGCGGCGCCTGCGGGCGGCACCGGCCGCCGCTTTGCTGCTCGAGCGATTGGGCGACCAGCCAGACGTCTTTCTCGTGGGCGGCTCGGTACGCGACCTCTTGTTGGGAGCCGCGCCGGACGAACTCGATCTGGTGGTGGAGGGCGATCCGGCGGCGATTGCCGAGCGCCTGGGGGGAAGCACCGTTCTCCACGACCGGTTCGGAACATCCACCGTGCGGCTCGACGGCTTCAGATACGACCTGGCTCGCGCGCGCCGGGAGACCTACCCCCGGCCGGGAGCGCTTCCGGAGGTCGAGCCGGCAACGCTGAAAGAGGACCTTCTGAGGCGCGACTTCACGGTCAACGCCATGGCCGTTGCGCTCGCTGGCCCCGAAGCGGGGGTCCTGCAAAGCGCGCCGTGGGCGCTCGAGGACCTGCGAGCGCGCCAGCTTCGGGTCCTGCACGACGAGAGCTTCAGCGACGACCCCACGCGCCTGTTGCGACTTGCCCGGTACCGGGGTCGGCTGGGATTCAATGTCGAACCCCACACGCTCCAGCTCGCCCGCGCCGCGGTTGACGCCGGAGCGCTTGACACCGTCAGCGGCGCGCGCACGGGAGCCGAGCTGCGCCTGCTGGCCCGCGAGCGCGACCCGGTGGCGGCGCTCCTCAGCTTGCGGGAGCTCGAGCTGGACGCGGCGCTCCATCCCCAGTTCGGACTCCACGATCCCGAGCTGGCCCGTCGTGCGCTGGCGCTGCTGCCCGGCGACGGCCGGCAGGAGATAGTGGTGCTGGCGCTCGCCAGCCGCGGGATTCCGGGTCCGGAGCTCGCCCCGATGCTCGATCGGCTGTCGTTCACCGCGATCGACCGGGAGGCGATCGTTCTCACGGCCCTCGAGTCCGAGCGCCTGGCCGGGGCGCTGGCCGCGGCAACGAGCCCCTCCCAGATCGCCGCCGCGGTCGGCAACGCACCGCCCGAGCTTGTTGCGCTCGCCGGGGCACTGGGCCCAGCGGACGCCGCCGGGCGATGGCTCGATCGGCATCGGCACGTGCGCCTCGAGATCGACGGCCGCGATCTCGTCGCCGCCGGCGTCGCCGAGGGGCCTGCCGTCGGCACCGGCCTGCGCGCGGCGTTGTACGCCAAGCTCGATGGCCGCTTGCGCGGGAGAGAGGCCGAGCTGGAAACGGCTCTGGATGCCGCACGCGGGCATCCGCCTGAGGACGGTTAAGCTCTCGGGCAGATGGCCAGCCGTCCCCAGACGCCGCCCGGGCGTGATTCGCTCGCCGCCGCACAGGCCGGCGATCAAGCGGCATTCGCGGCCTTGGTCGAGCCGTTTCGACCAGAGCTGCACGCCCACTGCTACCGGATGCTGGGCTCACTCCACGATGCCGAGGACGCTTTGCAGGAGTCGCTGCTGCGGGCCTGGCGGGGACTGTCGCGCTTTGAGCAGCGCAGCTCCGTGCGCTCCTGGCTCTACACGATCGCCACCAACACCTGCCTCACGCAGATCGCCCGGCGGCCCAAACGCGTGCTGCCGATCGACTACGGCCCGGCCACAGATCCAGAGGTGGCGCCGGGAAGGCCGGTAGTCGAATCGGTGTGGGTCGAGCCCTACCCGGACGAGCTGCTGGGTGTAGAGGACGGATATGCCGCTCCCGAGGCGCGCTACGAGCAGCGCGAGGGCGTGGAGCTTGCGCTGATCGCCGCCCTGCAGCATCTGGCGCCCAATCAGCGCGCGGTGCTGATCCTGCGGGAGGTGCTGGGGTTCTCGGCCAAGGAGAGCGCCGAGATGCTGGAGACGAGCGTGGCATCCGTCAACAGCGCCCTGCAGCGGGCTCGCGCGGCGGTCGACGAGCGCGTTCCTGAACAGAGCCAGCAGGCCACGCTGCGCTCGCTCGGCGACGAGGCGGTGCGAGAGCTCGTGGACCGCTACGTCGCCGCCTGGGAGCGCTGTGACGTCGATGCCTTCACGGCGCTGCTGACAGAAGAGGCGACGTTCGCCATGCCTCCGCTGGCCAGCTGGTACCGGGGCCGGGAGGGCATCGCCACCTGGGCCCGGCTGGCGCCGCTGTCCGGTGCCTGGCGCTGGCGAACGGTGCTGACGCGGGCCAACGGTCAGCTCGCGCTGGCCTTCTACGCCTGGGACGAAACGGAGCAGAGCTATATGCCATTTGCCCTCAACGTGCTGACCCTGGAGGGCAACAAGGTGAGCGACGTCACCGCGTTCATCGCGCGCTCGATCGAGTCGCCCGATCCCGAGGCTTACGAGCGCTTCCCGGAGCAGCCGGCCGACCCGCGACGGCTCGAGGGCTTCTTCGGGCGCTTCGGACTGCCGCCGCGGCTTGACTGAGCGCCTCGGCACCCTGTCGAGTCTCACGGCGGCGGAGCGCCTGGGGGCAGATTTCGAGCTCGCTGGCGACCACATCGCGATCTCCTTGCCCGGGGCGCGGGTGGTGTTCACCACGCGCCGCGGCGGGTTCTCGCGCGGGCCCTACGAGAGCCTGAACCTGGGACGGCTGACGGACGATGACCCCGACGCCGTGAGACGCAACCGCGCAGCGCTCGAAGCCTCGCTCGGCGTCCGGCTCGCCCACACGCGACAGGTACACGGCAGCGAGGTGGTGAAGATCGACGACCGGGCCAAGGCCGAAGTCCTGCCGCATCCGGCCGCCATGTTGCCCGAGGCAGACGGACAGGCCACCGCACTGCGGGGCCTCGCCCCGTCGGTGCTGACCGCCGACTGCCTGCCGGTGGCGATCGCCGGCCGCGGCGCCGTGGCGATGGTCCATGCCGGCTGGCGGGGCCTGGCGGCAGGAGTGATCGAGGCCGGCGTGCGGGCGCTGCGAGAGCTCGGAGACGAAGGTCGACTTGAGGCCGCGATCGGCCCGGGCGCGGGACCCTGCTGCTACGAGGTGGGGCCGGAGGTCCACGCCGTGTTCAGCGCGCGGTTCCCCGATGCCCGCCACGGCGAAAATCTCGATCTGAAGCTGATCGCCAGAAGCAGGCTCGAAGCGATCGGGGTGAGCGCGGTCCACGACACGGGGCTTTGCACGATGTGCGCCGATCCAACGCTGTTCTTCTCCCACCGCCGCGACCGCGGCATCACGGGCCGTCAGGCGGGCGTCGCTTGGCCCCGCTGATCCGCGAAGGGAGCCGAGCGTGGCCCCGCTGATCCGCGGACTATCGCCGGCGGTGGTCGGCGCCAACCTCGAGCGCGTCCGGCAGGAGATCTCCGCGTGCGGTCGAGCGGCCCAGGATGTGGAGATCCTGGCCGCGACCAAATACTTGGCCGACGAAGAGCTGGGCGTGCTCGCGGAGGCCGGCATCACGCTCGTCGGTGAGAACCGAGCACAGGATCTGGCTCGTAGGGCTGAGGCACGCCCCGGGCTCTTCACGTGGGACTTCATCGGCTCGCTCCAGAGCCGGAAGGTCCGCGGGCTGCTGCCATACGTTCGCTACATCCAGTCGGTGGCCAGCGACTCGGCGCTCTCACAGCTTCAGCGCCACGGCGATGCGAGCACCGAGATCCTGGTGGAGGTCAACGTCGCCGGCGAGGCCGACAAAAGTGGGCTCAAACCCTCCGAGCTCGAATCGTTCCTCGAGCGCTGCCCGGTGCCCGTGGTTGGGCTCATGACCATGCCGCCATTCACCGAGGACCCGGAAAGCAGCCGCCCGCACTTCGCGCAGCTGCGCCAACTGGCCGAGCGCCACGGACTCCGGCATCTTTCGATGGGGACGAGCCAGGACTATCTGGTGGCCGTGCAGGAGGGCGCCACGATCATCCGGCTCGGATCTACTCTCTATGGCCGCCGCGCGTCATAATCATGTGCAGGGAAATGACCCGCCTTCCCGAACCCTGACACGCACATGGCCTTCCGCGACACGTGGCACCGCACGCTGGTCTACTTCGGCCTCGCCGAGGACGAGCCGTATGCGGAAGAGGAGGAGGTCGACCCCCTTCAAGAGCCGGAGGTCGATATCCAGGACACCTACCGCGAGCGGCCCAACGTCCGGCGCTTGAGTGGCGCCAGACGCCGGCGCGACGAGATCGACGACATCTTCGCGGACGAACCGCGGACCGAACGGCGCACAACCTCGCTTCGCCCAGTGGGCGGGCGGGGCAACGGCCGCGCCGCCGGTGACGTGCGCGTTCACTTCGTCGCCCCTCGCAGCTTCAACGACGTGCAGGACGTGGCGGACAAGTTCAAGGACTCGATTCCGGTGATCCTCAACCTCCAGGGAACGGACACCGACCTGTCAAAGCGGCTGATCGACTTCTCGAGCGGTCTCACCTACGCCTTGGACGGCGGCATGCAACGGATCGCGGACAAGGTCTTCCTGCTCACCCCGCACAACGTCGAGGTGTCGGCGGAGGAGCGCGCGCGCCTCGTGGAGAAGGGATTTTTTAACCAGAGCTGAGCGCGGAGGCGGGCGGCGCCGCGCAGCACACCGGTGGCCGGATGACGGGCGCCGAGTAGATTTCAAGCATGCGGGTTGGACTGATCGGAGCCGGCAACATGGCGCGTGCCCTCGCCCGGGGCTGGGGCGAGCCGGTGCTGTGCTCCGACGCCGGCTCTGGCCGAGCCCGGGCCCTGGTAGCGGAGCTCGGCGGTGAGGTGCTTTCCAACGCCGAGGTGGCGGAGCAGGCCGACCTGGTCGTCCTGTGCCACAAGCCCCGGCAGCTACAGAGTGTGGCCTCCGAGCTGGGGGCACGGTCTGGGCCGGTGGCCTCGGTTCTCGGAGCTGTTAGCGCCAGCGAGCTCACCGCCGCCTATCCCCACGCGCCGGTCTTTCGCCTCGTGCCCAACACACCCGTGGCGGTCAGGCGTGGCGTCATCTGCTACGCGAGATCGCCTGTCGTGGCCGAAGCGGTAGAAGCCGAGGTCCTCGCGCACTTCGGGCGGCTGGGGACGGTGGTGACGCTCGAGGAGTCGCTGATCGAGAAGGCCAGCGCCGTGATGAGCGTGGGACCTGCTTACCAGGCATTGCTGGTAGAGGCTCAGGTGGACGCAGCTGTCCGCCACGGGCTGAGCGCGGCGCTTGCTGCCCGGCTCGTGGTGGAGACGATGACCGGAACCGCGGCCCTGCTGCAGAGCCGCGAGCACGACACGCTCGCCGTGCGACGGGAGGTCACCTCGCCGGGCGGCAGTACCGCGCGCGGGTTGGCCGCATTGGAGCACGCCGGCGTGAGGGCCGCCTTCCAGGATGCCATCGACGCAGCGACTGGAGCGGACGCGTAATGACGCTGCTGGCCGCCGTCTCGCGCTCGGACATCGCCAACTACGTCGGCTGGGTGTTCTACGTCTACATCATCATCATCTTCGTCTACGTACTTCTCAACCTGCTGTTCTCGACCGGAGTGCATCCGCCGTACTCACGCTGGAGCGACGCGATACTGACGTTCCTGCGTGACACCGCCGAGCCGTACCTGCGCCTGTTCCGGCGCTTCATCCCCCCGATCGGAATGCTCGATCTGAGTCCGATGATCGGCATCATCGTCCTCTACTTTCTGCGGGACATCGTCGTCAACGCGATCTCGGGTTAGGTGGCCTGCGGTTGACGGCGATTGAGAGCACCGTGCGAGTAACTGCCCGCTCAACCGCACTGGTCAGGGCCGCCGTCCTGGCCGCCGGCGTAATCGGGCTGGATCAGCTGACCAAGCACACGCTCGCCGCCGGTGTCGATCCGGGCCAGCAACAGGCGTTCCTCCCGGGGATACAACTGGTCCACGTACGCAACACCGGGGTGGCGTTCGGCTTCCTCTCCGGCGGAGGGACCGTCGTGCTCGTATTCACGCTCGGGGCGCTCGCGCTGCTGCTCGGTTACTTCATGCTTCATCCCGAGCGCCGGGGGCTGTGGGTGCCAACCGGCCTGCTCCTGGGTGGCGCGCTCGGAAACTTGATCGACCGCCTGGCCAACGGCGCCGTCACGGACTTCATCAAGCTCCCACTGTGGCCCGCGTTCAACGTCGCCGACATGGCGATCACATTCGGCGTCTTGGCCTTGCTTTACGTGCTCGAGGGCAAGCGCGGCGATGGGCGATGACGGTCCTGGCCCGCCGCTGACCGACGGGCGAGGGTCGGTGCGAGTTCCGCGCGACGCGGACGGCGTCCGGCTGGACCGCTTCCTCGCGGCACCGCTGGGCTCACGTGCCCACGCCCAGACGCTGATCGACGCGGGCCGCGTCACGGTCGACGGGCGGCGTCGGCCCAAACGTCATGCCGTTCGGGCGGGCGAGCTGGTGGAGATCGACGACCGCCGCGAGCCGGTCGAGCCGCAGGCTTCGACCGCGCCCTTCGGCGTGGCCTACGAGGATCAGCACCTGCTGGTCGTCGACAAGCCCGCGGGCGTGGTGGTGCACCCTGCGCGCGGCCACCGTGTTGGCACATTGGCGCAGGCGCTGGAGGGCCTGGGCGCCGGTGGCGGGGAGCGGTGGCGGGCGGGTATCGTGCACCGGCTCGACCGCGACACTTCGGGGCTGCTGGTGGTGGCCAAGAGCGAAGCGGTCCACCGGGAGCTGAAGCAACTGCTGGCCTCGCGCCGGCTGCGCCGCGAGTACATCGCGCTCGTCGAGGGCCGCATGGAGGCACGCTCTGGAACGATCGACGCGCCGATCGGCCGTGACCGCCGCGACAGGCTGTTGATCTCCGTCGACACCGATACGCCCAGGGAGGCGCGCACGCACTTCGAGCTGGAGCAGCTGTTGTCGGACACGAGCCTGATCCGCGTGGTCCTTGAGACCGGACGCACGCACCAGATCCGGGTCCACATGGCAGCCATCGGCCACCCCGTGGTCGGCGATCCGCAATACGGCGGGCGCCTGGGCTACGACCTGGGGCGGCAGTTCCTGCATGCCGCCCGGCTCACGTTCTCGCACCCCGTAACCGGCGAACCGCTCGACGTCTCCTCTCCGCTCCCGGAGGATCTCCAAGCGGCGCTGCAGAAGGCCCGCTAGACGCCGTTGGGCGCCTTGATGGCCATGCGGCACGTGTAGTCGACGCGGATCAGGAGAACGGGATCCCGGGTGAAGTACTCGTCCACCGCTTTGCGGGCACCGGCAAAGTGCCCATAGTCGTCGATGATCAGCACCCCGCCCGGCGCGAGGCGCGGGTAGAGATGCGCCAGCTCATGCCGCGTGGATGAGTACCAGTCGGTGTCCAACCGCAGCAGCGCGATCCGATCGGGTGCCGCATCGGGGATCGTCTGCTCCACCATGCCCTCTACGTAGTGCACGTTGTCGCGCGGGTAACCGGTCGAGGCGACCGCGGCTTGCACCTCCTCGACGGACGCCGAGGGCCACGGCTCCTCGCGACTCATCACGCCTCCGGTGTGGTCTCTGTCCCATTCCCCGGCGGGCGGCATGTGCGTGAAGGTGTCGTACAGCCAGAGCTCGCGGTGACTCGAGCCAAGCTCCAGCAGCGTGATGGCTATGGCCATCGAGCTGCCTCCGCGCCACACCCCGCACTCGACAAAGTCTCCTGGAATCCCTCGGTTCACGACATAGCGGACAGCGTCGGCCAGCGTCGTGACGCGCTCACGTGATGTCTGAGTGTATGGCCGCACGCGTTCGAAAAGCGCGTGTTGCTGGCTGCTCAGATCCGCATAGCGCGTGTCGGGCCGCAGCCGCTTCAGCGCCCGGCTGGCGAGCGAAGCAAGTGGGGCCGAGAGCATCTGTTTCTTACCGGCAGAGATCGAGCCGCTCCTAGCAAAGACGGATGACGGGGCGGCCCGTCCACAGCCGCCCCGCCGATCCTTGATGCGAACCGAGCCACCGGAGGTAGGGGAAGGGAGGTTCGGCCCGCGGGCGAGCCACACCGAAGGTAGGGGAACGGTGATGGCCCGCTGCATATGGAAACCTAGCGCCTTCGCAAAACTTTCGTAGACTCATCTGCAAATTGGCCGACCCTGTCAGCGCGGGTTCGTGTCCCTGCCTCGGCGCTTGCCGAGGTCCACGTATTTCTCGCCTGACGGGCAGTACACGATCAAGGGAGCAACTAAGTGCCTGAACTCGGAATCAAGGAGCTGCTGGAGGCCGGAGTCCATTTCGGCCATCAGACCCGTCGCTGGAACCCGAAGATGCGCCGGTTCATCTTCGGCGAGCGGGACGGCATCTACATCATCGATCTGCTGCAGACCGAAGCGCTCTTAGCGCAGGCGAGGGAGTTCGTGTCCGAGCTCGCGCGTCGCGGTGGGACCGTCCTGTTCGTGGGCACCAAGAAGCAGGCCCGCGACGCTATTCAGGAGACCGCCCAGGCCGCCGACATGCCGTATGTCAACAACCGATGGCTCGGGGGGCTGCTGACGAACTTCCACACGATCTCCCAAAGGATCAAGCGCTTGCACGACCTGGAGCGCTATGAGACCGAGGGCCAGCTCGAGCTGCTGCCCACCAGGGAGCGGATGACGCTCCAGGCGGACCTCGAGAAGCTGCGCGCCAACCTCGGCGGCGTCAAAGAGATGCAGCGCGTCCCCGACGCGGTGTTCGTGATCGATCTGAAAACCGAGGCCATCGCCGTGCGCGAGGCCCAGCGGCTGCGCATCCCGATCATCGGATTGGTCGACACGAACTGCGACCCCGATGGGATCGACTACGTGATCCCGGGCAACGACGACGCGATCCGCTCGTGCGCGGCCGTGACGCGCGCTATCGGCGACGTGGTAGCCCAAGGGCACGGCGTATTTCGTGCCGAGGAGGAGCGTGCCCGTCAGGAGCGCGAGCGTCAGGAGGCCGAGGAGCGTGCCCGTCAGGAGGCCGAGGAGCGTGCCCGTCAGGAGGCCGAGGAGCGCGCGCGCCAGGAGGCCGAGGAGCGCGCGCGTCAGGAGGCCGAACGTGAGGCGGCATCCGCGGAGCAGGTACCGCCGGCGAGTGCTCCTCAGCCGCCACCTCCCGAACAGGCGCCACAACCACAGCAGCCGCCACCTCCCGAACAGGCGCCACAACCACAGCAGCCGCCTGCCCCCGAACAGGCGCCACAACCACAGCAGCCGCCCGCTCCCGAGCCGGCCGGCGCCCAGGCGCAAGAGCCTGAGCCGCCGGTCGTGCCGCCGGCGAGCGCTCCCCAGCCACCCGCGGAGGACGCGCCGGCTGCGCCCCCGGCGCAGGCGAGTCCGGGCCCTCCCGCTCAGCCAGGCCCCGAGGAGGCGGAATGACCGCGATCAGCGCAAGAGATGTCAAGGCCCTGCGCGACCGGACCGGCGCTGGCGTGCTCGCCTCCCGCGAGGCGCTCCAGGAGGCCGAGGGGGATATCGACAAGGCGATCGAGATTCTGCGCATGCGCGGCGAGGCCCAGGCGGCTAAGCGTGCCGGCGAGGAGGCGCGGGAAGGCGTCGTGCAGAGCTACATCCACGCGGGCGGCAAGATCGGCGCGATGGTCGAAGTCGACTGCCAGACGGACTTCGTGGCGCGTAACGAGAAGTTCATCGAGTTCGCGCGCGATGTGGCACTGCACATCGCGGCCGCGCCGCAGCTACTGGCCATCTCTGACGAGGACGTTCCCGCAGGGGAGCGGGAGCGCGAGGAGCGGATCGCCACCGAGCAACTCACCGGCGTTCCCGATCACGCCCGCGAGCGAGCAATCAGGGGCAAGCTCGAAAGCTGGCTCGACGACGTCGTCCTGCTCCGCCAGCAACACGTGAACGAGGACAAGCATGACGGCAAGACGATCGAGGAGCTGCGAGCCGCCCTGTCAGCGGAGACGCGTGAGAACATCGTTGTGCGGCGCTTCGCTCGCTTCGCCGTGGGTGGCTGAAATCTGAAGGCCGGCTCACCGTGGCACAGACATTGAGCCAAAGCCCACCGGCTGCTCCAGCCTACGGCCGGGTGCTGTTGAAGCTCTCCGGCGAGGCGTTGATGGGCGACCTGGAGTACGGAACCGACCCCGAGCGCGTCCACGCGATCGCCGCCGAGGTGGCGCGTGTGCACGAGCGCAGGGTGCAGGTGGCGGTTGTCGTCGGGGGCGGGAACATCTATCGGGGACTGGCCGCCGCTGCGCGGGGCATGGACCGCGCCACCGGCGACTACATGGGGATGCTGGCGACGGTGCTGAACGCCCTCGCGCTGCAGGACGCGCTCGAGAAGCTTTCAGTCGCCACGCGCGTGCAATCGGCGATCACGATCTCCGAGGTAGCCGAGCCCTACATCCGCAGGCGCGCCATCCGTCACCTGGAGAAGGGCAGAGTCGTGATCTTCGCGGCAGGGACCGGCAATCCGTTCTTCACCACCGACACGGCGGCCGCGCTGCGAGCGGCCGAGCTGCATGCGGAGATCGTGCTCATGGCCAAGAACGGCGTCGAGGGCGTCTATACGGCAGACCCGGCCCGCCACGCCGACGCGCAGTTCATCCCGGAGATCACGCACAAGGAAGCGCTGACGCAGGGGCTGCAGGTGATGGACTCCACGGCCTTCGCGCTGTGCATGGACAACAACCTGCCGATCGTGGTGTTCAACATGGCGGGCGGCCAGAACATCGACAAGATAGTGTCCGGGCATAGGGTCGGAACGTTGGTCAGAACGTGAGCGCCGCCAGCCTGATAGACGAGCTTCTCGCCGATGCCCGCGAACGGATGGCCAAGTCGGTGGAATCGACCCGCCACGAGTTCGGCTCAGTGCGCACCGGGCGCGCCAGCCCGGCGTTACTGGACCGCATCTCCGTCGACTACTACGGCACGCAGACGGCGCTCAAGCAGTTGGCGACGATCAGCGCCCCCGAGCCACGGCTGCTGACGATCCAGCCCTATGACAAGAGCTCGATCAAAGCGATCGAGCGCTCGATCATGGAATCGGACATCGGTCTCACGCCCTCCAACGACGGCAATCTGATCAGGCTCGGGATCCCGGAGCTGACGGAGGAGCGACGCAAACAGCTCGTGCGCGTCGTCCGGCACATCGCCGAGGAGGGCCGCGTCGCGGTCCGCAATGTCCGTCGCGACGTGATGCACGACCTGCGCGAGCTCAAGGAGGCCGGTGAGACGGGCTCCGACGAGGAGCACCGCGCCGAAGTGGAGCTGCAGAAGGTCACCGACGCCCGCATCGCCGAGCTCGACGAGCTGCTCAAGCACAAGGAAGCAGAGATCCTCGAGGTCTGATGAGCTCGCTCTCGGACGGGCGGCGGGCTCGCTACGTGGCGATCATCACGGACGGCAACGGCCGCTGGGCCGAGCGACGGGGCCTGCCGGTGCTGGCCGGCCACGAAGCCGGGGCGGACATCGTCAAGGCCAGGCTCAGAGACGCGGTCGACTTGGGGATCGCGGAGCTGACCGTGTACTCGTTCTCGACCGAGAACTGGTCCCGGCCGGCCGGTGAGGTCGCGGGGCTGATGGAGATGATGGAGCGCCGCATCGAGCTGGAGACGCCCGAGCTGCACGACGAGGGGGTGAGGATCCGCTTCATCGGCAGGCGCAGCGAACCGGTCCCGCCGGATCTGGTGGAGCGCATGCACTGGGCCGAGCAGTTGACTGCGTCCAACAGCAGGATCATGCTCGTGGTGGCATTCAACTACGGCGGACGGGCCGAGATCATCGACGCCGCGAAGAGCTTCGACGGCGGGGGAGAGGAGGAGTTTCGGGCGCACCTCTACGCGCCGGAGATGCACGACCCGGACCTCATCATCCGCACCAGCGGCGAGCGCCGCAGCTCTAACTTCCTCCTGTGGCAGGGCCACTACTCAGAGCTCGTTTTCCGCGAGGAGCTGTGGCCGGACTTCACGCGTGAGACTTTCGAACAGAGCCTCGAGGAGTTCTCCGCCCGCGGACGGCGCTTCGGGGGGCGATAGCGGTGCCATCCGCGCGGCGGCGCTCACGGGACGCGAGGCCCCAACGCGCCCACAGCAGGCGGCCACGGGAGCGCCGGCGAGGCTCGGACTTTCTGGCCCGGATCCTGGTGGCCGTCCCGGCCGCGGTCGTGGCGGTCGTGTTCGTCGACCTCGGCGGCCTTCCATGGGCGCTGCTTCTGATCGTGTTCGGCTGTGCCGGCGTGTTCGAGCTCTACCGGATGCTCGAGCGCTGGCGCCCCGTGGGGGGGATCGGGATGGTCGCGCTCGCGGCGCTGGTGCTCGCGGCACGCTACGGCGGCCAGCGAGCCGTGCTCGAGGCGGCGGTGGCCGCCTTCCCCGTCGTTTTCATGGCCGTGCTCGCCCGCGGGGGGCGCGGCAGCCCCACCGTGGCCATCGCCGGAACGCTCCTCGGCATCTGGTGGATCGGCGTGGCGTTCGCCCACGCCGAGCTGCTGCGCGGACTGCCTCACGGAGGAGGGGTCACGATCGACGTCCTGCTCGGCACGTTTCTCGGCGACACGGCCGCATACGTCGGCGGGCGACTGTTCGGCCGTCGCGCGCTGGCCCCCGGGATCTCCCCCGGCAAGACGGTCGAGGGGCTGTTCTGCGGCGTGCTGATCGCAATCCTGGCGGTGTTCCTGGCCGGACTGTTCCAGAACACGTGGATGACGCAGTCTCACGCGCTCCTGCTGGGGCTGGCGGTGGCCGTCCTCGGTCCACTGGGTGACCTATTCGAGTCACTGATCAAGCGCGACGCAGGCACCAAGGACGCAGGCTCACTGTTCGGGGCGCACGGGGGCGCGCTCGATCGCCTCGATGCCGTGATTTTCACGATCGTCGGCGGCTACTACGTGTGGCTGGCGATCGTCCACTGAGCGGTGCGCGGGCGGGCATAGAATCGAACCGATGCCGCGCCGCCTGGTGATTCTCGGCTCGACGGGCTCGATCGGCGTCCAGGCGCTAGACGTCGTCAGGCGGGCTCAGGCCGACGAGCTGGAGGTCGTTGGGCTCAGCGCTGAGCGCTCGTGGGAATCGCTGGTCAGTCAGGCGCGGGAGCATGGCGTCAGGCGGATCGTGCTGAGCGACGCCGACGCCGCGGCACGCGCCAGCGAGGCCTGGACCGACGGCGAGGTGCTGGCCGGGGCATCGGGGCTCACGCGACTGGTCTCGGAATCCGACGCCGACATGGTCTTGAACGCGATCGTGGGCTCGGCCGGGCTCGTGCCGTCGGTCGCAACACTCAGCGAGGGGCGGAGCCTGGCACTGGCCAACAAGGAGTCGCTGGTGGTTGGGGGTGAGCTCGTGACGCAGCTCGCGGAGGCCACCGGGGCCCAGATCATCCCCGTCGACTCCGAGCACTCGGCGCTCTATCAACTGCTCACAGGCCAGCTGGCGGGCACGGTGGACAAGCTGGTGCTGACCGCCTCCGGTGGTCCGTTCCGCGGGCGCCGGCCGGCCGAGCTCGAACAGGTCACGGTAGAGCAGGCACTGGCCCACCCAACCTGGGATATGGGCGGCAAGATCACGATCGATTCGGCGACGTTGATGAACAAGGGGCTCGAACTGATCGAGGCCCACCACCTCTTCTCCGTGCCCTATGAGCGGATCGACATCGTCGTTCACCCGCAGTCGATTGTCCACGCGCTCGTCCAGCTGTGCGACGGCGCATCGCTCGCACACCTGGGATATCCCGACATGCGCGTCCCGATCGCGTTCGCGCTGCATCATCCCGAACGAGCCGAGGTACCGGTGCGGCCACTGGACCTGGCCGAACTCGGCGCGCTGACCTTCGAGCCGGTGGACACCGAGACCTTCGCCTGCCTGCGCCTGGCCCGCGAGGCAGCGCTGGCCGGGGGGACCGCGCCGTGCACGCTCAATGCCGCCAATGAGGTCGCCGTACACGCGTTTCTGAGCGGCCGGCTGCGGTTCTCACAGATCGCCGCCGTGATCGAGGAGACGCTCGAGCGCCATCCTGCGGGACGGGTGCACTCCTTCGATGCCCTTGCCGATGCAGACGCGGAGGCCCGGGCCAGCGCCGCGGAGCTGGTCGAGGAACGCGCGGCGGCATAGGCGGGGGGCAACTCCGCGGCCAAATCCTGACCTAAATCGCGGCTAGCGTGCCGCCCAAGTTATCTGCAGATCGAAGGAGGGACGATGCGCGAGCGAGACGGCTACATCCCCGGCGTACCGTGCTGGATCGACACGACGCAACCGGACCCCGAGGCGGCGGTGGCGTTCTACGGCGGCCTGTTCGGCTGGGAGTTCGAGAACATGATGCCGGCAGGCTCCGGAGGCGCCTACTTCGTCGGCCGGATTCGCGGCGGCGACGTGGCGGCGGTCAGCTCCGCTCCGCAGGGCGCTCCCGCCAGGGCCGCCTGGAACACCTACATCTGGGTCGAGGACGCCGACGAGACCGCTGCCAAGGTCACGGACGCTGGCGGAAAGATCCTCACCGAGCCCTTCGACGTCATGGATGCCGGGCGAATGGCGGTATGCGCGGACCCCGAGGGGGCCGTCTTCTCTGTCTGGCAGGCCAACCGGCACCGCGGCGCGCGGATCGTCAACGAGCACGGTTCGCTCAACTTCAACGTCCTCAGCACGCGTGACGCGGAGGCCGCCAAGGACTTCTACGGCTCGGTGTTCGGGTGGAGAACGCTGGCTCTCCCCGGGGGCTTTCAGACGTGGACGCTGCCCGGCTACGGCGACTATCTCGAGCGCGATGACCCCGGGCTACGCCAGCGCATGCGCGAGTTTGGCGGGCCACCGGGTTTCGAGGACGTCGTGGCGAGCATAAATCGCTTAGATCCCGACCAGCGGGACGAGCCCGCCCACTGGAGCGTGACGTTCGCCGTCGACGACGCCGACGCCGCCGCTCAGAAGGCGGCTGAGCTGGGGGGAAGCGTGCTGATGGGGCCCTTCGACGCGCCCTGGGTCCGCACCACGGTGATCGCCGACCCCGGCGGGGCGACATTCATCGCCAACCAGTTCGTAGCTGAGAACAGGGACCGCAGCGCCGCGGACCCGTCGGCCCGCGCCGGCGGCGCCGCCTAGCAGGATTCCGGCAGAAGACATCGAGTTGCCACACTGGTTGGCAACTCGATGTCCTACCTGCTCGCATTTTTGGGCTTCGCAGCCTTGATCATCCTGCACGAGTTGGGGCACTTCGCCGTTGCCAAGGCCGTGGGGATGCGCGTCGAGCGGTTCTCGCTGTTCTTCGGCCCGCTGCTGTGGCGTGTGCGGCGCGGCGAGACCGAGTACGGAATCGGCCCCATTCCCCTCGGGGGCTACGTGAAGATCACCGGCATGAACCCGGAGGAGGAGATTCCGCCGGAGGCCCTTCCGCGGGCCTACTTCAACCAGCCGGTGTGGAAGCGCGTGGTCGTAATCCTGGCCGGTCCGGCCATGAACCTGTTGATCGCCTTCGTGATCCTGGCCGCGATCTTCTGGGCCCACGGCGACATCGTCAACCCGGTGCCGACGCGCACGGTCTCCACGCAGGACCTCCAGGCGCCGGCCTCGTCCTACCTCAAGCCCGGCGACACCATCGTCTCCGTCGACGCTAAACGGGGCCTTTCGGTCGAGGAGATCACAAAGCAGATCGGGACGCATCGCTGCCCGGGGACGCTGACGAGCGGCTGCCGAGCGAGTACGCCGGTAAAGCTCGACGTGAGCCGTGACGGCGAGCTCCACTCGTACACGATCTTCCCGCGCTACGACGCAAACGCGAAGAAGATGCGGATCGGCTTCGCGTTCGGGTACCACGCACCGCCGCTGAGCGCTGCCGGCGCCGCTCGGGAGTCTGCCAGTCAGCTGTGGTACTGGACGAGAAAGACCGTGGGCGTCGTGGTCCGGCTGTTTGAGCCCAAGGAGCGCAGCCAGGTCCACGGCGTGGTTGGCGGTTTCACCGTCACCCAGCAGGAGTTCGCCTCCAACACCGTGAGCGCCCTCGGCACGCTCGCGCTGATCTCGCTGTCGCTGGCGGTCATCAACCTGTTTCCCTTCTTGCCGCTAGACGGAGGGCACGTCTTCTGGGCGCTGGCCGAGAAGGTCCGAGGCCGGCGGATCCCCGTCGCCGCCATGGAACGCGCGGGCGTGGTTGGCTTCGTGCTGATCGCACTGGTGTTCGTGATCGGGCTGAGCAACGACATCTCCACGCTCACGGGCTCGGGCTTCAACGTCCGTTAGCGGTAGCGTTCGCCCCCGCTGGGCCAACCCCGAGGAGGGCAGAGGAGAGATGCAGGCGACGATCACTGAGGTCCGCGGACGCGCCGTGGACGCGCCGACGGTTACCGAGGCGCTACGGCGGACCGCCGCCAACAACCCGGACGTCGTCGCGGTCCGCCTGCCGGACGACAGCGCGTCGATCACGTGGTCGGAGCTGCTGCGGCGCGTCGATGCCGTGGCCGGCGGGCTGGCCAAGCTCGGCCTGGGCCGCGGGGACACGGTGGCCATCATGCTCTCCAACCGTCCCGAGTTCCACCTTCTCGATCTGGCGTCAGCGATGCTGGGGGCCACGCCGTTCTCGATCTATGAGACCTATCCGCTCGAGGAGGTCGAGTACCTGCTAAGCGACGCGGGCTCGAAGCTGGCGGTGGTGGAGCAGTCACACCTCGAGCTGATGCTGGCCGCGCGCGACCGGGTGCCGGTGCTCGAACAGATCATCGTCGTCGACGGCGAGGCGCCCGAGGGGACGCATTCCCTGGCCGCGATCGAGGCTTCGAACCCGGACTTCGACGCGGCTGCGGCGTCTGCCGAGATTGCGCCTGACGACGTCTTGACGCTGATCTACACCTCCGGCACCACCGGTAAGCCAAAGGGAGTTCAGCTCTCGCATCACAACGTCGTCTACTCGGCGCGGGCGATCGAGCAGATCATTCCCATGGAGCCCGGAAGCCGCGTGATCTCCTGGCTGCCGGCGGCGCATATCGCGGAGCGAATGGCACACCACTACATCCCGGTCATCTACGCCGGCACGGTGACCTGTGCTCCCAACCCCCGCGAGGTCGTCTCCTATCTGCCCCAGGTACACCCCACATGGTTCTTCGCCGTTCCGCGGATCTGGGAGAAGCTCAAAGCCGGGCTGGAGACGATGCTGGCGGGCCAGCCGGATGAGCAACGGGCGCCCGCGGAGGCGGCGCTCGCGGCGTCGGTCGCGCGCGTGCGCCTGCGCCAGCGCGGCGAGCCGATCCCGCGCGAGCTCGAGCAGCAGGTCCAGCAGGCGGACGCCGAGATGTTCTCCAAGCTGAGGGCCATGCTGGGGCTCGATCAGTTGATCGCCGTCAACGTCGGAGCGGCGCCCACGCCCGTGGAGGTGCTGGAGTTCTTCCACGCCATCGGGATCGAACTGGCGGAGCTGTGGGGAATGTCCGAGACCTGTGGGTTCGGCACCTGCAACCGGCCGGGCGAGGTCAAGATCGGCACGGTGGGTCCGCCGTCGCCGGGCGTGGAGATCAAGCTGGGCGACGATGGCGAGGTCCTGTGCCGCGGCGAGTTCCTGATGCTGGGCTACCGCAACGACCCGGCCAAGACCGCGGAGGCGATCGACGCCGATGGCTGGCTGCACACGGGCGACATCGGCGAGCTCGACGAGGACGGCTATCTGCGGCTTATCGACCGCAAGAAGGAGCTGATCATCAATGCCGCGGGCAAGAACATGTCACCGGCGAACATCGAAGCAGAGCTCAAGTCGGCCAGTCCACTGATCGGTCAGGTCTGCTGTATCGGGGACGGGCGCCCGTACAACACCGCGCTGATCGTGCTGGACTCCGACTACGCGCCGCAGTGGGCAGGGCAGCAAGGGCTGTCAGGTGGGGACCTCGAGCAGCTGGCGGGGGAGAGCAGGGTCCGGGCCGCCGTTCAGGAGGGAGTGGACCGCGCGAACAGCCACCTGGCGCGCGTGGAGCAGATCAAAAAGTTCACGATCATCCCGGGCGACTGGCTGCCTGGTGGCGATGAGCTCACGCCCACGATGAAGCTCAAGCGCAAGCCGATCGCCCAGAAGTACCAGGGGGAGATCGAGGCCATGTACGCCGGTTAGCGCGGCCCTAGCTACTGGCGCGGAAGACGACTACCTCGCTGAAACTCGTTCCGTCGATCTGGTAGGCGTAGCAGCCACTGCCTCTGACGCGCGTAAAGGACGGCCACTGGCCCGCGGGCGCACCGAATGCCCGGCCATCGAACTGCAACTCGTCGTAGGGAACGTGGCCCTCGCCGAAGCCGACCGCGTGGGGACCACCGAGCTCACGACCCCGAATCAGGATCGGTCCCTGATAGCCCGGAGCCGTCCAGTTCACCCGCGTCCCCTGCCAGGCGCTGCCGACGAACGGCGTCAGCTTGAGCGCCGTCGATGGGGACGGCTTCACCGGACCGCTGCCGGCGCTGACCGGGCATGAGCCGCCTGCCCCTGATGTCGGCAGGTGAAGGCTCCGGCGCAGCGACGCTGGCACGCTCCCGGAACATCCGCTGGCGCACAGCTCATACATCGCATAGCCCGTCGTCTGGCTGAGCCCGTCGGGCGCGGGCGGCGTGCCGGCCGGCGTGGGCGGCGGAGCGGTCAGCGTGTGGGGGGACGTGGGCGGGGCGGTCGGGGTGCGGGACACGGAAGCCTGCGGGGACGCCTTGGTTGTGGTGGTGCCCGAGCCCGTGGTGCCCTGGCGCGTCGGGCCGCCGGACGACGAGCGGCTCGCTGCCGACGTGCCGTGTGAGGGCGAGGACCCGCCGCAGCCGCCCAAGGCCAGGGACACGGCACCGAGCACGATGAGCAAAATCGATCTGAAGCTCATCGCCCGCACCGTAGCGAGGCTCGGGGTAGCACGCCGGGCGCCCACTGGCGCTCCCAGGCGCTGCCGCCGGCCGCTCCCAGGCGCTGCCGCCGGCCGCTCAGCTGACGCTAACCGCCACCACCCGGCTGTAGATCGTGGTCTGACCGGGCGTCAGCGGATCGCGCAAACGGCGGTCTCCGGTGGGATAGGACCACTGGAGCCTGACCCAGCCGCTGGCTGGGACATTCACGCGTACATCGAAATATCCGCGTATATCCGTGATCGGCACGCTCCGGAGCGTGCGGAATGCGCCGCCGGCCGCCGGACGGAACTGGATCTGTGCAAATTGCCGCTGCCGAGTGTCGAGGTACGCGTCGTGCGCGGGGCGCACGCCACCCCACACCTCGAGGGCGCCGCCGCGCCTCGTACGGGTGCTGGGCAGGAAGATCGGCATCCGGTAGGCGTAGAAGGTCGCCTTCGGCTTGCCGTTGGCGAATACGAGGGCGGTGGCGAAGCCGCCCGCCCCGTAGACGCTCGGGCCCGGCGGCGGGTCGTAGAGCAGGTACTGCATCGTCGTGGCAAGGCGGGGGTTGCGCCAAGTCAGGTACTCGGCCCAGTTGAGATACCGCGCCGCCGTGGCGGGCGATGGTAGTCCGGCGTTCGCGTTGGGCGGGTGCGTGATGTAGCCGAACTCTGTGTTGTAGACACTCATCGCAGCGTGCGACCCGTAGGCCCGCCGCGCGCCGTCGAGCGTGCTCTCCAGCTGCGGGATCTGGCTGAACTCCACCGAGCCCGGGCCGGACGGGTCTGCCTCGGTGGGCGGGAGGTCGATCGGATAGGGGTGGATCCCGAAGCCACTAGCTTCAAACAGCGCCGGGTGCTCCTCGGCAAACCGCCGTGATCCGGCGTCCGTGGCGGGACAACCGGCTTGGGCCGCTGCGCCCCCTCGCAGCGGGCGCAGGGACGAGTCGACGCAGTACAGCGTCCGCGTGAAGCCGAGCGGGCTTGAGACGTCGACCGCCGCCGCCAGCGCCGACTGCGGCGGGACGACGACGCCACGGGGAGAGAGACTGCCGATCACGATCGTGTCGCCGTGGTGGCCGGTGCCCTGAAGCGCGCCCCAGGCCGCGTCCATCAGGCGCCGGTAGCGTGCGGCGGCGACGATCCGCACCGGGTCGAGGGCCAGCTGCGGCTGCAGTGAAGGCCCCCAGTTCGGTTCGTTCCAGATCTCCCAGAAGCGCACCGGCGGCAGCGGCGCCGACGCGCCCGGTGGCACGTAGCGGCCGCTGTAGCGTCTGCCGACGGCGTTGACGAACGCTCCGTAGGCGCTGGGAGAGGGTTCCCAGGCCCCCGACGATCGCTCGGAGGCCGGGGCCCCCGGTCCCGTCGCCCACAGCGGCGCGCCGCCGGTCAGCAGGAAGTCGACCTCGATGCCATCGGCCTTGGCGTCCCTGACGATCCGGTCGTACGGGGCCCAGCCGGTCTCCGGATAGGCCGCAGGGTCGGCGCCGTCAAACCCGGGCGGCGGCTTGTGCGCTGTGGCGTCGGGAGCGATCGTGTTCCATGCAACGGAGAGCCGCACTACGTCCACTCCCAGGCTGCGCATGATCTGAAGCGTGCGTGCCGGATGAGACATCAGGTTGACGTCCTCCTCGAGCATCGCCTGCGGGTCACCGGGGTGCACGCTCGCCGGTGCGCGCCGGGAGGAACCGGTCACCAGCACGACGACGACGGCAACCGCCGCGAGCAGCGCAACGACGGCGGCGATCACCGCGGGTGAGACCCGGCCAGCTTTCAGGCCCATGACGAAGTCCTCACCTCAGGGCTCTCGCTGCGCGCCGCGCCGGAGCGTGCGGGGGCCCTAACCTAGGCGCCGTGAGAAAGAGAGCGGCAAGAGTCATCGCGGTTGTGGGCGTGATGGTGGTGTCGATCCCTGCCGCCGCTCACGCGGCGGCACCGGCGGCGGTGGCCGACTGTACGGCGCACGGCCGTTTGACGCAGCACTACACGGTCGCCGAGCTTCACGCCGCGCTTGCAGGCATACCGGCCGACGTCCAGGAGTACACCAACTGCTACGCGATTATTCAGCGCGCGTTACTGGCGGCAGTCTCTGGCAGCGCAGGGCACCACTCGGACAGCGGGACAAGTTCCTCCGGCAGTTCGTTCCTGCCGACACCGGTGATCGTGGTGATCGTGCTAGTCGCGCTCGCCGGAGCGGCGGGCCTGGTGCTCGTCGTCCGGCGGCGCGAATAGCAAGGCGGCTAACGGAGCGTGACGCTCGTCGTGCGGCTGTAGATCTGGCCCTGGGTGCTGCCGAGCAACGGATCCTGCAGGTTGCTGTCACCGGCCGGATAACTCCAGGCGATCCGCACCTGGCCGCTGCTCGGGAACTTGACACGCGTGTCGAAGTATCCGCGCGAGTTCGTGATGCGCACGGCCTGCACCGTGGTCCAGGCCCCCGACCCGCGCTGGAACTGGATGTAGGCGGTTTGCGCCTGACCAGTGTCACTGCGGGCGAAGTTGGCCGGTCGGACGCAGCCCCAGACCTCGAGCGTGCGACCCTTGCGGGTTGAGGTCACCGGCAGCCAGATCGGCATCCGGAAGGCGTAGTAGCTGGGCTTGGCGACGCGCGAGCTGGTGTACAGCCCGGTCGTGAACCACCCTTCGTCGATTATCTCGTACTGGTCGTAGCTCAACACCTTGGGGTTCTTCCACGAGATGTATTCGGCCTGATTGAGGTACGCGGCAGCCGTCGTCGTCGTCGGGAACGCGCGCGCGCGCTGTGGCGGACGCGTCTCGTAGCCGTACTCGGTGTTGTAGATCGCCATCGCCTTGCGGGATCCGTAGGCCTTCATCACGCGACTCAGCGTCTTCGCCATCTGCGGGAGCTCAGCGAGCTCGACGCTGTTGGGGTTGGGGAAGGCGGCCCGGCTTGGGGGGTTCCCGTAGCCGTACGGGTGGACGCCGAAGCCGGTCGTCCTGAACAGCGCCGGATGAGCGGAGGCGAATGACCTCGTGCCACCCGCGTTGGTGGGGCATCCGGCCTGAGAGGCTGTGGCGCCGCGCAGCGGACGGTAGTTGTTATCCAGGCAGTAGAGCTGCCGGATCCAGACCAGCGGCGAGGCGATGTTGGTGGCGTTGACCGAACCTGAGCCGTCGGGCGAGAGGCTGTCGTCGACGATCGTGTCGCTGCCGTGGCCGGTGGCCCTCAGCGCACCGTAGCCAGCATCGAGCAGCGAGCGGTAGATCGCCGCCGAGTTGTAGACCCGCGAGCCAGCCTGCTTCTGGGGCGCGAGCGACGGGCCCCAGTTGCCCTCGTTCCATACCTCGAAGAAGTGCGCGGACGAGTAGCGGGAGGCAGCGGCCTGGACGAACTGGCCATACAGCGACGCATTGGGCTTCCACACGTAGGCGTACCCCGAAGGGGCGCCGCCCTGCGTGGCCCACAAGGGGGCTCCGCCGGTCAGCACGAGATCGACCTGAATGCCGTCTTGACCGGCTTGCTTGATGGCCGCGTCATACGGAGCCCAGTTGGCGTCCGGATAGAGGTTGCCGCTGGGCATCGTCCGAGAGTTGGGATCGACCGCGACCTGCGACCACGGGATCTCGACGCGCACGATGCTCACGCCCAGGCTGCGCATGGTCTGAAGCGTCTGCGTCGGGTTCTGGACCAGGTACGTCGGCTCCTCGAGCATTCCCAGCTGGTTGGTGGAGGCCGAGGCCGACACTGGGCCCACGCCGAACGCGCAGGCAGCGCCGAACAGCGTCACCAAGAATGCCGCTCCTGTGGCGCGAAATCGAGAGACTCTGGGTCGTGGAATCAGGCTCATTGAGGAGCGACCTCCTGGCGGTTCGTTTTACGACTCGTGATCAGGCTCTGCCGACTGCGCCAGATCACGGGAAGCACGGAACGAATCAACTCATCTGTGCGGCCAAAGTTGCGGCGGTTGCCGCTGCCGAGTCCCGGTTTGAAGCAGCACAGGGAGCACGTGCTCCTTGACTGTCTGGGCAATCGCGTCGGGACGGTAGCGATCGAGGCGCAAGCTTGCGCTGCGCCTGTAGCGCCTGACCGCGTCGTCCTGGAGCGCGAACGCCCGCCTGATGCAGGCCGCAAGGGCCTCGGGGCTCTGGTCGCAGGCCACAAGCTCCGGAGCCAGCTCGCGGGCGATTACGCCGGCCTCGAACGGCCCGTCCGTTGCCGTGCACACGAGCAGCGCCCCCAGGTCAAGCGCCTCCAGCTGAGCCATGCCGAAGTCCTCCCAGCGGGCGCTCGTGATGAATGCCATCGATCTGGCCACGGTGCGATGGAACTGCTCGACGGGAACCCAGCCCGCCCAGCGCACGTTTCCCGGCTCGGGCACGCCGTCGCGGCGCAGTCGCCGAAACGCCTGCTCCCGCTCCACGCCGAAGACCTCGAGCCTGACGTCGGCCAGGCCCGCGAGCTGCCAGGCGCGACACAACAGATCGAGTCCCTTGGCTTTCGGATCGGGGGTGTAGGCGACCGCCAGTCGCTCCCGCTCATCGGGCCGTCTCCGGTCAGCTTCCACGACCACCGGGGGTGGCACGACCACCGCCCGCCCGCTGGACCTCGGAAGCGCGGCGGCCGCCACCTCGCTGGTGGGCAGCACCAGCGCAGCGCGCGCCAGGCGGCGTCGCTCGAGCAGGTGCAGCACCGAGTTGTGGGCTCCGGGACGGTTCAGACGGGCGGGAGCGTCGAGCCTGACGGCGAACGGGCGCCCCGGGTCCGCCGCCAGCAGCGCGGCGGTTGTCGTGGAGAAGACGACCGCGCGCGGAGCCAGCCGCTGCACGGCGCTGGCCGCGGCTCGTCTCGCTGCCAGCGCCTCGACCAGATCGGTCACCGGGTAGGCCCGACGCAGACGGGCGGTGGCGCCCACCCGCACGCCGACGCTCTCGACCGTCGCGCCGGCGTCTCGCGCGAATGCCTGAAACCAGGCGTCCGAGGCCCTGAGGCCGCGAGTCGTACCGAGTGATATCTGCAAAAGATCGGGCACTACCGGCTCCTGGGCCGGCTGCCGCCGTGCTCACGGTCGAGGACCGAGAGCGCCGCGCGGTACGCCGCGACTGTGTCCTGGCCGCAGTGACGCCAGGTGAAGCCGCGCCGGACGGTGTCGCGCGCCGCGGCGCCGAGCGCGGCGAGCCGCTCGGGCTGGGCCACCAACCGCTCGATCTCCGCTGATAGGGCCCGGTGATCGTCGACATCGACGAGCAGAAGCCCATCGCCGGCGGCTGCGATGTCCTCCGGTCCGCCCTCGCCGCGGGCGCCGATCGCCGGCAGGCCCCCGGCCATGGCCTCGATGTAGGCCACGCCGAACGGCTCCTCGACGCTGGGCATCACGTACAGATGACAGCGCCAGGCCTCGGCCAGCGCCTGCTCGTGGGGCAGCTGCCCCAGAAACCGCACCTGCTCGGAGACCCCGAGCGCCCGCGCCAGGTCCTCGAGCGGCCTGCGCCCCGGACCGTCGCCGATGATCACGTAGTCCGGCCGCCGCGCCGGCTCTATCTCCGCCAGTGCATGCAGAACCACGGCGTGGCGCTTGCGGGCCTGCAGGTGCGCGACGGTCACCGCCGTGAGGCGCCGGTGGCGGGGTGGGGGGTTAGCAGGGACCTCGGTCCCGAAATGGACCACCTGCGTGTAGAGAGACCGCCCGGCGAGCTCCTCGCAGCGCCTGGCGGCCCAGCGCGAGTTGGCGATGATGAGCTCCGCCTCGTGCAGCACCTCCTTCGTCGCCCGACCCGCCAACGCACTGCGGCGATGGACGTGGATCACGTCCGGCCCGTGCGTTGAGACCACCAGAGCCGGCGGGCGCTCGCCGCCCAGGCGACGGCGCCACCAGCCCACGGCGAACCCGGGCGGGACCAGCGAATGGGCGTGGACGACGTCGTAGGGCCAGCGTCGCCTGAGCCCGCTCAGGGCCGCCGCCAGCGACGGCGCCGCCCAGTGCCCCCAGGCCCCGTAGGACCAGGAGCGGGGCGGCGCGATGAGGGGGACGGCCTGCACGGGCACCCCATCGATCCGGCCCGCCGCGAATGTCTGGCGCAGCGCGCCGAGCCAGCGCGGCAGCTCGCCCCGGCGGAGCACGGCGAGCGGCGGCACCGGCCGCCGCATCGCGAGCACCCGCACGTCGGCACCGGCGTCGCGCGCGGCCAGCGCCTGCCGGTGGGCCCACACGCCGTGAACGGGATCGAACGCGGACGGATACCACTCGGCGACGATGGCCACCCGCACGGCGCCAGATCATAGGTTGCAGTCAAGGGCTGCGGCTGCCGGGGTTCGGCGCCCTACACTGAAGCCATGGCCTCAGAGCGACAGATTCACGTCGGCAGCGTGCCGATCGGCGGGGGCGCCCCAGTGGCGGTGCAGACCATGACCAAGACCGAGACCGCCGACCTCGGCGCCACGATGCAGCAGATCGGCCGCGTGGCCGAGGCCGGCGCCGACATCGTGCGGGTCGCGGTGCCGCGCGAGAAAGATGTCGAGGCGCTGAAGACGATCGTGCGCGAGGCGCCGATCCCGGTCATCGCCGATATCCACTTCAACTACACCCTGGCTCTGAAGGCGCTTGACGCCGGGGCACACTGCGTGCGCCTGAACCCGGGCAACATCGGTGGGCCCGACAAGGTGGCCGCCGTGGTCGCTCGGGCCTCCGAGCTGGGCACGCCGCTGCGGATCGGCGTCAACTCGGGCTCCTTGCCCAAGCATCTGCACGAGCTCGAGCGCGAGAACCCGGTCGAGGCGCTGGTCGCCGCCGCGGTGGAGTTCGTGCAGCTGATGGAGCGGCTGTCGTTTCAGAACTTCAAGGTCTCGATCAAGTCCACGAGCGTCCCCAACACGATCGCCTCCAACCGGCTCCTGTCCGAGCGGATTCCGTATCCCCTGCATCTCGGGATCACCGAGGCGGGGACGAAGTGGTCGGGGTCGCTGAAGTCCGCGGTCGGGCTGGGGACGCTGTTGGCCGACGGGATCGGCGACACGATCCGGATTTCGCTCTCCACCTTCCACGCGGAGGAGGAGGTCAAAGTGGCCTGGGAGATCCTCAAGGCGCTTCACCTCCGCGAGCGTGGCCCGGTCCTGATCGCCTGTCCCACCTGCGGGCGGCTGCAGTTCGACATGGACACGGTCGTGGCCGAGATCGAGCGTCGCCTCGAGGCCTATCGCGACCCGATCGAGGTGGCCGTACTCGGCTGTGCCGTAAACGGCATCGGCGAGGCCTCGCACGCCGACTTCGGCATCACCGGCGCCAAGAACGAGGGGCTGGTGTTCAGCCGCGGCAAGCCCTTGCGCAAGGTGCCTCAGGAGCAGCTGGTCGACACGCTGTTCGCCGAGATCGACAATTACGTCGCCTCGCAGCGCGTCGAGGTAGACGCCGCGTCGGCCTCCGAGGGCGCCGCCTGGCTCGAGCGAATCGAGTCCGAGAACGCCGGGGAGCTGACCCCGGAGCGACTGGCGGCCATGGAAGCCAAGGCAGCCGACGACGACGCCACCGACCGCGAGCTGATGAGCGCCATACGGCTCGAGGAGCAGGACTCGCCCGTGGCCGGCCGGCGGTTCAGCCGCGCTTAGGCCTTAGTTAACCTCCGAGAAGCCCTCGGCCACCTTGGCCCAGTTGACCGTGTTCCACCAGGCGTCGATGTAGTCCGGGCGGCGGTTCTGGTACTTGAGGTAGTAGGAGTGCTCCCAGACGTCGACGCCCAAAAGCGGCGTCTGGCCTTGGCTTATGGGGCTGTCCTGGTTGGGCGTGGAGACGACCTGAAGGCCGGAGCGGTCGTGGACGAGCCAGGCCCAGCCTGAGCCGAAGCGCTTGACGCCGGCGTCCTTGAGCGCCGCCTGAAAGTCCTCGAAGGAGCCGAACGCGGAATCGATCGCGTCACGCAGGGCGCCGTCGGGCTGACCGCCGCCGTTCGGTCCCATCCACTCCCAGAACAGCGAGTGGTTGTAGTGCCCACCAGCGTTGTTGCGGACCACGGTCTGCTTGTCGTCGGGCAAGGAGCTCAGGTTCTGGAGCACGTCCTCCACCGACCTGTCCGCCCACTCGGTGCCCTCCAGCGCGCCGTTGGCCTGCGTGACGTAAGCCTGATGATGCTTGTCGTGATGCAGATGCATCGTCTCTTCATCGATGTGCGGCTCGAGCGCGCTGTAGTCGTAGGGAAGGGGTGGGACCTCGAACGCCATGTGCGGCTCCTTTCGAAGCGGATGTTGTGTCGGACCTCGATCCTGTTCTATCTGTATCAGAAGCGTCCTGGCCCACGGCCGAGCGTTGAGCTCAGACCGAGTTCCGGAAACCGCCCGGGTACGCTTGGCCGCCTGTGACCAGGCTCTCCCATTTCTTCCTGCCGACCGAGCGCGAGCCGCCCGCGGACGCCGAGGCCATCTCCCACAAGCTGATGGTTCGCGCCGGCCTGATCCGCCAGGTGGGCGCCGGCCTGTGGTCGTGGCTTCCCGCTGGCTGGCGCGTGCACCAGCGGATCGTCCAGATCGTGCGCGAGGAGATGAACGCCATCGGCGGCCAGGAGATGCTGATGCCCGTGCTGCAGCCCGCCGAGCCGTGGCGACGCTCCGGCCGCTACTCGATCGAGGAGCTGTTCAAGCTCAAGGACCGCCGAGGGGCGGACATGGTCCTGGCCATGACCCACGAGGAGGTCATCACCTCGCACGTGGCGGCAGCCGTACGCTCCTACCGGGACCTGCCGCTGGTCCTCTACCACTTCCAGGTGAAGGAGCGCGACGAGCCACGCCCCCGCGCCGGAGTGCTGCGGACGCGTGAGTTCATCATGAAGGACTCCTACACCTTCGACCGTGACGCCGACGGGTTGGCCGTCGCCTACGACAAGCACGTCGTGGCCTACGACCGGATGATGGACCGCTGCGGGCTCGAGTGGTACCGCGTCGAAGCCGACGTGGGGATGATGGGTGGGCTCGGCGCACATGAGTACATGGCTCCCTGCCCTGCCGGCGAGAACGAGGTGGCGCTGGCCCCCGGCTATGCGGCTAACGTCGAGGTGGCGAGCGCGGAGGCCCAGCCGGTGAGCCTCCCGTCCGGATCAGAGCGCCCGGAGCAGGTCGAGACCCCGGGGCTGACGACCGTGCGCGAAGTGGCCTCGGCGCTCCACGTGCCCGACGGAGCGCTGCTGAAGGCCTATCCCATCGTGCTCGATGGGCAGGGCATGACGCTGGTGGTCGTGCGCGGCGACCATCGCGTCAACGACTTCAAGCTGAGCGCGGTCCTCGGGCGGCCGTTCCGCCAGGCGCGGGCGGATGAGGTCGAGCAGGCGCTGGGACCGCCGGGGTTCATCGGCCCGGTTGGAGCACAGATGCCGATCCTGCTCGACGAGGCAGTCGCCCCCGGCGCCTACGTCACCGGCGCCAACGTCCCGGATGCGCATCTGAGAGGCGTGGAGCCCGGACGGGACTTCGCCTTCGAGCGCGCCGATGTCCGCAGCGTGATGGCTGGGGACACCGTCGACGGCAGAGCGATACGGATCGAGCCCGCGATCGAGGTGGGCAACATCTTCAAGCTCGGGACGCGCTACTCCGAGCCACTCAGCGCGCACTACCTCGATGAGCAAGGCTCCGAGCAGCTGATCTGGATGGGCTGTTATGGCTTTGGGCCGGCGCGCGCGGCGGCGGCCGCAGTCGAGCAGTACGCAGACCAACAGGGCATCTCCTGGCCGCGCACCGTGGCACCGTTCGATGTGGAGCTGGTGGTGCTGGGCAGAGAGGGCGGCGAGGAGCGCGAGCTGGCGGAGCGGCTGTACGGCGAACTGGAGGCTCGGGGCCTCCAGACCCTCTACGACGACCGTGACATCGGGCCCGGCGAGAAGTTCGCGGTTGCCGAGCTGCTGGGCTGCCCGCTGCGCGTGACCATAGGGCGGCGCGGGCTGCAGGTTGGAGAGCTCGAGGTACAGCTCCGGCGGGGTCTCGAGGTGCGCGCCGTGCCGCTCGAGTCGGCCGCCGAGGCGGTGGCCGAGCTGTGGCAGGGACTGCCATAGGGCAGCGATGACTCGCGGGCTCTCCCGCCGGCGGCTGTTCGGCATCGACCGCTCCGGCCCGCCGCCGGCGGCGACGCGCACTGACCAGCCGTGGCGCCCCTGGACGATCCCCAATGCCATCGGATTCGCGCGGCTGGCCGGCATCCCGGTCTTTCTGGTGATCGCGCTCTCGAGCCGCGACGGACAGGACGCAATCGCCGTGGTCCTGTTCGCGGTGATCGGATGGGCCGACTACCTGGATGGCTTCGCCGCCCGCTTGACGGGCCAGTACAGCCGGCTGGGCGCGCTGCTGGACCCGGTGATCGACCGCCTGCTCGTGATCTCTGGGATGGCGGTGGCCTGGCGCTTTGCGCTCCTGCCGCGCTGGGCGCTGGCGATCGTCGTAGCCCGCGAGCTCGCGATGCTGGTGCTCAGCCGCTATGCGCTGCGGCGCGGCGTGGAGCTCAAGATCAACTGGCCGGGGCGGCTGGCCGTGGCACCGACGATGGGGGCGCCGTTCTTCGCCATGGCCGGCGTCCACTGGGTGGCATTGGTGATGCTCTATGTCGGTATGGCCCTGTCGCTGATGGCGAGCATCCTCTACGTGCGCCGCGGGATCCGCGAGATGCGAGCACACGGGCCGCCCGACGAACTCTCAAGCTCAGATTGACCGTTTAGCCGCGCGGGGTATACTCGCCGCTTGAGCGAGTAAGCGCCACCGCCGTGACGGGAGGGATCTCATCTCATGGACACGTTTCCCGACCTCGGCTCCCTGACCGACGAGGAGCTCAAGGACATCATCAAGCAGCTGACCGCCGAGGAGATGGAGATCTCGTATCAGCGTCGGATTCTGCACGGCAAGATCGACATCCTCCGGGCCGAGCTGGTCAACCGCCTGCGGCGTAAGCACCAGGGCGGCCAGGAAGTGATCTCGGGCGCCGACGTGCAGCAGCTGACGGACATTCTCGCCGGTCGGGTTCCGGCCGCCAACGCCGAGTAGGAAGCTCGGGCGGGTTGGCTCTCCACTGCCCCGAATGCGGTTTTCAGAACGTCGACGGCGCCAACTACTGCCAGCGCTGTGGGGCGTTCCTGGGCGATACCGCTGATCCATCCACGGAGCCGAGCACGGCCAGCTACAAAGTGGGCGAGACGGGCGACGTGGAGGTCGTGGACCTCGACGAGGTGACCGCGCGGGGCCCGGCGCTCGTGATTCGCTCGGGCGGCGGCCGGGAGGGGGAGACTTTCCCGCTGGAGCAGGACAGGCTGACCATCGGTCGCCGACCGGAATCGGACATCTTCCTGGACGACGTCACTGTCTCGCGTGACCACGCGATCCTGGTGCGACGCAGCGAGGACTTCTATCTCGACGACCTGGGCTCGCTGAACGGCACCTATGTCAACCGCACCAGGATCGAGTCCCAGCGCCTCGGCCATGGCGACGAGCTGCAGGTCGGCAAGTACAAGCTGGCCTTCCTGAACCGCTGATGTCGACCCCCACGACACGCGCCATGGACATTCTGCCCGCCGAGCCGACCAGCGAGCAGCTCGCGCCTGAAGGCGGCCGGCAGGCGGAAGGCCCGCGCCAGAAGGCGGTGACCATCGGCGCCGTGTCCAAGGCGCTACGCCAGGAGTTCCCGGACATCTCGATCTCGAAGATCCGCTACCTGGAGGACCAGAAGCTTCTGACGCCCAGGCGCACCCAGGGCGGCTATCGCCTCTATACGCCAACCGACATCCAGCGGCTGCGCACGATCCTGCGCCTGCAGCGTGATGAGTTCCTGCCGCTGCGGGTGATCCGCCAGGAGCTCGCCGGCGGCCGGACCGATCGCGAGGTCGGCACGCCGGCGGACGGCCGCTCCGGTCGCCGTGCGACGGTGACGGTCCGCGACACCGGCGCGCTCTACTCGCTGGAGGACGTCGTGGAGGACACCGGCGCCGATCCCAAACTGGTGCGCGAGCTGGTGGAGTTCGGGGTGATCAAGGGTGAGACCCGCGGCGGCGTGCGCTACTACGACGAGGCGGAGCGCGAGATCATCAGAGCGGTGTCGGAGCTGGCGCGCTATGGCGTCGGCGGCCGCAACCTGAGGGTCTTTCGCACCTCGGCGGACCGCGAAGCGCAGCTGCTTCAGAGCATCCTCGCGCCGGCGCTGCGCTCGCGTAACGCGCAACGGCGCAAGGAGGCGGTCGAGGCGCTGGAGAACCTGGCATCGGTCACCACGCACCTGAAGCACCTGCTGCTGATCCGCGATCTGCGCAATATCGCCACGTGAGTGAACGCGAAGCGGCGAGCGGCCTGGATCTCCGCGCCTTCGTCCGCAACATCCGGGACTTCCCGCAGCCGGGAATCGTCTTTAAGGACATAACGCCGCTGCTGCTCGACCCCGCGGCGCTCGACGCGGCCGTCGCCGGACTGGCGTCACTCACCCCTGAGCCACACCCCGATTTCGTCGTCGCCGCCGAAGCACGGGGGTTCATCCTCGGGGCGGCGCTGGCCCGCGAGCTGGAAGCGGGGTTCGTCCCGGTCCGCAAGCCGGGAAAGCTGCCGCACGAGACGCTGAGCGCCGAGTACGAGCTGGAGTACGGTCTCGACGCGCTGGAAATCCACACCGACGCCCTGCCCGCCGGTGCGCGGGTGCTTATCCACGACGACCTGCTGGCCACCGGAGGGACGGCAGGGGCGCTGGCCGAGCTCATGCGCTCGGTCGGCGCGGAGATCGTGGCCTTCGTGTTCCTGGTCGAGCTGAGTTTTCTCTCCGGCCGCGCGCGGCTGGCGCCTTATGAGGTCAAGTCGCTGATCAATTACGACAGCTGATGCAGGCCCGCCGGACCCGAGTCATCAATGCCGCGCCCCAGTCCGTGTGGCGCGTGCTCGAGGACCCGCATCACTTCCCGCGCTGGTGGCCGGGCGTGGTCAGGGTGGAGGGGGTTGCGCCGGAACGCTGGACGCATGTCTACACGACGAAGAAGGGGCGCTCGGTGCGCATCGATTTTCGGCTCCTGGCCTCCGACCCCCCGCGCAGCGAGATGTCCGGACACGCCAGGCGGGCCTGGGAGCAGGAGATCGCGGGGACGCCGTTCGAGCGCGTCCTGGGGGAGGCCGTCACCGAGGTCGAGCTCGAGCCCGCGGACGACGGCGGCGAGCGCGCCACCAGGGTGACGATCGCCCAGCGCCAGAAGCTCCGCGGCTACTCGAAGACCGGGGGCTGGATGCTGCGCCGACCGACCAACGCCAGGCTCGACGAGGCGCTCGAGGGCCTGGCGCGGATTTGCGCGTGACTACTCGGAGTTCGTTCGGTTAGACGCCGTTGAGCGCGCCCTGCAGCACGATGTGACCCGGGCTTTTCGGGTTGGCGCTGGTCTCCAGCGAGATCAGGATCTCCTTGAAGCTGGAGGCGTTGCTGGGCAGCGGACCGGTTGTCTCTAGCCGCCCGTTCTTGCTGACCCCGGGGTTGACGAACCCCAACCGATGGGCATCGGCCGCGGAGTTGTAGAGCCATACCGCGTAGGCGTCGTGCTTCGTGTTGGCCGCCAGGCCCTGGGCCACGATGGCCACGGCGGTGGTGCTTCCCTGCCGCAGTACCTCGGCGATGCCGGCGGTCGACTTGCTGCCGCTGGGCGAGAGCAGGTTGATCTGCGCCACCGGCGTGGCGGTGGTGGAGGCCGGGGTGGTGCTGGACGAAGCTGACTTACTGGCCGGCGCGGCGGCTCCCTTGGCCGCGGTCGCGTGGTGCTTGGCGCCCGAACCCCCTGACACGAGCAGGATCACGACCACGACGACCACGATCACTCCAACGCCGCCCAGCAGAATGGCGCCACCGAGACGCGAGACCCCGCGCCTGGGGGACGCCGGGCCGGCACCCCCATCGGCTCCATCGGGGCTGGCGCGGGGCGGGGCGGGCCGCTCTGTCGCGGCCAGCTCCGCCGGAGACGGCTCGACCCGGCGGGATGGGGAGGAGGGCTCGGCCGCGGCTGGCGACGAGCCCGCCATCCGCGGTCCGCGTCCGGCGCCGACCGGCTCGACGACGGGCTCCGGCTCGGCTTCGATCTCGGCGGGCTCCGGCTCCCGCTGCTCAGCGGCCACGGGGATCTCGGGTAGCGGACGGCTGGCGAGCGGCGTCAGCTCGGAGGCCACCACGCGTGCCCAGGCTCGCTCGCTTGGAGTGTTGGCCAGGCTGTCCCACACTTGCAGGGCCTCGCCCGCGTCCAGCTGGCCGAGGAGGTAATCGGTGATCTCAGAGCGCCGCTCGGCGGGGACGCCGGTACCCGGACCGAGCGCGTCGAGCGCGGCCCGCGCACGGGTGCGGACGCCCTGGCGGTCGATGGAGAGCATCTCAGCGATCTGGTCGTAGCCGCGACCGCGGCCCAGGACCATCTGCAGCACGGCGCGCTGATCGGGTGGAAGTCCGTCGAGTGAGGCCATTTAGGGGGTTGTAGCGTAGAGAACGGCTCTCATCAGTGTGCCAGCTCCGGCTCTGCTTACGGGGATCTGACACCGGTATCGTGGCGCGGCGATGGAGCTCGAGCTTCCCTACGTGGCTGAGCAGGGGTTCGATGGGCTCTACGGCCTTCAGATCACCGAGCTCAGCGCGGAGAGCGCGGCCGGTCACGTACCGGTCGCCGAACACCACAAGCAGCCCGCGGGACTGGTGCACGGCGGCGTGCTGGCCTCGATCGCCGAGAGCCTCGCGTCGCTGGGGACAGCATCCGAGGTCTGGCAGCAGGGCAAGGTGGTCACGGGGATGTCCAATCAGTCGAGCTTTCTGCGTCCCATCGTCGGCGGCACGATTCATGCCCGGGCGGTCTCCAGGCACCGCGGCCGCACGACGTGGATCTGGGACGTCGAGATCACCGACGACAATGACCGCCTTTGTGCCCTGACGCGGATGACGATCGCCGTCCGCGACGCTCGTAAATAAGGGTTGACCGCGCGCCTCGGCGCGCCGGTCAACCCCTGTATCTATTTGTGATCGGCATCCGTCGGTCGCGCCCGAACGCTCTGGTCGTGATCTTGATCCCGGGCGGCGCCTGGCGGCGTTTGTACTCCGCGCGGTCGACCATGGCCACCACGCGGTCCACGTCCTCGGGTTCGAAGCCCCGCAGGATCAGCTGCTCACGCCCCATGTCGTCGGCGACGTAACCCTCGAGAATCGGATCGAGCACGTCATAGGGAGGCAGCGAGTCCTCGTCGCGCTGCTCCGGGCGGAGCTCGGCGCTCGGCGCGCGGCGAAGGATCGAGTCGGGGATCGGGCCGGGGTCACCCTCGGCGAGCTCATTGCGGTGGCGGGCCAGCTCATAGACGAGCGTCTTGGGGCAGTCCTTGATGACCGCGAAGCCGCCGGCCGTGTCGCCGTAGAGCGTCGAGTAGCCGACGGCCATCTCGGACTTGTTACCGGTGGTCAGCACGAGCCATCCGAACTTGTTCGAGAGCGCCATCAGCAGATTGCCGCGGATCCGGGCCTGGAGGTTCTCCTCGGTCAGGTCGGCGGGGCGGCCGTCGAACACCGCCTCGAGCGCCTCATCGTAAGAGCGCATGGGCTGCTCGATCGGTAGCTCGATCGGCTTGACCTGGAGGTTGGCGGCCAGTTGGCGGGCGTCGCGCTGGGTGTCCTCAGACGAGTAGGGCGAGGGCATGACGACGATCGAGACCATCTCCGGACCGAGAGCGTCGACGGCGATCGCCGCCACCAGCGCCGAGTCGATGCCGCCGGACACCCCCAGCACGACGTGATCGAACCCGTTCTTGAGGACATAGTCGCGGAGCCCGAGCACGAGCGCGGCGTACACCTCCGCGGTGCTGTCGAGCAGCGGCGCCACGTCTCCGCCTGTTGCCTCGCCGTCGGGCGACGGGGGCAGCTCAAGATTCGCAATCTCCGGGACGTGCTGCGCCCGTCGTAACGCGGGCCGATGGCGGGGATCGCGCAGCCGCGGCCCCCGCGACGCGTCGGGATCGATCGTGGCGATCAGCAGATCCTCGGCGAACTGGGGGGCGCGCGCCATCACCTCCCCCTCATGGTCGATGACCAACGAGTGGCCGTCGAACACGAGCTCGTCCTGGCCGCCGACCATCGCGCAGAAGGCGAACGCCGCCAGGTTGTCCCGGGCGCGCTGGGCCAGCATCCGCTCACGCTCGAGGCCCTTGCCCGCGTGGTAAGGCGAGGCTGAGATGTTCACCACCAGGGTGGCGCCGGCCAGCGCCTCATCCGAGGCCGGCGGACCGGGCTCCCAGATGTCCTCGCAGATCGTCAATCCCACGGTCGCGCCGCCCACCCGCATCGTCGCCCCGCCGGTCCCCGCCTGGAAGTAGCGCTGCTCGTCGAATACCCCGTAGTTGGGGAGGAACACCTTGCGGTAGACGGCCTGCACGCCGCCGTCCGCAAGCACCGCGCAGGCGTTGTAGACGTCATCGGAAAGCTCCGGATAGCCGACCAGCGCCACCACGTCGTTGACCTCGCGGGCGATGCGCTCCAGCGCCGCGCGGGCCTGCAACAAAAAGTGCTCTTTGAGCAGCAGATCCTCGGGCGGATAGCCGGTGACACACAGCTCCGGGAACAGCACCAGCTGCGCGCCGCGGCGGCGCGCCTCCTCCAGCGCCGCGGTGATCTTGCGCTCGTTTCCAACGATGTCGCCCACGGTGGAATTCAGCTGGCAGAGGGCTATGCGAAGGGGCGCGGCCATGACTCAATTATGAAACGGCCGTGCCGCCGCGGGCGGCCGGTCAACGAGCGGGCGCGCCACGCCCAAGCCAGTACTGCACGAACTGACCCAGCAGCGGGTCAGAGACGCTGGCGACACGTGCCATGTGGGCCCAGGCCAGCGCGACGATGCCAGGCGTCCCCGGGCGATGGTCGAGGACCACAGCTGCCCCCGAGGCCGCCAGCGCGGGGGTGAACGGAGCCGCCAGCGAGTTTGCCAGCGCGTTCAACCCGGGGGGAGGGGAAGGAGAGCCGTAGGCGATCACCACGTCGCCGAGCTCGAGCGCCTCGAGCAGCTCATCGTCGCTGAGCGGGGTGCCGGTGGCGCTGACGGGCTGGGGGACGTGGGCACCGCTGGTGGGGGGTTCCGAGTTGTAGCGTGGGTGCGGCTGCCCAGGGCTTAGATGGGCGGCCCCGAGATCGGCAAAGGCCACGCCGGGCCCGATCTCCCCGCCCGAGACGCCGGCTTGGTCCTGCCCGGCGAAGAACCCGGAGAGCAGGGCGATCGCTCCAAACGCTACAGCCAGCGACACGATCGCGATCACGGCCCACTCCAGGGTCGCCCTCAGCCTCAGGCGGGGGCCACGGCGATTGCTCGCGCGCCTCACTCGGCGGGGACGGCGCGCAGCCGCGCGCCCGACCCACGCGCGCCCGACCCACGCGTGGCGCCCGAGCCGTGCTCGGCGCCCGGCGGTGCCGGCAGCGCGGGCCAGCTCATCGATCGCTGCTCGCAGCTCGTCGCCTAGCGTCTCGACGTCGGCGAGCGCGTCGTAGTCGGCGTTCAGACCGAAGTTCATCTGGCCGTTGTAGCTCATGACCGCGATCCCAAGCGCGGTGTTCTCGGCCAGTGGGACCATGGGGAAGAGGCCCTCGAGCTCGCGTCCCAGGGCATACAGCGGGATCTGAGGGCCGGGCACGTTCGTCACCACCAGGTTGAACAGCCGCTGACGAGCCTGCAGCCGTGCGGCCTGGGCCATGATCGTCGGCGGGGCAAAGCCAGTCAGCTCGGTGAGCACCTGTGCCCCGACGGCCTGGCCCGACTCCTTCACCTCGCGCATCCCGTCCCGGATGTTGCGCAGACGCTCGACGGGGTCCGTCAGTCCCACCGGCAACGGGGCCCACATCGCGGCCACGCGGTTGCCGAGCGCTCCCCGCTCGACGTCGGCCCGCACGGAAACCGGCACCATGGCCCTGAGCACCAGATCGTCCGTCGAGTAGCCGTGCAGGCGCATGTAGCTCCCCAGCGCGCCCGCCACGGCGGCCAGCACGACGTCGTTGACCGTGCCGCCGAGGGCATCCTTGATGGCCTTGATGTCGCCCAGCTCGGCGCGCACCCAGGTGAAGCGACGGTGAGGGCCGATGCGGGTATTGAAGGGGCTCGGGGGGGCCGGGCTCGTGCCCGCCCAGGCCATCGCGCCGAGGCCCACCAGCCCTCGGCCCAGCCTGGCCGCGAGCTGGCGCGGGCCGCGCAGCGCCGCCCGCGCCCCGCGTACGATCTCCTGCGGCACCACCGTCCGTTCCAGCAGCGCGTCGGCCAGCAGCTGGGCATCGGTGGGCAGTGGCCGGGGGATCCACTCGTGCTCCGGGGGGGCGACGGGCGCCGGCTGACGGGCAGTGTCGAACAACACAGTCAGCAGATCGACTCCCGAGATCCCATCCACGAGCGCGTGGTGGGTCTTGGTCAACATCGCGAAGTGCTCGTCGGACAGGCCCTCGACCAGCCACAGCTCCCACAGCGGCTTGGCGCGATCGAGAGACTGAGAGAAGATTCGGCCCGCCAGCCGCTTGAGCTCGTCCTCGCCGCCGGGACGCGGCAGCGCCGTGTGGCGGACGTGAAAGCGGACGTTGAAGTGCGGGTCATCGACCCACACCGGTCGCCCCTGCGCGAGCGGCACGAACGCCAAGCGCTGCCTGTAGCGGGGAACGAGATGCAGGCGCGAGGAGATCTCCTCGAGCAGCTCATCGTACGTGGGCGTCGGCCCCTCGAAGATCGTGCACGCCGCCACGTGCATGTGCGCCGCGTCGTTCTCCAGGTGCAGAAACGAGCTGTCGAGCCCGCTCAAGCGGTCCTGTGTGGCCATCGGCGGCATTGTTGCATTCCGACGGATATGTGACCGAGAGCACAGTTCGGCAGGCTGAACGCGCTCTAGCCTCCTCCGCTTCGTTCGACCTGCCGAGTCACCCCTGCCCGGTGCGGGGGTGAGCGGGGGACCCACTGCCGGTTTCCCATGTCTACCCGGACGGGGCGAATCGACCGCCCGGCATCAAGCCGGCGGCGGTCGTAGCGGTTGCGCGCGGGGCAAGTCCGCGCCGGCGTTATCGCGAGCCCGACAGCTAACCCCGCAGGCGCCCAGTCGAGACACAAAGGAGGCCCTCGAAGTTGAGGACCAAAATGAACCTGCGCCCGGCCTACCTGGCGGGCGCCCTGACAATCGCTATCTCCGGTTCTGCGCTGGCGCTAACCCAAGCCCAGTCAAAAGCGCAGACTCCGTCGCTTGTGCCAACGGCCCAGACGGCGCCACAGGTGGCTGGCTCGCCAGCTCGTGTGGTCGTCCGCAGCCGGCAGCTGAACGCGCGTCAAGGCCAGCCAGTGGTGCTGCGCGGCGCGCTGGACCCAGCGACCCAGGGGCAGACGGTAGTGCTCCAGGTCCGCAGCGGCCGGGGGTGGCACAAACTGGCGAGCACAAAGTCCGCTGCCAGCGGCAGCTTCGCCCTGCGGTTCGTCGCGGGCCAGGTTGGCTCGCAGCAGCTGCGGGTCAGCGTCCCCGGTAAAGGCTCCACCGCCTCGTCCTCCGCTCCCGCCGGGCGCCTCACGGTCTACCGGCAGAGCATCGCCTCGTGGTATGAGGACGGCAGCTCGACAGCCTGCGGATTCCACGCCGCGCGAGGGGTTGCGAGCAGGACGCTTCCGTGCGGCGCGCACGTGGCGTTTCTGCTCGGCGGCCACCGCGTGACGGCGGTCGTGGACGACCGCGGGCCATTCGTGTCCGGCCGCGATTGGGACCTCGATCAGGCCACCGCCGCCGCGCTCGGCTTCGGCGGCGTGGGGCCGGTGTGGTCGAGCGCCTAACGGCGTAGGCCAAGCCGTGGCGTCTGGGGCGCCGCCTAGGCTCAGGATGATGCGGCGATGCGTCGCTCATCTGGACATGGATGCGTTCTACGTGTCCGTCGAGCTGCGGCGGCGCCCCGAGCTGCGGGGCCTGCCGGTGATTGTCGCCGGCAGCGGCCCGCGCGCCGTCGTCACCACCGCGTCCTACGAGGCCCGCCGCTTCGGCGTCGGCTCCGCGATGCCCGCGGCGCGGGCTCGGCGGCTGTGCCCCGACGCCGTACTGGTGACGCCGGACTTCACCTGCTATCGCTCCGCCTCGCGACAGGTCATGTCGATCGTCCGCGCCCACGTCGACAACGTGGAGGTCGTGGGCCTCGACGAGGCCTATCTGGACCTCACGGACGTCTCCTCGCCGCAGCAGACGATGCGACGGATCGTGGCTGAGATCGCCGGGGTTACGGGGCTTGGGTGCTCCGTGGGCATCGGTCCTTCCAGGCTCGTGGCCAAGGTCGCCTCGGACGCCGAGAAGCCGCGAGGCTTCGTCGTCCTGGGCACGGAACAGGCCCGGCGGCGATTCGCGGACGCCGCACCGGAGCTCGTGCCCGGGATCGGCCCCAAGACTGCCCTGCGCCTCCGGGCGATGGGAATCGACACGCTTGGCAAGCTGGCGGCCGCGCCGCCGGGTGCGCTGGCCGCGGCCTTCGGGCCCCGCCTGGGCGCCGCGCTGGTGCGCCGCGCCCGCTTCGAGGACGACACACCAGTCTCGATGCAACGCAAGGTCGTCTCGGAGTCCAGGGAGACGACCTTCGACACCGACATCGCGGACCGCAGCGAGCTGGAAGTCCGCCTGCGGGCGCTGGTCGAGCGCTTGTGCGCCGGCCTGGAGGCGCAGGGCCGTCGGGGGCGAACGGTCGGGATCAAGGTACGTCTCGATGACTTCTCCACCCACACGCGGGCCCGAACGCTGCCGGCGGCGGTGGCCGCGGCTGATGACGTCGGGTCGGTTGCGCTCGATCTGCTGCGACGCTTTGCCCCGCCACGCCCCGTGCGCCTGCTGGGCGTCAGGGTGGCGGGGCTCCAGGCCCACTCATCATCGGGCGCCACGCAGCTGACGCTTTCGGTGGGCTCTGGGCCCTAGGGTCGGATACCCGCCCCGGTGGCCTCTCCGGGGTAGAAGTGGTCGCGAGCCATGCTGTGGAACTCGAAGTAACGCAGGCCGCGGCTCTGGCAGACGTCCGCCAGCGCCTTTGTGCCATGTGCGTTGTCGGTCACCAGGACCCCGCCCGGCGCGAGATGCGAGGCGGCGAGCTCGAACTCGAAGCGCTCGTGCTCGTAGGTATGGAGGCTGTCGTGAATGAAGATGCCCACCGGGCCCTGCTGCTCGAGCACGGTCGCCAGCCCGGCTCGAGACGATTCGATCCGCAGCTCCCACAGCGGGTGCTTGCCCACGAGCCAGCCGGCGCGGGGGTTGACGTCGAATGACACCAGCCGTCCCGACGCCTGCTCCTCGACGTTTCGCTCCAGTGCCCTCAGCAGCAGCATCGAGCCCAGGCCGTCGTGAACGCCGGTCTCAACGACCAGCTTCGGCTTCAGCATGCGGGCCAGCGCATACCACGCGAGGCGCTTTCCGAACGGCGGCGAGCGCTTCGTCCACCACCACCGCGTGGCGGTCGCCGAGTGCAACCGTGCGGCCAGCACGGGATCGTTCCGAGCCTCCGCCAGCAGCCGCTCGATGACCGCCGTCGGACTGTCGAAGATCGCCGCCACCCACTCCACGAGCTGCGCTTCGTTGCCGAGCTCGAACGTGAAGTTCGTGTACTCCGGATCGCTCAGGATGAAGCGGAGATTCGGTCCGAGCGGCGCGCCGACGCTTCGCACCTCCCTGGCCTTGCTGATCCAGCGGAACCTCCGCAGGTAGCGAAGATCGACCCCCAGCCTGTACGCGGCATCACGGGCCGCCGCCTGCCACGGCATGGGCGAGGAGTCTAGGAGGCGCCGGCGTAGATCCGCTCGAGCGCGGCGACGAAGCGCTCCTCGCCGAACCGCTGGTGGGCCCGCTCCAGCGCCTGGCGTCCGCGGGCCGAGCGAAGGTTGCGGTCCTGCCACAGGACCGCGAGCGCCGCGGTCCATGCCTCGACATCGCGCGCCGGCAGGCGGGACTCCGCATCCACGAGCTCGGGTAACCCTCCGCGGTCGGAGGCCAGCACTGGGATCCCCGCGGCCAGAGCGTCCAGCACCGAGTACGGACAGGGCTCTTCCCAGCGCGACGGTGCGAGCAGCACCGCGGCGCGCGTACGCAGCTCGCGCAGCTCGTCGGGAGGCAGCATCCCGGCAAAGGTGACGCCTTCGCCCGCCAGCGCTCTGAGTCGTGCCTCGTCCGGGCCGGCACCGGCGATCACGAGCGGAACGCCGGCCGCCCGCGCCGCGGCGATCGCCGTGTCGAACCCCTTCTCCTCGACCAGGCGGCCGGTCACCAGCGCGAATTCTCCGGTGTCGGCGCGTGACTCATCGACGAACGCCTCCGGGCGAACGAAGTTGTGAAGCACGGTCGTCTTGGCGGCCGGGAGGCCGAGCTGACCGAGCCGAGCGGCCGTGGCCTCGCTGACAGCCACCAGCCTGTCCGAGTGCTCGATCACCGGCGTTTGCTGCCGGTGCAGGGCGGCGGCGTAGATCGCGGCTTCGCCCAGTCCGCCGCGGCAGCGCAGGAGCAGGCCGGGAAGCGTGTTAGCGCCCCGGCAGCGGAAGCAGGGGGCACCGTCGCGGTAGGCGACGGCGATCGCGCAGTAGAGGCGGAAGTTGTGGAGGTGAAGCACCGTGCGCGCGCCGGACCGCTGCGCCTCGGCGAGCGCGCGCCAGCCCAGCAGCGGGTGAAGGTTGTGAGCGTGCACGACGTCTGGACGCAGCCGCCGTGCGGTGCGGGCGATCGCATCGGGCTCGAGGCCCCCGGTCAGCAGCCCTCGAGCGGCCCGGCGCCTGTCGACCGTCGCGCTCGAGCGCTCCAGCAGCTCCACCTCGTGCCCGCGCCCGGACAGCGCCGCGGCGATGTCAGCGACGCACCGCTCCTCGCCGCCGGTCAGGCGGTAGCGGTTGTGGAGCAGCAGCACGCGCATACATGACAACTATCATCGCGCGGCCTTGCGCTGCGCCATCGTTCCCCCGACTCCCGTGCCGTACCGGGAGCCGCTATTCCGTGAACTGGCGGCCAGAGAGGGTCTGGAGGTGACGGTCCTCTTCCAATCTGCCCGCGAGCCCGGCTGGGACGTGCCCCCGGAGTGGTTTCCGGCCGAGCATCCATATCCCGCCCGGCACCTGCGGTCGTGGCAGCGTGTCCGCCCAGGGCGAACGCCGATCGTGTGGCCACGCGGACTCGAACGCGCGCTGAGCGGCATCCGCCCCGACTGCGTCGTGGCGTGGGAGTACGGGCCGGCTTCGCTGCGGACGTTCGCCTGGTCACGCGTCCGCCGCCGGGCCTTCGTCATCTTCACGGAGTGCACACCGCGGATCGACTCCATGCTGTCTTCCTCGCAGCTGCGCCTGCACCGCTGGTTGGCGCAGCGGGCCGATGGCCTGATCGCCAGCTCCTCGGCGGCACGGACGCGACTGGAGGCATTCGGCGTGCCCGGCGAGCGGATCGAGGTGAGCCTGCAGTCCGCCGACATGGCGCCCTTCCGCGCTGCTGCGGCGCGCGCTCGAGAGGCCAGGGCGAAACCCGACGACAGATATCCCGTCACCGTGCTGACGGTCGGCCGCCTCGTCCCCGACAAGAACCTCGGCAGGCTGCTGGAAGCGTTTCAGCGGGCCGAGCTGACGGGCGGCAAGGCCCGTCTGGAGGTCGTCGGCGGCGGCTTCCTTCAGGAAGCGTTATCGAGGCGGGCGCGCGAGCTGGAGGTGCCGGTCAGATTCCGGGGCCACCTGGCGACGGAGGAGCTTCCACCAGTGTTCGCCGCCGCCGACGTCTACGCCCAGGTCAGCACCTATGAGCCCTTTGGCGTCGTGCTGCGGGAAGCTGCGGCCGCCGGCCTACCGCTGCTCTGCACGCTCAACGCCGGCGCGGTAGGGGACGTGGCGGTGGCCGGCGAGAACGCCTTGCTGGTGGACCCCGAGAGCGTCGATGAGATCGCGGCGTCGCTCAGGCTTCTGGTCGACGATCCGGAGCTTCGCCGACGCCTCGGCACAGGCAGCCGGAATGTCGACGCCGTCACCGACGGTCGTGACGTTGACGCCTTCGCCACGGCGATCCTGGCCGCCGTCCGCAGGCGCGGTCAGTAGAGCGCAGCGTCGGTCAGTAGAGCGCAGCGCCGGTCAGTAGAGCGCCGCCGCCAGCCTGCGCCGCGACTCGCGCGCCAGCGGGTCCTGCGGCCCGAGCTCGTCGAGCACGCCGATGACGACCCGTCGGATCTCGTCGCGAGAGCCGTCGGCGCTCTGGAGCGCGTCGAGCAGCAGCTGGAGCCCGCGCTCGGCGTCACCGCCGTCCAGCGCGCTGAAAGCCTCGCTCAAGTCGAGATGCCCGCGCTCGAGCGAGATGCGGGCCGCGAGGCCGTCGCCGGTAAAGCTGCCGGCCACAGACCCGAGCAGCGACAGGGCCGCATCGGGCTCGCCCCTGCGGTGAAGAATCTTTGCCAACGGGACGACCGCGTCCACGCGGCGCGGTTCAAGCTCCACAGCGCGGCGCAGCGACGCCTCGTCGCCGCGCCCGATCAGCGCGTCGGCCTCCGAGGGGACCAGCCCATCCAGGAACTTCTCAACGGCGGGTGGGGGCTGCGCGCCGACGAACTCTGCTGCGATCTGCCCGTCCCTGAACGCCTTGACCGCCGGGATGCCCTGGACCCCGTAGGTGGCCGCCAGGCGCTGATTGGAGTCGACATCGACCTTCGCCAGCTCGATCTTGCCCGCTCGCGCCGCGACCGCCCGCTCGAGCACGGGGCCCAGCTGGCGGCACGGGCCGCACCACTCCGCCCAGAAGTCGACGACCACCGGCAGCTGGTGCGAGCGCTCGATGACCGCGGTCTTGAAATTGCTCTCAGTGACGTCCATCGCCACTCATGGTAGAAGGCGTCAGATGGCCGAAAGGGTGATCAAACACGGCGGCGTCTCACTGGCGGCCGAGGAGAGTGGCAACGGGCCCCCGGTCGTCCTCCTTCACGGCCTGACGGCCACCAGGCGCTACGTAGTGATGGGATCGAAGTCGCTCGAGCGATCGGGCCACCGCGTCGTCGCCTACGACGCAAGGGGACACGGCAAGTCCTCGCCGGCCCCCGACCCCTCCGCCTACGGCTACTCCGAGCTGGTGAATGACCTCGAGGCGGTTCTTGACGAGCTCGGGATCGAGCGAGCCGTACTGGCCGGGGCTTCGATGGGCGCGCACACGGCGCTGCGCCTGGCGATCGAGCAACCCGAGCGGGCCGCCGGGCTGGTTGTCATAACGCCTGCGTACGACCCGGAGGAGAACGACGACCCCGAGCGCCTCGCTCGCTGGGATGCGCTGGCGGAGGGCCTGCGGTCCGGCGGCATCGACGGTTTCGTGGACGCCCAGGGCGAGCCGCGCCTACCGGAGCAATGGCGCGAGACCGCGATCAAGGTCATGCGCCAGCGCCTGGGGCACCACGAGCACCTGGACGCGGTAGCCGATGCGCTCGAGGCGGTGCCGCGCTCGCGGCCGTTCGAGCGCGTAGATCAGCTTTCGGCAATCTCGGTGCCGGTCACGGTGGTGGCCAGCGCCGACGAGCCGGACCCCGAGCATCCCCAAGCGGTGGGGGAGGCCTACGCGGAGGCGATTCCCGACGCTCAGCTAGTCACCGACGAGCCCGGCCGCTCGCCGGTCGCGTGGCAGGGCAGCCAGCTCTCGCGGGTGATCGCCGAGGTCGCTAAGCGGGCGGACCTCTGAGGTCTCGGCGTCGGCACTGAGCGCGGGGCGGGGCGCCGCGCTGGGGACGCGGGCCACGCGCGCTCGAGCGGCCGACCTCGAATTTCGCAACAGACCGAGCAGTGCGCGCCCGGTCTGGCGAGATAAGCATCCCCAGGATGCTTATCTCGCCAAGGCCGAGGGGTGATGACGGCTTTGGCGAGTTATTTGACGCTGCTGGGCGTCGCGGAGGAGCGCTCGCCGGAGCGGGACACGCGGGGCCCGCTCCGGCGACGCGCCGAGACTCAGCCCAGCGTCACGTAGTGGTTGCTCGCGCGCTTGGACGCCAGATAACCGTTTCCGCCAAACGTGACCAGGATTCGCATCCGCCCGTACGGATGCCGGAAACTGGCCTTCCAGTAGAAGCCGCAGTCGCCTCCCACCGGCGTCGTCCTGAACGCCACCTGCCGCTTGCCGACGTAGAACCGGATCCCCATGTTGCCGGCACACTGACCGGCCGCCGGGAAGGGGCCAGAGATGGTCCCGAAGATCTGGAACACGTACGGCGCCCGGCGAGCGCGGCCGGGAACGGCGAACGTCCGCATGCCGGGGTAGGGCCTGACGGCCGGATAGGTCGTGAACGGTTCGAAGGCGCCATAGATCAGCGGGAACCCCGTATGGACGCCGACCAGCCGGTAGTAGAACGTCGTCCCCGCGGCAAGCCCGTTGATCGACTGCGAGACGACGACCGGGCCGCTGGTGGACGCCACCGTCCCCGGGCTCGTCTGGCAGTACGTCCCCCCGCACGAGTACTGGAAGTACCAGCTGGTCTCCTGGCCGTTGGGAACGACCGTGCCGGTGACCGTGGCTCCGGAGGACGACAGGCCGCCTGCCGTCCCCGTGAGAACGCCCGGCAGGGGATGGCCGGCGGTCTTGAACGTCCTGTCCGCGCCAGCCGTCGTGCCGAAGCTGTTCTGAGCGAACAGCCGGTAGTGGTAGGTCGTGCCGGGCACCAGGTTCGAGGCGGTGGCGCTCACGCCGACCGCCGCCGTGCCCCTGCCCGCATGGTGTAGGGCGCTGATGGCGCCATAGGCTGTCGTCGGCCCCCACACGAACCAGTACGTGGTGGCACTCCCGTTGGGGTTGACGCGCCCCTTGAGAACAGCACTGCTGTCGGTGATCTTGGTCGTGGCGCCCGTGGTTGCGGACGGTGACGACGCCGCCACCGCCACGGCCGCGGTGACACCCAGAACCATCAGCGATGCCAGCAGCACGCCGATCTGTCGCTTCACTCCCACCTCCTCCGAAGGGTTGTACTGGCCCCTAATACCGGCCGCAATGGCCGAAGTTGCGGCGCGCGTCGGCGCTTCTGATCGACACATAACCGGTCATTCGTGGACATTCGTAGCAGTTGTAGCTATAGAGTGACCTTGTGAGGAATGCTATGAGAACGTTCAAAATCACCGCTTTGGGTCTGCTGATCCTCCCGGGCGTGGCCGCGGCCGCCGGCGTGAGCGGAATATCCGCCACCTTCACCGGCAAGACCTCGCAGGGGCGGCCGGTTGTTATCCGCGTGCAAGAGGGCACCGTCACGCCGCCATCCCGGCTGTCGTGGAGCTCCCAGTGCGGCGGGGTCACGCTGAGCGGCACGATTCGCTTCGCCGGTGTCCTCAATGCCGACGGCAGCTACAACCCGCCGGCGGGGCACAGCGTCGTGACGGGCGGCGGCAGGCGACTCAGGATCACGACCACCGTGCGCTTCACGGTCAGCGCACGCGTGGTCCACGGAACCTTCACCAGCGCTGCGAGGGTCTACTCCTCAGGCGCGCGGCTGCAGGGCTGCACCGGCCGCAGGGTGACGTTCACGGCCCGCCGCTAGCTCCGCCCACCACTGCCCGTATCGGCAGGCGGGTGTTTGCCGACCGCGGGTGCTTCACCTCGTAGATGGTGGAGCATCCGAAGTCGTAGATGGCCGACACGATCGGTCGCAGCTTGTCGGTGAGCCCGCCTGCGTGGCCGTGGCAGTCGGCGAGCACGAAGCGCGCGCCGGTTGAGAGCACGAACGCACGCGCGGCCGGCCCGGCCCACGGCCACTTGAACAGCTGGAACGTGTTGTGGAAGCGCGCGAGGTAGCTGGGGACCGACCACAGGTAGTCGCCGATGTAGGTGTGCCGCCCCGTCAGCTCGGGGATGACCATGCCCAGATAGAACGGCGCGAGGACCCCGCCGGGCTGGGGATCCCGCGCGAGGAACTTGAGCGCGCGCTGCTCGTCCGGCCTGATGAAGTTGCCGTCGTTCTTGTACGGGCCCATGTAGTGGTAGGTGCCGCGGAGCATCTGGACGCTGGCGGGGATCGTGAACGCCGCCACCAGGGCGATCGCCACTAAAGGCGAGAGCGACCAGGCACGAGACCCGCTGAGCCGCTCGGCCCGTCCTTCGACGATCCAGGCCACGCCGCCCACCGCCAGCACCGCCAGCGGAATCGTCACGCCGGCGAAGGCGTGCAGCGGCGTCGCGCCCAGACCGGCGTTGGAGGCCAAATAGATCGCCAGCGTGGCAAACGGCCACACCATCGTCGCCGCCTCCAGGAAGCTGTGCGGCCGGCGTAGGTATGCGAGCGCCGCAACGGCCATCAGCGGTACCAGCGAGAGCAGCACCCCGCTCAAGCCCCAGCCATGGTCGGTCGCGGCCCGTCCCAGGCTCCAGACGGAGTCGAAGTGGTCAAGCGCGCCGTAATAGATGAGCGGCAGAGCGGTGGCCACCACGGTGGCTGTGCCGAGGGCGAGTCGCCTCATGATGGGCGGAGCGCCTGAGGCGCCGGAGCTGGGCGCCAGCAATGCCACAAACTCGCCGCCTACCACCACCACGATCAGGGTCTCGCCCTGCCAGGGGTGAAGCCAAGCGGCGAGCAGACCGAGGATCGGTGCCAGCCACCAGCGGGGCCCACCCAGCCGCGCACGGCGGTAGGCCAGGAGGGCGGCGATCATGGCCGCGATGGCCATCAAGCCGAACGGATAGCCCCACGACCAGAACGGCAGCCACGCGTCGCCGATCGTGCCGCTGAAGCCGTAGAACAGAGCGAGAGCGAGCGCGCAGGTACGCGCCAGGCGACCCACGAGCATGCGATGGCAGAGCCCGCGGATGGCGAAGAACGCCCCGATTACCGCCACCGGTTTCCATAACATCAGCGAGAGCCAGGGGGTCACCCCGAGGGCGGTGAGGAGACCCGAGACGGCAACCGCGGGCTGCAGATAGTCGTGCGGGGTCTGGTTCAGGACGAACAGGTCCGAGGCCAGGCCGTGATGGGAGACGTCCCGGACCCAGGCCAGGTATTGCATCTGGTCGGCGATGAAGAGCCCGTCGGTTCCGGTCCACACGCGGCCGTGGGCGATGACCTGGAAAAGGTCCTGTCCGAGTACCCACACCGAAGCGGCCGCGAACAGAGCCAGGAGTGCCGCTTCGGGCAGATCCAAGCGGCGACGACGGGGCGCCGCGATGTCCGGACCGCCAGGAGCGCTCAGCTGCTCCGGCCGCGCAGTTGCTGGCGCTAGGGCCATCGGGCGCTCAGACTACTTCGTGGCCCCAGCGGAACGTCGTGGCCCCAGCGGAACGCATCGAGTCGCTCACGATTCTCTGAGCGCCCCGCAGAGGCCCAAGGAGTGGGGCGCATGAGGCCGGTCTGGCCGGGGTATTTCTCGACCTCCAACGCTCGATAATGGAGCTTATGTCTACCGGGGACTTTTTTCTGGGACGGTGGGGCGCATGGCGCCGGCGCCCCAGGACGCCTGCGCGCTCAGCTCACCTCGCGCAGACGTCCGCTCTCAACCTCGTAGACGAACCCCCGCACGGAGTCCTTGTGCGGGATGAACGGCGAGGCCGTCACCCTGGCGATCGACTGCCTGACGTCGCCGTCGAGGTCTGAGAAGGCCTCCGCGGCCCACGAGGGCTTGACCCCGGTCTCGCGCTCGATCGCCGCTCGGAACTCGTCGTCGCTGAAGGTCAGCATGCCGCATCCTGTGTGGTGGATCAGGACGATCTCTTCGGTGCCCAGCAGCCGTTGCGAGATCGCCAGCGAACGGACCGCGTCGTCGGTGACGACGCCGCCCGCGTTGCGGATCACGTGTGCCTCGCCCTCGCTCAAGCCGAGCACCGCATAGAGGTTGATGCGGGCGTCCATGCAGGCCACAACCGCGACTTTCTTCGCCGGCGGAGCTGGCAACTCGGCCTGGTTGAAGCCCGACGCGTAGTGCTCGTTGTTGGACAGCAGTTGGTCTGTCGCGCTCATTGGGCTCCTCTGGTCTTGGTCTGGTCGCTGTTCTCGGTCCGCGGTCGCCGTTCGACCTATAAATACTAGTAATTCGATTGAATTACCGAGAAGACGGCGATCGGCCACAATCATGCAGTGACAAACCGTAAGCCCCGCGGCACGAGCTTCCGAAGCTGGATCGACCGACAGATCGACGAGGCGCATGACCGCGGAGAGTTCGACGATCTCCCCGGCGCGGGTCAGCCGATCCCCGATCTCGGCAAGCCGTTCGACGAGATGTGGTGGGTAAAGCAGAAGCTCCGCCGCGAGAATCTCTCGTACCTGCCGCCGTCGCTGGCGTTGCGAAAGGCGGCCCACGACGCCCTGGTGGAGGCCTCGGAGGCCTTCTCAGAGGTCGAGGTGCGCCGCGTTCTTTCCAGCATCAACCGCCAGATCGTCGAGGCCAACCGCAAGCCGTCCTCCGGCCCGGCAATCATGCTGGTGCCCTTCAACATCGAGAAGGTGGTCCGGCGCTGGCGAGCCGGCGAGCCGCTCGCTCCGGTCGCGGGCCGCGCCGTGCGGCGCAGCGGTCGGCGCTGATACAGCGCCCGAAAATCATTGGTTTGCGGAGCGGCGGCGAGCGCTAGGCCGTCACCCCTGCGGATACACTCATTCACGCGATGCCGAAGCAGCAGCGGATGATGCGGATGGAACAGCGTAGCCAGCTGGCGGCCATCCAGCAGCTCGAGGGACGCTCCGACGAGGAGCTCGAGTCAGAGACCCGCTTCCGCGCTGCCGCCCAGGCGATTCTCGGCGCTCGCGCCGCCGAGAAATACGACGCCAAGAAGGCGCGCGCGCACTTCCAGCGCGCGCTCGCCGCCGCGCGACCCCAGGAGCGACTTCAGCTCCGGCGGATGGCCGACGCCTCGTTGGCGCTGGCCGAGCGCCGGGCGGACGATTTGAAAAAGGCCGCTGATCGCCTGGGCGTCGAAGGACCGACCACAAAGCAGCTGCGCGGCTTGCGACTGATGGGGCTGGTCGCTCCGCCCTCGAGCGCCGGTGCGCTGGCGCGGGTGCGCGGCATCCTGCTCGTGATCCTGCTGGTGGTTGCCGTGTTCGGAATCGGCTTCGGCCTGGTCACGGTGGTCTCGCTGCCGTTCGGCGGGCTCTCCGTCGACATCACCGTCTTCTACGACATCGTGCTCGTCCTGATCGCGGTTGGGGTCATCGCCTACTTGGGCCGCCGCCGCCAACGCCGAATGAAGGCCGAACGCGCGGACCAGATCACAGCGCGCGCGCGCTGAGCCGACCGCGCCCGAGGCCATGTGCGGTCGCTATACGCTCGCCGTGCCGAGCCCAGCCGATGTGAGAGCCCGATTTCCGATCGGCGAATCGGTAGAGGTCACCCGACGCTACAACGTCGCACCGGGCGACCCGGTGCTGGCGGTGACAAATGACCGTGAAGGCATCCCGCGCGGAGAGTACCTGCGCTGGGGCTTGGTGCCAGCGTGGGCCAAGAGTCCTCAAACCGGCTTGAAGATGATCAACGCCCGCGTGGAGACGGTCGCCTCGCGGCCGGCATACCGCCGTGCCTTCGAGCGCTACAGGTGCCTGATCCTGGCCGATGGCTTTTACGAATGGTGCCGCCATCCCGACGGCACGAAAGCGCCGTTTCACATAACGCAGGCCGACGGTGCGCCGTTCGCCTTTGCCGGCCTGTGGGCCGTCTGGCGCGGCGAAGATGGCCATCGGCTGCGCAGCTGCACGATCCTCACGACCGCTCCGAACGCCGCCGTCGCGCCGCTGCACGATCGCATGCCGGTGATCCTCTCTCCCCCCGCCGAGCGCCCGTGGCTCGATCCTGGCAGTCCCGTCGAGCAACTGTACGGGCTGCTGTCAGGGCTGCCGGCCGCCGACACGGCGGTGCGCGCCGTCGGATTCGCGGTAAACGACGCCCGCTACGACGGCCCCGAATGCCTTGCTTCGCCACCGACGGCCCAAACGGCGCTGTTCTGAACCGCATGGCCCTCTCCCCCCTGCTCGCGCCTTATGACCACGTGCTGTTTGACCTCGACGGCTGCGTGTGGGTCGGCGAGGAGCCAACTCCCGGCGCCCCGGAGGCGATCGCCGAGCTGCGCGCGGCGGGCAAGTCGCTGGCGTTTCTGACCAACGAGACCCGGCGCTCTCCCGAGGAGTACGTGCGCAAGCTGTGGTCGCTCGGGCTCCAGGCCTCGCTCGAGGAGGTGGTGACGGTCGGTGCCGCGATCCAGCACCTGCTGGCGGGCCGCCAGCGGGGAACCGCCGTCTATGTGATCGGCGCGCCGGCGATCTTCCGCCACGTATCTGAGGCCGGAATGAGCGTGGTCAACGGCACCAACCGTGCCGCGCAAGCCGAGCTCGTGGTGATCGCCGGTCACGACGATCTTCACTTCGACGAGCTACGGGTCGCTACACGAGCCGTAATGGCAGGCGCGGAGATGCTGGCCGCCAACCGCGATCGAACGTTCCCGACGGCCGATGGCTTGTGGCCCGGTACCGGAGCGGTGGTCGCCGCGCTCGAGTACGCAACCGAGCGCAGCGCCTCGCTCGTGGGAAAGCCCGATCCGCAGATGTTCCACACGGCGCTGGACCGTCTGGGACCGGGGCGGACCTTGATGGTCGGAGATCGCCTGGACTCAGACCTGGGAGGTGCCGCCGCGGCCGGTCTCGACGGGGCGATCGTCCTGACCGGCGTCACGTCACGAGAGCAGGCCGAGGCCGCGCACGACCCGGCGCCTGTGGCGATCGCCGAGAATCTCGGCGCGCTGCTGGTGGCCTGATGCTGGCGCTGATCGTCAACCCGTTCGCCGGGGGCGGCCGCGCGGGGCGGCGGCTGGGCGCCGTACAGACAGCGCTGGAACAGCTGGGGCAGGAACATCGCGTCGAGCTGACACGCAGCCTCGACCACGCCCGCGAGCTGGCCCGAGAAGCTGCAGCGGCAGGTGATACAGCGGTGGCGTTCGGGGGCGACGGCTTGATCGGTGCAGTCGCCGGGGCCCTACGCAACAGCGACGGCGTCCTGGGGGTGCTCCCTGGCGGACGGGGAAACGACTTCGCTCGCTCGCTCGGGATCCCGCTCGAGCCGGCCGCGGCCTGTCGGGTACTGGCTGACGGGGCGGTGCGCTCCCTGGACCTGGGCGAGGCCGGCGGAATGCCGTTTGTGGGGATCGCCAGCTGCGGCTTTGACTCGGAGGCGAACCGCATCGCGAACGCGACACAGCTGCTGCACGGGAGCCTGGTGTACGCCTACGGCGCGCTGCGGGCGCTGATCGGATGGCGCTCAGCCGCGTTCGAGCTCACGACCGACGCCGGTGATGTCAGGCGGGTAACTGGCTACACAATCGCCGCCGCCAACGCGAACGCGTACGGCGGCGGCATGTGGCTGGCGCCCGGGGCGGCGCTCGACGACGGGATGCTCGACGTGGTGATCGTCTCCGACTTGCCCAAGCTCAGATTCATTCGCCTGCTGCCTACCGTGTTCCGCGGTGAGCACGTACGCCGGCCGGAGGTCGAGGTGCTCCGGGCCCGGGCGATCGAGATCCGCGCCTCCCGGCCGTTCACGCTGTACGCCGACGGCGACCCGATTGCGGAGCTTCCGGTCACCGTGCGAGCCATTCCCGCCGCGGTCAGGGTGCTTGTGCCTCCGAGCTACCAGGGGGAAGAGCCCGCTGCCGACGGCGTCCATCCGGGAGCTCACGCCAAATGAGCATGCTCGCCCCGAAGATCGTTGCCGCTCGGGCCATCGGCGAGCTCGCGCGCCTCACCGGACGGGGCGGCGGCACCAGCCTGCCCGGCAAGGTCCTGATCCGGCTCGAGCCGCACGCGATCGAGGCGCTGGCGGGACGCATGCCACAAGGCTGTGCCGTCGTCTCCGCCACCAACGGCAAGACGACAACAGCCGCGATGACCGCCTCGGTGCTGGAACGCGCCGGATTGCGGCTGGTTCACAACCGCGCGGGGGCCAACATGGCGGGCGGCGTGGCATCTTCGCTGCTCTACGCGGCAAAGCCCAGCGGTCGCATCGACGGTGAATTTGGGTTGTTCGAGCTCGACGAGTTCTGGCTGGACCGCGTGACGCCCAGAACTTCAGCCGCGGGCGCTGCTGCTCGCGAACCTGTTCCGCGATCAGCTCGACCGCTACGGCGAACTCGAAACCATCGCCGACCGCTGGGCGGACGTCGTCGCCCGCCTCGCGCACTCGTCGGCGCTCGTGCTGAACGCCGATGACCCCCTGGTGGCCGACCTGGGACGCGACTACTCATCGCCCGGCAACGACGATCGGCTCCGTCCAGGCGCGAGCTACTTCGGCGTCGAGGATCCGCACATGGCGGTCTCCCATATGCAGCACGCCTCGGATTCCAAGCACTGCCGCCGGTGCGGTGCAGCGTACGCGTACGAATCGATATATGTCGGTCACCTCGGCCGCTACCGGTGTCCGTCGTGCGGCCAGGAGCGCCCGCAGCCCTCGGTGGCCGCCGAGCAGATCGAGCTCGATGGCACGCGGGGCGCACGCTTCCAGTTGCGCACGCCAGTCGGCACGAGGAACATCTCAATCCCGCTCCCGGGCCTTTACAACGTCTACAACGCCCTCGGCGCGGCCGCGCTGTGCCTCGCGCTGGGCATCGACCTGGACGTCATCGCGGCGGGGTTGGCGGATGTGCGAGCTGCGTTCGGTCGAGCAGAGAGCGTCGCGATTGGCGGAACGCCTCTGTCAATCCTGCTGATCAAGAACCCCGCGGGTGCCAACGAGGTAGTGCGCACGCTCGGGCTGGAGCAGGGAGAGCTGGACATTCTCGGAGTCCTCAACGACCGCATCGCCGATGGACACGATGTCTCGTGGATCTGGGATGCGGACTTCGAGCTCCTGGCGGGGCGAGTGCGCCTGGTGACGTGCTCGGGAACGCGGGCGGCCGAGCTCGCGCTGCGCCTCAAATACGCCGGCGTGCCGGCCGAGCGACTGCGCGTCGTTCCCAACCTCGCCGCCGCCCTGGACGCCGCGCTTGCCGCAGCGGCTCAGCGCCGTCTGTTTGCGCTACCCACCTATACCGCCCTGCTGGAGCTTCGCGACTTGCTCGCCGCCAGAGGCCACGTCCAGCAGTTCTGGCGCCAGACGCAGCAGGTGGCCTCGTGACATCCGCTGCGATCTGGCACGACCTCGAGTGCGGTCCTTACTCCGCGGACCTGCCGCTTTGGCGTGCGCTCGCCTCCGAGCGCGGCGATCCGGTGCTCGACATCGGCGCCGGAACCGGCCGCGTGACGATCGACCTCGCCAGCCGCGGGCATCGGGTCACGGCGCTCGACAACGACCCCGCGCTGCTCGCAGAGCTCGACGGTCGTGCAGAGGGGCTCGACGTGACGACAGCGCTGGCCGATGCCCGCAGCTTCTCGCTCGGCAGACGCTTTGCGCTGTGTCTGGTTCCCATGCAGACGATCCAGCTGCTTGGCGGGACCGAGCAGCGAGCTGCGTTCTTGGCCTGCGCGCGGGCGCATCTGCTCGACGGCGGGCTACTGGCGGCGGCCCTGACCAGCCGTCTGGAGGCCTACGAGTCCGGCGACGGTCAGCCGGAGCTGCTGCCCGACATCTGCGAGCGCGACGGCAGCGTCTATGCCAGCCAGCCAACCGCCATCCGGGCACACGACGGGGCATTCGTGCTCGAGCGCCGGCGGGAGATCGTCTCCCCGCGCGGCGAGCACACCGTGGAGCTGAACGCGGTGGCGCTCGACCGAGTGCTGCCCTCAGAGCTCGAGCGGCAGGCACCGGCCGTGGGTCTGAGACCGGCCGGTAGAGCGACGATCCCCCCCACTCCGGACTACGCTGGCAGCGAGGTGGTGATGCTCACTGCCTGACTTACCGGCCACCGGGATCGCTCGGCCCACACTGCGTGTGTGCGCGCTGTATCCGGATTTGATGAACATCTATGCCGACCGCGGCAACCTGTTGCTGCTCGAGCACCGCTGTCGCTGGCGCGGCCTAGGGTTCGAGCTTCGCTCCTCCGGGTTGGGCGAACCGCTGGATCCGGATGCCGCAGATCTCTACTACATGGGCGGCGGCCAGGACCGAGACCAGCGCCTCTGTGCCTACGATCTGGCGGAGAAAAAGCGTGCGGCGTTGCACAGCGCGGCCGAGCGCGGAGCGGTGATTCTGGCGGTGTGCGGCGGCTACCAGCTGCTCGGTCACTCCTACCAGCTGGGCGAGGAGACGCTGCCCGGTACAGGACTGGTCGATCTGACCACCGTTCGGGCCGGAGACGGAGAGTCGGACCACGCGAGCAAGCGGTTGATCGGCAACGTCGCGATCGAGGTGCAACTAGATGCTGAGGCTCCGGCACGCGTGCTCGCCGGATTTGAGAATCACGGCGGTCGTACATATCTCGGCCCGTCAGCACGGCCGCTGGGCCGCGTGCTGAGCGGCCACGGCAACAACGGCGAGGACGGCTGGGAGGGCGTCCGCCGGCGAGGCGTCATCGGCACTTATCTGCACGGACCGCTGCTGCCCAAGAACGCATGGTTTGCCGACTGGCTGATCGAGACCTCGCTGGCGCTCACGGAGCCGCTTCCGCCGCTCGACGACGAGCTCGAGCGCAGTGCTCACGCTGAGGCCCGACGTGCGGCTGGCGTTTAGGACACGACTAGCATGGCCCTGCGAGCTGTGAGGAAGCGATTGGCAACCCGTGCCGTCAGCGCGTTTGCCGCCGCGTGCCTCCTGGCCGCCGTGGCCACGGGCCTGGCCGGCTGCGGCGGCAGCAAGCACACGGCCTCCGGACGCAGCACCGGCGATGCCACGACTTTGACCACGCCGTTGCCCGGGACTGGACGCCCACCGGTGGCCGTCGGCGACAAGAACACCTTCCCGGAGCAATTCGTGCTCGGGGCCCTCTACGAGCAGGCGCTCGCGGCCCAGGGGTACTCCGTCTCCCTGAATCGGAACATCGGCCCGACGGGTGTGACGATCAGAGCTCTTGAGGACGGGAGCCTCAGCTTCTACCCGGAGTACCTGCGCGTGTGGGACAGGTCAGTCGCCGGCTACAGACGGACGTTTCGCAACGCCCGCCAGGCCTACGACGCGGGCGCACGCTACGCCCAGACTCATGGCTTTGCGTTGCTCAAACCCACTCCGTTCGCGGACACGGATGCCCTCGCGGTGACACTGACCTACGCCGTTGAGAATGGCCTCAGTGCAATCGGCGATCTGCGCAAGGTGGCGGCCAAGCTAACCGTCGGCGGGCCGCCGGAGTTCGAGAACAGCCAGACGGGGCTGGCCGGGGTCGAACAGGTCTACGGCTTTGCGCCCGCGGCCTTCAAAGCCATTCCGTTCGGCGAGCAATACCAGTCACTCGACAAGGGCACTGTCCAGGCCGCCGACGTCAACACGACCGACGGCCAGCTCGCGAGCGACACCTATGCTCTGCTGTCGGATACGAGTCATGTGTTCGGCTTCGGCAACGTGGTGCCGGTGGCGACGCAAAAAGCGATCGAGCAGGAGGGCCCGGCGTTCGCTTACACGATCAATGCGGTCAGCGCTCTCTTGACCACGCCCGTGATGCGCCAGCTGAACGCTGCAGTCGCTCTCGACGGCCAAAATCCGACGACCGTGGCCAAGCAGTTTCTCGAGGCACATCGCCTCATCCCCTCCAGTCACTAGCGCTTCACAGCCGGCGTCAGGCGCCGCTCGAGCCGAATCCCCCGCCGCCGCGCGAGGAGGTTGACAGCTCGCCCACCTCGACCACCGCCGCCGGCGGAGTGCGCACCAGCACGAGCTGCGCGATGCGGTCGCCTGCGGCGAGCGCGAACGATTGACTTCGATCGGTGTTCAGCAACAGCACGCGGACCTCGCCCCGGTAGCCAGGATCGATCAGCCCAGGCGCGTTGACCAAAGCAATTCCGTGGCGCAGTGCCAGCCCTGATCGGGGCAGCACGAGCCCGGCGTGGCCGCCGGGAACCTCGATCGCGATCCCGGTTCGGATCGAGGCTCGCTCGCCCGGGGCGACTACCTCGTCCTCGAGCGCGTGCAGGTCGAGGCCGGCGTCGTCGACGTGCGCTCGGCTGGGCAGCAGGCCACGCTCATCGAGGCGACGAACGCGCAGGTTCACGTCCGCCCGCGGCTGAGGGCGAAGCGCTCGTAGCGCGCAGCGGCCGACGCCGGCAAGCGCGCCGTGACCCGGACTCCCGCCGGCGTGTCGTCACGCTCCAGATCGCCGGCGAGCTCGTGCAGCTCCGCGAGGCTGGCCCCCTGCTCGTAGGGAACAAGCAGCTGGACCTCACACAGCGTGCGGGCAAACTCATCCTCGATCCGGGCCACCAGGCCATCGGTCCCTTCGCCGGACAGGGCGGATAGCAGCAGGGCGTCCCGGTGGCGGTACTCGAGCTCGCTGCGCCGCTCGGCGTCGATCAGATCCGCTTTGGCCAGCACGAGCAGCCTTGGTACGTCGCCGGCGCCTATCTCGTCCAGCACCTCGTCCACCGCGGAGGTCATCGTCGCCAGCTCTTCTTCCGGGGCAGAGGCGTCCGCCACATGCAGGATCAGATCGGCCAGCCTCGTCTCCTCCAGCGTCGCAGCGAACGCATCGACCAGCTGGTGGGGAAGCTTGCGGATGAATCCCACGGTGTCCGTCAGCAGGTAGTTGTGGCCGTCCACGCGCAGCAGCCGAGTCGTGGGATCGAGCGTGTGAAACAGGCGATCTCCGACACCAACGTTGGCATCGGTCAACGCATTCAGCAGAGTGGACTTGCCGGCGTTCGTGTATCCGGCCAGGGCCACGGAGGGAAGCTGCGCCCGCTGGCGTTCCGCGCGCATCACCCCGCGGCTGGAGCGGACGCGAGCGAGCTTTCGCTTGAGCGCCGCGATGCGGTCACGCGCCAGTCGGCGATCGGTCTCGATCTGCGTCTCGCCGGGGCCCCGGGTGCCGATCCCGCCCCCCAGCCGCTCGAGGTGCGACCACAGCCCTCGCATCCGGGCCAGGTTGTACTCGAGTTGTGCCAGCTCCACCTGGAGCTTTCCCTCGGCGCTATGCGCATGGGACGCAAAGATGTCGAGGATGATCGCCGTACGGTCGATCACCGGCATTCCGAGCTCTGCCTCGAGGTTGCGCTCCTGGCGGGGAGAGAGCTCGTCATCACAGGCCACGAGGTTGGCATCGGAGCGGGTCAGCTCCGCTTTCAGCTGCTCGAGCTTGCCGGGCCCCAGGTAGCTGTTGGGGTGCGGTCGCTCACGGCGCTGAACGATCTTTCCAATGGATGCCACCCCCGCGGTCCGCAGCAGCTCGGCGAGCTCTCTCAACTGATCGCTCGAACCGTCGGGGACCGCGGCGATCATGTATGCGCGCTGGCGGGCACGCTGACCACGGGGCTGGCCGTTCAATGCGGCCTGATGGGTTCGCTTGTTAGGGACCCGAGACAATCGAATTGAGCATAGCCTCGCCGCCGGGGGCCAGCGCCGAGCTAGAGGCTGCGCAGACGCTGGACGGCCTCGTTCAGCCGCTCGTCAGAGGTCGTCAGCGAGATGCGGAAAAAGCCTTCGCCGTTGGGTCCGTAAGCCCCTCCGGGAGAGATCACGACTCCAACCTGCTCGAGCACGTGCTCGCAATACGCCGCCGCCGACTCGAACCCCGCTGGCACAGGCGCCCAGACATAGATCGTCCCGCGGGGCTTGGTGACCTGGACGCCGGCCTCGGCCAAGGCGTCGCACACCATGTCGCGGCGGCGCTGGTAGATCGCGTTCATGGCCTTCACCTCGCGGTCAAGGTCCGGGCCCAACGCGGCCGCGCCTGCCAGCTGAACGGCCTCGAATAATCCAGAGTCGATGTTGGACTTCAGTCGCCAATACTGGGCGATGGCCTCGGCGTTGCCCACGATCGCCGCGCAACGCCAGCCGGTCATGTTGTAGCCCTTCGAGAGCGAGAAGACCTCCACCCCCACCTCCTTGGCCCCCGGAGTCTGCAGAAACGACGGCGCCACGTAGCCGTCGTAGGTCGTCTCGCTGTAGGCGTTGTCGTGGACGACAAGGACGTCGGTCGCCCGGGCGAACTCCACCGCGCGTTCAAACAAGCCCTCCGGCGCAACGGCCCCGGTCGGGTTGTTGGGGTAGTTCAGAAACATCAGGCGGGCCCTCGCCACGGCCTCGCGCGGAAGTGCGCCGAAGTCCGGAGCGAAGCCGCGGTCGGCGAGTAGTGGCATCAGCACCGGCTCGCCGCCCGAAAGCAGTGGTCCTCCCGTATAGACCGGGTAGCCGGGGTCGGCGGCCAGCGCAACATCGCCGGGATCGAGGAACGCCAGGTTGAGGTTGAAGATGCACTCCTTGGCCCCGATCGCAGGCATGACCTCAACCTGGGGATCAAGCGTGACCCCAAACCGCCGCTGGTAGAAGGCGGCCACGGCCTCTCGAAACTCGGCACGGCCGCGATTGGACGGGTACTGATGCGTGCCCGGATCGGCCACGGCGGCCTGTGCCGCCCTCACGATCTCCGGATAGGTCGGCCGGTCCGGGTCGCCGATGCCAAGGCTGATCACGTCGACCCCCGCAGCTCGTTTAGCCTGCATCTTGCGCTCGAGCTCGGCGAACAGATAAGGGGGGATGCGCTCCAGGCGCTTACTCGGCCGCACTCAGTTCCTCTACAAACTCGTCCGCCGCGGTGCCCCGGAAGACCGGCACCGCCCAGCCCGTGAGCACCAGCTCTAGGTCCCCCCCCACGTCCACCTCCAGCTCGCCGCCGTCCAGCACCGCCGTCACCGGGGACCGACCACCACCCAAGACGTAGGCCACGGCCGCGCCGGCCGCACCGGTGCCGCTGGCGGCCGTCTCCCCCACCCCGCGCTCGAAGATCCGCACCCGGATGCGACCGGGAGCCATAACGGTGAACCACGAGACGTTCGTGCGATGGGGAAACAGCGGATTACGCTCGATCTCGCGGCCGATGCTTACCAGTTCGAGTGCCGACAGCGTGTTCTCGTCCTCGACGGCGATGGCGCACTGCGGGTTGCCAACCTGTACGTGCTGGAAGCGCCAGGACCGGCCCGCGGCATCGACCTCGCCGACGCCGTCGGCCCCGCCTGAGGGAAAGTCCTCGCTCTGGACCCGGGCCCTGCCCATAGCGACCTTGCAGGTGGTTGGCGACGTTATCGTCGGCCGCAGCTCACCGGCAGCGGTCTCGATCGAGAAGCGCTCAGCGTTGGTCCAGCCTCGCCGCCGCAGATAGAGGATCGCCTCCCGCGCGCCGTTCCCCGACACCTCTGCCTCCGAGCCGTCGGGATTGAAGACGCGCAGCCGGGCCACCGAACCAGGGTTCTGGGGCTCGGACAGGAGCAGGACGCCGTCTGCGAACACTCCCGTGTGAGGGGCGCAGATCGCCTGCACCCGGCGGGGTGTGAGGGTGAACGGCAGCTGACGGGCCTCGACGATCACATAGTCATTGCCGAGCGCGTGCCATTTCTCGAACTCCACGCGGCGGGAGTGTATGCGGCGCCCGACGACGCGGCCGGCAAGCGGCGTCGTTCAGCCGTGCCACAGCTGCACGATATGTGCCGCCACCTCGTCAGGTTCGCGCCCCGTGACGTCGATCACGTCGACTCCGGCCAGCTTGCGCATCCAGGTCAGCTGGCGCCGGGCGTAGTTGCGGGTACGGCGCTTCATGCCCTCGACGTCGCCCACCAGCAGCTCTTCGAAACCCAGCGCCTTGCGCGCCGTGAGCGAGGCGCCGGCGGCGTTGGCATCGCGGACCTCCTCGGCCGCGCCACACGCCACCATCCTCTCCACGCGCTCATCGATCCGGGCATAGAGCCCCGCGCGCTCCATCACAAGGCCGGCCAGCAGCGTCGATCGGCGAACGTCGCGGCTCCACAGCTCGGACTCCGCTTCCGGCGGCTCGAGCTCGCCGGCGTCCAGTAGCTCGAGCGCTCGCACCACGCGCTGTCGGTCGCCGGGTTCGATCTCCGCAGCCGCCCACGGTGCCCGCTGCGCGAGGGTCGCGTGCAGGGCCACCGCCCCCCGGCGCTCGAGCTCGGCCAGCCAGCGTTCGCGCACGCCCTCGGGCGGCGCCGGACGCAGGCTGAGCTCGGCCAGGGCGGCGCGCAGATAGAGCCCCGTCCCGCCGACCACGATCGGCCGGTTTCCGCCCTCGAGAAGCCGGTCGATCTCGGCGTGGGCAAGCTCGGCGTACTGACCGGCGCTGAAGCTCGCGTTGATCGGCAGGAACGAGATCAGCCTGTGCTCGAGCCGTGTCTGGTCCGTGGCGCTCGCAGTCCCGGTCAGCGTCTCGAGGCCTTCGTAGACCTGCAGTGCGTCCGCCGACACCGCCACCGGCCGCTCTCCCAGCTGACGTAGGCGCTCGGCCAGGGCCAGCGCCACCGCGGTCTTCCCGATCCCCGTGGGGCCAAAGAGAGCGATGACCTCGGCGGTCATGGCGCTCAGTATCGTGAACCGATGGCCGTTCGCATCGGCACCGGACTGTCGACCGCACCCGAACCGCTCGAAGCTGGCCGCGCGGCCGGCGAGCAGGCGGCGAGGGAGCTGGAAGGTGCTACTGCCGATCTGGCATTTCTGTTCGCCAGCGGAGCCCATCTTTCGGCGCCCGAAGCGACGCTCGAGGGCGTCCAAGAGCGGCTCGCCTCGGGCACGCTCGTGGGCTGCGGGGCCGGCGGCGTGATCGGTGATCGACGCGAGCTCGAGTCGGGCACCGCCGTCGCCGTGTGGGCAGCGACCTTCGACGAAGGCCACCCCGTTCCTTTCCATGCTCGCGTCGATATGGACGCCGAACCCCCGGAGCTGGTGGGAATCCCGAGCGACGAGCAGTTACGCGCCCTGATCGTGCTGGCCGACCCCCGCAGCTTTCCGGCCGAGGCGTTCCTCGCCCAGATGGCACTCGAATCCCCGGGCATCCCGGTGCTCGGAGGTCTGGCCAGCGCCGCTAGCGCCGATGGTTCGGGGGCGTTGATGCTGGACCAGGACATCGTCGAGGACGGAGCCGTGGGCGTGGGACTGGCCGGAATCGATCTCTTGCCCTGCGTCTCCCAGGGTGCCGCGCCCCTGGGACCGGAGCTGACGATAACCGCCGCTGAGGGAAACGTGATCGAGGAGCTGGCCGGCCGCCCGGCTCTTGAGACGCTTCAGCGCGTTGTCGCTCAGCTCTCCGGCCGCGAGCAGGCGCTAGTCGCCGGCGGCGTGCTGATTGGCATCGTCGTCGAGGGCAACAAAGCCGAGTATCAGCAGGGAGACTTTCTGGTGCGGGGCATCGCCGGCGCAGAGCCCGCGTCGGGCCGTGTCGTGGTGGCCACCGATGTCCACGAGGGACAGGTGATCCGCCTGCACGCGCGGGATGCCCGTTCCGCGGGCGAAGACCTGCGGCGGCAGCTTGGACTCCGCGCCGAAGCGCTGTCCGAGACGGGCGCCGCAGGGGCGCTCTTGTTCTCGTGCAACGGCCGGGGTGCGGCGATGTTCGGGGACTGCGACCATGACGCGCTCGCCGTCGACGAGGCTCTGGCAGGGGCACCCACCGCGGGTTTCTTCGCCGCCGGCGAGATCGGGCCGGTGGGCGGGCGCAGCTTCCTGCACGGCTTTACGGCCACGCTCGCCGTGTTCCCGCGCTGACTACACTCCGGCGCCGTGAGCCTCGGCAGCGGCAATGTGCTGGTCACTGGCGCAACGGGCGGGATCGGGCACGCAATCGCCCGGGCGTTCAGCAGCCGCGGGGCGAGCCTGATCCTCTCCGGCCGCCGTGTGGCGGTGCTCGACGATCTCATCGCGGAGGTGGGTGGACGCGCCGCGCCATGCGATCTCTCCGACCGCGAGCAGGTGCAGCGCCTCGCCGACGACGCGGCGGCCAGCGCCACCGACGTCTATGTGGCGAACGCCGCCCTGCCAGCCAGCGGGGTGTTCACCGAGTTCACTCAGGAGCAGATCGATCGGATGCTTGAGGTCAACCTGCGGGCCCCGATCGCACTGGCTCGAGCACTCGTACCGCACATGATCGAGCGAGGCCGCGGCCACATGGTGTTCATCTCTTCGCTGTCAGGCAAGGCCGCCAACCCGGCGTCGTCGATGTACGCCGCGACGAAGTTCGGGCTGCGAGGCTTCGCCCTCTCGCTGCGCGAGGACCTTCGCGAGCACGGTATCGGGGTGTCGACGGTCCTCCCTGGTTTCATCAGCGATGCCGGGATGTTCGCCGACGCCGGCATCAAGCTCCCTCCGGGGGTGGGGACGCGCACTCCCGAGCAGGTGGCCGAGGCGGTGGTCCGAGCCGTCGAGCGAAACCGGGCCGAGGTCGAAGTTGCACCGGTTCCGCTGCGGGTAGGCGCCACGTTCGCCGGCGCGGCGCCACAGATTGCCGCAACCGCCGCCCGGCTGATGGGCGGCGCCAAGATCGCCACGGAGCTGGCCGCGGGGCAGCGCGACAAGCGGCACTGAGATGCTCTTGCCGCCGTATCCCGAGTGGAGCGAGACCTGCGACACGCTTCATGCCCACACCCAGGTCCTGGGCAAATTGGCTGTCGGACTGGGATTCCCGGAACCCGAGCTCCAGCACGCCGCGCTGCGGTTGACTCCGCGCGGCTGGGAAACCGGCCCGCTTCCGACCAGCGATCGGACATCGGCGATCGTGGCGGCGCTCGATCTTCAAGCCCACGAAGCGGTGCTGGAGCACAGCGAGGGCGCCGTGCGTCGTGTGCCGCTGACTCCGGATAGAGCCGTAGGCGAAGTGACCCGCGAGATTCTCGAGGCGGTGCGAAGCGTCACGGATATCGAGTTTGACGCCACTCCGCAGGAGGTCGCGTGGACGGTGCCGCTCGACGAGGACGACGAGCATCATCGCTACGACGTCGAACAGGTCACCGCGTACTTTGCGGCGGCCACTCAAGCGGCGCTGGTTCTGGCCGCGTTTCGCGCGCCGTACCGCGGTCGCTCGACGCCGGTCAATGCGTGGTGGGGCTCATTCGACCTGGCCGTCAACCTCTTCTCCGGATCGCCGGCCGAGCCGCCCTCGGATGACTTCATCATGCGCAACGCCATGGACGCCCAGGAGACGGCCGTCGGCTGGTGGCCCGGCGACGCTCGCTACGACCGACCCGCGTTCTACGCCTATGCCCACCCGGCGCCCGAGGGATTCGGGGGCGCGCGCCTCTCGCCCGATGAGGCACGGTGGGAGCAGTCCGTGGGCCAGTACGTCCTTGACTGGGCGGTGGTGGCGGACAGTCCGGACCCGCATGCCACCGGGCTCGAATTCGCCCGCTCGGCTTTCCGCCACGCGTGTACGGTGTGCCAGTGGGATCCTAGGCTGCTGGCGAGCGCGGAGGGCGAACCGCCTCCGATTCACTGAGGGCGCGCTAGGTCCGCGGAACGGAGTCAAGCCAGCGGCCGAGCGCCCTGCGCCCTGCCAGCGTGACTTCGCCGTCGGCGCCGATCCAGTCGCGGGCGCGCAGCTCGCGCACCATCCCCAGCGCATCGCTCGGCGCCGGGCCCTCCCCTCGCGCGGTGAGGCGGTGGGTGGCGGGCTCCACCGTCCAACGCCCTGACTCCAGAGCGGCCAGGGCCTGGCCCTGCTCTTCGGTTGGCAAATCAAGGGGATGGGGAGCCGCTCCTCGCAGAGGATCATCGCTCGGACTCCGAGGCTCCTGGCCCTGGGTCCTTGGCGGCTCGCGATGAGTCGGACGCTGGGCGCGCGCCGCGAACTCGTCTCCCAGATTCTCGAGCTGACCACCGAACCAACTGGCTGCGGTCTCCACCCATTCCCTGGCCCGGTAGGCGTCGACGCCCACATACCCCGCTAGCTCGTCCACATCCACCTGCCCGGCGAGCCGTTCCACCGATTCGCCAATTTCGTGGGCTATCGAGCGGATCGTTTCCTCCAAGTTGTCCCGATCAAATTCATCTGCGCACATGTCGTGATGATGACAGGTACGAGCGTCAGTCGGATACCCGATGCTGGACGGCTGTCGCATGCTCGCCGGTGACATTGGCCAGCGCAGCGATAACTTCGTCCGCCAGCCGTGCGCCATCCGCCGCGCGTTCCGGTGTGGCCTGTACGCGAACGACAAGGTCATCGCCGTCGATCTCCTCGAGCAGCACGCGCGGCGCGGATCTGGTGGGCGTCGAGACGCTCTCATTGAGGAGCGCCTCCACCTGGCCGGGGCGGGTGCCCGTGTCGAGCCGGACCCTCACATCGATCGATTCGGGCTCGCGCAGTGGGACCACAGCGGCGGCCAGCACGACGTTGTTGGGGACCTGAATGCGATCCGCACCACGGACGAACGTCGTGTAGAGCAGCCCCAGGGAGCTGACCACGCCTTCGATATAGCCGCCTACGCCGCCGGCCTGCAGCCTGACCCGCTCGCCGACGCGGAAGGGCCGCGCGCTGAGCAGCACCATGCCGGCAAACACGTTGCCGAGGGTCTGCTGCGCGGCGAGACCGAGCACGACCGCGGTGAAGGCGCTTCCCGCGATCAGTGAGCTCGTGCTGACGCCGGCGATATACAGCGACCACACGACGGTGATGACCACCGTAATCAGGCGGATGAGGAACCCGACGGTGCCCGCAGTAGCCGGATCCATCCGGCGGAAGAACGTGGGCGCCGCTGCACGTCCGACGTCGCGGGCCACCGCCCACCCGATCGCCAGCAGCGCAAGCACCGTGGCCGCCGTGACCGGTGTGTGTAGCGAGCTCTCCGACTTGGCGCTGAGGTGGAACCAAGCCTGGTAGTTATCGTGCAGGACGATCAGCGCTACAAACAGCGGCAGGAGCACGAGCGATTGCCGGCGCGCTTTGCGAACCGAACGGTCGTTTGCCTCGACGGCGAGGCCCACGCTCTCCCAGGCTTCGCTGCGAGTCTCGAACATCCGGTCCAGGTTGAGGTCCGGGCGGTTCCTGAAGCGCTCTCTCATCGACACGGCTCTCTACCTATCACCGTAGCTGGTGGACCGTTTCAGAGAGAGCACTAAAGTCAAAATAAACGTTGCTGTTCATGTGCTTCGGGCGCCGACCGCAGCGCTGGCCGACGGGCTGCAGTCCGGCCGCGCATCCGCTGTCCCGGCGGCAGCTCTGGTCCCTTCACCAGCGCGGCGAGACGGGCGCGCTCGTCGGTGGGCATGTAGGCGCCCTTTCGGTAAAGCTGCTCGTAGCGAGGAATCAGCTCTGGGTTGTGCTCGCGCAGCCATTCGAAGAAAAGACCGCGCACCTCTCCGCGAAGGTGCAGGGCGATTCCACTCACGTACGCCGCCCCGGCCTCCGCAGCGAGCTGCAGGATCGGCTCGATCTGCTCCGGAGCATCGTTGATACCCGGCATCAGCGGGGCAATCAGGACGCCCGTACGAATTCCGTTGCGCGTCAACTCGGCTACCGCTTCCAATCGAGCCCGTGGGTTTGGCGTATGCGGCTCGGTGGCCCGCCACGCCTTCTCGTCGAGCGTTGGGACAGACAGCGCAGCCCCGAACTCGGTGACCTCGTTGATCTGCTTCATCAGCTCCAGGTCTCGCAGCAGCAGCGGCGACTTGGTCAGGATCGAGCACGGGTTGCGCGCGTCTCGCATCGCCTCCCAGATCCCCGGCATCAGCTTGTAGCGACCCTCCACCCACTGATACGGGTCCGTGTTCGTCCCTAGCGCCACGTGCTCTCTCTTCCACGACGGCCTTCCCAGCTCGGCCCGCGCCAGCTCTGGCGCGTTCACCTTGACCACGATCTCGCGTTCGAAGTCCCGGCCGGCGTTGAAGTCCAGGTAGGTGTGGGTGGGACGGGCGAAACAGTTGTGGCTTACGACGCCGTTCGCGATGAAGTCTCCGGTCCCAGTTGTTATGTCGTAAAGCGGCAATGCGCGACCGAGCGGTTCGATCGCCGCCACCTTCAGGTTCGAGAAGGTCTTGACCATCTGGCCCTCGACGGAGCGCTTTCGTGTGATCGCTGGATCTGTGAGATGGAAGAAGCGAAGGTGCTCGGCGAGGCCGCCGCGGATGCGGATTGTCTCTAGCCCGTTTGGCATGTTGCGGTCCTCAACCGCGAAGTCGAAGCCGAAGCGCTTTGCGCAGGCCCCGGCCCACGCCAGGATCTCGGGGTCCGTGTTCGAGATGCGTAGCGCGAAATCACTCCGACAGCCCTCGGCGTCGAAGATGCCAGCGAGGAAGCCGCGGCACCAATCGGAGCTTGCAAGGACTGGCCATTCCATGAGCTCCCTTCCCCGCTCCACGAGCGAACGAGAACTCGTCCCGATCGCGACCACCTCCCGGTGCCCGCCGGCTGCGCGCTGAAAGACCCGCTCGGTTGTGGCGATCCCAGCGACGCGGAGATAATCGCGCGAGCGCCGCAGTGCTTCGAGATCAACGAGCGCCAGCCGCAGACGGTGCACGTCCCCGCTCAATCGCCCGGGGCGATCGTACAAATACGACCCGATGTGCCCGTCACCACGGAACATGCCGCACAGGTAGCCACGCTGATAATCGGGTGTCTCGGCTGGCTGGGCCGAGAAGGCACCAGTCCCCACGAGGTGGTTGCGGGTCGTTAGATGCGGCCGGTCGGGGTCGGATGGCGGCGAGTTCAAGACGTGCTTCCACCCGCGGTTGCTGAGAAAGCGGTGATCGCCGCTCGTGATCAGCTCGGTTCCATCCTCGAGGACCACCCGATAGGCGGGCTTAATCGAGATCCATTTATCGAGCACCGTCGTACGGGCGTACTTCCGGTATTTCCCGCTTCGAACCGTGCCGTAGATCTCGTCACCGACATCCAGTTCCTCGATCGGCTTATGCCGCCCCTCGCCGGTGAGGATCGGGGTGTTCCCCCATAGGCAGTAGGCGCAGGAGTGGGTGCATCCACGGAATGGGTTGATCGTGTATCTGAACGGCATCCGCGACGCCTTTGGCACCTTGTTGATGATCGACTTCGCCCGGACCTCGTAGAAGCGCGTCGGGATCGAGTCGGGCGCGTCGAAATGCCGCACCACGGCCTCGTCCCGGTAACCGGGTAGTCGGGCCCGCTCATCAGCCCGGACGTCAAGCGTCTCCCATCTCACACGAACTGATGTTCGCATACGGGGCGGACGCCCCCTCCCGTCGCAGTCCTCGCCGGCTGGGCCATTATTCCCGCGGTGGCAGGCGCATGGAGGACACGCGTCACGGACGCGTAGGCCAATGGGTCTCAGTGCGAGGCGTGGGCCACCAGCGACGCCTGGCCCGAGAGCGTCTGGCTTGTGGCCGCCATGATCTCGACCGGGACGATCTCCCCCGCCGAGGCCAGCCCCTCGAAGTTCACGACCTTGTTGTGTGACGAGCGCCCGCGCAGGCGGCTGGGATCGGTCCGCGAGGGCCCCTCGACCAGAACGTCGAGCACGCAGCCGACAAATCTCTGGGCGCGCTCATGGGCACGGCGCTGGACGACCTCCACCAACCGCTCGAGCCGCTCAACTTTGACCTCGTGCGGAACGTGGTCGGGAAGTGTCGCCGCCTCGGTGCCCCGCCGCGGCGAAAAGGCGAAGGTGAAGGCGCCGTCGTAGCCGACCTCCTCGGCGACCTCAAGCGTCTGCTCGAAGTCCTCTTCGGACTCCCCTGGGAAGCCCACGATGATGTCGGTAGTCAGCGCGCAATCCGGGACGTGCTCCCGGATGAGCGCCACTCGGTCCAAGTAGCGCTCTCGCGTGTAGGTGCGCCGCATCCGCTTGAGCACAGCGCTTGAACCCGACTGAAGCGGCAAGTGGATGTGCCGGCAGAGCGACGGCAGCTCGGCGTGGGCGCGGATCACGTCCTCACGCATGTCCTTAGGGTGCGGGCTCGTGTATCGGATCCGCTCGATGCCCTCCACCGAGTCGACCCGCGCGAGCAGCTCGGCGAAGGTGATTCGCTCCTCGCGCGGTAGGTCGCGGCCGTAGGAGTTGACGTTTTGCCCCAGCAGTGTCACCTCACGGACGCCGTCGGCCGCCAGCCGCTCCACCTCGGCCACCAGGTCGAGGGGTGAACGACTGACCTCCCGACCCCGCGTCGAGGGGACGATGCAGTAACTGCAGACGCAGTTGCAGCCGACGCTGATCTGCACCCAGGCCTGGAAGTCGCGCTCGCGCTTGGCTGGAAGGTCGCCGGTGAAGCCCTCGAACTCGAAGTAGCCCTGGGCACTGAGCGAGTCGGACGTCAAAAACTCGGCCAGTCTGTGTACCTGCCCGGGGCCGAAAGCCACGTCGACGAACGGGAAGCGGGCGAAGATCTCATCCTTGATCGACTGCGCCCAGCAACCGCCGACGCCGACCACGCGCTCGGGACGTTCTGCCTTCAGCCGCTTTGCATGCCCTAGATAGGCCAGGAAGCGGTTATCGGCCTTCTCGCGGATCGAGCACGTGTTGAACAGGATCAGGTCGGCCTGATCGCGCCCTGAGGCCTCCTCGTAGCCGAGCGATTCGAGCATCCCCTTCATCCGCTCGGAGTCGTGCTCGTTCATCTGACAGCCGAACGTCGTCACGTGGTATCGCTTTATGCATATGGAAGCCTCTGTCGCACAGCCTGCCAATCATGCCATCCCGCCGCGGCGAGCTATCGGCATCGTCCGCGTCAGCCAAACGAACGGTCGTGAAGGCGAGCGGTTCGTGTCTCCCCGAGAACAGCACGAGCGCATCGAGTCTGTCTGCGAGCGAGACGGACTCGCGCTCGTGCGCGTATACGAGGAGCTAGACGTAAGCGGCGGGAAGCCCCTTCCACAGCGACCTGGCCTGAGTGCCGCTGTAGCAGCCGTCGAGGCCGGCGATGCTGACGTGATCGCGGCCGGGTACTTCGATCGACTGTTCCGATCGCTGACGCTTCAAGCGGAGGTTGTCGGCCGCGTCGAGCAAGCCGGCGGGCAAGTGCTTGCGGTAGACGTGGGGCGCGTCACAAGCGAGAGCGCCGGGCAATGGCTCTCTGGCACGATGCTCGGCGCGGTGAGCGAGTACCAACGGCGATCCATCGGTGAACGCAGCGCAGAGGGCCAAGCACGTGCTGTGGCTCGTGGTGCCACTCCCTGGTCGCGAGTGCCGCTCGGCTACCAGCGGCAAGAGGACGGAACGCTTAGGCCCGATCCCGAGCAAGTCCCGATCGCTAGGCGAGCGTTCGAGATGCGTGCATCCGGGGCGTCGGTGACGCAGATCCGGAACATGCTCAAGGCCCACGGAATCGAGCGCTCGCACCGCGGCGTACAAGTGATGCTCGCCAGCAGGGTCTACCTCGGTGAGATCCACTTCGGCAAGCTGGTCAACCTCCGCGCTCACGAGCCGATCATCGATCGCGCTCTGTGGAACCAAGTGCAACGCATGGTCGTCCCGCGTGGACGACAGCCAAGCTCTGACCGCCTGTTGGCGCGGCTCGGGGTACTGCGTTGCGGTTCATGCGGAGCGCGGCTAGGCGCGATGAAGATGCCGAAGCAAGACGACTATCCGATTTACCGATGCCCGAGCACGAGTGACTGTGACCACCACGTGACTATCTCCGCACGTATTGCTGAGGACGTTGTGACGTCAGCCGTTCGGAATGCCCTCCGGGACGCTCACGGTCGCGCCAGCATGGCTGAGAGCGCACAGGAAGCCGAGACAGCGCTTGAGCGCAGCCAAGGCGAGCTAGACGCCGCGTTGCGTTCATTCACCACTGCGGGGCTTGAGAATGAATCGGCCGCTGTCGAGCGACTGGCTGAACTTCGCCAGGCCCGCGACGCGGCGCAGGCCCGCGTGGATCAGATCAGGCCGCCAACTGCTCGTTCGGTCAGTGCCGATGCGGATTGGGACTCACTTACGCAGGACGAGCGCCGAGCGCTGATCCGAGCCACCGTCGATAGCGCTGTGGTTGCTCCGACCGGCCGCGGTGCCGAGCGCATCATTGTTCGCCTCGTCGGCGAGTAGTCGCCTCGCAGCACCGTCAAGGATCCTTTGCACTCTCGCTTGCGTGTGTGGCGGAAAGTCAGCCAGCAAGTGACCTCCTAGAACGAAAACGGGCGCCCTTTCAAGCGCCCGGTTGGTTGATATCTCTCGGTTCCTACAAGTCGGCGGGGATCTCGATCCGCCGAGCTAGTCCAAGCTCTCTCCGTTTCCTCAGTCACCCGGCGGATAGTGCTGAATCAGCTCCTCGAGCCGTTCGATCATTCCGGATAAGTCATCCGGTCCGTGGCGATGGCCATACAACGCAAGAGGTATCGGAGCGGTCGGAGGGTACGCTTCACATCGCCCGATGATGTTGTCCGCGAGGGCACGATTGTCGGCTTCGGAAAGGCGTGGTCGCGTTCGAGTCAGGGATAGCGACGGGACCGAGTACGAGGTGAAGGGGACCCGGATTGAATCTGCTCTAGCCGGGGCGATCTGATACGCCACTCGCTGGCCGCCTTGCGGCGTGGCCGGTCGGACGTTTCACCTGGGCCGGTTCCACTGCACGGCCGCTGCGACGGGGCCGGTCTACACCAACACTTGTCGGAGGGGTCCCGCGTGGTTCAAGTTCATCTGAACGGCGGGACCGCGGTAGGGAGTACCTCCGCCGCAACCACCGACGCGCTCACACATAATTCGCCCCGGCCTCGGACTCCGGTCCGACTAACTTCCGTACCAGATACACAAGGACCGCGTGATCGCCCGCAGATGCCCGCCGGTGCCCCACTTCGAGTAGCGAAAGCGGGTGAACGTCAAACGACCACACATCTTCCGAGGCCGCGAGTACGTGATGGACTGGCTAACGGACGTGCAGTCGACGTTGCCGGGAGCGCAGGTCTCGGTCGTCCCGGTTCCGACTGCTTTCGTCGAGTTCCAGGTGCTCCAGTGGAACCCACTCGCGGCCGTGCGGTTGTCCGGGAAGAAGTGACCGGGCTTATTCCGGCGCCGTAGATCCCGACCCGCACGTTGCTCGACCTCGGCCGTCCGCCAAAGGCGGTAGCCGGTGCAACCCCCGATCCGGCAGCGACAACGAGCACGCTCGCACCGACGGTTAGCCAGCGCTTCGACGTCACATCTGACGCAAGCATTGCGAGATAACCGTACCGGTTACCGCGCAGGCTGGCGATTTGTCGTCGTCGTCCGCAAGCCGGCACTTCGCTGCGGGCGGCGAGCCGACACTAAAGGCGACCGATCGCTTTGCCGATCTAATTGGGGGCTGGTAGAGATCGAGAACTTCGGGTGGGCAGGAGTCAGGTTGTGGGGACTTGCAGGCAGCGGCTGGCTTTCGCGCCGCTGGCGCAGCACCGGATTGCTGGTTCTAAGCGTGACGTTGCTCTTCGCCGCATCGTTTGCGGGCAGTGCTCGGGCGGCGGGCAACAGCCTCGGCATCCAGCCGCCGACCAACGCCAAAGTCGGCAAGGGCTACTCGTTCACGGTCAGCGGCGTCGCGGCATCAAGCGAGCGGCTGTACTTGTTTGACGACATCGACAGCTGTGGGCCGAGTCCGCACGTGGAGCACGCGGTCCACGACGCCAACGGCGGCGAGTATGTGGTCAGCGGCTCGTTTACGAAGACCTCGGGCGGGTGGCGCTCGCCGAAGGCCACCACGTACCACATCTGCGCGTACCTGGCCAGCTCCTCAGCGCCGTACTACCCCACGTCCAGGTACCTGCTGGCGCGCACGGGCAAGAGCTTCAAGGTCAGCCGTTCTGCGCCGAGCGGGTCGCTCCCGCATCTGGTCGTCGGGAGCTGGTCTGGAATCAAGCCGGCCACGATCGACTTCAGCGGCGACGCCGGCAACGTCGTCACCGAGCATCGCCTGGTCATCCTGGACGGGCACGCAAGCGGTAGGGCACGGAACGAGCAATATCCAGGGCTGTATTCCGGACTGCGCCAGTGGGAGCGAAACTCCGGTCCCGACCACGATCACGCTGTCGAACCCACAAAACGGCCGCTTCACCCGGATCACCGAGACCCGCAACGGCATGACGTCCACCGGGACCTACGGCTCGGGTGCGTGGCCGTTGAACGCGTCTTAGCGGCGCACGCTCAGAAGCATCGGGGCGTCGGGCACGTCGCCGTCCCAGGTGCTCGTTCAACCTCTTCCTGGGACGCGCTGCGGTTAGACGAGGGTTGTCGGGTAGGCAGCGCCTGTGATAACCGCTGAGCCCGAGGTACTGCGGAGAATCGCCACGACGTACTCACGCAGCGTCACGACCACGTTCAGGCTGCCCGCGTACGTTTGCGGAAACACGCCGAGCACCGGCTCACCCTCTGCCAGCACGACCGACTGATCGGGTGCAGACAAGATGAACTGCGTATTACCCGAGGTAGCGGGGATGGCGTCGGCCGTCATCCATACCACGCCGCCCGGAAGCATCGTGCCCGTGAACCTGGACCACTTCGGCCGAGGCTGATCTGACTGCGGACCATCGTCCGCGCCAGTCGCAACCGGGAAGCCAGGAGCAAACTGCGGCACAACAATCGGCCGGTTCTCCGAATCCAACTGCCGGGTGACGTATGAGTAAAAGTCCGACGTAGAAAAGAAGTGAGTCGGACGCAACCTGACACCCGCGGTATCCGTCAACTGCTCGCGACCCTTGGCGATGTCCTGGTACAGGTTGGCAATCGACCATGTCGCCGACCCTGACACGGACGCACCATTGGTAATCACGGTGTTGAGAACGTACAGTTCGACTTTCTCGTTGAGCTGTTGGCCGAGTTGCTTGGCAAGCGCGGCGTCAAAGCTGCCGCCACCGGTAAACCCGCGGTCGTGGAGCTGCTGGGAGATGTCGATTTCGCCGGCCACGGTTTGAACTTGCGCGCCGAGCAGCGTTGCGGTCGGGGTCGTGTCTGACAGCCCTGACGCCTCGGTCTGCTGTGACACTGCCGCGCCAGCCGTGAACGCTGGGATGTAAACCTCCATGCCGTATTGGGGCATCGGTGCCGTACCGCACTGGTCGGCAAAGCTCCGTGCGATCCCGCGGTAGGGAGCCCATGCGTCAAGGATGAAAGCCGGCGCCACAAAAGCAGCCGCTCCACCAGACGCCGATGAGGTTGCGCCACCGCCGGTCGTGAGCGCACGGATCTCCTCGCGGACCTTGCGCTGATGGATCTCCTCGTCCTCATGCCGGCACCGCTCGCGGACGATCCGCTCGATCTGACGCGCACGCTCGCCCCGCTTCAGGTAGTCACGGCGAACGTCGATCGCGTGCTTGCGAAGACGCTCCTCGATCGCCGTCCGTGACATATCGCCAAACGCAGCGCCGGTCAGTCCGGGAAGCTGCTGATCGTTGACGACTGCCAGATCCACGAACCAGCTGTGCCGCGAGTCCGGAGCATACGGGGCTGCTTCGCGCGTGACCTTGGCGCGCAGCTCCTGCGCCCGGTCCTTCTCGCGACGCTCCATTTCCGCGAGCGTGGCGTCGATCTTCGCGTCACGAACGGCGCTGTTCGTCGCTTCAAGGAACGAGCGGAACTCGTTGTGCGGCAAGTGCTGCTTTTCGCGCCCGATCACCAGATTGGCCGCTCGGTGAGCATGCCCCTCGGCCGACAAGCGGAGCTTTGTCCGGATAGAAGCAATCTCGCGCGCCCGCAACGAGTGCTGACGAGCACGGGTTTCCGCCGAACGCTCATCGCGCGCTGCGTCCGCCTCTAGCCAACGAAGTTCCCGATCCTCGTACTCAGCACGCTCGACCCCTTCGAGGAATTCCTTGGCTTCCTCGGGAGTCTCAGGTGGAACCCATTCGCCGGCCGCGAGCCGGCGCGCCCTAGCGTGCGGGTCTTCTATCGCCTCGGCACGACGCAGTAGGGCGTCGCGCTCGGCGGCGTTGTCGTTACTCATATTCAAATCCTTCCTGCCGGCCTCACACCGGCATTCATCTGGTGATGCGCGGCCTTACGCCGCGTCGCTGTCTCGCAGCCGCTCTCGCAGCCGCTTCACGGTGCCGCCATCCAGGGCGCCCAGTAGGACGCCGATCTTGGCGTCGAAGCGCTCGTCGATCAGCGCAATCAGCTGATCGCGTTCTCGTTTCTGCGGCAATGTCTCCGACATCGCACGGTGCTCTCGGTCGAGCCGCTCCTGATCCTGCTTATGCAAACGGCGGAGCTCGTCGTTGAAGCCCTCTGAGCCAAACGCAGCAGCGTCGGGCCACTCAGGCCATTCCTCTGTCCGCGTGTACTCAAGTTGGCCATGCTCGCCCTGGCGCACCGTGAGAGCGCGTGCAGTCATGAGGCCTGCCCTGTGCGCCCCCGCGAGCGCATTGTCGCCTTCGTGGTTTCCTGGCGTGGCCCTCAGAATCGCGTCCTCGAGCTCACGCTCGCTGAGCGGGCCATCCGGCAACGATTTCCACAGGTGCTTGAGAAACGCGGCGTGCCGTGCGTGCAGCGTGGTCATCGAGAACAGACTTCTTCGCGCCACTGCCGGTATGCCTCGCCTCGACCCTTCGGGCTTTCGTCGCGCACGTACGGGCGCGTTGCCATCTGCCGGCGCTGGCCCGGTAGCCTGCGACCTGTAGCGCTAAGTTCTTCGCGTTGCGTCGACGCTCGAAATGCACAAACCTGCGTAGCAGCGTCTTGCGCAGCCGCGCGATCACGTTGGGCATAAGGTTCTCCTTCCCTCGACCGGCGCCTCGCGCGCCGATCCTCTCTCTTTATGTGGGTGTCCTCGCGACACCGCCTGTAATTCGCCCGCTTAGGGCGTCGGAAAGCTGTTTGCGTCCGGCGCGGATCCGAACAACGGAGGCGATCCACCCTCCGCGTCGCCGAACCGCGCGAGCTGCCAGTCCTCGTCAGTCATATCCTCGGGACGGAGGAACCGCTGCCCCCGCTGCGGTTTCTCACCTTCGCCGGCAATCAGCTCGTCAATCGCTTTCCCGGTCGATGCGCTCCCGGTCGATTCGCTAGAGCCCCGGCTCGTCACGCCATGAAGCGTGGATCGAAAAAAGCGCATCACACCGTCACCTACCGCCCTGCCAGCCGCCGAGCGCGGCGCAATTGCAATAGGGCCAGCTCATCGAACCGCTCGACGTCGACGTGCTCAGGATCCGGGTAACCCAACTCGCGGGCTACGAGAACCGCCTCGTCGCCCCGGAGGCGACCAAGCCGCGGCCACTTATCACGGCTGTCGTCTTTGACCGCGATCAGCGCCTCAGACAACGCCCGCGTCAAGCCCGGTGCGGCCATCGCGGCCTGTGCCGTTTTCGATACGCGCACGGCGTCCAG
>CAWGIU010000010.1:0-171900 GCA_963822735.1 uncultured Actinomycetes bacterium
GGCTCCGGGCTGAGGTCGAGCGGCTGGAGGCCGAGAAGCAGGCAGCGGTCGACGCCGAACAGTACGAGGAGGCAGGCAAGATCAAGCAGCAGCTCGACGAGCTGCAGCAGCAGATCTCAGCGCTGCCGGGGGGTGCCGAGAGCAACCCGGACGCGATCGCCGAGCACGAGATCGCTTCGGTCGTGGCGGCCCGCACCGGCATCCCGGTGGGCGAGCTGGTAGCCGATGAGCTCCGGCGGCTCGAGTCCTTGGAGGCCGAGCTCCACCGTCGCGTGGTCGGTCAGAACGGCGCCGTGGACACGGTGGCCGAGACGATCCGCCACGCTCGGGCCGGTTTGGCCGAGCCCGACCGGCCCTTGGGCAGCTTTCTGTTCATGGGCCCCACGGGCGTCGGAAAGACCGAGCTCGTGAAGGCCCTGGCGGAGCGGCTGTTCGCCACCGAGAAGGCGCTCGTACGGATCGACATGTCGGAATACCGCGAGCCGCACACGGTCGCCAGGCTGATCGGATCGCCACCCGGCTACGTCGGCTACGGCGATGGAGGCCAGCTCACGGAGCCCGTGCGCCGACGCCCGTACTCGGTGATCCTGCTCGACGAAATCGAGAAGGCGCACCCCGAGGTCTGGAACGTGCTGCTGCAGGTCCTGGACGACGGTCGCCTGACGGACGGCGAGGGTCGGACGGTCGACTTCACCAACGCCGTGGTGGTCATGACCTCGAACCTCGGAGCGGGGCAGGCGAAGCGTCCGCTGGGATTCACCGGCGCAGAAGCCGCTCCAGCATCCGAGCAGATGCTCGGGGCCGCGAAGCGAGCGTTCCTGCCCGAGTTTTTGAACCGGATCGATGAGATCGTCGTGTTCGAGCCGCTGAACGAGGAGCAGGTGCGTGACATCTGCGACCTCGTGTGTGAGCGGGTGGCGGAGCGCGTGCGCCAGGAGCACGGGGTGGTGCTAGAGGTCGAGCCGGCTTTGATCGCGCGGCTGGCGCGCGAGGGCTTTGACGCCGAGTTCGGTGCGCGGCCGCTCAAGCGGCATGTGCGGCGGACGCTCGAGAAGGAGCTGACCCGGGCGATCCTCGATGGCCGGATCGGCGACGGTTCGCGGGTTCTGGCCCACGACGACGACAACGAGGCGATCATCCTTGACGTCAGGGCTCCGGCGACGGTCTGAGCCCCACGCCCAGGCGGCGACGCTCCGAAAACACTACGCAAGCGCCAGCTTCACCGCCAGCACCAGCAGGCCGAGTGCGGTGCCCACGAGCAGCTGCAAGGCCAGCTCGCGGGCGCCGAGCTCGGCCCGCACGCCGGCGACGAGCTCGATCCCGATGATCGTCGCCACCGTTGTCCACAGCGCGGCGTCGATCGCCGTGGTCAGGTTGGCGTGCACTGCCCAACAGATGAGCACGGTGAGCATCGGCAGCATCGCGCCTCCCAGGATCGGGAGCTCGTGAACCATGCTGCGGCCCAGACCAAGCAGGGTGAGCCGCTCGCTGTCTCGAAGGCGCCGGGAGGCATACTCGGCGTAGCCGTGCGCCAACCAGTTGATGAGCATCGCCAGCGCCAGCGCAAGCTCGGTGTCCACAAACGTCCCACCCCTGACCCGCTCCGCCGCCAGCAGCAGGCTGACCGTGATGACCCCATAGATCGCAGCGCGGACGTTGGTCGTCACGCGCGCATTCTCGCGGCCGAGCGCGACATCCCGCTATAACGCCTCCATGGTCGATGTCAGCCTGCGCTTCCTGGGCAGCGGCGATGCGTTCTCGAGCGCCGGGCGACTGCAAACCTGTCTGGCGCTCGAGGGAGCGGGTGAGCGACTGTTGATCGACTGCGGGGCCACGGCGCTGGCGGCGCTCAAGCGCGAGCGCATCGATCCCTCCTCGATCGGCTTCGTGGCGATCACTCACCTGCACGGCGATCACTTCGGCGGCTTGCCATGGATGCTGATCGACGGCCGCTTCTCCAAGCGCTCAAAGCCGCTGGTCATCGCCGCGCCACCGGGCGCACAGCCGCGCCTCGAGGAGGCGCTCCAGGCGCTCTATCCGGGCGCGCTGAGCGCCCAGCTGCCGTTCGAGCTGCGCTTCGAGGAGCTCTCCAGCGGAACGAGTCACGAGCTTGGGCCAGCGCGGCTGACGCCGTTCGACGTCGTCCACCCCAGCGGCGCTCCCGTCCTACGCGCTGCGCATCGAGTACGGCGGCAAAGTCATCACCTACTCCGGAGATACGGAGTGGACCGACAGCCTCCTCGATGCGGCGCGCGGCAGTGACCTGTTCATCTGCGAGTGCAACGACTTCGACCAGCAGGTGCCAGGTCACCTCAACTACCGCACGCTCAAGGCCAAGCGCCCGGAGCTCGACTGCCGGCGCCTGATCCTCACCCACATGGGTCCGGATATGCTCGCCCACCTCGGCGGCGCGGCGTTCGAGGCCGACGATGTGATGGACGCAGCGTTCGAGACCGCGGAGGATGGGATGGTCGTCTCGCTGTGAGTCATCCGCTGCACACCAACCGAAAGGAGCTGATTTGGCCACCAACTCGCCGATGCAACTAGGGATGGTCGGGCTCGGCCGGATGGGCGCCGGCCTGGTGCGGCGCCTGATGCACGACGGCCATCGCTGCGTGGCCTACGACGTCTCACCCGACGCCGTCAAGGCCCTGGAGAGCGACGGCGCCACCGGCGCCTCTTCGCTGGAGGAGTTCGCCGCCAAGCTCGAGAAGCCCAGGGCGGCGTGGGTCATGGTTCCCGCCGGACAGATCACGGATCAGACGATCGCCTCGCTGGCGGAGGTGCTAGAGCCGGGCGACACGATCATCGACGGCGGCAACACCTACTACCACGACGACCTGCGCCACGCCGCGGCGCTCAAGGAGAAGGGCATCCACCACATCGACGTGGGCACAAGTGGCGGCGTATGGGGATTCGAGCGGGGCTTCTGCCTAATGATCGGGGGAGAGGCCGAGGCGGTGCAGCGCCTCGACCCGATCTTCGCCTCGATCGCCCCGGGGGTCGACGCAGCGCCACGCACCCCGGGCAGGAGCGGCGATCCGTCCCAGGCCGAGCAGGGCTACTACCACTGCGGCTCCAATGGCGCCGGTCACTTCGTGAAGATGGTCCACAACGGCATCGAGTACGGGGTGATGGCCGCCTATGCCGAGGGCCTCAACGTCATCAAGAACGCCGACGCCGGTACCCGCCAGCGCCAAGCCGATGCTGAGACGGCGCCGCTGGAGGAGCCCGCCTTCTACCAGTACGACATCGACACCGCCGAGGTGGCCGAGGTGTGGCGCCGCGGCAGCGTGATCGCCTCCTGGCTGCTCGACCTGACGGCCGACGCGCTTCATAGATCTCCGACGCTCGAAGATTTCGCCGGCCGGGTCTCGGACTCCGGCGAGGGCCGCTGGACGTCGATCGCCGCGATCGACACCGGCGTCCCGGCGCCGGTGTTGACGACCGCGCTGTACTCGCGGTTCGCGTCGCGCAACCTGGACGAGTTCGCCAACAAGATCCTGTCGGCGATGCGCAAGGAGTTCGGCGGACACGAGGAGCGTCCGACCTAGTCGCCTTATGCCGAGCACCCGACCGGCAGCAGCTCAAGCGGCTGTATCGAGGGCCACCTCGAACCACACGCGGTTGCCGCCGACGGCGTCCACTCCCCAGCGCAGGGCCTGCCTATCGAGCAGGAACAGCCCGTAACCTGAACCATCCAGTGAGGGGTCGCGCGGGGCGCTGGGGTCAAACCCGTTGCCGCGATCGGTGACCTCCACCCGGACGACTTCCCCCTCCAGGCGCGCAAGCAGCCGGACATTCGCCGGCGGTTTTACTTCGGGATGGGTGACGGCGTTTGTGACGACTTCGGAGACGAGCAGCTTGACGGTCGCCGCTACCGGCCCGGGCATCTGTCGGTTCTCGCAGAAGGCCGAGATCGCCGTCCTGGCAAGCGCCGGCGCGTCGTTGCCCTGCTCGATGACCAGTGCCAGAACCGGCCTGTCGTCCTGGCCGGGTTGCGTGCCCGTCCCCGATGTCATCCGTCCGCGCTGTCGACGAAGGGCAGATTTGTGTCGGCTCCGGTCGCCCGGAGTACGAGTGCGGCGCTCTCGTCGTGGGGACGTCTGAGCGTCAGCCGCCACGACTGCCGCAGGGCTCGATCATTGAGTTCGATCAGGAGCCGCAGACCGGTGGAGTCCATGAATGCCATGTCTCTGAGGTCGAGTGTCAGCTCGGTGATACCGGCGCTCAGCTGTTTGTCGATGTGCTCCGAAAGCGTCTGCACGGTCAACATGTCGAGCTCGCCGGTAACTGAAACCGTGAGCGCTGCGCCTGCGCGTCCGTCCTTGATCTCGAACTTGGTTGGGCGGGCCATCGGCTCAGTGCAAGCTACCGAGTGCCGCTACGGTCCCTCGCTCTTCTGCGGCATGGCCATCCGGCGTCTGAGGGCTCGGGAGCCGACGCAGTGCGAGGACAGCCGTGTCGTCGGCGTTGGGACCGACTTGGAAGTCGTCAATGGCCTCGGCGAGCAGCTCGAGGATCTCGGGTGCGGACCGTTCGCCGCATCGGCCGAGGGTTTCCATCAGCCGCTCTGAGCCGTATCGCATCCCGTTTAGACCGATGGCATCGGTGATGCCATCGGTGTACATGAGCATCGTGGTTCCGGGATCGAGCTCGAACGCGTTGTCGTTCCAGCGCGCGCCCGCGAACCCGCCCAACAGCGGGGCGTGCTCGCCAATGCACTCCACCCCCCGCGGGCTGATGGCCAGCGGAAGTGGATGGCCTCCCACGGCCACAACGGCCTGATCCCGCTCCAAGCGGATCACCAGCGCCGTGCAAATCGACCGGCCTCGTTCCCGCTTCAGCATGCGATCCACATACCTCAGCAGCTCCGCGGGGCTCGAGATGAACTCCGACGTGGCGCGCATCGTTTGGCGCACAAGCGACGTGAGCGCGGCCGCCTGCGCACCCTTTCCAGTCACGTCGCCGATCGTGATCATCCAACCGCCAGGCACCTCCCAGGCGTCATAGAAGTCGCCCCCGACCTCCGTCCCGGCATAGGCGGGCACATAGAGCCCGGCGAGCTCGTACCCCGGGATCTGCGGCAACTGCTCGGGCAGCAGGCTCTGTTGCAGCGTGTCGGCGATCTCCGAGCGCTCGCTGTAGAGCCTCGAGTTCTCGATCGCCACAGCGGCCCGGGCAGCCACCTGCTCTGCCAGCTCGAGGTCGACCTGTTCGAGCACTCGGCCGGACTCCGCGGTGACCAGCGTCAGCGTCCCGAGCGTCCGCGCACCGATGCGCATCGGCACGACGAGCGCCGAGCGGAAACCGACAGCCCGCAGCAGTTCTAGATGCCGCTCATCCACGGCGACCTCCGCGAGCATCTCGTCCGGTATATACGGATACAGGACCGGCTCGCCGGTGCCGATGACGAGACCCATTCCCCGTTCGGGGTCAAGGCGAGTGGGTTCGTACTTCCGCAGCTGCTCGGCCAGGGCCAGGCGGCGGGGGTCGACGTGGGCCACGGCCACCGACTGGCGATCCCCGTCGTCGTCGATCAGGTCCACGGCACACCAGTCGGCAATATCCGGCACGGCCAGTTGGGCGACATTGCTGAGCGTCTGCTGATAGTCGAGGGAGGAAGCGAGGACGTTGCTGGCGTCCGCCAGGAACGAACCTTGCTGCTCGGCTCGCTTCTGGTCGGTGACGTCCTCGATCACCATGATCGTCGCCTCCACCTCGCCCGCCTCGTCAAGCAGCGGCGCTGCCTTGAGCAGATTCCACCGTTGAACGCCCGTCTGCCGGTGGATGGTCCGGATCAACAGCGGCTCAGGGTGCTGTTCGCCGGCCAGGAGCCGCACCGATGGGATCTCCTGCATCGAGATCGCATCCCCCGTCTCGCTCCACACCAGATAGTCGGCCATGATTCGCTCCGGGGGCGTGTTGCGAAGCTCCTCCGAGGAGGAGAAGCCGAGGTGGATTAGCGCGGCACGATTGGCGTAGACCAGCCGATCGCCGCGATCGCGAATCGTCACAGGGTCGCTGAGCGACCCGACCACCGCATCAAAGCGTCGCTCGGCGAGACGCGCCGCGCGGCGGAGCTCCTCCACGAGGCGCGCGCGTTCGCGCTCCGCGGCCGCGTGCTCGCTCCGATCTTCTACGAATGCCGTGAACGTCCACACCGATCCGCGCCGAATGGCCGAAACCGTGAGCTTGATCGGGAACTCGCCTCCGTCGCCTCGCAGCGCGGTGAGATCCATCGGGCGGTCCAAAATCTGACCGGTCCCTTCCCTGAGGAACCGTTTGACTCCGCTCCGATGCGCTGCCCGGTAGCGCTCGGGAATGATCAGCTCGGCTACATCGCGCCCGATCGCTTCCTCGCGCGCGATGCGAAACGCCTTCTCGGCGCTGCGATTCCAATAAGTGATGACGCCCCTGTCATCGAGCGAGATAACCGCGCTCGGTGCCCGTTCCAGGATCAGTTCCGGCACGTGCCCTCCATCTCGAGCGGATTATGCTGATTAGCGCGATGGCGATCGACAAAACGATTTCAGGCGTGGAGACGGCAGCGGAGATCTGGGGGTGATGAAAATCGACGGAGACTGGGGCTGAGCCGGGGTGAGCGGCGACGGGCTGTTCTCGGGCCTGTTCGCGCGCGGCGACGTCCCCACTGAGCTTACGAGCCGGGCGTTTCTGCAGGCGATGCTCGACGTCGAGGCCGCGCTGGTGCGAGCGCTGGCGCGCGCCGGCCTGGCACCTGAGGAGGCGGTTGAGGAAGTGGCGGCCGCCGCGGACGCCGCCGGATTCGACCTCGCCGCGATCGGCCGCTCGACGGCGGAGAAGGGGACGCCTGTGCCCGGGATGCTCTCCCAGCTGCGCGAGCGGCTCTCCGCGCCCGTGGCGGCGCATGTTCACCGTGGCGCGACCAGCCAGGACATCGTCGACACGGCGATGATGCTCGTCGCGCGGCGCGCGCTGACCCCGATCCTGTCCGACCTCGGCAGCGCTGCCGAGGCGGCTGCGACGCTCGCCGAGCGCCATCGCCAGACGGCGATCGCCGGTCGGACGCTGCTCCAGCAGGCGCTGCCGATGAGCTTCGGCCTGAAGGCGGCCGGCTGGCTGATGGCGCTGAGCGACGCCCGCGCCGATCTGAAGCAACTCCGCGAACGGGGGCTGGCGGTCCAGTTCGGCGGCCCCGTCGGCACGCTTGCGGCATTCGGCGGCAACGGCCTGGAGGTCGCCTTTCACCTGGCCGATGAGCTCGGGCTGGGCGAGCCGCCGCTGTCCTGGCACACGGCCCGCCAGCGGCCCGTGGCCCTGGCCTGCGCGCTCGGCCTGGCCGCCGGGGCGACGGGCAAGGTGGCCAAGGACGTGATCCTGCTGGCCCAGACCGAGGTGGCCGAGGCCACGGAGAGCGGGGGGGATGGTCACGGGGGATCATCGGCGATGGCCCACAAGCGCAACCCGGTCGGCGCGGTAGCGGTCGTCGCCTGCGCGGGGCGCACCCCGGCGTTGGTGGCCACGATGCTCGCGGCCATGGCCCAGGAGCACGAGCGTGCGGCAGGCGCCTGGCAGGCGGAGTGGGAGACGCTGCTGGAGCTGCTGCGCCTCACCGGCTCGGCCGCCGCCGCGCTGGCAGAAGTGCTGGCGGGGCTTCGCCCGGATCCCGCACGAATGGCCCAAAACCTTCAGCCGCTGGTCGCGCTCGACGAGGTGCCGAACAGTCTCGGCTCGAGCGACGAGCTGATCGACCGTGCGCTGGCGGCGCACAGGGAGCGCACAGGGGACAGGCCGGGAGCGCCGCTCAGCGAGCGAGGCGATCACCCCTGAGCGCCGAGCGCACCCAGGTGGGCATCGTGGGCGGTGGGCCGGCGGGGCTCACGCTGGCGCTGCTGCTGCAGCGCGAGGGCATCGAGGCGGTCGTGCTCGAGGACCGAAGCCGGGAGTACGTCGAGCAGCGCGTGCGCGCAGGTCTGCTCGAGCAAAACACCGTCGACCTCATGCACGAGCTCGGCGTCGGCGAGCGTCTGGAACGCGAGGGGCTGGAGCACAACGGCATCAACGTGCGCCGCCAGGGCGATACGCAATACGTCCCGATCGCGCAGCTGACCGGCAGGCACATCACGATCTACGGCCAGCAGGAGGTCGTCAAGGACCTGATCGCCGCCTTGATCGACCGCCGGGGAGAGATCCGCTTCGAGGTCTCGAACGTCGTCCTGCACGGCGTCGAGCGGGAGCGGCAGCGGATCAGCTACACGGCGGACGGCACCGAGCGGGAGCTCGAGTGCGACTTCATCGCCGGCTGCGACGGCTCGCATGGCATCTGCCGCTCTCACGTCCCGGCCAGCGTTCGCACCCACTACGAGATCGAGTATCCGTTCGCCTGGCTGGGGATCCTGGCGAACGCGGCGCCGGCCACGGACGAGCTGATCTACTCCTGGCATCAGCACGGTTTCGCGCTTCACTCGATGCGCTCGCCCTCGGTCAGCCGCCTCTACCTCCAGGTGGCGGTCGACGAGCAGCTCGAGAACTGGCCCGACGATCGCATCTGGGAGGAGCTCCAGACGCGACTCGGTGCCGAGGGCTTCAGCCTCAACGAGGGGCCGATCTTCGAACGCGACCTGACCCAGATCCGAGGCTTCGTCTGCGAGCCGATGCAGCACGGCAACCTGTTCCTGGCCGGAGACGCGGCCCACATCGTGCCCCCGACGGGCGCCAAGGGGCTGAACCTGGCGGTCAACGACGCCCGGCTGCTGGCGGCGGCGCTGAGCGAGTGGTACCGGAACGGTTCGCGCCAGCGCCTCGACGATTACTCCACCTGCGCGCTGCGCCGGGTGTGGCGGGCGCAGGACTTCTCCAACTACATGACCCATCTGCTTCACGACCTGGGGCAGGGCTCCTACGAGCGCAGGCTGCAGCTGGCGCGCCTCGAGTACCTGACCCGCTCGGAGGCTGCCGTCAGGAGCCTGGCGGAGAACTACGCCGGGCTTCCGGCGACGCCGGACTTCTAGCTGCCCTGACCGGAGCTCGAGCCCGGACGCGCGCCAGTACCGAGGCGATTGACCGGCCGCTTGGCGGCGTCTCCGGCGACGTCGGCTACCAAAAAGCCGTCGCGGATCTGCGACATCAGGTCGCCCACGCCGCTGGGGGAATGCGGCAGCAGGATCGTGTTGGTCTGCGAACCTTCGCCCAGCGAGCGAATCATGTCCGTGTACTGGGTGAGGGCCACAAGGGCCATCGCTTCCTTGGCGTCCAAGCCCTGTTCGGAGATGATCTCGAGTGACTCCTTGAGGCCCTCGGCGATTGCCTTGCGCTGTTCGGCCACGCCCTCGCCCTCCAGTCGCATCGTCTCCTTCTCGCCCTCGGCCTTCTTGACCGCAAGCGTCTTCTGTGCGTCGCCCTGCGCCGCGGCGGCGATCTGGTTGCGCTGCGAGGCGTTGATGTTGTTCATCGCGTCCTTGACTCGCTGGTCGGGTTCGATGTTCGTTATCAGCGCCTTGACGATCTCGTAGCCGTACTCGGCCATCTGCCTGTGCAGCGTGTCCTGGATGTGCATGGCGATCGTGTCCGCGTCGGCGTACGCCTCGTCGAGATCCATGCTCGGGATGTGCGAGCGCACCACGTCGAACGCATAGGACTGGATCTGGATCTCGGGATCCTCGAGCTTGTAGTACGCGTCCTGCACCTGCTGCTGCTCGGCGCCGACCTTGTACTGGACGGCGAGCTTGACGTGCACGAACACGTTGTCCTTGGTCTTCGTCTCGATCTCCGAGTTCAGCTGCTCGACCTGAAGGCTCATCTTGCCCGCGACGCGCTCGACGAAGGGCGTCTTGCTCTGCAGCCCTGGTGCCGCGACGCGGACGAACTTGCCGAACCGCTCGACGATCGCGCGTTCCTGCTGCTCGACGGTGAAGAAGAAGAGAGGCATCGATCTAAGTGTAGACCCGCAGGAGTACCTTCAGGCAATGGATCAGTCCGAGCTGCTGGGGCTGACCGCCGACGAGCGGCTGCTGGATGCTGAAACCGACAACCTGCCCCTGGCGGTGGGACGTCCGGAATCGCTGCCACCGGCAAGCCCCGCTCGCGGGAGGCTGGTCGCGTTGGGCGCCACCCTCACCGGCCTGTCCCTGCTCGTCGGGGTCGCCCTGATCGCGGCTGGGATCGGGGAGGCGATAGCGAACGCCGTCGTGCTGGCGATCGCCGCGATCACCTTCGGGGTTGCGCTGGTGGGTACCCACTGGGGCTGGGTCCACGTGGCCGAATGGCGCGCAAACGCCATCGAGCGTCGGCGCAACCACGCGGTGCTCGCCCGCCGGCGGGAGTGGCTCAGAACGATCGAGCCCTACACCCGGTACGAGGTGTCGACCACCGTCGGCGACGACGGCTCGATCACGATCGCGCGCATCCGTAAGCAGCCGGTGAGCAGCGGCCAGGGTGCGTTCACCTTCAAGCGCGAGATAGAGAGCCGAGGAGGTCCACTCGGCCGAGGAGCCCGGGGCGACCGTAGCGGAGCGCGCCGAGCTGCTGCGCAGGCGCGCGGCCGCCGACACCGAGCGCGAGCGCCAGCGCTTCGAGCTGGCAACCGACGCCTACGAGAGTGCGCTGATGCGCTCGGGCGACGAGGAGCAGCAGCGCATCGCGCGCCGCGCCGCATCACAGGCGCTCTCAGAGCAGATCAACACGAACCTGCGCGAGCCGCCGCTGGCCGAGTAGGGGCTGGCCTTTAAAAAGGGCGGCCGGGCTGATGCCCCGGCCGCCCCATTATCGGTCCGGGAAGGAATCGGCCCAGCGGGCGTCCTCTGCGAATAATGGCGCTGGCCACCGACTATGCTCGCGACGGGACCCGTCCGATGTCGCGAACGCTCGACCCCGCGCACCTCGGCGATCACATCGACCGCTTGTATCGCGCGGCCTGGGGGCTCTGCGGATCGCGCGAGGACGCGGAGGATCTGGTCCAGGAGACCTACGCGCGCGTGCTGCGAAAGCCGCGCCTGCTCCACTCATCAGACGATCTGGGCTACCTGCTGCGCGTGCTGCGCAACACCTATTTCTCCAACCGGCGGACGGCGAAACGCCGGCCGCGCCCCGATCCTTTGCCCGACGAGCTGGACCTGGTGGAGGACCGCTCTGCCGTGGCGCCGCAGGCGGCGCTCGAGGCCAAGGAGGTATACAGGTTGATCGCCGAGTTGCCCGACGTCTTCCGGGACACGCTGGTCGCCGTCGATCTGCTCGGCCTGTCCTACCGGGAGGCGGCACGCGCGCTCCGCGTGCGCGAGGCGACGATCACCACGCGGCTCTACCGCGGCCGTCTACGCCTGGCGGATCTGCTCGACGGGAAGGACCCCGACCCCAAAGGGGTCATGCAGGGTAGAGAGCCATGACCGTCGCCCGCCGTCAACACAAGCCCCAGCGCGATATCGCTGCCGAGCGCCGGGCCCTGGAGGCGCTGGCGATCGCGGCGCAGGAGCGCGCCCCCGCGGCCATGCGCGCCCGGCTCGAGCTGGCGCGGGATCCCCGACCGCGTTGGCGGCCTGGCCGGCCGTTCGCCGCGTTTGCAGCCACCGCCGGCGTGGCCGCCGCCGCGCTCTCCACGGCGGTTGCGCTGCTCATCGGCGGTGGCGGCCCGGGCGCGCCTACCGTGGCCGCCGCCGCCACCCTCGGGTCCCGGCCGCAGGCCGTCGCCCTTCACGTGCCGCGCGGCGCCCCGCCGGGAGTGAGCGCCGCCGGCATCGCCTACCCCGGCTGGTCGGCGCAGTTCGGGTGGCGCGCACTCGGCGTGCGCCGTGACCGTCTCGACGGGCGCATGGCGACGACCGTCTTCTACGGAAGCGGGAGCCGGGGAATCGCCTACACGATCGTCTCCGGCGCGCCGCTTGCGCCCGGAGCCGTCTCCCGCAGCAGCACGTGGGAGGGGACGCGCCTCAAGACCCTATCCGCGGGCGGACGGGTGATCGTCAGCTGGGTGCAGGATGGGCACAGCTGTGTGCTGTCGGCCATCGGCACGCCCACCTCGACGCTGGCCCACCTCGCCGCTTCGCAGAGAGCGTCGAGCTCCTACTAGTTCATTTCGCCGCGGGCCACGGATAGGCAGGCCTCGCAGCGTGGCCAGGGCGGGTTCCACGGGTAGCCCGTGACGTCTTTGCCGCACAGGGCGGTGTCGGGGTCGGCGTCGGTCACCAGGTGGCACAGCTCCTCGAAGCCGTCATCGCCGACGCCCGGCACGTTCGCACAACCGGGGTGGACATTCGGGGTGCGGACGGGGGCGTGCGGGGACATGAGGAGAGATTAAGTGCTCACGCCGCCACGCGTTCCGGTTCATAGACCGGTTCGCTGAAGCACTCTGCTGTCCGCCGCGCGGTCTCCTCCGCCCAGCGGGTGGTGGTCAGAACGCCGAGTACCAGGATCACGGCACCAAAGCCGGCGATCAGCCACCAGCCGGGGTGTGTGGCCCCCGCGAAGCTCTTGCCGATCGCACCGGAAAGCGTGCCGCCGGCGATCGCACCGAGCACGGCGACGCCGAGCGTGGTGCCCACCTGCCGGCTGGTGGAGGCGATCGCGGCGGCCACACCTGCCTGCGCGGGGGGCATGCCGGAGACCGCCGTGTTCGTGATCGGCGGGTTGACCAGCCCGGATCCGAGCCCAGCCAAAAAGTAAGCGGCGAACAGGTACAGGGTGGCGGTGTGGGGCGTCAGGCGCGTGAGCATGACGGCCGAGATCGTGAGAACGGCGCCCGCCGACACCAGCGAGGGACGGGCGCCGAACCTGCCCACCATCTTGCCCGACAGCGGCGCCGAGAGCAGCAGCATGCCGGCCATCGGCAGCATGTAGAGGCCGGCGTGCAGCGGCGAGAGACCGCGCACCTCCTGCAGATAGAGCGTATTGAGGAACAGGAAGCCGCCGATCGTGGCGAAGGCCAGGATGGCGATCGCGCTGGCGCCGGAGAACGGCACGCTGCGGAAGAAGCGCATCTCCAGCAGCGGCTGCTCGCGTCGCAGCTCCACCACCACGAGCGCCGTGAAGCTGGCCAGCGAGAAGGCAAACAGCCCGATGATCTCCGCCGACGTCCACCCGCTGCGGGGCCCTTCGATGATCGCGTAGGTCAGCGACGCCAGCGCCGCGATCACCAGGACCTGCCCCGGGGGGTCAAGCCGCCGGGGGTGCTCGGCGCGCGACTCCGGCACGTACAGAGCTGTCAGCAAGACAGCCAGCAACCCGATGGGGACGTTCACGAAGAACACGGCGCGCCAGCTGACGGCGTCCACCAGTGCGCCGCCGATGACGGGCCCGAGAGCCATGCTCAGCCCAAAGACGCCGCCCCATAGTCCGATGGCCATCGCGCGTTCCCGCGGATCCTCGAAGACGTTGCGGATTATCGACATCGCCACCGGGTTGAGCATCGCTCCTCCGATGGCCTGCAGAACGCGGAACGCCACCAGCAGCTCGAGGCTGGGAGCGAGGCCGCACAGCAGGGAGCTCAGGACGAACAGCACCAACCCGATCTGGAACACGCGCCGGCGGCCGATGCGGTCGGCGGTGGACCCGGCAAGCATCAGCAGGCTGGCCAGCACGAGGGTGTAGGCGTCGATCGTCCACTGCAGCCCGGAGACCGAGGCGTGCAGGTCCTTGCGAATCGACGGCAGCGCCACGTTGACGATCGTCGTGTCAAGGCCGACGATCAGCAGGCTCATGCAGCAGATGCCGAGAATCAACAGCCGCCGCGGGCGGCTGATGTCTTGCGTGCTCATTGCACTCGATCCTAGCCCCGGGCCGCTTGCGTCTAAACGCGCTGCCGCGAACTCAAACCTGCGACAGTTCGGGCGCACACGCGGCACCAAACCCCTTTGACCGAGACAACCACCGGGACGGAGGACGCAGAGAGCGCCGAGCGGGCCGTGGCCCCGCTGCGCTGGCAGCCGCGCCCCCGCGTCGGCAAGCACGCCGACCCCGGTCACGAGCTGGGAGTCCTCAGCGGCCTGGCTGCGCTGAGCCTCGATGCGCTGTCGAGCGTGGCCTACGGCCCGGAGGCGGCAATGGTGGTGCTGGTCGCTGCCGGGGCGGGCGCGGTCAGCTGGATGTTGCCGGTGATGCTGGTGATCGCGGCCATCCTGCTGATCCTGATCTTCTCCTACACGCAGGTAATCGCGGCCCATCCGGAGGGCGGCGGTGCCTACGCGGTCGGCAAGGCCTACCTCGGCCGCTGGCCGGCGATGCTCGCCGCCGCCTCGCTGGTCGTCGACTACGTGCTGACGGTGGCCGTCAGCCTGGCGGCCGGCGCCGCGAGCGTGGCCAGTGTGTTCCCGGGACTCTCGCACCACTTGCTCCTGGTCGCGCTGGTCAGCCTGGCGGTCCTGACCGCGGTCAACATGTTCGGGATCTCCGAGTCGGCCAAGCTCGTGATGGTGCCGGCCGCCGTGTTCGTCATCTCGACGCTCGGGGTGATCGTGTTCGGCGCCTTCCATCCTCACCCGGTGGCCGTGATCGGCACAAAGGAGACCTTTCCCGCGGCGACCGCCGTCGGCGCCTTGCTGATTCTGAAGGCCTTCGCCAACGGTGCCACCGCGATCACCGGGATCGAGGCCATCGCCAACAGCGTCCCCGCTTTCCGCGAGCCGAGGGTGCGCAATGCGCAGCGCACCGAGCTGAGCCTCGGCGTGCTGCTGACCATCATGTTGCTGGGGCTGACGATCCTGATTCGCGTCCACCACGTCGTGCCCCGCGGCAACGTGACCGTCCTGGCTCAGGTGACGGCCGCCGCGTTCGGCCACGGTGCTGCTTTCTACGTAGCGAACCTGTCTACCGCACTCGTGCTCGGGCTTGCCGCCAATACGAGCTTCGGCGGCCTGCCGGTGCTCATGAGCCTGCTGGCCAAAGACCACCGCCTGCCGCATCTGTTCTCCCTACGCGCCGAGCGGCCGGTCTTCAGGTACGCCATCGCTGTGCTCGGGCTGCTGGCGGCCCTGTTGCTGATCGCCGTAGACGCAAAGACAGAGCGTCTGATACCGCTGTTCACGATCGGGGTGTTCATCGGCTTCACGATCAGCCAGCTGGGCCTGGTGCGCCACTGGGTGACCGCGCGGCCGGCAGGATGGCGTGCTCGCGCAGCGCTGAACGGGCTTGGTGCCACGCTGACCGGGCTGGCCGTCGTCGTGGCACTGCTTACGAAGTTCCTGGAGGGGGCGTGGGTGGTGGCGATCGCCATCCCCATGCTGATGGTGCTGTTCGCGCGCATCGAGTCTTACTACGGCAAGGTCAGGCGCGAGCTGCGGTGGGGCAAGACGCCCGCGGCCCCGCGTAAGCGCGAGAGCATCGTGATCGTCCCTGTCTCCACCGTGAACCTGCTGACCGAGCGCGCCGTGAGCGCCGCGCTGTCGCTGGGCGAGACAGTGGTGGCGGTGGCGGTGGCCGGGGACGACGAGGAGTGCGATGCGATCTCGCGGGAATGGGATGACTGGCACTCAGGCGTTCCAATCGAAGTGCTGCGGGATCCGCACCGCTCGCTGGTCCGGACGGTGCTCCACTACATCCGGTCGGTGCATGACGCCGACGCGACCATCACCGTCCTGGTCCCCATCGTCATGCCGTCAAAGCGCCGTCACGAAATCCTTCACAACCAGCGTGGGCGTCTGCTGGAGGCGGTGCTCAAGGCGCGCACGGACGTAATCGTGGCCACGCTGCCGTTTCACATCCACGACTAGGCGCTCGGGAAGCGCCGCATCGCCAGGTGCTTGCGAAGTTATGTGGCGCCAGACGTCCACAACTTCGCAAGCGTCCTGTCGCGCCGACCGCTAGCGGATCTGCGCGAACGAGTGGTAGTAGCTCGAGACCACGCCGGCTGCGGGCTTCATGTTGCCGTTCAGGTCGACGATCCCCTTCCCGTTCACCGACGGGCTCGCAAACGGCTGGCCGCCGTTGTAGTAGGGGTAGGAGGGGTAGTCCTGAAGCGTCTGGATCATGGCGCCGGAGAGCCAGCTCTTGCTGTTAAGCACCCCCAGGTGGTAGGCCAGCATGTTGTCCTGGAACTGATAGGTGCCGTACTCCTCCACCGGCCCGTTGCGGTTGCCGTCGAAGCCGAACTCCGAGACGAACACCGCTTTCTGCGGATAGCAGGAGCGGAAGAAGTCCAGGTACGGGCTGAGCGCGTCACGGTCGTCGGTCGTGCCGCCTCCCTCCTGGAAGATCCCGAAGTACTCGTTGAGACCGATTGCGTCGAGTGGGGCGTAGGCCGACTGGCATGGGACGCCGGGCCAGTTGTCGACCACCATGCCCACGGGCCGGGTGGGGTCGAGCTTCTTCGCCAGCGCGGTGGCCTTCTTGATGTAGGAGGCCTCGGGGCCCGACGCCGGGCTGGGAAGCTCGTTGCCGATGCTCCACAGGAGGATCGAAGGGTGGTTCTGGTTCTCGAGCACGTTGGTACGTAACGTCGAGTACGCCTGCGAGAGCCAGGACGGCTGGCTCAGATACTGGTTCTCGACCCCCCATACAGGGACCTCGGACCAGATCAGGATCCCCTCGCGGTCGGCCAGCTCCTCCATCAGCGGGCCGACCGGGTAGTGCGCGCGAAGAATGCTCCCGCCCAGCTGCTGGGTCCATGTCAAAAACTGCTGGGTTTGGGCAGGGGTCAGCGCGGCCCCCGTGTTGATGTTCAGCTCCTGCATGTCGAAGCCGCGGAGGTCGACCACGCGGCCGTTCAAGAGCAGGCGGCCGTTCTTGAGCACGACGCTGCGGATGCCGGAGTAGTCGAGGTAGCCGCCCAGGGCTCTGCCGCGGGCGTCGGACAGCGTCAGCGTCGCCTTGTAGAGCACGCCATGACCGATCGACCAGAGCTGTGGCCGGCGGATCTTGACGCTGGCTTTGGGGGTCCAGGTGCCACCGGGCTTGATCGTGGCCCGCCCGAAGCTGAGCCGCGCCCCGCCGTATGTGCCGCTCAGCCGGACGGTCTGGCGCTGGCCGCTGTAGTTCCTGATCGTGGCCTGCTCGGCGATCGTCGCCGCGCAGCGGGGACAGGGCAGCACCGGCCTGACCTGGGCGTACTGGATGTCCGCGCGGGCTACGGCCCGGAGGTACACCTCGCGGTTGATGCCGCCGAAATTCCACCAGTTGCTGCCGGGGCCCGGGGGCAGCGACCCGGGGTTGGTCTGACTCGAGACGCGGACGATGAGCTGGTTCTCGCCGGGGCGAAGACCCTTGAGCTTGAGCTCCCACGGCAGGAAGTCGCCGGCGTGAGAACCGATCCTGACACCGTTCAGCCAGACCGTGGCGTAGTAGTTGACCGATTCGAAGCGGACCAGCCACTGCCGCGCGGACTGGGGCACGTAAGCCGGGAACGCGCCCGGCGGCAGCGTGAAGTCCCGGCGGTACCAGCCGATCGACCCCAGCCAGCTCTGGTTTGAGAGATCGCCTGCGTTGAACGAATTGGGGATCGTCACCGGGCTCCAGCCGCTGGTGGCGAAGTTGAGCGCTCCCCAGCCCTGAGCGAGGCCGATGTTGCCCGGATCGGGGCGGTAGAGCCAGCTGCCGCCCAGCAGATAGCGGTCGGTCTGGCCGTCGGCGGCGACGACCGATTTGGTCGGCGGCGCGGCGCTTTGGGCCTGCGCAACGCCGCCGCCCGCCAGCGTCAACAGCGCCGATAGGGCCAGTGCGCGTAGGAGCAAGTCAGGTAGTGAACACGGTTTTGCGTTCGGTGTTGCGCGAACCGCGTCGAGAAAGGGGCCCGATGGACCGCTTTCTGGGCCTTCCTGGCACTGCCGGCCGATCGTCGGCGCCCGACGGCGCTCACGCTCCGGAGCGTACGCCGATAGCCTCAGGGCTCGTGAGCGCGCAGCCGGTAGAAGGGGAGACGGAACGGCGGGTCTCGCCGCCTGAGAACAACCGGCGAGCGGCCGGGCAGCGCGCCGTGGCGCGCAACCGCGCCTGGTATCACACGTTGGAGCTCCCGGGAGGCATCCTCACGCCTGGCGAGATCGATTTGCGACGCGTCGCTCCCAGGCTGCTGCCGGCCAATTTGAGCGGGAAGCGCGCGCTCGACGTCGGCACCTTCGACGGTTTCTGGGCGTTCGAGCTCGAGCGGCGCGGGGCGGAAGTCGTAGCCATCGACATCGCTGGTGTCAGCGATGTGCCGATGCCCCCCAATAACCGCAGGCGAGTGGAGCGCGAAGCCGACCAGTTCGGGGTCGAGATGGGGCTCGGTTTCAGCATCGCGACCGAGCTGTTGTCCTCGCAGGCGAGGCTCGTGCGCTGCAGCGTGCTCGACTTGACCCCCGAGGCGATCGGGGGGCCGGTGGACGTGGTCTTCATGGGCGCGCTGCTGATCCATCTCCCGGATCCCGTCGCGGCGCTGCTGCGGATCCGCGAAGTGCTGCGCCCGGGGGGTGAGCTCTATCAGCTCGAGCCGCTCTCGCTGACTCTGTCGTTGCTTTACCGCCGCCAGCCGGTGGCGCACCTGCAGACCTTGCGGACGCCGTTCAACTGGTGGTTTCCGAACTGGAGCACACTGCGCGCCTGGCCCCTCACAGCGGGGTTTACGGACGTCCGGCGGCGCGGGCTCTACCGGCCACCACAGCGCCCGCCAATGAACGATTGGTTCTGCGGGGTCCGCTCGCGGCGGGCCTGAACGAGGCGTGCGGGAGGCGGCGCGCAGCGTGGACGCGGGGCGCGAGCGGGCTCGGCGGCTGGTGCGCCGCGTCGCGCGCCGCGCGGGGCTGCAGACGGTGCGGGCCGACTTCAACAGCCCGCTGGTCGACCCGCTGACACTTTCTCCGGAGACCTGGGAGCGGCCCGCACCGATGCCCGGGCTGAACCTGGACCTGGATCGCCAGCTGGAGGAGATCGAACGGCGCCTGGCCAGGTTCTTTCCTGAGCTTCGCGACGAAGGCGCCTTCAAGCTGGCAAACCCGATGTACGGAGCGCTTGATGCCCACGTGCTGTACGCGCTTGTGCGCCAGCGGCAGCCAATGCGCGTGCTCGAGCTGGGATCCGGTTACTCGACGCTCGTCATCCAACAGGCGCTGGCGGCGAACGGCGAAGGTGCCCGCCACGAAATCGTCGATCCCTATCCCTCGCCGCTACTGACCGGCATTGCTGACCGCGTTGCTGTCCGCCCCGAGTCCGCGGCGACGGTCGAGCGCACACCCTTCGAGGCGCTCGGGCCAAACGACATGCTGTTCGTCGACACGACCCACACGGTCAGGCCGGGGGGAGAGGTGGTGCGGATCGTGCTCGAGCTGCTGGCGACGCTGCGCCCGGGAGTGATCGTGCACTTCCACGACTTCTTCCGCCCGTTTGAATATCCGCGGGCGCTGTACGAGCAGTTCGACGTCCACTGGCAGGAGCACTACCTGCTTCAAGGATTTCTGGCGTACAACCCAGGCTTCGCCGTGCTGCTGGCAAACCACGCCCTATGGCGGCTCCGGCGCCGGCAGATCCTACGCCTGCTTCCAGGCCTGGCAGAGGAGATCGAGCCGAGCGCCCTATGGCTGGAGCGTCGCGCCTCGGAGGTCTTCTAGGTGCGGGTCGCGCTGCTGAGCCCGTGCTTCTGGCCCGAGGTCAGGCGCGGCGGCGAACGGCTGGTGCGCGACCTGGCCGATGGCCTTTTGGCTCGCGGGCAGCATCCGACGCTGATCACCAGTCACCGAGGCCTCCCCAACAGGACGGTCGAGGCCGGGCTGCCGATCGTCCGACTTCCGCGTCCGCCTCACGGCCCGATCCTGAAGCGCATGTACGAGCCATACGTGACGCACGTGCCCCTGAGCTACGCAGCGCTGCGGACCGGGCGCTTCGACCTCGCCCACGCCGTCTATCCCAACGACGCCCTGGCAGCGATGCGCTGGCGGAAGCGCACTGGCCGCCCGGCGCTGCTCACCTATTTGGGCATTCCCAGCGGCGCCTGGCTCGACGAGCGCAGGCGCCGTCAGTTGCTCTCGCTGGCGGTTCGCCAGTGTGACGCGGTCGTGGCGCTCAGCCATCGGGCGGCCGACGCCTTCGAAGCGGAGCTCGGCTACCGGGCACCGGTCATCTATCCGGGGGTCGACCTCGCGGCGTTTCGTCCGTGCGCTTCCCGCGCGAGCGTCCCCACGATCATCTGCAGCGCCGCAGCTGAGGAGCCACGCAAACACGTCGGCCTGTTAGTGGATGCCTTCGCGCTCGTGCGCCGGGAGCACGGCAACGCGGCGCTCGTGCTGTCCCGCCCCCGTGACCTGGATGCGGCGCGGCGAGTGGGCGTCGACGTCGATGCGCCGGGAATCGAGTGGCGCGACCTCGATGACCGCGGCGTGCTGGCTCGGGCGTACAGCCAGGCCTGGGTCTCAGCGCTGGCGTCGGAGGGCGAGGCATTCGGCCTCGTGTTGGCGGAGGCCATGGCCTGCGGCACGCCCGCGGTCGGCTACGACCACGGCGCGATCCCGGAGCTGATCGACCGGCCGGGCGTGGGGCTCATGTTCGACCGCCTCGATGCGGGAGTGCTGGCCGCCAAGCTGCTCGAGTCGCTGGAGTTAGCGCGTGATCCCGAAACGGGCCAACGCTGTCGGCAACGCGCCGAAGAGCTGTCGGTGGACCGCTTCGTGCAGAGCTACCTGTCCCTGTATCGCGAGCTGGGCGTGGCCGGCGCTTGACCAGTCTGCGCCTCAGTCGCTGGGAGGCGGTGACCGACGCCCGGGTAGGCCGCCGGGAGCTGCTCTGGCTGGCTGCGGCCATCCTCATCGGCCTCGGCATCCGTGTCGCCTACGTGCTGGCCACGCGCCACCTCGCGCTCGCGGGGGACGAGGTGGAGTACGACGCGGAGGGCTGGCTCATCGCCCAAGGCCACCCTTTCTGGACCCGGCTGCCCTACGGGATCCTTCACGTCAGCGCCTGGAAGCCACCGGGCTACCCGGCGTGGGTGGGGTTGTGGTATGCGCTGTTCGGCCATCACCCGCTGGCGGTGAGGATCGCCCAGGTCCCGCTCGGCGCCGTGACGATCGCGCTCAGCTGGCTGCTGGCCCGCCGGCTGTTCGGCTCCCGCGTGGCGGCGGCAGCGGCGATCGTCGTTGCGCTGTACCCACTCGCCTTCCAGTACGAGGAGCTGCTCTACTCGGAATCGCTGGCGACGCCTTTGACGCTCGCCGTGCTGATCCTGATCTTCACCGGCAAGCCGACGCTCCGGCGGGCGGTGGCCTGTGGAGTCCTGACCGGTCTTTTGCTCCTGGTCCGTTCGAGCAGCGTGTTCGTGCTGCTCGCGGCGCTAGTGGCCTGGGGGCTTGCGGTGGGCTGGCGCCGCGGATTCGGGATGACGGCAGTCGCAGTTCTGTCGGCGGTGCTCGCCGTAGCCCCCTGGACGATCCGCAACGAGATCGAGCTGCACGGGTTTCTGCCGGTCGCGATCGACGATGCGGCGTTGTATGGAACCTTCAACTCCCAGGCGGCGCATGACCCTGTCTGGCCGTATGCCTGGCGTCCCGAGCCGCCGAACGTCACGCACCTGTTCGATCCCCGCCACCCGCTCAGCGATCTGCAGCTCCACTCCAAGCTGATCAACTCCGGTCTTTCCTATATCTCCGCACATCCCACCTCGCTGATCGGAGCCTTCTTCTGGAACGGTCTCTCGCGCCTGTGGGACATCAGACGCCGTTCGCGATCGCTGGCCGAGATCCCGTTTGAGGGGCGCAGCCGCCTGCTGACCGAGGTTGGTCTCTACGCCTACGACGTGCTCCTGGTACTGGCGCTGATCGGTGTGTGGCGGGCGCGGAGACGAAAGGCGCTCGTGCTGGGAATGCTGGCCTTGGCGCTCGGAGCCTCGATCGTGTTCACGGCCGATTCCGGCACGCGTTACCGGGCGACGCTAGAGCCCGTGATCGCGGTCATGGCCTGCGCCGGCGCGCTCGGCGCCGGGCGCCTGGAGCGGCGGTCACCCGAGGCTGCTTGACGACCCGTCCCGCTACGATCGCGCGCGGTGGAGACCACGCTCGACGACTCCGCGGCAAGCGACGAGCCGTTCGCTACCCGGCAGATCGACACCAAGGGGCTCTCGCTGCGTTCGTTCGCCGCTCGGGGGCTGATCGTCAACACGGTCTTCGACCTCGGCGTGAGCCTCCTGGTTCTGCTTCGCGGGCTCGTCCTGGCGCGCCTTTTGAGTCGAGCGGACTACGGGATCTGGGGAATCCTGGTGGTGACGCTAGGGATGCTCGCCCAGCTGAAGATGGTGGGCATCGGCGACAGGTACATCCAGCAGGATGAGACCGATCAGCAGCTCGCGTTCCAGAAGGCGTTCACGCTCGAGCTGATCCTGAGCGCGATCACGATCGTGCCGCTGCTGGCGGCGCTGCCGGTGATCGCCGTCGTCTACGGCTACTGGACGCTGGTCGCTCCCGGCGTCGTGGTGGTCTCGGTGATCGTGGCATATGCCCTGCAGACACCCTTCTGGGTCTTCTACCGCAACATGCAGTTCGCCCGCCAGCGGTTGATGGCGGCGGTGGAGCCCGTGGTGGGATTCGTCGTGGCGATTGTTCTGGCGGTGCTGGGTGCCGGCTACTGGTCGCTTGCTATCGCCCTTGCGGCCGGAGCCTGGGCCGGCGCGGCGATGGCCGTGGCGAACTCGCCCTACCCGCTGCGGTGGCGCCTCGACTGGCGCACGGTGCGGCTCTACGCCTCGTACTCGGGGCCGGTGTTCGTCGCCAGCTTGTGCGCCGTCGTGGTCGGCAACGCGGCGGCGCTGGTGGTGAACGCCCAGCTGGGGCTAGCCGCGGTCGGCGCGGTGGCACTGGCGGCGACGATCAGCCAGTTCACTACCAAGGTCGACGATTTGGTGGGGGCCACGCTGTATCCGGCGATTTGCGCCATCCAGGAGCGACTAGATCTGCTGCGTGAGTCGTTCGTGAAGTCGAACCGGCTGGCGCTGATGTGGGCGATGCCGTTCGGAGCGGGGCTGTCGCTATTCGCGGCGGACCTGGTGCGGTTCGTGCTCGGCGAGAAGTGGCACTCGGCGATCATCCTGTTGCAGGTCACGGGCGCGGCGGCGGCGATCGGTCATGTGGCGTGGAATTGGGACGACTACTTTCGAGCTCGCGCGGAGACCAAGCCGTTCGCGGTCGGCAGCCTGGTGGCAGCCGTGGCATTCCTCGCCTCCCTGTCGCTGGTCTTCGTCGATGGCATGACCGGCGTGGCGGTGGCCATCGCGGTGCAGGCGTTCGTCTTCCTGATCGTCAGGGCGTGGTACATCACCCGCCTGTTTGAGGGATTCCGCTTCGTGAGCCACGCCGCCCGGGCGATGCTGCCGACGATCCCAGCGATCGCGGCGGTGCTGATCATGCGCGCCGTCGAGAGCGGTCCCCGCAGCGCAGCGCTGGCCATAGCCGAGCTGTGCGTGTACGTGCTCGTCGCGATGGTCGCCACGTGGAGGATCGAGGGAGGTCTGCTCCGCGAGGCCTTCGCCTACGTGGCGGCGCGCACCGCGACCTCCACCGGCTAGCGCAAGTGTGACCGGCGGGGCGACAAGCGAGACCAACGTGAGGAGTTCGAGCGGTGGGAGGCCAACCGAGATCAGCGTGATCGTGCCGGCCCGCAACGCCGCCGGCACGCTGCCGGCGCTGCTGCGGGGCCTCGCAGCGCAGACGCTGCCTCGCGAGCGCTTCGAGGTGATCGTCGTCGAGAATGGCTCGTCGGACGGCACGGCGCAGGTAGCCGCCGCGGGCGGCGCGCGGGTGGTTCAGGAGCACATCGCCAACCGCGCGAGGGCCCGCAACCGCGGTGCCCAGCAGGCACTGGGCCGCCATTACGCGTTCACCGACGCCGACTGCATACCGCAGCCCGGTTGGCTCGAGGCCCTGTCCAGCTGCGCACACCAGGCGCCGCTGATGGCCGGGGAGGTGCGCACCCGCGTTTCCCCGCGACCCAACAAAATCGAGCGTTTCGAGTCGCTGTGGCGCTTCGGTCAGGAGGCGTGGGTCGCCAGCCAGGGCTGGGCGGCGACCGCCAACCTGCTCGTTCAAGCCGATGCTTTCCGGGCGATCGGTGGCTTCGATCCCTCGTGGCGGAGGATCGGAGAGGACGTCGACTTCTGCTTCCGGGCACGGGACGGCGGCTATGGGCTCGCGTTCTGCCGCGGGGCGGTTGTCGAACACCGCGTCGAGCGGGCCGTTGCGCCGGTGCTCAGGCGCGCGTTCGCGCAGGGATACTCGATAAACCAGGCCTATTACCGCTGGGGGAAGGGGTACCGCGCCTGGCGCGATCCGCGTCCCGCGTTGGGTGGGGACGAAGCTCTGCGGCGATTCGGGCTGACGCCGGAGCGGTGCGAGCCGGGAGAATGGCGGCACATGGCCCGCCTAGCCAGAGTCGAATACGCGGGCCGGATCGTGGGCTCGGCGTGGGCGGAAATGGTCCGCGCGCGGTGATGAGCGAACCGGAGGCCCTGATCGAGACGGCGTTGAAGGAGATCCTCCGGGATGCCCACGGCTACGTGCCGGGCGTGGAGCAGAACCGACCGGTGGACTTTCCCGGCGTCAACGATGGTGCCGGCCGTCTGCTGCTGCGAGCGCGCGAGCGTGGCCGGGATCTCCTCGAGCGGGCCGCCGGACGGGCAGGGTTCAGCCACCGCCACTTCGAGCCGGAACTGGCGAGCGAGCGGCTGAGCAGGATGTTCGAGCTCTCAGCGGGGCTCGATCGCACCTACCGGCGGCTTGGGGACGAGAGCTCGCGGCGGGCGCTCATCGACCTGATGAAGCTTCGGGTGCTTGGCCCCCACCACGCTCGGCTGGCGATCACGCCTCAGGGGTACCGGGCCAAGCAGGCGCATGTCGAGGAGGCGTTTCGACTCACGGCTGGAACATTCGAGGTCTCCGATCCTTGGTTCTCGCCACTGTCGCTATATCGGGTGCCCGTCGGTGAGGACTTCGTGATCACGCTGCACGACCACTCGGTGGACATCGTCAGCGTCTTCCTCCTGGAGCAGTACGCCTATCCCGGCCGCGTCCATGTGAATGCTGGCGACGTTGTCCTGGATGTCGGCGGGTGCTGGGGGGACACCGCGCTCTACTTCGCCAACCAGGTCGGTCCGTCTGGGAAGGTGTACACCTTCGAGTTCGATCCGGAGAGCCTTGGGATCCTCCGGGTCAACCTGGCGCTCAACCCGGAGCTGGCCAGTCGAATCGAGATCGTGGAGCTGGCGCTATGGGACCGATCTGGGCTGACACTGGGGTTCATCCCCGCCGGCCGCTGCACGACAGTCGTTGACGACCCATCCGTCGAGCACGTGTCCCGAGTCTCAACGATCACGCTCGACGAATTCGTCAAGCAGGCGGGGCTCGACCGCGTGGCATTCGTAAAGGTGGACGCCGAAGGCGCCGAGCGCAACGTTCTGCGCGGAGGCCTCGACTCGCTGGCCGCATTCAGGCCACGCCTCGCCGTAGCGGCCTATCACCGCGACGATGACCTGATCGCGCTTCCCTCGACGATCGAGTCGATCCACCACGACTACCAGCTCTATCTGAGGACGTTCTCGCCGGTTGAGGAGGAGACCGTGCTGTTCGCCTGCGAGGCTCCGGTGGGGCCGCCGTAGCGACCACGGGCGACTCCGCTCAGCAGCTCGACATACCGGGCGCGCAGGCGCTCCCAGCTGAACCGCTCGAACACGAAACGGTGAGCGACGCGCGCGCTGGAGAAGTCTGCGGGGGCGGCGAGATATGTGCTCAGCAAGCTGGTGAGCGTCCCGCGCTTGGTCAGGTCTCCGAAGATCCCGTGCTCCCCCAGGGCGAAGCGACTGACGCCGGAATCGTGGGCGATGCTACGTAGCCCGCAACTCGCCGCTTCGATCAGCACGCGTCCCTGGGCCTCGACGAGCGACGCCAGCACATGCAGGTCGCTGGCCCGGTAGAGATCTGGCACCTGGGACGCCGGCACGGTGCGGAATTCGTGACCGTCAGTCCCCAGGCGCTCCGTTGCCAGCGCGCGCAGCGAATGCGTCTCGCGGTCCGGTTCCCCCACCAGCAGCAAGAACGGTCGCGGCTCGGGGAGCTGCGAGAGCTCCTCGATCAGATAGTCAAGACGCTTGTGGGATCGATTCAAGGCGGAGACGCTGAGGACAATGCGTCCCGCCTGGGGGAGACGGAGTCGCTCTCGCAGCGCTTGGCGGTCGGCGTGCGAGACCGTGGCGAGCTGCGGGCAGATCCGGAATCCCAGCGGGAGCACCGTGTGCCGGGCGGGATCGGCGCCCCGCTCGATCACGTAATCGCGCGCCGCGGGCGTCAGCTCCTGGACATGATCGAGGTGCTCGAAGCCGGTGGATGCGAATCCACCATTGCAGAGCAACAGCCTGAAGCCCAGCCGGTTCACTCGTCGTAACGCCGCCAGGCCGCGCGCAGTGTCCCACTCGCTGAGATAGACGAGATCGGGCCGCCGGCTGATCAGCATCGGCTGCAGCGAGATGGCGAACGCGAGCGCCTCGATCCGGAATGGCCTGGCCCCGAGCGCGCGGCCGAGCATTTGAGCGAAGGTGCCGTCGCGCCGAATGGCCGGAATCGAGCGCTCGTCGCGATCGCTCCCACCGCTCCCCTTGAGCAGCTCGAGCCGCAATGAGGGGTCATTTCGCAGCGCTTCAAAGCACTCGCGCGCAAATGACTCATACCCACGGCGTGCGTGATCGAGGCCCGAGCAGACGAGCAGCACGCGGGCACGATCCGATCGCGGGTCAGGACGCACCACCAGGCAAGCCTAGGTGAGACAGAATGGCCGATCCACGTGGACGCCGATCCTGCCTCCATACCTCTGGTGCTAAGGGCCTGGAGCCGCGCCGGCCGCGTCTTCGGGATCCGAACCCGGGTCAGGGTCACGGCTCAGCTGTCGAGGAGGCTGCTCCGCAGCCAGACCACATACTTGGGCGCCAACGGGCTGACGCTGGAGGTGGATCCTGACGACCCCTTTCAGGCCACGATGCTGCTGGGGCTATATGACACCGTTGTGGAGGCGATCCTTCGCCGCTTCACGCCGGTCGGCGGGGCCGTGATCGACGCCGGTGCACACTTCGGATACTTCTCCCTGAGGCTGGCCCGGCTGGTCGGACCCAGCGGATCGGTACACGCGTTCGAATGCGACCCGCGACTCCTGCCGAAGTTGCGCCGTCATGTGGAGCTCAATGGCGCCGATTGGATCACCGTCAACGAATGCGGCCTGCTGGATCGCTCGAGCGCCCACGAGCAGCTCTACCTTCCCACGCAGCTCGGGTGGGCCTCGATGCTTCCCGGCGCATGGGGCGCCACGGAGATGGCGACCGTGGCGATGGTCACGCTCGACGAATACGTCGACTCGCATGGCTTGCAGCCGGAGGCCCTTTCGCTGATCAAGCTCGACCTGGAGGGCTGCGAGCTGCCCGCGCTGCAGGGGGCTCGCGACACGCTCGCCTTGACCTCGGCCCCCGTGCTGGTGGAGTTCGTCCCCGATCGAATGCGTGCCATGGACCAGGACCCCGATGAGCTGCTCGCGCTGATGGCAGAACTCGGTTACGACCCGTGGTCCCCGGTGGTCACTCGCGCCGGACGGCTTCGGCTGCAGCGTGGTGCTCGACCGCGTCAGGGCGAGGACGTGCTGTTTCTCAAGCCGATCGTGGGCGATGGCCCCGCGGCCGGGCGAGGAGCGCGACGTGAGGATCGCCGCGGCGGGCGTTGCGGAGGCTCTTACGCCCTTCCCGACTGAGCACCACCCTTGGTCGAAGCGGAGGAGAGCTCTGACCGTTGCCGGCGGGCATCACGAGCCGCTGCGGGGGACGGGAGAGATCGAATCCCGCGGACTCGAGCATCCGCACCAGGCAGGCGATATTCGACTGCCACCACCAAGGGCGGCCACGGCCGTCGAGCCGCGCGATCGGCAGGCGGGGAAACAGCAGGCTCAAGAGCGGCTCGTGGTTGTCGACCAGCAGCAGCTCGCCAGCGCACAGTGACCGCACCCGTTCCAGCGCCAGGACGGGGTCGCGCAGATGGATCAAAAGGCTGCCGACGTAGACGAAGTCGAATGTCCCCAGGTCGTCTGGAGAGAGGTCATAGACGCTCAGCTCTCGGTGCTGTACGCCAGAGCCGAGGGCCGTATGCGCCAGCCGAAAGCCCTCGCCGCGGCGCTTGCGCGTGGCCAGCGCCTCCCGGACCTGGTCATCGCTGAATGCCGGCCAGTCCCAGTCGGCGGGGTCCGGCACATCGATGGCCACCACCTCGCTCGCGCCGCGGCGCTCCATCTCGAAGGCCCAAAAGCCGTCGAACGTCCCCACGTCCAGACAGCGCTTGCCCTCGAGCGTAAGCGGAAGCGGCACCTTGTCGAGCACTCCGCGGTGGTCGAACCAGCCAGGCGTCACCACCCCATCCGCGAGCTCAAGCGTGTGATACCACTCCTGCCCGCTGATCTCGGCGCTCAGCTGCGCGGGGTCTACGGTCATGGGCGCCGAGGCTCCGATTCGCTCTGCACGGCGCGCTCCCATGCCGCGAGGAACCCGGGCGCCAGTTGCTGGTGGTACCAGCGGTTGGCCCTGGCCTCGACCCGGCGCCGGAGCGGCCGCGCCCGGGCGGGGATGTAGTCGACCACCAGGGGCCAGATCCGCGAGGCGGTCGGCTGTCTGGCGTAAGCGGCGATTCGGTTGTGAAACCAGGGTGAGAACCAGCTGTGCTTGGAGCACATCAGCCGCTCGGCGCCGGCCCGGCTCACATAGCGGCGCTCGATCGACTTCCAGTCGTAGCTGTGCAGGTGAAAGGCGAGTGCAGCGGGCTCGTAGATCAGACGCAGGCCCCGTTCGTGCAACCGCCAGCCGAGGTCCAGGTCCTCGTAGTCGAACCGGAAGTCGGAGTCGAACCCGTCGGCCTGCGTGAACAGCTCGCGCTTCAGCGAGACGTTGCAGGAATAGAAGCGGCCGAAGCCCACGTCCTCGCCGGCCCGGCCCTCTAGGGCCCTGAAGTCGAACTGCGAAGCGGACCAATCGAGCCATCGCAACAGCCGACTGCGCGCCACCTCCGGATGCCACGCCACACGCCCCAGAACGGCGACCTCGGGCGCGCTCTCGGCGTTGTGGTGCGCCAGATGCTGGGCGATCAGGGTCGGCGCGGGGATCATGTCGTCGCCCAGGAACAGGATCAGTCGCCGGTCAGTATGGCTCACCGCCTTGTTGCGCGCTGTACCCGGCCCGCCGTGGGGCTGCTCCAATACGCGCGTCCCCGGACGCTCGCGCAGCCAGGTCGGAACCCGCTGGTCTGTCCCGTCGACGACGACGATCGTCTCGAAGCCGGAAACGCTCTGAGCGGCGAGCGCCTCGAGCGTCCGAGCGAGGATGGGCCACCGCTGGCGGGTGGGGATCACGACCGCCAGCTCGGTGGCGAGCGACTGCGTTGGCGAGCCGACGGTCACTCGGGCTGGAGTCGGTGGGCGGCGAAGAACGCCTCCGCCAGCGGTCCCTGGGGCAGCGGTTCAGCGGCGTCGTACAGCGGATGGTCGAACAGGTGGGCCACGTAGAGCTTCTCGTGCCAGGGGAGCATGAACTCCGACGGCGGCAACTCATAGCGCAGCCCGTGGACCTTGGCGATCTTGCGCTGCGCGTGGGCGTCATTGAAGTCGGCGATCGCGGCGCGCTCACCGTTGAAGTCGCTCCAGCCGTAGCCCAGGACGTCGTCGAAGTAGCAGGCGATCCGCGGCAGCAGCCGCTCAGCAGGACCTTCCAAGAGGACGAAGGCCTCCATCGTCGAGGAGTAGTAGTCGAGATCGAAGGCCACGAATCCAACCGGCGGATGTTCCCCGCGATCCCACGCCGGCAGCGTTTCGGCGACCGGTCCGAGGACGAGCTCGGCACTCCGCAGGCGTTCGCGCAGCGCTCGCTCGTCCATCGGGAAGTATCCCTCCCGGATCACGAAGGGGACATCGCGGTGATCCGCTGGCGGCGGCATGCCCGTGCCTGTGTCGAAGCCAACGGGGACGACCTCCACGCCGATCACCTCGGCGGCGGTGGTGGCAGCGCGCTCCAGCTCCAGCAGACCGTTACCTCCGGCGACGCCGAACTCGATCGCCGCGATCCGCTCCACGCCAAGGACCCTTGCGGTATGGGCGCCCAACATCACTCCCCACAGGTAGTGCGGCCGCGCCGTCATCCGGCGCTCGAGGCACCAGCGGAAGGCGGCCATCAGATCGTTGCCGTCGGGCTTCTCGACTCCCGGCCTCGGGCGCTGTTGCGAGCCGCGTCCGAGAAGCCGAACGATCGTGCGGCGAACGGCCACCGGCCGCGGCCTACAACTCAGGACGCGAGCGACGCCGGGCGCCGCGAACCACGTCCAGCAGCACGGGCGGAGCCAGCCGCCGGGCGATCGTCTTGGCTCGCTCCCGGCCTACGGGCTTCCATACGGTGTTGTGCACCTCCGGCCCGCTTCCGTTCTGGCCGGCAGGGGGGAGGCTGTAGTAGTACAGGGCGAGCGACTTGCGGCTCATGTCCGGCGGGCAGTTCAACGGTGCTGGATGCCCGTGGTAGGACGATTCGGTGGTGCTGAAGACCACCAGCCGGTTGAACAGTGGTGGGATACGTCGCTCGCAGCGGCGTCCGTCGGTGCTCCACAGCTCGAGCGCACCCCCGTACTCATCCTTCCACTCGCGGTTGAGGTAGATCAGGGCGTTCAAGCGCCTGTCAAGGCCCGTCCGGGGGTGGCGGTTGAAGTCGACGTGGACATTCAGGTGCCCACCGCGCACGATCTGGTGCATGCCCCCGCCCTCGAAGTGGGGATCGGGCACCAAGCCCTCGATACCGGTCAGCTTCTCCAAGAAGTCGATGAACGCGCTGGAGTTGAACTCCGCCAACAGCTGGCGCGTGGCGTCGCCCATCGGCGTCTCGGCGGTACTGGCCAGCTTGCGCTCGTTGTCGCTCTCAAAGCGAATCCAGCTCTCCTCCCGGCCGGAGGGAAACTCGGCCAAAACGCGGTCAAGCACCTCGCCGGGGAGGAACTCATCGATCACCGTGTGCGGAAAGGGCCGGGCGGCCACGTACTGGGCGCGTCGCTGTGCGGCGAGGTCAGCCAGCTGATCCCGATCGAAGGAGAACGACGTATGCAAGCCTTGTCCCTCCATTGCTGAGCTTGGCCGCCCCGGGCGTCCGCGGCAGCGGAGACTAGCAGCGCCTTACCCCGTCCAAGCCCCGGGGAAGCGCTCCGCGGGCGTTCAACCCGCGGCGCTTCGCTGCAGCTCCTCCGGCTCCTCGCCCGGGGGTCCGAAGTACTCGATCGGCCGCGCCGGCGTGCCGACGGCCACGGTGTAGGCGGGGATCGGTCTGGTGACCACGGCGCCGGCACCGATGAACGCGCGCTTGCCGATGTGGGACATGATCGTGCACTTGGAGGTGATCACCGCATCGTCCTCGATCCGCAGGGGCTGAAAGTCGTAACCCTGGGCGAGCATGGGCTGCGTCAGATCGCGGAAGCGGTGCTGTCCATCCAGCAAAATCGTCGTCTGCCCGAACTGGCAGCGCTCGCCGATCTCGACCGAGGTGGTGCACTGGAGCAGCACGTCGTAGGTGAAGACTGTGCCCGCACCGATGACAACCCGCGTGCCCGAGCCCGCGAGCTCGGCGCGAAAGCCGCGCCGGAACTCTACGCCGGGCCCGACCACCAGGGTCCCCCCGCGCGGCATGTGCAGGCTGAAGCCAGGTCCCAGGTACACCGGCCCCCGAAACTCGATCCGGGCGTGTGGATTGCGAAACAGCACCCAGCGCTTGCGCAGCCACGACATGAGCCACGGGCCAGGGCCGGGCAGGTAGAGCAGCCATACCCGAACGCTGCCGGCCTGGCGCAGCTGCTGAAGCTCGCGTCGCAGCCTGCTCCGGAGCCGCTCAGGCAGCGTGGAGGTCGGCGCGGTGCCCACTGAGCGGGCGAGGATACCGTCCTGGTGGCAGCACCTCGCGGGATCCCCGTGAATGCTCAGCTGCGGATCGGCGTCGGCAGCGTTGGCCGGGCCAACAGTGCGGCGTGCGGCACCCCGGGACGGCGGATGCCGCGCTTCGCGGCCAGCCTCGTCAGAAGCGACAGTGGCCCCCGGCCGGAGGCCGGGCGAGAAGCGGGGTGGCCGGGACCGAATGGCAGCGTGAACGGAGCTGTCGAGCGCACGATCTGGAAGCCCGCGATCTCGACCATCCTTCGATGGCCGGCGGCGTTGGGGATCCACCACTGGCAGAGCTCGGGGTCGAAGCGCATTTCGGCGATCGGGCGATGGGCGACGCTGAGCCTTCGAGAGACCGTCTCCACCGACAGAAACCAGCCTTCGCACACTGATCGGATGGCCTCGAGTCCCCGGACCGGATCGCGGAGATGGAGCATCAAGCTGCCGCATACGACGACGTCGAAGGTGCCCAGCTCCGCGGGGTCGAGGTCGTAGACGCTGAGCTCGAGCTTGCTAGCTGCCGAACCCAGCGCCCGGTGCGCGACCTCAAACCCGCCGCCCTTCGCGCCGGCCAGCAGCGCCAGCTCGGCGCCGCCGCGGGCCCGGATGGCGGCGGGCCAGTCCCATTCCTCGTGGCTTGGGATGTCCACGGCCACGACCTCGCTCGCGCCGCGGCGCTCCAGCTCGAAGGCATAGAAGCCGTCGTAGGTCCCGACGTCCAGGCAACGCTTGCCGCGAACATCGGGCCACGGCAGCGTTGCGACGCGCTGGCGAAGGTCGAACCACCCCGGGGTCACCGTACCCTCGGGAAGCTCGAGCGTGTGATACCAGACGCTGACCTCCTGGACCGTACGCGTGCTCACGTCGGCTGGCGACGCTACCAGTACCGCTACGCTGCTCACGTCCTGAGCACGACTACAGCCAGCCGACGGTGAGACGGCACCCGGGGAGTGAGGCTTGAGCGGACGGTTGGGTGAGGAGCACATGCGCAGCTTCTGGGACGCCCGGGCTCGGGAGGACGCCTACTACTTCATCGACAACTCGCGCCTCTACCGGCACAGCGAGCTGGGCAGCTTCTGGGCCGGCGGGGAGCGCGATCTGAAGCTGCTGCTCCAGGCGCTCGAGTTGCGCCTGGAGGCCGATGACATCGTCGTCGAGATCGGATGCGGTGTGGGGAGGCTGACGCGGGCCATCGCCGCACGTTCGGCCCGGGTGTTGGCTCTCGACGTCTCGGCGGAAATGATCACCAGGGCGCAGGCGCACAACTCGGGGGTTCACAACGTGCAATGGATCGTGGGCGACGGCCACAGCCTGCACCCGCTATCGGACGCGTGCTGTGACGCCTGTCTGTCCCACGTGGTCTTTCAGCACATTCCCGACCCAGACGTGACGCTGGGCTACGTGCGCGAGATGGGGCGGGTGCTGAAGCCGGAAGGATGGGCGGCATTTCAGCTCTCAAACGATCCGCGGCCGCATCGGCCGCGCCGCGGGCTGGCCGCCAGTGCCCGCCGCGTGGCGGCGGCGCTTGGTCGGGCCCCGCGCGGGCAAGGGGACCCCGCCTGGCTCGGCTCGGCGGTCGATCTCGACGAGCTGCGGCATGTGGCCGCTGAGACTGGGCTGCAAGTGGAACGCGTCGTGGCGGCGGGCACGCAGTTCTGCGCGGTCCGCTTGAGAAAGCAAAGCTGAAGTGCCCAAACGGCGGCCGATCGCGTGACGCCGCGCGTCAGCGTGGTCGTCCCCGCGCACGACGCGCAGGCCACGCTGCCACGAACGCTCCAGGCGATCGCCGACCAGGACGTCGACGAGGACTACGAGGTGATCGTGGTCGATGACGGATCGCGGGACGACACCGCGGCGGCCGCTCGCGCGGCGGCGGGAGCGGTCCGCGTCCTGCGCCAGGAGCACGCCGGTCCGGCGGCCGCGCGCAATCGGGGAGCGGCTCAAGCAAGCGGGACTGCGCTCGCGTTCTGTGACGCGGATGTCTATCCCACCCGTGGCTGGCTGCGGGCCGGGCTCGATGCGCTGAAGAGTGCCGATTTGGTGCAGGGCATGGTCCTGCCCGACCCGGACGCAGAGCTGAGGCCGTTTGACCGCACGATCTGGGTCACGCGGCTGACGTCCCTGTGGGAGGCGGCGAACCTGTTCGTCACCGGTGAGCTATTCGCATGGCTCGGCGGATTCTCCGACGGCATCAAGCCGGCCCGGGGCAAGATGCTGGCCGAGGATGTGCGCTTCGGCCACCTGGCGCGCCAACGAGGGGCAACGGCCGTCTTCTGCGCTCCGGCTCTGGCCCACCACGCGGTGTTCGAGCGTGGCGCGGCGGCCTACGTCTCCGAGCGCTGGCGCCGGCGCTTCTTTCCGGCGATCGTGGCCGCCGCGCCCGAGTTGCGAGGGACTTTTCTGTACAGGCGCTGGTTCCTCGATTCACGCAGCGCCCGCTTCGACCTCGCGCTGCTCGGAGCCGGCGCGGCGCTCGCCGCGCGTACGCCGCTGCCGCTGCTGGCGGCGTTGCCCTACACGCGCGTCCTGCGGGGCCATGCGCGCAGAGGCCGCCCGGGGCCGCCCTCGACAATCGCGGTGGCCGGCGTCGATCTGATCGCCGACGCGATCAGTCTGCTTGCGCTGGCGCAGGGAAGCGCCCAGACAGGAGCGGTCGTGCTCTGATCGCGGCCGATTCGTCCGGAAGCTCCTCACCGGGCGGCAGCGGGCGGCTGGCGCGCCCAGTCGGGCTTGTCCATGTCCGTGCGGAACCGCCGCGACTCGCGCAGGGCGTCGATCGAGAAGCGGACCAGCCGCCAGGGGATCGGCGAGCGCCCCCGGCGGGGCCAGCTGCTGCCGGCGCTGACCGCGCCGCGGCGCACCTGATGGCTGACGTCGACCTCGAGCAGCGCGAGGCCGCGGCGCGCTGCGAGCACCGTCAGGTAGAGGTTGGGGATCAGGCAGTCGTCGCCGACGAATGGCAGTAGTTGGCCCAGGAGCGAAGCCTCGTAGCCGCGCAGCGGGCAGTTCGGATCCCGGGCTCGCACGCGGAAGCTCGTCCGCACGTAGGTACGCAGCAGGCGCGTCATCGCCATCCGAAACCACGGGTCCTGGCGAAAGCGCCGGACGCCGCACACCGCGTGTGCTTCATCGATCAGCAGCACCAGCACGCGGCGCAGGTCGCTGCCGTGAAACTGCCCATCGCCGTCGACCTGCAGTACGAAGTCGGGCTGGTGCGAGAGCGCCAGCTGATAAGCACTCATCAGACTCGGACCGTGGCCGCGGTTGCGGGCGTTGCTGTGGAGCTCGAGCGTCCCTGATAGCAGCGGCCGCACACGCTCGAGCGTCTCCGCGGTGCCGTCGGTGGAGGCGTCATCGACGACAACCAGCCACAGGGACGAGACGTGCTCCGCCAGCGCGGCATCGACCTCCTGCAGGAAGCCCGCGATTCCCTCCGCCTCGTTGAACGCCGGAATGGCGACGGCAACCGCTGGAGCGCTCACGCCGAGGCACCCGCGCGCGTGCGCGGCGTCGAGGTGGGGATCACGGCCGGCTGCGGCGGGCGTGCTACCACCGCCATCCGGTCGCGGAAGTCGGGCGCCCACAGCCGCTCGCTGATGGCCATGCGCTGCGCCAGCGCGATGAGGCGAACGGAGAGCGGCCGCGAATAGCCCGCGAGCCTGCCCAAGTAGTAGCGGACGGTGAATGCCTTGGGCGCGGTTCTGAGCTCGAGCACCGTCCAGCCGTGGCGCTCGAGCAACACGCACAGCGAGTGTCGCGTGAAGTAGTGAAGGTGCGTGGGCAGCACCGACCACCAGCGCCGACCCATGATCCGCGCCACTGGGCTGCCGGCATCGGGCAGAGCCAGGTGCAGCACCCCATCGGGCCGCAGCAGCTCTGCGACCCGGTCCAGCGCGTGGCCCGGGTCGGGCAGGTGCTCCAGCACGTCATCCATGATCGCAGCGTCGAACGTGCAGGGCTCCAGGTCCGCGTCGAGGAGCTCGGACATACGCACCTCGAGCCCCATGCGCTCACGTGCGAACGAGGAGGCGAACGCGCTCGGCTCCACGCCCAAAGGGCGCCATCCCCGCCGCCGGGCCTCATCCAGCGCAAATCCCACCCAGCACCCGAGGTCCAGCAGGTCGCCGATCGCCCGGTGGCGCTCGATCGCCTGAAGCGCGGCACGCGCGGTCGCGCGCTGCCCGCTCTCCTCATCGATGTAGTCGGCGGACTCGGCAGCGGCGTAGGCCCCGGAAAGCTCGCCCGAGGAAGGCAGCCGGTCCAGCTGCATGTGTCCGCAGCTCGGGCAGCGCACGATGTCCGCGAGCGCGATGCCGAAGCTCGTGGTGGAGGGAATCAGCTCGGTGGCCTGCGCAGCGGCGTGATCAACTGTCAGGTGGGGCAGCATCGGCCGCTCGCCACAGGCGGCACAGCGCTCCGGCTCCGCGGCCTGGTCCGACAATCCGCTTAGCCGCTCGCTCCGCACCGAGGCGCGGATGGTAGTGGTCGCGCCGATGAGCACGGTCGTGCCGCCCGGCGGAGTGCAAGCGCCGGTCAGCTACGGTGCCGCGCGTGCAGAGCAGCGACAGCGACATGCAGCGCGCCTCGGCCGCGCTCTCGTCCGATGCCAGGATCCTGATCGTCGGCGCCGGGCCCTGTGGACTGGCCTGTGCGAGGGAGCTCGAGCGGTTGGGGCACCGGAACTGGCTGTTGCTGGAGTCCTCTGAGCGCTCGGGCGGGCTCGCCGCGTCGGTCGTGGACCCCGCGGGCTTCACCTGGGATCTGGGTGGACACGTCGTCTTTAGCCACTTCGGCGAGTTCGACACCCTGCTCGAGGAGGCGATGGATGGCGAGATCCTGCGCCACGAGCGCTCCTCGTACATCCGCCACGGCGACCGGTGGGTGCCCTACCCCTTCCAGAACAACCTCCGCTACCTGCCCGAGGCCGCGCGCGACGAGTGCCTGGCGGGATTGGCCCAGGCGGGCGGGGGAGACCCCCAGGGTGACTTCGCGACATGGATGGAGGCCGTGTTCGGCTCAGGCATCACGCGGCATTTCATGCGCCCCTACAACGCCAAGGTCTGGGCCACCCCGCCCGAGGAGATGTCGGCCGCATGGATCGGCGAGCGCGTGTCAGTCATCGACTACCAGCGGGCGCTGCGAAACGTGCGCGAGCAACGCGACGATGTCGCCTGGGGACCGAATAACACGTTCGTGTTCCCGGCCATTGGAGGCACCGGCGAGGTCTATCGGCGCATCGCCGAGCGACTCGATGATCGCATTCGCTATGGGGCACACGTGGTTGAGGTGGACGCGGACGCGAGGCTCGTCCGGACGGCCGAGGGCGAGCAGGAGTCCTACGACGCTCTGGTCTCGACGATGCCGCTCGACCTGTTGGTGGCGGCGCTGAACGCACCCCCGCCGGTGCTTGCCGCCGCGGCGACACAGCTTCGCCACAACGGCGTCTACATGGTGGGCGTGGGCTACGAGCTCCCACTCTCGGATGACAGGTCGTGGATGTACTTCCCGCAACCGGACGTCCCGTTCTACCGCGTCACGAACTTCGCCAAATATGCGGCGGCCAACGTCCCTGAGGGGGACGTTGGCCGCTATTCATCATTCATGACCGAGAGCTCCTTCTCGGACCACAAGCCAGAACCACGAGCAGGCCTCGAGGAGCGTGTCGAGCGGGGGTTGCGTGGCACCGGCGTGGTGGAGGGCCGTCCTGAGGTGGCCTCGGTTCACGTGGAGCGGATCGAGTACGCCTATCCCGTGCCGACGCTGGGACGCGACGGCGCGCTGGCGGTCCTTCAGCCGTGGCTCAGCGAGCACGCGATCTACTCCCGCGGACGCTTCGGAGCCTGGCGGTACGAGGCCGGCAACATGGATCACGCGGTCAAGATGGGGGTCGACGTGGCACGTCGCCTGATCACCGGCGCCGACGAGCAGCTGTGGACGCTTTGAGCGATGGCTGGGGACGTAGCCTTGGGGGCCCGGATCCTGACCGTCGGCAACATGTACCCTCCACATCACCTCGGCGGGTACGAATTGATCTGGCGCTCCTGGGTTCGTCACGCCGAATCTCAGGGTCATGCCGTTCAGGTGTTGACGACCGACTTTCGGGTCGAGCCCCAGCCGATCGAAGGTCAGCAGGAATCTGGGGACGTGCACCGAGAGCTCAGGTGGTACTGGCGCGACCACGAGTTTCCGCGGCTCAGCATGAGACAACGATTCTCCATCGAGCGTCACAACACGAGCGTCATTGAGCGGCACCTGCGGGGCTTCGATCCCGATGTCGTCGTCTGGTGGGCGATGGCCGGAATGTCAATGAGCCTCATCGAGCGGGTACGCCGAGCCGGCGTCCCGGCTGCCGGCTTTCTCGATGACTACTGGCTGGAGTACGCGCCTTCTGTCGACGCCTGGGCAAAGGTCTTCTTGAAGCGCCGTCGGCTGGCACGCCTGGTCGAGCGGGCCACCGGCTTGATCACTCGCGTCGACCTGGTCACGGGGGTCAAGTTCGTGTTCTCCAGTGAGATCCTGCTCCAGGGGGCCCAGAGGGCGTGGCCCACCCTGACCGATACCGAGGTCGTGCCCCACGCGCCTCCCGACATCGAAATCTTCCTTCCCGTCCAACCGAGGACTTGGACCTGGAAGCTCCTGTACATAGGACGGATTGACGAGGTGAAAGGAATTGACCTTGCGGTACTGGCGTTGCTGGATCTTCCCGACGAGGCAACGCTCAAGGTGGTCGGCTCGGGCAACGAGCGCTATCTCCGCGACCTTCATCGCCTGGTGAAGAAGCATGGCCTCGAGAATCGGGTCACCTTCGAGCACCGACCCCGGGCCGAGCTGCCGGCGCTTTATGCGGAGGCCGATGCGGTCCTGTTCCCGGTGCGCTGGAACGAGCCCTTCGGAATCGTTCCCTTGGAGGCGATGGCGGTGGGCAGACCAGTCGTGGCCACAGGACGCGGTGGTTCCGGAGAATTTCTCACCGATGGGGAGAACTGCCTCATCTTCGATCCCGCTCAGGGAGCCGGCGAGCTGGCCAAACGCGTACGCATACTCGCCCACGATCCGTCCTTGAGAGAGCACCTGCGCCAAGGTGGGCAGCGCACGCTCGAGGCAATTCGCGGCGCGCGCTTCAACGATCGGCTGCTGGCCACGGTGCTAAGAGCCGCGTGGAGCGGCTCGTTCGATCCCGGTGAGCACCGTGAGTGACTCGGGCAGAGGCGTGAGCGGGCGGCACTGCATCCTCTGTGGCTCCAGCGGGCCGTTTGCAGCGCTGTTCGAACAGTCGGGGTTTCGCTTGGTGAGATGCGACTGTGGCCTGGTCTTTCAAGATCCGCAACCGGGCGAGGACGTGCTGGAAGACTGCTACTACCACGACAGTGCCTTCTCCGAAGCTCTGTTGGGGGACCTGCGCAAAATCACGATGGACAACGCCCGCCACAAGCGCGAGCTGTTGCGTGCCGCGGGCGTGCGTCTGGAAGGGATGCGCATCCTCGATGTCGGCGCGTCCTCGGGGGCGTGGCTCGAGGTGGCCGGCACGCAAGGCTGCCGGGCGACGGGAGTGGAGATCGGCGCGAGCACCGCTGCCGGCGCTCGTTCCCGGGGACTCGACGTGCGGACCGGCACCCTCGGCGAGCTCCTCGGGACGCTCGACGACGAGCGCTTCGACCTGATCACGTTCTGGGATGTCCTCGAACACCTACCGGACCCCCGGCAGGAGCTCGCCATGGCGCGGGCGTTGCTAGCGGCCGACGGGCTTATCGCGGCCACATTTCCGAATGTGGAAGGCCTGTATCCCCAGCTCACCCATCGTTTTCTGTCGCGCCCCACCGGTGTCTGGGAGTACCCCGAGCTCCCCGTGCACCTCTACGATTTCGCACCACGCACGGCTCGGAGGCTGCTCGCCAGCCAAGGCTACGAGGTAGAGCTCATCCGCACCTTCGCCATTCCCTACGGGTTCTACCGCTCGACCTCCCTGTCGTCCGAGCGCCTGGGCTCCGGCCTGCGGTCGAAGCTGCTGCGGGCGGCCTTCGATGTCCTGCACCGGATCATCTACCCCTTAGCCCAGGCGTGCGATCGCGGTAACTCGATGTTCGTCCTGGCGCGTCCGGCGCCGCTCGAAACGTGATCGCGAGCCGTGAACGCAGGGTGACCATTGCGGTCGTCTCCTTCAACACGCGCGAGCTGCTGCTGCGATGCCTGGAGTCGATGGAGCAGGAAGCGGCCGCCGGAAGAGCCGAGGTGTGGGTGATCGACAACTGCTCCAGTGACGGATCGCTCGACGCGGTGCGAGCCGCTGCGCCGTGGGCGGCGGTGATTGACGCCGGTCAGAACCTTGGCTTCGGCCGCGCGGTGAATGCGGTCGCGAGCCGGACGCGGGGGCAGTGGCTGCTCGCAGCTAACGCGGACGTGGCGCTCGAGCCTGGCGCGCTGCAGGCCCTGCTGGATGCCGGCGCCGAGGCCCGCGTGGGCTGCGTGGCGCCGCGGCTGGTGCTGGCCGACGGGGTCACCCAACACTCGGTGTACCCCTTCCCCAGCGTGCCGCTGACGCTGGCCTTCAACCTCTCGCTCCATCGCCTCAGCCCCGCGGTTGCCGACCGGCTGTGCCTCGAGGGCTTCTGGAATCCCGAGCGCGGGCGCGCAGTTCCCTGGGCGCTCGGTGCCTGCCTGCTGCTCAGGCGCGCTGCGTTCGAGGAGGTCGGCGGGTTCGATGCCCGTCAGTGGATGTACGCCGAGGATCTGGACCTCCAGTGGCGGCTGCGCGAGGGGGGCTGGCTGACGCGCTACGAGCCGCGAGCCCGCGTGCGGCACGCTGCGGGTGCGGCAGCGGAGGCGGCGTTCGGGGAAGCGCGGACTGGACGCTTCATGCGGGCCAGCTACGTCATGCTCCGTAGGCGACGCGGCCCCGCGCGGATGTGGGCCACCGCCACCATCAACGTCATCGGCGCCGCGGCCCGCGTGCTGGCGACGGCGCCGCTATCGCTGGTGTCGCCTCGCTGGCGCGCTGTCCACGCCGATCGTCGCCGGTGGCTGAAGGCGCACCTCAACGGGCTGCCGCTCCGCGCTCGGCCGGTGACGGCGGCGAAGCGGGAGGCAATCGCTCGATGAGCTCCGCACCTGAACAGCTCGCGGACGCCGCCGGGCGCTTGCGCTGGTATCACACGATCGACCTGGGAGGCGGCGTGGTGACCGAGGGCATTTTCGACCATCGCCATGTCGTCTCTCGATACCTCCTCCCGCATGACCTCACGGGCAAGCGCTGCCTCGACGTGGGCACGATGGACGGCTTCTGGGCATTCGAGATGGAGCGGCGGGGCGCGGCCGAGGTCGTGGCCGCAGACGTGGGTCAAGTGGACGAGCTCGACTGGCCTCCACTGTGGCGTCACCGCGTGGAGCCGACGCTGGATGAGACCAAGGCCGCCCGGTTCGAGCTGGCGCACGCAGCGCTGGGGTCTGGGGTCCGCAGGGTGGAGCGCTCCGTCTACGAGCTGGGACCCGAGCTCGGCGAGTTCGACCTGATCTTCTGCGGCGACATGCTCGTGCACCTCAAGGATCCGATCACCGCCGTGCAACGGATGCACGGAGTGTGCCGCGGGGCGACGATCATCTGCAACCCCGTGAAGCGCTTCCGCCTCTCGGGTCGCAGGGCGCTCGCTCAGTTCGACGGTATCGACGAGTTCCGGTGGTGGCTGCTGAGCGAGGCCAGCATCGAGCGGATGATGCGTGCGGCAGGCTTCGCCCGCGTGGAGCGGGGTCGACGCTTCGAGCTGCCGGCAAGGGGCGGAGGGAAGTGGAAGGGGCTCCGTGCTGTGCTCAAGGGAGTTGTCGAATGACGCGGCCGGCCGCCGGCCGATAGCTACCGCCGCTGGGGCCGGCGCCACGCAGTAGCCTCCTCGACCGTCATGCGGCTTCGGGCACTCAGCCCGCTCATCCCGGTGCTCACCATCGTGGCCGGGGCGCTGCTTCTGTCGGGGTGCTCTCGCACGGCCTCGAGCCCGGCGAGACGCACTTTCACGCCGGTGGGCGGGGAAGTGCGTTCTAGCTCCACGCGGCCGCTGCCGGCAGGACGCGGAGCCCTGATCGCACTGGTGCTGCGACGGACGGAGATGCGGGCGGCCCCGGACGGCCGCCCGCTGGGAACGGTTGCTCCCCGCGATCAGTTCGGCTCGCCGTGGATCGTGCTCGTGGATCGGGTCTCGACCCGATGGCTGGGGGTGGTCAGTGAGCTGGCGGGCAATGGGAGGCTGGGGTGGCTCCCGCGCTCGTCTGTGGCGCTGGGTCGCGATCCGTACAGCTTGCGGGCCTCGTTGTCCGCGCGCCGCCTGACCGTCTCACGCGACGGCCGGGTGGTGGCGCGGTACACGGTGGGGATCGGGGCTCGCGACTCGCCCACGCCCACCGGGCGCTTCGCCGTGACCGACAGGCTGGTGACCAACGACCGGCAGGGACCGTATGGCTGCTGCATCCTGGCCCTGTCGGCGACCGCCCCGCACGCCATCCCCGGTTGGACGGGCGGTAACCGGATCGCGATCCACGCCACGCCCGCCTCCGAGACGATCGGAGAACCCGACAGCCACGGCTGCCTGCACGTGACGCAGGCCGAAGCGCGCCAGCTGATCGGCATCGTTCCCCTGGGGACGCCCACGGTCATAACCGGATAGCACCCCTGAGCGACACCAGAGAGAAGGCCCCGCTGCGCAGGCATGTCGCCACCATCGCGTTGCTGCTCATCCCGGTCCTCGGCGCCGTCCTGCTGTTCGGCGGCTCGCTGATCGGGACCAAGGTGTTCGCTCCGGGCGATGTGAGTCTTGCTGTGGCGCCATTTGCTCCGGTTCGGCCGCAGGGGTGGCTCGGGCCGGCAAATCCGGGCGTCGCCGATTCGGTCTTCATCTTCGAGCCGCTGTTGCTATTTGCGCGGGAGACGATCCGGGCCGGCCACCTGCCGCTGTGGGATCCGAGCGCGGGGCTCGGACGACCGCTGGGGGCCGAGCAGGGTGCGCCCCTGTTTCCGATCAGCTGGCTGGCGTACGTGTTGCCGTTCTGGCGTTCGCTGGCGTGGATAGCGCTGGCCAAGCTCATGCTCGCGTTTGCCGGCACGTTCGCACTCGCCCGGCATCACGGCACGGGCAAGCTGGCGGCCGCCTTTGCCGCCACCGCGTTCACGTTCGGGACGCTGTTCACGGTCACCCTGACCGCCAGCCAGAGCGACGTAGCGGCGATGCTCCCCTGGGCGCTGCTGGCGGCCGACGCGGTGGTGGGCGGAAGCTGGCCCCAGGCCTGCGTCCTGGGACTGACCCTCGGTGTGGCCGTCTACGGCGGTCAGCCTGAGATCTGGATAGTGCTCGCTACAGGCGTGGCAGCAATCCTGCTGGCCCGGCTGTTCGAGCGTCGCCGCGGCGGCCTCGGCCGGCCGGTCATGCTGATCGCCGGTGCGGTGCTCGTCGCGGCGCTGGTCGGTTCCCTGTACGGCCTGCCGTTGGCCGAGCTGCTCGCTCACTCGACGAACGCAACGCGGGGTCTCGCGCAGCCAGACTCGCTTCGCCAGCTGGTGGGGGGGTTGTTCTTCCCCGAGTGGTGGGGACGCACCGACAAGACCGTTTACGAGGTCCACGCCAACCTGGCGACGGCATCGAGCCTGTTTCCAGGAAGGACTTATCTGGGTGTGGCCCCACTGCTCGCCGCCGTCGGCGCGCTGGTGTTGCCGCGCCGGGCGCAGCGGTTCTATCTGGCGCTGGGGGCCGTGTCTCTGGCCCTGATGATCGGTATCCCCGGCCTGCGCCAGCTCGCCACGCACCTGCCGGGCTTCTCGCAGACAAACCGGCACTATTTCATCTGGCTCCTAAGCCTCTGCCTGGCGATGAGCGGGGGGCTTGGCCTCGATGCGCTGATGCGCGCGCCGTGGCACGCGCGGCGGCGCGGGCTGTGGCTAACGAGTGCGTTCGCGGCGTCCGTGGCGCTTGTCGCCCTGCTGGCCAATACGAACCTGGTGGCCCAGCTGCCGCATGCGTTCTCCCAGCTTCCCGCGCAGCAACGCTCTCCCGGCGCGGAGCTGGCAAGCGCAGGCGCAGCGCTCCGCTGGATTCTCCTCGGCGCTCTGACGCTGATTGTGTTGTGGATAGCGGGTCTCAAACCGCGCCGTGCCGGCCTGGCCGTGGCAGGACTTTTGGCATTGACGGTCGCCGACCTGCTGACGATCGACGCCGGCTACAACCCCTCGCTGCCGCCCCGGCTTGCTCACCCGCCCGCACCACCCGCGTTCGCCCAGGCGGCGGCCCATGGACCCGCGCGGCTCGTCGGCCCATACAACGTTGCCATGCCCAACGTCGCTCAGCTCTACGGCCTTGCCGACTTGCGAGTAAACGACCAGCCGCAGATAGCGCGCTACACGGACACGTTCGACGCCCTCGGAGGCACGACGTCATTCGGCCAGGGCCTCAGCTACGTGGGCAGCGTGCCCTCATTCGGCGAGCCAGGCCCCGCGTTGCCCCAGTCTCACACGGAGAACCTGCTGGACCTGCTGGGAGCGCGATACGTCGTCGACGGCAGTGGCACGCGGCCCACCGCACCGGCTGTCTCGGTCGTAGGCGCCGGGTCGGGCTGGCGATTGCTGAGCAACGGCGCTGCCTTCCCTCGGGCATGGGTGGCGTACGGCTGGCGCCCGGTGTCCGGATTGGCGGCCGACTTGAAGGCTGTGCGCAGCTCGAGCGCCGCGGCTTTGCGGGAGGATCCCCCGATAGAGACCGGGCGGCCTGCACCTCCCGCGAGCACATCGGCCAGTGTTCCGGCTTCAATCCGCGCCGCAGGGGATCAGGCGGTCACGGTCGAGGCCTCGCTCAAGCGTCCCGGCTTCCTCGTCGTCGATGATCTCTTTTATCCCGGCTGGTCGGCGACTGTCGACGGGCGTGCGGCGGCGATCGTACCCGCCGACGGGATGCTCCGGGCGGTCAAGTTGCGCCCGGGCAGGCACACGGTTCACTTCAGCTATGAGCCCGAGTCGGTGGAGCTCGGCGAGGTTCTGACCGTGCTGGGGTTACTGGCGGGGGCCGGCGGCGCGGCGCTCTGCGTCCGTCAGCGCTGGGCGAGCGGTGGCCGGGGACGGGCGCGTATCGCCCGGTGAAGGCCGCCGCGTTGTCCCGGCTTGCCCGCGGCGATGGAGTCGATCAGCGTAGAGCGTCCGCCGAGGAGCCCAGGTCCATGCGGAACGAGGAATCGCCGGCTGCTCCAGCTGACCGTGAAGCCGGCGCGCTCGACCATCCGCACCAGACCGGCGCTGTTGGCACGCCACCACTTGTCCTCCTCCGGGGCGACGTGGGCGCATGCCACGCCGCGAGCGATGATCTCCAGCAGGGGATCGATGCTCTCGATCAGGACCAGTTCGCCGGCGCAGACGCTGCGCATCGCCTCGAGGGCGCGGATCGGGTCCCGCAGGTGGATGATCAGCGCGCCGCAGGCGACGACATCGAAGCGGCCGTGCAGCTCGGGATCAAGGTCATAGACCGACAGCGCGATGCGCTGCGCCTGCGAACCGAGCGCGGCGGCGGCGGTGGCGAAGCCTGAGCCGCCCATCGTGCGGCGCCGACGGGCCAGCTCGGGTCCCGCTTGGCGGGTGTCGTAGGACCAGTCGAATGCCGCCGGGTCATCGATGTCCAAGGCCACTACCTCAGCCGCGCCCAGGCGCTCCATCTCAAACGCCCAGAAGCCATCGAACGTGCCCACATCGAGGCACCGGCCGCCCGGCAGCGAGGCCGGCCACTCGATGTGCTCCCGCGCGGGGCGCGTGTCGGCGTAGCCGGGCGTGGTCGTGCCGTCCGGCAGGTCGATCGTGTGGTACCAGGCGTGGTCCTCGGTGGCTGGCTGCGGCACTCGCCGGCAGTCTATGGGCCCTTATCCCCGGGCGTTTTCGGCCGCCGTTCTCAGGGGTAGTCCCGAGGCTAGAGAGCAATCGCGACGAAAGGACTGAAATGCCCTGGGATGAACTGAAAGCTCGCAGGTGGCCAGCATTCGACAAGGATCTGGACGGGATCTCGCGTCAGACGATGGAGGACCACTTCAAGCTTTACGAGGGTTACGCCAACAAGGCCAACGAGTGCCGCCGGGTTCTGAACGGTTTCGACTACGGGGAGATCGAGGGCAACCAGGTCTACTCGCAGCTGCGGGGGGTTTCGATCGACTACACCTTCGCGCTGCTGGGCTACAAGAACCACGATCTTTACTTCGGCCATCTGGGGGGCGGCGGTGGCGAGCCGACTGGCGCGTTCGGCGAGCTCGTCGACCGGGAGTTCAACGGCGGCCTTCCGGAGTGGCAGAAGGCCGTGCGCAAGGCCGCCTCGGCCGCCCGGGGCTGGGTGATGGTCGGCTACGACCTCAACGACGGGTCGATCTTCAACTACATCATGGACACGCAGAACCTCTGGGCCGTCTACAACATGGTGCCGGTACTGGCGCTCGATGTGTACGAGCACGCCTACGCGCGCGATTACGGTGCGACGCCCAACGGCCGCAAGGAATACGTCGAGGCGTTCTTCCGCAACCTGGACTGGGAGCACGTCAACCGGCAGCTGGCCCAGGCGCAGGCTGCGAAGGAAGGCGCTGACCGCAGCGGCGCGACCGAACCGGCGCACGCCTAGCGATAGAAGTCAAGAACCAACAACCAGGGGCGGATTTCAGTTCGAATTCTGACAAGGCCCGCCGCCCGATGGCATCAGAAACCGTAGGATCGGTCTATGCCATCGACTATGCCCCGAAGTCGATCGGGCGGCGGAGCCATCGGTACTGCCAAAGCGCTCGACTCCGCCGAACTCTTCCGGCGTTGGTGCCGGCACCGCGACCGGAGTGCCCGCGACGAACTCATTGAGCGCTTCCTGCCCCTCGCCCGTAAGCTGGCGCATCGCTACCGCGGCGCGCACGAGCCGTACGACGACTTGCTCCAGGTGGCGAGCCTGGGTCTGGTGAAGGCGATCGATCGCTTCGATCTCGACCGCGGAACGGCCTTCTCGTCGTTTGCCGTACCGACGATCCTCGGAGAGCTCAAGCGCTACTTCCGAGACTTGGGCTGGTCCGTCCACGTCCCGCGTGGGGCGCAGGAACGAGCGCTGAAGGTGGAGGAGGCGCAGCAGAAGCTGAGCGCCAGGCACGGTCACCCGACCACCGTGCCCGAGCTGGCGGGCTACCTCGAGCTCAGCATCGACGAGGTCCTGGAGGCGCTGGAGACGACGGGCGCCCACCACTCCGTCTCGCTCGACGCCCCACAAACCGACGAGGAAGGGTCCGCCAGCACGCTGGCCAGCTCGTTCGGCGAGGAGGACGCGCGCTTCGAGCGCATCGAAGAGGGCCTTACGATCGCCACCGCCGCCAAGCAGCTGCCGGTGCACGAGCGTCGGGTGCTCCACCTGCGGTTCGTCGAGGATCTGACGCAGACGCAGATCGCGGATCGGATCGGCGTCTCGCAGATGCAGGTCTCGCGCATCCTGCGCCACGCTCTCGGGCGCCTGGGCGAGCTCGTCAAGCCGACCGACACCGAAGAGCTCTAAGCCTCCTATCGGCGCGCCAGCGCCAGGGCCGCCAGGTCGTCCCAACGGGCGTCCCTGGCGCTGCTCGCTTGCAGCTCGCGCTCCAAGTGAGCGAGGACGGCGGTCGGACCGTCGCTGGCGTGCGCCGCCAGCAGCGCCCGCAGCCTGTCGCGCCCCACGCGCTCGCGACCGCCGAGCACGTCGGTCACGCCATCGGTGTAGAGCAGCACCAGCTCGCCTGGATCGAGAGGGACTTCGTGCTGTTCCCAGCGCGCGTCGTCGAAAGCGCCCAGCAGCGGTCCGGTCTTCGGTGTCTCGCGGACCGTGCCGTGGCCACTGCAGACCAGCGCCGGCGGGTGTCCCGCGGCGCTCACCACGAGGCAGTCGGGCTCCAGGCGGGCACACAGAGCCGTACAGGTGGCGGTGCGCACCTCGTGGCGCAGCGCCTCGTCCAAGCGTTCAAGGATCTTCGCCGGCTCGCCCACCGAACGGGCGGTGAAGCTGGCTCCGTAGCGCATGAGGGCCGTAAGTGTTGCGGCCTCCACGCCCTTGCCCTCTACGTCGCCGATGATCGCGAAGTGCCGCTCCCCGGCCGCGAATAGCGCGAAGAAATCGCCCCCGACATCGATCCGCAGCTCGCTGCTCACCGGGATGTAGAGCGAGGCGGCCTCCCAGCCGGGGATCTGCGGAAGCTCGGAGGGGAGCAGGCTGCGCTCGAGCGTCTCGGCCACGTCCGCCAGCTGGGCGTGCAGACGGGCGTTCTCGACTGCCACGGCCGCCCGGCGCCCCAGCTGCTCGGCGACGTCGAGATCGTCGCGATCGAGCCGGCCACGCGGGGCGCGGGCGATGAAGATCATCGCTCCGGTGGTGCGGGTGGGGACCTTCATCGGGACTATCGCCAGCGAACAGATGTCGAACTCCCGCAGACGCCGAAGCGCCTCGGCGCTGACCGCCCACCGCGCCAGATGCTCGTTGGTCACCTTTTCGTGGAACACCGAGCGGTTGGTGCGCACCACGCTGCCCAGCTCCAGCGTCGGATCGACGCACTCGCCCTGAAACCAGCTGAGGTAGGAGCACACCGACTCGTCCTCGCCACCCGGCGGGGCCACGACGAGTCGCCGGCGCTCGAGGTTGTCATCGACCTCGATCACAGCGCACCAGTCGACCAGCGCCGGGACGATCACTCCCGTCACGTTGCGCAGCGTCTCCTCGTAGTCGAGCGAGGAGGCGAACGAGCGTCCGGACTCGGCGAGCACCCGCGTCCGCGTCTGGGCCGCCATCACCGCGGTCAGGTCCTCGGCGACGGTGAAGACGCCGATCAGCTCGTTGTCCACGTCCTCCAGCGGGCTCGAGCGAAGGCGCCACCACCTCACGCCCCTGGTCTCCCGGTCGACCGCCCGAACCAGCAGCGGATCCGCTTGCTCGCCCTGGGCGAGCTTGGCGGCAGGAAGCTGTTGGAAGCTCAGCGGCTGACCGCGCTCGTCGTAGAGGGCATAGCTGCCGAGCATCGAGTCCTCCGCGCGGTCACGCAGCTCTTCGATCGAGGAGGCCTTGAACTGCTCGAGCGCGGCGCGGTTGGCGAACACGAGCTCGCTGCGGACGCTACGGATCGTGATCGCCTCGGCCAGCGCGTCCAGCAACTGCGTGAAGCGCAGACCGCCACCGCGCAGTACCCAGTCCTCGAGAGAGCCGGCTTCGTGCAACCTTGTCCGAGCCTACACGCCCCGGGCTAAAGCGCGTAGCGCTCCCGGCTCGCCGGGGCCAACCACCCTCTCGGGCCGCTCCCCCGATTGCGGTTCAGCCTGCCGGCTGCGCGGGCGTGGGGCTCAGCGGCTTCGGCTCCGCTTCGGCCTCGTGCTCTGCCGTCTCGCGGATCTCCTCGATCCGGTCTGCGGCCTGCAGCTCGCGGCAGACACGGCGAATGATGAAGAACAGCACGAACGGTATGACCCAGATCGCGATCCGGAAGATGTACAGCTGCGTGTTGTAGCTGAGCCCCCAGAGCACGAAGATCCGATCGGCGGCGCCGAAGGCGAAGATCAGGAAAACCCAGCTCAGGAACGCCACGCCGAAGGCGGTGCGGTTGGGCGCGTCGCGCGGGCGGTCGGCGAGGTTGTGGACGCGGTGGTCGCCGGTCAGGCGACGCTCGATCCACGGGAACGAGGCCAGCACTCCGAGGACCAGCAACGGAAACAGGGCGCCCCCCCAGAAGGGGTTGGGGATCAACGTGAAGTGCGAGACCGTCACGTCGAAGCTGGGCATCAGCCGCAACGCCCCGATCAGCCATCCCAGGTACCAGTCGGGCTGCGCGCCGTTGGTTCCCAGCCACGGTTCGAACGGCCCCCACTGCCAGATGGGATTGATCTGCACGAGCCCACCCAGCAGGAACAGCACGGCGGCGACGAAGAACATCAGCGCCAGCGAGCGGGGCGCCTGGCCGGGGAACAAGGGCACGCCGATGATCCGCCGCTCGGTATGTCGCTTGCTCTCCCGGAACTGGGTGTGGTGGCGGGCCATGATCAAGACCAGGTGGACCGTGATCAGCGTCGCCAGCAGGAGGGGGATCAGGAGTACGTGGGCGATGTACATGCGCGACCAGAACTCGGGCTTGCCCGGAAACGGAGAGCCGAAGATTGCAAGCGTCATTGGCCCGCCGATGACCGGGAGCGAGAGCCCCACGCCGTAAGCGATTGCGATGCCCATGCCCGACAGCAGGTCGTCGACCAGCGAATAGCCGAGGAAACCCTCCAACAGGGACGTGAACAGCAGTATCAGGCCGATGATCCAGATCAGCTCGCGCGGCTTGCGAAACGCGCCGGTGAAGAACACGCGCATCAGGTGGATGGCCATCGCGGCCACGAATACGTCGGCCGCCCAGTGGTGGGTCTGGCGGATCAGCAGGCCGGCCTTGTAGGTGAGCGAGATATCGACCACCGACTTGTAGGCGTGACTCATCGTCTGCCCGTCGAGCGGCGCATAGGGCCCGTGGTAGACGGTCTTGGCCGTGCTGGGATCGAAGAACAGCGCCAGGTAGATCCCGGTGGCGATCAAGACGATGAACGCGTACAGCGCCACCTCTCCCAGCAGGAACGACCAGTGGTCGGGGAACAGGTAGCGGAGCCCCTTGCGCAGCAGGGGCGCCGCCGCCGTGCGCTCGTCGATGAACCGGACCGGCTCCTGAATGGGGTCAGTCATTCGTCGGGCGGCTCCTGACGTTCCACCACGATGGCCCCACGCGCCCGGAGAAGTTCCCGGCGGCGCGCAGATCACCGGCGGCGTCGACCGCGAGTGGCAACTGGGGCAGCGGCCGCCCCGCGGGCCCGTAGATCACGCTCCCGCCCGTGAAGGGGTCGAAGGTGGAGTAGTGGCAGGGGCAGACGAGCGCGGCCTGGGGCTCGACGACGGGGAACGTCGGCTTGCGGTAGAGGGCGATCGCGCAGCCTGCGTGCGTGCAGATCTTGGAGAACGCCAGGATGCCCCCCGGGGCCCAGTTGGTGCGCGCCGCCGGGAGCTTCAGCTTTGCGGGGTCGACCCTGACGACGACGAGCGAGGAGCCGAGCTCCTCGGGGTTGGCGCCCTCCGCGAAGGCGGTGTAGAAAGAGCGCTGGTCGATATCCGTGGCACGGAATGGATTGCCGTGCTCGTTGACGAGGCGAACGCCGGCGCGCCACGGCGTCTGGTCGAGCGGGCCGGTGTCCCAGATCGGACCGAGCGACACCGCCGGCGTCAGCGCCGCGATTCCCAGTGCCCCGCCCGTCGCCGCGCCGGCCGTGATCAGCAGTCGCTTGCGCGTGATCCGGCTGCCGCTCTCGTGGACGATCTCGGCCAGCTCCTGCTGCTCTTTGGGGTGCTCCTGCGGGTAATCCTCCTCGATCTCCTCCGTCACCACCAGCCGCTTGGCGACCACCGTGAACGCCAGTCCGATGAACAGCAGGCACATCCCCAGGCAGATCCCCAGCAGCTCGTTGGGGATTCCCCCCGGTGAGAACGCTGCGTAGGTGACGACGAAGCCGATCGCGAACAGCGTCGCGATCGCCAGCAGCAGCAGCACGAGGTTCTCGGCGCGGCGCTCGGGCGTGCCGGCGGGCACGATGCGCTGCTGCTCACCGCCGCCTCCGCCTTCGCCGCCGTCTTCTTCCTGCGAGCGTCGCCGCCGACGGCGGCCGAACAACAGCGCCGTCAACGCCACCACCCACCGCCACGGTCTCATTCGCGCCGGAACCTCCTGCCCACCAACATGCAGCCGACGATCAACAGCGGCACGGCGATCCACCACGTGACGAGTCCCTCGGGGATCGGGCCCAGGTTGCCGATGCCCCAGCCGCCGCGGTTCGAGGGATGCCTGGTCGAGAGGACGTATTTGATGATCGAGTTCAGCTGCGCGTCGGTGATCTGGTTGGAAGAGAATCTGGGCATCAGGTAGGGGCCGACGCGCACTGCTTCGGCGATCTGCGTCGGTGTCACCTGCTGGAGCGGCGGGACCACCGCGCCGGTGACGAAGCCGCCGCGTGCGAGCACCTGATGACAGCCCGCGCAGTGTGTCGTGAACTGCTGCACCCCCTCTGCCAGATTGCCGGCGGCTGGATCTGGATGGGGGATCGCGGGGCCGGGCCCCAGCGAAGCCACGTAGGCCACCAGCGAGCGGATCTCCTTGTCCGAGAACAGGACGCGGTCAGGCCCGGGCTGGTCATGGATGCTCGAGAGCGGCATGTAGCCCGCGCGGAGGTAGAAGTCGGGCGCCAGCGCGCCGACGCCGCGCAGCGAGGGCCCGGCGCCCAGGATGTCGCCCGCGCCCGGCCGCGGCGTAGTGACGCCCGAGCCCGCGATGCCGTGGCAGGTTGCGCAGTTGCCGGAGTAGAGCTCGGCGCCCAGCTGCACGCTCGGCGCCGAGGGCTCGGTGGTGGGCCTGACGATGCCGCTCTGGGGCTGGGCGGCAGCGATCGCGGCCGCCACCAGGCTGAGTGCCCAGATCGCTCCGATGATCCATGCCAGACGCCTCGCGAGCCGAGGCCCCCGATCGTCACGGTTGCGCTTGCCGAGCCTCATGACTGCTGACAGACGGGCAGCAGTGGCGCGCCGATCCCGGTCATGACGATGATGGCCAAAGCCAGGAAGTTGACCGTCAGCCCCACGGTGGCCAGGAAGTTGATCCTTCCCATCGGCGGCGGGCCGCCCTCCCCGTGGCGCTCTACCTCGGGAATGTGAGGATCGAGGTGGGCGGTGCGCATGTAGAGCCGGAGCGAGACGCCCTCAGCGGCAAGACCTACGACTACTGCAGCCACCGACAACCCGATCTGCCAGCTCTGGACGGGCAGGTCCCAGCGGCCGGGCGGAGCGTTGCACTGGGCGAAGCTGAACGCCAGGTTGGCGACGAACTGGATCACCCAGGCCACAGCGCCCCCCAGGACGCCGAACCACACCAGCGCGTCGGAGGGAGGATCGCTCATAGCGACGGCGATAGCTGGGTGAAGACGACGATCACCGCCAGCACGTTGACCACATGCCAGTAGAGCGCCAGCCCTCGCACCCCGACCAGCCAGTAGTTGGTCAGCCCGCGCAGAGCGATGAATCCCATGAGCGCAAGGTCGAGCAGGATCCCGAACAGCACGTGGGCGTGGTGGGCCGCCAGGAGCGTGAAGTAGATCGACCCGTACGCGGTGGCCCTAGGGCTGAAGTCGTTCAGGTCGTGTCGGAAGAGAAGGATCTGCAGAGCCAGGTAGCAGAGCTGAATGACGAGTGCCGTGGCGATCAGCCACATCGTCGCCGGGCGACGGCCGGCGCGTGCAGAGCGCGCCGCCAGCCACATGGGGACGCTCGTCGTCACCAGTGCTGCCGTGCCTACGAGCGGCAGCACGACGCTCGGCGCCTTGACCCCCGCCGGGGGCCATTGGTGGGCGCTGAAGTTGAGGTAGAAGTAGCTGCCGATCAGCGTTCCGAACAGCGTCGCCTCGGCGCACAGGAACAGGGCCATGCCCCACCAGCCGTTGGGCTGTGCGACGCGCTGGCGCGCGACGCGCCCCGAGGCAGCTGCGTCGAACGCCGCCGAGCTACGCGTGACGTGCGGTGAGGATGGGCTCACGCGCTGGACTCCTTGTAGTGCCAGCCGATCAGCGACAGCCCGCCCGCGGCCAGGAACCCAACCGCGATCCAGTAGTGCCCGAGCAGCAGCATGGCGAAGATGCCCGCCAGCGTCAGCGCGGAGACCGGCGGCCAGATCGAGTGCGAGGGCATCGTCAGGATCTCGTCCCAGATCGCGTCCTCGGCGCTGGTGGCCGGCGTCTCGTGGCCCCGCTCGAGCACGCCTTCACCGCGCTCGAGCCTGCGGCTGTCGAGCTCTCGGTCTTCCTTGTCCCACATCGGATAGGCGCTCGTCACCGTGGGGATGACCGGATAGTTGTAGGGCGGCGGGGGAGAGGTCGTGGACCACTCGAGCGTGTCGCCCTCAAACGGGTCGTTGTCCGCCTCCGGCCCGCGGAACAGGCTCACAGCCAGATTGACGACGATCAACAACAGCCCGGCGGCGAGGATGTAGGCCCCGATCGACTCGATGAAGTTCAGCAGCGTCCAGCCCATGCCCGGCGGATATGTGTAGTTGCGCCGAGGCATCCCCAGCAGACCCACGATGTGCATCGGGAAGAACGTCACGAACGTGCCGACGAATGTCATCCAGAAGCTGAGCTTGCCCACCGCCTCGTGATACATGCGCCCGGTGACCTTCGGGAACCAGAAGTACATGCCGCCGAGGATGGGGAACACGGCGGCGCCGAAGATCACGAAGTGGAAGTGGGCGATCACGTAGTAGCTGTCGTGCACCTGCTGATCGAAGGGGATCGCCGCCAGCGTGATTCCGGACAGCCCGCCGATGATGAAGTAGATGATGAAGCCGATGATGAACAGCATCGGCGTCTTGAACTCAGGCGTCCCGGTCAAGATCGTGGTGATCCACGCGAACAGCTGGATCGCCGAAGGAATGACGATGATCAGGCTCGCGGCGGCGAAATAGACCGTGGTGATCGTGGCAAACCCCACAGTGAACATGTGGTGCACCCACACGCCGAAGCCCAGGAACGCCACCAGGATCTCGGCCAGGGCAACGAGCGGGAACAACACCATCCGCCGGTGGGAGAAGGCAGGGATGATCGACGTCGCGATCCCGAACGCGGGCAGGATGATGATGTAGACCTCGGGATGGCCGAAGATCCAGAACAGGTTCTGCCATAACAGCGGGTCGCCGCCGTGGGTGGCGTCATAGAAGTGAAAGCCGAGCTGGCGGTCGAGCTCCAAAAACAGCGCGGCCACGCTCAGCGACGGGAGCGCGAACAGCAGCGCGAAGGCCACCGCCAGGAACGCGAAGCAGAACAGCGGCATCCGGTTCAGCGACATCCCCGGCGCGCGCATCTTGAAGATCGTGGCGATGAAGTTGATCGACGCCGCGGTGGAGGAGATGCCGTTGAAGATCAGGCCATAGCCATAGAAGTCGATGTTGTTTCCGGGAGAGAACTGCTTGGAAGCCAGCGGCACGTAGTCGAACCAGCCGGCGTTCGGCGCATGCCCCGAGGCCAGGCCCACGTACATGAAGATCCCCGAGCACAGGAAGATCCAGTAGGAGACGGCGTTCATCCGCGGGAACGCCATGTCCCGCGCACCGATCATCAGAGGGATCAGGTAGTTCCCGAAGGCCCCCGTGGTCATCGGGATCACGAACAGGAAGATCATCGTGATCCCGTGCATCGTGAAGACCTCGTCGTAGGCCGCCGGCGAGAGCACGTGACCGTTGGGACCGATCAGCTGGGTGCGGATCAGGAGCGCCTCGATGCCGCCGGCGCCGAAGAAGGCCAGCGCGGTGAAGAAGTAGAGGATCCCGATCCGCTTGTGATCGGTGGTCGTAAGCCAGCCGAGGATCCCTGTGCGCTCGGTCCAGATGCGATCCAGGCGGTCGACGTGGCGCTGGCCCCGGGGGGTGATGACCGTGGCCATGGCTACTTCAGCCCCTGGAGGTAGGAGACGAGCAGGGAGATCTGCGACGAAGACAGGCCGAGGTCCGGCATCCGGACGCCGGGCTTGATCGCCTGCGGATTGCGGATCCAGGCAGCGAGCGAGGAAGGGGTGTTGGGGATCGTCAGCGCCGCCAGCGACGTGCGCGTTTGCAAATGGGTGAGGTCCGGCCCAACGGTGGCGGTGGCGCCGGTTCCCCGGATCTGGTGGCAGCTTGAGCAGCTGTCAGCCATGAACTGGCGCTCGCCGGCCTTGGCCGTGGCGGTGACCGGCACCGCCGCCGGCGCGGCCATGTGCTGGAGCCAGGCCTGGTACGCAGCGGGAGTCTGCACGAACACCCACAGCGCCATGTGCGCGTGCTGGAGGCCGCAGTACTGCGAGCACTGGCCGCGGAACTTGCCGACCCGCTGCGAGTACAGCAGCACGCGGTTGTTCATCCCGGGGATCATGTCGATCTTGCGGTTCAGCGCCGGCACCCAGAAGCTGTGGATCACGTCCGCCGTCGTCGCCACCACGTTTACGCGCGTCTTGACCGGAATGTGGATCTCATTGGCCGTCACCGCATCGGTTCCCGGGTAGCGCACCTCCCACCACCACTGATGCCCGATCACGTTGATGGTCATAGCCGTGCTCGACGGTTTGGGCGGCGCGGTGCGCCCCACCAAGTAGATGTTCGACACGGCGAACAGGGCCACGAGCGTGACGACAGGGATCGCGATCCCGAACACGAGCACCATCCGCTCATTGATGTCCTCGCGCTTGCCGAACAGCGGCAGCCCCTCGGTGCCGCGCCTGAAATACGCCAGCACGAGCATCACCATCGCGCCCAGGAACACGATCACCGCCGCGGCCAGCATCCACCACCAGAGCAGCGCGATGTCGTGCGCCTGGGGACTCTTGGTGGAGACGATCGACTGCTTGCCGCAGCCGCTCAGCAATGTCAGGCACGCTACCCCCGCGCCGAGACGCCGCACGTACTTCCTACGGCGTCGCTCGCGGTTCTCGGAATGCACGTATGGCTTGCCGGATTGGTGGACGGAAAAGCGGCCAGCACCTACCCGAGCGAACGCTATGACAAACGGCCGCTTGCGGCAAAAGGGTCGTTCGCTGACTGACAGTTTCAGCGCATAGCGGCGGGGTAGTCCGGAGGCGAAGGCGTCAAGTACATCAGGAGGTTCTCTCGTGCCACCTCGAGGGGTCAAACCCGGAACCAAGCGCGCGCGTCAATACGATCACGTCAAGGAGAGCCAGCTCGAGCGCGGTGCGGGCACCGGCCGCGCGGAGGAGATCGCCGCGCGAACGGTCAACAAGGAGCGCGCGCGCTCGGGCGAGTCGCGCCAGGCGTCCCGCACGTCGACCGAGGACATCTCATCGGGACGCCGCGGCGGGAAGCGCTCCGGCACGCGTTCGCCGCGTGGGCGTACGCGCGAGCAGCTCTATAACGAGGCCCGCCAGCTCGGCATCGACGGGCGCTCGAGCATGAACAAGGCACAGCTGCAGCGCGCGGTGGACAACCGCAAGCGCTGAGCGCCGCTCAGCCGTCAGCTCTCAGAATGCTGATCGGTGTCGCCGAGCGCTGAGTCGTCGTCGGTTGGCATCACCGGATCGTCTGCCGCCGGGCTCTGCGATCCGCCTTCCGCTCCGGGCTCTCCCGGGCGGTCTTCGGGCGCGGTCTCCTGTTCGTCGTCCGTCTGGCGCTCTTCATCCATGTGCTGGTCGATACCCGCCGGGTCCGATCGCTACGCACGCGGCAGTCATCGCTGCTCCGCGGGGCAGAAATAGGTCGTGCGCCCGGCGATCGTCCGGCGCTCGAGACGCTCCGCGCACCGGGGACAGGCGCGCTCGCCCTGGCCGCGCGCCCCGGTCAGCCAGCTGCGTTTGGAGGGGACGAGGCCGTAGGGCAGCGACTCCCTCAGGACCTTTTTGATGCTCTTGTAGAGCGCGCCACGCTCGTCGGGGTCGAGCGATGCAGCCGGGCGCCGAGGGTCGAGGCGGGCTTGCCACAAAGCCTCATCGGCGGTCAGGTTGCCAAGCCCGGCCGCGATCGCCTGATTCATCAGCGTCGCCTTCAGCGACGCCCGGCGATCCTGGAGCAAGCGATCGAAGGCCGGGCGCGAGACCGACAGCCAATCGGGACCCAGCCGGCCCCTTATCTGCTCGAGCTCGGCCGTTCCGTTCGCCAGCCACACGCCGCCAAACTTGCGCATGTTGCGGTAGCGCAGGTCGCCGTCGTCGAAGGCCAGGGTAAGGCGGTCGTGCGGATGAGGGGGCTGGCCGGGGCACCAGAGCAGGGTCCCAGTCATGCCGAAATGAAGCAGGAGGGTCTTCTGCTCGGCGGGACAGATCAAGAGCTTGCCGTGTCGCTCGGCGGCGTCGAAGCGCCTACCCTTGAGCGCGCGGGAAAGGCCCTGCGGGCTGGTGTTGCGAAGCATCGAGCGATCCACGCCGCGCACAGCGGACACGCGCTTGCCGGCCGCGTGCCTGTTGAACGTCCGCCGGAAGCCTTCTACGTCCGGCAGCTCCGGCACGGATTTGTCTACTGCTGACTACGACGCGCGTCGGCCAGGCTCTCCGGAGAGCTTGGTGCCTTGGCGCCCTGGGTCTGCCTATGCCGCCTGGGGGCCTGCTGTCCGGCGGAAGTGCCCTCCGCATTGGCCTGCTGTTGAGCCGCTGCCGAGGCCAGCGCATAGGCCAGCGTGCCCAGCAGGGCGATGATCGCCAGCGGGATCAGCACGATCGTGAAGACGCCGCCCAGCAGCACGCCGCCGCCGATTCCCACGATGACAAGCGCGCCGATCAGGAAATAGAAATACACACTCGCAACCTACCCCGGGCGGCGGCGCGCAAACGACGTTGGCGTTGCGAATCCCGCTCCGCGGGTAGCTGCCTGGTCATAAACCACCGCACCGAGGAGCTCTACAGATGGCAAAGGATCACGGCCCCAGTGTCAAGAACGACAAGCAGTACGAAGGCCTGCGCAAGAAGGGCATGAACAAGCAGCGCGCCGCGGCGATTGCCAACGCGGAGGGCTCCTCGAGCAGAGGCGGCAAACGCTCGAGTGGCGGCGGCTCGAGCCAGAGCCGCAAGAGCAGCGGCGCTGGCAGCGGCGGCAATCGCGCCCAGAAAGCCGCGGCTGGCCGCAAGGGTGGGAAGAAGTCGAGCTGATCGCGGCCGCCTGCAGGCGGCCGCGATCGTTTTTGATTACGACGTCTTGCGCTCGAGGTCGGCGACTTCCTGTGCCTTGCTGTCGGCGCGCGCCTGGTCCCGCGACAGCTCGTCCTTGGCCTCTCCCTTGCGCTCCTCCCGGGAGCCCTCGCGCCGCAGCGAAGGGTCATCGGCGACCTCGCCGACGGTCTTCTTTGTCCGGCCCAGAATCTTGTCCATCAAACTCACGCGTATTCCTCCTCGGATGGGTTCGTCCCGGTACTACCCCCTGGCGGAAGCGTCGAATCGCTGCTGGCGCGCGTAGCCCTCGCGGATGCCGAGCAATTCCTACCCGCCGATCCGCGATTACGCGCTGATCGGGGACTGTCACAGCGCTGCGCTGATTTCCCGGTCGGGATCGATCGATTGGTGCTGTTTGCCGCGGTTTGACTCCGGCAGCGCGTTCGGACGTCTGCTGGACCGGGAGCGCGGCGGATACTGCTCGCTGGCGCCCGTGGCCAGCAGGGCGTGGCGGCCCTCGCGCGAATACGTCGATGACACCCTGGTGCTCATCACCACATGGCAGGGCCGCGGGGGCGAGGCCACCGTGCACGATTGCATGACGCTCGCAGCCGACGCCCGCGGAGCACGAGGCCCGCAGCTGTTGAGGGTGATCGACGGCCATCGCGGCTCTGCGGAGTTCGAGATCCGGCTCGCGCCCCGCTTCGACTATGGCCAGGTGACGCCGTGGATCCGCGCTCACGGCGGCGGGCTCTACAGCGCCACCGGTGGCGACGATGCGCTGATCGTCTCCTGCGACGTAGAGCTCCAGGAGGATCCGGCACACGAGCTGGTGGCACGCGTGCCCGTCGCGGCCGGACAGCGGATCCGCCTGGCGATGGCCTACTGCCCACCGGAGCGCGTCGAGGATCAGCTCGACGCCACGCCCGAGGCAGGTGATCTCGACAGGGCGCTCAAGCGGACGATCTCCTCGTGGCGCCGGTGGACGGGGGCGATCAGGCTCGACAGCCGCGACGAGTCGGCCACCCGCCGCTCGGGAGTCACGCTCAAAGGTCTGACCTACGCTCCAACGGGGGCGATCGCGGCCGCGCCGACGACGTCGCTGCCGGAGACGCTGGGCGGTGTTCGCAACTGGGATTACCGCTACGCCTGGGTGCGCGATTCGAGCTTCAGCTGCAGGGCCTTCGCGGAGCTCGGCGCGGTGGACGAGGCCGATGCCTTCCGGGCCTTCATCATGCGCTCGGCCGCCGGACACGCGGAGGAGCTGCAGGTCGTCTACGGCCTCGGTGGCGAGCGGCGGCTGGGGGATCAGGAGCTGCCGGGGCTCCAGGGGTATCGTCGCTCGGCGCCGGTACGCGTCGGCAACGCGGCGGCCGGACAGCGGCAATTCGACGCTTACGGAGAGCTCGTCAGCCTGAGCTGGCGATGGCACCGCCGCGGGCATTCGCCGACCGACGACGACTGGCGCTTTCTCGTTTCGCTGATCGAACACGCCGCGGCGCGCTGGATGCGTCCCGACCGCGGCATCTGGGAATGGCCCGGCAAGCCGGAGCATTTCGTGCACTCCAAGGTGATGTGCTGGTCGGCGCTGGACCGCGGGATCGTGCTGGCCAAGGAATGCATGCGCCGCGCACCGACGCGCCGCTGGAAGCAGATCCGGGACGAGCTGCGTAAGACGATCGAGCGCCGCGGCTACAACCGCAAGCGCGGCGTTTTCGTGCAGACATTCGACCGGACCGGGATGGATGCCGCGCTGCTCCTGCTGCCGCGCACCGAGTTCATTGCCTGGGACGATGAGCGCATGAAGCGCACGATTGCCGCCGTGCGGGAGAAGCTCGACGCGGGCCGTGGGCTGCTGTATCGATACCGCCGCAAAGACGGTCTTCCGGGACGTGAAGGAGCGTTCCTGTGCTGCTCTTTCTGGCTGGCGGAATGCCTCGCGCGCTCGGGCGAGGTCACCGAGGCCCGGGCCGTGTTCGATACAGCGATCGCCACGGCCAACGACGTCGGGCTGCTGGCGGAGGAGGTTGATCCCCAGAGCGGAGAGCTGCTCGGAAACTTTCCGCAGGCGCTGACCCACCTCTCACACATCGACGCCGCGATCGCCCTGAGCCAAGTGGACGAAGCGCTGTGAGGAGAGAGGCGTAGGCTGTGGCCGGTGGAGTGTGATGGCAACGGCCGATGATGGCGCGGGCAGGCGCGACCTGGTGGTCATCGGCGCCTCGGCCGGAGGCGTCGAGACGCTGAAGCAGGTCGTCGCGGACCTGCCGGCCGACCTCAACGCCGCGGTCTGCGTCGTGCTGCACATCGCCCCGGAGAGCCCCAGCGCGCTGGCGGAAATCCTTCGGCGATCCGGGCCGTTGCCCTGCCATCCAGCGCGCGAGGGCGAACGGCTGGAGCTGGGACAGATCGTGGTCGCTCCCCCTGACCATCACCTCGTGATCGAGGATCGCCACGTTCACCTCACGCTCGGCCCGCGCGAGAATGGACACCGGCCGGCGGTCGACGTCCTGTTCCGCTCGGCCGCCGCCGCCGGAGATGGTCGCGTCGTGGGGGTCGTGCTTTCGGGTACGCGTGACGACGGAGCGGCCGGCCTGGCGACGATTAAGGCAAACGGCGGCGCGACGATCGTCCAGGACCCGGAAGATGCGCTGTATGCTGGGATGCCGACCAGTGCACTAGCCCATGTTGCAGTTGATGCCGTGGTTCCCTCAGAGCATGTTGCCCGGACGATCGCGGCGATGGTGAGCGGCAAGTTCACGCCCGAGCCGACGCCTGATCCCACCGGCGGAGGTGCCGGAAACCCAGGTGGAGGCCTGGGCGAAGAGCCGCGGGTGACTACCGTGTGCCCGGAGTGCGGCGGGGTGCTGACCGAGCGTCCCGAGCTCGGGATTACCCAGTGGGAGTGCCGTGTCGGGCACCGTTACTCGCCGGACAGCCTCGTCGACGCCCAGGCGCAGAGCGTGGAGGCCGGGTTGTGGGCTGCCGTGCGGATCCTGGAGGACCGTGTCGCGTTGCTGAATCGGATGGCGTACCAGGCCGAGGCGGGTAAGCAGCGCCGTAGCGCTCGCTCGTTCAGACGGAGGGCCGACGCCGCCGCAGAACACGCGCAGGCGGTACGCGACGTGCTGGGCACCGCGGCGGGTACTGCGCTCAGACTGGGCACCGACGATCCGGCCGCTGAAGAGCAGGAAAGCGCCGCCTGATGGCGGACGATGCGACGCTTGACGCCCTGCTCGACTTCGTCAAGCAGGCGCGGGGATTCGACTTCACCGGCTATAAGCGCTCGAGCATCCAGCGCCGGGTCGCCAAGCGGATGGGCGACGTCAGGGTGGAGCGCTACGAGGACTACATCGACTACCTGCAGCTGCACCCTGAGGAGTTCGCGGAGCTTTTCAACACACTGCTGATCAACACCACCGGTTTTTTCCGCGATCCGCAGACTTGGGAGGTTCTGGCTTCGGACGTGGTCGGGCAACTACTCGCGTCGCGTCCGCCGGACGCCCCGCTGCGTGTGTGGTCCGCAGGCTGCGCCTCGGGCGAGGAGCCCTACACGGTGGCGATGGTGCTCGCGCGCGCCATGGGCGATGAGGCGTTTCGGGAGCGAGTGAAGATCTACGCCACCGACATCGACGAGCAGGCGCTTGAGCAGGCTCGGCACGGTGCCTACCAGCCGCGGCAGGTGGAGGACATCCCGCGTGAGGCGCTGGAGCGCTTCTTCGAGCAGACCGATCAGCGCTTCGTGTTTCGAAAGGACCTGCGCCGGTGCGTGATCTTCGGCCGCAACGACCTCGTACAGAATGCGCCGATCTCCCACATCGATCTACTGCTCTGCCGCAACACGCTCATGTACTTCATGGCCGAGACGCAGGCGCAGATCCTGAGGCGCTTTCACTTCGCCCTCGACGACGACGGCGTGCTGTTGCTCGGGAAGTCCGAGATGCTGATCACGCACACCGATTTGTTCACGCCGGTCGACCTCAAGTGGCGGCTGTTCCGCAAGGTGATCGGGGCCAGGCGCCGGGAGCAGGTGCGCGTGACCCCGTTCGACCCTGGTAACGGCGCTTCGCGCAGCATCGGTGAGAACCTCCGTGAGGCGGCGTTTGACATCGGGAGTGCCGCGCACATCGTGCTCGACGCGACAGGAGCCCTCGTGATGGCGAACGACATGGCTCGCCGCATGTTCGGCCTCGGCGTGAAGGACTTCGGTCACCCGATCCAGGATCTCGAACTCTCCTACCGGCCGGTCGAGCTACGCCGACATATCGACGCGCTGAGCAGAGACCGGCGAGCGATCGACATCAAGGGCGTGCAGTGGGGTGGCGAGGAGCGTGCGCGCGTTATCGACGTTCATCTCGCGCCGCTGCTCAACGAGGGAGCGCTGATGGGCACGAGCATCAGCTATGTCGACGTCACCGAGTCGCAGCGGCTCCAGCAGGAGGTGGCCACCTCCAAGCGGGAGCTGGAGCAGGCCTATGAGGAGCTCCAGTCGACCGTGGAGGAGCTGGAGACCACCAACGAGGAGCTCCAGTCGACCAACGAGGAGCTGGAGACCACCAACGAGGAGCTCCAGTCGACCAACGAGGAGCTGGAGACCACCAACGAGGAGCTCCAGTCGACCAACGAGGAGCTGGAGACGATGAACGACGAACTTCGGCATCGCACTCTTGAGCTCAACGATATGAATGCATTCCTGGAGACGATCCTGACGACGGTCGGGCTCGCTGTGCTGGTAGTCGACAGCCGTCAGCACATCCAGGTATGGAACAGCCAGGCCCGCGAGCTGTGGGGGCTTACGGCCGAAGAGGTGGAGGACCAACATCTGCTGTCGCTGGACATCGGATTGCCGATGGAGACCCTGAAACGCGAGCTGCGGGCGGCGCTCGAGGGTGAGTCTGGCGTGGAGGAGCTAACAGTGCCGGCGACGAACCGCCGGGGCCGTGCATTTCAGTGCCGGGTGACGATGCTTCCGCTCAAACCCGATGGCGATGGCGCCGTGTCCGGCGCGATCATGATGATGGAGCCCGTCTCCGACTGAGCCTGCCACCGGCGATCATGCTGCCGGGATCTCTCTGCCTGCTCGCGCACCTCGCGGGTGATGCGCAGCCGCTCGCTCATTCGCTCTGCGTTGCGACGGTGCTGCTCCTGAAGATGCCTGACCGTGGCGCGCAGCTCCGCCTGCGCCTCTAGTCCGAGGTGGATTCCTTGTTGCTCCTCGGGGACACGCCAGTCCGCGTTCTCGCCGTCGCTCAGAAGGGGGCTGGCGAGCGGTTCGTGGAGGCCATTTGGCTCGGGCGGGGGCTCGAGCAGCAGCCAGCCATCGCCCTGACGCAGGAGGGCGCCGCGTTCGCCGAGATCGCGTAGCGCGAGCGTAACGGTAGGACGCCGGGCCCCGATCAAGCCGCCGAGCGTCTCGTGGGTGAGCGTCATCGGCAGCCGTGTGCCGTGCGGCGTGACGTGTCCCCACGTCTCGGCCAACAGCCACATCAGTGACAGCAGCCGCTGGTCGACGCGCGGCAGCTGGCAGATCGCGAGCTGCGTACCCAGCCGCTCGCCTTGCTCGGCCATGCGGGTATGCAAGCCGGCGACCATCCCGGGCCAGCGGCGAGTCGCGAGCAGCATCTCGCGGCCGAGCATCGCCAGCCGCGTCGGCGCCGCGGCACTGCAGTGAGAACCTGTCAGCAGCGACGGCGGCGCGCCGGACCGGGAGACGATGTCTCCGGGCCCAAGCAGCCGCAGCGCCGACTGGTCGGCTATCTGTAGCTGGTGAAGCAGCATGCCGCTGACGATGAAGGCCCCGAACGCGCCGGATCGGCCGAGCAGAGCTTCGACTTCGAGCTGCCCTGGCATGACGTCGCGCACGGGCACCGTCACGCGCTCGGCGACTGCGCGCTCCTCGTTGGTCAAGTAGCGGCCGATATCGGGCTCTACGGCGAGCAGCTGCACTGCGTGAGGTGGTGGCACTCCTCTGCTCCTGACGATCGACCGGGGACAGCCCCGATCCCAAGTAGAGTGTATCCACGATGCAGGACCCCAAAGCCAGCGCCAGCGCCCGTGAGCGCGCTGTGCGCGCCCGCGAGCGTCAGCTCCGCGCTCGTGGGCATCAGGCTGAGGCCGAGCGTCGAGCGGAGGGGGAACCGGATTCGGATCACGCGCGCTTTCATCGCCAGGAGGCCGAGACCCACGCCCGGGCCGCCGAATTGCACGCCGAGGCGGCGAAGATCCAGGCCCGTCATGCTCGAGAGCACGAAGACGATTAGCTTCGGCTAGGCAGGCGGGAGCGCCCGGACGGCTCGAGGGAGTCCGCCCGGGCGTCATGTGACCGCTCAGTCCGTCGCTGGTGCCTCGAGCGGACGGCGAGGCAGGTCCCGGGCGCATGCCGCTGCCTCGTCCGTCCGCCCATGACCAGGACAGAGAGTCCGCCTTATTTACCACCCCTGTCGCGTGCGCGACAGCGGGCGGTTGAAATCCAACCCGCGCTAGCGCCGGGAGCGGGAGCCGCCCGAGCTCCGACCGCGGCCGCTGGAGCTTCCGCGGCCGCTGGAGCTTCCGCGGCCGCTGGAGCTGCCCCGGCCGCTGGAGCTTCCGCGGCTGCTGGAGCTGCCCCGGCCGCTGGAGCTTCCGCGGCTGCTGGAGCTTCCGCGGCTGCTGGAGCTGCCCCGGCTGCTGGAGCTACGGGTGCTGCGCGAGCGGCTCGTCGTGCTCGAGCTTCGCGAGCTGGTGCTCCGGCCGGTGCGCCGGGAGCGCCTGTTCGTGGTGGCGCGCTGGTCGCGTGGGATGTCCGCGCGTACCACGTCCTTGACCAGCCGGCGGAGCTCGGCGTCGAGGTATTTCGCCATCCGCTCCTCGTCGCGGCGGATGCTCTTGGCCAGCTGTGCGGTCTCGCGATCACCGACCTCCGTGGCCAGAGTCTCCAGGCGCGTGTAGAGGGCAATCTCCACGTGCTCCTCGCGGAGCTCCTCCTGGGCGTTGCGCAGATGGGTCTCGGCCTGCTCCGTGACCGCGGCGCGTGCCACCCCGAGCTGACCCTTGGCCGCGGCCACGGCCTTGCCGGCCACCTCGCCGACCGGCCCGGGAACGCCCGGAAGCGCCGGCCCGCTGGCTGTTCCGCCAAGCTTCTTGATCCGCGACGCGACTCGCCGCTTGTGGTCCCGAGTCTCCTTCAAGTGCTGCTGCAGGCGCTTCTTGTAGGACTGCTTCTGCGTCAGCGCGATGTGGGCGGTCAGGTCGGCCTCGAGCTCGGACTCCTTGGCATGGGCCTCGTTGAGCCATTGAACGAGTTTCAAGTCACGGGCATTCATTACAGAGTCGTCAGCCATTCGGTCCTCCGTTTGGGGGTGATCGCGACCGTATTACCCCTGCTGCAGAAATCGAACCGGGTTCGACCCGGGGCGTGGTTGTGCGGCTGGCGACGCGGGTAGCAGTGCTGCCGCCTGCGATGCCGAGCTACGCCGCACCCCGAGCGCCCCACGCGTCAATCTGAGACCTGGTGACAGTTACGGTTGCCAGACGGGGACGCCTGCGGCGCTCGGATTGTTCCGGCCCGGGCATCGCGCGTGTGCGCAAGGGCCGAGGGTTCACGTTCCTCGATGATCGCGGACGGCGCGTGGAGGATCAGGAAGTGCTGGAGCGCATCCGGGAGCTGGCCGTCCCTCCGGCCTGGAGGGAGGTCTGGATCTGCTCCGATCCGATGGGTCACCTGCAGGCCACCGGGATAGACGACGCAGGCCGCAAGCAGTACCTGTACCACCCCCGCTGGCGCCAGCATCGCGACCGCGCGAAGTTCGAGCGCATGACCCGCTTCGGGGCGGCGATGCCGAAGCTGAGGCGGAGCTTGGCCGTGGAGATGGCGGGCGCTGAGCCCACGCGACGGCGAGTGATCGCCGGGGCGGTGCGTCTGCTTGACATCGGCATGTTCCGGGTGGGTAGCGAGGAGTACGCCGACGATGAGGGCGGCATCGGCCTGGCGACGATCCGCAAGGAGCACGTCTCGATACAGGACGGTGCGGTGGCCTTCGATTATCTCGGCAAGGGTGGGATCCGCCGCGTGCAGGTCATCGAGGACGCGGCGTCGGCGGCGCTGGTGATGACGCTAAAGCGACGGCGAGGAGGAGGAGGCGAGCTGCTGGCCTTTCGCGAGGGGAGGCGCTGGCGCCCGGTGCGCTCGGACGACATAAACGAGTTCCTCAAGCAGGAGCTTGGCGAGGAGTTCAGCGCCAAGGACTTCCGGACCTGGAACGCCACCGTAATGGCCGCGGTCGCTGTGGGGACCCAGGGGGAGCAGGTTGATTCGCAGCGCGTCCGACGGCGCGTGATCAAGCAGGCGATCGATCAGGTGGCCGAGCTGCTCGGCAACACTCCCACGGTGGCCCGCAAGTCCTACATCGACCCGCGCGTGTTCGACCGCTATCTGGCCGGCGCGACGATCGCCGGCACGCTCAGGCGAACGAGGGACCTGGACGTGGCGGATGACCGTACGCGCAACCGGGTGGAGCGGGCAGTACTGGGGCTGCTGGCGGAGGATTGAGTCCACCGCGTCGGCGCTCGGACCGGGAGCGGTTACGCCGGGTCTCCGGGGGGTAGTCCGCCGACAAGGTGGACGGCACGCCGGCAATGACCGAACGAAAGGCTTAGGCATGAGTGACACCGTGGGCGACTTTCTGCTCGATCGCCTCGCGATCTGGGGCGTGCACCGGATCTATGGCTATCCGGGCGACGGAATCAACGGCGTCATGGGGGCATTCACCCACTCCTCGAACGGCAAGCGGCCCGAGTTCGTCCAGGTGCGCCACGAGGAGATGGCGGCCTTCATGGCCTGCGCACATGCCAAGTTCACGCGCCAGCTGGGGGTCTGCATGGCCACGTCCGGGCCGGGGGCCATCCATCTGCTCAACGGGCTCTATGACGCCAAGCTCGATCACCAGCCGGTGGTGGCGATCGTCGGCCAGCAAGCGCGCGCCGGGCTCGGCGGCCACTACCAGCAGGAAGTGGACCTCATCACTCTGTTCAAAGACGTGGCGGGGGAGTACGTCCAGGTGGCGATGGAGCCCACGCAGGTTCGCCACCTCATCGATCGCGCCTGCCGAATTGCTCTCGCCGAGCGGACGGTGACGGCGGTCATCCTTCCCAACGATGTACAGGAGTCGCCGGCAGTTGAGCAACCGCCGCACGCGCACGGCACGGTCCACTCCAGTCCGGGCTTCGTCGCCCCGCGGGTACTGCCCCATGACGAGGACCTGAGCAGGGCCGCCGAGGTCCTGAATGCCGGCCAACGGGTGGCGATGCTGGTGGGACAGGGAGCGCTGGACGCGGCGGATGAAGTCGCCGCCGTGGCGGAGGCGCTCGGTGCGGGCGTGGCCAAAGCTCTGCTGGGGAAGGCCGTGCTGCCAGATGACCTCCCGTACGTGACCGGGTCGATCGGCCTGCTGGGCACCAAGCCCAGCTGGACGCTGATGCAGGAGTGCGACACGTTGCTGATGGTCGGCTCGAGCTTCCCATACTCCGAGTTCCTCCCCGAGGAGGGCAACGCCCGCGGCGTGCAGATCGACATCGACGGCCGCATGCTGGGGATCCGGTATCCGATGGAAGTCAACCTGGTGGGAGACAGCGCCGAGACGCTGCGGGCACTGCTGCCGCGCCTCGACCACAAATCCGACCGCTCGTGGCGGGAGAAGATCGAAAATGAAATCGTCGAGTGGTGGCGTCTGATGGACGAGCGCGCCCAGCTAGGGGCCGAACCTGTGAACCCGCAACTCGTCTTCCACGAGCTCTCCAAGCGGTTGCCGGACGGGGCGATCATCTCATCGGACTCGGGCTCGGCGGCCAACTGGTTTGCGCGGGACATCAAGATCCGCAGCGGGATGATGGCCTCGCTGTCGGGAACGCTGGCCACGATGGGGCCGGGCGTGCCGTATGCCATCTCCGCCAAGTTCGCATACCCCACGCGGCCCGTGTTCGCGCTGGTGGGCGACGGTGCCATGCAGATGAACGGCATCAACGAGCTGATCACGATCGCCAAGTACCGCCACCAGTGGTCCGACCAGCGTCTGATCGTGCTCGTGCTCAACAACCGTGACCTGAACCAGGTGACATGGGAGCAGCGGGCGATGTCGGGCGATCCCAAGTTCGAAGGCTCTCAGGATCTTCCCGACTTCCCGTACGCCAGCTACGCGGAGATGCTCGGCCTCCGCGGCTTCCGCGTCGATCGGCCCGACCAGGTAGGACCGACCTGGGACGCCGCCTTGGCGGAGACCCGCCCGGTGGTCGTGGAGGCCATCACCGACCCGGAGGTGCCGCCGCTTCCGCCGCACATCACGCTGGAGCAGGCGAAAGCGCTCAGCTCGGCGCTTCTGTCAGGTGACGAGCACGCCGGAAGGATCGTCAGGCAGTCGTTCAAGCAGAAGGCCCAGGAGTTCCTGCCCGGTCGATGAGCACGGCCACAGCGAGCCACGCCGTGCAAACACCGGTCGAGCAGCTCGAGGTCGGCGCCTACCAGGTGCCCACCGATGAGCCCGAGGCGGACGGCACGCTCTCCTGGGACGCGACCACGATCGTCATCGTGCACGCGCACGCCGGCGGGCAGTGGGGGGTGGGCTACACCTACGCCGACACTTCGACCGCGACGCTCGTGCGCTCGAAGCTGGCCGGCGTCGTAGGTGGTCTCGATGCGATGGCGCCGCAGGCGGCCTGGCGGGCGATGGTGGGAGCGATCCGCAACCTCGGGCGCCCGGGGATCGCATCGATGGCCATCGCCGCGGTCGACACCGCGCTCTGGGACCTGAAGGCACGGCTGCTGGACCAGCCGCTGTGCGCCCTGCTGGGGATGGCGCGACCCTGTGTGCCGGTGTACGGCTCTGGCGGGTTCACCGCCTACTCCAACGACCGTCTGCAAGAACAGCTAGGCGGCTGGGCGCGCGAGGGCATCCCCCGCGTGAAGATGAAGGTGGGCTCGCAACCGGACGACGATCCTGAGCGTGTGCGCCAGGCGCGCAGCGCGATCGGCGACGACGTGGAGCTGTTCGTCGACGCCAACGGCGCCTACTCGCGAAAGCAGGCGTTGTCGCTGGCCGAGCGCTTCCATGCCGATGCCGGGGTCAGCTGGTTCGAGGAGCCCGTGTCCTCTGATGACCTGCAGGGTCTGGCGCTGCTGCGCGACCGCGTGCCCCCGGGGATGGAGGTGGCCGCCGGGGAGTACGGCTACGACATCGGCTATTTCGAGCGCATGGCGCCGGCGGTCGACGTGCTGCAGGCGGACGTCACCCGCTGCGGGGGGATCACCGAGCTGTTGGGGGTCGACGCCATCTGCCGCGCCCGCCGCATACCACTGTCGCTGCACTGCGGTCCGGCGATTCACCTGCACCCAGCGCTGGCGCTGGACCGCTTCGTTCACGTCGAGTACTTCCACGATCACGTGCGGATCGAGCAGCTGCTGTTCGACGGGGTGCAGTCCCCACGCGACGGCGCTCTGTGGCCGCAACTGGAGCGGCCGGGGATCGGGCTGGAATTCAAGCGCACGGACGCGGAGCGATATGCGGTCTAGCCTCCCGATCCGTCGCCGGAGCAAGCCCGAGCGCGGCGTCTCGCGCTGGTGGCGCAACGTAAGCCACGGCCGCATGCAGCGCACGCTCGCCGCGGCCACGGCGTTCAGCGCGCTGCCGCTCGGCCTCGAGGTCTACTTCGAGCACTTCCGGGGCTCGTTCGGCGACAAGTGGATGTGGACGCCAGTGTGGCTCTCGCCCGGTCTGGCCGCCGCGGGGGTAGCCGGGGTCCGCTCAGAGCGCGCCGCCAGGACGTGGCTGCCGGCGCTCTCGGCGCTCTACTGCCTGGATGGAGTGGTGGGCGTCGTCACCCACGTCCGTGGGGTGGCCCGCAAGCCGGGCGGCTTCGATGAGCCGCTGTTCAACATCGTCATGGGTCCGCCGCTTCTGGCTCCGGGGTCGCTGGCCCTGGTCGGCGGGATGGGATTGGCGGCGGCCGCGCTGGGCCGCGAGCGGTGATGGCGCGCGACTTTCGCCAGCCGGCCCACCTGCCCAACCTCCGTCCCGGCCGCCAGCCCGCTCCACCGGAAGAGCTGCCCCGCCAGCGCAATGGGGTAACGCCGCAGCTGCATGGCCGATATCCCGACTACAACGTCCTGGACGAGATCGACCACTGGGATGAGGCGACCCGCCGGGTGGTGCTGGAGCGAGTCCAGAGCACACCGCCGTTGCGCTTCTTCACCGAGCCAGAGGCCCGCGCGCTGGGCGCTTTTTGTGATGTGGTCATGGCCCAGGACGCCGAGCCCAAGGTCCCGGTGCTGAATATGGTCGACGCCAAGCTGTTCGCCGGCAAGCTCGACGGCTTTCGCTACGCCGACATGCCCGACGACCGCGAGACCTGGCGCCTGGTGGCGCGCGGGCTGGACGCCGCCGCCCGCCAACACGGGTCGCAGGACTTCGCGGGGGCACCGACCGAAACCCAGCGCGCCGTCGTCCAGGCGCTTTCCGGGGGGGAGCTTCACGGCGACGTCTGGGACCAGCTTCCGCCGAAGAAGGCATGGAGCGTCGTGATGCGCGCGGTGCTCAGCGAGTTCTACTCCCATCCCTGGGCCTGGAACGAGATCGGCTTCGGGGGACCGGCCTACCCACGCGGCTACGCCCGCTTCGGAGTGGGACAGCGCGAGGCGTGGGAGGGAGCGCCGGCGTTCGAGCGCGATCCCGTCGCCGATACCAAGGAGCGAGGGCTCGAGTGAAGCTGACGGCGCGGCTCGGGCCGCATGGCCTGCGCACGCTGGCTCGGGGGGCGCTCAGGCCACCCGGCAACGATTCCGCGTTTCTGCTGGACGTCCACCGCCGCCGGGTCCCGACCGAGCGTATGGCGCGATACGACGACGGCTTTGCCGTCGACCTGGTGATCGTTGGTGCCGGCGCAGGAGGAGGCACGCTCGCCCAGCGGCTGGCGCGCAAGGGCTGGAAGATCGTCGTCCTCGAGGCCGGCCCATTCTGGGATCCCGACGAGGACTGGGTCTCGGACGAGGCGGGCTCCCACGATCTCTACTGGACCGAGCCGCGCGTCGTGGGCGGCGAGGACCCGGTCGAGCTGGGTAAGAACAACTCGGGGCACGGCGTCGGCGGCTCCATGGTCCACTACGCCGGGTACTGCCCGCGCTTTCACCCCTCGGACTTCGAGATCCGCTCGCGCGATGGCGTCGGCGAGGACTGGCCAATCTCCTACTCCGAGCTGAAGCACCACTATGAGCTCCTGGAGCTGGAGCTGCCGGTGGCGGGTGACTTCTGGCCCTGGGGCGACCCACACCGCTATCCGCACACCGCCCACCCGGTGGCCGGCGGCGCCGAGATGGCATGGGCGGGGGCCCGTGAGCTGGGAATCGAGATGCGAGTCGGCCCGGTCGGCATCACGAACGGCGCCTTCGGCAACCGTCCGCACTGCATCTACCGCGGGTTCTGCCTACAAGCCTGCAAGGTGAACGCCAAAGCCTCGCCGCTGGTCACCCATATCCCCGACGCCATCGCACACGGCGCCGAGATCCGCTCGGGGTGCATGGCCAAGACGGTGGAGATCGACGACTCCAGCGGGCGGGTGACGGGCGTCTCCTACCTCAAAGACGGGCGCGAGTGCTTTCAGCGCGCCGAGGCGGTGGCCGTCGCCGGCTACTCGATCGAGACGCCCCGGCTGCTGCTGAACTCGACCAGTCGCCGGTTTCCGCACGGCCTGGCCAACGCAAACGACCAGGTCGGCCGATGTGTGATGGTGCAGGGCGCGTCCCAGGTGGCCGGACGCTTCCCTGACGAGGTACGGATGTATAAGGCGCCGCCGCCAGAGATCTCCTCGGAGCAGTTTTACGAGACCGACCCGGCGCGGGGCTTCGCCCGCGGCTTCTCGATCCAGACCGTGGGCCCGCTGCCGATCGGGTGGGCGGAGCACGTGCTGGCCGATGGACACTGGGGCCAGGCCCTGCGGGAGTACATGCGCGACTACAACCACTGGTACACGCTGGGCGTGCTCTCGGAGCTGTTGCCGCGGGACGACAACAGGGTGACGATTGCCGCGGGCGTGGAGGACCGGCACGGCATCCCGGTGGCGCGCATGGACTACACGCAGTGCGAGAACGACCGCAAGAACGTGACGTTCGCGAAGAAGACGCTGCACGACATCCTGCAGGCGGCTGGAGCGCAGGACATTCTGACCATCGACCGCTATGCGCATCTGGTCGGAGGCTGCCGGATGGGCGCCGATCCTGAGCGCAGCGTAGTCGACTCCAATCAGCGCGCCTGGGACGTGCCGAACCTGCTGATCGCCGACGGCAGCGTGATGCCCACCCAGGGTTCGGCCAACCCGGCGCTGACGATCATGGCGCTCGCGTCGCGCCTCGCCGAGCGGCTCGACAGCAAGCATCTGGAGCCGCAGCGCGCTGGGCGTGTCGGCCGGCTGGGCGCACGGGCGGCGGGATTGGCGGCCCGGGCCCACGGGTAGACATAAGTCCCGCAGCGGGGTAGACATAAGGACAGGTAGCAGGCGGGCTTCGGCCCCTCACATAGAAGGAGTTCGTATGTCGCAGGTCAGCCACCAGACGATCAAGCTGGGGAAGGGAAAGCATCAGACGCCACAGCAGGGAGCTTGTGTCATGGAGCTAGCTTCAATGCTCGCCGGCGAGCCGTTCAGCGACCACCCGCGGTCGGTCTCAGCACCGATTGCCTCGTTTCTCAGGCGCTACAACGATCTGCTCGACGAGCGACGCCGCCAGGACCTATACCCCTACGCAGCGCGCGTGGTGGATAGCGTCGCATCACAAGACGTGGAGCTGGCCCGCACCGAGCGCCTCCTGGCGTGGGCCGATGAGCTCTGGGAGCAGCGCCGCTGGCCGGTTCGCTGCCGCCTGATCGCCGCCCGTCGGAGCCGCTCGCGGGTCAGCCACCCGGAGGTGGCGGGCAGCTACGCCGTTCGCGCGCTGCCCCGCATGTGCGATCAGACTCACGCCCAGGCGCTGGGGCTGGTGGACGAGCTGATCGAGCTGCGTGCCGAGCGTGTGTCCGACCCGCCGCCCGAGCCGAGCGTGCCCGAGCTGAGCGGCCAGTCGATCTGAGTCGCCGACCGCTCAGCCTTCGCTAGGACCGGCGCTCGTCGAGCCACTCGCCGACCGCGCGCAGATCGGCGATGAGCGCCTCCATCGCCTCCTGCCGCTGCTCGTCCTCGGCGCGCAGGATCGATGATGGGTGCGTCGTCACAGTGACGAGTTCCGCCAGCTCGGATTCGATCGGTCTACCGCGGTCGCGCCCGATGCGGATCTGAGATCCGAGCAGAGCTTGGGCGGCCGTGGCGCCGAGTAGCACAACGGCGGCGGGCTTGATCATCTCCAGCTCTGCCTCCAGCCACGGCAGGCACGCCGACACCTGCCAGCGGTCCGGTCGCTGATGGATCCGCCGTTTGCCGCGTGCCTTGTAGCGAAAGTGCTTGACAACATTGGTCACGTAGGCGTCGTCGCGGGCGATGCCGGCCTCGACGAGCGCTCTGTCCAGCACGCCTCCGGCCGGACCCACGAACGGATGGCCCTCGCGGTCCTCGCGATCTCCTGGCTGCTCGCCGACGAGCATCAGGGTTGCATGGCGCGCGCCCTCGCCGATCACCGCCTGCGTCGCTCCCTCGAACAGGTCGCACGCTTTGCACTGCTGTACGGCCTCCCCTAACCCCTTGGCCGTGAGACGGTCGGGGACAGGGGGCGGGGGATACTCGGCGGCCGCGGGACTCACGTCTCGATCGTCGCCTGCTCCACCTGCACCCCGAATCGCTGGCTGATGGCGTCGATGTCGAGATCCTCGCGATAGCGCCGCTCGGCCTCGGGGTGTGTGAACACCACGATGCGCTGGGCGTCGAATGTCTGCAGGGCATCCTCGATCGCCTTCTCCGGATCGCTCTCTCCCGTGTCGCCGCTGGCAGCCACCCCCTCGTGATCGAGCTGCTCGACCGTCTGGCGCCTGACATCGTCGGCGCGGGCGATCGCATCGTCGGCATCGGACAGCCAGAAGCGGAACCCGCTCTGCTGGAGTGCGGGCGCCACGACCATCACCTCCACCTCGCCCGGTCCCACATCCTGTCCCACGGCGTCGCGCAGCTGGCCCGCCGATACCGGCTCGCTGGTGAGAACGAGCAGCTTCATGCCGGCGGTTCTACCCTGCGTTCGTGACTCCTATGCGGCAAGCCGGACCGCAGAGCCGATGAGCTCGCCGTTTGATTCGCTGGCTGGGCCGGAGCGCGACTTCCTGCGGGATTCGTCCCAGCCTGGCCGCTTCGAGCCGATGAAAGCCACGCTGGCGCGCGAGCCGTTTTCGCGGGAGGGTTGGATCTTCGAGCGCAAGCTCGACGGGATCCGCTGTATCGCCATGCGTGATCGCGACACCGTGCGTCTGATATCGCGCACTGGGCACGAGCTGGGGCGCTCCTATCCGGAGCTCGTGGAGGCGCTCGGACGCCAGCGCTGTCAGAAGTTCGTAGCCGACGGCGAGATCGTTGCGTTTGTCCGCGGTGTGACCAGCTTCGCCAAGCTCCAGGGCCGGATGCAGGTGAAGGACCCGGACGCGGCGCGCCGCATCGGGATCAAGGTGTTCCTCTGCTTGTTTGATCTCGTTCACCTGGCTGGGCGCGATACCACGGATCTGCCGCTGCGAGCACGCAAGGCTCTGCTGCGCCGCTCGCTGTCGTTCGCCGACCCGATCCGTTTTGTGACGCACCGCAACACCGATGGGGAGCGGTTCTTTCGCGAGGCCTGCCGTCGCGGGCTCGAAGGGGTGATCGCCAAGCGGGCCGACAGCCGCTACCGCCACAGCCGCTCCACCGATTGGCTGAAGTTCAAGTGCCTGGCCGAGCAGGAGTTCGTGATCGGCGGCTACACCGCGCCCAAGGGCTCTCGCACGGACTTCGGCGCCCTGCTCGTGGGCTACAACGAGGACGGCAGCCTGCGCTACGCCGGCAAAGTCGGCACCGGCTTCGGACGCCAGACGCTGAAGACGCTGGGCGCACAGCTGCGGGAGCTCGAGCGGCGTCAGTCGCCGTTCATCGACGCCACGCCGAAGCCGACTGGCACGCGCTGGGTGTCGCCCCAGCTCGTCGCCCAGATCGCGTTCAGTGAATGGACACGCGACGGACGTCTCCGGCAGCCCCGCTACCTCGGGCTGCGCGAGGACAAGCCGCCGCGAGAGGTGGTGCGGGAGCGCCCCCGTTGAGAGTCGAGGTCTCGAGGCCCGAGAAGGTGCTGTTCCCGGATTCGGGGATCACGAAGGGCGAGCTTGCGGGCTATTACAGTCGGATTTCTAAGTACATGCTCCCCCACGTCAAGGACCGCCCCGTCAGCATGCAGCGGTTTCCGGACGGGATCGAACGACATGGCTTCTTTCACAAAGACGTGCCCGGTCACTTCCCCCAATGGGTCCCGCGGGTGCGGGCGGCCAAGCGCGGCGGCAGCGTCACCCACGTCGTGGCCGGCGACGCCGCCACGCTGGTCTACCTCGCCGACCAGGCGTGCATCACCCCCCACGTATGGCTGAGCCGGGCGCCCGACCTCGAGCATCCCGACAGGGCCGTATTTGACCTCGACCCGTCCGGCGGCGCCTTCGCAGATGTCCGGCGTGCGGCCCGCCGCCTGGGCGAGCTGCTGGAAACGCTCGGCCTCGTACCGTTTGCCATGGCGACCGGGTCGCGGGGCCTGCACGTGTGGGTGCCGATCCGACCGGGGGCTGGGTTCGACGAGGTTCGGGTCTTCACACGCGACGTGGCCCGGGTACTCGTGCAGCGCTATCCGCAGGCCCTGACCCTCGAGGCACGCAAGCAGAAGCGCGGCAGTCGCATCCTGATAGACGTGATGCGTAACGGCTGGGGCCAGACGGCGGTGCCGCCGTACGCCGTCAGGCCGCGGCCGGGCGCTCCTGTCGCCACGCCGCTACATTGGCGCGAGCTGGCAGACGCACGCCTGAGGCCCGATCGCTACAACCTTCGCACTATCGGCCTGCGCCTGGCCAGGGGAGGAGATCCCTGGAGCGGCATCGGCCGTCGAGCCCGCGACCTGGACCGCCCCCGCCGAAGACTGAAGCGGCTGCTCGACGATCGCTGACGCTCACTCGTCGACCTTGTCGCGCTTCGGGCCCTCCCATGCCTCTACCTCGGGATCCTTGGAAGGGTGGGGCTCGCTGGTGCTCTCGCTCCCCGTGGGTGGATGGGGGGCACCGAAGCCGCTCTCGGGTTCATGCTCCGGGTCGCGCGGGTCCTCACGCTTGTCGTACGGGTCCGGCCACTCCGTGGGATCCGGATCCTCGGCCGGGTTGTTCAGGGCGTGGTGAGGGCTTGGGTCTTTGGAGCGGTCGCCGCGATTTGCGTCAGCCATGTCGCAGAAGATCCTTGCCGTGCGCGGCGGCGGCCAAACGCCGAGCATTACGTCTTAGCAAGTACCTAAACGTGGCAGTCGGCCTCCAGAAATCGCTAGGCTCCGGGCACCGTGGAGAGCAGCTTTCGGGTAGACGTCCGAAGCGAGGATGAAACCGCGCTCGTCGTCGTCAGCGGGGAGCTCGACCTGGCCTCCGGTCCTGCCCTGGAGCAGGAGCTCACGCGGGCGTTGACGTCCCCGGTACGCGTGCTGGTGATCGACCTGCGCGAGCTCGAGTTCATCGACTCCACCGGGCTCAGCATCCTGATCAAAGCTCACCAGCGCGCCGCGGCGGAGGGCTGCCGCTTCGCCGTGGTCAAGGGTCCCAGCCAGGTGCAGCGCCTGCTGGGGCTCACTGGCCTGGAGGAGCGGCTGACGCTCGTCGACTCGCCGGACGAGTTGCTGGGCGTAGCCGAAGACTGAGCACGTCCGCCAGGCCGGAGGCTGCGGACCCTCACCGGCCCGGGGTTGCTTTGTAACGAGACGGGAGTGCCCCCGTGGTTTGAGCCCGGAGAGTGGCCTAACGTCGGGTGCGTGCGGCCCGGAACGGGCAAGTGCGGAGGACCGCCTCCAGCGACAGATGCGCTGCAAGCAGAGCTCGACCGGCTGCTGGCGGTTTCCACGCGGGAGCTGCCAGCTGGGACGCTCGTGGCGCTGACCGGTGAACTTGACCTGGCTACCACTCCGCGCGCGGAGCAAGCATTGCGAAACGCGGAAGCGGGACATGAGGTCGTCGTGCTGGACCTCAGGCAGGTGTCGTTCATCGAATCCACCGGGCTGAAGATGATGTTCGCCGCCGACGGCCGGCTGCGGGAACGCGGTGGTTGTCTGGTGGTGCTCGAGGGGTCCCGTCAGGTTCATCGCCTGCTCGAGATGACCGGATTGAGCGAGCGCTTGACCGTGGTCGCGTAGCGTTTCGCTGTATCCACCCAGGGGTAGCCGCCCGGCAACCCAAAGAAAGGGGTGGAGATGGTTCCTCTCATCATCTTGCTGCTCATCATCGCCGTGTTCGGCGGGCTGGGTTTTGCGATCCACGTGCTGTGGTTCGTGCTCATCGCCGCGGTGATCCTGTGGCTGCTCGGCTTCATCGTGGGCGGCGTGGAGGCGGGAGTCGGCCGCCGGCGGTGGTACGGCCGTTGGTGAGCGGTGGCACGCTGTCGCCTGGCCGTGCGGGCGGTCAGGTGAACAGCACCGCTTGAAGCTCGGATCGGCCTCGGGGAGGCCGACGCGCCGGGCGCGCTCAGTCAGCCGGACGCGCTCAGTCAGCCGAACAGCGGCAACCGCCGCCGCCGCGCAAGGGCATCCATGCCCGATTGGATGGTGGCGCACACGTCGTCGTAGACGCGTCCGACATACTCCTCGTCTTCGGCGCGGTCGGGATCGTGATCGAGCTCGATCGGCTCCTGGAAGGCCGTTCTGATCTTGGTCGGCAGCGGGATCTCGGGCAGCACTGCCGGCGAAATGCCCCAGGGGATCTGGACAGCGACCGGGAACATCTTCAGCCGCGCGACCTTGTCGAGCCGCAACGCCTTGGCCACCCGCCTCCCGGTGGCCAGCACGGGCATCGCGTCCGGACCGCCGACCGTGGCGATGGGCACGATCGGCACGCCGGCCTTGATCGCCAGGCGCACGAACCCCTTGCGGCCGGCGAGGACGGCTTCGTCGCGCTTTGTCCACGGCCGCATGGAGTCGCGCTCCCCTCCGGGCCACAAAGCGACGTCGTGGCCCTCCTCGAGCGCCGCGGTAATGCTTTCGGCTCGGGCTGGAAGGACGCCCATCTTGCGGAAGTAGGTGCCCAGCGCGGGCAAACCCATCAGGAGGTCGTGAGCGGTCCCGTGCAGCGGGCGCTGGCGACCGAAGTGCCGCCACCACTGCAGGCCGACAGTCCAGGCGTCCCACACCATCGGCCCCCCCGAGTGGATTCCGATCAGCAGCGCCGGGGCTTCCGGGATTCTCTCCCAGCCCTCCACCTGCATGCGAAACCAGTAGTCCATCAACGGATTCCACAGATACTTTTGGAGCTCCAGCAAGTCCCAGTCGGGCTCCTCGAGCGTCCAGCGGGAGGCGCGCTCGGAGATCCAGCTCTCCTCGCTCATGCCCGTGCGGCTACCCCCTGGCGCTGATTGCAACCATCTGCGGGGCCAATCGCCCGGTTCGGCGACTAGCGCAGAGCCGTCTGGTCAAGCCGCGAGCAGAGCTCCGCCACCGACTCGAACACGTCGGCCGCGCCGGATTCCTTCAGCTCGTCGGCGCCGAAGCCACCTGTCCTGACCGCCAACGTCGCTACGCCGGCGGCCTCCGCGGCCTGGACATCCCAGGGCGTGTCTCCGACCATCACCGCCTCCCGCCCGTCGCGGCCACCCGCGGACTCCAGGGCGGCGTTTACCAGGTCCGGTTGCGGTTTGGTCGACTCCACATCGGCCGAGGTAGTCCAACCATCGGCGATCTCGCGGGCATCGAGCAACTCAAGGTAGTGGTCGACTTCGTCGTCCTTCGCGGAGCTGGCGAGGATCACAGTGTGCCCGCGGTCTTTTAGCTCGGCGATCAGCTCCCGCGAGCGGTCCATCGTCTCCACCTCGTCGATCAGCTGGCCGTAGAGCTCGGTTTCGGCCGCCCGGATGTCATCACCAAGCCGTTCCTCGGTCTGCTCGTCGGTCAGTGCCCCCACGAGCTGATCGCCGCCCATCCCGATGTGGCGGTGGATCCGCCAGACGGGCAAGACGATCTCGTGCTTGCGAAACGCGCGGTACCAGGCGATGGCGTGCTGGTAGTTGGTGTCGACGAGCGTTCCGTCGATGTCGAGGATGGCAATCGCCGCCGGCGCCATACGCGTCCCTAACTAGCCTCTGTCGTCCTCGTGCTCGCTGGAGCGCTCGTAGTCGGCCTCCGCATCATCAGCGGCGCGCGCGTCGTCTGATTCCTGCGGAGCGTCTTCGATCGCTCGGCGCGCGGCGTGCTGATCGCCGTGTGACGCATGCTCTACCAGCTCTTGCTCCGCCGCTTCGAAGCCTTCAGCCTCGCCTTGGCCCGCTTCTGCCAGCGGCTGCTGGGCCGGATCGAGCGCCTGCTGTCCTTCCGGTTCTGAACTGGGGTCGCCGCCGATGCGTGCGGCCTCGGCGGCCGCGCGCTCGGATTCCTCTCGTGCTGGGTCGGGTGCCGGCATGGACTGCAAGCTACCCGTAGGCGGCGACCAAAAACTGATGACCCGGTCAGTCGGGCAGGTGGGCGTGCGCGCGCGTGACCGTACCGTCCGGGAACGAGCGGATCTGAATCAGGTCGCAGAGCCGGTTGGCCAGCCACAGCCCGCGGCCGTCGAGCTCGTGGGCTGCCGGGCACGAGTGTCCCGCCAGCGGCTGGTCGAACTGCCCGCTGTCGCGCACCTCGCATACCAGCGCGTCGTCCTCTGGCCACAGCTTGACTGTTCCTGCTCCGCCTCCGTACAGCACGCTGTTGGTCGCCACCTCGTTGACAGCCGTGACGAAGTCCTCGAGCGCGTCGCCACCCAAGCCGGTGTCGCTGCCACGGCGACGAATGAAGGCCCGGAGCTCGAACAGCGTCAGGCGCGCGAAACGCAGCTCCGGAGCTCCCACCGGTGGCTCGGAAAGGGCGCTGTCGAACGGCGCAGCGATGGCCCTGAGCCCGGGGAAGCTATCGCTGTCCGTCTCGCGCGCATCCTGGACCAAACAGGGGTGGCTGCGCCCCACGGCCTCGATCACCTCCGGCGCCACTGCTTCCGTGTCGTACGGGCAAAGGAGCTCGAAGCTCCGAGTGTCCGCGAAGGCGATGTTTATGAGTGACTCATAGCGTTGGCGCTCAACGAGCTCGGCCGCGCTACGGCCTGTCCACATTTGCTCGCCGATCCCTCGCAGCGAGGCACCGCGGTCGGCGTGGTCGTCGACGAACTGGCGCCACGCGGGGATGATCCGAGCCGGGTTGTGGCCAATCTCCGCAATGTCGGCGAACAGCACCGCATGGCGGTCGCCGTCAAGCGCCTGGCGCAGGATGTCGATCTTCTCCGCAGCCGCCATCACCAGCGTCGGCTCCCGCGTCTCGAGGCCGGCGTAGATGAATGGCAGGCTGCCGTCGAGAAACCCCTGCTGTCCCCCGTATAACAGCGCGCGGTGGCAGAAACGCGATTCGGCCGTCCAACGCGCCTCGCAATCGGACATGTTTCATTCCAACGTCTACCTGGCGCTGAAGGTAGTCAAACACCCGATTGGACTCGTCGGCCTACGGCACGACGCTTAGAGGTACCGCGTAGGGGGAACCCAGAAGGATCGGGTGACCCACGCGAGGACAGCACGCGTATGACTGAACCGCCGTCTCCTGCAAGGATCGGGAGGCGCGTTCTCGCCTGGTCGCTCGGGTGGTGCTTCGCGGCGGCCTTCTATCTGCTGCTGATCGACATCACCGATCTGCCCGAGCTGCTCGTGGGTGCGGGCGCCGCCGCGCTGGCCGCTACCGGCCTGGAGCTCGCTCGGGAGCAGGGAATCGTCGGCGAGAGCATCCGCTTCGGTTGGCTGCTGCGCGTGCCCCGTGTGCTGTTCAACGTGCCAAAGGACATCGCCGTTGTCTCACTGGTCGCGCTGCGCGCGATCGTCGCCCGAGACGGAGCGGGGGGAGCTTTCGCTCGGTGCCTTTCGCCTGTGCCGACGAGCAGGAGCTGGAAACGGGGCGCCGAGCTCTGGCGGAAGCGGTCGGCTCGCTGGCGCCGAATACGTTCGTGGTGGGCATCGACACCGAGCGGGAGGTGATCCTCGCCCACCAGCTGCGGCCCACTTCCGGCCGTCAGGCGATCGACGTGCTGGAGCTGGGATGAACGAGTGGGAGATCGCCGCAGCTGTCCTGGCGTTCGCGCTGATCCCCTGTCTGCTCCTGTGTCTGCTCGCCAGTCCACCAACCGGCCTCGTGGCGCTCGAGATCGCAGGGGTGCTCGTAACCACGATCGTCATGTTGCTCTCCGAGGGATTCCATCGCCAGCCGTTCATGGACCTGGCGGTTGTGCTGGCGCCGATGACCTTGATCGGATCGCTGGCGTTTGCCCGGCTGATGGAGCGTCACCTGTGAATTGGCGGATCACGGTGGCCACTGTGTTGCTGGTCGCCGGGGTGGGCATCGAGCTGGTGGCGGTATTGGGGATGTGCGTGATGCACGAGGTCTATGACCGCCTGCACTACGTCGGTCTTGTCTCCTACGGCGCAGTGCTGATCGCGATCGCCGTCGTCTTCAGAGAGTCGTTCTCGCTGATCGGCGACAAAGCGCTGCTTGTGGGCGGGATCCTGGTGTTCACCGGTCCGGTGCTGGCCCACACCACGATCCGCAGCATGCTGATCCGTGAGCGCGGAGACTGGCGCGAACAGGGGGAGGGCACGGGGGAGGGCGACAGCGGATGACCGTGCTCCAGGTGGTGGCGCTGGCCGCCGTGGCAGTCGGCGGCGGCGCGGTCGTCCTCGCCAAGACGGCGCTGCGCCAGGTGATGGTCCTGGGGATCTTCGGCTTGTCGCTGACTGTCGTGTTCTTCGTCTTCCAGGATCCGGACGTGGCGCTGTCCGAGATCGTGGTCTCGACGGTTGGGCTCCCGGTCATGGTGCTGCTGGCGCTGCGCAAGGTCCGCGAGCAGGAGGAGGGGGCCGAGGAAGAAGGCGAGTCTTGAGCCCGAGGGCCAGGCTCTGCTTCTTTGCCCTCGCCGGCGCCGGGCTGGCCGCGGTGCTCGTGATCGGCTTCACGGGGCTCCCTGACTTCGGCGACTACCACGGCGTCTATGGCCAGGTGATCAACGGAGCGGGGGTCACGCTGCGCCACGCAACCGACCTGATCACGGCGCTCAACTTCGACATCCGCGGGTTCGACACGCTGGGCGAGGAGTTCATCCTGTTTGCCTCCGTGTTGGGCGTCGTGCTGATCCTGCGCGAGCTGCGCGGCGAGCGGGAACGCCCGCATCAAGAGGAAGCGGACGAGCACGAGTTCGCCGGTGCCAGCGAGGCGCTTCGCTCCCTGGCGCTCGTATTGGTGCCCGTCGTGATCGCGCTCGGCGTGTACATCGTCGTCCACGGCCAGCTGACGCCCGGCGGAGGCTTTCAGGGTGGCGTGATCCTGGCCGCCGGTCCGCTGCCGATCTTCATCGCCGGCCGCTACCTGAGGATGAAGGCCATCGCTCCCCAGCGGCTGATCGAACTCGGCGAGTCGGCGGGCGCTGCGGGCTACGCGCTCGTCGGGCTGAGCGGACTCGTTTTCGTCGGGGTGTTCTTCAAGAACTGGATCCCGTTCGGGATCCCCGGGCACCTGCTGTCGGCGGGCCAGATGGACATCGCCAGCGTGTTCGTGGGCCTCGAGGTGAGTGGCGCCTTTCTGGTCGCCTGGTCGGAGTTCCTCGATCAGGCGATGCTCGTCAGGGGAGGCCAGAGCAAGTGAGCTTCCTGCCGTTCGCCGTCGCCGCGTGGCTGTTCGTGGCCGGCCTCTACGGCGTCGTCTCCAGCAACAACCTGGTGCGAACGATCATCTCGCTGACCGTCGTCCAGTCCTCCACCTATCTCCTGCTACTCGGCGTGGGCTACGTCCACGGCGGCAAAGCGGCGATCTTCGCCGACATCCCGCAGGTGTCAAAAGCGGTGGATCCCGTCGTCCAGGTACTTGTGCTGACCGACATCGTGATCGAGGCCACGGTCACCGGGCTGTTGCTGGCGCTTGCGGTTCAGGCCCACAAGCGCTTCGGAAGTCTCGACCCGCACGACCTGCGCGCGCTCCAAGACTAGGACTGCCGGCATGTCAATCACCGCCCTGCCGGTGTTCATCCCCCTGTTCGCGGCCGCGCTGCTGGTGGCCGTCAAGCACTGGACGCCGCGGATCCTGACCGACGGGCTGGCCACCGCCGTGGGCGCGGCTGTGGTCACGCTTTGCGCCCTGCTGCTGGCGCACACCGCTCACGGGCACCCATTCGCCTACTGGATGGGCGGGTGGAAGCCGACCCACATGGTGGCGATCGGCATCGCCTTCTCGGTCGATCCGATCGGAGCGGGCATGGCCACGCTGTCGGCAGTCCTGGTGACCGCCGCACTGATCTACTCCTGGGGCTACTTCAAGGACGCGGAGGGGACCTTTCAGGCATTGATGCTGCTGTTCATGGCCGCGATGGCCGGGTTCTGCCTGACCGGTGACCTCTTCAATCTGGCTGTCTTCTTCGAGCTGATGGGCGCGTGCGCCTACGCCCTGACCGCGCACAAGAACGAAGAGCAGGGACCGCTTCAGGGCGCGATCAACTTCGCCATCTCCAACAGCATCGGCGCATACGCGATCTTCCTGGGCATCGCCATGCTGTACGCCCGTACGGGAGCGCTCAACATGGCACAGATCGGAGCGGCGCTCGACGGTCACCAGGCCGACCCGCTCGTGCTGGTGGCGATGGTGCTCCTGTTCGCGGGCTTCCTGACCAAGGCCGCGGCGGTGCCGCTTCACTTCTGGCTGGCCGACGCGCATGCCGTCGCGCCGGCGCCCGTCTGCGTGCTCTTCTCCGGCGTCATGGTCGAGCTCGGGATCTACGCCGTGGCCCGGCTGTACTGGACGATCTTCGCCGGGCCGCTGGGTCCCCACGCCGACGCCCTGCGGGCGATCCTGATCGCCTTCGGGACGCTGACCGCGCTGTGGGGCGCTGTGATGTGCTTCGCCCAGCGGCATCTGAAGCGGCTGCTGGCGTTCTCCACCATCAGCCATGTGGGGATGTTCGTGTGCGGCCTCGGGCTCCTGAGCGCCAAGGGGCTGGCAGGCGTGGCGGTCTACATCGTCGGTCACGGCCTGACCAAGGCGGCGCTCTTCATGCTCGTGGGAGTACTTCTTCATCGCTTCGCCACGATCGACGAGTACGACCTGCACGGGAAGGGACGCGAAGCGCCGATCGTCGGCGTCCTGTTCGCGATCGGCGGGCTGCTGCTCTCCGCGATCCCGGTCGTCACCCTGTTCTTCGGCAAGTCGCTGCTGGACGGTGCCGCGCTCGACGGCGGCTATCCCTGGCTCCCGACCATCTTCGTGATCTCCTCGATGCTCACCGGAGGCGCGGTGCTGCGGGTGACGGGCAGGGTGTTCCTGGGATGGGGCGCGGCTGAGCGGCGCGAGGAGCCGCAGGCTCGCCAGGCCCGGGAAGAGGAGGACGAGGAGACGGCTCCAAGGGAACGAACGCCGATCCCCATGCTGGTGATGCCCGCGCTGCTGCTGGCCGCCGCACTGGTGGTGGGCTTGATCCCCGGGGCCGTTCCAGGGATCGAGCGAGCGGCCGCCCATTTCAGCGATCACCTCGCCTACATAGGCTGGGTTCTGCACGGCGGACCGCCACACTTCGCCGCTGCGGCCACCTCTCATGTGGAGGCCTATGACTACCTCTACGGAGCTGCGGCGGCGGTCGGCGCCCTGGCGCTGGCCGCGATGGCGTTGTTCGGCGGACCGCTTCGCCGCCGCCTACCCGATGGTCTCCTTCGTCCGCCGCTACGCGCCGTGATCGCACTGCGGAGCCTCCACACGGGCCATATCGGCGACTACATCGCCTGGTGGACCGCGGGGGTGGCAGCGCTTGGGGGCGCGTCGCTGGTGTTCCTCCGATGACCGATGCCGCTTCCAGCGGGCTGCGTGCCGTGGCGGCGGCCGCGGCGAGCTTGGTGCTGCTCGCCGCCTGCGGACCGACCCCGCCGCAGGCCCCCCTGCCCTACGCCAAGAAGCTTGACTCAGCCACCAGTGGAATCTCCACGGCCTGCGGAGAGGCTTCACAGGTGACCGCCTTCCCTGGCGATCACCAAGCGGACCTGGTGACCCTCGAGGTCACCGCCTCCTCATCGGCTCAGAAGCTGGCCGGGGTGTTCGCGCGCAACCCGGCCTGGATCTACCAGGGGGAAACGGTCGGCCAGATCGTCCATGACAGCGTCGCGATGCTTCGCTCCTGCGGGCTGCCCGCGGCACAGCAGGAGTTGCTCCGCGCCACGGCCAAGCCCTAGATCGGGCTCTCCGAGCCTCAGCCCTCCTTGCGCTCGGCCTTGGCCCGCTCCGCCGCCTCCTCCAAGCGCTTGGCCTCATCGACCTCCGTCATCGCCTCCTGGCCCTCGGCCAGGGCTTCCTGTCGGACATCCAAGGCCTCGAGCCGTTCTTCGCGCGCTTGCTCTGCGACCTGCTGCTGGGAGATGGCCGCGGCCTTCTCGCTGGCTTGCTCGCGCCTATCCTGCGCCTCCTGCGCATGCTGCTCGGTCTGCCGGCGGCGCTTGGCCGTCTGGCGGCGGCGGTCGGCGGCGTGCTGATCGGCTTGGCGCCGGCGCCGCTCGCTCTGCTGGCGGCGCTCCTGCAGGTGCTCGTCGGACTCCTCGCTCACGCGCTCGGCGCGGCGGCGCAGATCGGCGGCGCGCCCGCGCTCTTCGGAGGCCGCCCGCCGGCGCTGGGCATCCTTTTTGAGCGTGTCGTCGCCCAGCAGCGTGCCAGCCACTGAGCGGACGGTGGCGTCCGTGCGGTCGAGCGTCTGCCTGGCGGAGGCGCCGAGGCCCTGGTCGCGCCCCGGCAGGACCCTGATCGCCGCATCCAGCGGAAGCCTGGTCAGGCGCACCGAGGCCGTCAGTGCGGTTCGTGGGACAGCGCGGATGTTCATCGCTCCTCCTGCTTGTCGAGTTCATCTGCCCGCCGCTCGGCCTGCGTGGCAGCGCGCTCGAGCTCGATGGCCTCTCGGGCAGCATCGACACGGCGCTCCTCGGCCTGGCGCTCCTGCGCGTCGGCGGATGAGTGCAGCTGCTCGCGATCCTCCTCGGTCTGCTCGCGCTCGGCCTGTGCGCGGTGGTCGGCACGCTGCTCGCTCGTGCGGCGCTCCTCCTCGATCCGCTCCTCGCGCTGGGTGCGAGCAACCTCGTTCTCCAGCCTCTGGCGCTCGGCATCGGTTTGCGCCTGGCGCTCCCGGACCTCGGCCTCAGTGGCGCTGCGCTGGGCCTCCGAGGCTCGCTCCTGCGCCTCTCTCTGGGCGTCCGCCTGCGCCTGCTGCAGGCGGCCCTCGCGTGCCAGATCGGGGCGCTCGGCGGCATCGCCAAGCTTTTCCTTGGCCTTGCCGATCGCCCTGCCGGCGAGCCCGCCGACGGTACTTTCACGGTTGCTTGAGTTGTTCACGTTCACGCTCCTGGATGGGGTCAGAGCGCAGGGCTACCCAGTGCCCGGGACCCCGACACAGACCTGGAGGCGGGACTACGTGCGGGTGCCGGTGGGCTGTCGAGCCAGTTCGTCAGGCGGGCACGACCGCCATGTCGATCACGTCGGGCAGCCGCAGACCCAGCGCCGTCCAGCTCTCTCCCTGGTCCTCGGTCAACAGCAGCGTCCCTCCGCGCAGGCCGACGAGCAGCCGGCCGGGCGGACCCGGCAACGGGCTGAGGACATAGGGCATGCGACGCAGCTCTGGAGAGTCGTCCCAAGTGTCAATTGCCTCCCAGCCGTCGCCGCGCGAGCGCAGCAGCCGGGCCTGCCCGTCCCCATCGCCGTGGGCGGCGAACGGGGAGCGGCTGACCGCCACGTACCACAGGTCGGGATCGCCGGGATCGAGCGCCTGCGTCCAGGCATAGTGGCGGTCGAGCCCTTCATCCAGCCGGCGCCAGTTCTCGCCGCGGTCATCCGAGCGCGCGATTCCCTGACCCGCCGCCTCGTAGAGTCGCTCGGGCGCCGCCGGGTGGGTCAGCAACTGATGGGCGTCGCTGTGTGCCTGCGGGTTGTGGTCGATCCAGCTGACGCCTGCATCGAGCGAACGCATCACACCGCCGAGCTCGATCCCAACGGCTATCCAGTCCGGGTCGGCGTGGTGCAGGGCGATCGTGCGCACGTGATGTGTCCAGGGGCGCGGTGGAAACGACCAGTGAGGCTCGCTCGGCAGCTCGCGCAGCGCCGGCAGACGGCTGAACGTGGCACCGCCGTCCTCCGAGCGGTAGAGGTTGCTGGGCTCAGTCCCGGCGTAGAGCACCGACACTCCCGACTGCTGGTGCGATGGCGAGACGGCCACAGACATCACGCGTTCGTCGTCCAGGCCCGCGTCCGCTTGGCGCCACGTGCCGCCGGCGTCGGCGCTGGCGTAGAGCCCTCGATCGAAGGTGCCGAGGTAGACGCGGTCAGGATCCCGCGGATCGGCCGCGATGCAACTCGCGCCGATTCCCGCGACCACCGATTCAGTCTCCCGCGCGAGGCCGCCGGCGAGCGTCACGCGCACCACCCCCTCGCCGGTGACGGCGAAGATGCGGACTGGATCGGGCATCGCAAGACCGAGCGTAGCCCCTGTTTCATCTCTGCGTTCGAAACCAACGTCCGCTCGGGGCCAGGGCGCTTCCAGCGCGTGGATATCCGCCGCTCGAGGTAGCGGGGAGCAACGACTAACGGAGGTGGACTAGATGGCAGAACAGTTCAGTACGCGCCCTTTGGCGCTCGTCACCGGTGCCTCGAGCGGCATCGGCTTCGAGCTGGCAAAGCAGTTCGTCGAGGGCGGCTTCGACCTGATGATCGCCGCCGAGGACGATGCGATCGAGAGCGCGGCGAGCGAGCTCCGCAACGGCGCCTCGGTCGAGGCGGTCCAGGTTGATCTATCGGACGAACAAGGCGTGACCGAGCTCTACCAGCGCGTGGCGCAGAGTGGACGTCCGCCGGCGGCGGCAGCGCTCAACGCCGGCGTCGGCGCCGGAGGCGCGTTCGCCGGCGGCACCGAGCTCGCAGACGAGCTGCGGATCGTCGATCTGAACGTTCGCTCGACGGTCCAGCTGGCCAAGTACCTCGTCCGCGACATGACCGAGCGGGGCGAGGGGAGGATCCTGTTCACCTCCTCGATCGCCTCGACGATGCCGGGAAGCTTCCAGGCCGTCTACAACGCCTCGAAGTCGTTCGTGCAGTCGTTCGCGCTGGCGCTGCGCAACGAGCTTAAGGACACCGGCGTGACCGTCACCTCCCTGATGCCGGGCCCGACGGATACTGAGTTCTTCGAGCGCGCCGACATGCTCGACACGAAGGTCGGCGCTGGCGACAAGGACGATCCAGCCGACGTGGCCCGCGACGGCTTTGAGGCGCTGATGGCAGGCGAGGAGCGCGTGGTTTCACACTCGCTGATGACCAAGGCCCAGGCCCAGGGCGGCAGACTGCTGCCGGACAGCGTCAAGGCCGAGATGCACCGCAAGCAGGCTGAGCCGGGCTCGGCGTGAGGGACGGTTGGGTCGGCCCGCGGCCGAAACGAACGCTCGGGGCCCGGCCCTGGGGCTTGACGGTGTCGGGACCGGGGTAGCCCTGACTCATGGCAAAGCGAGGCGAAGTGGTGGTGATCACTGGCGCGTCAGGCGGAGTGGGCCGTGCCGCCGCGCGCCGGTTCGGCGAGGACGGCGCGCGCGTGGCCCTGGTGGCCCGCGGACGGCGAGGCCTGGAGGCGGCAGCCCGGGAGGTGGAGCAGGCCGGCGGCGAGGCGCTTGTGCTGCCAGTCGACGTCGCAGAGCACGATCAGCTCGAGTCGGCAGCGGCCTCCGTGGAGGATGCGTTTGGCGAGATCGATGTCTGGGTCAACAACGCGATGGTCACCGTGTACGCCGAGTTCATGGACATCGAGCCCGATGAGTTCACGCGCGCCACGACCGTCAGCTACCTGGGCATGGTCTGGGGCACGCGCGCGGCTCTCAAGCGCATGCTCCCGCGCGACCGCGGCTCGATCGTGCAGGTGTGCTCGGCCATGTCGTACCGCGGGATCCCGCTCCAGTCCCCCTACTGCGGCGCCAAGCACGCCTGCAAGGGCTTCACCGAGAGCATCCTGACCGAGCTCCGTCACCACAACTCGAAGGTGCGCGTGTCGATGATCCAGCTGCCGGGCCTGAACACCACTCAGTTCACCTGGGGGCGGACGAAGCTGCCCAAGCAGACCACGCCGGTGCCGCCGATCTACCAGCCGGAGATCGCTGCCGACGCAGTGCACCACGCCGCCCACCACAAGCGCCGCCAGATATATGTGGGCATCCCGACGGTGATGAACATCGTCGGCGAGCGGACAGCTCCGTGGCTGCTCGATCGCTACCTGGCGCGGACCGGTTTCGGCTCACAGATGACAGATGACGATCTCGACCCCACCGGGCACGACAACCTGTTCGAGCCGGTCGACGAGGACCGCGGCGCCCACGGACCTTTCGACCAGAAGGCACACCGCTTCAGCCCTCAGTACGAGCTGGCGAAGCGGCGCGGCCTGGCCCTGGTCGGCGTGGGAGCGGCGGCGCTTGGCGCCGGCGTCGCGCTTTGGAACGGACGCGGATAAGCAGCGAACTAACTGAAGGAGCACGAGTGGCCCCCAGCAACCTGGAACAGCAGCTGATCAAGTACCTGACCGACGCCCATTCGATCGAACAGCAGGCGCTGGCGCAGATGAAGACCGCGCCGAAGATAGCCGGCGACGATCAGCTCGCCGCCGTCTTCAGCCGGCATGAGACCGAGACCGAAGGGCATGAACGGCTGGTGAGCGAGCGCCTCGCGGCGCACGACGCGAAGCCGTCAGTGGTCAAGGATGTCGTCGGCACACTGACCGGCAAGGGATTCGGCGCCTTCGCCGCCGCCCAGCCGGACACGCCGGGCAAGCTCGTCGTGCATGCCTATTCCTACGAGCACATGGAGGCGGCCGCCTACGATCTGCTGGCCAGGATCGCCCAGCAGGTGGGCGATGACGCTACGGTCGAGGCTGCACGGGAGATCGAGCAGCAAGAGCGGGCGATGGCCGAGCGGCTGGCGGGGTGCTTCGAGCAGGCGGTGAAGGCGGCGCTGGGCGAGCTCGAGCCCGACGAGCTTGGCGAGCAACTCGACAAGTACCTGGCCGATGCTCACGCGATCGAGGGACAGGCGCTGGCGCTGCTCGAGAAGGGCGAGGGGCTTGCGGGGTCGACCGAGCTGACGATCGCCTACTCGGACCACAGGCGTGAGACCGAGGAGCACCAGCGGCTCGTCGCCGAGCGGCTGGAGGGGCGCGGCGAGGCACCGTCGATGATCAAGGATGCGGCGCTGCGTCTGGGAGCACTCAACTGGGGTGCGTTCTTTCAGGCGCAGCCGGACACGCCGGCCAAGCTCGCGGCGTTCGCCTATGCGTTCGAGCACCTGGAGATCGGCGCCTACGAGATGCTTAGACGGGTGGCGGCGAGCGCCGCCGATGCAGTTACCGAACAGACCGCCACTCGGATCCTGGCCCAGGAACGAGCGGCCGCCGAGCGGATCCGTTCGCTGTTCGGCGAAGCGCTCGAAGCGAGCCTTGAAGAGCAGGGCGTCGCAGCCGGTTGATCCCGCAAGCCCAACATTTCGGAGGTAGCTAGATGAAGGCGGTCACGTTTCACGGAAAGCGCGACGTGCGCGTCGATGAGGTACCCGACCCCACGATTGAACAGCCGACCGATGCGATCGTCCGGGTCACCTCGTCGGGTATCTGTGGCTCTGACCTTCACCTTTACGAGGTGATGGGAGCATTCATGGACGAGGGCGACATCCTGGGCCATGAACCGATGGGGATCGTCGAGGAGGTCGGGCCGGAGGTGCAGCACATAAAGCCCGGCGACCGTGTCGTAATCCCGTTCAACATTTCCTGCGGGCACTGCTACATGTGCGAGCAGCAGCTGTTCTCGCAGTGCGAGACCACACAGGTTCGCGACCAGGGCAAGGGCGCTGCGCTGTTCGGCTACACGAAGCTCTACGGCCAGGTACCCGGGGGACAGGCGGAGCTGCTGCGCGTTCCGCAGGCCCAGTTCGGGCCGATCAAGGTTCCTGAGGGGCCTCCGGACGAGCGCTTCCTGTACCTGTCGGACGTCCTTCCGACAGCGTGGCAGGCGGTGGCCTACGCCGCCATCCCTGACGGGGGCACGGTGGCCGTGTTCGGTCTGGGGCCCATCGGACAGATGTGCTGTCGCATCGCCGCCCACGAGGGCGCCTCACGGGTGCTAGGCATCGACCTCGTCGACGAGCGCCTCGAGCTGGCGCGCCGGCACGGCGTGGAGGCGATCGATGCCCGTGAGCACGACGACGTCGCCGCCGCGGTCCGAGAGCTGACGGGGGGGCGCGGCCCCGATTCGGTGATCGACGCAGTGGGCATGGAAGCGCACGGTGCACCGTTCGGCAGGTTGGCCCACCAGCTGGCGGGTTTGCTCCCCGACAGCGTCACCCAGGTCATGATGGACAAGGCCGGGCTCGATCGACTGAGCGTTCTATACGCGGCGATCGACGCCGTACGCCGGGGCGGCACGATCTCGCTCAGCGGGGTCTACGGGGGATCGGCGGATCCCATCCCAATGATGGACCTGTTCGACAAGCAGGTTCAGCTGCGGATGGGCCAGGCCAACGTCAAGCGCTGGGTGGACGAGATCATGCCGCTGCTGAGCGACGGCGATCCGCTGGCGGTAGACGACCTGGCCAGCCACCGCCTGCCCCTGGAGGATGCCCCGCACGCGTACGAGATGTTCCAGAAGAAGGAGGATGGCGCGATCAAGGTCGTGCTCAAGCCCTGAGCGCAGTTCATTGCCGGCGCCCGCAGCGGGCGCCAGTACACCACCACAACCAAAGGAGTGCCAGTGAGCACGTCTAGCGAAGAGACCGGGCAGAAGACCGGCACCAAGGACAAGGATTACAACCTGATCTGGTTCACGGAGCAATGCTTGAGCAACGCACTGCGGCTGGAGAGCTACATCCAGGACGCCGAGCGCGACGGCGACTCGGAGCTGGCGGACTTCTTCCGCCGAGCTCAGAACGAGAGCCGCAAGGGCGGCGAGCTGGGTAAGGAGCAGCTGCGCAAGCGGCTCGCAGCGTGAGCACTGATCGTCAGGGCCGCGCGGCCCTGACGATCAGGATTTCCTCGGTCTCAGCGCTGGCGAGCAGCCCGCGCGCACGCAGCATCGGTGCCCGAGCGCTCAGCAGTTCACCGAGCGGCCCGTGGTGGCGCCCGGGGATGGTGACGTTCAGTCCCGCGGCGCGCAGCGCCTCGGTGGTTTCGGTCTCGCCGCACAGCGAGGAGTGGACCAGTAGCAGCACCCCGCCCGATGCCAGGTAGGCAGGTGCCTCCTGGCAGATGGGGTCGAGGAAGGCGCGGCCCTGCGGGCCGGCCTCCCAGGCGCGCGCCAGCCCGCGCCTCGGGAGCCGGCCGTCGGCGCTCGGTACGTACGGAGGGTTGGAGACGATGAAGTCGAAGCGGCGGCCCTCCAGCGGCGCGAACAGATTTCCGCGGATGCCCTCTACCCCTACCCCGTTCAGCAGCCCGTTGAGACGCGCTGCCACCACCGCGCGGTGAGAGACGTCGACGGCGGTCACGCTCGCGGCGCCCAGTTTCGCGGCCGCGATTGCGAGCACGCCGCTGCCGGCGCACAGGTCGAGGACGCGGGCGCCGGGCAGTCCGGGCTCGTGACGGAGCTGGTCGATGAGCATGAAACTGTCGCTGGGCGGTTTGAATACGCCCGGAAATGGCAACCGTCTCATTGCGCTGCGGGAGCTTTCCTCGCCGTGGCCAGGACAAACCTTGACCGCCCAGATCTCATCCTGGCCTCCGTCGGTGAGCGCGCTCAAGCACATATTCGACGGCACGGAGGCTTACGCCGTCGGGCTCGAGGACGAAATCATGCTGTTGGACCCCGAGGACTTCGAGCTCGTGCCCCGCGCCGAGCGCGTCCTGTCGCTGCTGGGCGACGACGGGCGCTTCAAGCTGGAGCTGCCCGCCTCCCAGATCGAGATCGTGACGCCGGCGCTCGCGACGGTCGGCGCGGCGGCGGCGGCGCTGAGGCGCGCACGGAAGGATCTGGCCGAGCGGACCGGCGGCATCGTGCGCCTGGGCGCCGCGGGCGTCCATCCGACGAGCGGGGGACAAGGCGAGCTCAACACGACGAAGCGCTACGAGCGCACGGTGCGGGAATACGGCGCGCGAGCCGCTCGCCAGCTCGTTTGCGCGCTACAGGTGCACGTCTCCGCGGGAAGCGCGGAACGAGCGCTGGCGGTCTACAACGCGGCCCGCTCCTATCTGCCCCTGGTGGCGGCGCTGGCCGCAAATGGCCCCTTTTATGAGGGCAAAGACACAGGTCTGGCGTCGGTGCGACCCAAGCTGTCCGAGCTGTTGCCGCGCCAGGGGGTGCCGCCCGCGCTGGAGAGTTGGGAGACCTACGCAGACGCGCTGAGCTGGGGGGCCACCAGCGACGCGTTTTCGGACGGTCATTCCTGGTGGTGGGAGCTGCGGCTGCATCCGACCTTCGGAACCCTCGAGTTCCGCGTCCCGGATGGACAGAGCAGCCCCACCGACGCGGCGGCGATCGCTGTCGTGATTCAGAGCCTGGTGGCATGGCTTGGCGAACTCCATGACAGGCACGAGCGCCTGGCGATCGATCCCAGCTGGCGGATCGCCGAGAACCGCTGGTCCGCATGCCGAGACGGAGTGGAGGGGACGATGGCGGACCTGGCCTCCGGCCGTCGCCGTCCCACGCAGGAATGTCTCAACGAGCTGTTCGAGGCACTCGAGCCGTTCGCCGGGCGCTTCGGGGCGACATCGGAGTTGAACCACGCCAAACGCTTGGCGGAGGCAAACGGGGCGATCGCACAGCGCCGGGTGGCGGCTGACTGCGGGATCGCCGCAGTCCCACGATGGTTAGCCTCGCGCTTCCTGGACTGAGCTGGAGGGTAGGTTTAGGGCAATGGACAAGCTGCCCAAGGCGCGCGGGCCGGTGTCGGAGTGCCTCCTGGAAGCGCTTGTGGGGGGGCGACGGTCGCTGTCGCCGATCGCGCTTCCGGCGGTGGAGGATCCGCTGGCCGATGAGGACCTGCAGCTCTCGCTGTATCTCTGCTACGAGCTGCACTACCGCGGTCTGCCGGGGATCGACGACGGCTGGGAATGGGAGCCGTCGCTGCTCGCGCTGCGCGACGCGCTCGAGCAACACTTCGAGCACGGGCTGCTCGCCGCGGTGCCGCTGGCCGATGGCGCGCACGACGGAGACGCGGAGATCGACCGGGAACTGCGGGAGATGGCCGAGCAGGAGGGGGCCTCGCTCTCCTCCTATGTGCGTGCCAAGGCGAGCCTGCAGGAGGTGCGGGAGTTCGTCGTCCATCGCTCGGCCTACCAGCTCAAGGAGGCCGACCCGCATTCCTGGGCCATCCCGCGCCTGTTCGGCGCACCCAAGGCGGCCCTGATCGAGATCCAGGCAGACGAGTACGGAGGCGGGCGCGCGGAATGGATCCACGCGGAACTGTTCGCCCGCTCCATGCGAGCTCTGGGGCTTGATTCCTCCTACGGCGCCTATCTCGATCTGATCCCCGGCGTCACGCTGGCGACGGTCAACCAGATGTCGCTGTTCGGCCTTCATCGCCGGTGGCGCGGGGCGATAGTCGGCCACCTGGCGCTGTTTGAGATGACCTCCTCGATCCCGAACCGACGTTACGGGGATGGGCTCAGGCGGCTTGGGTTCTCGGGCGACGCGACGCTCTTCTTCGACGAGCACGTCGAGGCCGATGCGGTTCACGAGAACGTGGCGGCGGTCGACCTGGCGGGCGGACTCGTGGCTCAGGACCCCGGTCTGCACCAATCTGTGCTGTGGGGAGCTCGGACGCTGGCCTACCTCGGTGAGCGCTGGGCCGAGCACCTGCTCGGCTGCTGGTCTGAGGGGAAAAGCTCTCTGCTAGGACAGCTTCAGCCCGAGCCGCTCGAGTTCGAGCAACCAGTCACAGCCGGCTGAGTCCGGGGCCCCCGGGGCTTGAAAGCCGACCAGCTTGTGAGTGCCATCGCAGAATGGCCGCAGCCGTGACTTGCCGCAGCGGCAGAGGGCGATCGGATCGCGGCGGCGATCGAGCTCCCGCCCCTGGGCGTCGAGGAGGCGCGCCGGACCGCGAACGAGCAGGGGGCCGTCGCGGTAAGGCGTGAAGACGATCTGGCGTTCCGCCATCGCTAGGGACGTCCTCCGACCCGAGTCAACAGCTCGCGGATCCGCAGCGGACCGCCGGTCCGCGGAGACAGGGGCGGCGTCGCCTCGCCCCGGCCCTCCCGGATTCCGGCCAGTAGCTCCTCGAACGCTTGCAGCGAAGAGCGGCGGGGCTCCCAGCCGAGTTCGGCGCGGGCGCGAGTCGTGTCCATGAGCGGCACCGCGAGCGCCATATCGAGCCATCCAGGCTCGCTGGGCTGAAGTCGCAGGTGGTACGTGAGCGCCGCGCCCGCCCGCAGCACCCTCGCCGGCACCGGCACCTGCCTTGCGCGCAGTACGCCGGCCAGCTCCGCCGCGCCGATCGCCGGCTCGGCCGCCAGGTTGAACGCCCCTCTGGCGTCGCTGATCAGCGCCCGGCGGTATGCATCGCCGACGTCCAGGGAGTGAACCGCCTGAAACCGCAGCCGGGGCGACTTCGGGACCGCGGGAATCACGCCCGGTCGCAGCAACGCCCCCGGAAGCAGTGGACCTGCGAACAGACGGCGGATCTCGCTCGCGGCCTGGGCCTTGAAGATCAGACCGGGACGCATCCGCACGACGTGGAGCTGCGGCTGCTCCTGCTCCAGCCGGTCGAGCTGGCGCTCGACCGCCGCCTTGTGACGGGCATAGAACGAGGTGGCGATTCCCTCCGTGGGCCAAGATTCGTCCACGAATCGGTCCTTCGGTCCCGGGGAGTAGGCCCCGACCGACGAGGCATAGACGATGCGCTTGACCTTCGCTTCGACGGCGGCTCGGAAGACGCGCTCGCTGCCGGCGACGTTCACGCTCTCGGTCAGCTGCTCATCGCGTCCCGGCTGGATCAGCCAGGCCAAATGCACGACGGCGTCCGCGCCGGCGAAGATCGGCGCCAGCTCGTCGGTGGCGATGTCCGCCGCGGTGAAGCTCGTGCGGGGGTAGGAGCGCTGGGGAGCCCGCCTGGCGACGGCGACGATCTCCTCTACCTGCTGCTCCGCCTCCAAGGCCTCGAGCACGCTGGTACCGACGTTTCCGGTTGCGCCGACGATCACTACTCGCATGGAAGAGCGTTACCCGCTGGTCGTGGGGGCCACGCGTTGCTTTTTTTTGCGCTCAGCCAGCCAGCTAACGCGGAGCGCTCGTAAACCATGTGGCGGCCATGTCCTCGTCGCCGTGCTCTTCGGCGCCCTCGAGCATGCGCTCCTTGATTGTCGAGAACAGAGGCAGCTCGAGGCCATGGCGTCGCGCGGAGTCCTCCACCAAGCCGGCGTCCTTGGCGGCTAGCTCCAGGCGGAACGAGGGATCGAAGCTGCGCTCAAGGATCATCTTGCCCTTCATCTTGAAGTACGGCAGATCGAGCGTTCCGCCGTCAAAGGCCTCGAACAGAAGCGATGGATCGAGGTCGAGGCCCTGCGCGAGGGCGATCGTCTCCGCGCAGCCCTCGGTGACCGTCAGCACCCAGCTGTTAGTGGCGATCTTGAGTCGCGTGCCGCTGCCCGCCTCCCCGACCCAGATCGTCTTGTGCCCCAGCGCTTCGAAGATCGGCTCGACACGTTGCCTGAGCTCTTGAGGCCCGGAGGCCAGAATGACCAGCTTGCGATCTTCGGCGGGTTTTTTCGTGCCCAGCACCGGTGCGTCGACGAAGGCCACCTCGTGCTCGGCTGCAAGCCGAGCGCAGCGGTCGGTCGCTTCCTCGCCGATCGTGCTCATCTGAAGCCAGATCGTGTCGCTCGCCACGGCCGGCAGCGCGGACTCGATCGACTCGAGGACGGCGTCGCCGTTGGCGAGCATCGTCACGATCACGCCAGCGCCCTCAGCCGCCTCCCGCGGGCTCTGGTAGATCTGCACCCCATCGCTGGTAAGCGGTTCTAGCTTCTCAGGCGTCCGGTTCCACGCTCTGAGATCCATTCCCGCCTTGGCGAGGTTGCGCGCCATCGGCAGTCCCATCGTGCTGCCGGCGCCGAGGAATGCCACTGAATCACCGGCCATCGTGCCTCCTTGAAGGTTGCTGACCAATCTGTCTTACCCCGTGGCGTTTGGCTGTATGCAGCGCCCGCTGCGCCCGTGCCGGCCAATACACTTCGATGAATGAGCGACGAGGATCCAGGCCGGCTCGCGGACGACCTCGAGCAGCAGGCGGGGGAGATGGAGAAGCGAAGCGGCAAGCTCTCTCGCGAGATCGACGACGTGGGCGAGGACTGGGAGCGCAAGCGCGCCGATCCGAGCGTCCCTGGCGCGCCGGAGGACCAGAGCGACGCTGAAGACGACACGCAAGACGCCGGCCAAGCCACCGGCAACCCGCCCCAGGGCGACAGCCCCGCCGAAGGCGAGGGGGGCGAAGACGGCGAAGATGGGAAAGACGGCGCCTGACGGCCGCTGACGGGCCTACAGGAGGTCTTCGGCGCGTTTGTAGGCGATCTGCAGCAGATCGGCTCCAAACAACGTCGTGAATACTGCTGCGGTCCAGCGCGTGAAGCGCGGCACCACCAGAAGGCCTGCCACGAACGCCGCGCTCAACCACATGCCCAGACAGTAGGGACAGATCAGGAGCTCGCCGATCGCCCGCTGAAGCCCTTCGCCTCGCGGCTGCTCAGAGACCTCACCCGGCCCGCCGTCCCCCTGGAAACGGGTGAAGGGCGCTCTCAGTCCGCTGGTCACACGGTCCTTTGAGATCAGCCGCGACGCCTTGTGGCTGGCGACCGTTATCAACACCAGATCGCCGGCGGGCACGCGGTTCGGTAGCTCACGTCCCGACCGGTGAAACCAGCGCGCGAACCCGGCCGACAGCAGCGAGAACGCCGCCATCAGCACCCGATAGCTGCGCAGCGGCTTCTCCTCGCCGGGCGAATATCCGTCTTCTTTGAGCTGCTCTTCGATCAATGCCATTGCCGTCGATTACCCCGGCCACGATCGGCCGTCACAAACGCTGCATCTTCCGAGTTGGATTGCTACCTCGGCACGTTTGTCGGTGGAAGTCAAGGGTAGCCGGAGGAAAGCGCGGTGAGACAAGCAATTGCGGGAACTGCGCACTCTCTCTCCACACGGCGGACGGCGGCTTCAGGGCCGCCGTCCGTCGTTCCCAAGCGGGCGGACGCCTAAGGCACGTTGGTCCGACGCCTGACGAGTCAACGTTCGGCGGCGATTTCAGTGTTCGGCCCGGGACCCGCTCGGGTACCCGCCTTCTAAAGGAAGTCCCAAGCGCACGCGCACAGAGGAGGGAGAAATGGCTCGCACCCGGACGGCGTCTGATCAGTTGGTGGAGCGGCTGATCGAGTGGGGGATCGATGTGGTCTTTGGCCTGCCCGGGGACGGGATCAACGGCGTGATGGAGTCGCTGCGCACGCATCAGGACCAGATCCGCTTCATACACGTGCGTCATGAGGAGACAGCGGCGCTCGCCGCCTGCGCGTACGGCAAGTTCACGGGCCGGCCGGCGGCTTGCCTGGCGACGGCCGCACCAGGCGCCGTCCACATGATGAACGGGCTCTACGACGCCCGCATCGACCAGGCACCGGTGGTGGCGATCACGGGCATGACTTACCACGATGTGATCGGCACCCACTACCTACAGGACATCAACCACGACTTCGCGTTGCAGGACGCCTGCGTCTACAGCCAGCGAATCATGGGTGAAGCCCACGTCCTGAACGTGACAGACATGGCCGTCCGCTCCGCAATCGCCTACCGCGGGCCGGCCGCGATCGCATTTCCGATCGACATCCAATCCGGCGAGGCCGTGACCGGCGACCGCTCGATCAAGAACATCGCGGGTCACTCTGCGGTGGCCGCTCTCGACAGCCGCCGCGTGCCCCCACCTGACCGGATCGAGCAGGCCGCGCGGGCGCTGTCTGGAGCGCAGCGGCCGCTGATCTTCATCGGCGCGGGAGCGCGCGCCGCCGGCAGCCAGGTGGAGCGCGTGGCGGAGAAGCTGGGCGCGCCGATCGTCAAGGCGATGCTGGGCAAAGACGCGGTGCCCGATGACAATCCCCACTGCCTGGGCGGCTATGCGCTGGTGGGCACGCGGGCAGCGCAGAACGCGCTGAAGGGCTGCGACGCGATCCTGATCGTCGGCAGCTCGAGCCCCTACATCGAGTTTCTGCCCTCTCCCGGTCAGGCTGTCGGCGTCCAGATCGACGACCGTCCCGAGCGGATCGGGCTCCGCTATCCGGCGGAGGTGGGCCTCTGCGGCGACGCCGCACTGACGCTCGAGGCGCTGGAGCCGTTGCTGGAGCCCCGGCAGGATCGTTCGTTCCTGGAACAGGCGCAGGCTGAGATGCGCGATTGGCGGGAGCTCCAGGCTCAACGGGCTGAGCCCGGCGAGCCGCCGATCAAGCCTGACGCTGTGCCCTACCACCTGAGCAGTGCGCTCGCCGACCGCGCGATCCTCTGCGGTGACTCCGGAACGGTGACCACTTGGGCCGCACGCACCGAGCTGCGGCGGGGGCAGCTTTTCTCGTTCAGCGGCACGATGTGTTCGATGATGGCGGCGCTGCCCTACGCCATCGGAGCGCAGGTGGCCTATCCGGACCGCCAGGTGGTGGCGCTGACGGGCGACGGCTCGCTGACGATGATGATGGGTGACCTAGCGACGCTCGCCCAGCACGCCCTCCCGGTCAAGGTGATCGTCATGCGAAACGACGTCTTGGGGCTGATCAAATGGGAGCAGATGGCGTTCCTCGGCAACCCGCAATATGGAGTCGAGCTCCAAGGCGTCGACTTCGTCAAGGTGGCCGAAGCCTGCGGTCTGCGCGGTGTGCGAATCGAGGATCCGGCACGCGTGGGCGAGCAGCTCAACGAGGCCCTGTCGCTCGACGGCCCGGCGCTGATCGAAGCCGTCGTCGACCCTCACGACATGCCGATGACCCCGACGATCAACCCGGAACACGCCAAGGGCTTCGCCTGGGGCCTGGCCCGGGGCGAACCCAATCGGGAGCAGATTGGGCTTACGATGTCGCGAGTGCTGGCCCAGGAGATGGAGTACGCATCTAGCCCCGCCGGAGTCCTGACCCGGGCCAAGGGGCGGGTGGCCGACAAGCTGCCCGGCGGCGACGGCTCGGCCGACCAGGAATAGTTCACCGATGACCGCCACGCAGGCGCCGGCGCTCGACACCCAGGCGCTGGCGCGCGAGCTTTCCGTGCAGGTGCGCGGGGAGGTGCGCTTCTCGGCCGGTAGCCGCGCGCTGTACGCGCACGACGGCTCCGTTCATCGCCAGCTGCCCCTGGGTGTGGTCATCCCCCGCGACACGAACGATGTAGTCACGGCGGTCGAGATCTGCCGCCGGCACGGGGCGCCGATCGGAGCCCGCGGCTGCGGCACCGGACTCGCCGGCCAAACGGTCAACGAGGCCGTGATGTTCGACTTCTCCAAGTACATGAACAGGATCATCGAGCTCGACCCCGAGCGCCGCCTGGCGCGGGTGCAGCCCGGAGTCGTGCTGGACTGGCTGCGAGACGCGGCCGAGGAGCACGCGCTGACCTTCGGGCCCGATCCCGCCACCCACAGCCGCTGCACGCTCGGGGGAATGATCGGCAACAACTCGTGTGGGACGCATTCGATCATCGCCGGTGTCACGGCCGACAACATCGAGTCCCTTGACGTGCTGCTCTACGACGGCACGCGACTGACGCTGCCCAGCGCGGTCTCGGCCGAGGAGCTCGAGCGCACGGTCGCCGCGGGCGGCCGGGTGGGAGAGATCTACAGCCGCCTGCGCGATCTCGCCGAGCACTATGCGGGTCTGGTCCGCGAGCGTTATCCGCAGATCCCGCGCCGGATCTCGGGCTACAACCTCGACCGACTGCTCCCCGACCACGGATTCAACCTGGCCGCCGCCTTCGTCGGCACCGAGGCCACCTGTGGCCTGGTGCTGGAGGCCGTCTGCAAGCTGATCGCGAGCCCTCAGTACCGGGCGCTGCTCGTGGTCGGGTACGACGATCCGCCGACCGCGGCAGACCAGGTGCCGGAGATCATGGAGTACGGCCCGATCGGGCTTGAGACATTCGACCGGCAGCTGATCGAGAACGAACTCAAGAAGGGCTTCAAGCGCAAGCCAGAGCTGATGCCGCCCGGCGACTCCTGGCTGCTGATCGAGTTCGGCGGGGACTCGCACGAGGAGGCCGACGAACGCGGTCGACGGCTGCTCGAGGCCCTGGACCGTCGCGCCGAGAAGCCGCATGTGGGCGCCCGCCTCTACCCCCACGGGTCCTGGGAGATCCCACACATCTGGAAGATTCGGGAGGGCGGCTGCACCCACTCGAAGGTGCCGGGCGAGCACCCGGGCTGGGCCGGCTGGGAGGACGCTGCCGTGGCGCCGGAGAAGACGGGCGACTACCTGCGCGAGTTCCAGCGCGTGGTCGACGCGCACGGGCTGCGAGTGGCGAGCTACTTCGGCCACGTGGGCCATGGCTGCCTGCACACCCGCCTGGACTTCGACTTCTCGACCGCCGAAGGCGTGCGCACGTACCGCCACTTCATGGAGGCCGCGGCCGATCTCGTCGTGCGCTACGGCGGCTCGCTGTCGGGTGAGCACGGCGATGGTCATTCTCGAGCCGAGCTGTTACCCAAGATGTTCGGCCCCGAGCTGGTCGGAGCCTTCCGCGAGTTCAAGGCCATCTGGGATCCCGACTTCAAGATGAACCCGGGCAAGGTGGTCGATCCCTATCCGCTCGACTCCCACCTGCGGATGGACCCCTCCTATACGACCCGGCCTGTGAAGACCGGCTTCTCCTACCCGGCCGACAACGGCAGCTTCACCAACGCCGCCGAACGCTGCTTCGGCGTCGGCGCCTGCCGCAGCCAGGAGGGCACCATGTGCCCCAGCTATCAAGTCACGCTCGAGGAGAAGCACTCCACTCGGGGGCGCGCGAGGCTGCTGTTCGAGATGATGCGAAGCGATTCGCCACTTGACGGCGCATGGCGAAACGACGACGTCAAGGAGTCGCTCGACCTCTGCCTGGCCTGCAAGGCCTGTGTGCACGAATGCCCTGTGCGGGTGGACATGGCCAGCTACAAGGCCGAGTTCCTCTCCCACTACTACAAGGGCCGCGTGCGCCCCCGGCAGGCCTATGTGCTGGGCTTGATCCGCTGGGAGGCCGAGCTGGCGGCAAAGGCCCCGCGGTTGGCGAACCTGTTGACCCAGCGCCAGCCGTTTGCGGCGCTGGGCAAGCGCCTGGCAGGCGTGGCGCCCGAGCGGGGGCTGCCGGCATTCGCCCCGCGGACGTTCAAGCAATGGTTCAGCGAGCGCTCGGGCGCCGACGGTGGCGGCCGGCCGCGGGTGCTGCTGTGGCCGGATACCTTCAGTGACTACTTCCAGCCGCATGTGGCGATCGCCGCCACGGAGGTGCTGGAAGCCGCGGGCTTCCGGGTGGTCGTCCCGCCACAGTCGCTGTGCTGCGGGCGGCCGCTCTACGACTACGGCATGCTCCGCCTCGCCCGGCGCCTGCTTCACCGAACGCTCGACACGCTCCGCGAGGAGATCCATGCCGGCACGCCGGTGGTGGCCCTGGAGCCAAGCTGCGGCGCCGTGTTCCGCGACGAGCTGGTCAACATGCTCCCGGGCGACGAAGACGCGCGGCGCCTGGCGCGGCAGACCTTCTCGCTCGGCGAGCTACTCGCCAAGCACGGTGAGCGCTGGGAGATGCCGCGGCTCGAGTCCAAGGCGCTCGTTCACTTTCACTGTCACCAGCGGGCAACGAGCGATACGGATAGCGACCGGGCCGTCCTCGATCGCCTGGGGCTCGACTACGAGGTGCTGGACGACGGGTGCTGCGGGCTGGCGGGCTCGTTCGGCTATGAGCGCGGGGAACGCTACGAGGTGTCGCTCAAGGCCGCCGAACGTGCTCTTTTGCCCGCCGTGCGGAGCGCCTCGGAGCACACGCTGCTCGTGACCGACGGCTTCAGCTGCCGCTGCCAGATCGAACACGGCTCCGAGCGCAGCGCACTGCATCTGGCCGAGGTCATCCAGATGGCGCTCCGCGACGGTCCTGCCGGGCCTGCCGTGGGGCCGCCCGAGCGCGTGCGCGCAGCGCAAACGCAGTAGCGCTCAGCCGGGGAAGTGGCGAAACCCGTACGCATCGGTTGCTCGGGCTGGAACTACGACGACTGGCGCGGAACGTTCTATCCCCAGCGCGAGCCGCGGCGGCGGTGGCTCGAGCTCTATGCCGAGCGCTTCGACACGGTGGAGGTGAACGCCACCTTCTACCGGCTGCCGACCCGCAAGGCGACGGCGGCCTGGGCAGCTCAGTCACCGGACGGGTTCACCTTTGCGGTCAAAGCCAGTCGCTACCTGACGCATGTTCGGCGACTGGCCGACACCCGCGAGGGAATCGCGCTGTTCTACGACCGCCTGGAGCCGCTGATCGATGCCGGCCGTCTCGGACCGGTGCTCTGGCAGCTACCCGGACAGTTCCATCGCGACGACGAGCGCCTGCACGAATGGCTGGAGGCGCTACCCGTCGGTCGGCACACGATCGAGTTTCGCCACCAGAGCTGGTTTGCCAAGCCCGTAATGGAGGCGCTGCGGGCCCATGGGGTGGCGCTCACGATCGGCGATCATCCACAGCGCCAGTTTCAGAGCACCGAGGCCACCGCTGCCTGGCGTTTCGTGCGCTTTCACTACGGAACACGCGGTCGTAACGGCAACTACTCACGGACGGAGCTAGAGCGCTGGGCCCGGACCATCGCCGGCTGGCGGCGATCGCATGAGGTCTGGGCATACTTCAATAACGACTGGCGCGGCTACGCGCCTGCCAACGCCAGGTTCCTGCGATCGCGTCTGACAGGGGCCTGAGCCGTGGTAGAACACCCGGAATGATCAAGTGCGTCGTCGAGATCCCGAAGGGATCGCGCAACAAGTACGAGTACGACCCGGACTCCGGGGAGATAAAGCTGGACCGCTTCCTGTCGTCCTCGGTTGTCTATCCGACGGACTACGGCTTCATCCCCGAGACCCTGGCCCCTGACGGCGACACGCTGGACGCCCTGATCTGCGTCTCGGAGCCCACGTTCCCCGGCTGCGTGGTGGAGTGCGAGGCGATCGGGCTGTTCGATATGGAGGACGAAGAGGGGATGGACTCCAAGGTGGTGGCAATCCCTTGCGATGACCCCGGCTGGAATACGCTCCAGCGGCTCGATGACCTTCCCGGGTCGCTACGCAACGAGATCTCCCACTTCTTCGCTATCTACAAAGATCTCGAACCGGGGAAGGAATCGATCGTCAAGGGTTGGCGCGACCGTGACGCCGCGGACGAGGAGATCGAGGCCGCCCGCAAGCGCTACCGCGAGGGCGACGGGAGCAGCTAGCGCTGAAGCGCTAGTAACGCCGCCGTTCCCCGCCGGCGCGGCGGAGCCCGTGACCGGGGGAGGCGATGATGGCGGCGATGATCGACCCGGCGATCAGGTACACGACCGCCGCGATCCCCCAGTTGATGCTGAGCCTCGTGCGCAGTCCCTTGGGGCTGAAGATGCCGTTGAAGGGGCTGGCGAAGAAGTTCGCCGCGTCGTGGATGGCCTTGACGATGCTGTTGTTGCCGTTGGCCTTCAGGTCGTACAAGATGATCCCCAGGACGATCAGCAGGAAGATCAGCCCCGCGATCAGGCGCACCAGCCGGCCGAGCGTGACCAGCAGCGTTCCGGCGGCGGTGGTGCCGGCCGCCGCCGCGCCGGCTACGGCGCCACCGCCTGCGGTCCTCCGGGGCGCGGCCCCGCGTCGCTCTGCTGCCGGTTCGCCGCTTGCGGCTGCCGGCTCGTCCGCTGCCGTCGGCTCCCCGGTCGCCGCGCGCTCGTCAGCTGGTGCCGTTCTCCGTCTGAACATGAGGATCCCTCACATCTCCCTGGTCGCCGGCTAGGGGCTACCACCCTCGGCGTTTGGCAAAACACGCACCCTGCTGCGCGGGCGCCGGCCGGAATCGTCGTGCCCGGGAGCTATTCCCAGTCCCCGTACCAACGTGAAGAAGGCCTCTGCATAGGGGGAGGGGCGGACGCGCTCGTGAAGCTCGCCCCAGTCGATCTGCTCGCGCAGCGCGCGGGCGATGCCCAGCAACGCGGTGTAGTCGAGCGAATGCTCATCAAGCGCGCAGAGCTTCGTGACCAGCATGTCCTCGAGCGCCATCACCGGTGTTGCAACCGCCATCACCGGCATCATCTCAGCGCGGGCCAGGACCTCGTCGTTCATCTCCATTCCCGCCGGATGGAAGATCAGATCGATCATCACTTCGCCGTGCCAGGCCTTGACCAGCCATTCCTCGGGCGGTCTCTCGGGGCGCATGCCGACGGCGGCCAGCGCTTCCAGCGCCCGGTCGGCATCGGCCGGCTTGATCATCAGGTCCAGATCCTTTTGGGGCTGGGGGCCGCCTCTAGCCCAAGCCGCGAAGCTCCCGCCGAGGACGAACGGTACGTCTGCGTCGCGCAGGGTCGCTGCCGCCAGACGCAACGCCTCGCCTATCGATCTAAACGACTGCTCGGCGCTCACCGGACTGGGCTACCCGCGGCGCGTGGGGGCTAACTGGCTGGGGTAGCCCTAGACGGCATGAGCTTCGATGGCGATTCTGCGCACCCCGGTACCGCACCGAAGCTGCGCGTTGCCGCCGCCGGTGACCTGCACTGCTGCCACGAGCGTCGAGAGGCGATCGCCACCGGTCTCAGCGAGCTCTCGGGCGCTGCCGACCTCGTGCTGCTGTGCGGCGATCTGACCACCCACGGCGAACCCGAGGAGGCCGCCGTTCTGGCCGATTCATGTCGGTCCCTTCAAATGCCGGTGTTCGCCGTGCTCGGCAACCACGACTGGCACGCCAACCGCCGCGACGAGGTGGTCGCTGCGCTCGAGAAGGGTGGCGTACGGGTATTGGACCGCGACTGGGCGATCTGCGAGCTGGGCGGCGTGCAGGTCGGCGTCGTTGGTACCAAGGGCTTCGTCGGCGGCTTTCCGGGCTCGCACCTTCCGGACTTCGGCGAGCCGCTCCTCAGGGCCGTCTACCAGGAGACCTCGCGTGAGGTGCAAGCGCTCGACCGCGGTCTGCGCGCCATCGCGCTGTGCCAGGTGCGGATCGTGATGCTCCACTATGCGCCGACCACCGCCACGATCGAGGGGGAGTCGCCGGGCATCTGGCCGTTTCTAGGCACCGATCGGCTGGCCGCGCCGATCGCCGAGCATGAGCCGGACCTCGTGCTGCATGGTCACGCTCATGCCGGCACCTTCGACGGCGTGATCGGCGAGGTTCCGGTGTACAACGTCTCCGTGCCGGTGATCGGGCGCGAGTTCTGGTTGTTCGAGCTCGAGGCCGGCGGCGCGCCTCGAACGCCGATTCACTGACCGCGGCTTGGTCCAAGTCATGGCATCGGGCCGAGTGCGATGATCATGGTGATAAGCACCCAGCGCGGGTAAGAAGCACCAGGTGCCATGAGTGCACACAGCGACATCACCGATCAAACGCTAAGACGCTTGGCGGATCTCAAGGCGGACGGTGCGCGGGTCCTGAGCGTCTACGTCGACCTCGACCCGCAGAGATTTGCGACGCCCCCGGCGCGTAGCAGCGAGATCCGTTCCCTGCTCGACGATGCCGGCCGCCAGATCGACTCAGGCGACCGAGGTCACGAGGAGAGAGAGCAGCTGCGCTCCGACCTGGAACGCGTCGCCGCTCATCTCAACGACCGCAGTTTCGCGCGCGGAGCGCACGGCTATGCCGTGTTCTGTTGCTCGTCGCTCGACCTGTTCGAGACGCTCGCTCTGCCGGAGCCAGTGGAGGGCTCGGTGACGATCGGCGACACCCCGTTCATCGTGCCGCTGTTCGAGACCCGGTCATCCGGTCGGTGGTGCGTGGCGCTCGTAAACCGTCGGCTAACGAGAATCCTCAGGGGCTCAGCCACCGAGCTGACCGAGATGCTGTCGTTTGGCGACAGCGTCCACGGACAGCACTCGCAGGGCGGCTGGTCGCAGGCCCGGTACTCGCGATCGGTGGATCGCGACGTCGAAGAGCATTTGCGCCGGACGGCGAGGACGCTGTTGATCCTCTACCGGCGGCGGCCGTTCGGCTCGCTGCTGCTGGCCGCCCCCGAGGAGTTGCGCCACCAGCTGGAAGATGCATTGCATTCGTACGTACGCCGGGCGCTCGCCGGCTATATCGACATCGACATCGAGGACGCGACGCTCGACGACGTCCGGGCCAAGGCCGGTCCCGCGATCCGCGAGCACGATGCGCAGCGGGTCCGCGAGCGGCTCGAGCAGCTGCGGGCCGCGCTCGGGGCGGACGGTCGTGCCGCGGCGGGACCCGAGCGGGTCTTCGAGAGCCTCCAGGAAAGGCGTGTCGGGACGTTGCTGTTCACCGCCGGGCAGCCGCTACCCGGCGCCATCTGCCCAGGATGCGGACGGCTGGAGGTCGGGCGCGAAACCTGCCCCGTCGACGGCACAGAGCTCGAGTGGCGGGACGACCTGCTGGAGCCCGCTACGCGGGCTGCCCTGGACCAGGATGCCGAGGTGCTGCCGGTGGAGTCACCGGATCTCGGGCCACTCGGCGGGATCGCGGCGCTGCTGCGCTTCTAGCCGCCGCCCGCCACTGCTGTCGGGTCGAAACTCAGTTACGGCGCTTGTCCGTGACCACGACCCGGAGCATCTCGCCGTCGCCGTCCGGCTCCACCGTGACCTCGTCCGCCAGGTGCGTCAGCTTCGAGCTGTGTGAGGCCTCTGCCCGTAGCTGGTCGGAGCTCCCGTCGCGGAACTTTCCGATCACGAGCTCCATCCACCGCCTTTCGGCGGCGATCGAGAAGCCGATCCCTTGACTCGTGGCAGCCGACCTGGCGTGATCGGCGATGGCATCGGTGAGCCGGTGAAGATCGGCGTAGCGGTCGACTGAGAAGTGCGCTCGGGCCGCCGCAGCCCGGGCCATCCGGCCCAGAACCCTGGCCAGCAGCTCCTGCGAGGAGAGCTTCACCACCACGTCGCCGCCGAGCTGTGAGGGCCATTCGGTCTCAAGGTCCTCTTTGCCGCCTCCGGGGCGCGCCTTGATCCGGGCGTCAAATGACATCCTGACCTCGGTCCCCCCCTCGGGAACGGAGACGAACTCGGTCCGGTCGCTCAGCGCGCTCATCACCGCCATTCCCACTGCCATGCGGTCACGTCTGGTGGCCACCCGGTGGATGCCGGTCCCGTGGTCCCGGACCACCACGTCGACGGAGTCTGGCTTCCACTCGAACTCCACGATCAGCGGTCCCACGCCCCCCTCGTATGCGTGGAGGACGACGTTGTTGGACGCTTCGCTGACCGCGGTCTTCAGGTCATCCAGCAGCTCTGGCTCCAGATCGAGCGTGTCGCCGATGCCGGAGAGCATGCCTCTGACCAGGGTGACTGACTCAGGTCGGCTGTCCAGCTCCAGCCGCACTGTAGGGGTCTTCTCGGTCACTGTTTCGCTGCGTGTCGCCTTCCCTGCGTCGGAGAAGGCCAAACTCGCTTGTGCACCGTTTCAAGGTGACTCGCTGTGTTCGACGAACTGCCTTATCCGCTCCGCGAACCGCGCCGGCTGGACCAGATGGAGCCAATGACCGAGGTCGGGCCAGCATTCAAGCGTGGCCTGCCTGTTTGTAGCTCTGAACCACTTCTCGTAGTCGGGCCCGGGTCGCTGGCTGTGTAGCGCCAGATACGGCACATCGATCGACCGTAGGGCTGCTTGCAGGGTTTCTTCCGTCTCCGCCATCGCCGCCGCGTCGGCCTCCAGAAGGGGCTGCCAGAGCTCGAGCGTCGCCTCCTGCGTGCTGTTGCGGGTGGCACGTTCGATCGCGGCCCTGTCCCGGCGGGGAACGAGCGCCGCCCCGAGATCGAGCTTGACCGCGACGAGCGTGTCCGCGTAGGTCGCCGGATCCTTGACGCGGGAGGCGACAGAGCGGATCAGCGGCGCGACGGACCCGAGCTTCAGGGGCTGGTCGACGCACACCACTGGTCCTGTCAAGCCGCTGGCAGCAGCGAGCGTGGCGACCACGCCCCCCAGCGAGTGACCGACGACCACGGGCGAGGTGATGCCGGTGTCCCGGATTACTGCGGCCACGTCCAGCAGGAGGCCGGTTGAGTACGGCCCCTGACCCTGGGAGTGCCCGTGCCCCCGGAAGTCGATGCGGATGCAGCGCATCTCGCCCGACAGCCGGGAGGTGATCGGCTCCCACGACGCCATGTCGTCGGTGATGCCGTGGAGCCACACCACGGGGCGGCCGCGGCCTACGTCGTCGAACGCGATCTCAACGCCGTCATCGGTGGTCGCGGAGCGCGCCGTCGGCATGGCGCCCGAGTGTGGCGCGTCCAGCCCCGCCCCGCAGCGACGAGCGCGCCCGGCAGGATTCGAACCTGCGGCCTCGTGCTCCGGAGGCACGCGCTCTATCCCCTGAGCTACGGGCGCTGGGGCACCAAGCCTAGCGGCTCAGGGCCCGAACATGCGTTCGTCAGATCCTGCCGGCTCGCCGCCGATTACGAGTTCGAATCCTGGGCTCAAGCGCTCGGCCCCGGCCACGACTGACACACTCACCACCCCATGGACCTGTCGGTCTTTTTCGCCGGCACCGCCGGCTCGCTGCCCACCGCCCGCCGAGGGCTGCCGGCGCTGCTCGTACGCCGCGGCGGCGATCGGATCCTGTTCGACTGCGGCGAAGGCACGCAGCGCCAGCTCGTCGGCTCGATCGGCCTGACCGACCTGTCGGAGGTGTTCCTGACCCACTACCACGCCGATCACTGGCTAGGGCTCCCTGGACTGCTGAAGACCTTCGATCTGCGGGGCCGCGAGCGGCCATTGCGGATCGTCGGCCCCCGCGGGCTTCGCGACCTCCTGACGCTCGCGCTGCGCACGGCCGGGCGGGTCCGCTTCGAGCTCGAGCTCGTGGAGCTGGAGCCCGGAGCTGTGTTGCACCACGGGGGCTACAGCATCGCGGCGTTTCCGGTGGCTCACCGCGGCCTGGCACTGGGCTATGTGCTGTTCGAGGACGAGCGCCCCGGTGAGTTTGACCCTGAGGCTGCCGTTCGCCTGGGCCTGACTCCGGGACCCGAGTTCGGGCGCCTGCAGCACGGCGAGATCGTCAAGGGCGTCGCCCCCGAGCGGGTCCTCGGGCCGCCCCGCCCGGGACGCAAGCTCGTGATCAGCGGCGACACCGGGCCGTGCGAGACGCTTCGCGTGGCGGCCCACCGCGCCGACCTGCTGGTGCACGAGGCGACGTTCGCGGAGGACGAACGCGAGCGGGCCGCCGAGACCGGCCACTCGACCGCCGCCCAGGCGGCCACGATCGCCCGCGAGGCCGAGGTCACGATGCTCGCGCTGACACACTTTTCCACCCGCTATCCGGTGGGCGTGCTGAGGGACGAGGCCAGGGCGATCTTCCCCCGCACAGAGCTGCCGCGCGACTTCGACACGATCGAGCTGCCGTTCCCGGAGCGCGGCGAGCCGGAGCTCGTCCGCTGGGACGGGCGGCCCATTGAGCCGGAGCTGACCGCGGGGGAGACCGGTTGAGAACCGGCGGCCGGAAGGAGCACGAGATCATCCGAGAGGGCGCCGGGGGCCTGGACGCGGCGAGGGCGGGCTCTCCGGAGCGCTTCGAGACACCGCGGATCCTGGCCACCCGGCTCGAGCCCGGCGACCTCAGAGACTTGGCGCGGTTGCTCGGCGATCCCCGCGTGGCCAAGACGCTCTCGCCCACGGGTCGGCCCATCAGCGATTCAGAGGTGCTGCTCAGCCTCGATGAGAAGCTCCGCCATTGGGAGGACTTCGGCTTCGGGCTCTGGCTGCTTCGCGACCGCTCGAGCGGCGCCTTTCTTGGCCGCGGTGGACTCCAGCACACCTGGGCCACCGGCGAGGCCGAAGTCGAGGTGGGCTGGGCGATTGTGCCCGAGCGATGGGGCCAAGGGCTGGCCACCGAGCTGGCCCATGCCGCCCTGCAGGCGGCTTTCGGCAGGCTCGCGCTCCCCGACGTGATCGCCTATACCCGACCTGACAATCGCGCCTCGCGGCGGGTCATGGAGAAGGCGGGGCTCGTCTTTGAGCGCGCGCTGATCGTGGAAAACCTTGAGCACGTGCTTTACCGGTTGCTGGCACCCGCCGGGCCGGAGCTCGCATAACGCAACAAACCCGCCCGCCCCGCCGCCGTTTGTGCACATAAGCATCCCCAGGATGCTTATCTCGCCAAGCCGAAGCGGAGACGACGGGTTTGCTGCGAAATTGGAGCTTCGGGGGGTGGAGGCCCTCCCTCGGCGCCCGGTCAATCCCGACCGCTGCCGCCGACCCCGTTGCTACGCTCATTCACCGTCAACTCCTTTAACCCGGTCCTGTGAGGCCAGGAAGGAAAGGTTGCAAGCCACCACGGTCGTACTCGATCGCGAGCATGTGCGCCGCACGCTGGTGCGGATCGCTCACGAGATCGTCGAGAAGAACCCCGATCGACCGCTCGCGTTGGTTGGCATCCATCGCCGCGGTGCGATCCTCGCCCAGCGCCTGCACGCCCTGACGAGCGAGCTGCTCGCCCACGAGGTGCCGATCGGTGACCTCGACATCTCCTTCTACCGGGACGACTTTGCGTTCCGGCCGAGCGCGCCGGTGGTCCACGCCTCGCACCTCGACTTCCAGATCGCGGAGCGCACCGTGGTCATCGTGGACGATGTGCTCTACACGGGACGAACGGTGCGCGCGGCGATCGACGCCATCTTCGACTACGGCCGTCCGGCTCGCGTCCAGCTCGCTGTGATGGTCGACAGAGGCCATCGCGAGCTGCCGATCCGCCCCGACTACGTCGGCAAGAACATCCCCACCTCACAGGAACAGCGCGTGAACGTGCGCGTCGACGAGGTGGACGGGGTGGACGAGGTGACGATCAGCCCCGCGGGTCAACCGAAGCGAGCTGCCGCATGAGCGGCACCCTGGGCAAGCACCTGCTCTCCATCGACGATCTCGGCCGTCCGGGGATCGAGCGCATCCTGGATCGCGCCGAGTCGTTCGCCGAGGTCTCGGGCCGGGAGATCAAGAAGGTTCCCGCGCTGCGCGGGCGGACGGTGGTCAACCTCTTCTACGAGGCCTCGACGCGCACCAGCTCGAGCTTCGAGCTCGCCGCCAAGCGGCTGAGCGCGGACGTCGTCAGCGTCCGCTCGGCAGGCTCGAGCGTCGACAAGGGCGAGTCACTCAAGGACACCGTGCAGACGCTCTCGGCCTATGACCCCGCGGCGATCGTGATTCGCTCGCCGCACGTCGGCGCGGCGCAGCTCGTGGCGGCGTGGACGCCGGCCTCGGTGATCAACGCCGGCGACGGAAAGCACGAGCACCCGACGCAGGCGCTGCTCGACGCCTTCACGCTGCGCAGGCGGCTGGGCTCGCTGTCCGGGGCCCGCATCTGGATCGTGGGCGACGTGCTGCACTCGCGCGTGGCGCGCTCGAACATCCTCGCCCTGCAGCGGATGGGCGCCGAGGTCACGGTGTGCGGGCCGCCGACGCTGATCCCGCGAGACATCGAGGCGCTCGGCTGTCAGGCGACGTTCACGCTCGACGATGCGCACGAGGCCGACGTGGTGTACGCGCTGCGGATGCAGCGCGAGCGGATGAACGACTCGTTCGTGCCCTCGCTGCGCGAATACGCCCAGCGCTACCAGATCAGCGCCTCGAGGCTGCGTCCCGGTCAGCTGCTGATGCACCCCGGTCCGGTTAACCGCGGCATCGAGCTCTCCGCCGACGCCATCGACTCGCCGCAGGCGCTGATCGGCGACCAGGTAAAGGCGGGAATCGCGGTGCGCATGGCCGTGCTCTACGAGCTGCTGGTGCCCTCACCGCCGTTGCAGGCGGTGGCCTAATGCTGGCGCCCCGACTGTTCGTGCACCCGGGCGAGCCCGCCGCGCTGCTGATTCGCGGCGCTCACGTGCTCGACCCCCGCAGCGGGCTCGACGAGCAGGGCGACATCGTCATCCGCAGCGGGCACATCGCCCAGCTGGGGCCACCGGGCTCGCTCAGCACACCCGACGGGGGAGTGCTCGTCGAGGCCGGCGGCAAATACGCGTTTCCGGCGTTCGTCGACCCCCACGTGCATCTCCGTACCCCGGGGCAGGAATACAAGGAGGACATCGCGAGCGGCACCGCGGCGGCCGCGGCCGGCGGCTTCTGCGCCGTTGTCGCCATGCCCAACACGGAGCCCGTCGTCGACGACGCGGCAGTGCTTCGCTCGCTGACCGCTGCTGCGCGGTCCGAGGCGCGCGTGCCGGTCGGCTTCCTGGCCGCGATCACGCGCGGGCTTCACGGGGAGGATCTGACGGAGATGGCCGCGCTTCGGGACGCCGGCGCGCTCGGCTTCACCGACGACGGCAGGCCGGTTGTCTCAGCCGGGATCCTGCGCAAGGCGCTTCAGTACCAACGGCTGGCGGGCGGCGTGATCGCGCTGCACGAGGAAGACCCGACCCTTTCCGCCGAAGGCGTGATGCACGAGGGTGCGGTATCGGCCCGGCTGGGCCTGGCGGGCATCCCGTCACTGTCGGAGTCGACGATGATCGCGCGCGATGGGGCGCTCGCACGCTATGAGCACGCTCGCGTGCACTTCCAGCACCTGTCGGCGGTGGAGTCGATCGAGGCGCTTCATGCGGCGAAGGAAGCCGGCGCCGCGGTCAGCGGCGAGGTCACGCCCCATCACCTGACCCTGACCGACGACCTGGTGCGCACGCTCGACAGCCGCTTCAAGATGAACCCGCCGCTGCGGACCGAGTCGGACCGCCGGGCGCTGGTGGGGGCGCTGCGCAGCGGGCTGATCGACTGCGTGGCCACGGACCACGCGCCACACGCCAGGCACGAGAAGGAGGTGCCGTTCGAGCAGGCGCCGATGGGGACGACCGGGCTCGAGACGGCATTCGCGGCGCTGTTCACGGAGCTCGTGCTGCCAGGCGAGCTCGAGCTGGCGATCGCCGTGGAGCGGATGACCGCCGGTGGGCAGCTGTTCGGGCTGCCCACGCCCAGAATCGCGCAGGGCGAGCCGGCCAACGTGACGCTCGTCGATCTCGACTCCAAATGGGAGGTCGGCGCGCGGGGCTACGCCAGCCGCTCCGAGAACTGCTGTTTCCACGGCCGCGCCCTGCACGGCCGGGTGGTGCTGACGGTCGCGGCCGGGACGGTGGCCTTCCGGGCACCGCTCCTCACCGAGGCCAGTGCGCTGGCCCGATGAGCGCCGCGGCCACGGCGTATGTCCTGCTCGAGGACGGCAGGCGCTTCGACGGCGTCGCCTGCGCGGCCGCGGTGCCGAGCGCGGTGGGGGAGATCGTCTTCACCACGGCGATGTCCGGTTACCAGGAGGCGATGACCGATCCCAGCTATGCCGGCCAGCTGATCGCATTCACGTTCCCGCAGATCGGCAACTACGGTGCCTCGAGCGAGGCGATGGAGTCAGACCAGGTTCACGCCCGCGCGGCGATCATGCGCGCCGCGGTCGACCGTGAGGACGTGGGTGGGCGGGACGGAACCCGGCGGGGCTGGCTCTCGTGGCTGGCCGACCGCGGTATCCCCGCGATCACCGATGTCGACACCAGGGCGCTGGTGCGCCACATCCGCGATCGCGGCGCGATGCGGGGCGGCGTCTTCCGCTCCGAGCTATCGGAGCGTGAGGCGCTCGAGCTGGTTCACCGCGAGCAGCCGATGGTCGGGCGCGACCTGGTGCGCGAGGTAAGCGCGCCCGAGCGCGCTGTGCTGGAGCCCCCGCCCGAAGCAGCTTCCGGAGGCCCCCGCATCGCGATGATCGACACCGGCGTCAAGCGCTCGATCCTCCACAACCTGCGGCGCCGGGGAGCCACCGTCGAGCTTCATCCCTGCACCAGCGGCGCCGAGGAGCTCCTGGAGGGCGATCCGGACGCGATCTTCCTGGCCAACGGGCCCGGCGATCCCGCCGCGCTCGACTACCTCGTAAAGACCGTCAGAGGACTAGTGGGTCAGCGGCCGGTGTACGGCATCTGTCTCGGGCACCAGCTGCTGTGCCGCGCGGTGGGACTCGAGACCTACAAGCTTCGCTTCGGCCACCACGGCGCCAACCACCCCGTCAAGGACCTGACGACAGGCAGGATTGAGATCACCTCCCAGAATCACGGTTTCGCGGTTCTTGGGCCAAGCGGCCAGCGGACGATCGACCGCGACGAGGCGGTGCGCTGGGAGACCGACTACGGCGTCGCCGAGCTCAGCCACATAAACCTCTACGACCGGACGGTCGAGGGGCTCCAGCTGCGCGACGTGCGAGGGGCGACTGTTCAGTATCACCCGGAGGCAGGTCCCGGACCGCACGATGCCCTGTACCTGTTCGACCGCTTCATCGAAGAGATAAAAAAGGGCGCGCCCTGGGGGGGCGCGCCCCGTATTTCAACGGCCGATGCCGCGTAGGGACGACCTCCACAAGATCCTGCTGATCGGCTCGGGCCCGATCGTCATCGGCCAGGCGGCGGAGTTCGACTACTCGGGCACGCAGGCCTGCCGCGTGCTGGTGGACGAGGGCTATGACGTGGTGCTCGTCAACTCCAACCCGGCGACGATCATGACCGATCCGGATGTGGCCACCACCACATACGTCGAGCCGCTCCTGCCGGGACCGCTGACGCAGGTCATCGAGCGCGAGCGGCCGGACGCACTGCTGCCGACGCTCGGCGGCCAGACCGCGCTCAATTTGAGCAAGGAGCTGCACGAGCTGGGGGTGCTCGAACGCTACGGGGTGGAGCTGATCGGCGCCGACTACGAGGCGATCGACCGCGCCGAGGATCGCGAGCGCTTCCGCGAGACGATGACCGCCGCCGGTTTGCGCGTGCCGCGTTCGGCGATCGCCCACAGCATCGCCGACGCGCGTAGGGCAACAGACCAGGTCGGGCTCCCGTTCATCGTCCGCCCCGCGTTCACGCTGGGGGGAACCGGCGGCGGCGTGGTCCGCGACGAAGACGAGCTCGAACGCGTCGTGGCTCGCGGGCTGAGCGCCTCGCCGATCGGCCAGGTGCTGGTCGAGGAGTCGGTGCTGGGCTGGGGCGAGTTCGAGCTCGAGGTGATGCGTGACCGCGCGGACAACGTGGTGATCGTGTGCTCGATCGAGAACCTCGATCCCATGGGCGTACACACCGGCGACAGCGTCTGCGTGGCACCGCAGCAGACGCTCACCGACCGCCAGTACCAGCGGCTGCGTGACCAGGCGATTGCCGTCATCCGCGCGGTCGGCGTGGAGACCGGGGGCTCGAACGTGCAGTTCGCGGTCAATCCCCACACCGACGAGATCGTGGTCATCGAGATGAATCCCCGCGTATCGCGCTCGAGCGCGCTGGCCAGCAAGGCCACCGGCTTTCCGATCGCCAAGATCGCCGCCCGGCTGGCGGTGGGGTACACGCTTCAGGAGATTCCCAACGACATCACCAAGGCCACGCCGGCCAGCTTCGAGCCGGCGATCGACTACTGCGTGGTCAAGTGGCCGCGTTTTGCGTTTGAGAAGTTTCCCGGCGCGGAGCCCGGCCTCACCACCCACATGAAGTCGGTAGGAGAGGCGATGGCCATCGGCCGTACGTTCAAGCAGGCATTCGCCAAGGCGCTGCGCTCCCGCGAACTGGACACGAAGCCGAGCTTCCCCGACGGCGACGAGCTCATGCGCTCGCTCGAGCGGCCGGGGGCCGAGCGCTTCGACCGGGTGCTAGAGGCGTTGCGCCGCGGCGCGAGCGTGGAGAGTGTCCACGACCTCACCTCGATCGATCGCTGGTTCTTGAGCGAGCTGGCCGAGCTGGTCGCCGCGCCGGGTGGGATCGATTCAGCGTTCGCCGGCGCGCGGACATTCAAGTCGGTCGACACCTGTGCCGCCGAGTTTGCCGCGCGCACGCCCTACTTCTATTCGGCCTGGGAGCGGGGGCCGGCGGAGCACGAGATCGACGGCTCAGCGGAGCGGGCGAGTGTCGTGATCCTGGGCTCCGGGCCAAACCGCATCGGGCAGGGAATCGAGTTTGACTACTGCTGCGTCCACGCCGCGCAGACGGTCCGGGAGCTGGGGCGTGACGCGGTCATGATCAACTGCAACCCGGAGACCGTCTCCACTGACTACGACACCTCCGACCGGCTGTACTTCGAGCCCCTGACGCTGGAGGACGTACTCGGGGTCTGCCGCGCCGAGCCGCGGCTGGAGGGTGTCGTGGTCCAGTTCGGGGGACAGACGCCGTTGAAGCTGGCGGCGGGCCTGCAGGAGGCGGGCATCCGGATCCTCGGGACCGGCATCGAGGCCATCGACCTGGCCGAGGAGCGCTACCGCTTCGGTCAGCTCCTGGACCGGCTCGGCTACAAGGCGCCGCCCTACGCCACCGCGCGCGCGGCGGATGAGGCGTGTGCGCGAGCGGCGGAAGTCGGGTTTCCGCTGCTGGTCAGGCCGAGCTACGTGCTCGGGGGGCGGGCGATGGAGATCGTCTATGACGATGCCGGCCTTCTCGGCTACCTGGAGCGTGCCCAAACCGAGCCCGGCCGCGTGATCTACCTCGACCGCTTTCTGGAGGACTCGATCGAGATCGACGTCGATGCGCTCTGCGACGGTCGCCAGGTGTGGATCGCCGGCGTCATGCAGCACGTGGAGGAAGCCGGGATCCACTCCGGCGACTCCGCGTGCGTGTTGCCGCCACACGCCATCGGCGACGAGATGCTCGAGCAGATCCGTTCGCAGACGGCGGGCATCGCGCTGGGATTGGGCGTGGTTGGTCTGCTGAACGTCCAGTTCGCGATTCACGGCGACAGCCTCTACGTGCTGGAGGCAAATCCCCGGGCGTCGCGCACCGTGCCCTTCGTCTCCAAGGCCGTCGGCCTGCCGATCGCCAAGCTCGCCTGCCGGCTGATGCTGGGCGCGAGCATCGAGCAGCTCGAGCTGCCGGCGACGACACGAAACGGTCACGTGTGCGTCAAGGAGGTGGTGCTGCCGTTCGACCGCTTCGCCGGCGCCGATTCGTTGCTCGGCCCCGAGATGCGCTCCACCGGTGAGGTGATGGGCATCGCCGCCGATTTCCCCACTGCGTTCGCCAAGGCACAGGCCGCCGCGGGGTCGACACTGCCGCTGTCCGGAACCGTGTTCATCACCGTGGCCGACGGCGACAAGCCCGCCGCCACCGGCGTGGCCAGCATGCTGCACGACCTGGGCTTCAGCATCATCGCCACGCGCGGCACCGCGCAAGCCATCCGCAAGATGGGAATCCCGGCGGAGACGATCAACAAGATCGGGGAGGGCTCGCCGCATGTCGTGGACTGGATCGAGCGGGGTGCGGTGGAACTTGTCATCAACACCCCGGTGGGGACCGGGGCACGCACCGACGGCTGGGAGATCCGCTCGGCGGCCGTCTCACGCCGGATCCCATGCATCACGACGATGGCCGGAGGCATGGCCGCCGCGCGTGCGATCGCCGCCGCACGTCGCGGAGAGCCGGACGTGCTTTCGCTGCAGGAGATTCACGGCCGCGAGCGGGGCGCCGGCACGCCCGCGCATGCTTGACGCGTCGCGCGTGGAGCAAAGGCGTCAGCTGGCGCCGTTCGGGCGCCGCGCCGCTCCGATCACGGCCCGCGAGCGCTTCGGCCCCTACGTGGTGCTGCGCTGCGAGGACCGCGCCGGCCCGCCTCCGCAGCCCGGCCAGTTCTACATGCTCTCCTCGGCGAGCCGGTGGGGCGGGGGAGAGGGCGAGCGGCCGTTCCTGCCGCGGGCCTTCAGCGTGCTGCGCGCCGCGGGGCGCGAGCTGCAGTTCCTGGTGGACGACGTCGGCCCGGGAACGCGACGGCTGTCGGAGCTGCGAGCTGGGGAGGAGTTGCTGATCGTCGGCCCGCTGGGACGCGGGTTTCGGCCTCCGAACGAGGGACGCCGGCCGCTGCTCGTCGGGGGCGGCGTGGGCATCGCTCCGCTTGCCATCTGGCAGGATCACCTCGGCGAGGCGGCAGTGGCGCTGCTCGGCTTTCGCGACGCCTCGTACGCGCGCGCACGCGCGCTTCTTCGCCGTCCGACGGTGGCGACGGAGGACGGCAGCACGGGCCAGCGGGGTCTCGTCACCGATCTGCTGCACGCCGAGCTCGAACGCGACGAGCAGGCCGAGGTCTACGCCTGCGGGCCACCGGCGATGCTCGAGGCAGTCCGCGCCCTGTGCGCCGCCAGGGGGGTCCCGGCGCAGCTGGCGCTCGAGTCGGGGATGGCCTGCGGATTCGGCGCGTGCTTCGGCTGCGTCGTGGAGACGCGCTCCGGGTACATCCGGCTGTGCGTAGACGGTCCGGTGATCGATGCGGCCGAACTCGAGCGGGTGCATCCGTGAGCGTCGGATTCTGCGGCCTCGAGCTCGACGGACCGGTCATCAACGCGTCCGGCACGTTCGATGCCATCGCCGCCCGGCGGGCTTTCGGCGAACAGCTGATCGAGCGTTTTCCGTTCGCCGCCTACGTCACCAAGACCGTCACGCTCGAGCCCCGGGGCGGCAACCCGCCGCCTCGCCTGTGGGAGCTGGCGGGAGGGCTGATCAACTCCATCGGCCTGCCGAACAAGGGTCTCCAGGGCTTCCTGGAACAGGACCTACCGGAGCTGGCGGTGCTGCCGGTGCCAGTGATCGTCAACGTCATGGGCTCGACCCACGACGAGATCGCCACGCTCATCTGGGCATTCGACGCCCGGCCTGAAGTGGCGGCGCTGGAGCTGAACGTCTCCTGCCCCAACGTCGCCACCGGCCTCGAGTTCGGGTCGAACCCCACCGAGCTCGGCGGTCTGCTGGAACGCGTGGCGCCGATGACGAGCAAGCCGCTGATCGTCAAGCTGACGCCCAACACGAGCGACGTGGCGACAGTGGCACGCGCCGCGGAGCAGACGGGTGCCAGCGCCCTGTCGCTGATCAACACGATCAAGGGGATGGCCTTCGACCCGGTGTCAGGACGGCCGTGGCTGGGCGGCGTCACGGGCGGCGTCTCCGGGCCGGCGGTCCGGGCCGTGGCCCTGGCGCAGGTTCACGCCGTGCGCGCCGCGGTCGGGATCCCGATCGTCGGCATTGGCGGCGTACAGAGCGGCCGTGACGCTCTCGATCTGCTGAGCGCGGGCGCCGATCTCGTGGCCGTCGGAACCGAGAGCTTTCGCGACCCAGCGGCCGGGCTCAGAATCGCCGCCGAACTGCAGTCCGACCCTCGCGTGGCGGCGCTCGGGCAGAAAACGTGAGCATCGTGCGCGGTTTTCGGAATCGTTACATCAATAGCTGCCACATGTCCGGGCAAAATTCCTGCAAAAACCGTCGATTCCCGCAACCTGGCTCGACAATGCTGAACCTCAGCTTGACCCCTAGCCGAATTGCGAGATTTGGCCTTGATCAGCCCCGCCCAAGATGTATAGTCGCCGCCCATGCCGCCGGTCAGTGAATCGCTCTCCAAACCCATCGCCGCGCCCGAACGCTCGCTCGTGCAGCGCATGGACGCCCTTCAGCGGGCCAACGATATTCGGAGCCGCAGGGCTCAGCTGAAGCGCGATCTGAAGGCCGGCCGGCAGCCGATCCACGAGCTGTTGCTCCAGCCTCCCGAGTACCTCGAGACGGCGAAGGTATTCGACCTGCTGCTGGCCGTCCCCAAGTACGGCCGCGTGAAGGTCAACAAGATTCTCTCCCAGTGCCGTATCTCGCCGAGCAAGACGATCGGTGGGCTCTCGCAGCGCCAGCGGACCGAGCTCGTGGAGCTGATGCGCCGGCGCTGAGCCGGCGCCGGGAGGACGAGACTCGTGGAGTTCCGGGAGACCAACTAGGCCGCTTCGCGTGGCCAAGGTGCTGGTGATCACCGGTCCCTCCGGGGTCGGCAAGGGCACGCTCATCAGGGGGCTGCTGGAGCGCATGCCGGGACTCGAGCTGTCGGTCTCGGCTACCACCAGACAGCCGCGAGCCGGCGAGCGAGACGGCATCGACTACCACTTCTTGAGCGAGGACGAGTTCGACCGTGCGCTGGCCGCGGGCGAGTTCGTGGAGCACGCCACATACTCCTCTCACCGCTACGGGACGCTGCGCTCGGAGCTAGACCGGCGGCTGAAGGAGGGCACCCCGGTGGTTCTGGAGATCGACGTCCAGGGGGCGCGCCAGGTCCGCGAAGCGATCCCGGATGCCGAGGCCGTGTTCATCGCGCCCCCTTCTCGCGACGCGCTGCGCGCGCGGCTGATCGGCCGCGGCACCGACCCCGCCGAGGCGGTCGACGCGCGCATGCGCACCGCCGAGCGCGAGCTCGAGGCCCAGCCCGAGTTCCGGCATGTGGTGGTCAACGACCGTCTGGAGCAGGCGACGGCGGAGCTGGTGCAGATCGTGGAACGGGCGCTCGCTAACCTTTCTTAACCCGACAGCAAAGGACGCGTCAAATTTTGATCTCTCCCCGCATCGACAAGCTGCTCGAGCATGTCGACTCCGATTACGCCAGCGTGATCGTGGCCGCGAAGCGCGCGCGCCAGATCAACTCCTACTACCACAATCTCGGCGAGGGCACCTTCGATGAGTTTCCGCCGCCGATGGTCGAGACGCACTCCAAGAACTACCTGACGATCGCGCTCGAAGAAGTCGCCCAGGGCAAGCTGAAGTACAGCTACAGGTAGGGCGGAGGTAACCCGGCGATGCGGTTGCTCGTCGGCGTGAGCGGCGGGATCGCTGCCTACAAGGCGCTCGAAGCGGTGCGCCTGGCGGTGAAGGCCGGCCACGCCGTGCGCGTGATCCAGACGCCCGCGAGCATGCGCTTTGTCGGCCCAACCTCGTTTGAAGCCATCACCGGCGCGCCGGTCCTGAGCGACGAGTTCGCCCCGGATCCGCTGCGCGGCGTTTATCCCAATGAGCCGCTCCCCACGCGGATGCCGATCAGCCACCTGGCACTGGCCGAGCGGGCGGACCTCTATCTGATCGCACCGGCCAGCGCCAATACGATCGCCAAGCTCGCCCACGGGCAGGCCGACAACCTGCTGACGAGCGCGGCGTTGGCCGCGGATTGCCCGCTGGCTGTTGCGCCGGCGATGAACAACCGCATGTACGAGCATCCCGCGACGCAGGCCAATCTGGCGTCGCTCTCCGAACGCGGGGTGACGGTGATCCCGCCCGGCGAAGGCCAGCTCGCCTCCCGCGACGAGCACGGCGTCGGCAGGCTGGCGGAGCCGGCCGAGCTGCTGGCGGCCTGCGAGGCGCTACTGGCGCGCGCGAGCCGTCCGGGCTCGCTCGAGGGGCTGCGGGCGCTGGTGACCGCCGGCGGCACGCGCGAGCCGATCGACAGCGTCCGCTTCATCGGCAACCGCTCCTCGGGGCGGATGGGTTTCGCGCTCGCGGCCGAGGCCGCGGCCAGGGGCGCGTCGGTGACGCTGATCGCCGCGAACTCGAGCCTTGGGGCCCCGTCTGGGATCGACGTGGTCCCGGTCCAGACCGCTGCCGAGCTGTCCACGGCCTGCGAGCGGCATTTCCCCAGCTGCGAGGTGCTGCTGATGGCCGCCGCGGTGGCCGACTTTCGACCCGCGGCACCACGCGCCGACAAGCTCAAGAAGACAGACCCGCCGGCGGCGCCGCCACCGCTCGAGCTCGAGCTGACCGAGGACATCATCGCCACGCTCGCGGCGCACAAGCGCCAGGGACAGCTGCTCGTGGGCTTTGCCGCTGAGCACGGCGAGGGGGCCGTCGAGTACGGCAGCGAGAAGCTGCGGCGCAAGGGCCTGGACGCGATCGTTGTCAACGACATCTCGAAGCCCGGCGTGGGCTTCGACGCCGCCGAGAACGAGGTGACGATCGTCGCCGCCGACGGCAACGGTCGCGGTGTGCCGCGCGCCACCAAGCGGGAGGTGGCAGGAGCGGTGCTGGACGAGGTGGAGCAGCTGCTGGCAGGACGAAAGGGGGCCGCCGGAACGGAGCGGGGAGGAGGGGGAAGCGATGGAGCCCTCGGAGCAGGCGCCCGTCGCGCAGAGCGAGTGTGAGGCCTTCGCCGCCGTAGCGCGGCGGCTGGCCGACAACGTTTCGCGTGCCGTTCAGGTGCGCACGCAAACGCTGGAGCACGTGCTTATCGCGCTGCTGGCCGAGGGTCACGTGCTGGTCGAGGATTACCCGGGGGTCGGCAAGACCGCGCTGGCGCGTGCGCTGGCGCGCTCCATCGACTCCCAGTTCGCCCGCATCCAGTGCACCGCCGACCTGCTGCCGGCCGACGTCGTGGGCTCGAACGTCTATGACCAGCGGGAGCAGCGCTTCGAGTTCCGTCCCGGGCCGGTGTTCGCCAACGTCGTGCTCGTCGACGAGATCAACCGGGCGTCGCCGAAGACGCAATCCGGGTTGCTGGAGTGCATGCAGGAGCGCTGCGTGACCGTCGACGTGCAGACGCACGAGCTTGCGCGGCCATTCGTGGTGCTGGCGACACAGAACCCGATCGAGTACGAGGGCACCTATCCCCTGCCGGAGGCCCAGGTCGATCGCTTCATGATCCGCGTCTCGCTCGGCTATCCGTCTCCCAGCGACGAGGCCGGGATGCTCGCAGACCACGAGACCGGCGACCGCGTGACGACCCTGGAAGCGGTCGTGTCCGCCGCCGACGTGCTCGCGGCGCAGGACGCCGCCACCCGGGTGCGCGCGGCCGAACCGCTGCGCGACTACATCGTGCGCCTGCTGTGGAGGACAAGAGAGGACCCGCGCGTCGACCTCGGTGCCAGCCCGCGCGCGGGACTGATGCTGCTACGAGCGGCGAAGGCCCGGGCGGTGATGCTCGGCCGTGATCACGCCCTGCCCGACGATGTGCAGGCGCTGGCTGAGCCGGTGCTCGCGCATCGGCTGGTGCTGGCGCCGGAGTGCGCCCGCGGCGCCGCCCGCGACGTGATCACCGACGCCGTCTCCGCTGTCAGAGCGCTGTGATCGACGCGCGCCGGGCAGTCTTCTGTGTGGCCACCGGCGGCGCGCTGATCCTTCTGGGGCTGATTTTCGAGGCCGCGCCGCTGTTCGTTCCGGGGGTGGCGTTCGTGCTGCTCGGCGCGGTTACTCCCGCCTGGGTCTGGGTGGCTGCTCGCGGCGCGTCAATCGAGCGTCACCTGGAGCAGGATCGCGTGGTGGAGGGAGAACCACTCGAGGCCACGCTGGCCGTGCGCGCCGGGCCTCTGCGGCTACCCGGAGGCGAGATCTACGAGCCGTTGGCGGGAGGACCCGTGCAGGCCCCCGGGGGGCGGCGCGCAACGATTCGCGTGCTGGCACGCTTCGAGCGACGGGGTCGGCGGCGCCTGCCCCCACCAGCGCTCTTGGTTCGAGACCCGCTCGAGTTGGCGTGCAGCGCCGCCAGCAGCGGCGGAGCGCCCCAGGACGTGCTGGTGCTGCCCGCGACAGAGCGCGTGCGGTGGGGCCGTCCCGCATCGGACCCTGCCGCGGCGGCGGCATCCAGGAGCAGAGCCGACCTGTTCGCCGCCGTGGAGGTCGACGGGCTGCGGCCCTACCGCCGTGGCACGCCTGCCTCTCGGATTCACTGGCCGGCGCTGGCGCGCGGCGCTGGATTGCTGGAGCGCAGGCTCCGGGTGGACGGCGACACCCTCCCGCTGGTGGTGCTCGATGCCCGGGGTGCGGCCACTGAGGACGATCTCGACGCCGCGGTGCGCGCGGCCGGCTCGCTGACGCTCGAGCTGGCGCGTGGCGGCGGCTGCAGGCTGCTGCTGCCCGGCGCGAGGCGGGCGCTCGAAGTGGAGCCAGACCTCGCTTCCTGGCCCGTGGCCCACACCAAGCTGGCGCTCCTAGAGGGAGGCACCGAGTCGCGGGCGCCCTCCCCGGCCGCCCTCCGAGCCGCGATGGGCTCGCTGTTCTACGTGGCCGCCCAGCGGCTCGAGCGCCTACCGTTGGCCCAGGCTCGCGAGGGCGCCAATGCCAGCCGGGCGGTGCTGGTGGTGCCGGCCGGCGGGGGTGCCGGTGCAGCCGCCGGGAAAGGCTTCACGGTGTCTGGTTGCGTTGGCTTCACGCTGGGCGCCGCGCAGCGGACGGTGGGTGGCGGGCGGTCGGCTTCTCCCCGCGAGGGCGCTCGCTTGATGGCGGAGCCGCGGCGATGAGCGCCGACGTAGCCCTTCACCGCAGCGGACGGCCGCTTGGCTCCATCGCCCACTCCCGTCTCGAGCCCGTCTCCCGCACGGAGCGGCCGCTGGCGCGCCTTGTCACCTTCTCCGCGCTTGGCCTGTACGGAATTCTGCGCTGGGGGACGCTCATGCGGCCGGCGCCCGGGATTCGACTGCTGGGCTTACTGGCGCTCGCGGCGCTGGTGGCGGGGTTGGGCGCCAAGCTAGACCGCTACAGCCGCGCGCTCGCCGTGGTGCTGGCGGCCGTGGCCGCATTGGCGATGCTGACCGTGGCTGGGGTGCCGCTCGGCTGGCTGTTTCACCTGCGGGTGGCCGTTATCTCCCAGGGCATCGGCCAGGCGGTCACGGCGCTGCCTGGGGTGCTGGTCCCGTACGTAGGTCTCGACCCGTGGGTCAGGATCGTGATCCTGCTGGGGGCAGCGATCCTGCTGATCCTCGCCGCGCTGATGCTCGCCTTCTCGCGGCGGTCGCTCAGCGACGTCAGGCGCGCGGCAGCAGCGCTGCCGCTGGTGGCGCTGGCGGTGATCCCCTCGACGCTCGTCCGGCCCCAGCTTCCCTACCTCCAAGGGTTGCTGCTGTTCGCGCTGATCGCGGCGTTCATGTGGAGCGAGCGCGCCGTCTCTCGCCATGCGGCGGCAGCGGTGGCGGTGGCAAGCGTTGCCGGCCTGGCCGCCGTCGTGCTGGCGCCTGGCCTCGACCAGCAACGGCCGTGGGTGAACCCATGGTCGCTGGCCGGGTCGTTCGCGCCGGCGCATGTCGAGACCTTCGACTGGACGCAGCGCTATGGGCCGCTCGACTGGCCGCAGCGCGGCCGGCGGGTGCTGGAGGTCAAGGCGGCCCATTCTGATTACTGGAAGGCGGAGAACCTCGATCTGTTCAACGGTGCGTCCTGGACGCATGGCCCTGGCATCTTCGGTTCGCAGCAACCGGCGCCGCCGGCGGCGGCCATCAGGCGCTTTACGCAGACCGTGCAGGTCACCATCGAGGGGATGCGCACGCCGCAGGTCATCGCGGCCGGCTATGCCGCTGAGCCTGCGCACATCGGCGAAGGCGTCGAGCCCGGCGTCAGCCCCGGCACGTGGGTCGCCGGCGCGCCGCTGGGGCCGGGCGACAGCTACACGGTGTCCACCTATTCGCCGCGTCCAACCGCCGCGGAGCTCGCGGCGGCGGGCGACAGCTACCCCCCGGCCACCGTCGCCGACGAGTTGATGCTTCAGCTCCCCGCTGCCGGCTTCGCCCGCGCGCGACCGCAGATCGAATTCCCCCCGTTTCACTCCGGGGGAACCATCGACAACCTGGTCGGACCGTACGGCCTCACGGGCAGTCAGCTCGTGGAGACGTCTCCGTACGTCTCGGCCTACAGCCTGGCAAGCCGTCTGGCGGCCAGCGCTCGGACGCCGTACGCGTTCGTGCAGAGCGTCGAGCGTTTTCTGTCTCCGCGCAACGGCTTTCGCTACGACCAGAACCCCCCGGCCACGACCTACCCCCTGGAGAGCTTCCTGTTCTCCACCAAGCGGGGCTATTGCCAGCAGTTCGCCGGGGCGATGGCCCTGCTGCTGCGAATGGGGGGTGTGCCGGCTCGCGTAGCCACGGGCTTCACCCCCGGCACGTACGACGCCGCGAGCCACCAGTACGTGGTCTCTGACCGCGACGCGCACGCCTGGGTCGAGGTCTGGTTTCCCTACTGGGGCTGGGTCCGCTTCGACCCCACGCCACCCACCACGCCGAGGAGCGCCAGCGGCAACTCGTCGCTGCAGGGCGCGGGGTCGGGCGGGAGCACGCCGCGTCATTCTTCCCGCGCGCACGGAACCAGCTCTGGGCAGGGGACGCAGGCGCCCACCACGAGCCACGGAGGGTCCGATCTCGCGCTCTGGCTCCCGCTGGCGGTGGCGGTACTGCTGCTCGCCGCCGCGGGGCTGACAGCGCTGCGGCTGGCGGCGCCGGTCGGCACCGAGCAGCTCGTGGCCGAGCTCGAGCGCGCGCACGTCCGCTGCAGACGGCCGCTGACGGGCGGCGCGACGCTGGCCGCGCTCGAGCACCGCCTCCGCTCGAGGCCCGAGGCAGCAGGCTACGTGCGAGTGCTGCGGCTGGCGCGCTTTGCGGGAACCGAGAGCCTGCCCGGACCTGGCGCGCGCCGCGCGCTGCGCCGCGAGCTGGCCGCCGGTCTCGGCATCGCGGGGTGGCTTCGCTCGTGGTGGGCCCTGCCGCCGCGACCGCGGTTCGGCCGGACGGTTTCGCGCCGGCCGGCCGCGGGCTGAATCAGGGTCCTACCGCGCCGTCGGCCGGGGGCCGGCCCGCAGGCCTGTTTCTGGGCGAAGGCTCCGCTTCTCGGCGGTCCTAAACTGGAGGGATGGACGACGTCTACGAGCTCTTCATTCGCGGGACCGAGCTACTCGAAGCAGGTCACAATCACCAGGCCGCCATCCCTCTGTCACGCGCCCGCGACCTGGCGCCGGACAAGACCTCGATCCGTGAGGCGCTCGGGCGGGCACTGTTCGGCGCGCAGCGCTACGAGCAGGCCTCGCAAGAGTTCCAGGCGGTGGTCGACCACGCTCCGACCAACGACTATGCCCTGTTCTGCCTCGGACGCTCGTTGCAACTGCTGGGCCGGCACGCCGAGGCGCGGCGTCCTCTGGCCCTGGCGGCGTGCATGCAGCCGGGGCGGCGCGACTATCGCCTGTACAGGGACTGGGCCCGCGTTCGCGCGGCGGCTGCACCCGGCCAGTAGGGCCAGCTGAAACGCTTCGTGCTGGGTTGGCAGCTCCGCGCACGCGGTGCTACTCTCGAACACTGAAAGCTTTTGGCGCCGGGGCTTCCCGGTGGTAGTTCCGGAAGTGGGCGCTGGCCCGCTTTTTTTATGAGTTTTCCCGGAGGAGATCGTGAGTGCACTCCAGCCAGAGATCGAAAATTTGTTGGCCGAGACCGAGCCCGAGGTCGAGTTGCTGCTGGCCGAGGTTGTCACTGGGTCGACGCTGCGGGTGTTCATCGACCATCCGGAGGGCGTAACGCTCGGGCTCTGTGAGCGCGTGTCCGAACACCTGAATCAGTACCGCGATCGTTATGCGCTCGAGGTCTCCTCGCCAGGGCAGGATCGCCCCCTTACCAAGCCGCAACATTTCAGCCGGTTTCTCGGGCGTCATGCCCGGGTTCGTCTGCGTGACGCCTGCGGCGCGCGCAAGAGCGTGACCGGCGAGCTCGTCGGCGCCTCAGATCGCGAGGTGACGATCGCCGCCTCCGATGGTGTCGTAACGATTCCCTACGAGCAGATCGTTCGCTCCAACCTAGTCCCGGGAGACTGACCCAATGTCGAAGGAGATCGTGGAGGCCGTACGGGGCCTGGCCGCCGAGAAGAACATCTCGTCAGAGAAGCTGATGGAGGCGCTCGAGGACGCGCTGCTGTCGGCGTACAAGAAGACGCCGGGATCGGCTCGCTACGCCAGGGTCGAGATGGACCGCGACTCTGCCGATTTCATCGTCTGGGAGCTCAAAATCCCGCCGGAGCTCGAGCCGCAGCTGCTCCTCGACGCGACCGTCGACCAGGAGCCGACGGTCGACCCGGAGACGGGCGAGATGCGCGAGCCGCCGGAGCCGGAGCTCGATCCGGAGAAGGTCAAGCTCTACGAAGACCAGATCGAGATCGAGGACGTGACTCCCCACGACTTCGGCCGCATCGCGGCCCAGACCGCCAAGCAGGTGATCCTTCAGCGGATCCGCGAGGCAGAACGGGACATGATGTACGAGGAGTACCGCGACCGGGTCGGCGAGCTGATCACCGGCATCGTGCAGCAGTCGGACTCGCGTTACACGCTGGTTCAGCTGCGCGAACGGGTCGAGGCGCTGCTGCCGAAGTCAGAGCAGGTCGACGGCGAGCGCTACGACCACTCGCAGCGGATCAAGGCCGTGATCAAGGACGTCTCCAACTCCACCAAGGGGCCGAGCATCATCGTCTCCAGACGCGACCCGGAGCTCATCAAGCAGCTGTTCGAACTCGAGGTGCCGGAAATAGCCGACGGGCTGGTGGAGATCACCGGCGTGGCACGCGAGCCCGGCTACCGCTCCAAGATCGCTGTGGTCTCGCACGTCGACGGCGTAGATCCCGTCGGTGCCTGCGTCGGGCCGCGCGGCTCGCGCGTACGCATGGTGGTATCCGAGCTGCGCGGCGAGAAGATCGACATCATTCCCTACAACGACGAGCCGGCGCGCTTCGTGGCCAAGGCGCTGTCGCCCGCGCGCGTGCGCGAGGTGCTGGTGGACGACGCCGGCAAGCAGGCCACCGTGATCGTGCCCGATGATCAGCTGTCGCTGGCGATCGGCCGGGAAGGACAGAATGCTCGGCTGGCGGCCCGGCTGACCGGCTGGCGGATCGACATTCGCTCGGAGACCGAGTTCGCCGCCGAGGAGGCCGAGCACGGCTACGAGGAGGCCGAGGACGGCGGCCGCTGTCACGCGATCCTGGCCAACGGACGCCGCTGCCCGAATGCCGCGCTGTCCGGCTCGCGCTACTGCGGGCTCCCGACCCACCAGGCCCTGGAGGGCACGGACACCGACCAGGTTGAGGCCGCGGCGTCTGAGCAGCCGGGTGGCGACGGCGCGTCAGAACCGGCGGTAGATGCGCCCGCTGCAGAACAGCCGGTCGAGGCCGGTGCACCAGAACCGCATGAGAACCCCTCCTAGACTTCGGCCGAGATGAACAGACGCGTCCACGAGATCGCCAAGGAGCGCGGAATCGCGCCCAAGGACCTGCTCGCGCGGCTGCGCGCCGCCGGAATAGAGGTCAAGGCGGTCTCATCCAGCGTGGACGAGGCGGTCGCGTCGCGTCTCCTCGAGAACGGCGATCGGGCCGGGCCCAAGGACGCGGCGCCCGCCGCCAAGGAGGCGCAGCCGGCTCAGGCCGAGCGAACCCGCGAAGCGCCTCCGCAGACTGGTGCCACTCGCGAACGGGCACCGGCCGCAAATGCGCCCGCCCCCTCGCAGCCGGCGACACCGGCGGCGAGCGCCGAGAGTTCCGTGCCCCGGCCGCAGGCGTCGGCTGGTGGCGCCACTGCACCGGCGAACTCTCAGCAGCAGCAGCACAAGCGTCCCACGCGAGACTCGCTCCAGGGCGAGCGCGCGCCAGGCTCGGCCGGCGGTCGCCGCCGTGTCGTGATCGACTCTCAGGCCTCGCGGCGCTCTCCCGGCGGCGGTCCACCCCCCCCAAGCCAGCCTCCCAGGCGCCAGCGTCGTGGCCGACGCCGGCGGGGTGTCTATGACGAGGAAGCCGAATCGCGGCCGTCGACCTCCGCCGCAGCGCTGGCCGAACCGAGCACGATCCGGATCAACTCGGGCTCGACGGTCAAGGACGTCGCCGAGTACCTGGGCGTCCAGGTGGGGGAGGTGATGAAGAAGCTGATGGCCCTCGGCGAGATGAAGACGCTGACCCAGACGCTGTCGGACGAGACGATCGAAGTGCTCGGCGCGGAGCTCTCAAAGAACGTGGAGATCGTCCACTCCGAGGACGAGACCGTGGTCGAGCCCGTGTTCCAAGATTCCGAGGAGGAGCTGGTCGAGCGACCTCCGGTGGTCACGATCATGGGTCACGTCGACCACGGCAAGACCTCGCTACTCGACGCCGTCCGCGAGACGGAGGTCGCCGCCTCCGAGGCGGGGGGCATCACCCAGCACATCGGCGCCTACCAGGTTCATCACGGCGACAACACGGTGACGTTCCTCGATACGCCGGGTCACGAGGCATTCACCGCCATGCGCGCCCGGGGGGCGAAGGTGACGGATATTGCGGTGATCGTGGTGGCGGCAGACGACGGCGTCAAGCCGCAGACCCAGGAAGCGGTCGATCACGCCAAGGAGGCCGACGTGCCGATGCTCGTGGCGATCAACAAGATCGACAAGGAGGGCGCCGACCCCAACCGCGTGCGCGGCGAGATGGCCGCCATCGGTCTGCAGCCCGCCGACTGGGGCGGAGACACCGAATTTGTCGACGTCTCGGCCAAGACCAGGCAGGGCCTCGACGATCTGCTGGACACGATCGTGACGATGGCAGAGCTGCTGGAGCTGCGGGCGAACCCAGACGCACCGGCCTCGGGGACGGTGATCGAGTCGAAGCTTGACCCGGGCCGCGGCCCCGTGGTCACGATCCTCATCATGCGCGGCACCCTCGAGATCGGCGATTCGCTCGTGGCCGGCGCGCACTGGGGTCGGGTGCGGGCGATGAGCGACTTCATGGGCAATCGCGTGGGTGAGGCGCGCCCGGGCGAGCCGGTCGAGGTCCTCGGCTTCGACGGGGTGCCCGAAGCGGGAGAGCGTGTCCGCTCCGTGGAGAACGAGCGCCGAGCACGCCAGCTTGCGACTGAGCGCGCGATACGACTGAAGACGGAGTCATTGGCGCGGCGCGGCGGCAAGCGCGTGTCGCTAGAGGACATCTTCAAGGAGGGCATTCAGGAACTCAACCTGGTGCTCAAGTCCGACGTCACGGGCTCGCTGGAGGCGATCGAGGACGAGATCGCAAAGCTTCCGCAGGAGGAGGTCTCGGTCAACGTAATCCGCGGTGCGGTTGGGGCTGTGACCGAGTCGGATGTGATGCTCGCCGCCGCCTCGGACGCCGTGATCCTGGCCTTCAACGTGCGCCCCGTGGGCGATGCACGCGGGGTCGCCGACCGGGAAGGCGTAGAGATCCGCCACTACTCGGTGATCTACCGAGCGATCGAGGAGCTGCGCTCGGCGATGGAGGGTATGCTCGCGCCCGAAGAGGTGGAGGAGGCGCTGGGAAGCGCAGAGGTCAGGCAGCTGTTTCGCGCCTCGCGCGTGGGCACGATCGCCGGCTCTCATGTCACCGAGGGGCGGATTGCCCGCGGAGCGAAGGTGCGCCTGGTGCGCGACGGAACCGTGGTGTACGAGGGCGAGATCGCGAGCCTGCGGCGCTTCAACGACGACGTGCGCGAGGTGAGCTCCGGCTACGACTGCGGCATCGTGCTCAAGGACTATGCAGACATCAAGCAGGGCGACGTGATCGAGGCATACGCCACGCGTCAGGTCGAACGCGAGCTGGCCTAGGCCAAAGCGAAGATGTCATCGAGCGGCTTCGTGGCCGTGCTCGTGATCGACCTCCACTTCGCCGACGCGGGCAGCCTCAAGGGCAAGCGCAAAGAGCTCTCCTCGATCAAAGCCGTGCTCCGGGGCCGGCTGGGAGCCGCAGTTGCGGAAATCGACCATCATGACCTCTGGCAGCGGGCAACGATCACTGCCGCGTTGACCGGTGGCTCGCTACGAACGCTTACCGAGGCGTCGGACAAAGTCGAGCGCTGGTTGGAGGCACGTGTACCGGACGGTGTGCGGATCGACCGGATCGTCGCCTCGGTCGATGAACTGGCGGACACAGTCGGCAACCAAGCGTTACGCGACCTCCCGGACAGATAGGATGCGATCGGGTCGCATGCGACGCGTCGACGAGGCCGTACGGGCGGTCCTGTCGGACGCGATAACCAAGCAATTGCAAGACCCCCGCGTGGGATTCGTGACCGTAACGGGAGTCAACACCAGCTCAGACCTTCGCCATGCGCGCGTCTATGTCAGCGTGCTCGGCGACGAGCGCGCGCGGGAAGCCAGCCTCGAGGGGCTACGGTCCGCGCACGGCTTGCTGCAGAGCATGCTGGCCTCGGAGCTGAAGCTCAAGCACACGCCCACGCTCACCTTCTGCTACGACGAATCGGTCGATCGCGGAATGCGCATCACCCAGCTGCTCGCCGAGGATGCCGCCGAAGCGGACGAGGGCGATGGCTGACGACAGCGATCAGGTTGACGTAGCTCGTGAAGCGGTGCTCGCGGAGCTCAGCTCCGCCTCGCGGTTCGTCGTGCTCTCCCATGAGCACCCCGACGGCGACGCGCTCGGTTCGCTGATTGCCATGCAGGAGATCCTGACCGCGCTCGGCAAGGACAGCGTGATGTTCATTGCTCCTCAAGAGTTTCCGCTGCCGCACGAGTACGAATTTCTGCCGCTGCCGGCGCTGATCGACGCTCCGCCGGCCGACGTCGATGAGCGGACGATCGTGTTCTTGGACTGCGGCAACGTCGAGCGCACACCGGCCGAAGCGTTTCAGCGGCCGGGTGCTCACATCGTCAACATCGACCACCACCACGACAACACGCGGTTCGGCACGATCAACTATGTCCGGCCGGCGGCGTCCTGCACGGCGGAGATCGTGTGGGATCTCATGCACGGCCTCGGGGTCGAGCCGACCAGGACGATCGCCAACGCGCTGTATGTGGGGCTGATCACCGACACCGGGCGGTTCATGTACGAGAACACCGGTGCCCGCGCTCATCAGATGGCCGCCGAGCTGATCCGGATCGGCGTCGACGTGCACGAGATCTACCGCAGGGTCTACGAGGACGTCCCGTACGGCAAGCTCGTGCTTTTGGCGCGTGGACTGGCCAACATCGAGCGCTATGACGATGGCCGACTGACGTTGAGCGCGCTGAGCGCGGGGGACTTCGATGCCGCCGGCGCCGCCGAAAGCTATTCCGAGGGGCTGGTCGACCACCTGAGAGCCATTCGCGGGACGGCCCTGGCGGCCCTGGTGCGCGAGCGGCTCGCCAATGGAGACGGTCACCGGGCGCACAAGGTTTCGCTGCGGGCCTCCGATGAGCGCGTCGACGTCTCGCGCATTGCTCGCATCCAGGGCGGAGGCGGCCACCGCCAGGCCGCGGGCTTTGACACGGGCATGAGGCACGAGGAGCTCGTCGAGTTCCTGCGCGAGCAGCTGGCCGCTCAGCTGTGAGCGCCGCCTGCGGCGTTGTCCTCTACGACAAGCGGCCCGCGATGACATCCCACGACGTCGTTGCCGGCATCCGCCGCCGGCTGGGTCGGGGCACCAAGGTGGGTCACGCCGGGACGCTCGACCCGTTCGCCACCGGGCTGCTGCTGATCATGCTCGGCCGGGCCACGCGCGTGCAGCGCTTCCTGATGGCGCTGCCGAAGACCTACGAGGCAGTAGCCCGCTTCGGAGCCGTGTCGAGCACCGGCGACCCCGAGGGCGAGATCGTAGAAACGGGCCTCGTCCCAGAAGGCGACCTGGAGCTTCCGGTCGGGTCGATCAACCAGCGGCCGCCGGCGTACTCAGCGGTCAAGCTCGGCGGCCGCCGGGCCTACGCCCTCGCGCGGGCCGGGGCAACCGATCTCGAGCTGCCGGAGCGGGAGGTTGTCGTTCACCGCTTCGAGGAGACCTTCAGGCGCGGTGAGGAGCGTGGCTTCGTGATCGAGTGCTCCTCCGGGACCTACGTCCGCAGCCTGATCGCTGACCTGGGCGATGCCTACTGCCGCGAGCTCAGGCGGACCCGCATCGGTCCATTTGACGTCCGCGACGCCGACCCGGAGCGGGTCATCGGGCTGAACGACGCGCTCGCGTTTCTGCCCGAAGCTCGCCTGCACGGCGACGATGCGCGGCGCGCGGGACATGGGGTTCCGGTGGCCGCGCCGGCGCCCGCGAGCAGTGGAGCCGTGCGACTGACGAGCGAGTTGGGACTGATCGCTCTGGCCGAGCCTCGCGGCGATGGCTTTCTGAGGCCGGTTGTGGTTCTCGCCGAGCCGGGTAGCACCGGAGCATGATTTCCGCCATCTTCGCAGCGATCCGCATGATCATCGGTGTTGTGCTCGACATCATCACGCTTCCGTTCCGCCTCGTATTTGCGCTGCTCGGCGGCGCCGAGTTCGAGTTCCGTCGCTTCAGCCGAGTCTGAAGGACCCGTCGCGTTGGCTGCGGGGTCTGCGCTGGCAGCGCCCCATCTCTGTTCGTTAGGCTCGCGACGTGCGGCTCAGTGCTGACCGGCCGCTGAGCCTGGCTCCGGCCACTGCGCTCGACTATCGAGAGCTGGCGCGGCGCAGGCTTCCGCGGCAGCTGTTCGACTACCTAGACGGCGGCGCCTACGAGGAGCAGACGCTGCGAGCGAACGTCGCCGATCTGGAGCGGGTGCTGCTCCGTCAGGTGGTCATGCGCGACGTGTCGGAGCGAAACGCGGCCGTCGAGGTGCTGGGACAGCCGCTGGCGTTGCCCGTCATCCTTGCTCCCGTTGGCATGGGAGGGATGTTCGCGCGGCGCGCGGAGGTGCAGGCCGCGCGGGCCGCGGAGGCGGCGGGAGTGCCGTTCGTAGAGTCGACGGTGTCGATCTGCAGCATCGAGGAGGTGGCCCGGGCCACATCGAGGCCGCCGTGGTTTCAGCTCTACGTGATGCGCGACCGCGGTGTTGCCGAGGAGCTGATGTCGCGCGCTCGAGCCGTGGGCTCACCGGTCCTCGCGCTGACCGTCGACCTGGCGGTGGTGGGGGCCCGCCACCGCGACACGCGCAATGCCGTGGTTGGTGATCCACCGCTGTGGGCCAAGCTGCGCCGAGGCCTCGACCTCCTGTCGCACCCGAGCTGGATGCGCGAGGTTCCGCTGAAGGGCAGGCCGCTGACGTTTGGCAACCTGGAGCGTGTGGTCCCCGGTGGCCGGACGCCGGCGGCATTCAAGCAGTGGGTGGATGCCCAGTTCGATCCCAGCGTCACCTGGGCGGACATCGCCTGGGTGCGTGAGAACTGGGACGGCCGCTTGGTGGTCAAAGGGGTGCTCGATGCCGACGACGCCCGGCGGGCGGCCGACGCCGGCGTGGACGGGCTGGTGGTCTCCAACCACGGCGGCCGGCAGCTCGATGCGGTGCCCTCGAGCGTCCGCGCGCTTCCCGCCGTGGTTGACGCCGTGGGCGATCAGGTCGAGGTTCTGGTGGATGGCGGAGTGCGGACGGGCCTCGACGTCGTCAAGCTGCTCGCGCTCGGGGCGCGCGCGGTATTGGTCGGGCGGGCATGGGCCTGGGCGGTCGCCGCGCGCGGAGAGGCGGGCGTGAGCCATGTGCTCTCGGTGATGAAGGCAGACATCGACGTGGCGCTTGCGCTGACCGGGCACTCGTCGTTTCACGACATCGACCGCTCTGCGCTGTACGCCGCCGCCCCGCATCCTGAACCGGCGTCGATCGGCGACTAGCCTTCCGCGCTCGATGCGGATCACGACGCTGGCAGGGGCTGAGGCGCGGCCACGGCGGGTGGCCGTCGGTGAGTTCGACGGCGTACACCTCGGTCACCGGGAGGTGATTCGGGGCAGCGACACGGTGCTGACGTTCGACCCGCATCCGCTCCAGGTGATCCGGCCTGAGGCCGCGCCCAAGCTGCTGACGAGCCTTGAGACGAAGGCGGAGCTGATCGCCGACTTGGGAGTCGAGGAGCTGGTGGTGGTCCGATTCGACAAGCGGTTCGCGGCTAAAAGCCCGCAGGAGTTCATCGATAACGTGCTGGTGGAGCGGCTGTGCGCCGAGCAGGTTTCAGTCGGCGAGAACTTCCGCTTCGGCCACCGCGCCGCGGGTGATCCCGCCCTGCTGCAGGCCGACGACCGGTTCGAGACCCGCGTTGCGTCGCTGGTTGAGCTCGACGGCGAAGCCGTGTCCTCGAGCCACATCCGCGGCCTGCTGCTGGCCGGTGACGTGGAGCAAGCTGATCGCTTCCTGGGAGCGCCGTTTCAGCTTCGTGGCGAGGTGGTCGAGGGTGACCGTCGCGGACGGACGATTGGCTTTCCCACCGCCAACATCGTCCCCGACGAGTCACTGGTCTGCCCGGGACACGGCGTGTACGCGGCCCGTGCGGATGGCTCCTGCGCGGCCGTGAGCGTCGGGGTGCGGCCCACGTTCGGCACCGGACGCGCGGTGCTGGTCGAGGCCTACCTGCTCGATCGTGACGTCGATCTGTACGGCCGTACGCTGTCCGTCTCGTTCCTCAAACGGCTGCGCGGCGAGCGGCGCTTCGAGTCTGTAGAGGCGCTGGTGGAGCAGATGCGGCGCGATGTGGAGCTGACGCGAGAGCTGTGTGGGAACCGAGGCGGTTAGGCGAGCCCTGCTAGCCTCGGCGCCCGCATGACCGTCACTCAGGAGCGAAAGCGAGAGCTGGTCGACAGATTCGGGTCGGAATCCACGGATACCGGCAAGACCGAGGTCCAGATCGCGATTCTCACCGAGCGCATCAACGCCCTCACCGAGCACCTCCGCGAACATCGCAAGGATCACCACTCCCGGCGCGGCCTGCTGATGCTCGTGGGCCGCAGGCGCCGGTTCCTCAATTACTTGCAGCGCACGGACCTGGAGCGCTACCGGACCCTGGTGCGCGAGCTCGGTCTGCGCAAGTGAGTACGGCAAGCGCCGAGATCATTCAGCCCGGTAGGGCCGTCCCCGAGTTTCAGCTAGGGCGGGAGGACGGGACCGAGTTCACGCGCGAGGATCTGCTCGAGCGAACGACTGTGCTGGTCTTTTATCCGTTCGCCTTCAGCCCCGTATGCACGGACCAGCTGAACCTCTACGAGGAGGTCCTGGAGGACTTCGCCGCGCGCGGGGCAACGCTCTATGGGGTCTCCTGCGACTCGACGTGGTCCCAGAAGGCCTTTCGCCAGCAGCTGGGGGTGACGATCGAGCAGCTCTCCGACTTCGAGCCCAAGGGCGCCGCCTGCCGTGCCTTCGGCGTCTACCACCCAGGTGGCTTTCCCCAGCGCGCACTGGTCCTCGTTGGCCCAGACGCCGTCGTCAGGTGGTCCTATCAGGCTCCGTCGCCGGGCGACCTCCCGGGCGCCAATCTGATCTTCGACGCTCTGGCGGCCTAGCGCGCCGACGCCGTTGATGGCGGATCTGAGTTCCGCGCCGGTGCGGCCACTGGGCGAGGACGACCACGTCCGCGGGCCCGCGGACGCTCCGCTCGTGATCGAGTATGCGGACTTCGAGTGCCCGTTCTGCGCTTCGCTGCACGCCCGGCTCAGGGAGCAAGCGGTGCGGGTGGCGTTCCGGCATTTCCCGGTGCGCTCAAGTCATCGCCGCGCCTGGCCGGCGGCGTGCGCGGCCGAGGCCGCGGCGCTCCACGGCCGCTTCTGGGAGATGCACGACTCACTGTTCTCAGACCAAGGCCGTCTCGAGGACCCGCACCTGTGGAAGCGGGCGTCCGAGCTGGGACTGGATCTCGAGCGCTTCGAGGCCGACCGCCGCAGCGAGGCGGTCGCCGCGCGGGTGCGTGCAGACTTCGAGTCCGGAGTTCGGGCCGGCGTCGTCACCACCCCAACGCTGTTCGTGGCGGGCGAGATGCTGTCGGGGAGGATCGACACGGCCACCGTAGAGGCGCTGGTCGCCGACGGGTGACCCGTGCGTGCCGCGCGGGCTGTGTGGTGCGCGGCGGGGCGCCGAGGGGTGTGCAGGCGGGTGAGAAGCGGGCGCGGCTGCCGCGCGACCTGTCGAACGTCCCAAACTGGTTTGGCGAACCGCCGATTGGCACGTTGGACAGGCTCAGCATGTCGAAATGCCCCTCCGAGAATGGATCGGTCTCGTTTGACACGTTGAGCAGGTCTGAGCCGCGGCGCGCCCCGGGCTTCGCGCCGCGGGGCGAACACGTCCCCGCGCCGGCCGCCGCGGCCGCCGGCGGTCGGGTTCCGTACCGCCCGCTACCATCATCTTCGTTCGGATTTAGAAACAGAAGAAACAAAGCCCTCGCCGACCGAAGGGCGAGGTGAAGGGAAACTGAATATGTCTGACGCCGTTACGCGCGTGTCCGTCGAGATCGAGGGCATGGAGATCTCGCTCGAGACCGGCAAACTGGCCAAGCAGGCCTCCGGCGCCGTGGTCGTCCGCTCGGGCGACACGATGGTTCTTTGTACAGCCACCGCGGGCAACCTCCGTGACGTGGACTTCCTCCCGCTGACGGTCGACGTGGAGGAGCGGATGTACGCGGCCGGAAAGATCCCCGGTTCGTTCTTCAAGCGCGAGGGACGGGCGGGGGAGAAGGCGACGCTCTCGGCGCGCCTGATCGACCGCCCGATTCGTCCTCTGTTCCCAAAGGGCTGGCGTTATGAGACCCAGCTGGTGGCGATGCCGATCTCGGTCGACCACGTTCATCCCTACGACGTCCTGGCGATGAACGGGGCCTCGGCGGCGCTGATGATCTCGCAGATCCCGTTCCCGACTCCGGTCGGAACGGTGAGGATCGGCAAGGTCGACGGCAACTTCGTCGTCAACCCGCGTGAGGATGACCTGGCGGAGAACACGGATCTCGACTTGATCGTCGCCGGCACCGACGAGGCGATCCTGATGGTTGAGGCTGGCGCCAACGAGATCCCGGAAGCCGAGATTCTCGACGCGCTTGACATCGCCCACGAGGAGATCAAGAAGCTCTGCGCCATCCAGCGCGAGCTCGCCGAGCGCGCCGGCAAGGAGAAGCTCGCGGTCGAGGCTCCCGACGTCGCGCCGGAGCTCTACGAGCAGGTTTCCTCCTCGCATGGCGCGGCGCTCGACGCCGCCACCCAGGTGGAGGACAAGCTCGAGCGCCAAGACGCCTGCCGCACCGTCGAGGAGCAGGTGCTGGCCCACTACGCTCCCGATGCGGAGGCCGAGGACTACGCTCAGAAGCGAGCCGCCGCCCAGCTGGCATTCGACAAGCTGGAGAAGACTCTGATCCGCGAGCGGATCGCCGTGCAGAAGAAGCGTCCCGACGGCCGCGGCGCGGAGGAGATCCGCCCGCTGTCGATCGAGGTCGATGTCGCCCCCCGTACCCATGGCTCGGCGCTGTTCACCCGCGGCCAGACCCAGGCTCTGAGCGTGGTGGCGCTCGGGACCACGCGCGAGGAGATGCGGCTCGACACGCTCGGGCTGGAGACCGCCAAGCGCTACTTCCACCACTACAACTTCCCGCCGTTCTCGGTGGGGGAAGCGGGTTTCATGCGAGGGCCCAAGCGCCGCGACATCGGGCACGGCGCGCTGGCCGAGCGGGCTCTGGTGCCGATGATCCCCACCCAGGATGAGTTCCCGTACACGATCCGCGTGGTCTCGGACATCCTGGAGTCGAACGGCTCCAGTTCGATGGCCAGCGTGTGCGGCTCGACGCTCTCGCTGATGGACGCCGGGGTGCCGATCAAGGAGCCGGTGGCCGGGATCGCGATGGGCCTGATCAAGGAGGGCGAGGACTACATCATCCTCACCGACATCGCCGGCGTCGAGGATCACCTTGGCGACATGGACTTCAAGGTCGCGGGCACCGAGCGTGGAATCACCGCGCTTCAGATGGACATCAAGATCACCGGCGTGACCTTCGAGATCATGCGCGACGCGCTTTCGCAGGCCAGGGTCGCCCGCCACTTCATCCTGGAGGAGATGGGCAAGGTGATCGACGCGCCGCGGGCCGAGCTCTCAAAGCACGCCCCTCGCATCTCGAGCATCCAGATCGACCCCGACAAGATCGGCCTGTTGATCGGCAAGGGCGGCGAGACGATCAGGGCACTGCAGGAGGAGTTCGAAGCCCAGATCGATGTCTCCGACGAGGGGCAGGTGCTGGTCTACGCTGCCGACGGGGAGCGCGGCGACGCGCTGGTCGACCGCATCCGAGCGATGACCAAGGAGGTCGAGGTGGGCGACGAGTTCACCGGCAAGGTGGTCAAGACCACCTCCTTCGGAGCCTTCGTCGAGCTCTCGAGGGGCACCGACGGCCTGCTTCACATCTCGAACGTGGCTCCCGGCAGGAGGATCGACACCGTCGAGGAGGTGCTGGGCAAGGGCGATGAGCTGGCGGTGCGCGTGGTGGAGGTCGATCGCGAGCGGGGTCGCATCGGCCTCAGGCTGGCGACCGATCCGGATGTGGCAGGAAAGACGGTCGAGGAGCTGGCGACCGTCGGCTCCGGTGACGCCGGGCCGCCTCGCCGCGAGCGCTCGGGACGAGACGGGCGGCCAGGAGGCGGTCGGGGACGCGATCGCGATCGCGACCGCGACCGAGGCAGGGTGCGGGACCGCGATCCTGAGCGCCGGCACTAGTGCACCGCACAGCAAGGGTCGACCGCGGGCAGCGGTAGTGCCCGAACAGCATCGGCTGACCACGCTGGACTCCGGCGTGCGGGTGGTGACCGAGCGGATGCCCGCCGTCCGCTCGGTCGCGCTCGGTCTCTGGATCGGGACCGGATCAAGAGGCGAGACCGACGCCCAGGCCGGCCTCTCGCACCTGCTGGAGCATCTGCTGTTCAAGGGCTCGGCCAAGTACGGCTCGTTGGAGATCGATCAGATCTTCGACGCGCTGGGCGGCGAGCTGAACGCCGGCACAGGTAAGGAGACCACTTCCCTCTACGCGCGCGTGATCGACGAGCATGTGCCCGACGCGTTCGACGTGCTGGCGGACATGGTCTTTCGCCCCGCCCTGCGGGACATCGACTCCGAGCGAGCCGTGATCCTGGAGGAGATCGCGATGTACGAGGACGAGCCGCAGGAGAAGGTCTTCGACCTGCTTGGGGAGGCCGTGTTCGGCAGCCATCCACTGGGCCGGGCCATCATCGGCAGCCCAGAGGTGGTGGCGGGCACGCCGGCGGAGGAGATCGCCCGCTTTCACGACTCGCGCTACGTGCCTCAGAACGTCGTCATCGCCGCTGCCGGTGCCGTGGACCATGAGGACCTCTCAGCCCTGGTGGCTGAGAGGGTGCCGGCGAGCGATGCCCTTCGTGCACCGGAGCCGCCGGGCGCGCCCGCCGGCGAGCTAACTCCCCGCCGGCGCTTCGAGCGCAAGGACACCGAGCAGTACCACGTGTGCCTGGGCGGCGTAGGGCTCTCGCGCCACGACGAGCGTCGCTTCGCGCTGCGCGTCCTGGACACGATCTTCGGCGGCACGACCTCCTCGCGTCTGTTTCAGGAGATCCGCGAGCAGCGAGGCCTGGCCTACGCCGTGTACTCGTTCACGAACGCCTACCACGACGCCGGGCACGTCGGCCTGTATGTCGGTACGCGCGCCGACAACCTTGGCGAGGCCATGTCGGTCGTGGGGTCCGAGCTGCGCCGGCTGGCCGAGGATCCGGCGAGCGCCGACGAGCTCACCCGCGCCAAGGAGAACCTCAAGGGCAGGATCGTGCTCTCGCTGGAGTCCACCGGCGCCCGCATGAACCGCCTGGGGTCCGAGGTCTTGGCCGGCGCACCGCTGCTTTCACTGGACGAGGTGATCGAGCGGATCGACGCCGTGACGCTCGAGGATCTCGGCAAACTGGCAGGAGAGCTGTGGGCTCCGGAGCGGCTGGCTGCCGCCGGCATCGGTCCCGACGCGGCGCGCTTCGAGCAGGCGCTCGAGCCGCTGGCATTGGCCGAGGCGCTCAATTGACACGCGTGGCGGTGGCGGGCGCCGCCGGGCGGATGGGGGAGACCGTCTGCCGGGCGGTTGAGGAAGCCGACGATCTGGAACTGGTGGCCCGCGCCGATCCCTCGCTTGGCCTGGAGCTGAGCGATGCGCTGGCCGCGCGCCCCGACGTCCTGGTCGACTTCACGACGCCCGCGACGGCGCTCGACAATGCACGCCAGGCTGTGGCTTCCGGTGTGCATGTCGTGATCGGTACGACCGGGTTCGACCTGGGAGAGCTCGCCGGGTTGCGAGGAGCCAACATCTTCGTGGCCCCCAACTTCGCCATCGGCGCAGTACTGATGATGCGCTTCGCCACCGAGGCCGCCCGGTACATGGAGAAGGCTGAGATCATCGAGCTGCACCACGATGCGAAGCTCGACGCCCCCAGCGGCACCGCGGCGCGGACCGCCTCCTTGATGGGCGGCGACGTGCCGATTCATTCGGTTCGCCTGCCGGGCCTCGTGGCCCATCAGGAGGTGATTCTCGGCGGCCGGCAGCAGACGCTCAGCATCAGGCACGACTCACTGGGGCGCGAGTCATTCATGCCGGGCGTCCTGCTGGCGGTGAGGCGCGTGGCGAGCTTGCCTTCCTCGCCGGTCGTGGGGCTCGAGCATCTGCTGGACTAGCGCCACTGCGGTTGATGGACCAGTGCCGTGGCGGGTATACGTTTTAAGCGGGATCGCCGGGCGCTGCGCGCCCGCGATCCCCGCTAATCTTGGTGAACATGTGTTTACAGGTGTCGCACAACCGGGGATGATGGGCTGACATGCCGGAGAAAGGCGCCCCGCCGAACGTCCATCCCATCCAGCGGCGCGTGTTCCGCGCGCTCGAGGTCTTCAGCACGCCTCTGCTGCCGGGCGACTACCTGGAGATGATCAACCCGCTGTGGTCGATGCGGGAGCTGCGAGGTCGAATCGAGGAAGTCAGGCACGAGACCGAAGACGCGACCACCGTCATGATCAAGCCCGGCTACAGCTGGCCGGGCCACAAGCCCGGACAGTACGTCAGGATCGGGATCGACATCAACGGCGTTCGTCACTGGCGCGCCTATTCCCTGACTTCGGACCCGTATCGCGAGGACGGGCTGATCAGCATCACGCCGAAGAAGGTCGACGAGGGGGTGGTCTCGCCGTACCTGGTGAAGGAGGCCAAGCCGGGGACGATCGTCTCGCTCTCGAAGATCGAGGGGGCATTCGTCCTGCCGGACCCGACACCGGACAAGCTCCTGTTCATCAGCGCCGGCAGCGGGATCACGCCGATCATGAGCATGCTCCGCCACCTAGACCACTACGACGAGCTGCGTGACGTCGTGCACCTCCACTCCGCTCGGCACACCGATGAGGTGATTTTCGGCGACGAGCTGCGCGAGATGGCCAAGCGCCGCGACGGCTTCCGCCTCCACGAACAGTTGACGCGTGAGCACGGGCGGATGGGACCCGACGACCTCGAGCGCCTGTGCCCGGACTGGCGTGAGCGAGAGACCTATATCTCGGGCCCCAACGAGATGCTCGACGCCTTCCAGGAGCACTTCGAGCGCGAGGGCGACTGCAAGCGGCTGTGCATGGAGCGTTTCCAGCCGAAGCTGGGGCTCGGTCAGCAGGGCATGGGCGAGGGTGGCACGATCAAATTCCTGAAATCCAAGTGCGAGACCGAATCGGATGGCGAGAAACCGATCCTCGTGGCCGGCGAGGAAGCCGGTCTGGACCTGCCTTTTGGCTGCCGGGAGGGCATCTGCCACACCTGCGTGGGCGAGCTTGTCTCCGGGCGGCTGAGGGACCTGCGCAACGGCGAGGTCTATGGCCAGGAGGGCGAAGTGGTCCGGACGTGCATCAGCGCGCCGGAGGGGCCGGTCGAAATCGACCTTTAGTCATCGGACACAGCAAGGGAGATACATGGAAACCCAGTCAAGCAATGGCCACGGCGCGGACGGCGCCGTCGCGGTTGATACGCCCGACAATCCGCTCCACCGCCTGACCAAGGAGCAGATCGAGGAGATCGGGCGCGAGTTCGACGAGCTACACGAGCAGGTTAGGGCTGACCTCGGCGATCGCGACGCCCGCTACATCCGCTCGATGATCACGCTGCAGCGCCGGCTGGCACTGATCGGTCGCCTGGAGCTGATCGCCTCGCGCTGGCGCATTCCGTGGGCCGTAGGCGCGGGGACGCTCGGCATGGCCAAGATCTTGGAGAACATGGAGATCGGCCACAACGTCATGCACGGCCAGTGGGACTGGATGAACGATCCGGTCATCAACTCGAGCGTGTGGGACTGGGACACGGCCTCGACCAAGGAAGCCTGGAAGCACTCACACAACTTCGTCCACCACACGTTCACCAACATCCTGGGCAAGGACCGCGACCTGGGCTACGAGATCATGCGGATCGACCCGCACCAGAAGTGGCATCCGGCCTATCTGCTGCAGCCGTTCTACAACATCCTGTTGATGATGCTGTTCGAGTGGGGTGTCGCCGTGCACGACCTGGACTTGACGGCGATCCGCGCCGGCGAGAAGGACATGAAGCAGGTGGCCAAGGAGCTCAAGGGGATCGCCGGCAAGGCCCGCACCCAGATCACCAAGGACTACATCGCCTGGCCTGCGATCAGCGGCGGCGTGATGACGCTGATCGAACTCGGACTGATCGCCTACAAGGCCCGCTCGGCCACAGGACGCAAGGGATCGCGCGTGGTGGGCAAGGTCGCGGCCCGGGGTCTGCGCTCCAAGCAGCGCGCCCGGCGCAAGGTGCTGCGGCAGCTGGTCGAGCGCCGCTCATTCCGCGATCCGTTCCTGCACACGCTGACCGCCGACGTGGTGGCCAACATCATCCGCAACGTGTGGTCCTACGCGATCATCTTCTGCGGGCACTTCCCGGATCAGACCTACACCTTCACCCAGGAGGAGGCCGAGGACGAGTCGCGCGGCGGGTGGTACGTCCGCCAGCTGACCGGTGCCGCCAACATCGACGGCAGTCCGCTGTTCCACGTCATCAGCGGCAACCTCGGCTACCAGGTGGAGCACCATCTGTATCCGGACATGCCGAGCACCCGCTACGGCGAGATCGCGCCCAAGGTGAGGGAAATTTGTGAGCGCTACGACCTGCCGTACAACACAGGTCCGTTCTCACAACAGCTGGGGATGGTGCAGCGCTCAATCATCCGGCTCGCACTGCCGGGCGGAAAGCCGCGGCCCAAGCCCGGCCCCTACCACGGCCCGCTGATCCGCGGTAAGGGCGAGCGCGATCCGGAGACGCTGGCGTCCTCGTCGTCGTAGTGCATCGGTCGACGCGCATGCTGCGCGTCGACCGCCGCACAACGTAAAGACTTCTTTACGCCGTTTGCGGCACCGCCGCGGCGAGCAGTATGTTCCCTGCGTGGCGTGGAAAAAGGAAATTCTGGTGGTGGCGAACGTCACGGCGATGTCGGACGAGCTGCTCAACGCTCTGCGTCGTCAGGCGACCAGCGGCGCCTGCGCCTTCACGCTGATCGTCCCCGCGACTCCGTTCGGGGGCGGCCGCCAAGCAGCCCAGGAGATGCTCGGCCAAGCGCTCGAGCGGCTCCGGGAGACGGGGCTCGAGGCCAGTGGGAGCGTCGGCGACGGCGATCCCGTGGTGGCGGTCAGCGAGGCCTGGGATCCAAAGCGCTACGACGAGATCGTCGTGTCCACGCTGCCGATGCGCTTTTCGAAGTGGCTCCACGCCGGGTTGCCGGAGAGGGTCGGGCGACTCACCGGCGCCCCGGTCACGCACGTGATCTCCGAGCCGCGGCACGAGATCGCGGTCGAGCCGGCGCCGCATCGCGAGAAGGAACCGATGGGGCCGCTGTCGGTGCTTGCCTGGGGCCGGCCGAAGTCCGGGCAGTAGACGGGCTGCGGGCTCGGGCCTGCGATAATCGCGCCGATGAATCTCGGGGCGATCCTGACGGCGATGGTCACGCCGTTCGACGCGCGCGGGCGGGTGGACGAGGAAGCCGCCCTCAGGCTCATGCACCACCTCGCCGAGCACGGCTCGGAAGGCGTCGTCGTCTGCGGCACCACCGGCGAGGCCTCGACGCTTTCGGACGACGAGCAGCTGGGGCTGATCAGGCTGGCGTGCGAGGAGATGCGCTCCTCGCGCCCCGGATTCACCGTCGTGGCGGGCGTCGGCTCCAACGACACGCGGCACGCGGTGGAGCTCACCGAGCGCGCCAGCGCGCTGCGGCCGGACGCGCTGCTGTCGGTCAACCCCTACTACAACAAGCCTTCGCGTCGCGGCATCGTTCGCCACTACGAGGAGGTCTGCCGGGCGACCGACCTGCCGATCCTGCTCTACAACATCCCCCAGCGGACGGCGTCCGATCTACCAAACGATCTGCTTGCCGAGCTTGCGCAGTTGGAGAACATTCAGGGCGTCAAACAGGCCAACCCGGCGAATCTGGCGCCAGTCGATGGCCTGCAGATCTACGCCGGAAACGACGATCTGCTGGCCGCCGTGCTGGATATGGGGGGCGCCGGCGGCGTGCTCGTCGCGAGCCACCTCGTCGGAGATGAGATGCGGCGTATGGTCGATGAGCCCGAGCAGCGCAGTGAGATCAACCGCTCACTTGCGGATGTCTACCGCGACATGGGCGTCGGGCCCCTGGCCTGCGCAACGAAGGCCGCGCTGAAGTTGATGGGGCTCGACGTCGGGCAGCCTCGCCTTCCGTATGTCGAGCTGGACGATGAAGAGCTGGGCGTGATCCGCACGATGCTCGAGCGACACGGGCTGCTGGCCGCGGCCACCGCCGGGTGAGCCGCGGAGCGCTTCGCGTTCTGCCGCTCGGCGGTCTCGGCGAAATCGGCAAGAACATGACGGTCGTCGAGTACGACGGCCGCATCGTGGTCGTCGACACCGGACTGCGCTTTCCGACGGCGGAGATGCTGGGGATCGACCTCGTGCTGCCTGACTTTGGCTATCTGCGCGAGCGGGCCGAGGACATCGAAGCGATCGTGATCACGCACGGGCACGAGGACCATCTGGGTGCCCTGCCCTGGGTCCTCCGCGAGCTGGGGGAGCTGCCGATCGTCTACGGCGGCAGGCTGACCGTCGCCATGGCCCGTTCCAAGCTCGACGAGCACCGCCTCCGCGATGTGCAGCTCCGGGATCTGGCGCCAGGCGAGGAAGCCAGCGCCGGACCGTTCTCATTCGAGCTCGTGCACATGACCCACTCCATTCCCGACTCCTGCGCCGTGGCCCTCACCACCGAGCTGGGAACGGTTGTGGTCACCGGTGACTACAAGTTCGACCAGACACCGGTCGACGGGCCGCCCGCAGATGTCTCGCGGCTGGCGGAGCTCGGCCGGGCGGGGGTCCTACTGCTCTGCGGCGACTCGACGAACGCCGACCGGCCCGGGTTCTCACCCTCGGAGCGCGTCGTCGGGCCGCAGCTGCAAGAGGTCTTCTCCCGGGCCGACGGTCGCATCATCGTCACCAGCTTTGCCTCCAACATTCACCGCGTCCAGCAGGCCGTGGACGCAGCAGCAACGCTGGGACGCAAGGTATCCCTCGTCGGGCGCTCGATGCGCAAGAACGTCAACATCGGTCGTTCGCTGGGGCACATCGAGATTCCGGAGGGGCTTCTCATCCAGCCGCAGGAGGTGCAGGACTGGCCGGACCACAAGGTCGTCGTGATCTCAACGGGCTCCCAGGGCGAGCCGCTGTCCGCGCTCAGGCGCATGGCCCATAACGACCACCCGGCGGTGCAGTTGCACACGGGCGACACGGTGGTCTTTTCCGCTACGCCGATTCCCGGCAACGAGCGCGCCGTGGGGGAGACGGTCGATCGCCTGTTTCAGATCGGCTGCGACGTGGTCACCACGCGCGAGGCGCCGATCCATGCTTCGGGACACGGCTATCAGGAGGAGCTCAAGCTGATGCTCAACCTTCTTCGCCCGCGCTACGTGCTGCCGGTGCACGGTGACCACAAGCGGTTGCGGCTGCACGCCGAGCTGGCCGACGCCGTGGGCATCGACCCGGGGGACGTCTTTCGGGGCGCAAACGGCCTGCCGCTGGAGATCGACTCGACGGGCGCCCGCTTCGGCGACAGCGAGCAGTCGGGAATGATCTTCGTCGACGGCGTGGACATCGGCGATCCCGCGGACGTCGCGCTCCGCGACCGGCGAATGCTCTCCGCGGACGGAATCTTCATCGTCGTGGCAACGATCTCCGAGCAGACCGGGGAGTCGGTAGCGCCGCCGGAGGTGATCTTCCGCGGCGTTCCGTTCATCGAGCAGGCAGGGGGGCTGGTGGAGGAAATACGCGATGCGGTGGAGGGCTCGCTGGCCACTGCCGCTGCCGACGGCGTGCGGGAGATCGACCTGCTCCAGCAGCAGCTTCATGACGACCTCGGCGCGTTCGTCTACGAACGGCTGCGGCGGCGGCCGATGGTTCTGCCGGTGGTGGTGGAGATCTAGGTCGGCGAGCGCCACTGCCGGCCCGCAGGCCGCGTTACGCCAGCTGCTCGCCGACGGCACGCGGTCGCCGCTCGGCGTCTCTCTTTGTCGTCCTCAGCGTGGCCAGCCCCGCCAGGACGACGATGAAGCATGTGATGGCGCCGAGGCCCAGGCCAGCGCGGGGGCCCAAGAGCTCCATCACGCCGCCGACGATCGGACCGCCGATCGGCGTCGAGCCCTGGAAGGCCACGAACCACAGCGACATCACGCGGCCGCGCATGCTGGGATCTGCTGTCAGCTGCAGGGTCGAGTTCCCAGTGGACATGAATGAGATGCTCGCGCCGCCGGCGAGGGCCAGTGCGAAGAGCGCGAAGACCAGATTGGGGGCCAGGGTGGCCAGCGTCATCGCCACACCGAATGCGGAGGCGGCCGCCACGAGCGGGCCGACACCGGTCCTGCCGCGCGCCGCCACCATCAGGCCTCCCACGACCGCGCCCACACCCATGGCGGCGGTCATGAAACCGTAGCCCGTGGCCCCAACGTGCAGGCCGCGGCTGGCCATGACCGGCAGCGAGACCTGAAACTCGTATGTAAGGCAGCCCACGGCGGCCATCATCAGCAGCGGCACGGCGAGCCCCGGCATGGAGCGTACGTAGCGGAGCCCCTCGCGCAGCTGGCCGCGGGCGCGGGGGGTGGGCGGTGTGGGCTTGAGCAACCTCACGTCCAGCGTCAGCAGCGAGAACACGACTGCGACGAAGCTGGCGGAGTTGAGCAAGAAGCAGATGCCGTCGCCGACGGTCGCGATCAGGACACCGGCTACGGCAGGGCCGATGGTCCGCGCCACGTTGACCAGGACCGAGTTGAGCGTGACCGCGTTACGCAGGTGGTCGGAGCCGACGAGCTCGAGCATGAAGGACTGGCGGGCCGGGTTCTCGAAGGCGTTGTTGATGCCGAGCAGTACCGCCAGCACACCGATCTCCCACACGCGAACGGCCCCGGTCACGGTCAGGATGCCGAGCAGCAGCGCCTGTACACCCATCGCGCTCTGTAGCGCGACCATCAGCTTGCGCTTGTCGATGCGGTCGGCGATGACGCCGCCGTAGGGCGCCAACAGCAGCACCGGCAGCGTCTGCAGCGCCACGATCGCCCCCAGCGCGGCCCCGGAGTGAGTGAGCGTCAGCACCAACCACGACTGGGCAGTCATCTGCATCCAGGTGCCGATCAGCGAGATCGCCTGACCGCCGTAGTAGCGGCGGTAGTTGCTAACCGAGAGGGCGGCGAAGGTAATGCGGCCGGCGCGTACGACCCGCGTCACGGGCGGCCTCCGCCGAGCTCCTCCGCGAGGCGCTCGAGCGCCGGCACCGCCCGTTCGATGAGCTGGCGCTCGTCGTCGGTGAGCGCGGTAAGCGCGACGCTCACGGCGTCGGTCCGCTCGCGGCGAATGCGCTCTGAGAGACGCCGTCCGGCCGCGGTCGCCTTGACCCACGCGGCGCGCCGGTCGCCCTTGTCGCTGGCCCGCGCGAGCAGGCCGGCGTCGACCAGATCAGCGGTCACTCGGGAGAGCATCGTGGGATTGATGCCCTCGCAGGCGGCGAGTTCGGAAAGCCGCATCGGCCCGCGCCGGGTGACGGTCTGAAGCACCGTGATGCGAGTGGGGGTGAGGCCCGCGGAAATCGCGGCCTTGGTCGGGCGCAGCCGGCGGGACAGCCTGCCGATGACCACGCGCAGCCGCGGCGCGGTGCTCAAGTCAAGAGCCGGTGCTTCTGTTGGCATTCGGGGATCGGCCTCCGAGCGATTACGGATAGATACTTGCTTGCTGGCAAGCATTATTCTAGCAGTGGTCCCAGGCCGGTCATGCGCCCCAAAGGGCCTGTCGCTGGGGTAAGTCAGGCCGACGTCGGGTGGCGCTCAGTGGCCGTGGGAGCGGTCGAGCCAGCGGCGGCCGCAGGCAGCCGGATGACAAACCGCGTGCCGCTGCCACAGTTCGGAACCTCGAGCGTCACGTTCCCGTTGTGGGCCTCGACCACGGCCCGAACGATCGCCAACCCGAGCCCCGAGCCACGGCCGCCGTCGCGCCCGCCGCGGACGAAGCGCTCGAACACGCGGCGCCGGAGCTCGAGCGGTATGCCCGGACCGTCGTCCTCCACCGTCAGCACGGCTTCGCCGTCGGCAAGGGCGCTGTGGGCCCGGATCTTAGTGCCCGGGGGGGTATGGCGAAGCGCGTTCTCCAGGAGGTTCAGCGTCAGGCGGTGAAGGTCATCGCGGGTACCGGAGACGACCGCGTGCTCGGCGGTCACCGACAGCTCGTGTCCCTCGGCCACCGGCTCGAGCTCTGCTGCGGCCTCCACGAGGACACCCGCCAGGTCCGTCGGTCGCTGGGGCTGCGTCCGCCTGGCATCGGCTCGGGCCAGGAGCAGGAGGTCACCGACCAGCCGGCGCATCCGGCGCGTAGAGCGCAACGCCGCGTGGGCCGTCTCGGCCTGCTCTCCGTCCAGCTCCTCGCTCAGCAGCTCCAGATTGGCCAGCACACTGGTCAGCGGCGTGCGCAGCTCGTGCGAGGCGTCGGCGATGAACTCCCGCTGGCGCACGAGCATCGCTTCGGTGTCGCTGCGCGAAGCATCGAGCGCGGCGAGCATGCCGTCCAGCGTGCGCGCCAGCTCGGCCACCTCGTCCTCAGCCTCGGGGAACGGCAGCCGGCGGCTGGGGTCGCGCGTGAGCTCGATTTCCCTGGCGGCATCGGTCAGCTCGGCGATCGGTCGCATCGCCCGGCGCGCGACGAACAGTCCGGCGAGCAGCGCCAGAACCGCACCCCCGAGCACCCCGAGCAGCAGGAACAAGCGAACGTGGGCCAGCGTGTGGTTGACGTCGGACAGCGGCCGCGCGTAGAGCAGCAGGATGTCGCCCAACGGCTCGACCTGGAGCTGACGGACGTCGACCCGGTAGCCGAGCTCGTTGTGGACGCCTTGCTCGGTAGGCGGCGTAAAGTTGGGCTGCACGCGCGAGGGCGGCGTCGAGGTGTCCTGATCGCACAGCAGCGTGCTGCCGGCGCTGACGTCGTAGACACGGATCTGGGCGTGCTCGGAGCTCGCGTAGTACTTGAGCTGACTGATGTCGCAGGCCGGACCGAACCTCTGGTGGCTGGGGACGAGTTGGATCTCATCGACCAGCCGGCCGGCCGCCGTGCTCACCTCGTTGTAGAACTGGCCACGAACCTCGTTGCTCGTGAAGATGGCGACGATGGCCGCAAACGCCGCCAGGATGACGAAGGTCAGTGCCGCCGAGCCGCCGGCCAGTCGCCAGCGGACGGGGATCGACCTATATACGGAGAACGTAGCCCGCGCCGCGGATCGTATGTAGGAGCCGAGGCTCGCCACCGGCTTCAAGCTTCCTTCGTAGGTTGGAGACGAACACCTCGATGGTGTTCGTCATCGAGAACGGGTCATAGCCCCACACCTCATCCAGCAGGCGCTGACGGGAGATCACGATGCGCTCGTTTCGCATCAGGTATTCGAGCAGCTCGAACTCCCTCTGGGTCAGGTCGATTCGGCGCTCCCCCCGCAGAACCTCGTGAGTGTCCGGGTTGAGCTTCAGGTCGCCGACCGCCAGTGCCGCTTGACCACGCGGTGGACGGCGACGCAAGAGCGCCCGCAGCCGTGCCAACAGCTCCTGGCGCTCGAACGGCTTTACCAGGTAGTCATCGGCGCCTGCGTCCAGGCCCTCGACGCGCGATTCGACCGCATCGCGCGCGGTGAGCACGAGGATCGGCACGTCGTCCGAAGCGCGCAGCGTCTTGGCCACCTCCACTCCGTCAAGCCGCGGCAGGCCCAGATCCAGGATCACGAGGTCGGGCAGGAAGGCATGTGCCAAGTCCAACGCGCTCACACCGTCGCCGGCGATCTTCACCTCGTACCCCTCCATCCGCAGAGAGCGCTGCAGCACATGGGCGATGGCGTCGTCGTCCTCGACCACAAGTACACGCGGTGGGCGTTCGTAATCGACCATCAGCTTGTCCAGATGGTACGGCTGCCGGAGAGGCGAACCGACGATCTTTAATGCCCGTTGATGCGCGGCAGGAGGCCGGCCGCGCCCGTCGAAGCTCCTGGCGAACTACATGGCCAGCCGCGCGAGAAAGAAGCCGCCTCCGAAGCGTGCCAAACGCTCCCTGCTCGCGCGCCGTCAGCTATCGATTTCCCGGCTCCAGCTCGAGCCGCACCACCTCGACATCGCGGCGCTGGCGCTGGTGGCGTGTGGGATATTCCTGGCTGGGGTGGCCTATCTGCATTGGAGCGGAGGCGCACTCGGCTCGAACGCGGTGCTGGCGATGCGGTTCGTCCTCGGCGCGGTTGGCTACGCGGTTCCCGCTGGGATGCTGCTGGGCGGCGGCCTGCTCCTGGCGCGGGAGCTGAGGCCTCCGGGTCGTCCCATGCGCACCGGGACGCTGTGCTTGACCGCGGCCCTGACGTTGATGCTGGCGGCCGGGACGCTCGGCATCGGTCCCGGTATGGCGCACGGGCATGGGTTCTGGCAGCCGCACGTGTTCGAGTCTCGCGGCGGCGCGGTGGGACAGGCCGAGGTGTGGGTCGCCTCGCACCTGCTCTCGACGCTCGGCGCCCAGATCCTGTCCGTTTTCCTGCTGATCGCCGGCCTGCTGCTGGTCTCGGGTGCCACCCTGGCCGGACTCGTACGCCTGACCGGGGAGGGAGTGGCGGAGACCTCTCGGGCGCTGCTACGCACTACGCACGATGGCAGGCAGGGACTGCGAGGGCGCATGGCGGGTCAGTCGGCCGACCAGGCCTCCGGGACCGCCGCCGATGAGGCGGCGCGTGAGAGCGCCGCGGCGCTCGACGCGCTCGTGCCGCCCGAGCCGGACACCGCCGAGCTCGTCGTTCGTGCCACCCATGTCGAGGCCCCTCCGATCGACCCATCCGACGACGATTCGGTGCGTGCAGAGGAGGATGGTCCGCCCGCGTCGCCCGAACCAGAGCGCCCGTCCGTGGCGGAGCAGGCCCTTACCCCACAGGGCCGCTACCGGGCATCGATAACCGACGACCCAGGATTCGAGTGGAGGGTTCCGAGCCACCGCTTCCTGACGCGCTCCACGGCTGAGAAGGCTCGCCCCGACACCGCAGGACAGCAGCAGGTGGCTCAGACGCTGCTCGAGGCGCTCGGCCACTTCGGCATCGAGGCCTCGGTGGTCGGGCGCGTTACCGGACCTCACATCACCCGCTACGAGCTACGCCTGGCACCGGGCACCAAGGTCTCCAAGGTGGCTCAGCTCAAGGACGACCTGGCCTACTCGCTGGCGGCCACCGACATTCGGATCCTGGCCCCAATTCCGGGCAAGCAGGCAGTGGGCGTCGAGGTACCGAACGCCCGCCGTCGGATCGTGCACCTGGGCGACGTCTTCCAGGATCCGCCGCCCGACTGGTCGCCACTCACCGTGTGGTTGGGGAAGGACATCGCCGGTCGCGCGATCGGCGCCGATCTGGCCAAGATGCCCCATCTGCTCGTGGCCGGCACGACGGGCTCGGGCAAGTCCGCGTGCATCAACGCCGTGCTCTCGAGCATTCTGCTGCGCGCCACGCCACACGAGATCAGGCTCGTGCTGGTGGATCCCAAGCAGGTGGAGCTCAACCACTACGAGTCGATTCCGCACCTGCTGACGCCGGTGATCACCAGCCCGAGAATGGCCGCCAACGCGCTTCAGAACCTCGTCAAGGAGATGGAGCAGCGCTACGGGATGATGTCCCTGGCCCGCGCCCGTTCGCTGCCGGAGCTCAACCGCGCACGCGAGCAGCGCGGTGAGCCACCGCTCCCGTACGTGTTGTGTGTCATCGACGAGCTCGCCGATCTGATGATGGTGGCCCCAGCGGACGTCGAGGACTCGATCATCCGCCTCGCTCAGAAGGGGCGCGCCGCCGGGATCCATCTGGTGCTGGCAACCCAGTCGCCGCGAGTCGACGTGATCACCGGCATGATCAAGGCCAATGTGCCCTCCAGGATCGCGTTCGCGGTCTCCTCGCAAACCGATTCGCGCGTGATTCTGGATGCCGGCGGGGCCGAGTCGCTACTTGGCCAGGGAGACATGCTGTTCTCGCCTCAGGGATCATCGAAGCTGCAGCGAATTCAGGGAGCATTTGTCGACGAGGCGGAAATCGCGCGGCTCACCGACGGCTGGCGGCGCCAGGGCGAGCCCGAGTTTCACGAGGAGCTGCTGGAAGAGGTGGAGCAGTCGGATGCCGGCGAGGGCGGCGAGGACGAGCTTCACCCGGACGAAGACCCGCTACTCGAGGAGGCGATCTCGCTCGTGGCGCAGATGGGCACCGCCTCGACTTCGATGCTCCAGCGCCGTCTCCGGCTGGGCTATACGCGAGCCGGGCGGCTTATAGACATGCTCGAGCGCCGGGGGATCATCTCCGGCTATGAAGGCTCCAAACCGCGTCAGGTGCTGATCACCGAGGCGGACGTTCCCCGCATCCTCTCCCACCTGCAGGAGGCCGACGGCGGCGTGCGCCAGCCCCCGCGGGGCACAGATAGGGTGACCGTCCCAGAGGACGAGCGGCTCGAGCCCTAACCGCTGTCCAACGCGCCGCTGACGACGCTCGCCCCTCGCTAGCCTTCGGGCGCTATGGCCGACATCGGTCCGACCCTCCGAGAGGCGCGGATCCGTGCCCGGATCGACATGTCCGAGGTCGAGACCCGGACCAAGATCCGCGCCAAGTATCTGCGCGCGATCGAGAACGAGGAATGGGACCGGTTGCCCGGTCCCGTTTACGTCAAAAGCTTCCTCAGGACCTACGGCGACTATTTGGGTCTCGATAGCCGCATGCTGGTTGAGGAGTTCAAGCACCGCTACGAGCGGCCCAGCAACCACGAGGCGCCCCCGCCGATAGCCTCCTACCCCCGGGAGCGCGAGCGCGACAGATCGCCGCGCGGCCCGCGCGGGCCGCTGCTGCCGTCGTGGGCCCCGATCGCGTTCGTGCTGGTGGCCATCGTCGTGGCGTTATTCGTCGTCGGCACCGTGTTCGGCGGCAGCAGTACCAAGTCGAGCCCTCCCAAGGGGATTCACACAGCCACCAACCACCACCGGGCGTCGCGCACGACTCATACTGTGCCGCTGCCCACGCCTCAGATAGCGACCGTGCAGATGGTTCCGACGGCACCGGTTTACGTGTGCCTGGTCAACGGGCACGGCAGGAAGCTGATCAACGAGCAGACCTTCGCCTCCGGCCAGACGATCCCCACCGAGTCCGGGCGCAAGCTGCTGCTGACGCTGGGCAACGCGAACGTGCAGCTCAAGGTCAACGGTCGTCCGGTCTCGCTTTCGCAATCGGCCACCGCGATCCGTCTGCTGATCACCGCCTCGAGCGAGCAGCCCATTCCGACGTCGATGCAGCCCACCTGCCCGTGACTCCGCGGGCCGGAATCCTCGTGACGGGCACGGAGGTCCTCACTGGGATCATCACCGATCGCAACGGCCCGTGGCTCTCCGAGCGACTGCGCGAGATCGGCGTTGACGCCGCGAGTATCCAGATCGTCGGCGACCGCGCCGATGACCTCCTCGATGCCCTCGAGTACATGCGCTCACGGGGCCTTCGGCTGATCGTGACGAGTGGCGGGTTGGGGCCCACGGCCGACGATCTGACCGCTGAGGTGGTCGGCCGCTTCGCGGGGCGAGAGATGGTGCTCGATGCCGAGCTCGAGGCCCGCATCGCCGAGATCCTGCGTCCGATGATGTCGCGCTGGCCGGGTCTCGACCCCGCGGCCATCCGCGCATCCAACCGCAAGCAGGCGGTGATCCCAGAGGGCGCCACGATCCTCGATCCAGTGGGAACGGCGCCGGGCCTGGTCGTGCCGCCGGCGGCGCCGCCAGGACCGACCGTGGTCGTGCTCCCGGGGCCCCCGCGTGAGCTTCATCCCATGTGGGAGACGGCGGTGCAGACGGAGGCGTTCAAAGCGGCCATCGCCGGGGCGACCAACTACGAGCGCGGCATCGTGCGCTTGTTCGGCATCCCCGAATCGGAGATCGCCAGCACGCTGCGCGACGCGGAGGCTGCCGGCCTGAAGCTGGACGGTCTCGAGATCACGACCTGCCTGCGGCGGGGGGAGATTGAGGTTTCCACCAGGTACGAGCCTCCGAGCGAGCAAGACTACGCCGCGCTGGTCGAGTACATGCGCAACCGGCACGGGCCGGTGCTGTTCTCGGACGACGGCGCGACCGTCGACGAGCAGGTGGCCGCGATGCTGGCCCGTCGCCGGGTGGCGGTCGCCGAATCGTGCACCGGAGGGCTGATGGCGGCTCGGTTGACCGAGCGATCGGGCTCATCGGATTACTTCCTCGGCGGCCTGGTCGTTTACTCGAACGAGGCCAAGGTGGCACTGGCCGGCGTCGATCCGCAGCTTCTGGACCGGGTGGGCGCGGTCTCGAGCGAGGTGGCGGAGGCGCTTGCCCGCGGCGCGCTCCAGAGCTTCGGAGCCGACATCGGGATCGGAATCACGGGGGTCGCCGGTCCCGGCGGCGGCAGTGAGGAGAAGCCGGTGGGCACCGTGTACATCTCCGTCGTTGCCGAGAGCGGCGAGTCCATCACGCGCAGGGTGCGGCTTCCCGGTGGCCGGGCCGACATCCGCGACCGCTCGACGACCGTGGCACTGCACCTCCTACGGCGCCTGCTGCGGCACGAGACGGATGTAGAGATTTCGGGAGAGCCCAGGCGAGCGGAGGCTGGCGGCCGACAGTGAGACCGGGACCGGTAGGCCCACCGCGGTGAACGCCGCGGCAGCGGGCGCGACCCGGGCGCGGCTGTTCGTCGCGCTTGACCTGCCGGCTCCGGCGAGAGAGACGCTTGCCCGCTGGCGCGGGAAAGCCGCGGGAGACGATCCGGCGCTCCGAGCGACTGCTCCGGACGCGCTCCACGTGACGCTGTGCTTTCTTGGCTGGCGCTCCACAGAGGAGATCGAGGCGATCGCTGCCGCGTGCGCCGCGGCCCTCGCCGATGCCACGAGTTGTCAGCTGTCACTCGGTGAGGGGCTCTGGCTTCCACAGCGACGTCCACGCGTGCTGGCCATGGCTCTCAAGGACAGGACGGCGGCGCTCGTCGCTATCCAGACGGCGCTATCCGAGGCGCTGAGTGCGGGCGGCTGGTATGCGCCCGAAGACCGTCCATTCCTGCCGCATGTCACGGTGGCACGGGTCCGTGGTCGCGGCCACGTGCGCCCGTCGCCCCTGCCCGAGACGCCCCAGCTGTCGTTCTCCGCGCAGACCGTCACGCTCTATCGCTCGCGGCCGGGCGCCGGCGGGGCTCGCTACGAGGCGCTGCGGACGATCGCGCTGGGGCAGGGAGGAGGCGCAGCGGATGATCCCGTCGAGATCGTGCGGGCGTTTCACGTCGCACAGCGCGATGCATACGCCGGCGGGGCGCTGGAGCCTTTGCGCGGCTGGCTGACCGAGGACGTCGTCTGGCACGTTCCGGGGCGCAGCCAGATCGCGGGCGAGCACCGTGGTGTCGAGGCGGTCCTCGCCTATTTCGACACCCGTCGGCGGCTGACCGACGAGACGTTTCGGGTAAATGTTCGCGGCCTGGCTGTGATCGGCGAGCGCGTCGTCCAGCTGGCCGGCGGCGCCGCTATGCGCGATCGTCGTCACGTGAGCTGGGAGACCGTCGGCGTCTTTCGCGTGAAGAACGGCAGGATCGCCGAGTGCTGGCTGCTGCCCTTCGACCAGTACAGCTTCGACGAGATCTGGGACTGAGTGGCCGCCACTAGCTGGCGCTCCAGCCGCTCCAGCGTTCGACGTCCACCGCCAGCACCGAACCCTCGGCCCGCTGTTGCGGATAGCGCTCGCGCAGCAGGGCGATTGCTCTCTGGGCTTCTTGCTCTACCGTCTCGAGCACCCGGGCGGTTCCATCGGCCCGGACCCACCACAGCCTGCTCCATTCCCTGTCGTCGTAGTGGTCGACCAGCAGGGACACCGCGGGATTCTCTTGCACGTTCGCCAGCCTCCGCAGCGTCGTCGTCCGCTTTGGCTTGGCGTCAACCACGCTGTAGACGTGGTCGTCTGAGACTGCGAAGACGATTGGGACCAGGTGTGGCCGACCGGCCCGATCGACCGTCGCCAAGCGGGCGACTCGGGCGGCTGCGAATCGCTCCCGCGCCTCGCCGGCGGTCACGCCCCGCCGATCAGCTCGGCGATCGCCCCCTCCCAGCGCTCGAGCGCGCGCTCTACGACGGACAGCCCCCCGGACGGAACCCAGTACACGACGCGACGACACCCGCCGAGCTGCAGTGACTCCAGCACGCCGGGATCTGCCGGAACGCCCATCACCATCAGCTCCACGGGTCGCTCGGCCCGCTCACGTAGCTCGTTCGCCCGCTCGACGATGTCCTCGGCGTCTCCCACGTAGTTCGGAAACCAAGCATCTCCGAATGCCAGCACGCGGTCGAGCACGGTCGGCCCGTTGCCGCCCACAAGCACAGGGGGATGTGGTCGTTGGGCGGGCTTGGGCCAGGACCAGATCCGGTCGAAATCGACGAACTCGCCGTGATAGCTGGCCTCGTCTTCAGCCCAGATGGCCTTCATCGCCTCAATGCGCTCTGCCATTAGGCGCATGCGAGTGCGCGGATCGGTGCCGTGATTGGCCATCTCCTCGCGATTCCAGCCGCCGCCGACGCCAAACTCGAAGCGGCCGCCGGAGAGGTGGTCCACGGACGCGACCTCCTTGGCCGTGGTGATCGGATCGCGTTCCACGATCAGGCAGATACCGCTGCCGACGCGGAGCGACGACGTGGCCTCGGCGGCGGCCGTGAGCGCCACGAACAGGTCGTAGGTATGGCTGTATTTACGCGGCAGCTCGTCGCCGCCGGGCCATGGACTCTCCCGGCTGGCCGGGATGTGCGTGTGCTCGGCGAAGAACAGCGACTCGTGGCCACGCTGCTCTACCAGGCCGGCGACCGTCCCTGGGCCGACGGCGTCGTGTGTGGGGAAATAGCCGACTCCGAACTCGATCGGGCGAGTCTAGTGTGAGGACGAGCCGGGTGACCCACGCCCCGGCGTTCATTCTTGGCACGCGCTCGTGGCCCTTTTGTGGCCTACGCGTCTTGTTCGGTTACAGCGTTCGTCCCTAGCGTCCCGCGCCCGGAACCCGGCGTTCCGTCCGCCGCCGGCCCTACGGTGAGGCGTTCCAGGAATGAGACAAGGAGCCGAGCAGAGATGAGTGAGCAGCAGCAGGCTGGCGCAAAGGCTGGCGCGGCGACCGGCGCCAACGGCAAAGACGACGCCAAGCGCCAGGCCGCGCTCAAGGGCGCCCTGGCGCAGATCGAGAAGCAGTACGGCAAGGGTGCTGTTATGCGGATGGGAGACCCGGGCGCCCGCGTGGCGGTCGACGCGATCCCCACCGGTGCCCTGTCGCTGGATCTGGCGCTGGGTATCGGCGGCGTTCCCCGCGGCCGGGTCGTCGAGATCTTCGGGCCTGAGTCCTCCGGTAAGACGACGCTCGTCTACCACATCCTCGCCGAGGCCCAGAAGCTCGGCGGAGTATGCGCGTTCGTCGATGCCGAGCACGCGATGGATCCCATCTACGCCCAGCAGATCGGGGTGAACATCGATGAGCTGCTCGTCTCCCAGCCCGACTACGGCGAGCAGGCGCTGGAGATCGTCGACACGCTGATCCGCTCCGGCGCCGTCGATGTAGTGGCCGTCGACTCGGTAGCAGCGCTAACGCCCCGTGCTGAGCTCGAGGGGCAGATGGGCGATCAGACCGTGGGGGTCCAGGCCAGGATGATGTCCCAGGCGATGCGCAAGCTCGCCGGCAATCTGAACCGTGCGCAGACGCTCTGCGTGTTCACGAACCAGATCCGGGAGAAGGTGGGGGTCATGTTCGGTAGCCCCGAGACTCAACCCGGCGGCCGCGCGCTGAAGTTCTATTCATCGCAGCGCCTCGACATCCGCCGGATCGAGACGCTCAAGGACGGCACGGAAGCCGTGGGCAACCGGGTCAGGGTCAAGGTCGTCAAGAACAAGGTCGCAGCGCCGTTCAAGCAGGCTGAGTTCGATATCGAGTTCGGCAAGGGCATCTCGACCGCGGGCTGCCTGATCGACTACGGCGTGGAGCACAACATCATCGGCAAGTCCGGCGCGTTCTTCTCTTATGGCGATGAGCGGCTGGGCCAAGGACGCGGCAACGCCAAGGCGTTTCTGGAGGAACATCCCGATGTGGCCAAGGAGATCGAAAAGAAGATCTACGCAGCGGTGGGGATCGGTCCGGAGCTGGTGAAGCCGATCGAGCCTCCCGAGGGAGAAGCGAATGGCGGCGGACGCGCGGCCGGCAACGGCGCTGGCGAGCCGCACCCGGACGGCAACGGCTCGCGCGGCGACTGGAGCGCTGGCCAGCCGGAGAAAAAAGCGTCCGAGAAGGCGGCCTAGGGCGGGTCGGCGACCGAGAGCCCTCGACCCGAGCCGGCGTGTCGAGCGATCCTGCTCAGCTCCAGCATGCTCTCGGGATCGCCTATCGCTATCTGAGCCAGCGCGAGCGCACGGCTCGGGAGGTTCGCCAACAGCTGGCGCGCACGGGCGTCGACTCCGCCGTCGCCGAGCAGGCGACCGTGATCCTCAGAGACGACGGATATCTCGACGACGTCCGGTTCGCCCGCCTGTTCGTGCAGGACAAGCGCGAACTCGAGCAGTGGGGCAGCGAACGGATCCGCCAGCGGTTACTGGCCCGTGGAGTCGATCGCGATCTGATCGCCACGGCGCTCGAGGACGAACAGGCGGCCCACGGGCCGCAGGAACCTGCGAGCGAGCTCGAGCGAGCACTTTCGGTTCTCAGCCGCCGGTTTCCCTCGCCGCCCGAGGGGCGCCGCGAGCGCGACCGGGCGCTCGGTGCGTTGATCCGCAAGGGCTATGACCCTGAGCTCGCGCTGGACGCGCTGAGGGCATACGCTCGCGGCGGCGGGCTGGACGACTGATTGGGACTGATTGGGACGTGATTGCGCGGCGAGGTTCGCGGTATTAGGATCCAGCCAGCGAACGAATGGCCCTTCCGGCCAGAAAACACCAGCAAATAGCAACTTAAAATGGACTCCGATAGAGCGTTGACGGAAATCTCCATAGGACCTCCTACGCCACTCAGATCGTTGTTGGGAGCTCTCGGCTGCTTAGCGCGGACGCGTTGCCGCGCTACCGCCGGCTGACACCCCACAACAAACGTTCCGGGCCTGGTCTCTAGCGTGGACGGGCCACTCGGTCGCTCCCAAAACTTCAAACAGAGTTGAGATGGCCCTCGGCGGGCCATCGGGAGAGGAAACGACCATGGACATCATCGGTGCCGCAGCGCTGATAGCGGTGGGAATCGTGGTCGCCGCGGTTCTCTATGCGCGCGTGCACTCAGCAGCCCGCTTGAGCGGCGGCCATGGGAGCCACACGGCGGCACGCGACGCGGAGGTGGCGGAGCGCGCCGCGGCACTGGCCCGCCGCGAGGAGACGCTCGCCGGGCGCGAGCTCGAGCTCGAGCGTGAACGCAACGAGCTCGCGGAGCGCCAGCGCTCGCTTGAGCGTTCGCTGGAGGGCCTGTCCGGGCTCTCGGCCGGCCGGGCCAAGGAGCTGCTGCTCAAGGAGATCGAGGATGGCGCCAGGCACGAAGCCGCCCGGCGCATTCGCGAGGTCGAGGCGGAAACCAAGCGCGAGGCCGAGCGCCGCGTGCGAAACATCCTCGCCGTGTGCATGCAGCGACTCGCGGCGGGGCACGCCGCCGAGACGACGGTCTCCGTCGTTCAGCTGTCCGCCGACGACATGAAGGGGCGCATCATCGGCCGCGAGGGCCGAAACATTCGAGCGCTTGAGAACCTGACAGGAGTCGACTTCATCATCGACGACACCCCCGGTGCGGTGGTGCTCTCAGGCTTCGACGGCGTACGTCGAGAGGTCGCGCGGCTGACGTTGGAGAAGCTCTTGCAGGACGGGAGGATCCATCCGGCTCGAATCGAGGAGATGTACTACCAGGCCAAGTCTGAGCTGGAGCAGCACATCGCGGAGCTGGGAGAGCGCGCCGTGTTCGAAGCCGGCGTCCAGGCGCTTGACCCCGAGCTCGTCAAGGTGTTGGGTCGTCTGAAATTCCGTACCAGCTACGGGCAGAATGTGCTCGCCCACTCGGTCGAGGTATCGAGGCTGGCGGCGATGATGGCCAACGAGCTGGGAGCAAGCTCCAAGACGGCCCGGCGGGCGGCGTTGCTGCACGACATCGGCAAAGCGGTGACCCACGAGATCGAAGGGCCACATGCGCTGGTCGGCGGTGACTTGGTCCGGAAGTACGGCGAGCCAGAAGCCGTGGCGCACGCCATGGAGGCCCACCACAATGAAGTCGAGCCGCAGACCGTCGAAGCTGTGATCGTTCAAGCCGCCGACGCTCTTTCCGGCGCCCGTCCGGGGGCTCGCGGCGAGTCACTGGAGCAGTACGTCAAGCGCCTCCGCGACCTGGAGCAGATTGCCACGCGCCATGACGGCGTGGACAAGGTCTACGCGATGCAGGCCGGACGGGAGATCCGCGTGATGGTCGCGCCGGGCGCCATCGACGATGACGCCGCGACGCTCCTGTCGCACGAGATCGCGCGTGAGATTGAGAAACAGCTGGAATATCCCGGCCAGATCAAGGTCACGGTCATCCGTGAGTCCCGCGCGGTCGAATATGCGAGGTGACCGCCGCCTCGCGGTGGTGATGGTGCCCGATCGCCCCTGAGGCGGTCCACGAGCTGAATTGCGGAATCAGGGCGACGGCGATCACGACGCCGGCGACCGTGCTACCGGCCAGCGCGATCCAGCGTCCGCTAGTCCCCCTGGAGGCCGCTCCTGCGACACGGGCGTCCGGCGAGAACTTTGGCAGTGCCTCCCTCGTCTCTCGGGCCGCGCGGAGCGAGGTAGGGAGCTCCAATAGGTGGCCCAGTACGTGGAGAGCCATGAAGACCAGCCATACGATGAAGCTCAGCTTGTGGAGTGTGAGCGCGGGATTTCGGTGACTCGGACCCTCGATCATCAGCCAGATACCGCTTCCGAAGACGACCACGGTGGTTAGGACCACGATTGGGGCAATCAAACGCAGACCCACCTTCGGGGGCCCCTTCCGCCGGTAGGCGGGATTGCGGGCGTAGTAGCGCATGAACCGGTAGCCGGTGCTCCCCAGCTTGGCCACCACCGGGCCCAGCAACAGGAAACCGAGAAACAGATGCTCCGTGATCAGCCCTTGCAAATCGGGGATCGTGACCCCGATCGCGGCGAGCAGTATCAGCAGCACCAAGCCCAGCTGTGCGGTGAGCTCCTCATTGCCTTTGGTTCCGCCGCCAAACACCGAGATCGAGTGTTCTTCGGAGCGTTCAAAAAGCGCTCAGCCCTAAATGAGAAACCTCTTCGCGTGTGGCTCAGCCGGACGCCCACGTATGATCGCACGTCAGCGATGGCGCCAGTGATCCTTGTGATCGAGGACGAGCCCGGAATCGTCGACTTCCTCGAGCGCGGACTGGGGGCGGAGGGTTTCACGGTGCGTACGGCGCTCGACGGCGCCAGCGGCATGGAGCGGGCACTGCAGGAGCACATCGACCTGGTGGTGCTCGACCTGCTGCTTCCGGGGCGCAGCGGACACGAGGTCCTCAAGGAGCTGCATGAGGCAAAGCCAGAGCTTCCGGTGATCGTGCTGACCGCGCTCAACGAGGTGGAGCAACGAGTGGAAGGACTCGACGCCGGGGCCGCTGATTACTTGACAAAGCCGTTCTCGCTCAGTGAGCTCGCGGCGCGGATAAGGGCACAGCTCCGAGTCGCTGCCCAGAGCCAGCGGACTGTGCTGCGCGGGGGAGACGTGCAGGTCGATCTGATCACCCGCGAGGTCACCTACGACGGTCAGCCAGTCCGACTTTCGACTACCGAGTTCGAGCTGTTGACCTACCTGATGCGAAACCAAGGTCAGGTGCTGTCACGTGAGCAGATGCTCCGAGCCGTATGGGGCTATGACTACGACCCGGGCACGAACGTCGTCGATGTCTATATCGGCTACCTCCGCCGCAAGCTGCGTTCGCGCCGCGTCGGCAATGAGAAATCGGACGACGGCGGCCGAGCCTCACCCATCGTGACGGTGCGTTCGGTGGGCTACCGCTTCGATGTCACGGTGGATTAGGCAGCTGCTGCCCAAAAGCCTGCGGTGGCGGCTGACCGTCTGGGTCGCGGTGCTGATGCTCGTTTCCGCGGCGGTCATCTTCCTCGTCGTCTACCAGCAGACCGGATCGCAGCTCCGCGGGGAGATCGACCGCTCGTTGTCGGGGAACACGAGCCAGCTGGCGCAGCTCGTCACCTCGGTCAGCGCCCGCAGGCCGCGCCAGATCAGGCAGGCGGTCGACTCCTATCTCGCCGCTCAGCCCTACAACGCGACCTCCACGCTTCTGTACGTAGTCGTCCCCGGCGAGGCGACTGCCAGCAACCATCCTGAGCTGTTCGGCTCACCCCTGCCGGATACCGGCGAGACGCCGGCTGAGCAAGCCCAGGAGAACCAGCAAGGCAAGCGGCTGCGGGCACCCAAAATCGGATTCTCGGACCAGCAGGTACCGGACGTGGGAAAGATGCGGCTGCGGGCGGTTGAGGTGCCCACGAGCAGTGACAGCGTCCTGGTCGCCGCCGGGTTGCCGCTAGAGAGCGTGGAGCAGGCGCAACACGGCATCTTGCGAGCGATCCTGATCGCCGGCGCGCTGACTCTGGTCCTGGCATTGGTGGCGTCGTACCTTGCCGGTGCCCGGGTCTCGTCCCCGCTGCGGCGAATGGCGGCTGTGGCCGCGCGGGTGGATGCCGGCGAACTGGAGCCGCGAATGGCGGATGCGGCGGCGAGCGGTGCCGAGATCCGTGTGCTCACCCATGCTTTCAACCACATGCTCGATCGGCTCTCGACGGCGTTTGCCAGCCAGCGGGAGTTCATCGCCGATGCGTCGCACGAACTACGCACGCCGCTGACAGTGATCCGGGGCCAACTGGAGGTCTTAGGCGCTCAGGAGAACCCGTCCGTGGAAGACGTGCGCCGCGCCGAGCGTCTCGTTTGCGCCGAGATCACCCGCATCAGTCGCCTGGTGGACGACATGCTGCTCCTGGCCCAAGCGGAGCGGAGTGACTTCCTACGTCTGGAGCCAATCGACCTGCCGCGCTTCGTCAACGACCTGTGGGACGGCCTCAGCCTCACCGCCGACCGGCGCTTCGAGCTTTCAGAAGTGCCGACAGCCTCCCTTCGGGCCGACCCCGACCGACTGGCACAGGCTCTGCGAAACCTGGCGGGTAATGCCGTGAGCCACACGCGGGAGGGCTCCGGCCTCGTCCGCCTGCAGGTCGAGCAGACGCACGGCGATCACGTGCGCTTCATCGTCCTCGATGACGGTCCCGGGATTCCCGAGGCTGAGCGACAGCGGGTATTCGAGCGCTTTCGCCGAGTCGACTCCTCACGGGCAAGGCGAGACGGCGGCGCCGGGCTGGGATTGGCGATCGTACGGGCGATCGCCGAGGCCCACGGTGGCCACGTTCGCGTGGCCGACCCAACGGACGGCCGAGGCGCCCGCGTGGAGCTTGAGTTGCCCGGCCTGGAGCCGGTCTGAGCGTCGCTACAGTTGGCCCGTCATGAAGTTGGCCCGTCATGAAGCGATACCACGTAACGACGTAGGTTCGCAAGTGCATATACCTAAGGCTTGTATGGATCCGGAACGACACCATCCCAGATCGTGGTCTCTGGCTCTGCCGGCCGCTTGGTGTAGCCGCCTTCGACGAAGCGATCGAAGTCCTCCCGCTTGATCCGAACGCGTCAGGGGCCGACTCGCACGGCTGGAAGTTCTCCACGGTCGATCCAGTTGCGCACTGTTTGCTGATTGAGCTTCAGGACCGACGCGACCTCGGCCACGGTTAGGAACTCGTCCATGCCGGCGAGGCTACTTCAAGCGTGGCGAGGTGCCGCCAGGCGGTGGGCTTGCCCGACACACGTCATCGCTCCACCGGCACCGGAATCGGGGCGAACAGCCGCGGTGTCAGGTTTGGCGCATTGAGAAAGCGCGGGTGTCTGCGCTTCTGCGTCGCGGAGAACGGCGGCCGGGGCCGCGCCGGCTGCGCGTGGGTCCGCTGGAGGTCGATCCACTGAGCCGGCGGGTGTGGCTCCACGGCGAGGAGGTGAAGCTCTCAAAGAAGGAGTTCGCGCTGTTGCGCGCGCTCGCGGACGACCCGATGCGCGTATACACGCGCGAAGAGCTGCTGCGCGGCGTCTGGGGCTATAGGTCGATGGGCATCAGCTTGCGCTAAAGCTAGAAGGAGGTTTCCCCTAAGCCTGGCTGCTGCTTTTCGATCAAAGCGGAAGTCTGGCCGGCGCTGACGAGGCTTCTGCTTTCAGAGATCCGGGTCTCGCCGTCCGCTGGCGATGCTCGTGTGTCTCGTCCGCTGCAGTAGAGATTTCGGCGGCCAACGCTTTTGCTTTCTGGGCTGCGGCCCGCGTGCCGAGAACCCAACGACCAGCTTGCGCGTTTGGCTGTGTGACCTGGGTGGTGTATGGTCGTCTGGAGTAGGGGGCGTCGTCGCTCGGGGCACGGTTGGCGATGATGGCGCCCAACTGGAAGATAAGGTCCCTTGAGTTCCTAGGGGCGGGGGAGGTTTCGATGGGCGATCAGGACCGCCACCAGCCGGCCCGCCGGTCTCCGCTGGGTTTGGCGAAGGACATGGCGCGGGTGCAGCAGCGAATTTGGCTGGGGGCGCTAGCGGCCCTGATTCTGTGTGTCGCTGCGACCGGCGTGGGCGTCCCGGCGCCAAGCGCAACCGCCAACACGGTCGGCCGCTGCAGTATCGAGCCTTACGCCAAGTGCGCGGGGGCTGATCTGCAGTTCGCCAACCTGCGCGACGCCAACCTGTTCGGCGCCGACCTGTCGGGCGCCAACCTGTCGAGCGCCGACCTACGCGGCGCTGTCCTGGACGAGGCCAACCTGGTTCACGCCAACGTGTTCGGCTCCGACCTGGCCCGCGCCCACCTGCGCGACGCCAGGCTGTCCGACGCCGACCTGACCCGCGCCACCCTGACCCACGCCAACCTGCACGACGCCAACCTGTCGGGCGCCCACCTGCCCGACACCGACCTGTTCGACACCGACCTGACCCGCGCCACCCTGATCCACGCCAACCTGCACGACGCCCACCTGCCCGACGTGAACCTGTTCGGCGCCAACCTGGCCAGCGCCGACCTGTCCGGCGCCCACGGGGGCGACGCCAACCTGTCCGGCGCCAACCTATCCGAGGCCAACCTGTCGCGCGCCGAGCTGCGCCACGGTCACCTGCTGCGCGCCAACCTGTCGGGCGCCAACCTGTCGGGCGCCGACCTGTCGGGCTGGCCAAGCGGTCCGGGCGCCGACCTGTCGGACGCCGACCTGTCGCGCGCCGACCTGACCGGCGCGAACCTGACCCGCGCCATCCTGACCGGCGCCATCTTCTGCCACACGCGGATGCCGTACGGGAAAGAGAACAACCGCGACTGTCCTCGGCAATCGAAACCCACCTTCACCGGCTGAAGCCCACGTTCCCGGCTTCCGCTTTGGTTGCTATAGGAGCAGCCTGAAGGCACACGCGAGACCGAAAGCAGGGCGGCTCCAGAACGACTCGGTCGCGTCCCTTTGCCGCTGTAAATTCGCTCGCGGTTCAGGTTCCCGGGGTGAGTTTATGCGGCGGTGACCTCCTCGTCGAGGGTGTCGGGGTCGGCTTGGTGGTACTTGATTCGGTAGAGGTGTTGGCGGTCGACGTCGGTGAACGTGGCGCCGTTGCTGGCGTGGCTGAAGAACAGGTCGAGCACCGCCCAGACGAGTGACAGGCAGCTGGTCTCGCCGGGGAAGCGGCCCATCACTTTGGTGCGCCGGCGGACCTCGCCGAGCGATCGTTCGAGCAGGTTGGTTGAGCGCCACCGTTCGCGGTGGCTGAGCGGGTAGCGCAGGTGCACGACCAGGGCGTCGAGGTCATCTGCCAGGCAGCGAGCGGCGGCGTCGTAGCCGCCATGCTCGAGCTCTGAGATCAGGACCTGGAGGCGGAGCTTGCCGTCCTTGACTGAGGTCGCGTCGGTGAGCGCTGACCAGTAGTTGAAGCGGATGCGGTCGTGTTCTGACTTGGGGAGCTTGGCCTGGAGGTTGCGCAGGCGGTGAACGGCGCAGTGCTGGCGATCGGCGCGCGGCCAGATCTCCTCGATCCGCTGAGGTCAGCCCGGGCGCGCCGTCGGCCACGACCAGGCGTGGCGCGGCGAGCCCGCGGGCGGTGAGGTCGCGGCCGAGCTCGAGCCAGTCCTCCTTGGTCTCGCGCATCCCCAACCGCACGGAAACCAGCGCCCTGTCGCCGTTTTCGGTGATTCCCCAGGCGCAGATCACGCCCTCCTTGGGGCCGCTGGGGCGGACCGGTAGGTAGATCGCGTCGAGGAACAGGACGACCAGGTTGACGTCATAGAGCGAGCGGCGACAGAACGCCTCAAAGCGCTCGTGCAGCTCCGCGCAGATCCTCGCGACCGTCGAGCTCGAGGTCTTCCCGAGCCCGGCCTCCTCGCACAGAGACTCGATGTCGCGCATCGAGAGGCCACGCACGAACCCGCCGATCATCAGCGCCTTGAGCGGGTCGGTCCGCAGCAGCCGCTTGCAGTGCCACTTCGGGAACAGCTTGGAGACGAACGGCATCGCCGCCTCGCGAGCCTGCGGAATCTCGATCCGCAGCTCACCCTCCGCCGTCTGCACACGCCGGGGCCGAAACCCGTTGCGCATCCCCGAGTCATAGTTGCGCAAGCCGCGCTGGCGCTCCGGCCGGCGCTCATACCGAGCCCGACCCAACCACGTATCGAACTCCTCCTCGACCGCCCGCTGAATGATCAACCGGGCGCCGAGCCGAGCGAGCTCGGACAGCATCTTCTGCGGGTCATCGACCATCCCCTTGGACAGCAGCTTGTCGATGCTCGCTTGTATCTCCGCCGATGGCGGTACGGTGCGTCTCACGGCGTAGGCCTCCTTCATCGTCTGGCAGGACTTGAGGGAACCTACGCCGTCGCTCTGACAGCACCCGCTCGCTATTTACAGCAGTTCTGAGACGCGACCCACCGACTCGATGAAGCCCCGCTCCTCGCCGTGGCTGTCGGGCAAAGTCCGAGCGTGTGGGACGAAGTCACCCGTGAGTTTTCGAATGAGCCCTGTGGGGTGGGTGAGACGTCGGATCGATCAGGCGATCGCCGGGTTCTATCTAGTGGTCGTGGAGCTTGAGTAGGTTGTGGATTGCTGCTTGGAGGCGCCACTCCGACCGGACCGCGGCTCTGCCTCGTCGCTGGAATCGGCGGAAGCCGCGGTTGAACTTGTTCTGGGCGAACACCGGCTCGACGGTCGCTTTTCGGTGCTTGTAGAGCTCGTGTCCGGCCTCGCTTGAGAGCACCCGGCGCATGAACGCGTAGGAACCTTCGTCCCAGCCCGGCCTGCCTCCCTCTCGTAGGCCGGCATCGGGCGGGACCAGCACTTGGATTCCGTCGCTGACGAAGTTCTCCATCTGCCGGGTGTGCCAGTAGCCCGCATCGGCCAGTGACCGTCTCTGGGCGCTCGGTCACACATGAATCCTCGAGCTGGCGTAGCGCGGCGCGGATAGCGGGTTCGAGGTGACCGAAGCCGGGTTATTCGACCGCGATCTCCGCGGCGACGATGATCTGCCCGCGGGTGACCGCAGCCTGCGCGTTGTAGCCCTGCACTGTCGGCTGACCTTGGGTGCGCATCATCCGCGAGTCCGGGTCGGTCTTGTTCATCACACCGTCAGGCACCGCCAGCGGCGTGTATGGCTTCGGTGGCATCCCGAGCTTCTGTCTCCACACGCCGCCCGCGCGCCGATCTGCCTGCCAGCGCTCGTAGGCCTCGCTGGCCTGGATCTCGACCAGCCGGTTCTCATCTAACCGGTGCAGCGCCTCCAACAACCTGTCCACGCGCGCCCGCGGGATCGGCTCAGCCGCCAGCTCACGCCGGCGCAACAACTCCTTGTGAGCCTCGCGATGCCACGTGCGCCGACCCCAACCACGCGCTCATTCGAACCGCTCCGGGATCCGGTTCAATCTGCGCGGACTGCCTGCTCTGCGCCCCGGCCAGCCTTCTGCGCCAGCCGCTCCTTCGCCGCCTTGAACGCAGCGCGGCGGCCCTCGTCGGTCCGCAGATGCTCGGGCAGCTCGTCACCACGATCGGGACCGAACAGACCGTCCTCCCACCGATCGGTCTCCTCAGCCTCCTTGAGAATGTCCGCGACCAGCTTCTCGTAGGTGCGATTCGCACCACGCGACGCGTTCGCGCGAATCTTCATGCCATCGATCGAGATCACCCCAACCTCCACCAAGCCCGCCTCCGGACACAGGGCCAGCACCGACGTGAACAACTCGGCCAAAGCCCGCTCGTGCCGGCGGCGGAACTCGGCGATCGTCGAGTGATCCGGCACCCCCATCGCCGTGATCAGCTTGTAGGTCACGTCCTCCCGGCACGCCCGCTCGATCCCCCGCGAGGAGCGGTTTCCACGCGCATACGAGT